>NZ_JAQMWQ010000014.1 GCF_030403775.1 Paenibacillus sp. BSR1-1
ACACCCGTTCCCATACCGAACACGGAAGTTAAGCTTCTCAGCGCCGATGGTAGTTGGGGCACGCGCCCCTGTGAGAGTAGGACGTTGCCAGGCTGTTATTTGGAGGATTAGCTCAGCTGGGAGAGCATCTGCCTTACAAGCAGAGGGTCGGCGGTTCGATCCCGTCATCCTCCACCATAATTTGCCGGTTTAGCTCAATTGGTAGAGCAACTGACTTGTAATCAGTAGGTTGGGGGTTCAAGTCCTCTAGCCGGCACCACTTTTTTAGGATGAGCCATTAGCTCAGTTGGTAGAGCATCTGACTTTTAATCAGAGGGTCGAAGGTTCGAGTCCTTCATGGCTCACCATTTAAATGAATATGCGGGTGTGGCGGAATTGGCAGACGCACCAGACTTAGGATCTGGCGCCGCAAGGCGTGGGGGTTCGACTCCCTTCACCCGCACCATTTAGATTAATAATGCGGAAGTAGTTCAGTGGTAGAACACCACCTTGCCAAGGTGGGGGTCGCGGGTTCGAATCCCGTCTTCCGCTCCATGATTGCCGGGGTGGCGGAACTGGCAGACGCACAGGACTTAAAATCCTGCGGTAGGTGACTACCGTACCGGTTCGATTCCGGTCCTCGGCACCATTGCTTTTTATAATAACAAATTTAGTTTCAACATAATGCGCCCGTAGCTCAATTGGATAGAGCGTCTGACTACGGATCAGAAGGTTATGGGTTCGACTCCTTTCGGGCGCGCCATTTAAAATACGGGAAGTAGCTCAGCTTGGTAGAGCACTTGGTTTGGGACCAAGGGGTCGCAGGTTCGAATCCTGTCTTCCCGACCATTTACTTCTAACTTAATTTTTGGGGCCTTAGCTCAGCTGGGAGAGCGCCTGCTTTGCACGCAGGAGGTCAGCGGTTCGATCCCGCTAGGCTCCACCATAATTCAATAATATATTTGGCGGTGTAGCTCAGCTGGCTAGAGCGTACGGTTCATACCCGTAAGGTCGGGGGTTCGATCCCCTCCGCCGCTACCAAATAATATATTTTAGAACTTCAACTTGGACCTTTAGCTCAGCTGGTTAGAGCAGACGGCTCATAACCGTCCGGTCGTAGGTTCGAGTCCTACAAGGTCCACCAGTAATTTTGTATAATATGGAGGAATACCCAAGTCCGGCTGAAGGGATCGGTCTTGAAAACCGACAGGCGGGTTAAACCGCGCGGGGGTTCGAATCCCTCTTCCTCCGCCATATTATTCTTGAATTAAATATTTTTACCGTCGCGGGGTGGAGCAGTCTGGTAGCTCGTCGGGCTCATAACCCGAAGGTCGCAGGTTCAAATCCTGCCTCCGCAATTCGGTCTGGTAGTTCAGTTGGTTAGAATGCCTGCCTGTCACGCAGGAGGTCGCGGGTTCGAGTCCCGTCCAGACCGCCATTTAAATGGAAATGGCTCAGTAGCTCAGTCGGTAGAGCAAAGGACTGAAAATCCTTGTGTCGGCGGTTCGATTCCGTCCTGAGCCACCATTTATTTAAAATTAAATAACTTTTATTATGGCGATTGTGGCGAAGTGGTTAACGCACCTGATTGTGGTTCAGGCATTCGTGGGTTCGATTCCCATCAGTCGCCCCATGTTATATGCGGGTGTAGTTTAGTGGTAAAACCTCAGCCTTCCAAGCTGATGTTGTGAGTTCGATTCTCATCACCCGCTCCAAAATGGGCCTATAGCTCAGCTGGTTAGAGCGCACGCCTGATAAGCGTGAGGTCGATGGTTCGAGTCCATTTAGGCCCACCAGATTTTTATGTGATAGCAAAGTAACTTAACATTATTCCGCAGTAGCTCAGTGGTAGAGCTATCGGCTGTTAACCGATCGGTCGTAGGTTCGAGTCCTACCTGCGGAGCCATATAGAGAAGTACCCAAGTGGCTCAAGGGGCTCCCCTGCTAAGGGAGTAGGTCGGGTAACCGGCGCGAGGGTTCGAATCCCTTCTTCTCTGCCATATAAATTAAATAATTGGCCCCTTGGTCAAGCGGTTAAGACACCGCCCTTTCACGGCGGTAACACGGGTTCGAATCCCGTAGGGGTCATACAAAAAAACTGATGATATATTGTCATCAGTTTTTTTGTATTTAACATTAGAAATAGCCTGAAAAAATGTTGACAAATGCTGCCCGCATTCCTAGTTCTTCTAAGTTGAATAGTGATTGACTACCATGATGTTCTTGAAGGAAAAACCACACTAAATAACAAGAAGTTGGGCTCAAAGACAGAATGTTAGTGACCAAGCTGCTCAAGAAAAGAAGGAAACTGTCTTTCATAATGAACCTGAAGGATCATTATGCCAGTTCCATAGTGACCGTGCAACTCAAGAAATGAAGGAAACTGTCTTTCATAAAGAGCCTGAAGGACAAAACCACTTAAAAGAGCAGCAACCAGGTCATTATGCCAGTTCCATGGTAACCACTCAGCTCAAGAAAAGAAGGAAACTGTCTTTCATAAAGAGCCTGAAGGACAAAATCACTCAAAAGAGCAGCAACCAGGTCATTATGCCAGTTCCATAGTGACCACTCAGCTCAAGAAAAGAAGGAAACTGTCTTTCATAATGGACCTGAAGGACAAAACCACTTAAAAGAGCAGCAACCAGGTCATTATGCCAGTTCCATAGTGATGACTCAGCTCAAGAAAAGTAGGAAACAGTCTTTCATTAAGGTCTTAAAAGACAAGTCCATCTAATAAATAATAAAAATGTCCTACATAAGTTTTTATGGAGGCATCATCCATTGGAAGAGAAAAAGACATATATTAAGTCATTCGTAAAAGGCCCATTGATGAACCCCGACTATATTAAAGTTTTTACTAAGAATCCTACTTATTCTCTTTTTTGAGGCTATTTTTCCACACCAGTCATGGACAATATTTGTTGTTAATTTCACATTTGGAAAAAGGAGTTTAATTTCATCTACACATTGCAAAACTGCACTTTCTACATTCTCTTCACATCCACATCCATTACAAACTACACTTTTACCTTTGATTGAGTGCGAAAATGAATTGCACCGTCTGCAAGTTTTTCCCTTTTTTAGCCGGTTGTACTCATAATGTGGAATATTCGGAGTTTCAGTTTGATGGAGTGATAGAATTTTGACTGCGAGCTCCTGATGATTATTATTTAACCAGGAAGGCTGTTTATTTAATTTTTTCATGAACCTGTTTAACTGTGCCGGAAAAATAAATGGCGTGTTTGGGGGAACCTGATATAAGGTAAAATGCGAGTTAATAAACACAACATATGCTTCAATAGATAAGTTGCATCCAAGATTTTGAAGTAGTTTTTGTAGCAAGGATTTACTATGTTGCAACTCATCCAAAGGATACCTTATCTCCTTTCCGGAAAATGCCTCTATTCTGTCTGGGTAAAAACAGTAGTTACCTTCATAATTTCTTACTAAGAAAAGATAAATCTTTTGTTGATAAATGATAACAGTGTCAATTTTGAAATGTATACTATTAACCTTAAGCCTCAAATCATTTAAAATGTAGCATTCACTTTGAATCTTCTCTGTCAACAAATCAAACCTTACATGACCTTCATACCCCCTCTCTAGATTTAAATAGCGTGTGTATTCATCCTCTGATAATTCCATTCGTACGTTTAATATTCTAAGCATCTTTAATTCATCTGACTCCCCATGGCCTTTAAATGGCATATCATACGTCCACTCTTTGATAAGAACTCTAACTAAATCATAATAAAAAATCCGTTGCAGTAAAAAGAAAAGTATGAATTTTTTGTTAATATTTGAAATTTTATTTTAGGATAATTTCATGCTAACTAAAACAGTATTGTTATTTTAGAATAATAATAAACACCCCTTATATATAACAGAAAACATTGACAACGCTTACAAATTCAAGATTGTACTAGCACAAGGGATTATCCAATTTTTGAAAAATAAATAATAATTAATGCTTCTTTTCACAAAAAAACTTTATATTTTTTTGTCGAATATCGAAAGATAATTCGTTGTTTCCTGTCGAGTACTGTCGAAAAAAGAAGTATAATGACCGTAATTAGGGGTTATTGTCAGAAAAGATAAAAAAGTTTTACGAGGAATATTATTCATTTGCACTTATAATTGGTTTTTGAAATACATATTTTCAATGGGGATGAGGAGAGCCATGACAGTGAATACATTGTTTCCGACTGATTATCAGCTGCACTTATTTCACGAGGGAAATTTTTTTCAAAGTCATCAGCTTTTTGGCGCTCATATCTTGAAGAATTCCGATAAAGTTTATACACGATTTTGCGTATGGGCCCCGAACGCCGTTCAGGTAAGGCTCACGGGGGATTTTAATAACTGGAATGGTGAAGGGTATGATCTGCAAAAGGTAAATGACGAAGGGGTTTGGATTATCATCATTGATCAAGACCTCGAAGGAAGTGTTTATAAGTATGAAATCTTAACACAAAATGGTGAAACACTGCTTAAAGCTGATCCATTTGCCTTTTATTCTGAATTGCGACCGAACACTGCTTCCATCGTTTATTCCTTAAACAATTATCAATGGCAGGATAACCAATGGATGAATCGGAGAGCAACCCGAAAGCTTTTATCCGAGCCTGCCGTCATCTATGAAGTTCACTTAGGTTCTTGGAGGAAAAAACTCAATGGTGATTTCCTTACCTATAAGGAACTTGCTTCAGAGCTTATACCTTATGTAATCGAACATGGCTTTACACATATAGAAATTCTACCCCTCGTTGAACACCCTCTCGATGCCTCGTGGGGCTACCAAGGAACAGGGTACTTTTCGGTTACCTCCAGATATGGAACACCCGATGAATTCCGCTATTTTGTAGACCAGTGCCATCAGAATGGTATTGGTGTCATCCTGGATTGGGTTCCAGGTCATTATTGCAAGGATGCCCACGGGTTATACCGTTTTGACGGAGCACATATTTATTCCTACCATAATGATGGTGATAGGGAAAATCCGGTATGGGGAACAGCCAACTTTGACCTCGGAAAAGGTGAGGTGCAAAGCTTCCTCATTTCAAACGCCATGTTTTGGATGGATTATTTCCATATTGATGGCTTTCGTATGGATGCAGTAGCCAATATCATTTATTGGCCGAATGGTACGAGTGAAAATCCCTTTGGAATTAACTTTTTAAAAAAATTAAATCAAGAAGTTCACGAATATGATCCGCATTTTTTAATGATCGGTGAGGACTCTACAGATTTCCCTGATGTTACTGCCCCAGTCAGCCACGGCGGCTTGGGATTTGATTATAAATGGAATATGGGCTGGATGAATGACATGCTTGAATATATGGAAACTCCGCCCTATTCACGGTCAAAGGTGCATTCTAAAGTGACTTTTTCACTTTTATATGCTTTCCGAGAAAACTTTATGCTCCCGTTTTCACATGATGAAGTAGTTCATGGCAAAAAGTCGCTCTTGGATAAGATGCCGGGAGAATACTGGGAAAAATTTGCCCAGCTGAGGCTTTTACTAGGCTTTATGTTTGCCCACCCAGGAAAGAAATTATTATTTATGGGATTTGAACTAGGACAGTTTGCTGAGTGGAAGGATAAAGAACAACAAGACTGGAACTTATTGGAATATGATATGCACCGCAATTTAAACTCATATGTAAAAGTATTGACGAAGGTTTATAAGCGTTCGAAACCGCTATATGAGCTGGATCATTCGCATGATGGTTTTGAATGGATTGATGTAAATAACAGTGATCAATCGATTTTTTCCTTCATTCGAAAAGGAGAAAAAGAAGAAGATCATTTAGTCATTATTTGTAACTTTACTGGTGTCAGCTACCCGGTTTATAAGATTGGTGTAAATCATCTAGGAGAGTACCGGGAAATTTTAAATAGTGATCAACAAGAATATGGCGGAGCAGGATTGATTAATAAAAAGACAATCATGTCGTTAGAGGAACCGTTTCATGGTAAACCATATTCCATCAACTTAACAATTGCACCATTTGGTTTTCATATCATCAGACCGGTTAAAAAACGAAAGGAGAGAAAAGGAAATGGCAAAGAAAAAGTGCGTAGCCATGCTATTGGCAGGGGGAAAAGGAAGCAGACTTAATTCGCTGACAAAGGATTTAGCGAAACCTGCTGTACCATTTGGAGGGAAATACCGAATCATTGATTTTACTTTAAGTAATTGTGCAAATTCTGGCATTGATACAGTTGGCGTTTTAACTCAATATCAGCCGCTTTTGTTAAATTCATATATTGGGATTGGCAGTGCCTGGGACCTTGACCGAAAGGATGGAGGGGTAACTGTTTTACCACCTTACGCTGAGTCTTCCGAAGTCAAGTGGTATACAGGAACAGCAAGTGCAATTTATCAAAATCTGAATTACCTGAAGCAATACCAGCCGGATTATGTATTAATTCTCTCAGGCGATCATATTTACAAAATGAATTATGAAAACATGCTCGAATACCATATTGAAAAAAGGGCAGATGTCTCGATTTCCTTGATTGAGGTTCCATGGGCAGAAGCCAGCCGGTTCGGAATTATGAATACGAACGAGGATATGAGAATCGTAGAATTTGAGGAAAAACCAAGTGAGCCAAAAAATAATTTAGCATCGATGGGCATTTATATTTTTAGCTGGAATATACTGAAAGAATATTTAGAAATGGATGCTCGGAATCCAGAATCCAGCCATGATTTTGGTAAGGATGTCATTCCGCTTCTTTTAGAAGAAAACAAGAAGCTTTATGCTTATCCGTTTAAAGGCTATTGGAAGGACGTTGGAACAGTTCAAAGCCTTTGGGAAGCGAATATGGATCTATTAAACGAAGAATGCGATTTAGATCTATTTGATCATGATTGGAGAATCTATTCTGTTAATCCAAATCAACCGCCTCAATATATTTCACAGGATGCGATTGTAAAAGAGTCGCTCATAAACGAAGGATGTACGATTGAAGGGGAAATAGATAAATCGGTTCTTTTCCAAGGGGTAACAGTTGGAAAAGGCTCTTCCATTAAAGAATCAGTTATTATGCCAGATGCTGTCATTGGAAATAACTGCTTGATTGAAAAGGCGATTGTTCCTTGTGATGTGCAAGTGCCGGACGGGACTGTCATTCGTTCCTTCGATGATGAAATTATACTAGTGACCCAAGAAATGCTTAGCGGGTTATATCCTGCATATTAATTGTCTAGAACAATCACAGTGGTGCCAGGAGAGAAACAGTAATTCTTATTAGAAATCAGGAGGGACTATAGCCGTGAAAAGAAAGCTATTAGGCGTCATTGATGCCACCACATACCATGAGGATTTGGAAGATTTATTAACGCACCGTTCACTGGCAGCACTGCCGTTTGCAGGCCGGTATCGCATCATTGATTTTGTACTTTCGAATATGGTCAATTCTGGTATTCGAAGTGTGGCAATTTTTCCAAAAATGCAATATCGCTCCTTAATGGATCACTTGGGGTCCGGAAAAAATTGGGATTTAAACCGAAAACGTGATGGACTATTCTTCTTCCCATCACCGATTGTTGATAATGACGGAAATAAAATAGGGTCGTTTGAACATTTTGCGGCCAATATGGACTTTTTTAAGCGAAGCACGCAAGAATATGCCATCATCTCCAATTGCTATACGGTTTTTAATATGGACTTTAGACCAATTCTTGACTGGCATCGCCATTCTTCCTGTGATATTACCGAAATCCATCATGAAAATGGCAGTTCAATGGAAATGTATTTAATTAAAACCTCACTTTTAATAGAATTGCTTGAAACGAGAAACGAGACAGGTTACACCTGTATGAGAGACGTTGTTCAAGATTTCGATCATCAGTACACAGTATGCCACTATGATTACAACGGATATGCCGTCATGATAGATTCAATTGAAAACTATTTTTCAACGAGCATGAATTTACTTAAGACAGATGTCTGGAAGCAATTATTTTTGAAAGACAGCCCGATTTTTACGAAGGTTAAGGATGAGCCGCCAACGAAATACGTTAAAGGATCCTTGGTAAAAAATGCAATGATTGCAAACGGGTGTGTAATCAGTGGAACAGTGGAAAACAGTATTATCTCCCGTGGTGTTAAAATTGGGAAGGGTGCAGTCATTAAAAACTGCATTATCATGCAGAAATGCCAAATAGAAGATAACTGCTATTTAGATTCCGTTATTTTAGATAAAGATGTAAAAATAGAAGCCGGTACACATTTAACTGGAAGTGCCCGTTCCCCTTTTGTAGTACGTAAAGGGATGAAGCAAGGAGCGTTGATGAACTCGTGAAAGTATTATTTGCCGTGTCAGAATGCGGACCATTTGCTAAATCGGGAGGTCTTGCAGATGTTGCAGGATCCCTTCCAAAGGAATTAAAAAGTCTGGGAACCGATGTTAGGGTTATTCTCCCTAAATACGGAACCATTTCTGATGATTATAAGAATGAAATGAAAAAAGTAAAGGAATTCACTGTTCAGGTAGGCTGGAGAAATCAATATTGCGGTATAGAGGAGCTCACCCATCAAGGAGTAACCTTCTATTTTGTCGATAATGAATACTATTTTAAAAGAGAAGGTTTGTATGGGTATTATGACGATGGTGAACGATTTGCTTATTTCAATCGCGCTGTCCTGGAAGCAATTGAAGAGCTTAATTTTTTCCCTGATGTCCTTCACTGCCATGATTGGCATACAGGAATGATTCCTTATCTTTTGAGATCGGAATATTACAAAAGAAAAGGTTATGGTCTAATCCGAACTGTGTTTACAATTCATAACCTGCAGTTCCAAGGAATCTTTCCAAAAGAAGTTTTGGGAGATTTACTTGGAATGGATTATCAATCCTTCCATCCAGATCACTTAGAGTTTTTTGGGAATGTCAACTTTATGAAGGGGGCACTCGTTGCAGCCGATACCATTACAACAGTTAGCCCAACCTATAAAAGTGAAATCCAAACGCCAACCTATGGTGAAAAGCTGGAAGGCCTTTTAAAAGCGCGAAATGAAGACCTCTTGGGGATCTTAAATGGAATTGATGATGAATTCTATAATCCAGCAAATGACCCTTTGATTTTTCAAACCTATTCAGTTAATAATCCTGAAAAAAAAGTGATTAATAAAAGAGAGATTCAAAAGCTATTCGGCTTATCACAATCCGCCAATACGCCTTTAATGGTAATGATTTCACGGCTGACTAAACAAAAAGGGCTGGATCTTATCAAATGTGTCCTTAGAGAAATTCTGCAAGAGGATATTCAAGTTATAATTCTTGGCACAGGTGACTATGATAATGAGGAACATTTAAGGCAGGCTGCCCGTATCTACCCAGAGAAATTAAAGGTGCATACAGGCTTTGATGAAGGGCTTGCACATAAGATTTATGCTGCGGCAGACTTATTCCTAATGCCTTCTCTGTTTGAACCATGTGGACTAGGACAGTTGATTGCAATGAAATACGGTGCGATTCCGATTGTTCGTGAGACGGGCGGCTTAAACGATACCGTAAAATCCTGGAATGAAGTCACAGGGGAAGGAAATGGCTTTTCCTTCCGTAATTTCAATGCCCATGATATGCTTTACACGATTAGAAGAGCTTTAAGCTTTTACCATGATCGTGAAGCTTGGGAATCCCTTGTTAAACAGGCGATGGAAATGGATTTTAGCTGGGCCCAATCAGCATTTAGTTATAACCAGCTGTATGCAGAGCTTATCACTAGGAGTGAAACCCATGTTTTCTAATAAGTCCGAGTTTAAAGAATCCTTTTTAAATAGACTTGAAATGGTATGCGGAAAAAGCTTCTCGGAAAGTACAGCGAGAGATCACTACCAAACACTCGGAAATATGATCCGCGAATTTGTCAGCAATGATTGGATTGCCACCAATGAACGTTATCATGCGGCAAAGGGCAAGCAAGTTTATTACCTTTCGATTGAGTATTTATTAGGAAAATTGCTAAGGCAGAATTTAATTAACCTTGGGATTGAGGAAATCGTTCAGGATGGCCTTCAGCAATTGGGGATTGATTTGAGCGGGCTTGAAGATTTAGAAGCAGATGCAGGCTTAGGGAATGGCGGTTTAGGAAGATTAGCCGCCTGTTTTTTAGATTCACTTGCGTCGCTAAATTTGCCTGGACACGGCCACGGTATACGGTACAAACATGGCCTTTTTGAACAGAAAATTGTAGATGGCTATCAAGTCGAATTGCCTGAGCAATGGCTGCGGAGCGGAAATGTATGGGAAATCCGCAAGGCTGATTTGGCCGTTAAGATTCCTTTTTGGGGCAAGGTCGAAGTGAGGATGGAAAATGGGCGTCACGTGTTTCAACATTTGAATGCCGAGACGGTAACCGCTGTTCCTCATGATATGCCTGTAATCGGGTATAAATCAAATACCGTTAACACATTAAGGCTATGGAATGCTGAGCCGGCACAATTTCCGTTTCACGATGATATTTTAAAATACAAACGGGAAACAGAAATGATTTCAGAGTTTTTATATCCAGATGATACCCATGATGATGGGAAAATTTTAAGGCTCAAGCAGCAATATTTTTTAGTTTCGGCAAGTCTCCAGTCCATCCTGAAAGCGTATCGAAAACAACATGGTAGTTTACATAGGCTTCATGAAGATGTTTGTATCCATATTAATGATACACACCCAGTACTAGCAATTCCTGAGCTAATGAGGATTTTAATTGATGAAGAGGGCTTGGACTGGGATCAGGCATGGCATATTACGAAAAATACCATCTCTTACACAAATCATACAACCCTGTCAGAAGCATTAGAGAAGTGGCCTATTCATATTTTCCGCCCCTTGCTGCCAAGGATATATATGATTGTGGAGGAAATTAATGAACGCTTTTGCCAGGAGCTTTGGGAGCAGACTCCAGGTAATTGGGAACGGATCAGAAATCTTGCTATATTAGCTGATGATTACGTGAAAATGGCTCATTTAGCAATTGTAGGAAGCTTTAGTGTAAATGGTGTGGCAAAGCTGCATACAGAAATTTTAAAGAAGCGGGAAATGAATCAATTTTATCAACTGTTTCCTGAGAAGTTTAACAATAAAACGAATGGGATTGCCTACCGGCGATGGCTGTTAAAAGCAAATCCAAAATTATCGGCTTTGATTACAGAATCAATAGGTTCCTCTTGGACTTATACGGCAGAAGACCTTGATAAATTACTTAAATATCAAAATGACCAACCATTTTTAGACCAGCTGCAAAAAATTAAAAATGAAAATAAACAAAAGCTGGCGGATGTCATTTTTGATAAAAATGGGGTTACTGTTGATTCAACAGCAATTTTTGATGTTCAGGTAAAACGCCTGCACGCCTATAAGCGTCAGCTTCTGAATGTATTGCACATCATGCATCTTTACAACCGAATTAAAGAGGATTCAAGTTTTACGCTTACCCCAAGAGTGTTTATTTTTGGTGCAAAAGCTTCACCGGGTTATTACTATGCAAAAAAGATTATTAAATTAATTAATGCTGTCGCGGATAAGGTTAATCATGATCCAAAGATTGGAGATAAACTCAAAGTCATTTTCCTTGAGAATTATCGAGTTTCCCTTGCCGAAAAAATCTTTCCTGCAGCGGATGTAAGTGAACAGATTTCGACTGCAAGTAAAGAGGCATCAGGAACAGGAAATATGAAATTTATGATCAATGGAGCACTGACAGTAGGAACCTTAGATGGAGCAAATATTGAAATTCAAGAGCTGGTGGGCGGGGATAATATCTTTACTTTTGGTCTTACAGCAGACGAGGTTCTCCATTACTATCAACATGGCGGGTATCAATCCCTTGAATATTATCATCACGATTATCGTATTCGCCAGGCGGTCGATCAACTCGTGAATGGATTCTTCCCAGATGATCATAATGAATTCGAGCCCATTTTTGATTCTCTTCTTGAAGAAAATGACCAATATTTCGTCTTAAAGGATTTTGCCTCCTATGCAGACATTCAGCGAAAAATAGGGGAAGCCTATCAAGATCAGCTGCATTGGCAAAAAATGAGTTTAACCAATATTGCTCGTGCAGGTTATTTTTCCAGTGACCGGACCATCAAAGAATATGCAAAGGAAATTTGGAAAATTAAATCGTTATAAGAAAAGGCTTCTGCTCGTGAGCAGAAGCCTTTTTATTATGCGAAAAAATGTCCAACGAAAATGCCGATGGCAAGTAAAAATCCAAAAATCGTATTGGTTTGAGCGGTCGCTTTCATTGCGGGCGCCATTTGAATAGGCAGACTATTTTCAATAAAACCTTTTGTAGCTTTAATTGCCTTTGGTGCGCTTAAAATGACAATCGCCACCCATGCAGGAACTACGCCGCCGATAATAAGTCCTAAAACCCATAAATAAGAGAAAATAAACATACCGGCAAGTAAATTAATAGCCTTCTTTTTCCCTAATAGGATGGCTAATGTCTTCCGCCCGTTTTCCTTGTCGTTATCAAGGTCCCGAATGTTATTAGCTAATAAAATTTCACCTACCAGTACCATGCTTGGGATCGATACTAAAATACTGGTACTGTCGACTGTCCCTGTTTGGATAAAGAATGAGATGAGAATAATCAACATTCCCATAAAGAAGCCGGCAAATAATTCTCCAAAAGGTGTATAAGCAATTGGCACAGGGCCTCCGGTATAAAAAAAACCGACAGCCATACAAATAAGTCCAATTAATGCTAACCACCAGCTGCTATTAGCGCATATATAAATTCCTAACAATAGCGCGATTCCATAAAAACTGAATGCAAGAGTCATGACGGTCTTTGGTTTGATTCCATCACGGACAATGGTTCCGCCAATCCCTACAGAATTTTCGTTATCAAGTCCGCGTTTATAATCGAAGTATTCGTTAAACATATTGGTTGCGGCTTGAATGAGTAAACTCGCAATCAACATAGCGATAAATAACCCGTAATGGATTTTGCCAGACTTAAGTGCAAGCGCTGTCCCAAGTAAAACCGGGACGAACGCAGCTGTTAACGTATGAGGACGGGTCATTTGCCACCAAACTTGAAACCCGCGGTTAGATTCGACGACTGGTTTCGAATTTTGCTGTAAATTTGGCTGCATATTGGTCTCTCCCTTATATATTAATTTTATATATCGACAATTTTTTAGGTCTAAAGTTTCTTTCCCACACATAAGTGTATGGAATCAGAGTGGTAGTGTCAATGAATTTTTCCTTTCAAATCTAGAAGATAATACCTTTTGGTTATAATTGAATACTTAGTGGAAAAATAACGAAAAAGTCGTTTACAACCTAATATTGAAATTTTGATATATAATTAGGAATGAATCAGGATGGTAGTGACAAGTATTATTGACTTATTTACAATGAGAGTAGTATCTTTAATAAGGCTTAAAGATGAATGGATAACAGCAATTTTGGCTGTTTTGGAGGGATTTGTTTGGTAACCATTCAAGAAACGGAAATTAAGGAAAGGGGTCTCATCGCGGTTGAGCGGGCGAAAAAACTTAACCGGCCCATTTTAATGAGTGAAGTTTATAAAATGGACACGATTAACCCTTTATCATTTTTTAATTTAGGGAACGAGCGCTATCTGGGTGAACGGTTTTTCTGGAAGGATCCCAAAGACGAATTAGTGCTTGTTGGACTTGGGATAACAAAACAAATTCAGTCGGATCAGGCTACTGACCGCTTTTTTCATGTTGAAAATGAGTGGGAAACCTTTTTAAGGGATAGTATCATTTTTAACCCTTATAAAGAAATTGGTACTGGTCCATTGATGTTCGGTGGGTTTTCTTTTGATCCATACAAAGAAAAAACAGAACTCTGGTCGAAGTACTCTGATTCCTTGTTCCATTTACCCAAATATTTATTAAGTATTATTCAGGGTCAGGCCTATTTAACAACAAATATTGTTTGTACACCAAATGATGATGTTTCATTATTTAATAAAGTGGTTGAGGAAAGGAATCATCTTTTAAATTCTCTGGGGCAGCGCCATCGGACGAAAACAACAATCTTGCTAGAGACAGAAGAGATTTCGCCAGACCAGTGGAAAAAGACAGTTGACACAATCGTACAGGAAGTATCGTCGGGTCCGTTAAAAAAAGTGGTACTAGCTCGGGAGCTTCGACTAACTTTCAATCACGAAATCGAGGCTGAAAAGGTTCTTTATAACTTAAACGATCAGCAGCATGAAAGCTTTATCTTTGCTTTCGAATCAAATGGCGATTGTTTCATCGGCGCTTCACCAGAAAGACTTGTAAAGAAGCAGGGAAATGAAATTTTTTCCACTTGTCTTGCTGGCTCAATTTCACGAGGAGAAACAAATGAAGAGGATAGGCTATTGGGTGAAGAGCTTTTAAAGGATCAAAAGAACCTTATTGAACACCGCTATGTTGTTGAAATGATCAAGGAAGCATTAGAAGAATCATGTGAAAAAGTGATCTTGCCTGAAAAACCTCAACTAATGAAGATTCGAGATATCCAACATTTATACACTCCTGTGATTGGAAAATGTCATCAAGATACTTCTTTATTGCTTTTAGTTGAAAGACTGCACCCAACACCCGCTTTGGGCGGCCTTCCTAAAAGTGAAGCGGTTGAAAAAATAAGACAGGTTGAAGAACTTGATCGAGGTTTTTATGCTGCTCCATTAGGCTGGGTCGATTACCGCAAGAATGGAGAATTCGCCGTTTCCATTCGTTCAGGATTAATTCAAGGAAATGAAGCTTCTTTATTTGCTGGTTGCGGTGTCGTGGCAGATTCGGATTCTGAAAGTGAATATATGGAGACGAGCTTGAAGTTTAGGCCAATGCTTAGGGCCTTTGGAGGACAAATAATATGAGTCATCAAGAATCATTAACTGCATATATTGCGGCCTTTGTAGCAGAGTTAGTCTTCTCTGGTGTCACCGATGTCGTCGTAAGCCCAGGTTCTAGATCGACACCAATGGCGATGGTGATGGCTGAACACCCTGATTTAAAGGTACATATCCATGTGGATGAACGATCTGCTGCTTTTTTTGCGTTAGGAATTGCCAAGATAACAAACAGACCTGTTGCCCTCCTTTGCACGTCAGGCACGGCTGCTGCAAATTATTTTCCGGCTATCGTTGAAGCTCGTTACTCACGAGTCCCGTTGATTGTGCTAACTGCAGACCGGCCCCATGAACTAAGGGAAGTAGGGGCCCCTCAGGCAATTAATCAAATTCATTTGTATGGGCATCATGTCAAATGGTTTGCGGAAATGGCGCTGCCTGAAAAAAGCGATGAGATGATTCGCTACGCTCGGACTTTTTGTGCAAGGGCGGCAGCAGCTGCTACTGCAGCCCCTGCTGGTCCGGTTCATTTGAATTTCCCGTTTCGTGAGCCGCTGATTCCTAAATTGGATGAGGAGATTTTTCATACGAAAGAACGTTCAAATGGATATGTGAAGGTGCTTAACGGTGATTTAACTATTAATGAAGAGTATATTAAAGAAATCGCTGAAAAACTAATGGGAAGAGAAAAAGGAATCATTGTTTGCGGAAACATCGCTGAAGAAGCGTTTGCTAATGCTGTTACCCAACTGGCCGAGGTATTAAAATTTCCGATTTTGGCTGACCCTTTGTCACAACTGCGAAGTGGAAAACACAGCCTTGAACAAATAATTGATGCCTATGATACATTCTTAAGAAACGATGAGGCAAAGTCATTCTTAAAACCGGATGTTGTCATACGGTTTGGATCTATGCCGGTTTCAAAAGCTTTAACGGTTTTCTTAAAAGAAAACCATAGTGCTGATCAATTTGTCATTGATGGAGGCGGTGGCTGGCGCGACCCATCTTCGTTATCGACGGATATGATCTTCTGTAATGAAACCAGTTTTTGCGAAAAGCTTGTTACCTATTTAAAAAGACAGTCACCATCTATGTTCTTAGAAGATTGGAAGAAAGTTAATAAACTTACTAATGAAAATATGGCGCTGGTTCGTGATACTGCTGAATTAAGCGAAGGCAAATTATTTTATCAATTAGCCGAGCTGCTCCCAGATGAAGCTACTATCTTTGTTGGTAATAGTATGCCAATCCGCGATCTAGACAGTTTTTTCTTAAACAATGATAAATCGATTAGGGTTGTTGCGAACAGAGGGGCAAATGGCATTGATGGCACTGTTTCTACTGCTTTAGGTGCAGCTCTATACTCACAGCCATTATATTTAGTTTTAGGGGATTTAACATTTTTCCATGATTTAAATGGCCTGATTGCCGCGAAGCTTTACAATATTGATATTAATATTATTCTGGTAAACAATAATGGCGGCGGAATTTTTTCCTTCCTTCCACAAGCTGAACATCCGAAACATTTTGAACTCCTATTTGGCACAGCCTTAAATATTGAATTTGAACATGCGGTCAAAATGTTTCATGGTGATTATACGAAAATCAAAGATTGGGATCACTTTGAATCGGAAATGAAGATGGCAATGAATTCAAAAGGAATAAAAGTTTTTGAGGTAGCTACAAATAGGGACAGAAATCGAGATGAGCACCGCGAATTTTGGCGTGTGGTTTCCCGGGAAATATCAAATTTTGTCACAGGTGAACATGAATGAAGGTAATTGTCGACAATGTTAAGTATCATGTCGAGAAATCCGGTAGCGGATTTCCGCTGGTAGTGTTACATGGATTTACTGGAGATTCGACGACATGGACTCCTTTTTGTGATCTCTGGGGGACGCATTCCAATTTAATTATTCCCGATATTATCGGCCATGGGAAAACCGATTCGCCAGAAAATAGTAACCGCTACCAAATTGGAAAAGCCGCGAATGATCTGAAAAGCATCCTAGATCATCTGGGCGCCATGCAAGTGGATTTACTTGGCTACTCAATGGGGGGAAGACTTGCCTTAACCTTTGCAGTTCTTTTTCCAGAGAGAGTACGAAATTTAATCCTGGAAAGTGCCTCACCTGGCCTGCAAACGGAAGCAGAACGTGAAACGCGCCGCATGAAAGATGCTGAACTTGCAAATTTTATTAAAGATAAGGGCTTAACGGAATTCGTTGATTATTGGGAAGAGATTCCATTGTTTTCAACGATGAAACGTCTTCCATTAATAATCAAGAAGTCCATTCGGCTTCAACGGTTAAATAACTCACCTCTTGGACTAGCAAATAGTTTAATCGGAATGGGGACAGGCGCTCAGCCTTCTTGGTGGCAAAACCTTAGTCAGCTTTCTTGTGAAGTTCTGCTGGTAACGGGCAGTGAAGATAAAAAGTTTTGTACAATTGCGGAAAAGATGGTGAAGGAGCTTGAAAATGGGTCATGGGTGGTTGTGGAAAACAGCGGCCATGCAATTCATGTGGAGGAACCAGAAAAGTTTGGTACAATAGTAAGTGACTTTTTGTCTCTAAATAAAGAAGGAGGTTTTCATTTTGACAGTAGAATGGGTTCCAGGACGTAAATATGAAGAAATTTTATATGAAACTTATAATGGAATTGCAAAAATCACCATTAACCGTCCACATGTACATAATGCTTTTACACCCAAAACGGTTATGGAGTTGATTGACGCTTTTGCCTACGCACGTGATGATGCAAGTGTTGGAGTGATTGTTTTAACAGGTGCCGGAGAAAAAGCATTCTGTTCAGGTGGGGACCAGAGTGTCCGTGGACACGGTGGATATGTAGGGGAGGACCAGATCCCTCGATTAAACGTTCTAGATCTGCAGCGCTTAATCCGCGTTATTCCTAAACCTGTTGTAGCAATGGTAAAAGGGTATGCAATTGGCGGAGGCCATGTACTACATGTAGTCTGTGATTTAACAATAGCTGCCGATAACGCTGTTTTTGGACAAACAGGTCCGAAGGTTGGAAGCTTTGATGCCGGTTATGGCTCTGGATATTTAGCAAGAATTATTGGACATAAGAAAGCGCGTGAAATTTGGTATTTATGCCGTCAGTACAATGCACAAGAAGCGCTTGACATGGGCTTGGTAAACACTGTTGTTCCTTTAGAACAGGTTGAAGAGGAAACCATTAAATGGTGTGAAGAGATGCTTGAAAAGAGCCCAACTGCACTCCGTTTCATTAAAGCTGCTATGAATGCTGATACGGATGGCTTAGCAGGATTACAACAATTTGCCGGCGATGCGACATTACTTTACTATACAACAGATGAAGCGAAGGAAGGCCGTGACGCCTTTAAAGAAAAGCGTAAGCCTGATTTCGGTCAATTCCCGCGGTTTCCTTGATTTAATGTTTTTAGCTGCAGCTTGATGGATTTCCATCAGGCTGTTTTTTAATAGAAGGCTTTGTTAAAGAACATTGTTGATTTTTAACACTGTTGATTGGAGCGGAAGGCGCGAAGACTCCTGCGGGAGTACGGGACAGGGGAGACCCCGCAGGCGCTGAAAGCGCCGAGGAGGCTCTCCGGCACGCCCGCGGAAAGCGAAGCGCCTGGAGCGCAAATCAACAAACTAGTTTAACAAAGCCTAATAGAAAAGCTTCAGCGCCTAGGCGCTGAAGCTAGACAGTATATAAGGTGGTAAGAGAAATAATGAATGAGAGAATGCCTAATTTTTTAAAAAAGCGCATGTTTTTAACTCCAGATAGAACTGCTGTTTATTTTAAAGATCAGACGGTATCGTTCAAAGAACTTTATGACCGTTCACTTAAGGCTGCAGGACAACTCCAAGGACTTGGTGTACAACAAGATCAATTTATTGGTGTATTGTTAAAGAATCATCTTGATACAGTGGTTATATTATTTGCTCTGCAGCTATTAGGCGTGAAATCGGTCATATTGAATAATCGTTTGACTTCATCTGAACTAGTTTGGCAGTTAAAGGATTCGAAATCCTCTTTTCTTATCCTTGAAGAAGCCTTATCTGACAAAATGAATGAACAAAATCTTCTGATAGGAGCGATAACGAAAGAATCCTTATTTAACCGAAAACCAGAGGTGCCTGTCATCAGGGATGACATCAATCTTGGCGATATTTGTACGA
The DNA here is from genome assembly GCF_030403775.1 of Paenibacillus sp. BSR1-1. Taxonomy (GTDB): domain Bacteria; phylum Bacillota; class Bacilli; order Bacillales; family Cytobacillaceae; genus Neobacillus. The sequence continues at coordinate 18,988 of NZ_JAQMWQ010000014.1, forward strand.
TCATGTATACATCAGGAACGACCGGACATCCAAAAGGGGTGATGCAGTCCTATGGAAACCACTGGTGGAGTGCTGTTGGATCTGCTTTAAATTTAGGGGTTAATGATAACGATTGTTGGCTTTGCAGCGTACCTCTTTTTCACATAAGCGGTTTTTCGATCCTGATGCGCAGTGTCATTTATGGAATGCCGATTGTCCTGCATGAAACCTTTGATGCGGAAAAAACGATCAAAGATATAAATGAGAAAAATGTTTCCGTTATGTCGATTGTTGGGACTATGCTGAAAAGAGTAATGGAGACGCTTGGAGCAGAAAGGCTTCCTGGCCATTTTCGCTGTATGCTGCTAGGTGGCGGCCCTGCACCGCTGCCATTGCTAGTAGCATGTACTGAAAAAGAGATTCCGGTTTTTCAAACCTACGGAATGACAGAATCCTCCTCCCAAATCGTCACGCTTGCACCAGAATATAGCTTAACTAAGCTTGGTTCGGCAGGAAAACCTTTATTCCCTTCGGAAATCCGAATCGAAGGTGAAGAGGGGGGAGCAGCTCAAGCTGGTGTGGCCGGTGAAATCATCATTAAGGGGCCAAATGTGACTGCAGGTTATCTAAATCGCCCGGATGCCACGGCAGAAAAAATACGGGACGGCTGGCTATATACAGGTGATATTGGCTACTTAGATGAAGACGGCTTTTTATATGTCTTAGATCGGCGCTCCGATTTAATTATTTCAGGCGGCGAGAATATTTATCCCGCAGAAATTGAAGCCGTTTTATTGTCTCATCCTAGCGTTCAAGATGCCGGTGTCATCGGTATTGACAATGAGCAATGGGGACAAGTGCCAGTTGCCTTTTTAGTAACCAAAGAGGGGGATTATCCTTCTGAAGAAGCACTAAGGCAATTTTGTGGAGAACGGCTGGCAAAGTATAAAGTTCCTAAGGCTTTTTATTTTATAGAGAAGATGCCAAGAAATGCGGCAAAAAAATTACTTAGAAGAAATCTTAAGGAATGGCTGATTGAGGGCAGGGCTGATAGATGAAAATTTCGACTGTAGAGCTATTTATTATTCAAATGCCTTTAAAATCTCCTTTTCAAACTCATTTAGGGTCTGTACATGAACGTGAAGGCATCATCGTAAAAGTTACGAATAAAGAAGGCATATCTGGTTTTGGCGAGGGAGTAGCCTTTTCATCGCCATGGTACACAGAGGAAACAGTGGCAACGTGTATGCATATGTTACAGGACTTTTTGATTCCATTGCTGCAAAAACACCCGATTCAGCATCCGGATGAGGCATCTGTTCTTTTCAACAAATCGCTGAGAAGAAATAATATGGCGAAGGCTGCCTTAGAGATGTCACTATGGGATTTATATGCCAAGACTGGGTCACAGCCTTTATCAAAAATGTTAGGCGGTACACTGACACGGATCCCATCAGGTGTAGTAGTTGCTACAGATTCGACTGCTAAAGCGCTAAGGCAAATTGAGCAATACCTTCAAGAGGGTTACCAAAGGATTAAAGTAAAAATTAATCCAAATCAGGATTATTCCTTTTTAGCAGACATCAGACGGCATTATCCGGATTTGCCGATTATGGCTGATGCTAATTCCGCTTATTCATTAAAGGATATGGACCGACTAAAAGCCTTAGATGAATGGAATTTATTGATGATTGAGCAGCCGCTTGCTCATGATGATCTAATCGAACACGCAATACTGCAAAAAGAAATCAAAACACCTATTTGTTTGGACGAAAGTATTGTGTCCTTCGAGGATGCCAGAAAGGCGATTGAGTTTGGCAGCTGCAAGGTTATTAATATTAAAGCGGGGCGTATTGGAGGTCTCTCGGAAGCAAAACGAATCCATGATTATTGCTTTGATCGAGGTATTCCCGTATGGTGTGGGGGAATGATTGAATTTGGCATTTCCCGCGCCCATAATATTGCGCTTGCGTCGCTGCCTGGCTTCACAATTCCAGGGGACATTTCTGCTTCAAGCAGGTTTTGGGATGAAGACATTATCAGCCCAGAAGTGATCGTACAAAATGGAGAAATAGCTGTACCCGAGGTTCCGGGAATCGGATATCAAATAAATGAAAAACGCCTTCAGGAGACGTCACTTTCGCAAAGAATATTTAGATTTTAATATAAAAAATAAACCAGGCATGATTGCCTGGTTCATTTTTTATATTAGAGATCGCCCGGTTCAAAGGTTTTACAATCAGTTTCTTGACTATTATCAGCCGTTTTCCCTTTGTGGCTGACAACATAGATACTCTCTGCGCTGCATTTATTTCCCTTTGCCCAAAACGTACAGTTATTAACTTCACATAAAACATCTTGTGCCATTCGTATCACTCCTTATTATTTCGGTAATACAGATATAGCATTTGATGATCTTAAGCAGTACATGCCTGTAAGTGTCAGGGAATATAGGTAATTAATTATGGCTATTTTCGCAAAGATTGTTGTTTTCTTATAAGTTCATCTACCCGTAAAACTATATTCTTCGTGGCATCTTTTCGTAAGAGCATTTGCGAAAATTGCCTAGGAACTTTGTAAATGACTCTTAATAAGTTTCAAAAGCAATAAAGCTTACGAAAAGAGCCTTAATTATTTAATGCAGTTTTTAATGTATCAAGGTTCTTTTTCATTAAGGAAAAATAAGTTTCTTTGTTCTTGATGTTTTCTTTGGTTAAGATGGCTAGGTTATGAATCGGTAAAGCTCTGGCCCCAATTTCCTCTTGGACAATTTTACCTAGCTTCGATTGAACGTTTTGTTCAAAAAGAATGTAATGTAATCCTTCATGGTCTGCTACGGAAATTATTTTTTCTAATTCTTTTTGGGTTGGTTCATTGGTAGTGGAAAGTCCGGAAATGCTAATTTGTTCGATTCCATAGCGTTGCTCCCAATAGCCAAATGCAGCATGAGTCACAATGATTTTTTTATGCTTGGCGGTTGAAATGGTTTTCTCATATTGGCCATTTAGTTCGTCTAACTGAGCTGCAAGTGTCTGATAATTTTTATCAAAAAGCTCTTTTTGCTTGGGCATTTTTTTCACCAGGTTATCACGAATAACGGCAGCCATTTTCTTTGAATAAATCGGATCTAGCCACACATGGGGATTAACATCGCCATGTTGGTGTCCGTCTTCATCTCCGTCTTCATGAGCTCCATTATCTTTTGGCAGCTGAAGTTTGTCTGCTGTTGCTACTAAAGATACATTTTCGTTTTTCAAGGTGCCTTTTGCTTTTTCTACAAAGCCCTCCAGCCCTAAACCAATGTAGAAAAATAAGTCTGAATCAGCGAGATTCATCATATCCTTTTGCGATGGTTCAAAGGTATGTTCATCTGCCCCAGGAGGATAGATGGTTTTTACGTCAACATATTTGCCGCCAATTTGTTCAGTAAAATATTGAAGTGGGAATACTGTTGTATAGATGGTTAACTGGTCCTTATTTTTTTGGACCGGTTTTTCATTAGAACAGGCAGATAAGAACAGGCTTAATGGAATTAGAAAAGAAAGGAAAAGAATAAATTTTTTCATAAAAGCTCCTTTGAAAATATGTTATAAATCGGATTAATTACGATTTGTTGTCGAAAAATTTTTAGCATTCAGAATAAAAATAAGTGCATAATACGGAACGATTACGATTTCCATATGTATCTTACAAAAAAATTAGCCTATTTGCAAGTAAAAAATTTGTTTCAAACACAATAGATAGGTATGCTTATAAGTAGAAAAAGAAAGGTGGGAATTATATGAATAACACATCATTATTAAATGACATTCTAGTCCATAATCAGAAATTCGTAGAAGACCACGAATATGAAAAGTATGAAACCACGAAATTTCCGAATAAAAAAATGGTCATTTTAACTTGTATGGATACAAGGCTGCTTGAATTATTACCGAAGGCTTTAAATCTTGGAAATGGCGATGCGAAAATCATCAAGAATGCTGGTGCCCTTGTGTCACATCCATTTGGCAGTATCATGCGCAGTATTCTTATTGCGGTTTATCAGCTGCAGGCTAAAGAAGTTATGGTTATAGCTCATCACGATTGCGGAATGAGCGGTTTAAAAGCGGATCCGGTTATAAACAGTATGATCGAACGAGGAATTCCTGAAAAAACACTTGATACTCTAACCTACTCAGGTATCGACATTAAACAGTGGCTTCATGGTTTTGATAATGTAACAGAAAGTGTCAGCCATAGTGTTGATATCATCAAAAACCATCCGCTTATGCCGGAAGGAGTTCCTGTTCATGGCCTTGTCATAGATCCGAAGACCGGAAAATTAGATCTAATTGTCAATGGGTATGAGAATTAATGTTTGTGCTTTTCAGGCACCGGGTCAATACCGCCAGGATGAAAAGGATGGCATTTCAATATCCTTTTTATGGTGAGATATCCGCCTTTTAAAGCCCCAAAGCGCTGTACAGCTTCAAGTCCATAATGCGAGCAGGTAGGATAAAAGCGGCAAGTCGGGGGCTTTAAAGGTGAGATTACGTTTTGATAAAAGCGAATCAGTGCAATAAATGCTTTTTTTAACATTTTGGTCGCTCCTCATTAATGGTTACTTACAAAATACCATATATTAAAACGAACGTCTAAATTTGTTAAATATAACTAAGTAGATGAAAAAACTCGGGATTTAGTGTATGATAGTTTGTAGATAATAAAAGGAGTGATACTGATGCCTTCAGTTGAAAGCTTTGATTTAGACCATAATGCCGTTAAAGCACCTTTTGTGAGACACTGTGGTGTTCATAAAGTAGGAAGTGACGGAGTTGTTAATAAATATGATATTCGTTTTTGCCAGCCAAATAAACAGGCGATGAAGCCTGATGCTATTCATACACTTGAACATTTGCTTGCCTTTAATATCCGTAAGCATTCCGAGAAGTACGATCATTTTGATATTATTGATATTTCTCCAATGGGGTGCCAAACAGGATACTATCTTGTCGTAAGCGGTGAACCGACAGTAGAGGAAATCATTGATCTTCTTGAGGATACAATGAAAGATGCCGTTACTATCACTGACATTCCTGCAGCAAATGAAAGACAATGTGGTCAGGCAAAGCTTCATGATTTAGAAGGAGCTAAGAGTTTAATGAATTTCTGGCTTGAGCAAAGTAAAGAAGACTTAAAGAAAGTATTTGGTTGAATGTAAAAAATTCCTATTCATTTTGAATAGGAATTTTTTTATGCTTTCTTATTGTCATTTGAATTTAAAATTTCTTTTTGCTCTTGATCCACATTAGGATTATTTTCTAGTGGATCAACTGTATGCTTATATGTATAGGCTTTCGAAGTTGTAATTACAGCTAATAATAGCACAACAATAACAATGATGATGCATACGACAAACACTGTATACAAGAGTATTCCCCCTTTTCCTTATTGTAACATGAAACAAAAAAGGAAGCCTTAAACTAGCGCTCCCTTTTCTCGCGGCGTATGTAATATATTAGTGTATATTTCGTGGATAATAAGTATTGGTGCGATGTTGTCCATACTCTTCCTGCGCAAATTTACCCTTCAGGCTTTCAATTAAATAAAGACCCATTAAATCGTATAATTCCTGTTTACTCATATCCTGAATTAAAGCAAGAAGGTCCTCATGTGACATTTCCTCCAAAAAAGCAAATGCGAGCATATCGATATCCTCTTCATCACCCGTAAGCTTGTTCCGGTACATTTCATATAGTTCATCGACTAATTTCATACTTGAACACCTCCTGCCTTAATTATTATTTTTTCTTTAACAAACGTAAACCATTCCATAAACAGCGAAAAATTACTTTTTCCAATTGACTGAAAAATCTGTTTTCTCTGATTGTATGATTATTATATCGTATTCATTTCTAAAAAATGAATCGAAATTTGTAAAAGAATAAATTTTATCTTTTTGTGGATTAATAAATAGTAAAAGGGGATGACAAAAATGGGTGAACAAAAGAAAACCTATTATATAGACGTTGGGACAGGCGAAATTTCTCAGAGTGCCACCAGTTCAACATGGAACTATAAAATCCAGGCGACAGATGAAGAAATTATTCAATTACGCGAGTTGTTTGATCAAAATTATTCGACAGAGTGGAAAAACTTTATCAGAGCGCATATTCCATTTGTTGAATATCATAACGACAGTGACAATCATGCCTATGATAGTACAATCCAACAAGTATATGGGATGATCCATAAGCTAGGGGATGAAGAGGCACGAAATCATATTGAAAGTATGAATATTTTACAAAAAAATGAATAAGAAGAAGCAGGAAAATCCTAGTCTCTAGGGTTTTCTTTTTTTGTTATAATAAAATATAAAAACAATTTGAGGCGGGTTGGGCATGATTGATTTTTTAGATAGTAATGGAAATAAGGTGACATTGTCTTTTTCTCATGATGCGTTTTTAGAAGATGCAAAGCATGTTCTCGTCATTTGTCAATTTGGTGAGGACTGGCTCCTAACCAAGCATAAAAAACGAGGGCTTGAGTTTCCTGGAGGGAAAAGAGAGTTCGGCGAAACACTCGAGGAAGCGGCTAGGAGAGAAACCTATGAGGAAACTGGAGCTATTTTAAGTGAATTGAAATATATTGCTGAGTACAAAGTGTCAGACAAGGAAGGTTCATTTGTAAAAGCTGTTTTTTGGGGAAAGGTAAAAAGGTTAGAGAAAACAATTACATACCACGAAACAAATGGTCCCATTTTGGTCAGAGGCAACCTGCTGCAGCTTCGTTTTGAAGAAAATTATAGCTTCATCATGAAAGATCAGGTCGTGGAGGAATGCATGAAATGGCTGCAAAATGAAAAAGAATAGCGGCAAGCTTAAAGCAACCCACTATTCCTTGATAAGTTTTTTTTCTAATAGATCGACAAGCTGATACATAATCGTGGCAAATAAAGCGATGACTAATAATGATAAGAAGACAAGTGTAAAATTAAATACCTGAAATCCATAAATAATCATATATCCGAGTCCTTTTGTGGATACAAGAAATTCTCCCACGATGACCCCAACCCATGAAAGCCCGACATTAACCTTTAATGTAGAGATAATGGTTGGAAAACTGGCAGGCATAATGGCTTCTTTAAAACATTCAAAGCGTGTGGCCCCGAAGGTTTGAAGTACCTTTAAATAATTGGGGTCTACTTCTTTGAAGGAGGTATACACAACAAGAGCTGTGATGATTACTGAAATAATAACGCCATTGGCGATTATAGAAGTGTATCCCGGACTTAAGGCGACAATAATTACAGGGCCTAAGGCTACTTTTGGCATCGCATTAAATATAACAAGATAAGGATCAAGTATTTTGGACACCAAGGGGGACCACCAGAGAAGCGCGGCAATCAGGACACCCAATATCGTGCTTATAATAAATCCTACGATGGTTTCCATTAATGTGGCCCCTAAATTGGTAAGTAAAGAGCCGTCTTGAATTTTATCCAAGCATAGGGACCAGATTTTTGATGGAGAACTGAAAATGAGCGGGTCAATCCATTGCATACGGCTTAAAAATTCCCAGCTGGAGAAGATGAGCAGGAAAATAATTATTTGATAAAATCGAACCCAGCGTTTTTCATTTTTTAAGGAATGAATATAGTTTTTATGGAGGAGTTCCACCTTATATTTTTCCTGTTTCAAGTGACTCCAACTCCTTCCATATTGTTTGAAAGATGTTTTGAAAGGCTTCGTGATTTCTTGATTCAAAAGGAGAAAGTTTCCGAAGCTCTTCGGGCATTTCAAACGTTTTATAAATTCTTCCTGGTTTTGCTGAAAATAAAAAGATACGATCGCTCATAGCGATGGCTTCACCAATATCGTGGGTTACGAGTATGGCCGTTTTGCCGAATTCACTTAACGTTTTGGAAACTAAATCCTCTAGCTTTAGCTTTGTTTGATAATCAAGTGCCGAAAATGGTTCATCCAGCATCAGCAATTTTGGTTCTGTTGCCAGTGTTCGGACAAGGGCGACACGCTGCCTCATCCCACCGGATAACTGCTTAGGCAGCTGTTTTTCCACTCCAACTAACCCAATTTGATTTAATAAGCTATATGCCGCAGTCTTTGTTTTCTCATTGAGCTGTTTTGATAATTTAAGGCCTAATAAGATATTTTCTTCAATCGTTTTCCAAGGAAACAAGTAATCCTGCTGCAGCATATAGCCGATTTCATTTTTAGAAGTAGATATAGGTTTATTTTCTAAAAGGACTGTTCCTAGTGTTGGTTTTAAGAGACTGGAGATAATCGAAAGCAAGGTTGTCTTTCCACAGCCACTAGGGCCGAGGAAGGAAACTAATTCTCCCTCCTCAACCGTAAGTGAAATTTCGGAGAGGGCCGTGGTGGCAGAGGCTTTGGTGAAATAGGTGTGATGAATATCCTGAACCTTTAAGAAGCTCATGTTGACGGCCTCCCTTTCCTATTTATTTATTCATTACTTTTTTCGCAACATCGGTATTGACAAGTGTTTTATGGTCTACTTCTTTAGGAAGTGAACCAGCTTCCTTCATGATATTTTGCAGGTTGTTCCACTCTTCCTCGTCTAAAATAGGATCCGTGGCATAAGAGCCTTGGCTCTTATAGCGATCAATAACGGTTTTCATAATCTCAAAATCGGTATCTGGAAAATAAGGCTCTACAGCTTTAGCAATTTCCTCAGCACTATGTGCTTGCACCCATTGCTGTGCTTTGTAGATGGCCTTTGTAAATTTTTCGATTGTAGCTTTATTTTCTTTCATATAGCTTTCTTTCGCCATAAAGGTTGTGTAAGGAACATGGCCAGATTCTTTACCAAAAGAAGCAACAATGTACCCTTTTCCTTCTTTTTCAAAGATGCTGGCGGTTGGTTCAAATAATTGAACATAGTCATAATTATCAGAAGAGACAAAGGCATTAGCAATGTTGGCAAAATCAATGTTTTGGGTTAAGTTTAGGTCTTTATGAGGATCGATGCCATGTTTCTTTAATACGAATTCACCGACCATCTGTGGCATTCCTCCAACACGCTGGCCAAGGAAGTTGGATCCTTTTAATTGCTCCCAAGAAAAATTATCGTTTTTCTTTTTTGCTACCAGGAAGGTTCCGTCAGTTTGTGTTAATTGCGCAAAATTGATGACCGGATCGTTAGAGCCTTGAGCGTATACATAAATGGATGTTTCTGAGCCGACAAGGGCAACATCTGCGGCCCCAGAGATAAGGGTTGTCATCGTTTTGTCGCCGCCGGGGGTTGTGGTGATGGTGACGTCAAGACCTTCATCCTTAAAGAAGCCTTTCGAAGCAGCAACATATTCTGGGGCATAGAAAATCGAGCGGGTAACCTCAGCAACTCGTACTTTTTCAAGTTTCTTTGGCTTAGCTGTGTCATTGTTATTGCAAGCTGCGAGTGAAAACATCAGTATAGCAATGAGGAGAAAGGAAAAACTGAATTTTAACCATTTTCTCATGAATGAACCTCCTTATTTACCATTCAATCTGGGCGTTTTGCCTATGATAATGTATGAAAAGGAAAAAAATGTGTGAATGCCCAGTGATAATTAATTTGGAAGGAAAGATGACAGAGTTGAACCTTGATGATGGAAAAATCTTAGACATACAGCGGTTTCCTTCACCTAATCCTAAGGTGGAATTAAAAGTAATTACGTATCTATCTGGTGGGTTACGGGTAAAGGGGATGCTGGCGGAACCAAAATGTAAAGGCCGGATGGATGGGTTTCTTTATTTACGCGGGGGGATTAAAAATGTTGGGAAGGTAAGGCCTTCCAGGATTGCCCAGTTTGCCTCTGAGGGCTTTATCGTGTTTGCCCCTTATTATCGTGGAAATCAAGGCGGGGAGGGCAATGAAGATTTTGCCGGTGATGACAGGCTGGATGCTTTCTCAGCTTATGTGCTGTTAAAATCTTTCCCTAGGGTTCAGGCTGTCCATATTTTTGGTTTCTCTCGCGGCGGTGTAATGGCGCTGCTTACGGGTATTCAGTTTCCTGAAGCAGCTTCTGTTGTCACTTGGGGCGGTGTCAGTGACATGAGCCTTACCTACTATGAACGGAATGATTTACGACGAATGATGAAAAGGGTAATTGGAGGGACACCTGAAAAATATCCTGAACGGTATCATGACAGAACTCCCCTTTATGGGCTTGAAAACCTTGAATCTCCAGTCCTGATTATACATGGTGTTAAGGATCACAATGTGTCTGTTGACCATGCTTACCGTCTGGAAAAAAGGCTCAGAGAATTGGACAAGCCCTTGGAGTGCTGGTACTTTGAGAACTTTACACATTATTTTCCTCCTGAAATCAATCGAAAAGTCGTAGAGGATTTAACGAAGTGGATGAAAACAAATGGTAAAAGATGATAAAATAGGAATATCAAGAGCAGAGGAGCGGATTTTTAATGGGTATGCCCCTTGAATTAAATACGATGATTGTGACAAAGGGTAGAGAGAAGCGAGTGGAAGAAAACCTATTTACTTTGGAAAAGGAAGGCTTCCGACTTTATCCAATTGAAATTCCAGTGGATGTTAGAAAAACAATCGAAAGCGAATCAAACGGAACTGCTATGATTAAAAAAGTAGAATGGCAAAAAAACAGCACAACTATCACGTATCAACTAATTTCATTGAATTCCACGAACTAAGCAGGCGGATTGATGCCTGCTTTTTTTCTTTTTGCCTGTGTTAAAGGCCATTGTTGATTTTTTCACACTGTTGATTGGAGCGCAAATCAACAACCAAGTTTAAAAGAGCCTTCTTTTTAATAAAAGTGTAAGAAAAAATTGCCAAACACGTCTAATAAATAGAAAAACAATTAGTTTATGTTTATTGAGTAAGGGGGAGTTAGGTTGGAGCGAGCCCATCCAATTGAAAAATGGTTCATTCAATATGAAAAAGATGTCACAAATTTTTTAGTTTATTATTCGGGATCGAGGGATGTAGAGGATTTGGTCCAAGAGACCTTTTTGCGGGCATTTCAAGCATATAGCCGATATAAAAATGAAGCGAGCCCGAAAACCTGGCTGATTTCAATCGCGAGAAATACTGCCATAGATTTTTACCGAAAAAGATCCGTTTGGCAGAAGCTTAAAAAACTTTTAGATACTGAATCACCTAAACCCCTTGAGCCTGCAGAGGATTTGCTGGTCAGGAAAATCGAGTATGCTTATTTATACGAAGCGATTAACCAATTAAAAGATAATTATCGCGATGTCATCATACTTAGGGGGATTGCCGAACTTTCTTCACAGGAAGCCGGCCATGTTCTCGGTTGGTCAGAAAATAAAGTAAATGTAACATTTCATCGGGCAGTGAAAAAATTAAATGAGTGTCTTAAGGAGGGGGAGTACTTTGAGAAATTTATCTGATAAAGATGTATTAGAGATGCTCTCAAATTTTCCAAAGCATGAATTAACAACAGAACAGAGAACGGATTTGTTAATGGTAATAGGTGAGGCAACTACTAGGAAACATAGAAAACCTTTTAACTTTCAAAGAATAGCAGCGCTGGCCTCCGTATTTGTCCTAGTATTATTAGCTCCACTCCTTTATTTCACTGACAAAAAAGACTCTTCTTCACAAATTACCGGCTCTGGAAGAACTAAAACAGTACAACAAGGTGAGTACTTTGCACTTAAAGATACGGACGGCTCTCCTCTTTATGCAGATAGTAATTTTGGTGTTCCAAACAAAGTGAGCCTGCTGGCACCACAGGAATGGTTAGCGAAGGACCGAAGGGGGTTATCGAAGATAGCCATCTATTTATGGGGCGACTACGAAAAAGATTTTGCAAATAAACCTCTTAAAATTGATGCCATACATGTAAAAACAGGGGTAAAAGAACATCTAGCAACAACCGTCATTTCAGGAGGAATGTATGGGGCAGACGGTCATGCAATGACGGGCTTTAAATCGCTTGATTTACCCGGCAAATGGAATCTTGAATTCACGGCAGGCAATAAAAAAATCGGCGAATTTTCCATCTATGTAAAAGAGCCCTACGTTATAGTTGGTAATTCTACTCTGATGATTTCGCAAGAAGATTTGTTCGCTGGTTTCTACGAAGATGTTTTCATTGAAGTAGAGGGAGATGACCTTCCTCCTGAAATAACATTAGAGGTATTTTCTTTAGAAAATGGGGAGGCATCCGAATTTACCTTTAAAGATAAAAAAGATTACACGACAACGGATGGTAAAAAGATGTCGATGTATCAAGGAGATTTCCACCTTAAAAAAAGCGGTAAGTACCGTTTTACCATTTTACAAAAATCAGAAGCAGTAGAAGTAAGAAAGCCCTTATCAAATTGATAAGGGCTTTTCGTATTTAAGCGACCGGTCCGCCTTTTTCTTCGATTTCAGCAGCGACACTCGTAAACTTTTTAAAGTTTTCACGGAATTTAGCGGCAAGTTCTTTTGCTTTCACTTCATAGGCTTGTGGGTCTGCCCATGTTTTAATTGGCTGAAGAACATCATCAGGAACACCGGCAATATGAAGCGGAATGTTCAGGCCGAAGATTTTATCCTTGACTGTTTCTACATGGTTCAATTCTCCCTCAAGGGCCGCTTGAACCATAGCGCGTGTATATGAAAGCTTCATGCGGTTTCCGACACCATATTCGCCGCCAGTCCAGCCTGTATTGACTAAAAAGACATTGGCATTATGCTCAAGAATTTTTTCACCAAGCATTTCAGCATAACGAGTTGCAGGAAGCGGCAAGAAAGGCGCTCCAAAGCATGTAGAGAAGGTTGCTTGTGGAGACGTGATTCCACGCTCGGTTCCGGCAAGCTTTGAGGTATAACCACTTAAGAAATGGTACATTGCTTGCTCTTTCGTTAATTTTGCAATTGGAGGCAATACCCCAAAGGCATCTGCTGTTAAAAATACAATTGTATTTGGATGTCCTGCAACGCTTGGCAGAACAATATTATCTATTGCTTGAATTGGATAGGCCGCTCTAGTATTTTCAGTTAATGTTCCATCATCATAATCCGGAATTCTGGATTCTTGGTTAACCGTAACATTCTCAAGCACAGTACCGAAACGAATGGCATCAAAAATTTGCGGTTCTTTTTCACGAGTTAGGTTAATACATTTCGCATAGCAGCCGCCTTCGATATTAAAGACGCCATTGGAAGACCAGCCATGCTCATCATCGCCGATAAGCTTGCGATTTGGATCTGCTGAAAGGGTAGTTTTTCCCGTACCGGATAAACCAAAGAATAACGCCACATCCCCTTCAAGACCAACATTCGCAGAACAGTGCATTGAAAAAATATTGTTTTCAGGAAGAAGGTAATTCATTACAGAGAAAATTGATTTTTTCATCTCACCGGCATATTCCGTTCCACCGATTAACACAATGCGTTGTTCAAATGAAATAATAATAAAGGTTTCTGAGTTTGTACCATCTACGGCTGGGTCTGCCTTGAAATTTGGAGCAGAGATAACTGTAAAGCCTGCTTCATGTTCAAGCAATTCGTCTTCTGTTGGACGAATGAACAACTGGTGGGCGAATAAATTATGCCATGCATATTCATTTACGACTTGAATTGGCAATTGCGATTTTTTATCGGCTCCGGCAAAACCTTTAAATACAAAGATCTCATTTTGTTCTTTTAAGTACTCTAATACCTTATGATAGAGGTTAGTAAACACTTCTTCGGAAATAGGCTGATTAGAGCCCCATGCGATCTTATCTTTTGTGGAATTTTCAACGACAATAAATTTATCTTGCGGTGAACGTCCTGTATACTTGCCTGTGGAAACACGAACTGCACCAGTTGCAGTTAATGATCCTTCATTACGGCTTAGAATTTTTTCAACTAGCTGAGGAACTGATAATTGAACTTGGATATTGTTTTCTTTAAGTAATTGTTTTAATTCATTAGGAATATGAACAGAATTCATTTATAAACCATCCTTTTTATTTAATTTAAATGGCGATTTTTATATTAATTAGTATAACACATTTGTAAGATTAGTCTATACTATTTAGTTAGTTCAAGTTGTATTTTATACATTATTCATTGATTAAGCAAAAAGAAAATATTTATATCATGAAATTAAAATTTTTTTTATAATTAATGCCATATACATGGTAAAAGTTTCATAAATATCAATTGACACTATTCGATATTGTAGGGTATGATTTTAATTTGAACGGATACTCTCTTATCCCGAGCTGGTGGAGGGACAGGCCCTATGAAACCCAGCAACCTGCAAACGAAAAATTTGTATTAATTTATTTTTCGGGCAAAGGTGCTAAACCTGAAGCAAGGCTTGACCTTGAACGATAAGAGTGAAAGGCACGCAAACATTTTGCACTCAACCTTTCCTCATACGATGGAAAGGTTTTTTTGTTTTTTCGTGCTGCATAATCGCTTTTTCTTTATTCCATTGTGAGTTCTTCAGCCGGGTTTTTTAATAATACTGTGGTTATTAATAAAATACCCGTGTTTATTTCATACTACTAAGGGAATGAGTTCCGTATCAACCCGAGGTTAAACTAACAAGGTAGCAATAACCCCACACATAACCTCACTTTATTTCAATAATATAGGAGGAATTCAGATGTCAACAAAACGTCGTTTGTTCACTTCTGAATCAGTAACTGAAGGTCATCCTGACAAGATCTGTGACCAAATTTCTGATTCCATTTTAGATGCTATTTTAGCAAAGGATGCTAATGCCCGTGTTGCGGCTGAAACTTCCGTAACAACCGGATTAGTCCTTGTAGCTGGGGAAATCACCACTTCTACATATGTGGATATTCCAAAAATTGTCCGCGAAACAGTTAGGGAAATTGGTTATACTCGTGCAAAGTACGGCTTTGATGCGGAAACTTGCGCCGTTTTAACTTCGATTGATGAACAGTCTCCAGACATTGCAATGGGGGTTGACCAAGCGCTTGAAGCTCGTGAAGGATTAATGTCGGATGAGCAAATTGAAGCAATTGGTGCAGGGGACCAAGGTTTGATGTTTGGCTTTGCCTGTAATGAAACAAAAGAGTTAATGCCTCTTCCAATATCACTTGCTCATAAGCTAGCACGTCGTTTAACAGAAGTTCGCAAAGAGGAGCTTCTTCCTTATCTGCGTCCTGACGGTAAAACACAAGTAACCGTTGAATATGATGAGAACGACAAACCAGTACGTATTGATACAATTGTTATTTCAACACAGCACCACCCAGAAGTTTCGCTTGAGCAAATCCAGCGGAACCTTAAAGAATATGTGATAAATCCAGTTGTTCCAAAGGAACTAATTGATGAAAATACAAAATACTTCATTAACCCAACTGGCCGTTTTGTTATCGGCGGACCACAAGGGGATGCTGGCTTAACAGGCCGCAAAATAATTGTTGATACTTACGGCGGTTATGCTCGTCATGGCGGCGGTGCCTTCTCTGGTAAAGATCCAACAAAAGTTGACCGTTCTGCCGCTTATGCAGCACGTTATGTAGCAAAAAATATCGTTGCAGCAGGTCTTGCTGATAAGGTAGAAGTACAGCTCGCTTATGCAATCGGTGTAGCAAGACCAGTTTCCATTTCAGTGGACACTTTTGGCACTGGTAAAGTAAGCGAAGATGTTTTAGTTGATCTTGTAGGGGCAAACTTTGACCTTCGCCCAGCTGGAATTATCAATATGCTTGGCCTTCGCCGTCCAATCTATAAGCAAACAGCCGCTTATGGACACTTTGGCCGTACAGATGTTGATCTTCCTTGGGAGCGTACCGATAAAGCTGAAACGTTACGTGAGCAAGCAAATTTATAATTAGCCTTATAAGGAGTTGCATATAAATATGTAACTCCTTTTATTTATTAGAGTCCATTATAATATATCGGGTTTAAGTAGGTCGAAAGAAGTGAAAAATGATTGTACTTGATTTTCGTCAAGTTCACAGTTCCATTTTAAAAAAAAAGTGGTAGTATAAGAGAGTATGTTTTTTAGCAAGGATATTTTGAACTGGAGTAGGTGAGGTACATAATGTGTGGTTTTATCGGTTGTGTACACGACAAAACACAAAACTATAGTGATGAACAAAAACAACAATTTAAAAATATGAACAATATTATAACCCATCGCGGTCCTGATGATGATGGTTTTTATTATGATGACCATATTCAATTTGGCTTCCGCCGCTTAAGCATCATTGACATAGAGTCCGGACACCAGCCGCTGACCTATGAAAATGAGCGCTATTGGATCATTTTCAATGGCGAAATTTATAACTATGTAGAGCTTCGTGAAGAGCTTCTCAAAGAGGGCTTGAAGTTTGCCACTAGTTCAGATACAGAAGTTATTATCGCTCTTTACAGCCATTTGAAGGAAAAAGCAGTTGAAAAGCTGCGCGGGATGTTTGCCTTTGTCATCTGGGATAAACAAGAACAGACACTTTACGGGGCACGCGATCCGTTTGGAATCAAACCGTTCTTCTATTTTGAAGATGGTGAAAGAACTTTTTTTGCTTCAGAGAAAAAGAGTATTCTTCTTGCCCTTGAGAACGATGTCCTTAATTATGATTCCTTGCAGCATTATTTAACCTATCAATTTGTCCCTGAGCCGAATACACTGTCTGAAGGTATTAATAAGCTTGAGCCTGGACATTATTTTACAAAGAAAATCGGCGCTAAAATGGAAATGAAGCGTTATTGGAAAGCCCATTTTAAGCCAGTTCAGAAATCTGAAAATGATTTCGTCAAAGAAATTCGTGACATCCTATTTGATTCAGTTGAGAAGCATATGCGAAGCGATGTTCCAGTCGGCTCCTTCCTTTCTGGCGGAATCGATTCTTCTATCATTGCGTCTATTGCTAAACAGTTTCATCCTGCAATCAAAACCTTCTCAGTAGGCTTTGAGCACAATGGGTTTAGTGAAATTGATGTAGCCAAAGAGACTGCCGAGAAGCTGGGTGTTGAAAATATCAGTTATGTGATTACTCCAGAGGAATATATGAATGAAGTTCCAAAAATCATGTGGCATATGGATGATCCGCTTGCAGATCCTGCCTGCGTACCGTTATACTTTGTCGCTCGCGAAGCGCGGAAGCATGTTACGGTTGTGCTTTCAGGTGAAGGTGCCGATGAGTTGTTCGGCGGATACAATATATACCGCGAACCTCAATCGTTGGAGGTATTTAATAAAATTCCGAGAGTAGGTAAGGTACTATTAAAAGGAATCGCTAATATGATGCCTGAAGGCACGAAAGGCAAAAGTTTTATCGAACGCGGCGTGACACCAATGGAAGAGCGCTATATTGGCAATGCTAAAATGTTCATGGAAGAGGAAAAACGAGAGCTTCTAAATGTGTACCGTCCAGGATTAAACTATACTGACATTACAAAGCCTCTTTACGAAGAATCCAGAGGCTATGATCCTGTTGACCGAATGCAATACATCGATATTCATACATGGATGCGCGGAGATATTTTACTGAAAGCAGATAAAATGACAATGGCACATTCTTTGGAGCTGCGTGTTCCTTTCCTTGATAAAGCTGTTTTTGAAGTGGCTTCAAAAATCCCTACAAGCTTAAAAACAGCTAATGGTACAACAAAATATATTTTACGCAAAGCAGCCGAGGGCGTTGTTCCGGAACATGTATTGAATCGTAAAAAGCTAGGTTTCCCAGTGCCAATCCGTCACTGGTTAAAGAACGAAATGAATGATTGGGCAAAGAACATCATTCGCGAAAGCAATACAGACCACTTAATCAATAAACAATTTGTGTTAAGACTGCTTGAAGACCATTGCCAAGGAAAAGCTGATAACAGCCGGAAAATTTGGACGGTGCTTATGTTTATGGTATGGCATCAAGTATATGTCGAAGACGTTTATTCCTTTCAGCGAGAATATACAGCAGCAAAATCATTAGAGACAATGAAAAATTAAGTTAAAAAAAGCACCCGGCGGGTGCTTTTTTTAACTTATGATTGTAAGGACTTATAATATTGGGCTTTCTCAGCATATTCCCTCGTGATTCTCTCCATATCCTTTATATCCTCTGGGGTTAATTCTCTAATAACTTTAGCGGGCCTGCCGAATGCTAATGTATTAGGGGGGATTTTTTTTCCTTGCGGGACAAGGCTTCCGGCTCCAATAAAGGCCCCTTCACCAATTTCAGCTTGGTCCAAAACAATGGATCCCATTCCGATTAAGGCTCGTTTCCTGATGATACAGCTGTGAAGAATCACCTGATGCCCAATCGTTACTTCATCTTCTAAAATTAGCGGGTTATTGGGACTTTGGTGTAAGATAGAATTATCTTGGATATTTACTTTATTGCCAATCTTTGTCGGGGCAACATCGCCTCTAATGACAGAATTAAACCAAACGCTGGATTCTTCGCCAATTTCAACATCGCCTGTAATCGTGACATAATCAGCAATAAAGGCTGTTTCTGCAATTAACGGATACTTATCTTTAAAGGGATAAATCATACTAGTAGCTCCTTTTTTAATAATGGCTCTTTTCGTAAACTTTGTTGCTTGTAGAACTTATTAAGGGTCATTTACAAAGTTTCTAGGCAATTTTCGCAAATATCTTTACGAAAAGATGCCATGGAGAATCATGTTAAACGGGTTGATGAACCTATACGAAAAACAACAATCTTTGCGAAAATAGCCTTAATGATGGTTCTATTGTAGCGAAAATTGGGAGCCTTTTTCAAAGCTTAAGTTTTTATTATTTTCAACTATTTTAGGGGGACATAAAAGTATGTGGAAGTGGGAAGCAGAAGGGGATGCAAAAGCGGTCATTGTGATGGTACACGGGGCAATGGAGCACCATCGCAGGTACGGATGGCTGATTGAGATGTGGCGTTCTTCAGGCTTTCATGTCATTATGGCTGACCTTCCTGGTCAAGGTATGACAACACGAGCCAACCGCGGTCATATTGATTCCTTTGATGATTACATAATTGAAGTGAAGGATTGGGTTCAGGCAGCCTACCGCTATAATTTACCAGTTTTTATATTAGGTCATAGTATGGGGGGACTGATTTCTATCCGCCTTCTGCAAGAAGAAAGATTAAATATTGCGGGGGTTATTCTTTCATCACCATGCTTAGGACTTGTAAATAAACCTTCAAAATTTTTAGAGTTTGTTTCACACGGGTTAAATGTCGTGTTTCCTTCCTTCAGGGTCAATTCAGGTTTAACCGTTCAGATGGCAACAAGAAATGAAGACGTAAGGGAAGCCGATTCAAATGATACTCTTTACGTGACAAAGGTTTCAGTTAGATGGTACCGTGAACTTGCTGCGGCCATGAAGGAGGCATTCCTTAAGCTTGAACTAACTCAAGATATTCCGATGCTTCTTATGCAGGGCGGGGATGATAAAATCGTCAAGAAAGGAACCGTTAAGGAATGGTTCAATCATGTCCCATTATCAGAAAAAAGGTTTAAAGAATGGCCAAAATACTACCATGAAATTTTTAATGAACCAGAGCGTGAAGAGGTATTTGAATACGCGAAGGATTTTGTTATTAGTCAATTAAAAGCAATAGGCTATATTGTATAGAAAGGGTTGTCGTATTCCATGAAGCCAATTACCCTAATGTCCAGGGTTTACCGAAAAATACTTCCAGCCGTACACAAAGAATTGGCTTATTGGAAAAGCCGTGCTGAAAAAATACCGAACCCTGAATTAAAAACCCAGGCTCTTGCTAGTATTGAGCACAAAACCTTCCATTGTGAGGGAGGAAGTATTCTCGCAATCACTTCAGGTGAACATTATAAAAAAGCAATCAAGTTTATTGTTGCCTATCAAACGATTAGTGACTATCTTGATAATCTCTGTGACCGCAGCACCTCTCTTGATCCTGATGATTTTGCGGCCCTTCACGAGTCAATGCGCGATGCACTTATAATAGATGCGGAAGAGAAAAATTATTACCGGCTTCGCGAGGATCAGGATGATAATAACTATTTGAATGATTTATCAGCAGCGTGCCGAGAGGTTTTAAAGGATGTCCCTCATTATGAGCTAATAAAGGATTATCTGCTTGAATTGTGCCAATATTATTGTGATTTGCAAATCCATAAACATGTTATAAAAGATGAACGAGTGCCGCGGCTGGAGAAGTGGTTCCATCACCATCAAAATCAATTGCCGCCAATGGAATGGTATGAATTTTCTGCCTGCTCCGGTTCAACTTTAGGGATATTTTGTCTGATTTCATATGCAATGAGGGAAGATTTTAAGGCAAGTGACGCCGAAAACATTCGAAAAGGTTATTTTCCTTATATTCAAGGCTTGCACATCCTCTTGGATTATTTTATCGATCAAGAGGAGGACGTTGCCGGAGGCGATTTGAACTTTTGTTCTTATTATGAAAGCGAAGAAACGCTTTTTAAGCGGTTAAAGCATTTCGTTACAGAGGCTGACCGGCATACGGAATTCCTCCCCCATAAAAAATTTCATCAGCTAATTAATCGCGGGTTATTGGGGATATATTTATCTGATTCAAAGGTTCGCAAACAGAAAAATGTGCGAAAGCTGGCAAAAGGAATTATCAAATCTGGAGGATGGATTAGTTATTTCTTTTATTTCAATGGACTTGCCTACCGCTCGCTGCAAAAATCGGTGCCATCCTTTGTAACTAGACTTATGATTAAATAAAAAAACCAGGCGCGGCCTGGTTTTTACCTCTTTTCAATTGCAACAATAAACGGCGGGTTATTTTGTTGATTGATGAATTGATACTGGAGGACGTGTGCTTTTTTTTGGTCTGTTTTTTGGCAATATTGAAGTAAATAATCCCGTTCTACAGCCCCTTCCTCGTGACCGTGATAGATGACAAGAACTATGATGCCCTCAGGTGCCATCAACTCCATTAATTGCTCAATGGCAGCAACAGTCGTCTCTGGTTGGGTCACAATTGTTTTATCACTGCCTGGAAGGTACCCAAGGTTAAAAATAGCCCCGGTAATTTTTCCATGGTAATCCGGTGGTATTTTTTCTGATAAATGCTCGTGCCCTTCATGAAAAAGGGTTACACGCTCTAACATTCCGTGTGCGCTAAGGCGTTCTTGACTTGTATGGATCGCTTCCTCTTGTATATCAAATCCAAACACCTTACCAGTTTCACCAACCAAATTGGCTAAAAATAACGTATCATGTCCATTTCCTAAAGTGGCATCCACGACAGCATCGCCGGTTTGAACAGCTTTTTTAAGTAAGCTTTTTGCAAACGGAAGAATTCGTTCCATTTTCATTGGTTTAAACCCCTTGATAAAATTTGCCTTGCCAGCTGTCCCGTCGTTTTAGTTCCGCATCTATCGAGTTTAGCACTTCCCATTTGTTGACGCTCCACATCGGTCCAACCATTAAGTCAATTGGTCCATCTCCTGTAATTCGATGGACAATCATTTCCGGCGGTAAAATTTCTAATTGGTCACATACTAAATTTACATAATCCTCTTTCGAAAGAAACGCAAGCATGCCCTTTTCATATTGTTTCACCATTGGAGTGCCTTTTAAAAGATGAAGCAGGTGAATTTTAATTCCCTGTACATCTAATTCGGCAACCGCTCGTGCCGTTTCCATCATCATGTCATACGTTTCGAGCGGAAGACCATTGATTAGATGTGAGCAGATGCGGATTCCATGCTTCCTCAGCTTATTGACTCCATCAACATAACATTGAAAGTCATGAGCACGATTGATTAATAATGCCGTCCGTTCATGAACTGTCTGCAGGCCTAACTCTACCCATAAATAAGTTCGTTTGTTTAATTCCGCTAAATATTCGACTACATCATCTGGGAGACAATCGGGTCGGGTAGCAATCGAGAGACCAATTACGTTTTCCTGCATTAGCACTGTCTCAAACTTTTCTCTCAGGACCTCAACTGGAGCATGGGTATTAGTATAGGCCTGGAAGTAGGCCATATATTTGCCGTCCTTCCATTTTGTATGCATTTTTTCTTTAATTTTGTTGAATTGTATTTCAAGAGGCTCGGCACGGTTCCCGGCAAAATCTCCGGAACCAGCAGCACTACAAAAGGTACAGCCTCCATGGGCGACCGTACCATCACGATTAGGACAATCAAATCCACCATCTAGCGCAACTTTAAATACCTTATGACCAAATTGATTTCGCAGGTGATAATTCCAAGTATGATACCGTTTATTATCAGATGCATAGGGAAAAGGTTTAGTCTGAAGCATCAGAAAAACCTCCTTTATTTTGTAATAATGTTGATTGGAGCAGAAGGCGCGAGACTCCTGTGGGACGGGGCAGGGGAGACCCCGCAGGCACCAAAGCGCCGAGGGAGCTCCCCCGGCACGCCCGCGAACCGCTCGCGCCTGGAGCGTAAATCAACATGTCGATTTAAAAAAGTTTGCATAACTTTGATTTTAACATGAAGCGAAAAGCATATCCATTGCGTTTATCACAGTTGAATTCCCAACATTTATCAAATCGTTCATTGTCATAGGAAAGCAAATGGAGAACAGAATAAGAAATGAAGCAGTGTGCTTCTAAAGAGAAGAAGGGGGTTCTAAAGATGGCAACTCGTGAATCCATGGAGACATTAATGCAGCAATGTGAGGATGCTATTCGATATGCCCAAGATCAATACAAGGATAGCAGCCTACAAGAGCATTATAATAACGACGATTACACTAAAGCCTTACAAACGCTTGAAGAAACCTACCAAGATATTGCAAAAATGGCCCACAGTGCAAATTCACAGCAGCGGGAGCAGCTTCACAGAATGAGGCTGCAAATTCAACAGCTGCAAAACAATATGATCCTGCAAGGGCATTAAGGGAGGGAACATTTTGAAAAAACGTTCAAAACAACAAAACCCCGAACAAACAACACGAAATGGCATCAATAATCAAGACCTTGAATTCGGACAAGATGTTGATGTCGTGAAGCAGGCTAAAAAACAATATGAAAAGTCAGGCGGTCAGCCCGTAAAATCGAAAATGCATCAAGAAAAAGACCAATCGTCATAATAATAATAAAAAAGATCCCTCCAAGCTTTTCTTTGAGGGATCTTTTTTTGTAAAAATTATCGTGGACTGTAATGAAGAAAAAGATTGCACATAAATATAAAAAGGTCTAAAATTACCAAGGATATCGAAATAATTTTATAATAAAGGAGCGTATTTTCATGCCACGTGCCTTATGGCTTTTAATTATCGGGATGGCAGTGAATGTAATCGGCTCTTCTTTTTTATGGCCTTTAAATACCATCTATATTCACGATCATTTAGGAAAATCATTATCGGTTGCTGGAATTGTTCTGATGTTGAATGCAGGGGCAAATGTCATCGGAAATTTATACGGCGGCCATTTATTTGATAAAATAGGCGGCTATAAATCTATTCTTTTAGGAATCTTTATTTCACTTGCAGCCCTTATCGGATTAACCTTTTGGCATGGATGGCCGGAATATGTTGTTTTTCTAACGATTGTAGGCTTTGGAACAGGAATTATTTTTCCCTCCATGTATGCGATGGCAGGCTCCGTTTGGAAAGAAGGCGGAAGAAAGTCGTTTAATGCCCTTTATGTCGCGCAAAATCTTGGGGTAGCTGTAGGTGCTGCACTAGGGGGACTAGTGGCAGATTACTCATTTCAGCTCATTTTTCTTGCCAATATGGTTATGTATGTGATCTTCCTGCTTATTGCCGTTTTCGGGTATAAAAACATTTTAGTAGATTCGGAGAAACCAGAAAACAATGCAAAAGCAGAAAAAGGAATAAAATCCAAGGCAAATCTTCAGGCATTAATGATTCTCTGCTTAGGCTATTTACTATGCTGGGTAGCATATGTTCAGTGGACTACCACGATCGCTTCCTATACGCAGGAAATCAATATCACCTTAACGCAATACAGTTTTTTATGGACAATTAATGGAGCGATTATTGTTCTAGGTCAACCCCTTTTAAATGGGGTGCTGAAATTTCTTTCTTCATCATTAAAGCTTCAAATACTGATTGGAATTGGCATTTTTATTATTTCATTTATTGTTGCAGGGAATGCCAGCGCCTTTTCAGGATTTCTAGTCGCCATGATAATCCTAACAATTGGGGAAATGTTCATCTGGCCCGCAGTCCCGACAGTTGCCTTCAGTTTGGCACCAAAGGGCAGAGAAGGCTTTTACCAGGGTATCGTCAATAGCACCGCAACCGGAGGCAGAATGATTGGCCCGCTGTTAGGAGGCATGCTTGTAGATTTATATAGCATGTCAGCCTTATTTACCGTTTTAATTGGACTATTCCTCATTGCAATCGTCACGACCCTTTTATACGATCGAAATTTAAGGGTGTCAGGCACCGTCCGTGGACAAATCCAATGATTTGTCCACGTGAGGTGGACAAAAGGTTTTGAGGTTTAAAAGGGAAATTTGTTGTCCATTATGAAATTAGGCAGCGGGGTTACTTGCAAATTGTTAGGAAATTTAATACAATAACCGTAATACTTTTATATTGAAAAAACAGTGATTAGGAGTAGTAATGGTCCCTATCCGCATTTAGAGAGTTGACGGCTGGTGAAAGTCAACCGGGTACATCATGAACTCGCCTATGAGTCGCAAGCATGAATCTAAAGTAATGTTTGCCGTATTCCGCGTTAAGGATAATGAAGCGAGTGTTTTAAACACTAATGTGGGTGGTACCGCGGGAAGATACATATACAATCCTCTCGTCCCTTTTTGGGATGAGGGGTTTTTTATTTTTTTTATCCAGCTACAGCGCCTAGCCCCTCTTTGGTCTAAGCCAATCCGTCGAGAAGGTTAAAAAGCAACCTTCCCGCCGGCTCGTCTTATGCTTGTCGGGGCTGACCAAGACGCTTCCGCTTTTACTTTAAGGAGGAACAGACAATGAGTTTCGATCATCAGCAAATCGAAAAGAAGTGGCAGAAGAAATGGGAAGAAGAAAAGACTTTTAAAACAAGTGAAGAATATGATAAGCGGAAATTTTACGCATTAGATATGTTTCCATATCCATCAGGAGCTGGCCTTCATGTGGGGCATCCAGAAGGCTATACAGCAACCGACATTCTGTCACGAATGAAACGGATGCAAGGTTACAACGTTCTACACCCAATGGGCTGGGATGCATTCGGACTTCCGGCAGAGCAATATGCCCTTGATACTGGAAACGACCCGGCGGAATTTACCGAGCAAAATATCAATACTTTCCGCAGACAAATTAAAGCATTAGGTTTCTCATACGATTGGGATCGTGAAGTAAATACAACTGATCCTGAATATTATAAGTGGACTCAATGGATTTTCTTAAAGCTTTGGGAAAAGGGACTTGCTTACATCGATGAAGTGGCGGTGAACTGGTGCCCGGCATTAGGTACCGTACTTGCCAATGAAGAAGTCATCGATGGTAAAAGTGAACGCGGCGGACACCCTGTTGAACGTCGTCCGATGAAGCAGTGGATGCTTAAAATTACAGCATACGGCGACCGCTTACTTGAGGACCTTGAAGAGCTTGATTGGCCTGAAAGCTTAAAAGAAATGCAACGGAACTGGATCGGTCGCTCTGAAGGTGCGGAAGTAACCTTTGCCATCGATGGCCATGAGGAAACCTTCACTGTGTTTACAACTCGTCCGGATACGCTTTTTGGCGCTACCTATGCGGTGCTTGCTCCTGAGCATACTTTTGTAGATAAAATTACAACCTCTGAGCAGCGCTCAGCAGTTGACGCCTACTTAGATAAGGTAAAGTTAAAAAGCGACCTTGAGCGTACAGACCTTGCGAAAGAGAAAACAGGTGTATTTACGGGTGCTTACGCTATTAATCCAGCAAATGGCGAAAAAATGCCAATCTGGATTGCTGATTATGTATTAGTCAGCTACGGAACAGGTGCCATTATGGCGGTACCAGCACACGATGAGCGCGACTATGAATTTGCTAAAGAATTTGGGCTGCCAATTAAAGCGGTTGTAGCAGGCGGAGATATTGAAAAAGAAGCCTATACCGGCGATGGTGAACACATCAACTCTGACTTCTTAAATGGTTTAAATAAAGAAGAAGCGATTTCTAAAATGATTGCCTGGTTAGAAGAAAAAGGTATCGGTACGAAAAAGGTAACGTACCGCCTGCGCGATTGGTTATTTAGCCGTCAGCGCTACTGGGGCGAGCCGATTCCAATTATTCATTGGGAAGATGGCACAATGACAGCCGTACCAGAAGACCAGCTTCCATTGATGTTACCAAAAACGAAGGATATCAAACCATCAGGAACAGGTGAATCACCACTTGCCAATATTGCTGAATGGGTAAATGTCGTCGATCCAGAAACTGGCAAAAAAGGCCGCCGCGAAACCAATACAATGCCACAATGGGCTGGCAGCTGCTGGTACTATTTACGTTATATTGATCCAAAAAATAGTGAGGCTCTAGCTTCACCAGAAAAACTAAATCATTGGCTGCCGGTTGATATTTACATTGGCGGAGCTGAACATGCCGTTCTTCACTTGTTATATGCCCGCTTCTGGCATAAATTCTTGTATGATATCGGTGTAGTTCCTACAAAAGAGCCATTCCAAAAGTTATTCAACCAAGGAATGATCTTAGGCGAAGGCAATGAAAAAATGAGTAAATCAAAAGGAAATGTTGTTAATCCGGATGATATCATCGATAGTCATGGTGCAGATACACTTCGCTTATATGAAATGTTTATGGGACCGCTTGATGCATCGATTGCTTGGTCGACAAACGGCTTGGACGGTTCCCGACGCTTCCTAGATCGAATCTGGCGATTATTCGTAGAGGAAAATGGGGAGTTAAGTCCAAAAATCCAGCAGGATATAGAAGCATCGAATTTAGAAAAGGTCTACCATCAAACAGTGAAAAAGGTTACCGAAGATTATGAAGGATTAAGATTTAATACCGCCATTTCACAAATGATGGTATTCATCAATGAAGCCTATAAATCAACAGTTCTACCTAAAAATTACGTTGAAGGATTCGTCAAAATGCTTGCACCGGTTAGTCCGCATATTGCTGAAGAGCTATGGGAAAAACTAGGCCGCAGCGACTCGATTTCCTACGAAGCTTGGCCAGCATATGATGAAGCTAAGCTAGTGGATGAGGAAGTTGAAATTGTCATCCAAGTCAACGGTAAGGTGAAAACAAAGCTTATGGTTCCAACTGATGCAAGTAAAGAGGCATTAGAAGGGATTGCCATGGATGATGACCGAGTTAAGGAACAAATCGAAGGAAAAACAGTTCGTAAAGTTATTACGGTTCCGGGCAAACTAGTTAATATCGTAGCAAACTAATACTGTTAAGCATCCTCCTTCTTTAGGGGGGATGTTTTTCTGAAAGGATGAGTGGGATGGAAGAAATTCAAACAATTACACCTGAGGAATTACAAAAGAAACTAGAAGCTGGGGAAAAACTAGAGCTTGTCGATGTAAGAGAAGATGAAGAGGTTGCTTCTGGAATGATTCCAGGTGCAAAGCATATTCGCATGGGAGACATACCTGCCAACCTCGATTATTTTGACAAGGATAAAGAATATATTTTTATCTGCCGCTCAAGCGGCCGCAGCGGGAATGTTTGCCATTATCTGCAAGACCAAGGCTACAAAGTCCGCAATATGGTTGGCGGAATGCTGAACTGGACAGGTGACACAAAATAACCGATTCCATTTGGAATCGGTTTTTATTTGCTTTATGGAGATACCTCAAGTTTTGGTTTACTCTTTTGCACCATGAAAACTATAAGTATAGTAGGAATAATATTAACAGCTGCAATCACGACTGCCTGAAAATCCGTTCCAATAAAAAGGCCATGAATCGTAACGAATAAATATAGAATCGGATTAAGGGCATGTAATTTCCGCCATTTCTGATAGCCAATTTTTTTCCTCATTTTTGAGGTGACAATCGTCATGATTAAGAAATATAAAGAGAAAGCCCCCAAGGCCATTGGCAGCGGCTTATAGTCAGTATTAAAAGGAATCAATACTTCAATCCAATTAAAAGATATATAAGTATCAATCAACAAGAAACCAACATGGCCCAGGGTAAGAAACAGCGCCCAATTCGCAAGTGATTCATGCAAAACCAACGGAAGAGATACTTTATGTTTGCGCTTTTTTAGAACTTGAGTGTAAAGTCCAATGAGTACCGATAAGTATAATAATAGGTAGGCTACTGTACCCGTCGCTCTAATTATATACCATTCAAACATTTCCATTCTGTACGCCTCCTTCCCAAATCTCTCCGTCTTTATTAATCAAAACGGCTAAGCACCCTTTTTTTATTAACCATTCTTTTCCTTTTTCTTCACCTAATAATAGGGCTGTTTTGGCCCAAACATCAGCTTCCAGGGCAGTTGGAGCCGTAACTGTTGCCGAAACAATTCTACTTTCAGATGGTTTTCCGGTACGGGAATCTATTAAATGATGTGCCTGTTTACCATTTAGGTTCCACTTTCTTTTCATGGAAGTAGATGTTGCCAGCGCCCCATCTTTTACCTGGATCGAAGAAATGATTTTTGTATTTTCAAATGGATTTTCAATTCCAATGTTCAATTGCCTTTGCAGGGAGCCAAAAATGCGAATATCCCCGCCAACATTGATAAACCCAAAGCCCATATTTTCTAAAAGCTTTGATGCCTTGTCAATAACCCATCCCTTGGCAATCCCTCCAAGGTCGATTTTGGTATGAAGAATAACCGACTGCAAATTTTCATTTAAAGTAAAAGGGTTTATAGCAGCAATCGTTGAGGGGGAAGCTATTTCTAGCTTTTGCCCTCTAATGGATTCAATAGATTTAGAATAGCCGATGCTTTCAAGTGCTGTTAAAACACCTGGATTAAAAATTCCATCCGTTTCTTTATAAAAGCTCTCTGCCATTGTCAATATTGAAAACATGTCGGCCGAAATAACAGCCTCTTTTTCAAGCTGCTGGTTAAGGAGCGAAAGTTCACTATCCTCTTTGAAACGGCTGCAGGTATCCTCTACATCTTCAAACAATTTATAAACCTGCATCAAATCATTCGCAAACAGCTCGCGGCTAACTGAAATCTTTACGATTGTACTCATAGAGTTAAATTGATATTTATACATTAGGTTCCACCCGTTGTTGTATCAAACCCGCCATGATGTCCAAAACCATGACCGCCTTCATTTGAAAATTGATCTTGCCCGCTGCTATTGCCAACTTGATTATTGCTGTCAAAATTATCAGCAGTCCCTTGATCGTTTTGATTAAATTGACTATCTCCTCCCCACGAACTGCCTTGTTCTGGTTGCTGCCTGAAATTAGAACTGTCCTGATTCTGCTGATTAGAATTATTGTTAGAGGGCTGCCCTTGATTGATTGCAACTTTATTATTAGTGTTAAATCCATTGGATAATCCAAGATAAGAAACCATGCCAGCGACTAATGCCAGGCTGCCAAAGCTGACTCCCCAAGAGATTTTTTGTTTTTTATCCATTGCTAAAGCTCCTTTCAAACTTGAAAATGTCTTTCTAGAAAATAATTTACAAGCTCAAACTTAAAATAAACTTAACTTTTTTAAGAGATTAATTTTTAAAATTCAGAAAAATGGTGATAATGGTAGAAAAAAAGAAAGGGAGAGTACCATGATACAGGTCAAATTGTTTGATCGCGAGCATGAAAAGGATTTAGAAAAGGAAATGAATCATTTTTTACGAGGGTTGGATGAAAAGAGTCTATTAGATATTAAATATAATGTGGCAGCGATGACAGAAGAAGAAGAGGAAGAACAAATTTATTGTTTTTCAGCGATGATTATATATAAGGCCTGATTATTAATATCAGGCCTTTTTGGCATCAATAGCAGCGTTGGTTCCAGCCAATCTTCCCGTTACAAGAGCAGAGGTGATATTATATCCGCCAGTGTAACCATGAATATCTAGTATTTCACCGCAAAAATAAAGGCCGCTCGTGAATTTTGAGCCCATTGTCTGCGGTTCGATTTCTTTTACGGAAACCCCGCCGCCAGTTACGAAAGCTTTTTCCAAAGGAAGGGTTCCATTAACTTTAATCATAAAATGCTTACAGCTTTTTGCAAAACTGCGGAATTTTTCATTGGAAATCGTGCCGCCTTGCTCTGTGGCCTCAATTCCATTGTGCTCTAATAGAAAAAGGAGATATCGTTCTGGAAGCAGTCCTTTCAAAGTGTTCTTGATACTTTTCTTAGGTTCCGTTTTTACAAGCTTCACAATTTCTTGAAATAGTTCCTCTTCTTTTTTATCTGGAAGAGCGTCAAGGCTCATCGTTACTTCTTTCAGATTCCACTTTTTCAATGCTTTTACAACGAACTGACTGCAGCGGAGTACCGCTGGACCACTGATTCCAAAATGGGTAAAAATCATATCCATCCGGTGAGAAATGAGCGGCTTCCCTTTTGGATTTAACACACTTAGGTCAATATCTCTTAAAGAAAGACCTTGGAGGGAATTATCTCGAATAAATGGTTCACTTGACGTGACCGGAACCTCCGTTGGAAACAGTTCTGTAACCGTATGTCCTGCTTTTTCCGCCCAGGCATAGCCATCTCCAGTTGATCCTGTATGGGGAACAGACTTGCCTCCAACGGCAATGACAATGGATTTTGCCCCGATTTTTTGCCCGTCCCTTAACATTACTCCTGAAACATGACCATTTTCATACAAAACATCTGCTACAGGGCTATTTTTAAATACCTTCACCCGCAGCTTTTCCAATTGAGTTAATAAAGCATCAACGACAGACTGTGCTTTATCAGATATGGGGAACATCCGCCCATGATCTTCTTCCTTTAATGCGATTCCTAATCCCTCAAAGAACTTAATAATATCTTCATTGTTGAAAATAGAGAAAGCACTATACAAAAACTTGCCGTTACCAGGCAAGTGCTTAATGATTTCTTCTACGGGCAGGCGATTGGTTACATTACAACGTCCGCCGCCGGAAATCGCCAGCTTTCTTCCAAGCTTGTCCCCTTTATCAATTAACAGCACCTTAGCCCCTTTTTCGCCCGCAGCAATGGCTGCCATTAAACCTGAAGGGCCGCCGCCAATGACTATGACATCAAATTCCATAATTGCACCAACTTTAAATAGATTCACCTCATTATAAACATTTCATGGTGAAAATAAACGATTTTTCGCAAATTTAACTTGGTTGTTAGTAGCATCAGAGGGAAAAGAGTTGTAAACTACTAATAGTGTGCAAAAAAAGTCGAATTTTTTATGGATGGCTATTTTCGCAAAGATTGTTGTTTTTCGTATAAGTTCATCAACACGATCTTAGATTCTTCGTGGCATCTTTTCGTAAGAACATTTGCGAAAATTGCCTAGAGACTTTGTAAAGCCCCTTAATAAGTACCAACAAAAACAAAGTTTACGAAAAAAGCCTTTGTGAAAGTGCGCACGTATTTCTTCGGGTAGGAAGGGATTCTATGCAATCTAAGCTTTTAAGAGGAACATTTATTTTAACATTTGGAACAATACTATCGAAAATTCTTGGATTAATTTACGTTATTCCATTCTTTCAAATAGTCGGTCGGTCAGGGACGACCCTTTATCAATTTTCCTATGTTCCATACACCATTTTTATAAGTGTCGCAACCGCAGGCGTCCCGCTTGCTGTCTCAAAGTTTATTTCAAAATACAATGCCCTTGAGGAATATGGAGTCGGCCGGAAATTATTCAAATCAGGGCTAATGGTTATGTTATTAACCGGTTTTTTTGCATTCCTAGTCATGTATTTTGCATCACCGACATTAGCTGAAATGAGCATTAGCGGCGATAAAAAGGCGAATTTATCAGAGGTTACAACCGTCATGCGTGCAGTGAGTTTTGCCTTAATCGTTGTCCCGTTTATGAGTTTAATCCGCGGCTATTTTCAAGGTCATCAATCGATGGGGCCATCTGCTCTTTCACAAGTAGTAGAGCAAATTGTCCGAATTGCATTTACTCTGCTGGGCGCATATGTTGTATTGCATATGTTTAATGGAAAAATGGTAACGGCTGTTAGTGTAGCTACGTTTGCTGCGTTTATTGGGGCAATCGGAGGACTGCTCGTTTTATTTTGGTATTGGTACAAAAGAAAGCCTTATTTAGACGAGTTACTTCAACATGATAAAGGAACCATGGATATTTCCCTTAAAGAAATATATAAAGAAATCTTTATCTCGGCTTTTCCATTTGTATTGGTGGGGATTGCCAATCCATTATTTCAAGCCATTGACCAATTCACCTTTAGTAAGGCAATGGCCGAATTAGGGAAGGCGCCAAAATTAGCGGAATCCTTTTTCTCTATTTTGAATTTTGAATCACATAAAATCGTCATCATACCTGTCTCACTTGCGACTGCCTTTTCGTTAACACTTGTACCTAGTATAACAAAGGCTTTCATTGAAGGAGATAGAAACAGTCTAAACCGGCAGCTTGACCAAACCTTTCAGGTTCTATTATTTTTAACTTTACCTGCGGCCATTGGGTTATCGTTATTAGCAGAACCGGTATACACGGCATTTTATCAGCATGATTTGCTTGGGGCAGGAGTATTAAGGGTTTATGCTCCAGTGGCTATTCTCTTTTCCCTTTATTCTGTTACAGCCGCAATTCTACAGGGAATTAATGAGCAGCGCTATACTATTTTAAGCCTGCTGGTTGGCTTATTAATAAAATTAACCTTAAATATTCCTTTGATTAAAATGATGGAAACAAAAGGGGCCGTCTTAGCGACAACCTTAGGTTATACCGCAGCGATTATCATTAATTTAATCGTTATTAAATTGTTCGCCCGCTATCCATTCCGACTTGTATGGAGGAGAAGCTTGTTAATTATTTTCTTTGCGGTAATGATGTGGGCAGGGACAGAAATCGTATATAAATTATTATTACTATTCCTTTCACCAGCCTCGAAAGTACAATCTGTTTTGATTATCCTAATCAGTGCTGGTGTTGGAGCCGGAATCTATTTTTACCTGGGGCTAAAATCAGGTCTTGCGAGACTCCTATTCGGTGATAGGATAGATCGATTAATGACAAAATTAAAAATACCAGGAAGGAGGGGAACTCTTGAGAATTGATAAAATGCTGGCCAATCTCGGCTACGGGAGCCGGAAAGAAGTCAAACAGCTGTTAAAAAGCGGTGCCGTTAAGGTGGACGATGCGATTGTGAAGGATGCTAAACAGCATGTTGACCCAAACACACAAACAGTCATGTTAAACGGTGAAGTCATTGAATATAAAGAGTTTATTTATTTAATGATGAACAAGCCTCCGGGAGTTTTATCGGCAACGGAGGATAATCAAGGTGAAACAGTTATCGATTTATTGGAGCTTGAAGATCAAGTCTATGAGCCATTTCCGGTAGGCAGGCTGGATAAGGATACAGAGGGATTACTGATAATCACAAATGACGGGCAATTGGCGCATCGATTGCTTTCTCCTAAAAAGCATGTTCCCAAAACCTATTTTGCTGTCATTGACAGGGAAGTAACGGAGGAAGACGTGGAGGCATTTGCCAAAGGAGTCACATTGGATGACGGTTATGAAACAAAACCAGGTGAATTGAAAATCTTAAAATCGGGGATTCGTTCGGATATTGAGTTGACCATCACCGAAGGAAAATTCCATCAGGTAAAAAGAATGTTCCAAGCGGTCGGAAAAAGAGTAGTCTACTTGCAAAGGATTTCAATGGGTCCGCTTGCGTTGGATGAAACACTTGAGCTTGGCGAATACAGGGAATTAACGGATGAAGAAGTGGAATTATTAAAAGACTATCAAGTAAAGTGAAAAAGCAGCCAATTGGCTGCTTTTTCGTTATTTCTTTTCTGCAAAAAAATCATACGTCTGAATATTTTTAATCCATAATTTTTCATTTTGTCCATTGGAATCGGAAATCCATAAATCCTGCTTATGAAAGTCGGCGATATCCCTTTTTCGCAGCCAGGTTAATTTGTTGGCGGCGGGAATGAATTGAGGCTGATAATCACCGAAATCTTTAGGCGGGTGTGTAATTTGGGATTGAGTTT
The DNA here is from genome assembly GCF_030403775.1 of Paenibacillus sp. BSR1-1. Taxonomy (GTDB): domain Bacteria; phylum Bacillota; class Bacilli; order Bacillales; family Cytobacillaceae; genus Neobacillus. Next base: position 52,964 of record NZ_JAQMWQ010000014.1, read on the forward strand.
GTTCTTTTATTTTGATCATAAATAGAGAAGGATCTGGTCGATTCTTTGCCTCATTGGACCAATCCGTTTCCTTAACCCTTGAAACATAAATTGAATTGTCATCCATCCATGTAAAGCCCATCTCTGCGAAATGGGCTGGTGTAAGGGTTGCCGATTTAAAGACAGGCATTTCGGTAATTTTCATATCCTTATTCTTAAAGCCTAAGACAATTCTTCCGCCGCCGGCAATATATCCCAATAGATTTTGGGAGTATGCCCATTTGGGAGAATTCCCCTCATTTATAGTTTCATCTAATACCGCAAAATTTTGCCCGTCAGCACCAATGACACAAACCATATTGCTGTCCATAGCCCATGAGGCAGTTGGGGGACTAACAATAAAGGAAACCCAGCTGCCATCAGAGGAAAAATGAAAATCCCAGGCATAAGACGCTACCATGTTGACATTTCCTTTTTTTAGTTCATTGGGAATGGTAAATAACTGCTTCACGTTTTTTGTAAAGCTTGTCATTTTGGCTAAATCCTTTTCAAGTCCAATTTTAAAAAGAATGGGATTTGTCCATCCATCCGGCCTTAAGGAAGCACTTGAGGCTGTAATGAAGGATTTTCCATCCGGATACCAATTATAATCCCCAACACCTAAAGCAATGTTATAAAAATGTTCAAGGTTCGAGACGTTTAAAACCCATCCGCTTTTGAAGGCAATAATATTTTCAACGGGAGACCACTTTGGATTAGTCCCGTCACTTGTGATTCTAATATGCTTTTTCGTGTCGACATTATAAATCCATATTTCAGAACGCGAGTCCGCGTTAGGGTTTGGCTTTTTCCTAGGCTCAATTTGATACAAAATCCATTTCCCATCATGGGACCATTGCGGCTGATAGGAATGCTCGGAGGGCTCTTTTGTGATTCTTGTTTCCTTCCCATTCATTTTAAGCCATACAAATCCTTCTCTATAGAAGGCAACTTTGACTTTGTTTTCAATTGGTGCAGCATGTGCCATATTGGGAACGAGTAAAAACAACACAATTAAAATCCAAAAATACTTTTTCATTCTTTCACCTCATCTTCAATTATTTTCCACATGAATTGAAGAATTATGAGGGGAATTAGTATCTTTTACCATGCAATATTAGTTTTCCATAAAAAAAGGAACTATGGGTAAATTAATAATATTTACTTGCGATAATTACCTTTTTATCTTAGGGGGACAGCGTTCATGAAACTGACACATGAGCAGGCAATTGAATTACACGGCTTTAATAACCTTACTAAATCTCTTAGTTTTAATATGTATGATATTTGCTTTACGAGAACCCGGGAAGAGCGTGAGGCTTATCTAAAGTACATTGATGAGCAATATAGTGCGGATAGATTGCAAAATATATTGAAACATGTTTCCGATATTATTGGGGCACATGTTTTAAATGTTGCCAGCCAGGATTTTGAGCCGGCAGGTGCAAGCGTCACCTTGCTTGTATCTGAAGGACCTGTTGCAGCAAACGCCCCAGAAGAAGCATTCGAGGAATCTCCTGGTCCTTTGCCGGAATCTGTCGTGATGCAATTAGATAAGAGTCATATTACGGTTCATACATACCCTGAATTTCATCCTGATGAAGGAATAAGTACATTTAGGGCCGATATTGATGTTTCAACCTGCGGCGAAATATCCCCGCTTAAGGCACTGCATTATCTGATTCGCTCGTTTGAAACTGACGTTATGACGATCGATTACCGAGTACGCGGCTTTACAAGGGACAAAACGGGACACAAGCTATTTATCGATCATGAAATCAGCTCAATCCAAAATTACATACCTGATGATGTAGGTGAATTGTTCGATATGATTGATGTTAATGTCTATCAGGAAAATATTTTTCATACGAAATGCAAACTGCGTGAATTTGATTTAAATAATTATTTATTTGGGTATACGAAGGATAAATTAACTCCGGATGAACACATTGAAATTACAGAAAGATTAAAGCTGGAAATGGACGAGATCTTTTACGGAAAAAATATTGTGCAATAGAGCTCAATTCCAGAGCTCTTTTTTAAATAATGCTTGACGTGAAACCAAATGGTGTTATATTATCTTAATGTGAAACCAAATGGTTTCGTATTTGGGTTGTTTAAGAAATTTGAGGAGGATATACAAGTGGGAAATGATACACAACAAACCTTAGAGGATATTAAGTATACGTTGATTTATAATGCTCCCATTAATAAGGTTTGGGATGCCGTGGCTACCTCAGAAGGACTTACAGCATGGTTCATGCCCAATGATATGAAACCTGTAGAAGGTCATGAATTTCATATAAATGCTGGTCAGTTCGGAATGTCACCTTGTAAAGTCACAGAAGTCGATCCACCTAACCGTCTTTCTTTCAATTGGGGAAAAGATTGGACTTTAACTTTCGAATTAAAAGAACTTGACGGAAAAACAGAGTTTACCTTAATCCATGGCGGCTGGGATATTAATAAAGCAACCGAATTTGGTGCACCGCATGCTCCAATTCGCGAAAACATGAACCAAGGCTGGGCAGGACTTGTTAAAAAATTGCAAGGATATGTTGAGGCGTAAATGGGTGCTTCTTCAGCAAAGCATGATGTCTTTCAAGCCATTGCTGATCCGACCCGCCGGAGCTTATTAAAACTTTTAAGCAATCAAGAATTGCCTGTTACCGTTATCAGTGAACATTATCCAATTAGCCGGACAGCTGTTTCTAAGCACCTTAGGGTTCTAGCCGATGCGGGACTGGTTAAAGAACGGAAAGTCGGCAGGGAAACAAGGTACAAGCTAGAACCTGAGCCACTATTTGAACTAAAAGATTGGCTTCAATATTTTGAACTATTTTGGGAAAATAAGCTTACAGCACTTAGATTATTTGTTGAAGCGGATTCCGATATCGAGAATCAAAAGAAAAAGTAAAATCATTTTATTTAGGAGGCAAAAAAATGGACAAGCAAGGACAAGAAATGTTTTTAAATTTTATTTTACAAAGAGTGCAAGAGGGCAAAGAGGATGAAGCAAAAGCAGTACTTACAGAAAACTTCAGGAAACAAAATGAAGGCACTTTTTCACAAGATGATATTCAACAGTTTATCCCGAAGATGATTAGCCTATTGAAACCAGAAAAATTAGAGGAAGTACAAGCAGTAGTAAAGCAATTTTCTGGGGATTTTGGCAATAAGTAAGGCTGCCAATTATAGTAAGCCGTGCGATTTCTGTTTGAAATCGCACGGCTTTTTATTTGTTTTGATATTTTTAATGTGCGGCATCGACCGAAGATTTTGAATGCTGCACATGGCTTGTTATCCAAGTAACTCCGCCAGCAATAACTAAATAAAAGATTAAGATCATAATTTGGTGCCCGAGCTGCAACCAATCCCCTAATGTAATAACATCCTGGAATCCCCGTAAAGAGTGTGCCATAGGCAGTACACTTCCTATTGTACTAAGAACTGGGTTGCCCAACTCACCAGGGAAGGTACCGCCGCAGGTGGCCAACTGAAGCACTAAAAATGTGACAGCAAGGAACTTTCCTGCTATTCCGAATAACGTCACCAGCATTAATATAAAGGTCATGAATGTAAAGGAAACAATAATACTTGATAATATAAACATCGGGATGCTGGCTACATGTACTTTGAATCCAAACAAAATAACCAAATCAACAATAATGGCTTGAACTAGCCCAATAGAGTACTTAAGGACAAGTTTATTGATAAAGTGCACAGTTCCATTAACCTTTAGGTCCTGCCTTCGTCCTAATGGCAGAATATTGGCGGCCATGATTCCGCCGACATAAAAGGCAAGCGAAAGAAAATAAGGAGTAATCCCTATACCATAGTTTGGAACATTGGATAATTTTGATTCTACTAATTTAACAGGCTCTGAGAACATCGATGTTAATTGGTCATTACTGTGCACATTGGATGTTTTTTGGGCTGCATCATTTAATTTGGTCGATAATTCATTCGAACCAGCTGTTAATTGGCCGAGGCCGTTAAGCAATTGATTGGAACCATCACCTAACCGAGAACCGCCATTTGCTAGATCAGCAATCCCGTGATTTAAGGTTGAGAAGCCTTTCTCCCATTGAGCAAATCCGCTTGAAAATTGAACAGTTCCATCGGAAATTTGTTTGGCACCATTAGAAGCTTCCTGCATTTTTGAAGCAAATTGCTTCATTCCAGCATTAAGCTTGGATGCTCCCAGGGCAATTTCTTCAGCACCTGCCGCAAGCTGAGTTTGTCCAGTGTTAAGTGAGTCTGATTCTTGGGCTAAACTGTTTGCCGTTCCGATGATTTTCTGTAAATCTGGGTCATCTTTTGCTTCAGGATGATTTTGCATGTATTCCTCAAGCATTGTTTTAAGGCTATAGGCTTTACTTTTCGCTTGTGTTAGTCCTTGAGCCTGCTTCCTACTTCCATCAGACCAGCTATTTGTACCATCAAGTAAATGTGCCGAACCTGCTTCTAAGGAGGCATGTCCATCTGTTAGCTTCGTTAATCCGATGGATAATTGTTGGGTACTGTCCTGAATTCTTTCTAATCCTTGCGCTAATTTCTGCTGGCCGCTGGATAGTTTACTGCTTCCTTCCTTTAGTTGCAGAGAGCCATCATATAAACGCTCAATTCCATCCGATAATTTAAACATTCCATTTTTGGCATCACTGGTACCTTGATATAATGCAGTAGCCCCTTCACCGGCAGAACGTAATCCTCGTGCTACCTCTTGGAATTTAGCAAACACGCCATCTGCATAGGATTTTGTGATACTGGCCGCAATTTTTGTTTTCATTTTTTCAGTTGCGGTCGTGCTAATTTGTGAGGCAACAAAGTTTTTACCAGGATTCGTTTTATACATTAGTTTGGCAGGCTTAGGATGTTCATCCATCAAGGTACTTACATTTTGTGAAAAATCCTTCGGAATCGTCAGGACCATGTAGTAATCTCCGTCTTTAAGTCCTTGATTTGCCTTCTTTTCTGATACAAACTGGAAGTTCAAATCCTTGTTTTCTTTTAGATTTTTCACAAATTCTTCTCCCGCGTCAATGGGGCGGCTATCCATCATACCCCCTTTATCTAAATTCACTACAGCTACTGGAAGCTGGTCTAATCGGCCATATGGATTCCAATATCCAGCGATAAAAAAGCCGGAATAAATTAATGGCACAATGAGAAGAAAAATTAACGCGATTCTGCCATGCTTATGATGCCACATCGCTTTTAAGTCTCTGAATACTAAATTTATCCCCTTCATATATCCTCCTATTATCGTAAATTTTTTAGCATAACCAATATGATATATACTTTTTGATATAATGTATAATATATAATTATCTATAAATTAATAGCTTTTAATCTATGGTAGAAGGTGGACTAAGCATGGAACTTTTGCAGTTGAAGTATTTCCAAACTGTTGCCAGGCTTGAGCATATGACTCGGGCAGCAGAAGAACTTAAGATTGCCCAGCCATCTTTAAGTAAAACGATATCCCGTTTAGAAGAAGACCTTGGTGTGCCGTTATTCGATCGGGCTAATAGGCAAATCAGTTTAAATGCTTTTGGCAGACTGTTTTTAGAACGAGTGGACCGGGCATTTCTGGAGTTGAATGAGGGAAAAAGAGAAATTGTGGAATTAGCAGAGAGAAGCCAAAATCAAATAACATTGGCCGTCAGCATTCCAAGAGTTTTGCCTGATTTATTGAGTTCGTTTTTAAAGCAATCTCCTGATGTTAAATTTCAGCAGGTATTAGAATCCACTTCTTCCATGAAACGCCAGCTTGAAAAGGCAGAAATTGACTTTTGTATTTCTTCCATGCCGATGGAAGGGGATGAACTTGTTTGGGAACCGCTTATCACCGAAGAAATTTATTTAATTGTTCCATCGCATCATAGGCTGGCCAATCGGGAAAGGATTTATCTTTATGAAGTAAAGGAAGAGCCGTTTATCAGTATGAATACAGGTTATGGGTTCCGGAATCTAACCGATGAATTTTGCCGGCAAGCTGGGTTTGTTCCAACTATCGCGTTCGAAGGGGACGAACCAGGGGTAATTGGTGATCTTGTTAGACAAGGCCTCGGAATTGCTTTTGTACCAGGATTGTCGTGGGTGAATAACTTAAATCCCTTTTCACACAAGCTCCAAATCATTGAACCAAATTGTCAAAGAACAATAGGATTAGGCTGGTCAAAAAGGCGATATCATTCTGATGCGGCCAAGCAATTTCGCCAATTTGTTATCGATTACTTTTCAAGAATATCTCTTTCTTAAAATAGGAAAAAGTCAGCAATATTTGCTGACTCAATCCGTTATAACATTATTAAATTATTACGCTTTCAACAGGCCCGACTGCAGGGACAATCAAAGAATTGGGTATTTAGACACTGACAAAATAAAAAATTGCCGAGAAAAATACTTTTTCTCGACAATCTGAGTCAGCAATATTGCTGACTTTTTATATTTTTCTAATTGAATTCAAGTTTCCTGAGTTCCATCGTTTCTTAACAGCGAAAGAAAGAATAATTAAAACTCCTACCGTTACGAGAGAAACGGTTGATCCAATTACATTGTTAGGGTTTAAAAGAAATCCAATAAAGATGATGCATAAAGAAATAATTGCAAATATGGTTGTATATGGATGCCATTTTACACGAAAAGCCGGTTGCTTTTTATAAAGGGGTCGGAGTTTTAATTGGGCCGCACAAATACTAATCCAAATTAACATTACCGTAAAACCTGGGATGGTCATAAGGTAGCTGATAACCTGACTAGGCGTTATATAAGCTAAATAAACTCCGCCTAAAATAAAGGCACTTGTAATCATGATTCCAGTTAAAGGAATTCCAGACTTCGAGGTTTTTAACAAGCTTTTTGGTGCGACACCACTTTGTGCCATCGAGAATAACGTTCTCGATGTCGCATATATACCTGAATTGGCCGCTGATAGAACGGCTGTTAATAAGACGAAATTCATAATATGTGCTGCACCAGGGAGACCAGTGCTGCTAAAAACCTGAACAAACGGGCTTTCTGCGCCGGAAACTTTATTCCATGGCATAATTCCACAAATAATCAGGATCGGTAAAATGTAAAAAATAATGACGCGCCAAACTGCGCCTTTAATAATTTTCGGCAAAACTCGTTCAGCATCTTTAGTCTCTGTAACCGCAACGCCGATTAATTCAGCACCGCCATAAGAAAACATAACCACTAAAAAAGCACTAAACATGCCGCCTGCACCGTGTGGGAAAAATCCTCCATGTGCTGTAAAGTTGGCGAAGGAATCGTGTGAGGAACCAGGAATGATCCCTAATAGAAGGAAGAATCCCAGCACAATAAAAGCGATTAACGCCAAAATCTTAATTCCTGCAAACCAAAACTCCAGTTCCCCATAATATTTCACTTGGGTTAAATTGATTCCTACAATAACAACTGCACAAAGAAAGCTTAATAACCATAATGGGGCAGAAGGGAACCAATATTGCAGAAAACTTCCAGCTGCTAATAATTCCACTACTGTAACAAGGATCCAGTTAATCCAGTACAGCCAGCCGACAATAAACGAAACCTGAAAGCCAAATGCTTTATTGACTAAATGCTGCACATTGAAGTTCGGAAAGGCCAGCGCCATTTCCCCTAATGCGGCCATGATGATAAAGAGGATGAGCCCGCCAATTAAATAAGTAACGACGACGCTTGGCCCGGCAATATTCAATGTATCCGAGCTTCCTTTAAATATCCCCGTACCAATCATGCCAGCTAGTGCAATAAACTGGACATGCCTCGGCAATAACCCCTTTTTTAAGTTCTGTTGATTATTTTCCATGTTGTTTCAACTCACTTTTCTCTTTTGCTTAGACGCTTTTAAGCGTTAAAGTATTTTATACTAATATAGCATACTATGAAATACTTTCATACCGATTTATTTTTCACTTAAAGAATATTTTTTGCCTTAAGGAAACTTTATTAGATTCGGCGAATATTATAAAACAAATAGGAGGCGAATGAGATGTATATTAACACTCGATTGCAGCGGAGGATTTATCTTTATTCATTTTTATTTAAAAAGCTAGGAATTTTAAGTGAGCAGGAGTTCAATAACATTATCAAATTTGATCAAATGCATGAAAATCGGTAATTTTCAGTAATAAAAAAGCACACGATTATCTCGTGTACTTTTTTTATGCTTATTTTCATGTTTTTTTGTTTTAAGATGACATCTTCACTTTCTTTTCTGTAGTAGTCCATTTTCCGCGGCTTGGGCTTATGACCAAGTCATTATAGGCTAAGACATTTAAATCTCGTTGTATGGTGCGAGGAGTGATACCAAATTCCTCTACAAGTTCCTGCGTTGTTACAGTGCCGTTATTGCGGATAAACATGTAGATACATTTGATGCGGTTTAACATCCGGTTAGTTGAAGGTTTCAAAGAACCACTCCCTATCCTAATTTCAAACCTATGGCTTAATCCCTCTACCGACAGCCTCTTTGACAATATGTAGTTTTCTTTTCCGCGCAGACAACTCCTTTTCATGGATGCTCGAAGTTGGTACTTAGATGTCATACATCTAACCATATTGTACCCATAATTTCTGAAAATTTCTACCACTATAGTAAAATTAACAAAATTATCTTTCTAAATTTACAAAAATTGTTCGGCTTTTTTCCCTCTCTTTCATGGCTGATACTATATCGTATGGGGAATAATGTGTGGTTTATGATAATTTTTTGAATTTTTAGTAAAAAACAATTTAATATTTGGATAGTTTTTTTTAAATTGATAAGATAATTGCCATAATGATATTGTTAAAAAGAAAAGGAATAAGTAAATAAAAGGGGAAATCGGAAATGAAGTTCGCAATTTTAAACGGTACATTAATCGATCGATCTGAAGCAAAAGTGGATGTAGAAGACCGGGGCTATCAATTTGGTGATGGGGTATATGAGGTCATCCGGGTCTATAACGGTAAAATGTTTACTCCAGAAGAACATATGGAGAGATTTGTGAAAAGCTCTAATAGTATCGGTATTTCACTGCCAATTACTACAGAACAAGTAACTCAATTGCTTGAAGAACTTATTGATAAAAATAATCTTCAGCTTGGTACGATTTATATGCAAATCACAAGGGGAGTCGCAGCGCGTAATCATGCTTTCCCAACGGAAGAGACAGTCCCATCGCTGGTGGCTTATACAAAAGAGGTTGGAAGGCCCGCAGAAAGTTTAAAAACGGGTGTAACAACGATTCTCACAGAAGATATCCGCTGGCTGCGCTGTGATATTAAGAGTCTTAATTTATTAGGCAACCTATTAGCAAAACAAAAAGCAGCTGAAGCAGGGGCATTTGAAGCAATCCAGCATCGTGGTCAGGATGTTACCGAAGGAAGCTCGTCGAACATCTATATTGTAAAAAATGGCGTTGTTATTACGCACCAATCAAATAACCTAATTTTAAAAGGAATCACAAAGGATGTTATTTTGGACCTTTGTTTAAAAAATAATATTCCTGTTGAGGAACGAACCTTTACCCTCGTTGAATTGGCCCAGGCTGATGAAGTGTTCATGTCCAGTACAACATCAGAGGTCATGCCGATAATTGAAATCGATGGTAAAAAAGTAAGCGCCGGCTTACCAGGTCCAGTTACAAAAAATCTACAAGAGCTATTTGTTAAAGAAATAGAAAAACAATGTGGAAATCTATAGAATTCGAAAAAGACGTGCTATTTTTAGCACGTCTTTATTTCTATTCGAACTGGAATAAATCGCCAGATAAGTATCTTTCCCCTGTATCACAAGCAATGCATACTACTACCTTATCCGGTGATAATTTCTTTGCGACTTGTAAAGCAGCAAAGCAGGCAGCACCTGAAGAGGGTCCAACAAGTATACCTTCTTCACTAGCTAATCTACGGGAGACTTCATAGGCATCTTCATCCGAGATCTTTTGAATTTCGTCATATACATCTTGGTTAAGAATATCGGGAATAAATCCAGGGCTGGTTCCAACGAGCTTATGTTTGCCGGGTTTCCCGCCAGATAACACAGGCGACCCTTTTGGTTCCACGACATGGATTAATAAGTTATCATAATGTTTTCTTAAAGCTTCTCCTGTACCTGTAATGGTACCACCCGTTCCGGCAGTGGCTACAAAAGCCGACAACGGCTTGCCAATTTCCTCCATCGCTTCGATAATCTCAACAGCAGTAGTGAAACGGTGGGCATCCGGGTTTGCCTCATTCTCAAACTGCATGGGAATAAAACTATTTGGAATAACTTTTGCTAATTCTTGTGCTTTTTTTATCGCACCCGGCATTTTTTCCTCCCCTGGAGTAAGAACAACCTCTGCACCGTAAGCTTTTAAAATATTAATTCGTTCCTGTGTCATCGTGTCAGGCATCACGATAACCGAGCGATAGCCGCGAGCCGCTGCATTCATTGCTAAACCGATACCTGTATTACCACTGGTCGGTTCTATGATGGTGGAGCCTTTGGTTAATTTTCCTGCTTTTTCAGCCTCGTATATCATATTAAAAGCGGCACGATCTTTTACACTTTTACTAGGGTTAAAAAACTCTAGCTTTAAATATACAGAAGCTCCGTCTTTAGGAGCAAGGCGATTTAATTTGACAAGTGGTGTGTCTCCGATTAGTTCGGCAATATTATTTACGACTTTCATTTGGGCCCTTCCTTTCTGTACCTGCTATCCTAATGATAAATAATTTTCTTGGCAATGTAAAAAATATCGAATAATGTTCTTCGTTAAGTAGATACAATTATGTCAAAATAGACTAAAATTTAATAAAAGAATGGATGAACTATCATGGAACATCGGAACCATTTTTTCTTTGCAGTTAAAATACCTGATGAAACGAAATTACTCCTAAAGGAGCGGCTTGAAAAATTAAAAGAAAGCCTCCCTTTTAACCGCTGGGTTCACCATCAGGATTTGCATATTACCTTGGCCTTTCTAGGAGGGGCTGCTTCTGAAAAGCTGGCAGAAGCAGAAAAAAAGGTGAGAGAAGCTATAAAGGATGAAAATGCATTTAGTTTGAAAATAAACAAACTGGGTATATTTGGTAATCAGGATTCACCCAGGATATTTTGGGCGGATACGATCGAGAGCCGTGAGCTGAATGAACTTAGAGATAAAGTTTTTTCTGCTTGTGAAAAAGCTGGCTTCCAACTAGAAACACGGCCATTTCGCCCCCATATTACATTAGCTAGAAAATGGAATGGGGAACAAGCTTTTCAAAGAGAGCAGCTTGAAGTGTGGCAAGGCCACCAGCCAGAACTACTAACCTTTCAAGCTCAACAAGTAGTGCTTTACCAAACACATCTTCAAAAAACACCTAAATATGAAGCCAAAACGATATATCCTTTAAAATAACATTCAGTAAGGGTTGGCGAAATGAAACAACTATATTTTATTATCAATCCAAAAGCAGGGTACGGCCACTGCTTTAAAATTTGGAGACATATTGAAGCCTTATTAAAGGCAGAACAAATGTCCTACCTGGCATTTTTTACAGAATATCCAGGTCACGCCAAAATTCTCGCCAGCCAAATTGCTGCCAGCAACAATGACCTAAAAATAGTTATAGCTGTCGGCGGAGACGGAACTATGCATGAAGTTATGAATGGCATTGTAAGTAACCATAAAATTACTTTAGGATTTATCCCCGGGGGGTCAGGAAACGATTTTTCACGAGGGTTTCAAATACCTTCAGACCCAATAGAAGCCCTTAAGGTAATAATGCGTTTGATGAAGAAGGAAGGGAACTCAATTGATACCGGAAAAATAGTGCTCGGTGATCGTTCAGAGCATTATTTTATAAACAACATGGGTGCAGGATTTGATGCCCTTATTTCCTATGAAGTGAATCAATCCCCAATAAAGGCCTTATTTAACAAGCTTTCAATGGGACGCTTGGTTTATGTGTATTTTCTCCTAAAAAAGGTTTTTACTTTTAAAACATCTACAATTGATTTATCAATTGACGGGAAAAAGCATATATTTGAAAAAACATGGTTTGTTACCGTTTCCAATCAACCTTATTATGGCGGCGGTATGAAAATTGCTCCTGAAGCCGAACCAGATGATGGATTCTTCGATATAACTGTAGTTCATGAGTTATCTAGAATTAAGCTGTTATTAGTTTTTATAAGTGTTTTTTGGGGGAAACATATCTATTTTAAAGAAGTGAAAACCTTTAAAGGGAGGGTTATTTCCATTCTTTCACATGATACATTCTATGTTCATGGGGATGGAGAGCATCTTGGATCAACACCCTTGACCATTAACCTGCAACAGAAAGCCCTGTCAGTGTTAACAAGAAGGGTTCGTAAAGAAATAGTTGATTTGAAAGAGAGGGACTCGAATGATTGCCACTGAACGAAATTTTCTTGCCTACTTAGATGAAATGAAGATCATTACGATTCTTCTTCCACTTTCATATCATCATGGTTTATCCTCTTCATTCATGGTTTCCGATGACATACAACAGATCCCCTTGACGATTATGGAAAAGCGGCAGATAGAAAACAAGATGAAGTATATTTGCCAGCTTTCAGAGGAAATTTTGTTTGGAAGACAGTATTGGATATTGGATGAGCATGGAGGAAAAACAGATCTTCAGATAGGTGCAGTCATCCGAACGAATTCATTTGATGATAAATTTTATTATGACGGTAACGATCTAGGCGTGACCTATGGTGAAAAGCAAAGTCAGCTGAAAATTTGGGCTCCGACAGCAACTGGAGTCAAATTAAAATTACGTCCTCCTGACAGTCAATTTTCAGAAATTCTAAAAATGAAGCGGGAAGATCGTGGGATCTGGTCCGTTACAGTAAATGGAGATTTAGAATACTATCATTATAGTTTTCTTGTTCACGTTAACCTGGAATGGCGTGAGGTCATTGATCCTTATGTGAAGGCCTTGACGGTAAATGGTGAACATGGTGTGATTGTAAACCTTGCAAAAACAAGGCGGCCCAAAGTCAATCTGCCTTATATCGCAAACCCAGTTGATGTGATTATTTATGAAGCTCATATCAGAGATTTTACCATTCATCCGAGCAGCGGAGTAAAACATAAAGGTCTTTATCTTGGCGCTGGTGAGTTAAACACAAAAGGAAGCGATAGCGGTCCCACGGGATTGTCCTATTTAAAAGAGTTGGGGATTACTCACATTGAATTTCTTCCTTTACATGATTTTGCAGGTGTTAATGAGCTGGAACCAAACAAGGATTATAACTGGGGATATAACCCGCTCCATTTTAATGCTCCAGAAGGCAGTTATTCTACTGATCCCTCTAATCCCTATTCTAGAATTATGGAATTAAAGTATTTAATTGATCAAATTCATCGTTCTGGTCTCAGGGTCATTATGGATGTTGTTTATAATCATATTTATATCCGCGAAAATTCCTCTTTTGAAAAAGTGGTTCCTGGTTATTATTTCCGTCATAATGAGATAGGACTTCCTTCAAACGGGACTGGTGTTGGCAATGATATTGCATCTGAGCGGAAGATGGTTAGAAAGTTTATATTAGACTCGATTCAATATTGGATGGAAGAATACCATATTGATGGCTTTCGATTTGACTTAATGGGTATTTTGGATGTAGAGACAATGAATTTAGTCAGAGCTCTCTGTGACAGCATAGCAAGTGACACGATTATTCTGGGTGAGGGCTGGAACCTAAACACGCCACTTCCACAAGAGCGAAAGGCGATTATAGCGAATCAGGCAAAAATGCCGGGAATAGCCCAGTTTAATGATAGGTTTCGCGACAGTATTAAAGGCAGTACTTTTAATTTATTTGATAAAGGCTATGCTTTAGGAAATGAGCATTACCTAGAGGCTGCAATTGAGTTATTGACAGGAAGCATCGGTTTCAATAAAAAAGGACATGGATTGTTTAATGAACCATTCCAATCAATAAATTATGTTGAATGTCATGATAATCATACGATGTGGGATAAGCTTCTAGCCTGTCACAAAAATACAGATGATTCTTCCCGAATGAAGTATCACCGACTTGCGACAGGGATGGTCTTATTGTCACAAGGGATTCCTTTTCTGCATAGCGGACAGGAGTTTTTTAGAACGAAACAAGGGGATGGAAACAGTTATCGTTCGCCAGATTCCATTAACCAACTCGATTGGGAGCGGAAAAGCACATATAAAGAAAATGTGGAGTATATGAAAGGCCTTATTCAAATCCGAAAAACATACCCCTGCTTTCGAATGAGAACCCAAGCTGAAATTCGCTCGAATATTCGGATTTTACCGTATAACTCCCCTGTTTTAGGAATTTATTATGAAAAGGCAAAAGTAATCTTCATCATTAACTCGTCAACCCGAGAGCACCGGATTACCCTTCCTGAAGGGGACTGGTCTATTTTAGCCAATCATGAATTTGCAGGGATTTCTACATCTAAAGCCTCTACGGTTGGGGAAATATTAATTGAACCAATCTCGCTAAATGTTTTAGTGAAAAAATAGTTTCCCAAGATTACTTGACGAAAAAAGGCAATTGGAGATAAAATTTATTAAGATGGCTATTGTGTGCTATGGTTTCAATAGCCTTTTTTTATTTTTCAAATAAAGGTAAAAAGGCGCATGCGTTTTTATCTAAGGCTATTTTCGCATAATTTTTGTTTTTCGTTAACGAAAAGAGCCCTTCTAAAAAAGCTCCCATTAGAACGGCATAATTGAAGGTGAACAATTTTGGAACATATATTAGGACAAGAGTGGGAAATTATCCCTGCTGGAGGTGCGACAGGAGAAGCATTTTATGCAAGATATGAAGATCAAAGGCTTTTTTTAAAGCGGAATTCTTCTCCCTTCTTAGCGGTACTATCGGCAGAAGGTATCGTCCCAAAGCTTGTTTGGACGAAACGGTTGGAAAACGGAGATGTCATAACAGCACAGCAATGGCTAGAAGGCCGGGAACTGAAACCATCTGAGATGAATCAGGAGCTTGTTGCCAGGCTGTTGAAAAAAATTCACCAATCAGAGCCGATGCTGGGTATGCTTAGCCGGTTAGAAAAATCACCATTGGACCCCGAGACCCTTTATCAAACAGTGATCAATGACTTGGATGAACAAATCCTTGCATTTCCTGAAGTACAAAAAACATTGAATTTCCTAAAGAAGGAAGCAAAAAATGTTTATAGTGAAGAAAAAGTGGTATGTCACGGAGATGTGAATCATAACAACTGGCTGCTTGCGGAAGACAACCAGTTGTATTTAATTGACTGGGACGGGGCGATGATAGCCGACCCTGCAATTGACCTTGGCCTGCTTCTTTATTGGTATATTCCAGAAGAAAATTGGCAGGATTGGCTTAGCATGTACGGGAAAACGCTGACCGATCATTTAAGGCTTAGAATGAAATGGTATACGGCTTTACAGACCTTATCTTCAATCCAATGGTATAAAAATAAACACCGCATCGAAGAAAGGGATAAGTGGATAAAGTTTTTAGCAGAAATCCTCTAATTAAGAAAACTGACCAATATCGTTTACCCATTGTGATAGGTTTTCTTGGTTAGATTGGATATGTTCATCCAAATTAGACGTCCCTGCACCATACTGGCTGTATTGATAAACCTCCTGCAAAATGGTTTTAACATTCTGATCGACCTGTGTGTTAACCATGAGGGATTTCACTAATCGTTCTAGTTGTTCACATTCTGCTACAGACCCGCAGCAATCCGTTTGATGATTGTTTAATATATCCTTTAGTAAGGCAACCTGGTCATTATGACTTAAAGGCATGACAAAACACCCTTTCAAGTGGGATTTTATAAAAAGAATTCACAGTTAGGTTGTGAATTCTTTTTTTGTTTATGCATTTTGCTTTTTTCCAATAAGATTGGCTTGCAAGTGAAAGTATCACGTGTTATGGTTTGAACGAAATTAATTTTTAGGAGTGCGAAAATGAGACTTAGAAATAAACCTTGGGCAAAGGATAAAATAGAGCAGCATCCTCAATATATCGTAGCGAATCCAGAATTGTATAAAGGTAAATGGCATGAGGTATTTGGAAATGAGCAACCTCTTCATATCGAGGTTGGAACTGGAAAAGGCAGATTCATTACCGAAATGGCTAGAGCGAATCCAGAAATTAATTATATGGGCATTGAATTGTATGACAGTGTCATCGTTGCGGCTTTAGAACGTTTAATTGAAGCGGACTTGCCAAACCTTAGACTTCTTAATGTGAATGCGGCTGATTTAGAGAAATATTTTGCGAAAAATGATGTGGACCGTGTTTATTTAAATTTCTCAGATCCATGGCCAAAAGTACGTCATGAAAAAAGAAGATTGACCTATAAAGATTTCTTAAAGCTTTATGAAGGTATTATGGTTGATGGCGGGGAAATTCATTTTAAAACAGACAATCAAGGCCTGTTTGAATATTCGCTTATGAGCTTTTCAGAATACGGCTTATTGTTAAAATATCTTAGCTTAGATTTCCATAAGAGTGGTTACGAAGGTAATATCATGACGGAATACGAAGAGAAATTCTCCGAAATGGGGAATCGTATCTACCGCAGTGAAGTAAAATATCAAAACCTATAGTAAGAACAGTTCCTTTTATGGACTGTTCTTTTTATTTTTCCTAAGGCTATTTTCGCATAAATTGTTGTTTTTCGTATAAGTTTCTCAACCCGTATAACTAGTAGCTTCGGGGCATCTTTTCGTTAGAACATTTGCGAAAATTGCCCAGAAACTTAGTAAATGAACCTTATTAAGTTTCAAAAGCAACAAAGGTTACGAAAAGAGCCTTTCCTAAATATGGGACAATGTTAAAATAGAATAAAGGGGGTTGAAAGAATGCAAACATTAAATATTGGAAACGTAACTCTGACATGGTTATCAGGCGGAGTTACAAATTTAGATGGCGGTGCCATGTTTGGCGTGGTTCCTAAAGGATTATGGTCGAAGAAATATCCACCTAATGATAAAAACCAAATCGAATTGCCAACTGACCCCATTCTAATTCAAATGAATGGTAAAAATTTATTAGTTGAATCTGGGATTGGCAATGGAAAGTTAACAGAGAAACAACTAAGAAATTATGGGGTGACAAGAGAATCTGAGGTTGATAAGTCATTAGTGGAACTGGGATTAAATGCCAGTGACATCGATTATGTGTTAATGACACATTTACATTTTGACCATGCCAGTGGATTAACGAAGCTTGTAGATGGCGGGTATAAATCTTCCTTCCCAAATGCGAAAATCATCACTTCAAATGTGGAATGGGAAGAGATGCAAAACCCGAATATCCGGTCCAAGAATACATATTGGAAAGAAAACTGGGAAGCCATTGAAACACAGGTCGAAACATTCGATGAATCGTGGAATTTCGGAGCGATTCGAATGATCCATACAGGCGGACATAGCAATGGGCATTCGATCCTTATTATTGAGGATGAAGGAGAAATGGCCATCCATATGGCGGATCTTATGGCGACACATGCCCATCACAATGTTTTATGGGTAATGGCCTATGATGATTATCCAATGGACTCCATTGCTGCTAAAGAAAAATGGGTATCCTATGCAATCGAGAGAAAGGCATGGTTTACGTTTTACCATGATGCCTTTTACCGTGCTGTCAAATGGGACTTAAATGGAAAAATAGCCGAAGGCATAAAACGGATTTAATAAAACAACAGCCGCATCAATGTAGGATGCGGCTGTTTGTTAATTGTTGGTTAAAGGTTGTATATCTAGAATGGTACCTGTTTGGGCATCGGCGGTAAACTCAAATTGTTCATTTAATCCGTTGTTGTTTTTGGAGATGCCGCCTTTATAAACCTGATATTTTATTTGCCGCTTTTCGTACGGCTCAGCAGCCATGTGGATCCACGAACCACTAATAGGTCCATTTTGCTTAAATTGTTTTTTGACGTGCGCCAAAACTTTTTCAGGTGAGACAGTTGTTTTTTGGCTTAGGATTTCCTTTGCCGCATACCCGCCAATCGCACCAAAGGCAGCACCGAGAAGAAATGATTTCCAATTCAAAAAAAGCACCCCCATCTATTCAGAAAATATCATGAGCAAACAATTCCAACTTCAGTATATCTTATTTGGATAGTAGAAGATAATATAAAGTCGGATTAGAAATAGTGGTAAGGGGTTCGGATTTTCTGTAAAATAAAAGGATACATAATAATTTCAAGAAAAACTAAAGGAGTCTGACTATGAACGAACAAACCTTAAAGCTTTTTCAAACGCTAACAGAGCTCCCTGGAGCCCCTGGGAATGAACATTTAGTTAGAAACTTCATGAGGGAACAATTATCAAAGTATGCGGATGAAATCGTTCAAGATAAATTAGGCAGCATTTTTGGTGTAAAAAAAGGTTCCGGACCTACCGTTATGGTAGCAGGACATATGGATGAAGTAGGGTTCATGGTTACTGCCATTACAGATAATGGAATGCTTCGTTTTCAGCCGCTAGGCGGATGGTGGAGTCAGGTTATATTAGCGCAGCGTGTTCAAATCATGACTAAGAATGGTCCTATTATCGGAGTAGTGGGTTCTATCCCTCCCCATCTTTTGGACGAAACGAAACGAAACAAGCCTATGGAAATTAAAAATATGCTGATCGACATCGGAGCAGATAATCGTGAAGATGCCGAAAGGATTGGAATTAAGCCAGGTCAGGTAATCCTGCCGATTTGTCCGTTTACGCCGATGGCAAATGAAAAGAAGATATTAGCAAAAGCTTGGGACAATCGCTATGGCTGTGGCCTCGCGATTGAATTGCTACAAGAACTAAAGGATGAGAAATTGCCAAACACCCTTTATTCAGGTGCAACTGTTCAGGAGGAAGTAGGCCTGCGTGGAGCACAAACGGCTGCCAATATGATTAATCCTGACATTTTTTTCGCGCTTGATGCGAGTCCTGCTAATGATATGACCGGAAACAAATTAGAGTTTGGTCATTTAGGAAAAGGGGCATTGCTCCGTATCCTGGATAAATCGATGGTTACACATCGTGGAATGAGGGAATTTGTTCTGGATATGGCTGAAACGCACAATATTCCTTATCAATATTTTGTTTCACAAGGCGGAACAGATGCCGGCCGGGTACATCAATCCAATCAAGGTGTTCCTAGTGCAGTTATTGGCATTTGTTCACGCTATATTCATACTCACGCCTCCATCGTTCACGTCGATGATTATGCTGCTGCAAAAGAATTGTTAATAAAATTAGTGAAGTCTTGTGATCAAACGACAGTTGATACGATTAAAGCAAACAGTTAATTTTAGGGGGGCATTCTACATGCCTCCTTTTCATATGCAAAAGGAGATGCTTACATGAAAATCATAATTGGATCAAAGAACCAGGCAAAAATTACAGCCGTAAAAAATTGCTTCCCTAATCAAGAGGCAGAGTTTATTGCTATGGATATTCCTTCAGGAGTAAATGCTCAGCCTTTTTCAGATGAAGAAACAATTCTTGGTGCGGTGAACCGGGCAGTAGAAGCGTTAAATCAAGGCAATGGCGATATTGGGATTGGTCTTGAAGGAGGCGTACAGGAAACCAGCCAGGGCTTAATGATTTGTAACTGGGGAGCGCTGGCATCAAAAGATATGGCACCGATTATTGCCGGTGGTGCCAGGGTTTTATTGCCTGAAGAAATAGCAGTAAGACTTCGCGCCGGAGACGAGCTCGGACCAGTCATGGATGATTACGCAAATATGAAAAATGTCAGAAAACACGAAGGGGCAATTGGAATTTTCACAAATGGACTCGTTAATCGAGTGGAAATGTTTACCCATGTCATGAAACTCCTTATTGGACAATATACCTATCAAAAAACACATTTAGAAGATTAATTCCTCTTTCAGTCGGAATAGGCGGTACAAAAATTATGGCTCAGACGGAAACCAGTGACGTGGCTGAAAATGGAAAAGCGATGATGCAAATTGTTAATTCAGTTTAGAGTGGTAAATAATAGGCAAGTCATGGGACATTTTCAAAAATGCAAATCCATGGACTAATCGGCAGAATGGCTGATATGATTTAAGAAGATCAAGATAATTCCAACGGAGGCGTTGAATTTGAAACATTTAGAATCAATCGAGGAATTTGAACAGCTAAGAGATAATGGGAAAACGATTTTTATGTTTTCGGCAGTGTGGTGTGGAGATTGCCGTTTTATTGAACCAGCACTGCCTGAAATTGAAGCGGAATTTACGGAATATACCTTTATCCATATAGACCGCGATCAATTTATCGATTTATGCCAGCAAGTAGATGTGTTCGGGATTCCAAGCTTTATTGCCTATGAAAACGGGAAAGAGCTTGGCCGTTTTGTAAGTAAGGATCGCAAAACACAAGAAGAAATTGAAGGATTTATCAAGGGGTTGAAATCATAATACCAACTAGCTCCCTCTCCTTTTGAGATGGGGGTTTTTTAATGTACAATAAGGGAAATACCCTTTTAAGGAGGGAAACATGTTGAAGATGGATAGTAAAAAGATGCGTAAAGAACTTGAAGCAAGGTTGGCTGCCAAGGATCGTCTTATCACTTATGACCGCGAGAAAGATCAGCTTCGAATCGAAAGTGAGGTAGTCAAGAAAGGGATTACCATTTCCTTGCCTGGAATTGTGGCTAAATGGAATACAGAAAAAGAGAAGGCTATCGATGAAGTTGTTTATTATATCGAAGAAGGCCTGCGTGCTATGGAGGACACCGTCCAATTAACGGATCACGAAAAAAGAATTTTCCCTGTCATTCGCTCCTCATCTTTTCCGAAGGAAGCAGAGGACGGTGTTCCGTTTTTAATCGATGAACATACAGCTGAAACAAAAATTTATTATGCCTATGATATGGGTAAAACCTACCGGTTAATTGATGCTCGTGTGATGGAAAAAGAGGGATGGGTCCATTCCCGAATAAAGGAGATTGCCCTATTTAATGTAAGATCACTGTCAACAGCGCTAAAAGAAGATCAGGTTGCCGGAAATACCTTTTATTTTCTTAACACGAATGATGGGTATGATGCCAGCAGGATATTAAATAAAGGTTTCTTAATGGATATTGAGAAACAAATTACCGGGACGATGGTGATTGCCGTGCCGCATCAAGATGTATTAATTATCGGCGATATCCGTAATGACCGGGGATACGATGTATTAGCGCAAATGGCTATGAGCTTTTTTGCTAATGGCCGGGTCCCGATTACAGCGTTATCCTTTTTATATGAAAATGGGGAATTAGAGCCTATTTTTATTTTAGGAAAAAATAAATAAAATAGAATTCAAAGAGATCACATTCTAGGTGGTCTTTTTTCATTCATTCGAAGATATTTCGGCTGATTCTGTGAAATTTTGTCGAAAAAATATCAATAACTGATAAAATAGAATGATAGATGAAAGAGAAAGAGTGATAGTTTTGAGTTGGATCCAAGACTTTTTTCAAAGGTTTAAAAAAGATGAGGAAGAGGAATTTAACCATTTAACGATACAAAATAAAAATACAAATGGCCATCCAATTCTGAACAATGATGATAACATTAAGGATTTAGAGATTAGAATATCTTACCAATATCCCAAAGGTGAGTTTAAGACATCTTACAGTTCAATCAGCAAAAGACGGACAATTGAAGAAACCCCTGTAATCAAAAGAAGAGCAGCAGTAATTCCCGAAAAAAGGGTTAGGAAAGAAAAAACGGAAAGACAAACAGTACAAAAGGAAATGCCAAAAGAAAACAATAAAGTACTAATACCAAAGAAAGAACAGCCGGAAAGAATACGCGGTCCCTTTCATCCAACAGAAATCCCTTCACCTGTTTTTGGATTTAATAGACCTAAAAAAATTGATTCAATCATCGAGCATGAATTAAGCCATTTTTTAGAAGAAGAATTTGAAAGCAATCTAGATTCAATTGCAGCAACTGCGGAAACAGTCTATGAAACAGAAGAGATTGTTTCGGTTAAGGACCATAATAATATGCAAATAGGTGTTAAGGAAGAAGAGATGGCCGCAGTTGTTTCTTTACCAGTTGAGCCTGAGCAAAGTGAAAATTTAAATAATACTAATGATGTTGCAGAAGAGATTGTTGTTGAGAAACCAATTGAGCAGCTGGAAACATCAAGACCTATGCGGTCAAAATTACCTTTTAATGTAATGATGCTCAAACAAGATAAAGAAAAATGGGAAGCAAGAAAAAGTACTAGAAGGGAAGAACGAGAGCAAAGGCCGATAATAGAATCAAGCAAGATTGAAAGTGTTCAAGCAAGTACTCCTGAACCTGAAAAGAAGGATGAAAGCTGCCAACCCCCAGCGTCTCAAGACGGATATAGGTTTCCAGATTCCGGCTTATTAAACCCGCCTATTTTGGAAGAAAAGGATAATGACTGGATTTTATATCTACAGGACCTATTAAATCAAACCTTACAAAACTTTAATGTAGGGGCAAGTGTCGTCAATGTTACTCAGGGGCCTTCTGTCACTCGTTTTGAAGTCCAGCCGGAGCCTGGAGTAAAGGTAAATAAAATAACCAATTTAAGCGATGATATAAAGCTTAGTCTTGCAGCCAGGGATATTCGAATCGAAGCGCCTATCCCTGGAAAACATACGATTGGTATTGAAGTGCCAAATCAAAAATCAAGACCCGTTATGATAAACGAAATTATCGGGAACCGTGTTTTTCAAGAATCAGCATCACCACTAACGGCAGTACTTGGACTTGATATTGGCGGCAACCCGATTGTAACCGACCTAAAAAAAATGCCCCATGGCCTAATTGCGGGAGCAACAGGCTCTGGAAAAAGTGTTTGTATTAACACAATTTTGGTAAGTCTGTTATTTAAAGCTAGTCCT
Organism: Paenibacillus sp. BSR1-1; assembly: GCF_030403775.1. GTDB lineage: Bacteria > Bacillota > Bacilli > Bacillales > Cytobacillaceae > Neobacillus. The sequence continues at coordinate 75,840 of NZ_JAQMWQ010000014.1, forward strand.
GATGATTTAAAGCTTTTGCTCATTGACCCGAAAATGGTCGAGCTTGCACCATACAATCGGATTCCACACCTGGTGAGCCCTGTTATTACGGATGTAAAGGCAGCAACAGCCGCTTTAAAATGGGCTGTAGAAGAAATGGAGAGACGCTATGAATTGTTTGCTCACACGGGTGTTCGAGACATAAGCCGATTTAATGAACTTGCGATGCAACATAAAAGATATTCTGATAAGCTACCGTTTATCGTGATTATTATTGATGAGCTGGCTGATTTAATGATGATGTCTCCTGCGGATGTCGAAGAAGCCATCTGCCGGATTGCCCAAAAGGCAAGGGCTTGCGGTATTCACCTTATCGTTGCAACGCAAAGGCCTTCAGTGGATGTTATTACCGGATTAATTAAGGCAAATATTCCAACAAGAATTGCTTTTTCAGTTTCCTCACAGGTCGATTCCCGTACCATTATCGACATAAGCGGGGCGGAAAAACTGCTTGGCCGCGGTGATATGTTATTTTTGGAAAATGGCTCTTCAAAGCCAGTCCGCCTGCAGGGTACATTTGTATCTGATGAAGAAATTGATATTATTGTGGCTCATGTCAGGGAGCAGCGGGAGCCTGATTATTTATTCGAGCAGGAGGAGCTTCTTAAAAAAGCACAGGTCACAGAAGAGGAGGATGAGCTGTTTTTTGAAGCCTGTGAATTCATTGTCGATCAAGGCGGTGCATCCACTTCGAGCCTGCAGCGGCGCTTTAAGATCGGCTATAACCGCGCGGCAAGATTGATGGATATGCTGGAGCAGAATGGATATATAACAAGTGCCAATGGAAGCAAGGCGCGAGATGTACTGATTACTGAGGCCGACTTAGAGTCAATACAAGATTCTAGTAATATTGGTTAATCTATAGTATTCTTTATTAACGTGAACAAATAATATATATTGCAAATATAAACGGAATCAAAGCTTCAATTCACAAATAGTTTTTATGAATAAACAATGCTATAATAATGAAATGAATTTATTTAGAAAGTATTTTGGACGTGATATGTACATATGCACATCCACTTTAGTTGTTAGCAAATACAGACAGATGTCATATACTGTTTTACAGATAGACGTTGGTTGGAGGTTCTTCTATGACTATTTACCATTTTGTAGGTATAAAGGGGTCTGGAATGAGTGCACTGGCACAAGTTCTTCATGATATGAAATTTCAGGTGCAGGGCTCCGATGTCGAAAAGCACTTTTTTACTCAGGTGGCACTTGAAAAATCAGGGATTAAGATCCTTCCCTTTCAAAAGGAAAATATCAAGCCAGGAATGACGATTATTGCCGGGAATGCTTTTCCCGATACCCATGAAGAAATACAAAGGGCTATGGAGCTCGGACTTCCTATAGTACGTTACCATCGCTTTTTAGGCGATTTTATGCAAAATTTTACGAGTGTCGCCATTACTGGCGCACATGGGAAAACTTCAACAACAGGGCTGATGTCTCATGTTATCGCTGGTGCCAAGCCAACCTCCTTTTTAATTGGTGATGGGACAGGTAAAGGGGAGGAAGGGGCAGAATACTTTGTTTTTGAAGCTTGTGAATATAGAAGGCATTTCTTATCCTATTTCCCTGACTATGCCATCATGACCAATATTGACTTTGACCATCCTGATTATTTCGCCAATATTGATGATGTATTTTCTGCCTTTCAGGAAATGGCTGTCCAAGTAAAAAAAGGGATATTTGCTTTTGGTGATGACGAACAGCTGCAAAAAATCCAGGCAAAAGTTCCTGTTTTGTTCTACGGATTTGCGGATGAAAATGACTATCAGGCTAAAAATCTCGTGAAGACGACGAATGGGACTACCTTTGATGTCTTTATACGAAATACCTTTTATGATACCTTTTCCATTCCAACCTTTGGTGACCATAGTGTACTAAATGCATTAGCGGTCATTGGTTTATGCCATTATGAAGAAATCAATGCTGAAACAGTCAAGGAAAGATTAATGACTTTCCAAGGTGTAAAAAGAAGATTTTCTGAAAAAAATATGGGTTCCCAAATCTTAATTGATGATTATGCCCACCACCCGACTGAAATTAAAGCAACCATTGAGGCAGCTCAGCAAAAATATCCTGACCGCGAAATTGTAGCTGTATTCCAGCCCCATACGTTCACACGGACGCAAGCATTCTTAGAGGATTTTGCGGAAAGCCTGCGAAGGGCTGACAAAGCCTTTTTGTGTGAAATTTTTGGATCTGCCCGTGAAAAGCATGGCAAGCTGTCCATCAAGGATTTACAGGAAAAAATTCCTGGGGCTGAATTGCTGTCTGAAGAAAACACGTCAGTGTTAAAAGACTTTAACAACAGCGTCATTATTTTTATGGGTGCCGGAGACATTCAAAAATTCCAGGAATCCTATGAAAAACAAGTTGTACAATAAAGAAGAAAGGATGCCGTCACAAGCGGCATCCTTTCTTTTTACTTCAATTTATCAGGATTTAATAACTCTAACTCCGGAAGGACAAACAGTCCATCCTTGCGGATCAGAACATCATCAAAATACATTTCCCCGCCTCCATATTCAGGCCGCTGAATATTGACCATATCCCAATGAATATTGGAATGATTGTCATTGAAGGCATCATCATAGCATTGGCCAGGAGTAAAGTGGAAGCTGCCGGCTATTTTTTCATCAAACAAAATATCCTGCATTGGATTGAGGATAAATGGATTGACCCCAATAGCAAACTCCCCAATATAGCGAGCCCCTTCATCAGTGTCAAAGATTTTATTTATCCTTGTACTATCATTTGCTTCTGCTTCAACTATTTTTCCATCTTTAAAGGTTAGCTTCACATTTTCAAATGTAAAGCCTTGGTATGGTGAAGGCGTATTATAAGTAATGACCCCGTTAACTGAATTCCGGACTGGAGCCGTGTACACTTCCCCATCTGGAATATTTAATCTTCCAGCACATTTAATGGCTGGAATATCCTTAATAGAGAAAGTCAGGTCTGTTCCAGGACCGGTTATGCGGACTTTGTCAGTACGGTTCATCAAGTCTACCAGACTATCCATAGCTTTATCCATTTTTCCGTAATCCAGGTTACAAACATCAAAATAAAAGTCCTCAAATGCTTCGGTACTCATTTTTGCTAGTTGTGCCATGTTTGAAGTCGGATAGCGGAGGACAACCCATTTTGTTTTCGGCACACGGATATCGCGGTGTACCTTTTTGCCAATGGTATTACCATGAATTTTCATTTTGTCATCAGGCACATCTGCCTGTTCATTGATGTTGCTGCCTGAACGCAGCCCTATGTATGCATCCATTTTACTCATAACATTTGCTTCAAATTCAGCCATCATATTAAACTGTTCTTCCTTGGCACCTAATAATAAAGAACGATCAACTTGATGATCTTTGATTAAAACGAAAGGATAACCGCCAGCTTCATAGGCTTCTTTCACAAGGGCTGTGACAAGCTCCCGCTGCAGCCCAAAGTTTTCAATTAGCACTTTTTCTCCTTTTTGAAGCTGAACAGAATAATTAATTAAATTTTTAGCTAGTTTCTCAATACGAGGATCCCTCATCATAATGCCTCCTACACAAAAAATTACATACAAGTATTATTGTAACCGAGTGAGAGGAAAAGTTCATAGATAAAGTTCGTACTAATGATTTACGGATGAATTTTTTAAAACAATTGGCAGGAAATGAGGACAAAGATATTGAAGTAGTATAAGATTATTAGCGAGGTTTATATCCATCACTGATGGGTAATACATAATGATAGAGTTAAGGCGGAGGTATCACAATGCAAATTATTTTATACTTAAGCGTAGCCTTGATCGCGATTGCGTTTCTTGTGCTCGTCATCTACTTATCGAAAACGCTTAAATCCCTTCAAGAGACACTGGCAGGCGTTTCCGGCACGTTAAAGGGCTTAGAAAAACAGCTTGATGGCGTTATGGGTGAAACTCATCTGCTTCTACAAAAAACGAATGCATTGGCGGAGGATATTCATCAAAAATCCAAAGAACTAAATAGTGTGGTTACAGCGGTAAAGGATGTTGGTACTACTATTAACGGATTTAATGGAACGCTTAAAAGCATCACAACCTCAGTGGACCAAACAGTGGAGGATAGCAAGGAAAAGGTTGCGCAGATCATTCAATGGAGCAATATTCTCCTCGAATTAAAGGATAAATGGCAGGCTAGAAAGCAAGCAAATAATGAAGTAAATTCTGAAGATAAACCGAGAATCAGAGCCCATTAAATAAATTCAGGGAGGTAATATAAATGTCAAATAGAGATTATGAATCTCGAGAAACAAACCAAATCCGCAATGAAGGAACATCATCCGGCTTTTTATTAGGAGCGTTAATCGGAGGGGCAGTCGGAGCTGCAGCGGCACTGCTTTTGGCTCCAAAAACCGGGAAAGAACTGCGTATAACTTTAAGCAGTCAAGCAGGTTCCATTATGGAAAAAACTGCCGATTTACGGGAGAATGTAGTGAGTAAAAGCAATGATTTAGCATCAAAAACTTCTTCACTTTCTCAAGGTTTAATCCAGCAATCCTCTGGGCTGATAAACAAGGCGAAGAACAAACCGTCAACTAAAGCTGAAGCTGGTGAGGAATCAAGTCCTGCCTATATTTCAATAGGGAATCCAAAAGCAACTTTTCCGAAAAAAACAGTTGATGAGACAACATTAGACAGTGTTGAAATCAGGAAAAGAATAGCTGAAGCAGAAAAGGCATTGCAAGAAGAAGAAAGTAAGGTCAAGCTTTAAATCTGTTTATTTGTTATAGGTACGGTGAAGTGATAAAATTACTTCACCGTTTATTTATTTTAGGGAGGTTTTTTTATGTTAGAAAAAATTGACACAGTCGAACAATTTGAGGATTTACTCCAAAAAGAAAGTAAATTTTATCTGTTAAAGCATAGTTTAACATGTCCAATCAGTCATGCTGCGTATAAGGAATATGAAAAATATGCAGATGAAAATCAGGAAATCCCAACGTATTTCTTAGCTGTTCAGGATTCACGCCCACTGTCAAATGATATTGCCGAAAAATTTCAAATTAAACATGAATCCCCGCAAGCAATTCTGTTTTCAAATGGAGAAGCTAAGTGGAATGCTTCCCATTGGAAAATAACAAACCGCTCTTTAGCAAATGCTATGAATGAAAATAAATAAAAAATAATATGTAATTTAAGCACATTTTCATCACGGAAAACATAAATTGCTTAAATATATGAAACAAACACTTTAACGCTTAAAAGCGTCTAACCATTAAAGAAAAAAGAGATGACAAAAAAATCTTAATCCGCTATAATAAAGCCTAAATAAAAATGTTTTAAAATTTCAAATTTTTAAGCTTGTGAACCAGTAAACATTTGCCGAAAGAGTAATAATACTGATTTGCAAAAGAAAGGACGGGGATGCGTAATGGGTACAAATCAATTGGATCAATTGAGAGCGCGTGTAGATGAAGTAAACTTGGAGTTGTTGAGGCTGATTAATGAAAGAGCTCACCTCGTCCAAGAGATTGGACAGGTAAAAGGTAATCAAGGAGTATACCGTTACGATCCAGTCCGCGAAAGAAAAATGCTTGAGGTTATCAAAGAGCACAACGATGGTCCGTTTGAAGATGCAACTATTGATCATATCTTCAAAGAAATCTTTAAAGCAGGTTTAAATTTACAAAAAGATGATCATGAAAAAGCATTACTTGTCTCAAGAAAGAAAAAGCCTGAGGACACCATTGTAACCTTAAAGGGTGAAACTGTCGGCGATGGTAAACCGCATTTTGTCTTTGGACCTTGTGCTGTTGAATCCTATGAGCAAGTAGCTACTGTGGCAAAGGCTATGAAAGAGAAAGGTCTAAAGCTCCTTCGTGGTGGTGCGTATAAGCCTAGAACTTCTCCATATGATTTCCAAGGCTTAGGTGTAGAAGGATTAAAAATTTTAAAACGTGTTGCAGATGAATTTGATATGGCTGTTATTAGTGAAATCGTAAACCCTGCTGATATTGAAATGGCGATTGATTACATTGATGTCATTCAAATCGGCGCCCGAAATATGCAAAACTTTGAACTATTAAAAGCGGCTGGTGCTGTTAAGAAGCCAGTGCTACTAAAAAGAGGTATTGCAGCAACAATAGAAGAGTTTATTAATGCGGCTGAATACATTATGTCACAAGGCAATGGCCAAATTATTCTTTGTGAACGAGGAATTAGAACTTATGAAAGAGCAACAAGAAACACGCTTGATATTTCAGCAGTTCCAATTTTGAAACAAGAAACGCATTTGCCGGTAATGGTCGATGTAACACATTCCACAGGAAGAAGGGACTTGCTTCTTCCTGCTGCTAAGGCTGCACTTGCTATTGGGGCAGACGGCGTAATGGCTGAAGTACATCCAGACCCTGCTGTTGCTCTTTCAGACGCACAGCAGCAAATGAATCTTGAGCAGTTTGACCAATTCTATAACGAATTGCTTGCATCAAACTTTGTCCGGATTTAATATTGCCAATCATTCAAAAAAAACCTTCTGCATATGCCTGCAGAAGGTTTTTTATTTGTTAGGTAAAAAACTCATTTTTGATAATACCACTTGTTGATTGGAGCGGAAGGCGCGAAGACTCCTGCGGGAGGACGGGGCAGGGGAGACCCCACAGGCGCTTAAGCGCCGAGGAGGCTCGCCGGACCGCCCGCGGAAAGCGAAGCGCCTGGAGCGCAAATCAACGGCCAAGTTGAACACAGTCTAAAAAGAAAATATATAGAAAATATGACCAATGCGATTGCAGGTTTAATCTTCTTATCGTATAGTTAAAGACATATATCAAATTGTATATTTTCTCACAAAGCGGATAGGTTTTTACTAGCTGCAGTAAAATAAGAGAAATAAGGATCGTTTTAGGAGAGTGTTTAAACGTGAATATTACCATTTATGATGTTGCCCGCGAAGCTAACGTTTCCATGGCAACGGTCTCACGCGTAGTGAATGGAAATCCAAATGTAAAACCAGTAACACGGAAAAAAGTATTAGAAGTAATTGAACGACTTGGCTACCGTCCAAATGCGGTTGCAAGGGGATTGGCAAGTAAAAAAACAACAACAGTCGGAGTCATTATCCCAGATATCTCTAACATCTTTTTTGCTGAATTAGCACGCGGTATTGAAGATATCGCAACGATGTATAAGTACAACATCATTTTGAGTAATTCCGATCAAAATAAAGAAAAAGAATTACACTTGCTTGGTACGATGCTAGGGAAACAAGTAGATGGAATCGTATTCATGGGTGGAAACATTACCGCTGATCATGTTGAGGAATTTGAAAAATCACCAGTCCCAATTGTCCTTGCCGGCTCAATTGAAGAATCAGACAAGATTCCTTCTGTCAACATTGATTATGAAGAAGCAGTATATGATTCTGTTAAGGAATTCATTGAAAAAGGCCATAAAAACGTTGCCTTCGTGATTGGACCTCTTCATGAACCTAAAAATGAACAAAAAAAATTAAAAGGCTATGAGCGTGCTCTTCAAGATGCAGGAATTCCTTTTAATGAAGACCTTGTCGTTGAAGGTGACTATACGTACGATTCTGGTATTGAAGCGTTTGAAAAATTGCTTGAAGCCGAGATGCGCCCTACGGCTATCCTTGTTGGTTCTGATGAAATGGCCCTAGGGGTGGTACATGGCGCCGAGGACAAAGGCTACAAAATTCCGGAAGACTTTGAGGTTATTACATCCGATAATACAAGGCTTTCTTTAATGGTCCGTCCACAGCTGACCACAATTGTCCAGCCTTTATATGATATTGGTGCTGTTGCCATGCGGCTATTAACCAAATTGATGAATAAAGAAAAAACAACCGAAAATATTGTCATTCTACCACATCGAATTGAACATCGCCAATCCACTAAATAAGCAATTAAAAAACACAAGAGAAGATTCTCTTGTGTTTTTTTATATTTTAGTCCTCTAGTGTGGAGAGGTCGCCTGCTGGTAAATTCAATTCCCAAGCCTTTAAGACGCGGCGCATAATTTTTCCGCTCCGTGTTTTTGGCAGCTTCTCACGGAAATCAATTTCTCTTGGGGCAGCATGGGCGGCAAGACCTTTTTTCACAAATTGTCTGATTTCTTCTTTCAGCTCATCTGATGCTGTATAGCCATCCCTTAAAGCGATAAATGCTTTAATGATTTCCCCTCGGACAGGGTCTGGTTTACCAATTACGCCTGCTTCTGCAACCGCCGGATGCTCGACAAGCTTGCTTTCTACTTCAAATGGTCCTACCCGTTCACCAGATGTCATAATTACATCATCAATTCGCCCTTGGAACCAGAAATATCCATCCTCATCCATATATGCAGAGTCACCGGAGAAATACCAGCCGCTCGGCATAAAATAGGATTCATATTTCTCAGGATTATTCCAGATTGCATGCATCATGGAAGGCCAGCCTTTTTTAATAGCAAGATTCCCCATGCGATATGGCGGAAGTTCATTTCCTTGATCGTCCACAATAGCGGCCTTAACCCCTGGAATTGGTTTCCCCATTGAACCCGGCTTAATCGTCATACAAGGGTAATTGCTAATCAGCTGGGCTCCAGTTTCTGTCATCCACCAGTTATCATGAATTCGGTGATTAAATACTTTCACACCCCATTTAACAACTTCCGGATTTAACGGTTCACCGACACTTAAAACATGACGAAGACTGCTTAGGTTGAATTTTTTTACTAATTCATCACCAGCACCCATTAGCATGCGGAAGGCAGTTGGGGCGCTATACCAAACGGTAACACCGAAATCCTCAATCATTTGATACCAGGACTCAGGACTAAAGCGGCCGCCGATAATGACATTTGATGTTCCAGTTAACCATGGACCAAAAATGCCGTAGGAAGTTCCGGTAACCCAGCCAGGGTCAGCTGTACACCAGTATACGTCGTCCTCTTTTAAATCAAGCACCCATTTTGCTGTTTGGTAGTGCTGGATCATCGCATTATGTACATGCAGTACCCCTTTAGGTTTTCCTGTAGAGCCGGATGTATAATGCAGGATTAGGCCATCTGTTCTTTCTACCCATTCAATTTTAAGTTCTTTGCTTGCGGATTCAAACTTTTCTAAAAAATTAATATAGGAACCTTGTTCTACGACATTATTGCCGACAAGGAAAATATGCTTCAACGCAGGCAATTCGCTGACAGGGACTCTGTCTAATAACTCAGGTGTTGTAACCAATACCTTAGCCTCACTGTCCTGCAGGCGATCCTTAACAGCACCTTCCATAAAGGCTTCAAATAATGGGCCGACAATGGCACCAAGTTTAATAGCACCTAAAACTGTAAAGTAAAGCTCAGGTGAACGAGGCATAAAAATGAATACACGGTCACCTTTTTCAACATCACCGTAATTCTTTAGAACATTCCCAGCCTTATTGGAAAGATCCTTCATCTCTTTAAAGGTATACTTTTCATTCCTTGACCCGTCACGATAATAAAGGGCAACTTTATTTTTTCGGAAGGTTGCTGCGTGGCGGTCAATCGCTTCATAGGCCAAATTCACAAGACCTGTTTCACTCCAAGAGAATTGCTTTTCTGTTTCTTTCCAGTCAAAATTCTTATACATTTCCTCATAATTTTGTAAATTATGATCTCCTTGAACAACTGGTAACGCTTCCACTTTCATTTAATCTCCCCCTTGGTGTGTATTTTAAGATAATTATAGTACAAAAAGTTACTATTCACAATTTTTTAAATTTTACCTGCTATAATTTTATTTAAATTCTAATAATATTTGTTTATAAATCTGAAAATTTTGTTAAGTCAACTTTACCTACTAGATTTTATGTATAATAGAATTGAAATTGAAATACGAATGATTTTTAGGTAGGTGACTATATGGAACATAAAAAAACATATAATGCCAAACAACTCAAAACACCACATGGGACCCTGATTATTGAAGGGCCTATTTCTTCAGATAAACTAGCAGGGCTTGATTTTCATGAGGACCTGATTGCTTTTCGCCCTCCCGAGCAGCAGCACAAGGCTTTAATTGGGATTGCTGACCTTTCAGAAGGCAGAATCATTATTGCCAGGTACCGAAATACCATTGTTGGTTATGTCACCTTCCTTTATCCAGACCCGCTTGAAAGATGGTCAGAAGGAAAAATGGATAATTTAATTGAGCTTGGTGCCATTGAGGTTATTCCCCAATTTAGAGGCTGTCAGGTAGGTAAAAACCTTCTGATTGTTTCGATGATGGATGATGCAATGGAAGACTATTTAACCATAACAACCGAGTATTATTGGCATTGGGATTTAAAAGGAACAAAATTAAATGTATGGGAATATCGAAAAATAATGGAAAAGATGATGAATACTGGCGGCCTTGAATGGTATGCAACAGATGACCCAGAAATCTGTTCACATCCTGCCAACTGCCTTATGGCGAGAATTGGTAAACGTATCGATAGTGAAACGGTCCAAAAGTTTGACCGCCTGCGCTTTATGAATAGATTCATGTATTAAAGTTTATATTGCCTGCACTCGAGGGGGAATTTTTAATGATCGTTGAAGAAATCATGAAAACAGATGTCGCAACACTATATCCAAACAATACAATTGCCGATGCAATGGATTTAATGGAATCTAGAAAAATTCGCCATATTCCTATTATTACTTCAGAAAACCAATTGGTAGGTCTTGTTACTATTGCTGAAATTAGGGAGGCAACACCCTCCATTTTTCATGCGAATGAGCATCCGGAGGATTTAAAAAAGCCGCTTGAGACAATCATGGAAAAAAACGTTATTACTGGTCATCCTCTCGACTTTGTGGAAGAAGTGGCCAGCCTCTTCTACGAGCATAAAATAAGCTGTATTCCCATCATAAATGATCAAAAGCTGGTTGGTATTGTTACCGAAACTGATTTACTGCGAACCATGGTTGAGTTGACAGGTGCCCATCAGCCCGGATCACAAATTGAAATAAAGGTTCCTAATTTAGCAGGAAAACTTAGTGATATTACTACTGTTATTAAAAACCGGAAAGCAAATATTCTTAGTGTACTAGTATATCCTGACAAATCGGATGATCAATATAAGATTCTCGTCATCAGGGTGCAAACGATGAACCCGACGGCGCTTATTCAAGACCTTAAAGAAGCTGGCCACCAGGTTTTATGGCCTAATCTACCGGGGATTTCCCTATGAAAGATCAATGCTCCTTTGTTTTCTCAGAAGAACTGTTAAATTATAAATTTAGCAGTCATCATCCGTTTAACCAATTCCGGCTTAAATTAACAGTAGATCTATTAAATAAAATGAATGCCTTAAATCCTGAACACATCATTCCTCCAAGAATAGCAACAGACGAAGAATTAGCGCTTATTCATGATCAAAGTTACATAGAGGCAGTGAAAAAAGCTGGAAATGGGCAGCTTCCGAACGAAATTGCCGAAAATTATGGACTTGGTACTGAAGATACACCTATTTTTCCTCATATGCATGAAGCAAGTGCCTTATTGGTTGGCGGCACTTTAACGGCTGTAGACGAAGTTATGTCCGGCCGTGCCCGTCATGCAGTAAATCTAGGAGGAGGATTGCATCATGGCTTCCGAGGCAAAGCCTCTGGATTTTGCATTTACAATGATAGTTCAGTAGCCATTAAATATCTGCAAGAGAAGTATAATGCCCGGGTATTGTATGTTGATACAGATGCCCACCATGGGGACGGAGTCCAGTGGTCCTTTTATGATGATCCGAAGGTGTGCACCCTTTCGATTCATGAAACAGGAAGATATTTATTTCCTGGTACAGGGAATATCAATGAAAGAGGACAAGGTTCAGGCTATGGTTATTCCTTTAATATCCCAGTCGATGCCTTTACTGAAGATGAGTCATGGCTGCATGCCTATTCTCAGGCAATTAAAGAAGTGGCTGCATTTTTTAAACCAGATGTAATTCTGACGCAAAATGGAGCTGATTCCCATTATTATGACCCTTTGACACATCTATCAGCAACGATGAAAATCTACCGGGAAATTCCAAAGCTTGCCCATGAAATTGCTCATCAATATTGCAATGGAAGATGGATTGCGGTAGGTGGAGGCGGCTATGATATTTGGCGGGTGGTGCCGAGAGCCTGGGCGCACATATGGCTCGAAATGACTGAAAACCCAAATTGTTATGGCAGCTTGCCTGAGGAGTGGGTGGAGCGCTGGCAAAATGAGGCGCCTGTCCAATTGCCAAGGGAATGGGATGACCCAGAAAATTTATATACACCTATCCCAAGAAAAGCAGAAATTACCGAAAAAAATTTACTTACACTTGAAAAGGCACTGTATCCGATTCGGAATCATCAAAAAAGTGAATCTGTATAATTTAACGTAAAAAAACACAAGAGATGTTAGTCTCTTGTGTTTTTTATTACGGTGCAGGAGTTGTTGCAGCACCAACAGTAACTTGATTAGATGGGGGAGATTCTTTGCCAGCAATATCAACAGCCGTTACATAGTAATTCCCGTTGCCTGCCGTATAAGACTTAGAGCCGCCATTGACGCTGGCTACTTTAATGCCGTCTTGATAAACTCTGTACCCCACAACATCATTATCACCAGGTGATGACCAGGTTAGGGTACTGCCAGAAACCGATAACCCTACACTATTAGGAGCCTTTCCGTTATCAGCCATTTTTGCACTTGATACAAGAACTTTGCCCCAACGGTCCTTATTTGGAATGAGCTGGCTATAATTTTTAAAGTTCTTTCCTACCATCCGAGTAATGAAGTCTGGATTTAGTATTAAACCAAACTGGGCAAACTCTTTTGGGGTAGAATCAAGGGCTAAATATCGGTTGCCGCCTATGGTGACAAAGTTACCTTCAATTAAGCTATCATCAACTTTAGAAGGAACGTTATTAACATTAAAGTAATCACTCTCAATTAATCCTGCTTTGGAACAAGCACTAGATGGCAGCATTCCGGAAACAGCACAATAAGAGCGTTTTACAATTCCTTCTGGCATTTGAAACGATTCTTTAGGATCAATTAAATCCGGTTTAAGGTTATAGGCAGAATTGATTAATTCAGCCCACAGATTATTCGTCCGCTGGCTGTAAGACAACCCTCTAGACTGCAATGATTTAGGTGTATCATAACCGGTCCAAATACCAAAAGTGACATTTGGGTTGGTTGCAACGAACCATGAATCAACATATTCATTACCAGTCCCTGTTTTTCCTGCCCAATCGGCACGGAATTTTAATTTACTATTAATCCCTGCTGCAGTCCCCATTTTGATAACATCCCGCATCATATCGAGCGTTAAATAGGCAGTCTGCGGTTTGAAGACGTCTACAGGCTTCACCTCGTGTTGATAAATAACTTTTCCGCTTTTATCAACAATTTTATCAATCATATAGGCATCGATAAATTTCCCGCCGTTCGCAAAAGTACTGAACGCATTTGTGTTTTCTTCTACAGTTACCCCCGTTATGGAACCGATGGCAGCTGAAAGGTTTGTATGATCCTCTTTACTTAACGAGGTAAATCCCATCTTCTCCAAATACTTCGCGGGATGCTGATTGACGATTTCAGAGTAAAGTTTCACTGCCGGAACGTTATAAGACTTTGCGAGTGCATATCTTGCTGAAACTAAGCCGCTATAGCGATAATCGTAGTTTTGCGGCCATGGCTTGCTTCTCCCAGGAATAAAATTTAAGGCAACGTTAGGAAGCGGTGTGCCAGGAGATGCTTTTCCCAACTCTATTGCAGGGCCGTAAACAAGAAGCGGTTTCATTGTGGAAGCGTTTGGACGAAGCGAACTAGTTGCGTGATTCATCTGTTGTTTATCATAATCTCTTCCGCCAACAAAGCTAATAATTTTCCCAGTCTTGTTTTCAATAAGCTCTGCTCCGACTTCCACGGGTTCCATCACAGTTTTCTTTTCACCTGTTTCAGGATCCTTTTTTTCCTGGGGTTTATCGGGGCCGTAATATTTGTAATTATCCTTTACCTTTTGCATCGCTTCGTAAATATCTTGGTCGATGGTGGTATGGATTTGGTAACCATTTTGATGTAAAGCATGGTTGGCCATTGTTTGATATTTGTAGTAAAGATTATCATCATTTTTTAAATCTTTGTCTGTATAGCCATCTTTTTTGGCGAAAACTGTTGTTAGAATCCCAACAGCTCGCTTTTCAATTTCTGTAGGCAGTCCTGGGTATTTTTCACTTGGAGTACTGATCGGCTTAATAAAATCTTTCGTAATATCGTAGGAAGATGCTTCTGCATATTGCGTTTGATTGATATAACCGCCATCGAACATCCGTTTTAAAACTGTTTTCATCCGTGTAAGTCCTGGTTCAAGATTGTTCTTGACTGTACCTTCTCTTGTAAAAGGAGTATATCCAAATGGACTCTGAGGCAAGCCTGCGATAAATGCTGCCTGCGGAAGGGTTAATTCACTTGCTTTTTTTCCAAAAATACCTTTTGCGGCTGCTTCAACTCCGGCAATATTTCGGCCTGATGAATTTCTGCCAAAGGTAGATACGTTTAAGTAAGCTTCGAGGATTTCTTTTTTATCGAAGAATTTCTCTAAACGAAGGGCAAGTAAAATTTCATTGGCTTTTCTTTGAAAGGAAACCTCATTGGTTAAGAGTTGGTTTTTAATTAATTGCTGTGTTAATGTGCTCCCGCCAGATTGGACAGAAGAGTTGGTCACTTCTTGAAAGAGGGCGCGGAAAACTGCCTTTGGCACGACGCCATGATGCTTATAAAAATATTCGTCCTCAGTAGCAACCACTGCATTAACTAGGTAGTCTGATACTTGATCCAGCTTTACTTCTTCACGTTCAAGATCGGAGCGCATTTTTCCTAAATAAACATTGTTAGCAAAATATAATTCCGATGGTTCTGTATAATTATAAATATCTTTTTTCATACTTTCATATGAGCGGACAGGTTCGTCCTTTACTAGTGAGGCAAAGTAACCAGCTCCAACCCCTGTAGCAAATGAACCTCCAAGGATGATAACTGTTAAAACCAACAGGAGTAGGTTCCAAAATACAGAATAGGTAATTCGGGCCCCTTTTACAGCCTTTTTATGGGTTATTAAGTTAAGCACGGATTTTGTTTTTTCCAGCCATGCTTGAATTTTTTCATTCATTAATAGCATCACCTCATCTAAAATCACATACATTATAGCATATTGAAGGAATAAAAACTGACAACGTTCTACATTTTTCTGAAATTTCCATTTCGAGTTTGACATAAGCAGAAAGATATGGTAAAAATGCTATAAGTTAAATTTCATAACCAAGCATTGAAGGGAATCAATTGTAGTTCTTCTATCCCTGTAAATTAGAGAGTCAGCGGTTGGTGAAAGCTGTCACAAATAGAAGAATGAATTACATCCTCGAGCTTTCTCTGTGAAAAGAGCAGTAACAGAGAACGGATAAACCGTTATATTTTTCGAGTTGGAGGAATATTCCTCAAGCTGGGTGGTACCGCGATTATATCGTCCCTGCAATTTTGCAGGGACGTTTTTATTTTTTTACCGGTTCATTGCCCGAATAAAGGAAAAGGGAATTGTTCGGGTAAATGAAAGCTCAGTTCATTGCCCGAAAAGAGAAAAAGTGAACTGTTCGGGTAAATGAAAGCTCAGTTCATTGCCCGAAAAGAGAAAAAGTAAGCTGGTCGGGTAAATGAAACCCTGTTTCATTGCCCGAAAAGAGAAAAAGTAAGTTGTTTGGGTAAATGAAACCCCGTTTCATTGCCCGAAAAGAGAAAAAGTAAGTTGTTTGGGTAACTGAAACCGCAGTTCATTGCCCGAAAAGAGAAAAAGTAAGCTGTTTGGGTAAATGAAACCCCGTTTCATTGCCCGAAACGAAAAAAGTTAGCTGTTCGGGTAAATGTAAGCCAAGGCAGCAAAAAAAGGGAACTACAATTTTTTAGTTGGAGGGATAAGGAATGGATTTATTACAGGATTTAGCGTGGAGAGGGATTATTTATCAGCAAACGGATGAAGAAGGTTTAAAGGATACAATTAGCAAGGAAAAAATTTCATTATACTGTGGGGTCGATCCTACTGCAGACAGTATGCATATTGGACATCTGCTTCCGTTTTTAACGCTAAGAAGATTCCAGCAGCATGGCCACCGTCCAATCGTGTTAGTCGGCGGTGCAACAGGGCTTATCGGAGACCCAAGCGGGAAAAGTGAAGAGAGAAAGCTTCTAACTCTCGAAACAGTACAAAACAATGTCAACGGAATCAAAAAACAATTACAGTCCATTTTTGAATTTGAAGGAGAAAATGGCGCCATAATGGTAAATAACTATGACTGGGCCGGCTCAATGGACGTGGTAACTTTTTTACGTGACATTGGTAAACATATCGGCGTAAACTACATGCTGGCAAAAGACACAATTGCCTCTCGCCTTGAAACTGGCATTTCGTTCACTGAATTTACGTACACCATTTTACAAGCAATGGATTTCCTTCATTTATACCAGAATCATAATTGTAAATTACAAATTGGCGGCAGCGACCAATGGGGGAACATAACATCTGGTCTTGAACTAATCCGCAAAATCGAGTCGGAAGGATCTAAGGCATATGGTTTAACTATTCCGCTCGTTACAAAAGCAGATGGAACAAAATTCGGAAAAACAGAAAGTGGTGCAGTATGGCTTGATCCGGAAAAAACTACTCCATACGAGTTCTACCAATTCTGGATTAACACTGCTGATGCTGATGTAGTCAAATACCTAAAGATTTTCACTTTCCTTTCCCATGAGGAAATTGAAGAATTAGAAAAAGCTGTCCAAGAAGAGCCGCATCTTCGTAAAGCTCAAAAGGTTTTGGCCGAAGAATTGACACGCCTCATTCATGGTGATACTGCCCTAGAGCAGGCGATAAAGATTTCTCAGGCTTTGTTTAGCGGCGATGTGAGAAGCTTAACGGCTGCCGAGATTGCACAAGGCTTTAAGGATGTTCCTGCCTACGAGTCAGCTAATGAGGAAAATTTAGTTGATCTATTGGTAGCAGCGAAGATTTCACCTTCTAAGCGACAGGCTCGCGAAGATATTTCCAATGGAGCAGTTACTGTTAATGGTGAAAAAATAACCGATACTGCTTATGTCCTCCAGGAAATAGATCGGATTGAAGGACAGTTTACGATAATTAGAAGAGGCAAAAAGAAATACACGCTAATCAATTATTAAGAAAAGTAAGGAAGGGCCTTGGTGAATCCAAGGTCCTTTTTTTTCGTCTATATAAATATGAAGAGAAAATGGGGGTGAATTAAATGAAATATATATTGCATGTATTTTTTATCATTCTCATTGCACTGGTCACATTTTTCGGGCTTGGGCCCGTATTATTCGCTGATGGAACAGCTCGTGAAAGGGTATTAACCTCAATTGTACTTGTATTAATCTATGCACTACTTGGATTTGGATATTGGATGTCCATTAAATTAATCAAAAGAAAATAAAAAACCCCGAGCCGTAATTGGCTTGGGGTTTTTTGTTATTAACGAGAGTAGAACTCAACGATAAGAGCTTCGTTAATTTCAGCTGGAAGTTCAGAACGCTCAGGTAAGCGAGTGAAAGTACCTTCAAGCTTGTCTGCATCAAAAGTTAAGAAATCAGGTACGAAGTTGTTAACTTCAACTGCTTCTTTAACTACATCAAGATTACGTGATTTTTCACGAAGGCTGATAGTTTGACCAGCTGTAACGCGGTAAGATGGGATATCAACGCGTGAACCGTTAACTAGGATGTGACCGTGGTTAACTAATTGGCGAGCTGCACGACGAGTACGAGCTAGACCTAAACGGTATACAACGTTGTCAAGACGTGATTCTAAAAGAACCATGAAGTTTTCACCGTGTTTACCAGAAAGCTTGCCAGCTTTGTCAAATAGGTTGCGGAATTGACGCTCATTGATTCCGTACATGTGACGAAGCTTTTGCTTCTCTTGTAATTGCAATCCGTATTCAGAAAGCTTTTTACGTTGGTTTGGACCATGTTGTCCAGGAGCGTAAGGACGCTTTTCTAATTCTTTACCTGTGCCGCTTAGAGAGATTCCAAGACGACGGGATAATTTCCAGCTTGGGCCGGTATAACGAGCCATGAATGACTCCTCCTCTGTGTTTTTATTTTGGTAAAATAAAAACCGTTATGAAACATCATTAAAGCCATTTTGTTTTCATGCACCTTCGCCCTAGCAGCTAAGGGTTACAAGATGCACCTTCGTAAGGCAGTTGCCTTATGAGGAACAAAATGAATCAAATAAAGTTGTTCACATAGGCTGCAATATTTTACACAAAGAGTATTATATAGTTTTTATTCATCCAAAGTCAAGTATATTTTTTATCTGTTAGCAAAAGGAACAATAATGAGTTGAAAAAAATTTATAAATTATTCAAATTAATATTCCAAAAATACACGATTATTATCTATAATTAGGTTACGATGTATATTTTTGGAATTGAAAACGGATGGAAAATTAGGTGGAGATGGAATGGATATTCTCGAAAGAGAGTTAATCTTGCAATCAGAAAGATATAAGAAGTTATTTCGTATTTCCGAAAAACTGCATTCCACGTTTGATATCGATACACTTTTGGGAGAATTATTCGTAATCCTTCAAGAAGTATATCCTGATTTCTCGTATAACCTGCTGATGTCCCAAGATACATATATCCATAATGAACTTCCGATCTTGGAATTGGAATATGATAATGAAAATATTGCGGTGATAGAAGCTTATGTAACTCGCGAAAAACAATATGAGCAATCGGACAGCCATACAATTATATACGAGCCAATTAAAGGGATTCAAGGGATTTATGGAGTCTTACAGGTATTTGTACCAAATGAATGTGAATTTCTAAAAGCAGAGGTGGAATTCATAACATTATTAGCGGGAAGTGTTGGGCAGTCATTAGAAAATGCACTTCTTTATCAGCAGTCAAGACGCAGAATTTCCAATTTAAAATTAATAAACGAAACCTCACATCGCTTAAATTCTAATCTACATTTGGCAGAAACGATTGGTTATATAACAGAGCAAATTAAGTCTTCCTTTAATGCGCAAGAAGTTGGTTTTTTTATTCTCTCCGAAGAACACGAAAAAATGAAAGTACTCCCTGGTTCAACTCCCTACTTTTTTACAAAACAAGCAAGGTTCTATGTGAAATATATTAAAGAAAGAATTCAAATGGAAAAAGAGTCACTCTTTATGGGTGATATGAGTCTCCCCAACATTCAAACCATCACGAATTTTCATTCGGTAATGGCAGTACCGATGATTCAGGCTGAGAATTTAAAGGGGTTCACTATTGTTATGCACCAAAAACCCTACTACTTTTCTTTTGAGACCTTCAAGCTGCTGCAATCATTAATCCATCATTCTTCGCTAGCACTTACGAATTCTTTGCTTCGAGAAGAATTAGAAAAATTGGTCATTACTGACCACCTTACAAAGCTCCATTCCAGAAAATATTTGGATGAACAAATTCAATGGTCGATGAAAGAAGATGAGGAAGGAACTTTTATTCTCATAGACATTGATAACTTTAAAGAAATCAATGATTCACATGGTCATCAGGTCGGAGATGAAGTTCTCATCCAAGTAGCAAATGTAATAATGAGTAATATTCGCGGAAATGATATTGGAGCCCGTTGGGGAGGTGAGGAACTCGCCATTTATCTGCCGAAGGTAGCACTTGATGCAGGTGTACGTATTGCTGAAAGATTGGTTGAGAAGGTGGCAGAATGCACCAATCCACACATTACCGTGTCGTGCGGTGTTTCCTATTGGCATAAGGAGCGGCTTGATACCTACAATCATTTATTTAAACGAGCCGATGAAGCACTTTATCATGCGAAAGGAACGGGTAAGAATAAGGTTGTATCGCAAAATGATAATATGAAGGTTAGTTAGGCACGGATTTCAATCCCGTGCCATTTTTTTTAAATATACTCTAACAAAATTGCAGCAAATTCTTCTAGTTTTTGTTGATCAAGTTCGTCAAAGCGATTTTTTTCAGGTGAATCGATATCTAATACACCAATAAGCTGTTCCCCTTTTAGAAGTGGAATGACAATCTCTGATTGGGATGCAGCATCGCAGGCAATATGGCCGGGAAACTGGTGCACATCCTCAATCCGCAAGGTTTCTCTTTTCAAAGCGGAAGTCCCGCAAACTCCTTTGCCAAGCGGAATGCGGACACAGGCCGGTAAACCTTGAAAGGGGCCTAATACAAGTTCACCGTTTGTATCTAAGAGATAAAAACCGACCCAGTTGATCCGGTCGAGAAATTGGTTTAATAAAGCAGTAGCGTTGCTGAGATTCGCAATTTGATTTTTCTCATCGTGCAGAAGTGCCTGCAATTGTTTTTTCACGAGATCATAATTTTCTTCGCGACTTCCTCTATACATTTCGACGTTAAACATGAAATTTCCCCTTTTTCTTATAAAATCTATAACTTATTTTATCAAAATAAGAAGAAAATGAGCAGACTTTGTCGATATTTTCATAAAGGAATCTATTGTGACATAAAGAATCTTTATGTAAGGGGATATTCGGTGTTTTAATTGGGGGGGAAAGCTGATGAAGAAAAATTCAAAAGAAGCGATCGTTAAAGCCGCCGTATTATTGTTTAATTCAAAAGGGTACACAGGGACGTCAATCAGGGATATTGCTCATTCAGCAAAAGTAAATTCGGCAACGATTGCTTATCATTTTGAAAATAAAGCTGGATTGTTAGAATATTGCTTTACGCATTTTTTTGAACAATATATCAGCAAAATGGAAGAAGCTTACCTCTCAATTGAACGAGGAGCTGAAGTCTGTTTAAAGCGAATTGTCGCCGATTTAATTCACTTTCAATGCGAAAATCTGCAGCTGGCGTGCTTTGTATATCGTGAAATGTCAATCGATTCACAGGTTGTCAGAGAAATTATGTCGACTTATTCATTAAAAGAAAAATATTACTTTCAAAAAATCTTTGAAAGAGGGTTTGAATGGGGAGAGTTCCGCCCTCATTCCATTCCATATTTAATCATACAACTTAAGGGGTTGATCATGATGCCCTTTATGAACAATCATTATATGAGAGAAGTATTATATGTTTTTCCAAATGAGCAATTTTTTGAGCAGAAATATTTAAAAGATATCAATCAATGGATTGAAAAAACATTATGCTCAGATGTACCAATTAAAAAAGGAGCAATGCTAAAATAGCGGCAATCGCTATTTTTTTTTATTTTGCAAAAAAATTGAATTTAATAGTCAAAAAATGTCGTTTACATGGTATCATAATAGCATTGAATAAAACATTAAGTGATCTTTTTATATAAACGAAAAAATTCTTTTAATAGAATCATTGTGTTGAGCTAGGAGGCTTTCATGTGAAGTATTTCATTGGTTTATTCTTCCTATTACTAGCCCTATTTGTAGTAGGATATTTAATAAAGAAAAAATATTTTAAAGAAATGGATCGATTGGAAGCATGGAAAATTGATCTAATGAATCGTCCGATACTGGATGAAATGTCGAAAGTGAAACAGCTTAATATGACCGGACAAACCGAGGAGCTTTTTGACCATTGGCGGAGTCAATGGGATGATGTCGTAACTGTGAAGCTTCCGGACTTAGAAGAAATGCTGTTTGATGCAGAAGAGTACATAGACAAGTACCGCTTCAAGAAGTCAAAGGAAGTTCAACAAAAGATTGCCGAAAAACTGCAGGAAACAGAAGACCAAATTAAAAGTATTTTGGAAGAGCTCCATGAACTTGTTGGCAGCGAGGAGAAAAACAGAGTAGAGATCGAGGAATTAAAAGAGCTTTATCGGGAATCGAAAAAAATGCTTTTAGCCCATCGTCATAGCTTTGGTAATGCTGAAAAATGCTTAGAGGTGCAGCTTAGTGAAGTGACGCAAAAATTTCATGAATATGATGAAAAAACGGAAAACGGCAATTACCTTGAAGCAAGAGAAGTGGTCTTACTGATTCATAGCACACTTGGCTCAATCAAAAGCAATATGAATGTAATCCCTCAGTACTTAATTGAATGTCAGTCATTGATTCCCAATCAGCTTGCTGATGTTTTCGATGGATACCGGGAAATGACTGGTCAAGGCTATTATTTAGAGCACATAAATGTGGAAGCGGAAAAGATTCGCTTAGAAGAAAAGCTCACTGAGATTGTAATGCAAATTGAAAAAACAGAAATAGAGCAAGCTGAAGAAGGGATAAAAGAAGTAAAGGAAAGAGTCGATATTCTTTTTGACCTTTTGGAAAAAGAAGTTCATGCCAAGCATTTCGTGCTGAAGAATGAAAAGGTAACTAGCGGTCTCCTTATTTCAGCTGAGGAAGAAAATAGAAACCTTTCAAATGAAGTATTTCATATTCAAGAAAGATATCAGTTATCAGATGATGATTTTGAGACACAGCGGAATTTGGATAAAGAACTTACTGCAGTATTTAAACATTATGATATTTTATTGGAAAAATTAAAACTAAACGAAACAGCTCAATCTGTTCTAAGTGAGGAACTAAATGAACTAAAAGAACAATTAGAAATCATCCTCGACGGACAGCATGCGTTTGCTTATAAACTGCAAGCACTGAGAAAAGATGAAATTGAGGCAAGAGATAAACTAAAGGAACTAACGAAAAAGGTTGGGGAGACCGTCCGCCTTGTTGCAAAGAGCAATGTTCCAGGCTTACCTGATGACTACAAGTACCTATATGAAGATACTAACGAAAGTATTCAAAATGTCAGATACCAGCTGGAGGAAAAGCCGCTTAACATTTCCGCCCTTAATCAATATTTAGAAATTGCCGTATTAACCGTTGATAAACTTGTTTCTTCGACAATTGAATTGATTGAGAATGCAACGCTTGCGGAAAAAGCCATTCAATATGGAAACCGATACCGACGCCAGTATCCTTCTGTTGCAAAAGGCTTATCGGATGCCGAACACGCTTTTAGACTCTATGATTATCAAGAGGCTTTAGAGCAAGTAGCGGCTTCCTTGGAAGGTATTGACCCGGAAGCATTAAAGAAAATAAAAGCTTCGGCTGTCATGGAATAAAAAACCGATTCTGGTTGAATCGGTTTTTTTCTTTTCTTTTTCAAAAGATAGGTTTATGATAAGATTTATTTTTGACGGAGGATAAATTGATGATTTATTTTGATAATAGTGCAACGACAAAACCATATAAAGAGGTTTTAGATTCTTTTGTAACAGTATCCAGTGAATATTTTGGCAATCCCTCTTCTCTGCATAGTATGGGCGGGCAGGCGGAAAAGCTTTTATCTCAGGCTAGAGAGCAGGTTGCCGGTCTTTTAAAGGTAATGGCAAATGAGATTTATTTTACCTCTGGCGGGACCGAAAGCAACAACATCGCCATTAAAGGTGCTGCTTTATTAAATCGTCATAAAGGGCGGCATTTGATTACTTCGAGTGTAGAGCATGCGTCAGTCAGAGCGGCAATGGAGCAGCTGGAGCAGGAGGGATTTGAGATCACCCGCTTGCCAGTTGATAAGTACGGGCGGATCTCAGTAGAAGATTTAGAAAAGGCCATTCGAAAAGATACAATCTTAATCTCGATTATGCAGGTAAATAATGAAGTTGGAACCATCCAGCCTATTGAGGAAATAGGTAGTATTCTAAAAAAATATCCATCCATCCTTTTTCATGTGGATGCAGTACAAAGTGTTGGAAAAGTACCACTTTCTTTATATAAAAATAATGTAGATCTTTGTTCACTATCAGGCCATAAATTTCATGGCTTAAAAGGCACTGGTGTCCTATTTATACGGGAGGGAGCAAGACTGACCCCGTTATTTTCAGGCGGAAATCAAGAGCGGAGGATGCGCAGCGGCACCGAAAATGTGGCAGGTTTTGTCGCAATGGCAAAGGCGCTTAGGATGACAATGATGAAAAGCGATGCAGGAATTGCAGAACTGGGGAAAATTCAACATTTGCTGAGAAAAAACTTAACCAAAATCGAAGATATTCAGATTCACACACCCGTTCAACATGCTGCACCACATATTTTAAATTTTTCTTTGAGAGGGATAAAATCAGAAGTTTTTATCCATGCACTTGAGCAAAATGGAATTTTTGTGTCTACGACAAGTGCTTGTTCTTCAAAGAAGAAATCACCCAGCAATACATTGCTTGCGATGGGAGTCCCAGAAAGCCTTGCAGAGAGTGCTATAAGAATAAGCTTATCTTTTGATAATACAGAAGCTGAAGCCTTAAAAGTCCTCTCAATAATTGAAAAAACAGTAAACCAACTACGAAAGGTTATGAAATAAATGAATTATGATCGTATTCTAATACGTTATGGAGAGATATCCACCAAAGGAAGAAATCGCAATAAATTTATTGATAAATTGAAAAAGAGCGTAAGAATAGCCCTTGCTCCCTTTCCTAAAGTAAAGATAGAAGCAAGCCGAGACCGAATGTATGTATTACTAAACGGTGAAAATGGGATAGAAATTATTGGGAAATTAAAGAATATATTTGGGATTCAGTCCTATAGTCCGGCTATAAAAGTAGAAAAAGATGTAGAGGCATTGAAACAGGCCTCATATGAATTAGTTAGCTCTCAATTTAAAGAGGGTCAAACCTTTAAAATTACCGCAAAAAGATCTGACAAAACCTTTGAGTTGAATACAGACGGAATCAATCAAACGATTGGTGCCCATCTGTTAAAAAATATTCCTGGAATGAAAGTGGACGTAAGAAATCCGGACATTAATTTACGCGTTGAGGTTAGACCCGATGCCATCTACCTTTCTTCTGAAACTATTCAGGGTGCTGGCGGGCTTCCAATTGGTTCGAGTGGGAAAGCGATGCTCATGCTTTCAGGTGGAATTGATAGCCCGGTGGCCGGATATTTATCGATGAAGCGGGGAGTAGAAATTGAAGCCGTACATTTCTTTAGTCCGCCTTTTACTAGTGAACGATCGAAGGAAAAGGTGATTGATCTTTCCAAAAAGCTTGCAGGAATTTTTGGCTCGTTAACACTCCATATCGTACACTTTACAGATATTCAGCAATCCATCCGTGAGCAGGTACCGGAAAATTATTCGATGACATCAACGCGGAGAATGATGTTAAGGATTACAGATGAAATTAGAAAAAAACAAGAAGGCCTTGCGATTATTACCGGTGAGAGTCTTGGACAGGTAGCAAGCCAAACGCTTGAGAGTATGTATGCGATTAACGAAGTGACGAACACCCCAATTTTACGTCCCTTGATTTCGATGGACAAAACGGATATTATAAAAATCGCTGAGGAAATTGATACCCTCGATATTTCGATTCGTCCTTTTGAAGATTGCTGTACTATTTTTGTGCCGTCATCTCCAAAGACAAAACCGAAACGAGAAAAAGTTAACCAGTATGAAAGCTATTTTGATTTTGAACCATTAATTCAAGAGGCTGTTCAAGAGGTTGAAACGCTAGTAATAAAACCAGATAGCGAACACCGCTCGGAATTTAATGAGTTATTTTAAGTAGTTGTAAAGTATTTGTGAACTTTTTGTGAATAATTACCAATTGATATTTAGAATGAACCTTGTGAGTTCTACACATTCTATAATCACAAGGAGGTGATTATCACATGGCTAGAAGTAACAACTCTAATCAACTACTAGTACCTGGTGTTGAACAAGCTCTTGATCAAATGAAATATGAAATTGCTTCTGAATTTGGAGTACAACTTGGTGCAGACACTACTTCACGTGCCAACGGTTCTGTTGGTGGTGAAATCACAAAGCGTCTAGTTCAAATGGCTGAACAGCAATTAGGCGGCGGATTTGCTCGTTAATCAAATTAAATACGATGGCTACAGAGAGTGAGGCATTTGCCTCGCTCTCTTTTTATTTTAATTAATATTAACAAATGAATAATAATTTAAAATTTTAGAATAATTTTGTATAATAAAATTGAGGGATATTTTAATATCTAATATTGAGGGGGAGAAGAATGAAACGCGAGGATTTAATTGCACCAGAAAAGTATAATCTTGTATCTGAAGTTGAGCGATTTGCTAAAGACCCAAACAAAATGGCATTAAAATGGGAAAATGAATCTGGCGAAACAAAGCAGGTTACATATGAGCAATTATTAAAACAAGTTAACCAAGCAGCAAATGTTTTTGCTCAAAATGGTTTGAAAAAAGGCGATGTCGTTCTCGTAATTATTCCACGCCTAATTGAAGCATATGTTGTTTACCTAGCCGCCTTAAAGTCAGGGATGGTAGTTATTCCAAGCTCGGAAATGTTAAGGGAAAAGGACCTGCAGTACAGAATTTCACATGGTGATGTGAAATCAGTTATCAGCTATTATCCTTACGTGGACCAATTTGAAAATATAAAATCAACACAGCCTCTCGTTAAGTTTACAATTGGGGCAAAAGAGAATGGCTGGATTCATTTAGATGAGGATATGAAAGCGGCTTCAGAAGAGTTCCCGCTAGCTGACACACTTCGGGATGATATGGCCTTTTTATCCTATACATCAGGAACAACAGGAAATCCAAAAGGGGTAGTCCATACACACGGATGGGCATTTGCTCATTTAAAGACTGCTGCAGCAAAATGGCTTTGCATCGAAGAAGGTGATACGGTATGGGCAACAGCGGGTCCAGGCTGGCAAAAGTGGATTTGGAGTCCTTTCCTTTCCGTTCTTGGCTCAGGGGGAACGGGATTAGTCTATAATGGCAAATTTGAGCCGAAAAAGTATTTAACTCTTCTGCAAAAATATGATGTGAATGTTCTATGCTGTACACCTACAGAATACCGCTTAATGGCAAAGGTAGATAATTTAGCTGAATACCAGCTGTCCAATCTTCATAGTGCTGTTTCTGCTGGAGAGCCGTTAAATCGTGAGGTCATTGATACATTTAGAAAATATTTCAATGTCGACGTTCGCGATGGCTATGGTCAAACAGAGAATACATTACTAGTTGGTGTGACCAAAGGGATGGAATTAAAACCGGGTTCAATGGGCAAGCCTACTCCAGGGAACAGAGTTGAAATTATCAATGAAGAAGGCCAGGTTTGCGCTGTTGGGGAAGTTGGCGATATCGCTGTACACGTGGAAACACCTGCGTTATTTAAAAATTATTATAAGGATCCGGAAAGAACAGCCATGCAGTTCCGCGGCGATTATTATGTAACAGGTGATAAAGCGAAAATGGACGAAGAAGGTTATTTCTGGTTTGAAGGCCGCGGGGATGATATCATTATCAGCTCCGGATACACAATTGGGCCTTTTGAAGTTGAGGATGCCCTTGTTAAACATCCAGCTGTAAAAGAATGTGCGGTTGTTGCAAGTCCTGATGAAATACGTGGATTTATTGTTAAGGCATTTGTAGTCTTACAAGAAAATGTTGATCTGAATGAGCCTGAATTAACCAAAAATCTTCAAGAGCATGTAAAAACATTGACAGCTCCATATAAGTATCCAAGAAAAATTGAGTATTTGACAGAGCTTCCAAAAACAACCTCTGGTAAAATTCGCCGGATTGAACTGCGCCAAAAAGAAATGGAAGCTGTAGAGAAAAATTAATTTTCGCAATCTAAAAGCAGGCTGGG
Source organism: Paenibacillus sp. BSR1-1 (assembly GCF_030403775.1). GTDB lineage: Bacteria > Bacillota > Bacilli > Bacillales > Cytobacillaceae > Neobacillus. The sequence continues at coordinate 103,489 of NZ_JAQMWQ010000014.1, forward strand.
GCATTCCAGCATGCTTTTTTTATGGAATGATTTAGTAAGCAAAAAAATCCCCAATTAAGGTTGTTTCACGTTATAATATAAAATATTTCGAAACTAGAAGGAATAGGGGTTCGAGCGATATATGAAAAAGAATGAAACACAGCTAGGGGTCATCCATGCCGGATTTTCCTATCTTCTTTGGGGATTATTGCCGATTTACTGGAAGCTTTTAGATAATGTAAATGCAAAGGAAATCCTTGCAAACCGCATTTTTTGGTCATTTATTTTTATGGCAGTTGTTCTTATCTTCTCAAAAAAATGGGGATTATTCATTAGTACTTTTAAAGGCTTTGCCCAAAATAAAAAACAGATGTACGCCTTAATCATCGCTTCACTTCTTATCAGTATAAATTGGTTTATTTATATTTGGGCAGTAAATAGTGGTCATATGATTGAAGCAAGTCTCGGTTATTATATTAATCCTTTAGTGAGCATTTTACTGGGAATGGTTGTCTTAAAGGAAAAATTATCGGTGCCACAATATGTATCCTTCGTGTTGGCTGGGATTGGGGTTGCGATTATCACAGCATCGCATGGGAATTTCCCCTGGATCGCCATCGGTCTTGCAGTTTCCTTCGGACTTTACGGATTGGCTAAAAAATTAATAAATGTCGATTCTGCCGTAGGGTTAACATTAGAAACTCTAGTAGTGGCGCCAATCGCTGCGATATATATGGCTTTTCTTTTTGTAAATGATTCAAATGCATTTTTAACAGCAGGTATTGGCACTGATTTTCTCTTAATTGGTGCTGGGGTCGCGACTGCAGTTCCTTTACTTTATTTTGCAAAAGGGGCACAAAAAATTCCCCTTTCCCTACTCGGCATCCTGCAATATATCGCACCAACAATCACACTGCTGCTTGGTGTATTTGTTTATCAAGAACACTTTTCAAAAATACAGCTGCTTTCGTTCGTATTCATTTGGTCCGCATTGACCATTTATTCTCTTTCAAAAACCAAACTGTTTTCCCAGAGTGGATTAAAGGTGCGGGGAGAAAAAAGAACATAAAAGTAAAACCTTATCCTGTTTTTTAAGGATAAGGTTTTTTTATTAAGGCCCTTTTCGTAAACTTTGTTTTTTTGGAACTTATTAAGGGTCATTTACAAAGTTTCTAGGCAATTTTCGCAAATGCGGTTACGAAAAGATGCCACGAAGAATCTAGATATTCGGGTTAATGAACTTATACGAAAAACAACAAGCTTTGCGAAAATAGCCTTTATTAAAGGAATGTCCGCTTTACTTTTTGCCAGAAGGAGTTGTCTTTTAATTTAAGGGTTTTTATTTTTTTGTCACTTAAGGTAATTTGGATCTTGTCCACATGGCGAATGCTTAATGCCTCGTTGTCCATGCCCATTGTCGGGTGGTCGTTGCCTTCCTGAATAACTTTTAATGTTAATGTGCGGTCACTACTTAAAATAAACGAAGAACCGAGGGTACGGTACCGATTATTATTAACGGAAGCAACCTCACTTACTTGCATGCAGGAAAGTAAGGGATCAACAATGGAACCATCAACGGATTTGTTATAAGCGGTGCTTCCGGTTGGCGTGGCAACAATCAGTCCGTCACCGCGGAATGTTTCCAAATGAAGGTCATCGACAAACACATCCACTACAAGCGTTTTAATAATGGAAGAGCGGATGGAGAATTCGTTTAAGCATGGAAATGTTCCTTGTCCATCAACAGAAACTTCAATCAGTGGATAGCGGCGAACCTCTAACTTTTCATTAAGCATTGCTAAAATCATGGATGGGACGTCTTCAATTTTAAAATCACAATACATATTTAAACTGTTTTTTATCGAAATCCCCATATAAAGGCAATCATCTCGAAAACCTGTTTTTCTAACTGCTTGGAGAAAGGCTCCGTCATCGCCGATACTGGCAATTATATTTGCTTTTCGATAATCATTCACGATGGTAAATCCATAACGTTCACTTGCTTCAAAAAGAGGAGCGGCTTTTGCAAGCACTTCAGGATCTCGCTTGTAATCATAATAAATATTGCGTCTTTCTGTCATGGCAGGGCCCCCTTAGTTAAGAACTGAAATATAGAGTTTTCCCTATATTCAATTTAATCATTGGTAAATAAATGTAATGCATTTAGTTTAGCATGTTTAAGAAACAATATGAATGAATGAACGTAAAAGTTCAGAGTTTTGACAAAAGGGGGAAACACATTGACTGGAAAACGCTGGGCCGCACTTGGAATTGCAGCCGTTTTATTTATTGGGTCAGTCATCATTAATCTATTATCATCCTTTGCTTTTAAAGGAATTGAAACAGATATAAATGAGTTGATGAATTCTGATAAGCCATATTCTGAGGAAGTGGTTCAAAACGGAAGCGAATTAAAGAAAATCGTCATCCTTGATATAAATGGAGTAATCCAGGACACAGGGGACTCTGAATCGATTTTACAAAGCCCAGGTTATAACCACCAGGAGTTTATGAAGAAGTTAAATTATATTAAAAAGGATAATACAGTTAAAGGAATTATTATCAAAGTTAATTCTCCTGGAGGCGGGGTGGTAGAAAGCGCAGAAATTCATGATAGATTAATGGAAGTCCAAAGGGATACGAAAAAACCAGTATATATATCTATGGGCTCCATGGCAGCATCAGGAGGATATTATATTTCAACGGCAGCGAAAAAAATCTATGCCAGCCCAGAAACTCTAACGGGGAGCCTAGGAGTAATCATGGAAGGTATTAATTATCAGGGATTGGCAGATAAATACGGGGTGGATTTTGTCACGATAAAAAGCGGCAAATATAAGGATATCATGAGCCCAACTAGAAAAATGACGGACGAAGAAAGGCAAATTTTACAAAGGATGATTGATAATTCATATGAGGGATTTGTCAAAGTGATTTCTGAAGGGCGTCATATGACTGTGGAGCAAGTTAAAAAAATAGCAGATGGCCGAGTCTATGATGGCCGGCAGGCGAAGGATTTAAATCTTATCGATGGATTTGGCTATTTAGATGATGTCATCTCGGAGATGAAAAGAAATGAAAAGCTTAAGGGTGTCAAGGTGGTGCGTTATACAGATGATCTCGGAATAGGTTCCTTATTTAATTTAACAGCAAAAAAATGGATGGGTGATCACGTTGAAATGACAGGCATTTTAAAATTACTTTCCAAGCCGAATTCGCCGCGTCTCATGTATCTTTATGCTAAATAGGGGGGCTATAAATGGAATCGAATGAATACTCTGCCGGAGAAGATGTAGTTTTAGAGAGAATGAATAGGCAGGTTCGCTATGCAGGCTTTTGGATGCGGTTTTGGGCCTATCTTCTTGATTTAATCGTTATTGGCAGCATCGGGCGCATTTTAATCAAGCCGGTCTTTCGCGTGCTTGATCTATCGTTATCCGAGTGGAATATGTTTGCCCCGATTTCTATTGCATCTGCTGTCATCTTTTATTTGTATTTCATGCTGATGACAAAATACTTCGATCAAACGCTCGGAAAAATGGTGTTTGGATTAAAAGTAATTGAATTAAATAAAGAAAAACTAACATGGGGAACCATACTTTTTCGTGAATGGATTGGCCGGTTTATTTCAGCAACAACAATCGTTGGATACCTCATTGTCGCTTTTTTACCTAAAAAACAAGGAATACATGATCTTTTCACTGACACTTCAGTCATTCATGTCGAAAGATAAAAATGGAACTATCAACTTCATTGTTGATAGTTTTTTTGTGAATAGGAAATACTAACAGGCGGAAAGGTTGTGAATATTTTGTTTTGGCTATTACTTTCCTTGTCTATTCTGTTGCTCTTATTTATCCTTATCGTATTTTCTAAATTAACGATTCTTGTAAATTATTATCACCATAATGACAATGATGATTTAAAGGTAGAGTTTAGGATTTTGTTTGGATTAATTAAATTTAAAAAACATATTCCATTAATTAAAGTGGATGATAACTCCCCAAGCATTGTAGTAGAAGACGATTCTTCCGATAAAAATGTTAAACAAATTACTTCAAATGATATGCTAACGAATCTAACCAATATGAGAGAAATGCTGAAGCACGTTTTTGGAATGCATGTAATCGTTAGGAAGTTCTTTCGGAAAGTCACGATAAAAAAATTCGAGTGGCACTCGATGATTGGGGTTGGCGATGCTGCACATACGGGAATGGTGACAGGTGCGTTATGGGCTGTAAAAGGGGGCATTGTAGGACTGCTGAGCCATTTTTTAAAGCTAAAAGAAATGCCGCAATTGACGGTTACCCCACATTTTCAAGCAGCTGTTATTCACACACAATTAACATGTATTTTTCAGTTTCGAATCGGGCAAGCTATTCTAGCAGGATTAAAACTGATTAAATTCTGGAAGGGCGGGAAACCGCACTTTAAAAGCAAAGCAAATATTTCAAATGAAAAAATGAAATCCATTTGAACAAGGAGGATACCTTCATGTCCGATCACCCAATTCAAGGCTTAATGACAACGGCAATGGAAAGCTTGAAAGAAATGATTGATGTAAATACTATTATTGGGGATCCAGTTGAAACCCCAGACGGAAGTGTCATTTTAACAGTTTCAAAGGTTGGATTTGGATTTGCTGCCGGGGGCAGTGAGTTTAAGATGGATAGTTCCCAGTCCGGCGGCCAAAAAACAGAACAAGGGCAAAGTCAGGGGCAAGCCAAGCTGCCATTTGGAGGCGGTAGCGGCGGCGGAGTATCCATTACACCAATCGCCTTTTTAATTGTTAACTCGCATGGAGTCAAAATGCTTCACTTAGACGAAAGTACCCATTTATATGAGAAGATTTTAGAAGTCGCACCGCAGGCGGTCGATAAAATTCAGCAAATGTTCTCAAAAAGAGATGATGGAAGGCAGCAAACAAACCATCAGACTAAACATGATTTAGATTTATAAAAAGAAAGGTTAATCTTCCAAAGAACGAGGAAGATTAACTTTTTTCATGAAATGAGCTATCAGAAAGCTTTATAATTGCAAAAATAATTCTGAAAAGATATATTTACACTGTACATAATCAAAGGAGGATGTTAGTATGGCAAATGTTACTTTCAAGGGGAACCCAGTTACATTACTTGGTAATGAAGTAAAAGTAGGAGACAAAGCTCCAAATTTCTCCGTGCTTGCAAATGACTTATCTGCTGTTACTTTAGACAATACAAAGGGGCAAGTTCGTTTAATCAGCTCAGTACCTTCACTGGATACTGGTGTATGTGATGCTGAAACTCGCCGTTTTAATGAGGAAGCTAATTCTTTAGGAGACGTTAAAATCTTAACCATTAGTAATGATCTTCCGTTTGCACAAAAGCGCTGGTGTGCAGCAGCTGGAATTGAAAATGTACAAACATTATCTGATCACCGTGACCTTTCTTTTGGTGAAGCATATGGCGTAGCAATCCAAGAATTAAGACTATTAACTCGTGCCGTTTTTGTTGTGGACTCAAGCGACACTGTTACTTATGTAGAATATGTAAGTGAAGCTACCAACCACCCTAACTATGAAGCAGCACTTGAAGCAGCAAAAGCTGCAAAATAAATTTAAATAAAGGGCTGTGTTAAAGCATATTTTTGATTTTTAAACTCGTTGATTGGAGCGAAGCGCCCGGAGCACAAATCAAAAGCTATGTTTAACAAAGCCAAGTAAATTAAGGTCTCGTCAATTGGCGGGGCCTTTTTAGTTGTTTAAATTTTTATTTTTCGTTTAAAATGAGTAAGGAAATTTATAAATGGGGAGTATCAAAAATGAAAATAACTCCAACAGAACAGTTATTCACTTTATTCAATGAAACAGCTCTTATTCTGCAGGAAGAATTAGATTGTACCTACCTAGAAGCCCTGGCTGAAACAGGAGAGAACCTATTTCAAGGCTCAATTCTTCAGGAGGAACTAAGTGAATTAACCGTTAAAAGGTTAAAGAAGCAATATGAAGAAATTCATTTACAAAAGTTTTCGAATGAGGAAATCCGCAAAGCGTATCAACTGGTTATTCTAAAAGGGATGAAGGAAAATGTTCAGCCCAATCATCAAATGACCCCTGATACTGTTGGAATGCTTGTAGGCTATCTTGTTGATAAGTTTTTGAAACAATCAAGCTTCCGATTGCTGGACCCGGCTGTTGGTACCGGAAATTTATTAACGACCGTTCTAAACCAGCTAAATAAAAATGTAGCCTCCATTGGTGTTGAGATTGATGATCTTTTAATTAAACTTGCCTATGTCAATGCTAATTTACAAGAACATCCAGTCCAGCTTTTTAATCAGGACAGCCTGGAACCGTTATTCATTGATCCTGTTGAAGCCGTTATCGCGGACTTGCCAGTTGGATTTTATCCAAATGATGTAAGAGCAGCGGATTATCAACTAAAAGCAAAGGAAGGCCATTCTTTTGCCCATCATTTATTTATTGAGCAAAGTGTCCGGCATACAAAGTCAGGTGGCTATTTATTCTTCATCATTCCGAATGGACTGTTTGAAAGTGAACAAGCGCCCCAGCTGCGGGAATATTTTAAAGATCAGGTTATCATCCAGGGATTGCTTCAATTGCCGACAAGTATGTTTAAAAATAAAAATGCGGCAAAGAGCATCCTAATTTTGCAGAAAAAAGGAGAAGACGTGGAGCCGCCTAAGCAAGCGCTGCTTGTTGATCTGCCAAGTTTGTCATCTGCAGCGGAAATGGATAAAATTTTAATAAAAATGGAAAAATGGTTTCAAGAAAATAAAGGATAAAATCGGTAAAACCAGCCGGTTTTATCCTTTTTGATTATTCGATTAATTTGAATATAATTATATTTTTGCTGAAAACGTTCCCAGCTAAATTATTTCTTGAAATGTGAATTATACCGTGATTTAATGAGGAATTGAAAGAAAGAAACAAGGTCGGTTTGCACAAAATATAGTTGTATTAATTTCGTATACTCCAACCGATGTTGTTATATAAAAGCTCTTTTCGTAAACTTTGTTGCTTTTAAGAACTTATTAAGGGTTATTTACAGAGTTTCTAGGCAATTTTCGCAAATGTTCTTACGAAAGATGCCACGAAGAATCAAGTTATACGGTTTGATAAACCAATACGAAAAACAACAATCTTTGCGAAAATAGCCTAAATAAAAGGAGCGTCAGCAAAATGGCAAAAGTTATTGCAATTAATGCAGGAAGTTCGTCCTTAAAGTTTCAATTGTTTGAAATGCCAAGTGAAAATGTAATAACAAAGGGTCTTATTGAACGGATTGGTTTAAAAGATTCTATTTTTAATATCACAGTAAACGGTGAAAAAATACAAGAAACTATTGATATACCAGACCATGAAGTGGCTGTAAAAATGCTTTTGGATAAACTGACTACCCTTGGTATTATTGCTTCGCTAAGTGAAATTGAAGGAATTGGCCACCGTGTCGTACATGGTGGAGAAGAATTTAGTGATTCGGTTCTAATCACGGATGAAGTCATGGAGAAAATTGAAGAATTATCCGAGCTAGCGCCTTTGCATAATCCAGCAAATATCACAGGAATCCAAGCTTTCAAGCGTGTGCTTCCAGACGTTCCAGCTGTTGCGGTCTTTGACACAGCCTTCCATCAAACAATGCCCGAGAGTTCATTCCTTTATAGTCTTCCATATGAATACTACGAAAAATATGGAATTCGAAAATACGGTTTTCATGGAACATCTCATAAATATGTATCCCAACGTGCTGCTAAACTATTAGGTCGTCCTGTAGAACAGCTTCGATTAATTTCTTGTCACCTTGGGAACGGGGCAAGTATTGCAGCGATTGAGGGCGGAAAGTCGATTGATACATCCATGGGCTTTACACCTCTTGCAGGGGTAACAATGGGAACTCGTTCCGGAAATATTGACCCTGCTCTTATTCCATATATTATGGAAAAAACCGGGCAATCAGTTGAAGAAGTACTTGATGTATTAAATAAAAAGAGTGGTATGTTAGGGGTAACAGGCTTCTCGAGCGATTTAAGGGATATTGAAATCCAGGCAAAGCAAGGAAATAACCGGGCACAGCTTGCACTTGATGTGTTCGCAAATCGCATTCATAAATATATCGGTTCATACGCTTCACGGATGTATGGAGTTGATGCGATTATTTTTACAGCAGGTATCGGTGAAAACAGTGATGTCATTAGAGAAAATGTCTTAAAAGGTCTTGAATTTATGGGTGTTTATTGGGACCCTGCTCTAAATAAAGTCAGAGGTGAGGAAGCTTTTATTAACTACCCTCACTCTCCTGTTAAGGTCATCATCATTCCAACAAATGAAGAAGTTATGATCGCAAGAGACGTTGTTCGTTTAGCGGCATTTTAATCATCAAAAAGGCAAAGGCAGGTAACTGCTTTTGCCTTTCTTTGTGCTATACTGATGGTAAAAGATATAAAAAGGAGGAACCTAAACATGCCGCTGACTGACCGCGAGAGCAGAGTCTTGAATGATATTCGCGATTGGGAAAAGAAAATACTTAACTATGAAGCAAGCGATTTTCGTTTAACATATGAAAAATATTTAGAACGCTCCTTTTCCTTACTACCTGAGGATGTTCAAAGACAGTTTTTTTCGGTCATAGATAGCTGGTTGTTTTATTTACATGGAATTATCCAGGGTTCCCAGCTTCAAATGGATGCGAAGAACAGAATTCTTTCATCGGGAAGAACGTTTCGGAAGGATATCGAAAAGATAGAAGATTTAAAACAACTAGAGATTGATCAATTGCAATACATAGCTGACCAGCAAATAGCGAGGCACCGTTTGTATTCGTTTGTCCAAGGGGGATTTGCAGGTACTGGTGGTCCGCTCCTATTGGGAACCGATATACCCGCAATGGCGGTGATTAATTTAAGAGCGGTTCAATTAATTGCGTGTGTCTATGGGTTTGAAGTAAATTCCCCATACGAGATGATGTCATCACTAAAGGTTTTTCATACTGCAACATTGCCTCCGGGAATTCAAAAAGACGGGTGGTCTGCCTTGATGGAGGACCTAGAGGCTAATACTGATCCTTATTTTTATGAAGGCAAGGAAGAAATCACCGATATCACCTGGCTTGAACAGCCTGTCCAACAATTATTAAAAGCGATGGTGATTGCCTTGTTTCGGAAAAAACTGATTCAAGGGGTTCCAATAATCAGCATGGCCATTGGTGCTGGTGCAAATTATCAATTAACAAAAAATGTAACAGATTTGGCCCATAAATATTATCAACTTCGCTATCTAATGGAAAAAGAGGAGTCTTTTGAATGAGCACTAAGGAGCATAAACAAGAAGCGCCTAAAACGGTAAATTGCAAGGTCATCACGGTCAGTGATACGAGAGAGAAGGATACAGATAAAAGCGGAAAGCTGATGATAGAATTACTTGAACAAGCAGGGCATAAGATTGTAGACTATGTGATTGTGAAAGACGAAACAGCTCCAATTGAAACGGAAATTCTCAAAGGCTGCAATCGTAATGACATCGATGTCATTTTAACGAATGGCGGAACTGGGATCGCGAAGCGCGATGTTACAATTGAAACGGTTCAAAATCTTTTGGAGAAGGAAATTGTCGGCTTCGGTGAACTGTTCCGGATGCTAAGTTATCAAGAGGATATTGGATCCTCGGCCATCCTTTCAAGAGCGATTGCCGGAGTGGTCCAAAATAAAGCTGTATTCTCGACGCCGGGCTCAACAGGTGCTGTTAAGTTGGCAATGAGTAAATTAATCCTGCCTGAACTTGGCCATGTGGTGAGAGAAATAAAGAAAGATTTATAAAATAGGCTATATTTAAGGGCAGTGTTGATTTTTAACACTGTTGATTGGAGCGCAAATCAACAACTAAGTTTAACAGAGCCATAAAATTAGAAAACTCCCTGTTTTGGGAGTTTTTTTAGTGGTGGGATTTAGCAGATAAACTTTGGTTTGCACGGAACCATAACCATAAATCATTAATAATTGAGGCCAAATCTGCGATTTCCGAATTTAATTGACAGGAATGCTTAAAGTCACTTTCATCGGAAAGCTGTGCTTGTTTATGATTGATATCGTTTTCGAGATCGGCAATCCGGTCAGGAATGGAGCCGCGGATTTGTTCCCAATTAAATAAAATATCTTGCTGTGTTTCTTTACTATATTCGTCCCATTCATTTGTTAAATCAGGCAGGTAAATACCAAGACGTTCATCGAAAGAAAAATGCTCTTTCATTTTTTGCCTCCAAGCTTGAGTAGTTATATTAATTGTACTACACATCTAATATTCATTCACGATAAAACTATTAAAAAAGCACGAAACCGGATCTGCTTCGTGCCTTATCGTTATTAATTTTCTTTTTCCGTACGGACAACAAGAACGTCACATGGTGCATACCGGGTAATATGTTCAGAGACACTTCCGATAAAGAACCTTTCGACAACATTCATTCCAGTCGCACCACAAAGGATTAAATCAACCTTGTGCTTTCTAGCTAATTCTCTAGGGATTCTAACCTTAGGAGAGCCAAAATCAATTTCATATTGAACTTCTGGTAGACCAGCATCCATTGCCTGTAGTTGATAGTTTTCAAGCATATCCTTGGCCAGCTTTTCTGCGCGATCACCAATGACAGTATCGTACGCTTCTACTAATGCAAATGATCTTGTGTCGATTACATGGACTAAAAGCAGTTTGGCATTATTTCTTTTGGCAATTTCAATTCCTTTTTTAAATGCCCAATCAGCTTCCTTTGAACCATCAACTGCGACTAAAATATTTTGATATTTAAGTCCCATGATCACCATCTCCTCACCTTTATTATACAAAATTTAACAACGAATAACTGTTGCAATTTTTCGAACAATAATTAGGAATCTTACATTGAAAAGGAGAATTATATGATGGTTAATCTTGACCCTAATAAGCAGTTTTCTTTTGAGTTTGATGAACAAGGGGCAAATGAAGTTAGTGAGCAAATTTTTGATTCATACAATACGGGTTTTATTGATCAAGGAACTGCGCTTGCTGATAGTGATGATTTTACGTCAGTTGAAGAATAAGCACTTAAAAGAAAGAGACTGTCCTGAATGGGATAGTCTTTTTTGCTGGACAAATGTCTTGGAAATTCCGTATTAGAAGGGCATTTACCCAAGAATTTGGTTAAGCAGTTGCATATTCTTTAGTGTGCTATTATTAATAAAATGAGGAGGAAAAAAATGTATACAGGAATGCCCGTTGATGAGAATTACGATATGGTGAATCCTGGAGATGAGAGGATTCGTCCATTTGGCTTCGGATTTGGCCGTCCATTTGGCTTTGGCTTCGGCAGACCATTTGGCTTCGGATTCGGCCGTCCATTTGGTTTTGGCTTTGGACCATGGGGATTTGGTTTACCATTCTTAGGTGGTTTAGCTGCTGGAGCTCTTCTAGCAGGCCCTTGGGGATACGGATATCCATACGGTTACGGATACGGATATCCATACGATTACGGATACGGATATCCATACGATTACGGATACGGATATCCATACTGGTATTAAGCAAATATAAAAGCTTTGCCTTTTTGGCGAGGCTTTTGTTTCCTGTATCTTCCTTGATTACTGCTTGTTGTTACATCTTACTAATGAAAAGGGTTATAATAAAGTAGTCTTGGTTTATTTTAGAATTGATAACATTATTTGGAGGTAAGCACATGCGGATTGGAGTACCTAAAGAAATAAAAAACAATGAAAACCGTGTAGCCATGACACCTGCAGGAGTTGTGAATCTTGTTAAATTTGGTCATGAAGTAATGATCGAAAAAGGCGCTGGATTCGGCTCGGGCTTTACAGATGAGGATTACAGTTCCGCTGGTGCAAAATTGGTAGAAACAGCTGAAGAAGCATGGTCAATGGAAATGGTGATGAAGGTTAAGGAGCCTCTTCCTAGTGAATATAAATACTTTCGTGAAGGATTAATTCTATTTACATATTTACACCTAGCACCTGAACCGGAATTGACGAAAGCGTTAATTGATAAGAAAGTCGTCGGGATTGCCTATGAAACGGTTCAGCTAGCAAACCGAAGCCTTCCGTTATTGACGCCGATGAGTGAAGTAGCAGGAAGAATGGCTGCCCAGATTGGTGCTCAATTTTTGGAAAAGGTTTATGGCGGTAAGGGAATTCTTCTCTCCGGTGTTCCTGGTGTTCAGAGGGGAACAGTAACGATTATTGGCGGAGGAGTAGCTGGTACAAATGCCGCTAAAATGGCGATTGGCTTAGGAGCCAAGGTAACGATTATTGATTTAAACCCTGACCGACTTCGCCAACTAGATGATATTTTTGGATCAGATGTAACAACATTAATGTCTAATCCTTATAATATAGCCGAAGCGGTAAAGGAATCTGATTTAGTTATTGGTGCGGTTCTCATCCCTGGGGCGAAGGCACCCAAGCTTGTAACACAGGATATGATAAAATCAATGAAGCCAGGCAGTGTGGTCGTAGATATCGCCATTGACCAAGGAGGCATTTTTGAAACAACTGACAGGATTACGACGCATGATAATCCAACGTACGAGAGACACGGCGTTGTTCATTATGCGGTGGCAAATATGCCTGGTGCGGTACCGAGAACCTCGACCATTGCCTTAACAAACGTAACTGTTCCATATGCCGTAGAAATTGCCAATAAAGGCTATCAAAAGGCATGTCTAAATAATGAGGCATTGTTAAAAGGAATCAACACACTTGGTGGGTTTGTTACCTATGAGGCAGTCGCAGAGGCACATGGACTTGAATTCAAAGATACGAGATCATTGCTGGAAAAATAAATATTTAACATGGATCCATGAGGACAGCTTTAGTAGTTTGCGAACTAGTTCTGTTCTCATGGAGCTTTTATGAGGACAGATTCCGTCGTTTACGAGCTAGTTTTGTCCGCATGGGGCTTCCATGAGGACAGGTCCGGTGGTTTTTGGATTGATTTTGTCCGCATGGGGCTTCCATGAGGACAGGTCCGGTGGTTTTTGGATTGATTTTGTCCGCATAGGGCTTCCATGAGGACAGGTCCGGTGGTTTTTGGATTGATTTTGTTCGCATGGGGCTTCCATGAGGACAGGTCCGGTGGTTTTTGGATTGATTTTGTCCGTATGGGGCTTCCATGAAGACAGTTTCATAGGTTTTCGAGCTAGTTTTGTCCTCATGAAGCTTCTATGAGGACAGTTTTCATGGTTACCGTACAAAAATTGTCTTCATCCCGCTAAACATCTATAATTAACCAGTTTTTATTCAACAAAATAAGAAAAACCAGTTCCAAAATGGAACTGGTCTTAAGTATAAAACTTATGTAGCCGCCTTTGCCGTATCTATATAAGAAAGTTTTAAACCACCACTCCTCAAAGTGGGTGTTTTCAGAAACTTTTCTGCGTGTCCTCCATGTCTTATAGACAGAGGCTTGTCATGCCAGCTTCGATGTTTAAACTCCCTATTACAGCTTAAAGGTTAAAACTTTATTATCATTACGTACAACGCAGCTTGTATTTGTATAATACACCATTTAGCCGTACAATTCAATGTAAAACAAATCCAATTACTTAATAATCTGAAGTTCTTTTGGGAACTTCGTTAAAACTTTAGCGCCATCTGCTCCAATAAACAAATCATCTTCAATACGGACACCTGCAACATTTGGAACATAAATCCCGGGTTCAATGGTATAAACCATGCCTTCTTCAATAATTAGCTGATTGGTCTCTGTTAATGACGGATATTCATGAACGCTGATTCCAAGTCCATGTCCCAAGCGGTGTGGAAAATACTCGCCATATCCTGCATCCGCAATAATCTTGCGTGCCGTTAAATCGACTTCAGCAGCCGACACACCAGGCTTACTTGCTTCAACCGCAGCAAGCTGTGCTTTTAACACGGTATCATAAATTTCTTTTTGCTTATCGTTTATATCACCAAATGCAACCGTTCTAGTTATATCTGAACAATAGCGATCAACGACGACACCTAAATCAAATAAAACTAAATCCCCTTTTTGGATTTTCGTTGTCCCGGGATTGCCGTGAGGGGAAGCTGCATTTGCACCTGTCAAAACCATGGTCGCAAAGGACATTTCGGTCACGCCCTTTTGCTTAAGCGCATACTCAACCGCATTTAGAACTTCCAGTTCTGTCCGGCCCTCTTTAATTTCACTTACACCGACTTCAATGGCATAATCCGCTAAGGCACACGCTTCTTCAATAATCTTTAATTCCTTAGCATCTTTGACCATTCGAAGAATTCTTAATTTTTCTTCCGCAGAAACGTATGCGGCACGAGGGAAAAGTCTTGAAAGATGTTCATATCGCTCAACATTCATATGCTCTTTTTCAATTGCAACCTTTGCAACAGCATTAATCCGCTTATTGATTGCTATTAACACCTTTTCCCACGGATTTTCGATATCGCTGAAGCCAATGATTTCATGCTCCCAGCCGGAACGTCTGGCATCATGGACTTCCATAGCCGGACAGACAAGAAACGGCTCCTGCTCTTGAAAAACAACGAGCGCGAGCAAGCGTTCATGCGGGTTAGTATAATAACCGCTTAAATAAAATACGTTTTCAGAAGAGGTTAGGAAGCTAACTTCAATATCATTTTCCTTCATCCATGTCTGAAGCTTTTCTAAACGTTGATTCATTATTTGGAGCCCCCCTAAAAATTTCAAATCCACTATGAGATTATCAATATTAAAAGTAATTGTAAACTATCTGACCTTAGCATGTGCTAAAAGAGGACAGTTGTGGATATAAATGAGGAAGGAAATCCAAACTTTTTATGGAAGTACATAATAGACCAATTTTGAAAGGGGATTAAAAATGAAAATTTCTTATCATGGCCACTCAGTTGTTCAAATTAATTCGAATGGGAAAACAATTATTATCGATCCATTCATTTCAGGAAACTCATTGACAGATTTAAAAGTCGAGGATGTAAAACCAGATGTTATCATTTTATCACATGGCCATGGTGACCATGTCGGCGATACCGTGCAATTAGCCAAAAAGCATAATGCCCTTGTCATCGCCAACGCTGAGCTTTCTGAATTTTTAAGCTGGCAAGGAGTAAATACTCATGCCATGCACATTGGCGGTGCTTATCAATTTGATTTTGGAAAAGTGAAGCTGACGCAGGCGTTTCATGGTTCGAGCTATACGCTAGAAAATAAACAAATCGTCTATTGTGGCATGCCTGCTGGAGTTCTGTTTATGAATGAAGGCAAAACGGTTTACCACGCTGGTGACACCGGCTTATTCTCTGATATGAAATTAATAGGAGAACGTCACCCAATTGATCTCGCGTTCTTGCCAATCGGTGATAATTTTACAATGGGGCCTGAAGATGCTGCATATGCAGCAAAACTATTGAATGCAAAAACAGTTGTTCCAATACACTATAATACCTTCCCGCCAATCAAACAGGATCCATATCAATTTATTGAAATGCTGGATTCAAAAAATGGAAGAGTGTTAAATCCTGGAGAAGCAATAGAATTATAAAGTTCCTAGGCTTTCGCATACTTTTTTTCCTCCCCAATGCATAAAAATGAAACAAGCACTTATGAAGGAGGAAGAAAGTTGAAGAAAAATAGATATTTACTATGCCTGTTGCTCTGCGGATTTATGCTTTATTTTGCTGTACCGCGATTATCGCTTCATGCTGAGGGGATAGAGGGGACTTTTTCTATTGTCTGGCTGGCCTTTGCATTAATTGTAATGGCAGGGAATTTAACAGGGATCTTATATAGTCCTAAGAAAACTGTTCAAAAAATTCAATCTCAGAAATTAAAGAAAAAATCTCGCTCTTTTCATTAATCAGTGAGAAACCGCATTGAATCAAGGCTTTTTAAACTTTATAATAAAATTTATACGTAATTTGCTAATCTTGACAGAATAGATTGGAATTTGATTATAAAGGGTGAAGGTCTTGGCTACTAAGCATGAACAAATATTACAATACATTGATGGACTTCCAATCGGTGAAAAAATATCAGTGCGGCAAATCGCCAAGGCGATGACGGTAAGTGAAGGAACAGCCTATCGTGCGATTAAAGAAGCAGAAAATAAAGGCTATGTCAGCACGATTGAACGAGTTGGAACGATTAGAATTGAACGAAAAAAGAAGGAAAATATTGAAAAGCTCACATTTGCCGAAGTGGTAAACATTGTTGACGGTCAGGTTCTGGGCGGACGAGCAGGATTGCATAAAACCCTTAATAAATTTGTTATTGGTGCGATGAAATTAGAGGCTATGATGCGCTACACTGAGGCTGGTAATCTGTTAATTGTCGGGAACCGGACACAGGCACATGAACTTGCCCTGAAGGCTGGTGCAGCTGTCCTTATTACAGGTGGATTTGATACGGAGGACCATGTTAAAAAATTAGCGGATAAACTGGAACTGCCGGTCATCTCCACCAGTTATGATACGTTTACGGTTGCCACAATGATAAACCGGGCTATTTATGACCAGTTAATCAAAAAAGAAATTATTTTGGTGGAAGATATTTTAACTCCTATTTCCGAAACCTTCTTTCTAAAAACCTCTGATAAAGTGTCAAAATGGCATGAATTAAATCAGCAAACGACACATAGCCGTTATCCTGTAGTTGACCAAAACATGAAGATTCAAGGAATGGTGACGAGTAAGGATGTGTTAGGTCAAGATGGAGATACTTCAATCGATAAGATTATGACCAAACATCCAATGACTGTAAATGGGAAAACAAGTGTTGCTTCCACTGCCCATATGATGGTGTGGGAAGGAATTGAGGTTCTTCCTGTTGCGGATGATTCCAACCGTTTGGAAGGCTTGATTAGCAGGCAGGATGTCTTAAAAGCACTTCAAATGAACCAAAGACAGCCTCAAGTTGGCGAAACGATTGATGATATCGTAACCAATCAGATGGTGCTAATGCAGGGAAGGACCAAAGGGGAAGATGTATTTTCTTGCGAAGTAACCCCGCAAATGACGAACCATCTTGGGACGATTTCCTATGGTGTATTCACGACCATTGTCTCGGATGCTGCGAATCGAGTGCTCAGAAGCTACAAAAAAGGGGACCTCGTTGTAGAGAACATGACCATCTACTTTATTAAACCCGTTCAAATGGAAAGCAGGCTGGAGGTTTTTCCGAAAATATTGGAAGTAGGCCGTAAGTTTGGGAAAGTGGATGTAGAAGTGTACAATGAAGGCGTCCTAGTTGGAAAAGCGATGATGATGTGCCAGCTGATAGATAGAAATTAATAATATTGACCAAATAAAAGCCGCTTCCTGTGAACGAAGCGGCTTTTAACTTTTATTTTTGCATATCAAGCTCTTTTGCTTCCTCAATGGCAAAAGGGAGGTAATGTTTGTATTTTTTGTATCCAATCCAGCTGAATAAAGCTCCATAGATTATAAAAATTGCGGCAACGATGTAAGTGCCTGTTGACTGAGATACAAATAACGAATTTATCCCAAAAAAGAAAACGAAAAGCCCTAGGGCAATATTTGATTTAGCAGAAAGCCATTTCTTTTCAACTAAACGGTTGCTTCGAATGTATTTTGTTTTATAAAATATATAAAAAGCAAATAATATGACGATTAAAAAGGCAAAAACTAGCATGATCTGTTCCTCCATGTTTAAAATCATCTATTATTGTAACTTTTATTTTTAAAAAACGCCATATTTCGTTGTAAAAAGGAGATCGTATGAAAGAGAAAATTTTGGAAACGATTGAACAATATGAAACGATTATTGTCCATCGTCATGTGCGCCCAGACCCAGATGCCTATGGCTCCCAAGGTGGATTAGTTGCGATTTTGCAAGCATCCTATCCGGAGAAAAAGATTTATGCAGTTGGACAAGAAGAACCAACCCTGCACTATATGCGCCGGCTTGATGTGATTGAGGATAAGGTCTATAAAGGCGCTTTAGTCATTGTATGTGATACAGCCAACCAAGAAAGAATCTGTGATAAGCGCTATACTTTAGGAGATAAGCTCATTAAAATTGATCATCATCCAAATGAAGACCCGTATGGTGACTTATTATGGGTCGAAACGAGCGCAAGTTCATGCAGTGAAATGGTTTATGAATTTTATCTGTATGGAAAAGATAAAGGTTTAAAAATGAATGATGAAGCAGCACGGCTGTTGTTTGCTGGAATTGTCGGGGATACAGGAAGATTTTTGTTTCCTAGTTCAACAGAAAAGACATTCACCTATGCTGGGGAATTAATTCATTACAATTTCTCGCGGACTGAGCTATTTGATAAAATGTACGAATTGGATGCCAATATTATAAAGCTAAAAGGGTACATATTACAGAACTTCGGGTTACATGAAAATGGCGTAGCTTCTGTGAAGTTAACTAAAGAATTAATTGCTGAATACGATGCAAGGCCTGCTGAGGCATCTCTTCTTGTTGGGATATTAGGTGATGTAAAAGGGATTAAAGCATGGGTATTCTTTATTGAGGAAAACGACCAAATTCGCGTACGATTACGTTCAAAGGGTCCTGTCATTAATACGGTTGCCAGAAAGTTTAAAGGTGGCGGCCATCCGCTTGCGGCCGGCGCGTCCATCTATTCATGGGACGAGGTAAGCCAAGTCATTAAAGAATTAGAGGAAGTATGTAAAAGTTAATTCGAAAAAATCGGTCCCAATTACATGGACCGATTTTTTTATTCGTCAAATTTCAGCTCTACTTGAATGGAGAGGGTGGTATAAATGACCATTTCCGTAACCTTGAGCTTATATCTTTTTTCATTGATTTTCAACGGCTTGTTTTCAATGATTTTTTTCAGGAGGTCCTTGCTTTTGTATACAGTGTCTAAGTCCTTGGCAAGCATGATACTTAATTCATCCCTAACTGCCTCTTCTGTTTGAAAGGTACTAAAATAATCAAGCTTATACTTTTCATAATTGGTGATTTTAATGTTTATTTTTTGAACTGTAATTTTTTCTAAGTTCCGCTTGTTTAAGTCCTTATATTCTTCCTGCCAAATTTTCTTTTCTTTATTTAAATCAGAAATATTATCTTGGAGGCTAAGGATTTGTTTTGAATACTTCTCCTGCCAAACTCCGTGTATATATAAAAAAATGCACCAGCTAATCGCGCCGCCAATTACCATTCCAGAAAAAAATCGCTGCCAGGAGGGCCTGCGGTAATAGGGAGGGATTCTCATGATGAAATATGCTCCTGGGTCAGCCAATTGATGATAAGCGCTCCAGTCTGAGCACCGCCTAATGCCGAAAGAATAAGTAAAAATTGTTTAAAAAGATCTCTTGTTTCTGCATTAAGGATTCCCCTCTCAAAACTATACACAGTATCAAAGGTTCCGCCAATCGCCGCGACGATAGCCCAGATTCTTAATGCAGAAGATAAGCGATACACCGTAGTTAAGGGGGGTTGTCCAGTTAAGAAAGAAGCAATCCCTCCGATCAATGCTCCTCCAAGAATGACTCCTAAGGCAATAAAATAGCTTTCAATAAACGCAGGAAAAAAACCGATTTCTTTCATTCCTTCATCCGCCCCTATAAAAATAGTCCTTATATTCATCTATATGGACAAACCATTGTAATTATGTTCAATTTGAGAACTATCTAGCTGCAGCGCCTAGGGGCTCGCAGGTCTACAGCCAATCCGTCATTAAGGTTAAAAAACAACCTTCAAGCCGGCTCGTCTTATCCTTGTCGCCCCTGTGAAAAAATGAACTACTTTTTTCCTTTGGCAAGGCGCTTCCGCTTTTTAAATTAAAATGAGAACATATTTTCCTTTTTTAGTATGAAGTCCTATAATAGATAGTGAGATAATTTATAAGGGTGTGACGTTAATGTCTTTTATTCACCTTCATGTATATAGTGCGTATAGTTTGTTGACAAGCACTGCTTCTGTCCCGGAATTAATCAAAAACGCTCAATCAAAGGGCTTTCGGGCACTTGCCTTAACCGACAGAAATGTGATGTATGGCACCATTGAATTTTATAAGCTCTGTAAAAAGAATAATATAAAACCGATTATCGGCTTAACCGTGGATGTTGCCAGTGAAATAAACGAAAACGAAGCATATCCACTCGTGCTGCTTGCCGAAAATGACCGTGGTTTTAAAAATCTTTTAAAAATATCCAGTGCTGTTCAAACAAAAGTAGAAAATGGGATACCGCTAAAATGGCTAAAGCATTATTCTGATGGGTTGATTGCCATTACACCGGGACTTGAAGGCGAAATCGAACAGCTTTTATTAAAGGGCAGCGAGGAATTGGCCTGTGTATTAATTAGAAAATTAACCGAAATTTTCGGCAGCGGCAACTTTTTCTTATCGCTGCAAAATCATCAGCTTGAGCAAGAGTTAACTATCCGGAATCTGCTTCAGTCTGTTTCGAGAGAAATGAATATCCCCATGGTTGCCTCCAATCGTGTCCATTATTTAGAAAAAGAAGATACCTTTGCTCACGAATGTTTGCTGGCGATTAAAAATGGTGATAAATTGCAGGATGATCATAGGCAGAAATTGGGAAGTGATCAATTCTATTTAAAAACGACAGCAGAAATGATAGATGCTTTCTCAGAGGTTCCAGAAGCTTTAGAAAATGCTTTGAATATTGCCGATAGATGTCAGGTAAATATTGAATTAAATAAAACCTATTTGCCCACTTTTCCGACGGAAAATGGGATACCCGCAGAGGAATACCTTGAAATGCTTTGTAAAAAAGGCCTTCTCGAACGCTTTTCCTCTCCTAACGAAGAGTACTATAACCGGTTATTCTATGAATTAGAAGTAATTAAACGAATGAAGTTTAGCAATTATTTTTTAATTGTCTGGGATTTTATGAAATATGCCCGTGAAAATGGAATATTAACAGGCCCTGGAAGGGGATCTGCAGCAGGATCTCTAGTTGCATATGTTTTATATATTACCGATGTTGATCCATTAACACATGATTTGTTATTTGAACGTTTTTTAAATCCAGAGCGGATTTCTATGCCAGATATTGATATCGATTTTCCAGATCATCGCCGTGATGAAGTAATTGAATATGTTGCAAACAAATACGGAGAACTTCATGTCGCGCAAATCGTTACATTTGGGACACTTGCTGCCAAGGCAGCATTAAGAGATGTAGGCAGGGTATTCGGCTTGAATTCAAAAGAGCTCGAGCAATTATCAAGGTTTATCCCTTCCCGGTTAGGAATTAATATCCAATCTGCCTACAATGAATCAGAGGAGTTTCAGCGGTTTGTTCAGGAATCTTCGATAAATCGAAAACTTTTTGAAACAGCATTAAAGCTGGAAGGGCTGCCCCGCCATACCTCTACACATGCTGCTGGGGTGGTTATAAGTGAAAAGCAGCTCATAGAGTTAGTTCCGATTCAAAAGGGCTCAAACAATGTCTATCTAACCCAATACTCAATGGAACACTTAGAAGAGATTGGTTTGCTAAAGATGGATTTTTTAGGACTTCGGAATCTATCGCTTATAGAATCCATTTTATCTTCTATATCACGTCATACAGGAAAGAATCTGGATATCAGGTCGATTCCATTAGAGGATTCAACTGTTTTCGACCTATTGTCAAAAGGGGAAACGACAGGAATTTTCCAGCTGGAATCAGAAGGGATGAGAAAGGTTTTAACACGATTAAAGCCATCAAGATTTGAAGATATTGTTGCAGTTAATGCACTTTATCGGCCAGGCCCAATGGAGAATATCCCGCTGTTTATAGACAGGAAACATGGCAGTCAGTCAGTTGAATACCCGCATCCGGATCTCCAGCCAATTCTTGAGAATACATATGGCGTCATAGTTTACCAAGAACAAATAATGCAAATTGCTTCGAAAATGGCTGGGTTTTCACTCGGGGAAGCAGATTTGTTAAGAAGGGCTGTCGGGAAAAAGCAAAAAGAGGTACTGGACAAAGAGCGCCATCATTTTGTTCAGGGAGCGCTAAAAAAAGGATACAATCTATCACTAGCCAATGACATTTATGATTTAATTGTTCGATTTGCCAATTATGGATTCAATAGAAGCCATGCGGTAGCCTATAGTATGATTGCATATCAGCTTGCCTATTTAAAAGCAAATTTTCCAGTGTATTTCATGGCTGGATTACTGACATCTGCTATTGGAAATGAGGTTAAAATCGCGCAATACATTATGGAAACAAAGCAGAAGGATATCGTCATTCTGCCCCCGTCCATTAATCAGAGCGGTTATTCCTTTTTAGTTGAAAAAGGGGCCATCCGCTATAGCCTTGCAGCGATTAAAAGTGTTGGCGGCACCGCTTTAAAAGAAATTTTTCAAACAAGGAAAACAAAGAAGTTTCTGAACTTATTTGATTTTTGTATCCGGGTTTCCTCGAAAGCAATAAATCGGAAAACACTGGAGTCTCTCGTTCATTCCGGAAGCTTCGATGAATTTGGCGAGGATCGTGCCGTACTACTTGCCAGTTTGGATGTTGCCATAGAACATGCCCAAATATTCAAACCAGATGATTCTAATCAATTTGATTTATTTGAGGAAGAATTTAATCTTAAGCCGAAGTATGTTGACGTTGACCCTATCACCCAGGAAAATAAACTATACTTTGAAAAAGAAGCACTAGGACTCTACCTGTCAGACCATCCGATTTCTATTTTCGAAAAGAATTTAAAAAAGATAGGTGCGCAGGTGCTGTTTCATCTTAAAACTGATCAGCGAAGAGTGGGTGTAGGAGTCTATATTTCCTCATTGAAATCCATTCGCACAAGAAAAGGGGATTCAATGGCGTTTTTAATGGTGAGTGATGGCAGCGGAGAAATGGAGGCAGTAGCATTCCCCAATGTGTATAAAAAAGCTTCGCTATTGTTAGGGCAGGGGAAATTTACCTGGCTGGAGGGGAAAATAGAAGAACGGGACGGAAAACGGCAGTTTATCATTCAACAAGTATATGATTTAGAACAGTGGCTAGAAACAAAAATAGATAAGCAATCCGTTTTGTATTTGAAAATTGTCAGGGGAAAACAGGATGAAACTTCGCTTAAGCAAATAAACCATGTCTTAAAGGAAAATAAAGGGGAAACGGGAGTTGTATTGCATTATGAAACAACCCGTAAAACCATTAAATTAGGATCAGAAAATAATGTTAATCCAACCTCGATTTTATTAGATCAATTAAGGACTATTCTCGGTTCAGAAAATGTTGTGCTAAAAGATTAATTCTTTACAACTATCGTAGATATGTTATAGTGATAAAGAGACAAGTGTGGTCTGACCACCAATTTAACAGAATGTTCTAATCATTTTTTTTGTAATTATTCGAGGGGTGAAAAGTCTTGACTTTACGTGAAGAAGCATTACATATGCATCGAGTTAACAAGGGCAAATTAGAGTCAAAATCAAAGGTTCAAGTTCGGAATGCGACTGATTTAAGCCTAGCTTATTCACCAGGTGTAGCCGAACCATGTAAAGAGATTTATGAAAAGCCCGAAACCGTATACGACTATACCATGAAAGGAAACATGGTTGCAGTAGTATCTGATGGCACAGCTGTTCTTGGACTTGGAAATATTGGTCCTGAAGCGGCTCTCCCCGTAATGGAGGGAAAAGCAGTATTATTTAAAAGCTTTGCCGGGGTCGATGCTTTTCCGATTTGCTTAAACACTACAGATGTTGATAAAATTGTTGAAACTGTTAAGTTACTTGAGCCAACCTTTGGCGGCGTAAATCTTGAAGACATTGCAGCTCCAAATTGTTTTGTAATTGAGGAAAGACTGAAAAAAGAAGCCAATATCCCAATCTTTCATGATGACCAGCATGGAACTGCAATTGTAACCGTTGCAGGTTTAGTCAATGCCTTGAAGCTTGTTGGCAAGAAAATGACAGAAATTAAAGTCGTTGCAAATGGTGCAGGGGCTGCTGGGATTGCTATTATTAAATTATTATATAGCTATGGTGTAAGAGATATCATTATGTGTGATACGAAGGGTGCCATCTACGAGGGCCGCCCTCAAGGTATGAACAATGTAAAAGCAGAAGTAGCAAAATATACAAATCGCGACAATCTTTCTGGCAGCCTTGCAGATGTAATTAAAGGTGCCGATGTCTTTATTGGAGTATCGGTTGCTGGGGCTTTAACGAAAGAAATGGTAGCATCTATGAATCCAGACTCAATCATTTTTGCGATGGCTAATCCAGTTCCAGAAATTATGCCTGATGATGCAAAAGAAGCAGGAGCGAAAGTAGTAGGAACAGGCCGCTCTGATTTCCCAAATCAAGTAAACAATGTACTAGCCTTCCCAGGCATTTTCCGTGGAGCCCTTGATGTTCGTGCTACTCATATTAACGAAAAAATGAAAGTGGCGGCAGTGGAAGCGATTGCGGGATTAATCCATGAAGATGAGCTAAATGCTGATTATGTTATTCCAGCTCCATTTGATCCAAGGGTTGCTCCAAATGTGGCAGCAGCAGTCGCAAAAGCTGCGATGGAAACAGGTGTTGCCCGTATAAAAGTAGACCCGGAAGAAGTGAAAGAAAAAACACAAAGGCTCGCTTTGATTGGCAAAAGTGAGTGAATCCATAAGTGACAAGCTCAAAGGTATATTTAGAGATTGTAAAGCAATTACGAGAAATGATTACAATTGATGGACTGAAGCCAGGAGATAAAATCCCTTCAGAACGAGAATTGTCAGAGCGCCTGAATTTCGGGCGCTCTTCAGTTCGGGAAGCATATAGAGCATTAGAATTACTTGGCTTAATTGAAACACGCCGCGGTGAAGGAACATTTATCAGAGACTTCCGCGGTAATCAGCTGGTCCAGCTTCTCGGCACATTTATTTTACAGGATGAAAAAGCCAAACGGGATGTGTTCGAAACTAAAAACTATATCGAGATGGATTGCCTTCGTTTGGTCCTTCAAAGGATGGACGATCATCATTTAGCCATTTTGCATGATTGGATTAATAAAGAAGAGCATTTTACAGATGATGAGTTCTTTTACCGAATCATCGAAATGTCTGACAATCACCTGTTCTTGAGGATTTGGTTAATTTTAAAAGAGTATTATTATTCTTTAAATCCTATTCAGGATACCTATAAGTTTGAGGACTATATACTTTTGCTAAATGGATTAGCTGAAAAAGATGAAGCAAAAACACTTTCTGCATACTACAACTTAAGAAATTTGTCTTCATTCTAACGACAAGGACTAACAAATTTTGAACTCTTTTTATTTTATAGTAAATTCTGTACAAGCCCAATTTTTAAGGGGATTTTAAATCATCTAGTGGTCTGACCACTTTTGTGAATATAAACGTATGAAGTTTAAATAAGATAGAAAGACTTCTGAATAGAATATAGTGGGGAATCGTCCCATAATGCAGAAGCGAACCAGGGAGGTTTAATTTTGGCGCTTAAAGATCTTTTTACAAAAAACCAAACAAAAAAGAAAAAATATGCAACAATACCGACAGAAGCAGCTAAAAGTGATGTTCCAGAAGGAATAATGACCAAATGTCCTACATGTAAGAAAATCATGTATTCAAAGGAACTTTCCAAAAATTTAATGGTTTGTTTACATTGCGGACATCATTTTCCGATGAATGCGAAAGAACGGATCGATAGCTTTATTGATGAGGGAAGCTTTGAAGAAATTAATGAAAATATGATTTCCAAAAATCCACTAAATTTTCCTGATTATTTGGAAAAGCTTGAAAAGGACCGGCAAAAAAGTCAATTAAATGAAGCAGTTGTTACAGGAATAGGGTCACTTGGCGGTCATAAATTAGTCGTAGCCATCATGGATTCATCCTTCCGAATGGGGAGTATGGGATCAGTTGTTGGTGAGAAAATTACCCTTGCAATTGAAAAAGCAGATGAACTTGGTGTACCTTTTGTCATTTTTACAGCTTCTGGCGGTGCTAGAATGCAAGAGGGTGCTTTAAGCTTGATGCAAATGGCAAAGACGAGTGTTGCTTTAAAGAAATTCAGCGACAACGGCGGTTTAATTATTTCCATTATGACTCATCCAACAACAGGCGGCGTTTCGGCAAGTTTTGCCTCATTAGGGGATTACAACCTCGCTGAACCAGGGGCGTTAATAGCATTTGCCGGACGGCGAGTTATTGAGCAATCAATCCGTGAAGAATTGCCTGAGGATTTTCAAACAGCAGAGTTTCTATTAAAGCACGGTCAGCTGGATGCAATTATTTCACGTCTTGACATGGTAGAGAAAATCTCAACCATTTTAGATATTCATCAACCAGGGGGTGAACTGGCATGATCGGAGAATTGGAATTTGAACGCCCGGTAGTGGAGCTAAGGAAGAAAATCAGTGAATTAAAGGAATTTACAAAAAACGCTGATGTGGATTTAAGCTCCGAAATTAAAAAATTAGAGGGACGTTTAGAAAAGCTAGAACAGGATATTTACGAGAATATTAAACCTTGGGACAGAGTTCAAATCGCTCGACTCGCGAATAGACCGACAACCCTGGATTATATTTCCTTCCTGTTCGAAGATTTCTTTGAATGTCATGGTGATCGCACCTTTGCTGATGATGAAGCGATTGTGGGCGGAATAGCAAAATTTAAAGGTCTTCCGGTTACCGTAATTGGCCATCAGCGGGGCAAAGACACAAAGGAAAACATTCGCCGGAACTTTGGAATGCCACATCCTGAGGGCTATAGAAAAGCCCTTCGCTTAATGAAACAGGCAGATAAATTTAATCGGCCAATTATTTGCTTTATTGATACAAAAGGTGCGTATCCAGGGAAAGCTGCAGAAGAACGGGGCCAAAGCGAAGCGATTGCCCGCAATCTGTTTGAGATGGCTGGTTTAAAGGTACCCGTTATTTGTATTGTTATAGGAGAAGGCGGCAGCGGCGGGGCCTTGGCACTTGGGGTAGGGAACCGTATTTATATGCTTGAAAACTCAACCTACTCGGTTATTTCACCAGAGGGAGCAGCTGCTATCTTATGGAAGGATGCCTCTTTCGCTAAAAATGCTGCCGAGACGATGAAAATTACCGCTCCTGACTTAAAAGAGCTCGGGGTAATTGATGATATTATTCCTGAAATAAAGGGCGGTGCTCATAAGGATGTTCAAAAACAGGCGGAGGAAATTGAAAAGATTCTTAGCGCCTCGTTGCAGCAACTGTTAAAATTATCTGGGGATGAATTAATTTCCGACCGGTACAATCGATTCCGCTCAATCGGTGAATTTGCTTTAATCAATGATCTTATTGGAGTTAAGTAAAAAATCGTGCTCATTGGGGCACGATTTTTTTTCACGCGTTCAATAAATAAACACGAAAATTTCAAGGAAAAGACAATGATGACGCTTACACTTTTGCATAAAACGCTTCCAGTTCACAAACTATTCTGTCTATTTTAATTACTAATACGATTGGGTTGTTATGGCTATTTCTTCATGTTATTTTATTAATATTCAAGGGTTTTATGTGAATAATAAAAGAAGGTATTTTGGCATATTCTGTGTTTCTTTCAATGAATGATTACATAATTTTTATTTTGATATTGAGGTGATATCCATGAAAAAAATTGGGGTCCTTACGAGCGGTGGAGATTCCCCGGGGATGAATCCAGCCATCCGCGCTGTTGTTCGAAAAGCAATCTATCATAACGTTGAAGTTTATGGTATTTATGGCGGGTATTCCGGATTAATCTGTGGAAATATTAAAAAATTAGAGCTTGGTTCTGTTGGGGACATTATTCATCGTGGTGGTACAATGCTGCATTCAGCACGGTGTCCGGAGTTTAAAACAAAAGATGTTCAGCTAAAAGGGATCGAGCAGCTGAATGTCCATGGGATTGAAGGCCTTGTTGTTATTGGCGGTGATGGTTCATACCGTGGTGCGAAGGCATTGACAGAGCATGGCTATCCATGTGTCGGTGTTCCTGGAACGATTGATAATGATATTCCTGGAACAGAACTTACAATTGGTTTTGATACGGCATTAAATACAGTTATAGATGCAGTCGATAAAATTCGGGATACTGCTACATCCCATGAAAGAACTTTTGTCATTGAAGTAATGGGCCGTGACGCAGGGGATATTGCTCTTTGGGCAGGACTAGCAGGCGGTGCAGAAACCATTCTTATTCCTGAAGAGAATTATGACATGAATGAAGTAGCTGACAGGCTCCGTAAAGGACAAGAGCGTGGGAAAAAGCATAGTATCATCATTGTAGCTGAAGGTGTCTGCAGCGGCGTGGAATTTGCCAAGGAGCTTCAAGAATTAACGAACTTTGACACTAGGGTTTCAGTGTTGGGGCATATGCAGCGCGGGGGGTCCCCTACTGCTGCTGACAGAGTACTAGCGAGCAGATTGGGAGCAAGAGCAGTTGAGCTCCTTATTGAAGGAAAAGGCGGCCGAGCCGTAGGTATCGAAAATAATCAGCTAGTTGATTATGACATTGTTGAAGCATTAAGCCGGAAACATGTATTAGATCTTGAATTGTTTAAGCTATCAAAGGAATTATCTATTTAACTATTTTGTAGTATCGGAGGATAACAAGGATGTTACGTAAAACAAAAATCGTTTGTACGATTGGTCCTGCAAGTGAAAGTGTTGAAACATTGACCCAATTAATAAATTCAGGAATGAATGTGGCCCGGTTGAATTTCTCCCATGGGAATTTCGAAGAACATGGCGGACGGATTCGAAATATCCGCGAAGCAGCAGAGTTGACGGGAAAAACCGTTGCCATTTTACTTGATACAAAAGGACCGGAAATTCGGACAAACAATATGGTAAACGGCGCGATTGAGCTAAAGGCTGGAGAAAATATTATTGTTTCAATGACAGAAGTCGAAGGAACAGTTGAAAAATTCTCTGTTACATATTCAGGCCTGATAGAAGATGTGCATATTGGTTCAAAAATCCTGCTGGACGATGGATTGATTGGACTTGAAGTTATCAAGGTAGATAGGGCCGAAAATGAAATTCATACTAAAATTTTAAACAGCGGCACCTTAAAAAATAAAAAAGGTGTCAATGTTCCGGGGGTGTCGGTTAAACTGCCGGGCATTACAGAAAAGGATCGACAAGATATCCTTTTTGGAATCGAACAAGGAATTGATTTTATTGCCGCTTCATTTGTTCGTACAGCCAAAGATGTGTTAGAGATCCGTCAGCTTTTAGAAGAGAATAATGCTGCACATATCCATATTATCCCTAAAATTGAAAACCATGAGGGCGTAGATAACATCGATGAAATTCTAGAGATTTCTGATGGTTTGATGGTGGCTCGTGGAGACCTTGGCGTCGAAATTCCTGCAGAAGAGGTTCCGCTTGTTCAAAAAATGCTCATAAAGAAATGTAATGCTCAAGGAAAGCCTGTTATTACAGCTACTCAAATGCTCGACTCAATGCAGCGAAATCCAAGACCAACAAGAGCAGAGGCAAGCGACGTAGCCAATGCTATTTTTGATGGAACAGATGCCATTATGCTATCAGGAGAGACAGCTGCAGGACTTTATCCGGTGGAAGCAGTTCAAACCATGCACAATATTGCTTCTAGGGCAGAACAGGCTTTGGATCATAAAGAAATTCTTTCAAGTCGCAGTAAAGATACTGAACACAATCTTACCGATGCCATTGGCCAGTCTGTAGCTCATACGGCTTTAAATTTAGAGGTAAATGCGATTATTACACCGACCGAAAGCGGACATACTGCAAGAATGATTTCCAAATATCGTCCTAAAGCTCCGATTGTTGCGGTAGCTGCTAATGATTCTGTTTCCCGCCGTTTATCTCTTGTTTGGGGTGTTTATACGCGAGTTGGAACAATGTGCGCAACAACAGATGAAATGCTTGATATTGCTGTTCAGGAAAGTTTAAACAGTGGGATTGTTAAGAGTGGTGATTTAGTAGTCATTACTGCAGGTGTACCAGTCGGTGAAGCTGGAACTACAAATCTGATGAAAATTCATGTTATCGGCGATATTATCACAAAAGCTCAAGGAATTGGTCGAAAGTCTGCATTCGGTAAAGTGGTTATAGCTCATAATGCACACGAGGCTTTAGAAAAAGTAAAGCCAGGCTCAATTCTTGTGACAATTGGTTCGGATCGTGATATGATTCCTGCGATTGAAAAAAGTGCCGCTCTCATTACCCAAGAAGGCGGATTAACAAGCCATGCTGCTGTGGTTGGATTAAACCTAGGCATTCCAGTAATAGTTGGCGTTGACAATGTGATGGAATTATTGAGGGATGGCCAAGAGGTAACCGTCGATGCAACAAGAGGAGTTATTTATAACGGGCATGCAAGCGTCCTATAATTCCTATAATAAGAAAGTCAGCTTCCTAATTGGAGCTGACTTTTTTATGCTATACTTGCTTTCCTTTTATAAAGGACCAAACATCATGAAAGACATTGGCTCGATATAGCGTGCTAATGATAACGAGGGTAACCGGCCCGATAATCAAGCCTAAAAAACCAATTAATTTAAAACCAACAAAAAGTGCAATTAAAGTGGCTAATGGGTCTAGGCCAATACTGGAAGAAAGGATTTTCGGCTCCATGATTTGCCTTTGAACTAAAACGATGATATAGAGGACGCCAAGCCCAATTGCAAGTCCCATATCACCGCTGATTGCTTCATAAATAATCCACGGAACAAATACTGCACCGGTTCCAAGGTATGGGATGATGTCAACAATTCCTGTAACCAAAGCAATCGTAATCGCATAATCAACCCTTAAGACAAGAAGACCAATTAGAATAATAACTGTTGTAATAGAGATAAGTGTCATTTGCGCTCTAATAAAGCCAAATAAGGCCCTCTTTAAGTCAACGAAAACGGTTCTGCCGCTCCTTTTTGCTTTTTCAGGTAAAAGTCTTCCTCCCATTGCCGATAAACGATACCAATCCTTGCTGATAAAGAAAGTAGCCAAAAGCGAAAAAATGAGCACGGTTGCCACATTTGGAAACCAGGAAATGATATTTGGAATTTTTAAAAATAAATTTTGAATAAATGATCCAACAGTGGAACCGATTTTCTGTCCGACATTTTGGATATTAGAAATGATTGTATCCTGCTGTCCAGTTTCAAGCTTATTAAATACACTTGTTAATTGATTGTATAGAGGAAGAATTTGGCCAGTAAAATAATCCTCAAGATAACTAATGAGCGTATCCAGATGTTCTGGTACTACCTTAGCTAAATAAGTGGCACCTGATACAATCTCAGCTACTAATAGTGTAATTAACCCGGCAAATAAGGCAAATATAATAATTAGGGCAAGGAAGACTGAAAGTGCCCGCGGCATTTTCGCCTTTTTTTCAAAAATATTGACCAGCGGGTTAATCATAAGAGCAATAATAAGACCGATAATAAATGGATAAGCAACCTTTGATACAAAATAAAAAGAAAAGAGTGCTAATACGACGATACCAATGACTAGTAAAAATCTTAAAGTCTGATATATGTATTTAGGATTCAAGCATAGACCTCCTATTCATTGCGAAATATTGGTTTAAGTTTACCATTTTATAAGCGTTTGTGTATAATTTTCCAAATCTTAAACATTTATACGAAAGTAATGAATAAAAGTTTCAAAAAATTAGAGAACAAAAATATCCTATCAATTCAGGATTCTGACCATTTTTAAATATTATGGTACAATAATTTGTATGTGGAAATGGTGTGACAAAATGATAAGCCAGCCTGTTTTATTCCTTATTTTATTATTGATCATTGGATTTCTTGCTAAAAATAGTTCATTAATGTTGGCTATAGCAGTACTGCTCTTTTTAAAGCTAATCGGCTTGGATACGAAATCCTTCTCGTTTCTGCAAGCAAAGGGGATTAATTGGGGAGTAACCGTGATTACCATTGCTGTACTAGCACCGATTGCAACGGGGGAAATTGGCTTTCGAGACTTAACAGGCGCCTTTAAAACTCCTTATGCATGGATTGCACTTGTCTCAGGGATGCTTGTGGCATTGCTGGCGAAAGGGGGCGTAACCTTATTAGCAAATGATCCTCAGATTACAACAGCCTTAGTTTTAGGAACTATTCTTTCTGTATCCATCTTTAAAGGTGTGGCGGTTGGCCCATTGATTGGCGCTGGGATTGCCTATGCCTCCATGAAAATCTTTAGTTTTTTTACTTAGATTTTTTGTGAAATAATATTTTTTTTAACAAATTCAGGTCCTTTTCATTCACAAAGTTCTGATAATTGTTTATAATAGGCTTGTAAGCGTCACCTTTTTTACATAAATTATATATGTATACTGTATTACTTGTAAAAATTTTTTCACCATGTGAATGAAAAGGTATTCAATTTTTTTATTTCTTATCCTGAGCAATCGCTCAATGAAATTTTTTTGTTAACAAAATGGGTAATGGGGAAAATTAGTATGTGAAGGAGAGATTAACTATGTCAGTAACACGTGGTCTTGAAGGGGTAGTGGCAACAACTTCCTCCATTAGTTCAATTATTGATGACACACTAACATATGTTGGCTATGACATTGATGATTTAGCTAAAAATGCCAGCTTTGAAGAAGTTATTTATTTATTATGGCACCGTAAGCTTCCAAATGCCGAACAATTGGCTGAATTAAAACAGCAGCTTGCTGAAAACACTGCACTGCCAAAAGAAGTTATCGAGCATTTTAAAATGTATCCAATTCAAAAAGTACATCCAATGGCAGCACTTCGTTCAGCAGTATCTTTATTAGGCTTATACGATGAGGAAGCAGATGTTATGGACGCAGAAGCGAATTATAGAAAAGCTGTCCGCCTGCAAGCAAAAATGCCAGCAATTGTAACTACGTTTGCCCGCGTTCGAAAGGGTCTTGACCCAATCGCTCCAAGACAAGATTTAAGCTTTGCCGCAAATTTCCTTTATATGTTAACAGGCAATGTACCAGATGCAATTGCGATAGAAGCAATTGACAAAGCATTGGTATTACATGCTGACCATGAATTAAATGCATCTACATTCACAGCTCGTGTATGTGTTGCTACATTATCGGACGTTTATTCAGGAGTAACCGCAGCAATTGGTGCTTTAAAAGGCCCTCTTCACGGTGGCGCGAATGAAGCCGTAATGAAAATGCTGACGGAAATCGGTACATTGGAAAATGTTGAGCCATATGTACGCGGTAAGCTTGAAAACAAAGAAAAAATCATGGGCTTTGGGCACAGAGTATATCGTCTAGGCGATCCACGTGCCAAGCACTTAAAAGAAATGTCAAAGAAATTAACAGAGTTAACAGGCGAACCGCATTGGTACGATATGTCTGTTAAAATTGAAGGCATCGTTACAGGTGAAAAGAAACTTCCGCCTAACGTTGACTTCTATTCTGCATCTGTATATCACAGCTTAGGAATTGATCATGACCTAATGACGCCAATCTTTGCCGTAAGTCGTGTTTCAGGCTGGCTTGCACATATTTTAGAGCAATATGAAAACAATCGACTTATCCGTCCTCGTGCTGAATACACAGGTCCTGGAATGCAGAAATATATTCCAATTGAACAAAGAGGATAATATTTTTCATTTTTTTAAAAATTGTTGTAAAATAGGAGAGTATGAAAAGGTTAGGGACCTTGGTTCTCTAACCTTTGATTCAGTCCAATATTTTTAGTTTTCATACATACTAGGAGGGAGAACATCTATGCAAGGCGAAAAAATTACGGTAACAAATGGAGTATTAAATGTACCAAACAATCCAATTATCCCATTTATTGAGGGAGACGGTATTGGTCCTGATATCTGGGCTGCTTCCGAAAGAGTTTTAAATGCAGCTGTAGAAAAAGCCTATAAAGGCGAGCGCAAATTGGTATGGAAAGAAGTTCTAGCTGGAGAAAAAGCATTCAATCAAACTGGCGAATGGCTTCCAAAAGAAACTTTAGATTTAATTAGTGAATACCTAATTGCTATCAAAGGACCACTTACAACTCCAGTTGGCGGAGGAATTCGTTCATTAAACGTTGCTTTACGTCAAGAGCTTGATTTGTTTGTATGCTTACGTCCTGTAAGATGGTTTGAAGGCGTTCCTTCTCCAGTTAAGCGTCCACAAGATACAGATATGGTAATCTTCCGTGAAAACACAGAAGATATTTATGCGGGTATCGAGTATGAAAAAGGAACTGAAGCAGTTAAAAAGGTAATCGATTTCCTTCAAAACGAAATGGGTGTAAATAAAATCAGATTCCCAGAAACTTCTGGTATCGGGATTAAACCTGTTTCTGAACAAGGTACAACACGTCTTGTTCGTGCTGCTATTAACTATGCTATTAAAGAAGGCCGTAAATCCGTTACACTCGTGCATAAAGGCAATATCATGAAATTCACTGAAGGCGCGTTTAAAAACTGGGGTTATGAGCTAGCTGAAAAAGAATTCGGCGATAAAGTCTTTACATGGGCTCAATATGATCGCATCAAAGCTGAGCAAGGTTCAGATGCTGCTAACAAGGCGCAAGCTGATGCTGAAGCTGCAGGCAAAATCATTGTTAAAGATGCGATTGCTGATATCTTCTTACAACAAATCTTAACTCGTCCTCGTGAGTTCGATGTTGTTGCAACAATGAACCTAAACGGTGACTTCATTTCTGATGCTCTTGCAGCACAAGTTGGTGGTATCGGTATTGCTCCTGGAGCTAACATCAACTATGAAACTGGACACGCCATTTTTGAAGCAACTCACGGTACTGCTCCAAAATACGCAGGTCTTGATAAAGTAAATCCTTCATCAGTTATTTTATCTGGTGTATTATTGCTTGAGCACTTGGGCTGGAACGAAGCGGCTACAATGGTCATTAAATCAGTGGAAAAAACCATTGCATCCAAAGTTGTAACTTATGACTTCGCCCGCTTAATGGATGGTGCAACTGAAGTGAAAACTTCTGAGTTTGCAGATGAGCTAATCAAAAACATGGAGTAATATTTTTAAAGGGCTGTTTTTTAACAGCCCTTTGATTAAATTTTTTAACGGAAAAAGGGGAGAGCTAATATGTCATTAAAGCGTAAAAAGGTTTCTGTAATCGGTGGCGGATTCACTGGTGCAACTACTGCATTTTTACTTGCACAAAAAGAACTTGCTGACGTTGTTTTAGTTGATATCCCGCAAATGGAAAACCCAACAAAAGGTAAAGCATTAGATATGCTTGAAGCTAGTCCAGTTCAAGGCTTTGATGCAAATATCACTGGTACTTCCAACTATGAAGATACAAAGGATTCCGATATCGTTGTTATCACAGCAGGGATTGCCCGTAAACCAGGCATGAGCCGCGACGATTTAGTCCAAACTAACCAAAAAGTCATGAAGAGTGTAACACAGGAGATTGCAAAGTACTCGCCAAACTGCACAATTCTTGTATTAACTAATCCCGTTGATGCAATGACGTATACCGTATTCAAAGAATCTGGCTTCCCTAAGAACCGTGTAATCGGTCAATCAGGTGTTCTTGACACAGCTCGTTTCCGTACATTTATATCACAAGAATTAAACCTTTCCGTAAAAGATATTACCGGCTTCGTTTTAGGCGGACATGGTGACGACATGGTTCCTCTTGTTCGTTACTCTTATGCAGGCGGCATCCCGCTCGAAACTTTAATTCCGAAAGATCGTCTTGATTCAATTGTTGAGCGCACTCGTAAAGGCGGCGGCGAAATTGTAAACCTTCTTGGAAACGGAAGCGCTTACTATGCTCCAGCAGCCTCCTTAGTTGAAATGTGTGAAGCGATTCTTAAAGACCAACGCCGCGTTCTTCCTTCAATCGCTTATCTTGAAGGTGAATATGGTTACGATGGAATTTACCTTGGTGTTCCAACGATCCTAGGCGCGAACGGTATTGAAAAGGTAATTGAGCTTGAGTTAACTGCAGACGAAAAAGCTGCATTAGACAAATCTGTTGAATCTGTTCGCAACGTAATGAACGTATTAGCTTAATAGATTGTTTTTAAATTCGGGGTTATGGGGACCCCGAATTTTCTCTATATTTTTTGGAATCGCTTACAAAGGGGTGTGTTTTTTAGATGCTTTTAGGGAAAAAAAGAAAACTAGGGAGAAGAATTGAAGAAATAACCGTTGGAGAAAAGTTAACTTTAACTGAGAAGATTGAGGATAAAGATCTGCTTCTCTATTTAGGCTTAACAGATGATGCCAACCCGCTTTATATTCAACATGACTACGCATCGCAAACACCATTTGAAAAACCAATTGTACCAAGTATTATGCTGACCGGTATGATTACTTCGGCCATTTCAAAATATTTACCTGGCCCGGGGAGCCATATTTTAAGCCAAAATCTTGAGTTCCCAAAGCCTGTTTATCATTACGGAACCGTCGAGTTTTTATTCAAAATCATTAATGTGGATAGCGATGACCATACTGTTTTAATTCAGGTGGAAGCTGTCAACGATAAAAATGAAACCGTCATAAATGGTACGGTGAAAGTATGCCCGCCACATCGTTTGCAGGAAATTCATGGGACGGCGTTGGATAATTTTTAAGAAAAGGGCTCTTGAGTGTTCATGAGGACAAAGATTGATGAAATAAAGCCGAACCTGTCCTCATGGAGCGTTTATGAGGACAAAAATTATAAAGAAGAAGCCGAACCTGTCCTCATGGAGCGTTCATGAGGACAAAAATCATAAAGAAGAAGCCGAACTTGTCTTCATGGAGCTTTCATGGGGACAAAGATCATAATGAGGAAGCCGAACCTGTCTTCAATGAGTGTTCATGAGGACAAAATTCATAATGAGGAAGCAGAATCTGTCTTCATGGAGCGTTCATGAGGACAAAAATCATAAAGAGGAAGCTGAACCTGTCTTCATGGAGTCAAGTCCTGATTATTGTGTAAAATCAAAAGCAATTGTTTTCAGCTCTACCTTTTATGATCTTTATCCATACCCTTTTATTTTTTTGGGCG
>NZ_JAQMWQ010000015.1 GCF_030403775.1 Paenibacillus sp. BSR1-1
AGAAGGTTGACCTCAAAATGAAAAACTGAGAAAACAAGAGAAAAAGAAAGCTTGTGTCCGGAATTAGGGGGCCAAACCGAATTCGCTGATAAAAATTAAAAATTAGCCGATAAAGTAGTGAAATTCGCTGATAAACCCGAAAAATTCGCTGACAAAATTTTCAGCTTGGCTTTTAAGCCCTATTTAATCCCTAATTTAGGGCAATATTACCCTAAATTAGGGGTTGAAATCGAATTTCATGACATATTATTCTATCAAACATTTAATTTTTTGCAGGTAAATGTTAATTTTCTTCAGATAAATATCCCATATCCAGATATTAAATGAGAAATTATTGTTTATAAACTTCCTTTTGAATATTTTCTCTAAACAGATCTATTGGTCTAGCATATTTTATTGGTGAATAAATAACACCATTATTAAATTTGTTTAAATCAATAGGATTTTTCGCCATAATGTCTTTACCTGTTGGATAAATATGTTGCATCATTTTGACCATTTCAACCATGGCTCCAACAACACTTCGGTTATGCGTTTTAGTGAAAACAATCTCGTTTCCTTGTTCTATAAATTTTTCGATACTTACAGCATCGAGTCCTTCTGACCTAAGGTTCTCAGCAAAATGACGAGTTAACAGTTCGCCAATATTAGAAAGCTCCTTCTTTTTTACTCCAGGAATAACCAGACTATAAAGAGTTAAATCATTAACGAGAATTAAACACTGATAACGACCAATCTTAAATATATTCATATGCCAAGCATTCAGGCCCTTGGAAAGCTCCACATCACTTCTCGCCTGAACCTGCAATTCTTTTAAAACCTTCTGCGTTGCTCCAATAACAAACACTACTCCACCCACTTTTTCTAATTAAATAATATTACAATTATTGACGATAAATAAAATAATAAAACAATTAATGGTGTCAGGCACCATTCATAGACAAATCCGTCAATGTGTCCGCCCAGGGCGGACACAAATTTAAAAAAACTAATCAAAAATTTGATTAGTTTTACCCCATTTTAGCCCGCGAAGATGCAGGCTGGTATTTTCTCATCGGACCAGAATCGAGCACTTCTTGCAAATAGAGATTCCCATTCGGGCTGGATTTTTTTAGCAGCTCCATTAGATATGTAATATCGTCCATTGCTCTATGTGTCTGATAGTTTGTGATTTCATGTGCTTCTAAAAGAGTCAGAAGTTTGCCATTTGGGAAACCGTAGCTTTTCCAAGGAACATTTCTCATCGTACAATACCACTTCAAATCGTTGACTTCCGGATACATGTGGAATAGAAAGCTCCGGTCGAAGGAAGCATTATGAGCAAAAACAGAATCAGCGCGATGGAAGTAGGTCTTGATTTTTCCATCATGGAAGCTCTTCCCCTTGACCATCTCGTAAGGAATGCCATGGACTCTATAGGCGCGGTCATAATTTCTCAGGGCTGTATTCTTAAGAGGCTCTCTTAAAAAGGAGTCCTCTTCAATAATTTCAATGATTTCACCGGTATCCGTACGATATGAAAAGAGTTTTAAAGCAAGTTCAATTACTTCATCTGTTGTTGGCCCCAAACCAGTTGTCTCTACGTCTAGTATCAAACCAAATTTCTCTTGTTTCAGCAATTTGATCATTCCTTAATATCATGTTTCTCTCATTATATCAGAGCTTATCCTGCTATCCTATCTCCAAAAAGTCCCTTTATGAATTGTCCTCATACTTTTTAGGCAGTCATCCCTTTTAAAAATGCTCTGATTACCAAAAACAAGCTCTCATCCAAATCTAACGCCATTTTAAAACCGCCTTTTTGCTCTAAAGACGAAAATCCATGTAATATACTACGAAGGCCTCTTACAGCATGTAAAGCCTGGTCTCCTCTCAGCTCGAATGCCTGTAAGACCCTAACTGTCAGATCAACGATTTTCGCCCCAGCTTGCTGGACTTCCGTGTCTTCTGGATTCGGTGCCATTAAAGTAGCTTCATATATTCCAGGATGCTGTCTGGCAAAATGGACATAAGCCTTACTTAGAGCAAGGACTGCATCGGTGCCTGACACCCCAATGGCAGCATCGGCTAATTCTTTGTAAAGTTTTTCGATCCCATAAATAGCTAGCTTCTTACGTAAACCGCCCAGGCCATCAAAGTGATTGTACAATGATGGCGGGCGAATATTGAGTTTTTTTGCCAGGTTCGCCAAAGTTACTTCCTGCATACCGGATTGATCCGCGATTTCCCCTGCTGCTTCTAGAATATACGTTAATTCGAGTCCAATTTTAGGTCTGGGTGACATCAAAAATGCTCCTTTACTTCAATTTCTGCTCAAAATTTATAATCGCCTGTTCCATAATCCCAACAGGGTTCTCCACCATTTCTCCGTGTCCTACCGCAAGCAAACTTGGTTCAGCCCCAACTAATTTCTTCGCACTCATTAAAGCTGTCCTTTTACTCCATGTTCCAAATGCCGGGAATGGAAACCATGGCTTGATATCCCCTGCTACAGCAGTTCCTCCCCTGGTTTGAAAGGCATCACCTGCAATTAATGCTTTAGTACGGTTATCTATAAAGGACATAGAACCTGGTGTGTGACCAGGTGAGGCAATTGCTGTCAAAGAGCCGATTTGGTCGCCCTCATTCAAAACAATTGTGGCTCTTGTTTTTAGCTTTTTCGGAACGCCGCCTTTAATCGGGGTTGGGTCTTCATGCTGATCGAGAGAACGGTCGCCGCTCATTAATCTGTTATCTCGAACTGAAATATAAACAGGTACTTCTGGGAGGGTTTCTTTTATTAAATCTAACGCCCCTACATGGTCCTCGTGAGCATGGGTCAACACGATTTTCGTAATCGGCTTTCCAATTCTTTCAGCTGCCTGCAAAATCCCCTTTGCACAAAAGCCAAGCGCTGCATCAACCAAGGTCAAACCGTCCTCTTCCTCTACCAAGTAGCAGTTTACCGGAAACACTTTGGCCATAAACGTCACCTGATATAAAGATCCCTTTTTAATCATTCTCATTTTACCCCATCTCCCCTTAAATAATATCGTTAGTTTTATTTTAACTAATACTATTAGTTTTATCAAGTAATTTTGGAAAAAAATTGATTTATATATATTAAGTATTTTCCAAATGATACTAATATGAAAAAACACTAATTAAGTTGACACTTAATTAAGTATAGACTAAAATAACATCATGATTGAAAAAGTCCTTCATGCATTAGCAGAACCTAGACGCAGAGATATTCTTTATCTCGTTCGTGATGGAGAGCTTACCTCCAGCGCGATAGCATCACATTTTGAAATATCAGCTCCCGCAGTTTCACAGCATCTCAAAGTTCTAGAACAATCCGGCCTTGTAGTCGTCCGGAGAGATGGAACAAAACGGTACTATGGGATCAGAAGGGATGGTTTTGCTGAATTAAAGCAATACATTGACCGTTTTTGGGATGATAGTTTACTTCGCCTGAAAGAAGCTGCCGAAGAGGAAGAAAGGAAAAAAAATGACACAAACAAACAGTGATACCATTGTAAAAGAAATCTTTATTGAAGCACGTCCGGAGACCTTATTTTCGTTCTTTACCGATGCTGATAAAATGGTCCGCTGGATGGGCAGACAAATCCTGCTTGAGCCAAAGATTGGCGGTAAGTATCGGATAGATGTCAATGGCAGCGATATTGCCATGGGAGAATATGTGGAAATTGTCCCTTATGAAAAAATCGTCATGTCCTGGGGTTGGGAAAAATCAAAGATTGTTCCCCCAGGCTCAAGTAAAGTGGAATTCCGTTTAATTCCGAAGGAAAATGGGACGAACTTAGTCTTAACGCATTACGACTTGCCGTCCTCAGAAATCCCCTCACATCAGCAAGGCTGGTCTCACTACATGCCGCGCATAAAGGATTTTGCAGAAGGTAGAGACCCTGGCGTTGACCCATGGACCGAACTGGCCATGCATTAGTTTAATAGAGTAAAATTGGAGGGTTATAAAAATGGGAAATACCATTCATCAAGAAGTGAAATTCAATGCAAGTCCTGCACGAATATATGAAATTTTGACTGATTCTAAACAGTTCAGTGAAGTTACAGGTGGAGCGCCAACTGATATTAACGCAGAGGATGGCGGTACGTTTTCTTGTTTCGGCGGGATGATTTTAGGAAGAAACATTGAACTAGTTCCGGGTGTTCGAGTCGTTCAAGCTTGGCGAGTAAAGAACTGGCCAGAAGGCTTATATTCAATCGCTAAATTCGAACTTACAGAGCAAGGAGCGAAGACTAAGTTGGTTTTTGACCATGTCGGTTTCCCCGAAGCGGAAGGCGATCATCTTGCAGCAGGCTGGGGAGCGAACTACTGGAGTCCAATTGAAAAATATTTAGGATAGATTTGTAAAAATCACATTATTTCGTGGGTGAAATAATGTGATTTTTTTATTAAGGCTCTTTTCGTAAACTTAGTAAATGAACCTAATAAGGTTCATTTACTAAGTTTATAGTCAATTTTCGCAAAGGTCCTTACGAAAAGATGCCACGACGCTTCTATTTATACGGTTAATAAACTTATACGAAAAACAACAACTTATACGAAAATAGCCTTTATTAAATTTCAATCACCAATTTCTCTGATTTTGCTCGAGAAACACATGATAAGATTACATTTTGGGCATTTCTTTGTTTTTCACTCAAAAAAGAATCGTAGTGATCCACCTCTCCTTCAACCACCTTCAGTTCGCACGTCCCGCATCGGCCGACTCGGCAAGAATAGGGAGCCTTGATTCCCGCCTCAAGCAGCGCATCCAACAGAGTCTTTTCCTTTAAAACCTTTACAGTTTTCCCGTTTGAAACTTGAACCTGAAAACAATTAGCCTTTATAGGCCGCGGCGGTGTAAAGCGCTCGTGGTGAACACTCGAACGTGGGTACCCATTTTGTAGAGCAAACTCCGTAAAACTAGATATAAAAGTCTCTGGTCCGCAAAAATATACATGGGTCCCAATCTTATGTTCCAAAAGAGAATCAAAACTAAGTCGCTCTGCCCCCACTCCCTGCGAAAAATAAAACTTACATTGCCGCGGGTAATTTTGCTGCAAAAAGTCGTAGAATGCACAAAGCTCCTTTGATTTTGCCGCGTAATGCAGTTCAAAGGAATCCCCTAATTCAGCCATCATTGGTAAAAATGGAGTAATACCAATTCCTGCCGCATAAAAAACATGATGCTTTGCCTTGAAGCTCAATGGAAAATGATTTTTGGGATAACTAATATGCAGCCTGTCCCCGACTTTTACCTGCTGATGCCAATAAGAAGAACCGCCTGCTGATGTGTCATTAAGATGAATGGCAATTTGGTAGAACAAACGATTATCCGGATGGCTTGTTAAGGAATAATGCCTCTTGAGTAAACCAAAGCTTCCGTCCATATAGGTAGTAATATGTGCACCCCCGCTAAAAGCCGGCAGTTCCTCCCCGTCGATATGAAAGAGTATAAAACTTTTTACATTCAGGGCTTCCTGATGAATTTCTTTTACCAATACAGGTATTGTTTTTTCCTGATCCATTCTATCCACCCCTCTAAAGTTTTGCCACGTATCCAAGATAGGCATTTTTCAGTCTAGAATAATGATTGGAAACCTCAAGCAGCAAATCACATTCACTGCAGGCGATTTCTTGCTTTTCCTGCAAAATTACCTCCGTAATCCCATGGCACCGGCAGCAAAACACCTTCACCCATCGCTCACCATAACCAATGTACTGTGCTTCTTCCTCTGAAAAACCAACCTCTTCAGTGAGGTTTTTCAGAGAATCCAGCTTAGCCCATTCTGCTGCAACGTAAAGGTAGCATCCCATCTTCTGCTTTTTCAACCATTCAATAAGCGGTTGAGCTTCGCTGTAGATCTCATAGGGTGCCTTCTCTGCTACTGCCAAATCGATAACTGGTTGTAAAATCTCCATCCCGTTCTGATCCGCACAAAATAAATATTTTCTTTTTCCAGAAACAAACAAAGCTTTCTGCATCATAAAACTCCTCTGCTTTCGAGCCTTCCTTTCAAGTATTCGATTACTTGATTCTTGAAAAGAGAAAGGCCTTTATAATCCACTATATTATCTGGAAGCTCACAGAGAATATGGTAAAATTGTTCAGCCCATTCCGCTTTTGAAGCTAATTTTTCCAATGAAATCAGATGAGTATGAATGGTAAACAGGATTCCTCCTGATCGCGGCAAACGGAATAGTTTCTGTACCTCCACTCGTAAATGTACGAATTCTCCAGCGTTATTCAATGTTACTCCTTTTCGGCCTTTTCCCCATACATCAAAGGTTTCTAGTGATGTATCGAGACGATTCCCAGCCATCAGCGACCAATTTTTCCGCCACCAGGGATTTCCCGCTTCCAACTGCAACAAAAACTGAAGGATTCGCTCATCCAATCCTTCCTCCTTAAAGCCCGGAATAGGATGATGAATTTCTCGAAAACTCATCCCTAAATCAAAGGCTAGCGACCAATTAGCGGGGAAGCATAATTGACCGGCATCTAAAAATAAATCCCCATCTCGCTGCATCATGAAAATCAGGTCCTCTTGCACATGCCTTCCAATAAAATCAAGCGGCTCACATGGTAATGTAGTTTCATCCCCAAAAATAAAGTACTGCTTTTCTTGTAAAATTTTATTATGAAACGTCCATTCATCATTTTGTTTATCAAGCGAAAATTGATCAGGATAATGGCTTGTTAAATGACCCATTATCATCTCAAGGATTTCCCATTGTCCACGAAGTGTATGAGACAGTGACTGATAACATCGTTCAGGATGCTGGTTTAGAAGACCCCGCTTAAGATTCATTTCATTTATGTAACTCGGAGTAATTTCGATGCTGCTTGGAAAATCCAATGGGGCAGAGTTATTAGAGTAACGATATACTTCTCCTTTAAATGGATACGGAAATGTTTCTAAATCATCAGTCTGTTGCATAACATCCCTACTTTACTGAAAATTCTTTATTTTCATTTTAATAAAAACTATTGACCATGTTAATAAATTGTTCAAATTCTTTTTACAAATTTGTGAATAAGTGAACAAACTACCCTCAATTCAAAATAAAAATGATATATTTACAGTGTAATCAATATATAAAACTTATTTATCAAAAGGAGTGTTTCAAATGTTAGTCAATTGGTTAAGAGAAAACAAAGTTGCCGCTGGTATTTTAACAGTTCTTCGCTTATATATCGGATATTCTTGGATCACAGCTGGATATCACAAATTAGCAGGGGGGTTCGATGCTTCTGGATTTTT
Organism: Paenibacillus sp. BSR1-1; assembly: GCF_030403775.1. Classification (GTDB taxonomy): domain Bacteria; phylum Bacillota; class Bacilli; order Bacillales; family Cytobacillaceae; genus Neobacillus. The sequence continues at coordinate 7,273 of NZ_JAQMWQ010000015.1, forward strand.
AAAAGGAGTAATCGCGAATCCAGTAAAAGGTCCTGATGGCAGTATCGTATACGGCTGGTACGTCGACTTCTTAAAGCACTTCGCTTTACCAAACGTAGATATTTTCAATACACTCGTACCTGTTGGAGAATTTCTAGTAGGGCTTGGACTTATTCTTGGATGCTTAACTACTGCAGCAATGTTCTTTGGTCTAGTGATGAACTTCGCGTTCTTCTTAGCCGGTACTGTATCTCATATTCCTACTGACTTATTCATCGGTGCAATTATCCTATTCTCTGGCTTTAACGCTGGCCGCATTGGTCTTGACCGCTGGGTAATTCCATTTATTCGCAGAGCAGCATTCAAAGGTAATCGAGCAGTAAAACATAATGCTTAGTTCAAAAAAGCGCCTATGCAATCGGCTTTTCATCCGTGTCATAGGCGCTTTTTTATTAAGGCTATTTTCGCAAAAAGTGTTGTTTTTCGTAAGAGATCATCAACCCGTATAACTAAATGCTTCGTGGCATCTTTTCGTAAGAACATTTGCGAAAATTGCCTACAAACATAGTAAATGCACTAAATTTGGCCCCAAAAGATACATAGTTTACGAAAAGAGCCTTTATTAATAACTATCTTCACTTTTTTCCATATCTGCTCTATTTTCGAACCAATTTGTAACTTGCGTTAGGATGGCAAATACTACAAAAAAATTCATGGCCCAGACATTAATAAAAGGTGTTAGGCCTCCAAATTCAATTGTTTCATACCCTTTTAGCTTCATTATTAATAAAGACTCTACAAAAATAAGAATAAATCCGACCACACCTGCAATTGCCGCCCTTATCATTGAATTCCCCTCCTAAACTTATTCTATATCAACAATATTATGTTGGAATTTTGACAATTTTTTGAACATCCTTACTCTTATTATATTTCATTTTTTAATGAATCAAAACCATAAAATAAATAAAAAGAGGAGCAGCAGCAGCTTCTCCCCTGAAAATTTAATTTCAATTAATCAACTTTTCTATCATTATTACCAAGGACTTTTATTAATAAATCTAGTTTCTCATTTCTCTCCTGATCCAACTTTGTTTTTTCATTCATAAACCTTATTGTTCTGACAACAAAGTATATACTAAAAACCAAAATTACCAAATAAAGTAAAATAGGAATAATTGCAAAAAGACCAAATATATTGCCATTGTCCATCATCAAAAGCCCTCCGATTTTATGTAAATCTTCCATTATTATACATTAATTTACTGGACTTTTGTTACAATGGGGACAATTTTGTAAGAGGTAATCCGCGAATTCCTAAGACTATTTAACCCAATGTTCAGGAATCCTTAATGAATCAGGTAATTTCGTATGAATATCGCCCTTAGCCGAGTTAACTTGTGCTTGTGTTAAAAAGAAACTTCCGGTTAAATTAGCACCGCTTACATCTGCGTCTCTTAAGTCTGCACCGATAAAATCGACTACTCTCATATCGGCTTCCCTGAGGTCAGCTGCAATGAGCAAGGCTCCTCTCAAGTTCGAACCTCTTAGGTCTGCACCTTTTAACTTTGCACCTAAAAAGTCTCTTCCCTTACTTATTTTTTTGTTTTTCTTTTGAAAAACCTTTGATCGTACAAGTTCACTTGTGCGGAGAAGTAAATCATTAACGACGGCTCTATGACCCGGTATATCAAGTTCTAGGATAGATTTTGGCTTCAAATTAGTGAGAGATTCTGTTTTTTCTAAAGCATTTTGCAATTCTTCATATATAGGCTTTGCATCCTCCAAACCATGTGCTTCATTTAAATAGCAAAGCATTTCATGGAGCTGCTGCATAATAGGAAAGACCTCAAACATTTCTTTGGCCAGCTCTGGGTGTTCACGCCAATCGTTCCCATCATAGGTGATTTTTGATACCTTTTGACCTGCACCAAAGCATTCATAAACAGCACAGCCTCGAAACCCTTTATTTCTAAGATTTTTATGAATACCGCAGCGATAATCGGATTGCAAATTCCGACAAGGGGTACCTCCTTCCTTATCGAAAGCAAAATCGGCGGACTTCGCATAAGGCAAAGCCACACAACACAAACCAAAACAATTTTCACAGTCGGCTTTTAACTTATTTATTACTTGAGTTGACAATACTTACACTTCCTCTAAAAATTGTACTATCTCTACTCTAATTGCAGCAGGAAAAAAATTCAATTATCAATTTTCCAAAAAAAAACGAGCCATATGGCTCTAGAGGTAGTTTTATTTAACTAACCCCGCTCTTAAATTTTTAATTCCGGATTCTAAATATCCTTTTAAACAGGTAAGCATATAAACCCAGCCTTCTTTATTATCAATAATTTGATTGACAAAATCGATGTCATTTTCATTAAAGCCTTCTTCTGATACTTCAATAACAGTACTCGAATCATTTTGTTCTTCCAGCAGCATAGTCACGGTATGTCCTTCTCCATTGGCACCCCACTGGAATACGATTTTCTTGTTTGCAACGATTTCTTTAACTTCTATATCCACCTGGGCATTGTATTCATCATATCTCAATGTGAATGTTTTTTCTGCTTCCCATCTTTCAGAACTTGATGAAAACCAAAAGTTTTTGATTTTTGCTGGATCAACGAATGCTTCAAATACTTCATTAGCAGGGGCTGCTATTTTCATTTTTGTAACATTGTTCATTTAATGGATCGACTCTCTTTCAATAATTGATTGGGGCAATGGTATGTGGTTTCGCCAATATATTTAATTTTACCGCAGAAAAGAAGTATTCAAACCCTGAAAATAACATTTTTTCAATCTGTGGTGCAGGTTTGCATCTCCATTGTATCTTCAGTAATCAATCCTTCATAATCTTATATCCATTCGATTACCCTGATTTTCCAGATCATATGATCATAGTCTTCATCCCAATAATCCTTTAACAAGTAATCAGGATACCCAAATTTCTTTTTCCAGATTGTTTGCGCGCTTTTATATCCACTATCTAAACAAAACTCTTTCTTCCCTGCATCTTGCAATGCAAAATACATTGCTTTCAATAACCTGTTCCCTATTCCCATCCTTTGGTAGTCAGGGTGGACAAATACAGTACCTACTTCCAAAAGCCCTTTATATGCATTGTTGGTACAATTGCCTATTAAATCGCTTGCAAGACCACATTCAATCGTACCGATAATTCGATCAGAATCTATGGCTATCAAAAAATATCGTTCCGCGCCATGACTTTCAAAATCACTTGCCAAATATTTTTTCTTTATCTCAATCTCATTTTCAATATCATCCAGCTTTTCCCCTATACCTTCTTTTGTAAAGGTGTCCGTAATCACCTTTCTAAAAAATTGATTTATCTCATTTATCTCCTCAATTTTTGGCCTTCTAATCTCAACATTTAGCACTAATTACCACTCCAAATTCCTTATCTGTATCGGATACTTACATATAAAAAGAGTTGACGCATCAACTCTTTTAAACCTCTTTTATCATTAAATATCCAATTTGTCTTTTTTCCCTTTACTGTCCTCTTCATAATAGCTGTCTTCCATATCATCTTGGTTATCACGTGTAACTTTTGCGACCATAAAAGAGGAAACAATAATCCCGATTGTACCCATAAAGTAATAACCTTTAACAAATAATGGCTCTTCTAAGGTATAAAGCCCAACCAACATTAGTGCAGTAAAAATAGCGAATGCTGCCCAGGCTAAAAAAGTAAAGTGCTGTGTATTGCGCTTTCTTTTTTTCATGAAATTTCCCCCATTTTTTATATATTATTACATTTATATTACCACAAATAAATAATAAAAACTTCAGCTCCATAACAAAAAGGCTGCCAATATTAGCAGCCTTTTCATTGAAGAAAGACATTAAATCCACTTGGCAAACCAAGCCACATAATATGCAGCCGGAATAAACAAAAATTGGGCTGCGACTGTCCCCAAAAACTTCGAACTAATCATGGTCAAAGAGTAGCTCTTCAAGAAAATATAATCACTTTGTTCCTTCATGACTCTGTCCGCAAGCACTGAAGCTTTTGGATCAATAAACAATGTTAATAAAATCGTCGCAATGCCATTAATTATTCCTGATGACATTAAGGCAGCCTGTGCATAATCTTTAGGAACTAACATCGACGCGTAAATGGAAGAAAGTACCCCGATTGTAAAAACAGAAGAAATAATAACATTAATTACAAAGAGGCGCTTAGGAATGGTTTTCAACGTTATTCCTTTTAGATATCTTAATCTCGGGCGTCTGAAACACAAAAATACTTTTTTGATGCCATTTCGATTAAATTGATTTCGAAATAGCGCTATTACGGAACCGCGTTGATCTGATAGCTGTACAATAGCCCTAGAAAAAATATTGATAAAGGTTGGAAAAAGAAGGATGCCAAACAACACTCCAATAGAGGTTACCCCTATTAATATCCGATATTGTTCTTCTATATAGTGTAGTTTGTTTAATTTAGGGGCCTCTGCGATTAGTTTTGCTGTTAAAGGTTGTTGAATCATTGTAGAGAACCTTGAAACAATCACTAACGTACTAAATAAAGATAATGCAGTCGCAATTAATTTAACTCTCGCCCCTGAAATCCTTGTTGAATAGGCCAACGTCTCAATCATTGTAATGATCAATAAAAATAAAGATATTATTATTACCTTGCCTGTAATTAATGCCATAAAAAGCCCCTTAAAATTTATTCTAGCTGTATTATAAACTAAAATTTTTACTTTGTACGAATTTGAAATAGATGACTATTCTAATACTCCCTCTCTAAAAGAGACATTTACCAAGATGTCTCGTTCCACATTTTTTTCGCCACAAAATTGTCAGATATCAAACGGGATGTGTGGTTTACATCACACTATTTGATAACTAGCGAATGTACAATCGAGGTGAGTCAATTAAATGAGAAGGGGCAGGTTTTTTGTTAAATTTGCTGATTTTTGTTTTAATCTCAATTACTTTGGTCTTGTTGGGAATTTTTATTGATGGGCTGATGGAGTTACATAAGAAAGATGAAGAAAATAAAAAAAATATTGTCAGAGAAGGAATCGAAGGTTATTTAGATAGAACGTTTGGATTTGGGGCTGTCAAGATATTCAAATCTTTCCTTGATGCTGAAGGCAATTTTGGCTATTTGGTTTATTTGCCGCATTACGAGTGGTTCAAATCCCCAAAATACAAATGGTATGAAGTATTTGATACCCAGAGTGGCTTTCAGCATAGTGAAATCGAAAGATAATTTCAATCGATATGACGTAACACTCCAAAAAGGGTGTTATTTTTTTATATTTTTTTATCACACAATTGACATATTTGTAACATTAAGGACATATAATTTATCAATCAAATAGGAAGGAGGAGAACCAATGGATAATCGGATTTTCTTATTCCTTGCTGCTATTTTATCGGGGTTTGCACTTATTAGAGTTCCTTTAGCTGATTCATTTCTTGAAAGCGTTTCACCTGTTACAGATATCATTGGCATATTAACTGTTATCGTCTTCTCACTCGTTTTAATTTACAAGGGAGTCAAAGGCTTGTTCAGTAAATAAATAGGTTAAGTGGAAAGCACTCAATAATATGGGTGCTTTTCTCATTTTGTTTTAACCAAAAATGGTACTGCCCCAATAATAAAAAACATCCCTTCACAGCAAGTGAAGAGACCAAAATTCAATCCTGTTTTTCTTTTATCTGTTCGCGGATCATTTCTAGTTCTTTTAAGGAGAGTTCACCGAGAGACTTTTTTATTTCCTCTTCTATTTCTTTTCTATTGCTCTCTCGATATCGATCCCACCATTCTCTAAGGCCTTCTGTATGATCCAGGAGGTATTCGATATCTATCTCTTCCACCTCATCGTCTGACAAGTAATTCAATGTAGCAGCTAACATGCGATTAAGGTTAGCGATTTCAGCTTCGTCATTTTCTTTTTCTGGCAATAAATCATTTGCTTCTAAGTCCGTATCCTCGTTGACTGAAGGTGCAGCTTTTCGTGGCATCGTTTCACTCCTTGCCATATATATGCATTTTAGTATTACCATAAAAAAAATATCGATTACTTTATGAAGGATTTTTCATTTGTTAGTTCCAATAAAAAAAGCCCTTCCTGTGAGGGCTTTTTATCATATTAAAGGGTTATTTTTTTTAATTGCAATTCTTAGCTTTAACAAATAGCACGCTCTTAAAATATTAAAACCACAATCTTTTATGATAATCATATTCTGAGATATCGAAATTCTCTTCAGTTTCTATTTTTGGGGTACACTCTTCACACGTTTCTTCTGATTGGTTATGTTCACATTGTTTAAATAATAGTTCCATAGTTTGTATCCCCTCTCCTATTTGTTACTTTTATTTTAATGTAAGCGATTTCATTTGTCAGGTGCTTTTTACTGGAAATTATATGTTTTTAATATCACTTCTAATCCCTCTATCAATATTTTTATGTAAGGCTCTTTTCGTAAACTTTGTTGCTAATAGCACTTATAAAGAATCATTTACAAAGTTTCTAGGCATTTTTCGCAAATGTTCTTACGAAAAGATGCCACGAAGAATCTTTTTAACGGGTTGATGAATTTATACGAAAAACAACAATCCTTGCGAAAATAGCCTTATGTAAAAAAATTAGAGCATTGGATATGTCCAATGCTCTTTTTTGTGTCTTTTGTATTAAGTGTTTTCTATTAAAAAAAGAATGGAGAGAATCCAAATCCAACAAACGGGAAGAAAACAGGTGGTCTAAAAAACCGCGGTCTAAAGAACGGTCTTGGACCAAAAAAGCCAAATCCGTATCCATCATTCGAACTGGAAGAACCTAATTCCTCAATCTCAAGACCATCTTTCCTTACTTTTACAACTCTTCCTACTGACCATTCACCTTGATTATCTTTAAACTGAATCATTTTGCCCTCTAGATGCTGCGCTTGCTCATAATTTAAATTCATCAAGATTCCTCCTTATTTGAACATACTTTAATGTATGGAGGATGTCCTTAACGTGTAAAGGCAAATTACCTAACTTTGTCCAAAATTTATTTTTAACACTTCAGGACATATGTCCTTTCCAAGAATATGCATCTGTCTTTTAATAAAGTTAGAAACATGTGGAGGTGAGGAAAATTGAAAGGTATATTATTCGCCTTCTTAGGTGGAGCCTTTATTACACTCCAAGGGGTGGCCAATACTAGAATTAGCCAGGATATTGGTACATGGCAGGCTGCGACTATTACACAGTTAACTGGATTTATCATGGCCTTGGTGATTCTAATATTCGTTCGGGACCGAAAATGGAAAAGATTTAAGCAAGTGAAACCTTTATATTTGGCTGGCGGAGCATTTGCTGCCATTGTTATCTTCAGTAATGTGACGGCAATTCAAAGAATAGGGGTTACTTTTACGGTATCCGCCATGCTGATTGCGCAGCTGGTGCTGACCTATATCATTGACAGTAACGGATGGTTTGGCACAATCAAGCAGAAGATAAAGCTGCCACAATTTATCGGCATCGGTCTGATGATAGCAGGTGTAGTGATTTTAAGATTTTAACTGAGGTGAGTCCGGAAAATGAGGGAAATCAATGACTTTAAACAAGTTAAATCATATTTGTCAGCTTATCAAATTGAATCGATATTTAATGAACAAATATTACCGCATTTGTCGCTCTACACCTTCGAACAGGGGGAATTTATTTGTTCCCAAGGGCAGGCTTCCCAATATTTGTATGTACTCGTTAAAGGGAAAATTAAAGTTTATACCACTTCAGCAGAAGGAAGAACCCTTATTCTTTCATTTAAGACACCTCTTGAGGTGATCGGGGATATTGAATACGTGCAGGATATAAACATTATTAATACAGTTGAGGCCGTATCATCTGTTCAAATGATCGGAGTTCAGTATCATTGGCTGAGAAAATACGGAAGAGATCATGCCCCTCTTCTGCAATTTTTACTAGATATCATTACTCAAAAATTTCACCTTAAAACGAATTCTATGAGCTTCAATTTATTGTATCCAGTGGAAGTACGGTTCGCCAGTTATTTATTATCTGTCTCTTTTAATGAATCCGATTCTTTGAACAAAGAGCAGCTGAGGATCAGTATAAAGGATGCCGCGAACTTTATTGGAACCAGTTACCGGCATCTCAATCGGGTCATCGGTCAGTTTTGTACAGAAGGTTTAATTGAACGAAATAAAGGTTTCATTCTTGTTAAGGACAGAGAAGGATTACGGGCTCTTGCAGGCGATAATATTTACGAATAGACTTTTCCCGATAAAGATTTAAATAATTAAGGAGTTGAGAATATGATTCTAGGACTACTATTTTCAATTATTGCGGGTTCCTTGGTCAGCTTGCAAAATATTTTTAACAGTAAAGTCAATGAACGTGCCGGGTCATGGGCAACTACAACCTTGGTTTTAGGATTAGGATTTCTGGCATCGTTGTCGATTGGTCTCATCTTCGAAGGAAAACAACTATTTGACCTGCAAAATATGAAGACCTGGTATTGGTTCAGCGGTTTAATCGGGGTGGGAGTAGTAACTAGTATTGTGCAGGGGATGAGGCTGCTTGGCCCAACATATACGATTTCTATCGTCATGACATCGCAGCTCGGGTTTGCCCTATTAGGAGATTCCTTAGGCTTACTTGGTCTTACTCAGGTCCCATTTACATCCAAGCAACTAATCGGTGTTCTCGTTATTGTTAGCGGTATTCTTGTATTTAAATTGGGTGGGGCTAATGTAAAACACGGGGCAGCTAAGATGATTTCATAATTTGGCTGCTCCTTTTTTTTATGCCCGGCAATCCTATTTTTCACGGCTGGATGGCTTTATGAAACAAGCGTTTATTGAAGACTTTCTCCATAATACTCTACACATGTTCATCTAAAAAAGAATTTTCTAAATATACCCAACTTAAAAATCCACAATGTTAAAATAATACTATATTGGAAATTAATTAGTCAGAGTCCGAAATGGGGAGTCTATTTGGTCAAAAACAAGAAGTTTTTATTACTTGCTCTTTTTCTTCTTATTGCTTCTATGGTTATAAATTTTCCTTTCCCTCACGAAAAAACGTTTGGTGGGACTATGTCGATCTTGAATATGCCAATCACCACGGTTAATGGAATTTCAATTGTAGGAATTACTGCTTTTTCTTTATTAATTGCAGGTTTATTTTTTCTTGCAAAATCATTGAAAAAATATCAAGGCAGGTTTATTTTTCTCGCCATATTTCTCTCTGTGTCAACGCCTCATTACTTTGTTGAATTATTTCAAAGAACTGTTGCATCGGGGATTTATGCAGTTTCCTATGACGAGAATGAAAGTAGTTGCCGCTTTGACATGATCAATAAAACAATATTACACGGTGAGTGTGATCTCCCGTTTGAAAATTACAGCAAGAATGATGTCCAATTCACCATCGAATTTTATGAGGAATATGCCTTTGAAGATGATGTTCGAATGTTATCTCTTATGAATAACAACGCCCCCTATAGGGTCAAGTTGGGCGGGAAAGAGCACAGACATGTGAAGATTGAGACGAATATTGATGTCTCAAAAATGGCTCACCACATAGATAGCGGCGAAGCAAATGGGATAAATATTATCATCAAGTCGGGGAAAAACAGCAGAAAATTATGAGGAAAGATGCAAGAGCCTGAAACTTTCAGGCACTTAATAACTTTTTTTATTCAGTAAATTCCACTATCATATTCCAGGATGTACCATCAACACCGACCTTTTTAAATCCCAAGCGATTATAGAGCTTTAAAGCAGGATTTTTGGGATCAACGCTTAATGAAACTGCACCAAATCCAGCCTCTTTCGTTATTCTTAGCATTTCCCCAAGCAGAGCTGTACCTATTCCCTTACCTCTATATTCCGGAAGCAGTGCCATGCCTAGAAGCGGGGTTTGGCTATTGATGTATCCATATGTACTATTATTTTCATCGAATAATCGAACCCAAACTGCCCCAATTGGATTATTAGAGGCATCGATTGCGATTAAGGCTGTATCGCCTTTTCTCCCCCACCCTTTTAAAGATTGTTGAATATTGGGTTCCATCAAGATGTCCCTAGAAGGCCGATGCTTTCCATCAGGAATGAAAATTGCTTGGTATAACATTTCCCATAAAAAATCCTCGTCTGCAGGTGTGCCTATTCTAATATTATAGACGTTCGATTTTTCAGAAATTGCTTGTATAACATGCTTCAATTCCTTTTCACCCATGGAAGATAATCTTAGACAATAGTCTTGAAAATCTAAATGAGAAGTAACGGGATTCGGAACAATCACACATTGGATGCCAGCTGACCTCGCTGCTCTTAGTCCATTCAAAGAATCTTCAAATGCAATCGCTTCGGTGGGCAGTACACCCAGCGCTTCCACAGCTTTCAAATATAATTCAGGATTTGGCTTTACTTTTGAAACATCATCACGTGTTTTAATGACATCAAAATACTGGATAATTTTAAGTTTGGTTAAAAATCCTTCCACCCATTTCCGACTCGAACTAGAAGCTAACCCAATTTTGAGGCCTAGTTCCTTTGCTTCTTTTAAGTAGTCCTCGACTCCTTCTCTTGGAGCCGGTTCACCCATTTTCACATGAAAGAGTTCATGGGCATTAGCTTCTATCACACTAGAATCAACCTGAAGCTTTTGTTGTATGTAAGAAAAAAATTCCGTATCCTGCGTTCCAATAATTTTGGAGAATCGTTCCAGGGTTAACTCCAAGCCGTGGCCGCCCAAAACTTCTTTATAACTCTCAAACCAAATGGTTTCTGTATCAACAATTAAACCATCAAAATCAAAAATGATTGCTTTCACTATTATCACCTCATTAATATTAGACGCATTTGGATGAAAAAAGGTTTACATAAAAGGAGCCGAAAGCATAAATCGGACGAACCCTTCATCTTTTAAAATAATTTTTCATAACAATAATACGTTTCATGCCCTAGGGGTTTGGTCGAAATAAAGATTTCACCCTTCTTATTATACCCTCTAGTTTCATAGAATTTTAGGGCACTAGGATTCCCAGAGAAGGCATCAAGGCGGATTCCTGTATAGCCTTGCTCCTGTGCAAGATATTCAGCAAACTCAAGTATTTTGCTTCCGTATCCCCCGCCCTGAACATGGGGGTGAACACAGAATGCATGAATGACCATGATTTTTCCGCTGCTCTCGCCCCATTTAACCTTTTCCCATTCAGGATGCTGCCATTCATTAAAGACAATTGCTCCCAACACTTGGCTATCCTGACGATAGACATACATTTCTTTTTCTTTAATAACCCATTCAAAATATTCCTTGTTCGGATATTGGTCATCCCATTGGAAAATTTCCTTTTTTAACAGGTCTAATTTACATGACCCAAACAATTCCTCAATATATGGTAAGTCTTCTTTTTTTGCGAGAGTTATATCCATTATCACTTTAGTGCTCCTTTTAAATTTATCTATTATTTTATCAAATTTTTTCGCTGCCAGGCACACTAGCATCAAAAAGGCTGTTGATTTCGTTCATCAACAGCCTTTGTTAAAATGATTATTTAATTTTGATAATATCCTGATCGAAGCTTTCTACACCTTCATCAAAAGTGAGCTTAGTTGTAAAACGGTAAGAAATATCTTTCGATGATGCCGGGACCGATTCAGGAAGTTTGAAGGTAAAATCCACTTTATTCGATGCTTCAGAGTCAATCCAAGCTGATAGCATAATTGTTGTGCTATCAATCACCTTTTCTATTCCGTTTGCCTGATCCATTAAGATAAACTCACAATCTATTTGTTTAATTTGCTGCTCAATTGTGCCGCCTTTAATTAAGAAATAACCGCCTACAGAATCGCCTGCTTTAAACGTGTCTTTTGGCAGGATAAGATCAATCTCCGCCGAACCGATGCCAACAAGCGACAAATATCTTCTAAGTATCAATTTTAATATCCTCCTGAATGATTTCATTATCGGATGAAACATTTCATTATATGCTTCTACATTTTTTTCATCCATCCGCTTTTCAATTATTTCGAGTTAATTCTTCAGGCATATTTCACGATTTTTATTTTAAAGGCCTACTCTCCATTTATTGCGGAGGTAGTTTTAAATGGCCATCTTAAAAAAAGTCGAATCAATCTTCACAACTTCCACACAAGTTCCCCCTAATTTCCACACAAGTTTCTTCTAATATAAAGGTAACTTAATTAGGAAATAGGTTCTTGAACTCATTTCTTAAAACTTCCCATTTTGGATTGGTGCTAAGCACCGATCTATTTTTTTGTGTATTTTGTTTTCCATATTTGGAAAAATAATAAAAAATTAATGGGGGCTTAATTTGACAAATATATTTGAATCGCTAAAAGACTATTTGCAAATGAATTTAGATAATGAACCGAAAAATCCGCTTCATGTAGGAGAAGTGATGAGTTGCTGGTTGTATCTTACGATCATGGACGAATCCAGCGTTTTTCTGCAAGCAGGGTTAAATATGTCAACAGATGATGATGTAGTGAGGATTTTACAAGAAAGCTTGAAACAGTGTGATACACAAGGACAGCGATTTAAGGAATTTATGATAAAAGAAGGGATTCAATTACCGCCAACAAGCGAGCAGCGGCCTTTCTCTGACCCTGATGCAGTTCCATTAGGCACGAAACTAACGGATGATGAGATCATGAACGGTGTAAGTATCAAAACGGTTGCCGCAATTGTTCACTGTGCTACTGCCGCCTCACAATCCATTAGAAATGATGTAGGTTCGTTGTTTACCCACGCGATGATTGAAAAGATGAAATTTGGTTCCTCATTAAAGGAGTTAATGAGGAAAAGAGGATGGATTAAAGTACCGCCCTACTACTATCCACCAGGAAAACCCCGGGATTAGGCGTAAAAATAAGTCAGCCACCACAAATGTGATGGCTGACTTATTTTTTTTAGTTAACTCCTACCTGTGACCAAGCACTCGCAACTGCGCTATATTGCGTGCTTCCAGAGCCGTAAAGGTCCGCTGCAGAAGCAAGCAGAGCCGCACGGGCATCGCTAAAATTACTTTGTGGTGCTAGATAAACCGTTAAAGCACGATAATAGATTTTTTCTGCAACAGATGTTCCAAGGCTGTTAATTGTTAAATAAGCAGCTTTGTTTGGAATACCGCTGTTCGTGTGAACACCACCGTTATCAGAGGTTGTATTCACATAGTTACTCATATTATCTGGCTGTCCATATAGAGTTGGGTTTGATAAACTTCTTAATGCATCTCCAGATTTTTGCGGTGTATAAACATCCTCACCAATTAAATAGTCACCCTTATCCATGAATACGCCGAATGTATCAGAAATGGATTCATTAAGTGCTCCAGATTGGTTAATGTAATCCAGCCCTGCTGTTCTTTCTGTAACCGCATGGGTTAATTCGTGGCCTACGACATCAAGAGCGCCGGAAAGCGGTCTAAACTGTACACCATCTCCATCGCCATATACCATTTGCTGGCCATTCCAGAACGCATTGTTGTAATTTCTGCTGTAGTGGACGGAGGAACGGATCGTTGCCCCATTATTATCAAAACTATTTCGGTTAAATGTATTTTTATAGTAGTCATATACTTTACCAGCATAATAGTTAGCATCTACATCAGCACCTTGAGAAACAGCATTGAATTGATTATCAGGGTCAACAGAATAATTTCCTGGTAATAAGGTACGATTTTGTGCTGTTCTAGTTTCAATGACTCCTGTCATCGGTTTTGTTACATCATACAAATAATAAGTACTGTTTGAAAAATAAGTATTAAACGTTTTATAGTCTCCTAATACCCCATATCCAGATCCAGTTGTAGCCCCATCTGCTACTGCATTATAGGAATCTAGAATATTGCCATTGATAGCATCAACATAAACAACCCAGTTTGCCCCGTATGGCTGGATGAATTGAAGGTTCGTTTTGTAGGCCAAGTAAAAATCATTGGCTTTTTTATAAACGACTAATTCTGCCTTTTCAGCCGTATCTTCTACCTTTTTACCGGTAGGATCTACTTCGGCATTCGTTAATGTATCTTTCTTTGTTAGATTAATAGATTTCCAAGCCTTATCAAGTGCATCAGCCTTGGATAGCTGTGCTTTAAGGGCGCCTTTAAAATAGGAGGAAGCTTCTGGGAAGACGTCACCATTTACTGCCGTAACGATGCCATTTTTATCGGTATGAACCTTGAATTTTGCGCCATCAACAGGAATGCCCTGGACAGATTGAACGAAATTATAGTGAGTGGTGCCAAGCTCGTCCTTTTGGACATCTAGTAAGGTCAAATCTTTATCTGAATCTAATTGGTAGAGTTCCTTATTTTCTTTTAAAAATTGCTTGACCGCCGCTTTATCGATCAGCGCCTTTGTTGATAGTTTTCCATGTACGAAAGATGGAACTGTTTGCCCCTTTTTCCAGTTCACCTTTGCTTCCTTACCGAATTGCGCTGCATCCTTTTTGACCATAACATTGTACGGAACCGCACTTTGTGTTTGTGCCGCAGCAGTGATCGGCAATACAGCCCCAACAGTTAGTCCCAATGCTAGTACCAGTGACGTTCTCTTTTTCATTCTTCCATCCCCCTATTAGATAAAAAGATTTGTTTGGAATTTAATAATAGCATGGTAAATCTATCTGCATTATTGGGAAAAAAGTGATTTCTACTGGTGCCTGTCCCTGCTCGAAGTTTGTCGAGTCTATTAAAAAACCCAAGGCTAGTTTCATAATAGCCTTGGGAAATATTAATGGTTTATGATTTTGATAGAAAAAATATTGTGAAAAATTAGATTACCTACAAGTAAATGTAACACTGCCTAATTCAGCAAATTGTACAAGAATGGAATCTTTTGGTTCAAAAGAAATCGCTTCGGAGATGGCTCCGCTAAGGATGATATCCCCCTTTTTAATTCCTTTTCCTGCTTCTCCAAGCTTATTAACTGCCCAGGCAACTGATGTAGCGGGATGTCCTAGCACAGCTGCGCTTGAGCTGGTCTGGGAAACCTGCCCGTTCTTTGACATTACCATACCGATATCAGCCAAATTTAAGACTTTCGGCGACATCCACTTGCTCCCAATAAAAAAGCTTGATGAGGAACAATTGTCGGCAACTACATCTGGCAGGGTAAATTTAAAATTTAAGTAACGGCTGTCAATGATTTCGATCGCCGGGGCCACATATTTGGTAACCCGCAGCACGTCCTCTGCTGTAATATTGGTTCCTTGCAGGTCCTCTGCAATCATAAAAGCGATTTCAGGTTCTGCTTTTGGATGGATGAATTTATTGTAATCAAGCGGTTCCCATTCAAGGGCAAGCATATCATCGGTCAAATAACCATAGATTGCTTCATGTACCCCCATCATTTCTTGTTTTGCCTTACTGGTAAGTCCGAGCTTTAACCCAATTCGGCGTGCCCCATCATTTTCTCTTCTTTGGATGAGTTTTTCTTGGATAAGATAAGCCTCATCGATGGTTAATTCCGGGTATTGATCCGTAACCTTAACCACTTCCCGACGCTCTTTTTCCGCCGAATACAAATAATCTACAATTTCTAAGTCAACACCGCTGGTTAACGTCATTTGCTATACCTCCAATTTGCGGCCATTCGCCAATTATGAAAAGTTTGGCGACGTGGAAAATTTTCACTTGACCCTCTTCTCTGTAATTAGGCCTTTTCGGTCACATAGACTCTTCCTACGTTACTCTTTCCTTGGTTCTTAGGCTTTTCGGTCACGTAGACCCTATCTACGTTACCCTTTTCTTGGTTCCTCAACTTTTTCGGTCACGTTGAACCTTGTTAACAAACAAAGCTATCTACCAAAACCTACTCAAAAGTAACCGAAACTGATCCAAGTGAACCGAAATGTGCGGAGAATTGATCGCCCGCCCGAACAGGCAAGGCCTTTGTCAACGCACCCGGAAGGATTAATTCGCCTGCTTTAAGCGTAATACCAAATTCATGAAGTTTATTCGCGAGCCAGGCGACAGCTTGAGCGGGATGTCCAAGAACAGCAGCACCAGAACCTGTATCAACCATTTCTCCATTTTGAAAAATCACCATTCCAACGGTACGCAAATCGATTCCGTCAATCTGAGTTAATTGATTACCTGTCACTACCATTGCGGAAGAACCGTTATCGGCAACCGTATCGACTAATTGAATCTTCCAATCCTCTATCCGGCTATCAATAATTTCTAGAGTTGGCACCACGTACTTTGTGGCCATTAAGACATCCAGAAACGTGACATTAGGTCCTTTTAAGTCCTCGCCTAGAATGAACCCAATCTCTGCTTCCACTTTTGGACTAATCAACCCCTCAACCTTAACGATGCCGCCATCTTCCACCTTCATTTCTTCCAATAAATGACCATAATCTGGTTCGTCGACTCCAAGCATTTGCTGCATCGCCACGCTGGTCAAACCAACCTTTTTCCCGATGACCTTACTGCCCTGATTCACTTTTTTAGCCATAACCTCAAGTTGAATCTTATAGGCATCCTCTACCTTTAATTCAGGATACTCCACAGTAAGAGGAGCGATAGCATTCTTCGTGCGCTCCGCTTCTAAAAGACTTCCCACAATTTTATCCACTACCTGATTCATACAATCACTCTTTCTATATGAACTCATAAAGAGTGCCATAAAAGCACTCTTCGATTCTGCTCTAAAGCTTCAATGTAATTGTTTTTGCTTCTGTATAAAATTCAAAACTATGACGGCCGCCTTCACGGCCAATGCCGCTCGCTTTTGCCCCGCCAAATGGTGTTCGTAAATCGCGATAATACCAGCAATTAATCCAAAGCAAACCAGAATTGACTTTAGCTGCAACACGGTGAGCCCGGCGAAGATCATTAGTCCAAACGACACCGGCAAGCCCATAGATGGAGTCATTGGCAATTCGAATGGCGTCTTCCTCTGTTTTAAATGGAATGACGACAAGGACAGGGCCAAATATCTCCTCTTGTGCCACTCTCATTTTGTTATCTACATCATAAAGAACCGTTGGCTCGTAGAAATTTCCTTCGCCTAATTCTAGCATTCTTTTTCCGCCGATTGCCAGTTTAGCTCCTTCAGAAAGGCCGATTTGAACATATTGATCAACAGATTCCAAGTGACCTTTTGATACTAATGCCCCCATATCGGTCGTTTCATCCAGCGGATTTCCTACCTTAATTTTTCGAACAGCCTTTAAAAATTTATCCAGGAATAGATCGTAAACACTCTCTTGTACCAAAAGTCTAGAGCCGGCTAGGCAAATTTCACCCTGGTTACGAAAAATGGCTTCGATGGATCCCGCTACTGCTTCATCCAAATCGGCATCTTCAAACACGATGTTCGCAGATTTACCGCCAAGCTCCAATGAAACCGGAATTAATTGAGAAGCGGCATTTTGCATGACCGTCCGTCCGGTTGTACTGTCTCCAACAAAGGATATGCGGCGGACCGATGGATGGTTGGTCATCGTTGTTCCGGCTGTTCCGCCAGGTCCAGTAATAATATTCAATACACCAGGCGGCAGTCCTGCTTCATTAGCAATTTCTCCAAGCATGACGGCACTTAGCGGTGTATAGGATGCCGGCTTCACCACAACCGTGTTCCCCGCTGCCAAAGCAGCCGATGCCTTCCAGGTCATTTGCATAAACGGAAGATTCCACGGAATAATTAAGCTGGTTACACCCGCAGGTGCATACTTGGAATAGGACATATATTTTGCTTGATCATAGTGTTCATGATGAATATAATTGGCCATTTCCGCGAAAAAACGGAGATTGGCAGCAGCCCTTGGAATATCAAAGCCGCGGCTCTCTTTAATGGGTTTTCCAACATCTAGTGTTTCAACAAGTGCTAATTCATCGACTCGCTCCATGACCAAATCAGACATTTTACACAAAATCTTTGACCGTTCCGCGACAGGCATTTCGCTCCATATGCCGCTTTCAAACGTCCGCTGTGCCACTTCAATGGCATATTTAGCATCTTCTTCATTTGCCTTGGCAACCGAAGCAAGCTTTTGATTGGTGGAAGGATCGATGGTATCAAAGGTTTCACCTGAGAAAGCATCCCTATATTCTCCATTGATGAAAAGTTTTGCATCCTTAATTACTTGTTGCTGGGTTAAGTTCATCCCTATCCCCTCCTGCTACTCTACTTCTACGATCATTTCAACTTCCACTGCATTATTGTGTGGAAGCTGGGCCATTCCAACAGCCGATCTGGCATGTCTGCCTCTTTCGCCAAATACCTGAACAAGTAAATCGGAAGAACCGTTCATCACTTTCGGCTGATCGACAAAATCAGGTGTGCTGTTGACAAAGCCTAATATTTTCACAACTCGCTTCACTTTGCTTAATTCACCAAGTTCATTTTTAATAACACTTAGGAGATTTAACATACATTGTCTTGCGGCATCATAGCCCACATCAATGGTAACATCCTTCCCCAATTGGCCGCGGTACTCATTCGTCCCCTGACCTGATGTAAAAATAAGATTGCCGGTCCGGACGCAGCTCACATAATTCCCTGAGGCAGGACGAAGCGGCGGCAAGGTCAGCCCAAGTTCTGCTAATTTATCTTCAGGTGTAAGAATTTGATTTTCCATCATGTCACACTCCAGCCTTTACAGGAATATTTAAGAATTTCAGCGCATTTTTTCCGAGCATGGCTTCTGTTTGTTCTTGTGTGAGTCCCAGCGTTTCATCAATCACTTTTCCAGGAGGCACTTCTCTTAACAGGAATGGGTAATCAGAGCCCATGATAATTTTTTCATGACCGAAATTTTCAATTAAATATCGGAGATTAATAGGATCATTGACTAAAGAATCAAAGTAAAAGTTTTTCGCATAATAGCTTGGCGGTTTGTCGAGCAATCGTAAATGCGGCCAGACCTTCCAGCCTTGATCAAGTCTTGGCAAAAGGTATGGAAGGGACCCGCCGCCGTGCGCGAAGCAAATTTTTAGCTTAGGGAATTTATCGATGACCCCTCCTAAAATAAGACTTGCACCCGCAAGAGCTGTTTCGCTCGGCATCCCCACTGTGTACATCAAATTATGACGCGGCATCCGCTCTTTTCCTAACGTTTCCCAAGGATGAATAAAGAGGGGTACCTCCCATTTTTCCGCCATCTCGAAAAACTCGATGAAAGAAGGATCATCCAAATTAACACCGTTTACATTCGTACCAATTTCAATGCCCTTTAACCCTAATTCGTGGATGCAGCGATCCATTTCACGAATGGCGATATCCACATTTTGCAGTGGCACAGCCCCTAATCCAATAAATCGAGTTGGATACTGATTGACAGTTTCAGCGATGAAATCATTTTGAATCCGTGCTAATCTTTCCGCTTCTTCGGCAGGTGCCCAATAGGAGAACGTTACTGGAATCGGCGAAAGCACTTGGATATCAACCGATTCCCGCTCCATATCATAAATCCGCTTCTCCGGACTCCAAACTTGATCGGTGACTTCCCGAAATACCTTACCAGCGACCATGATATTGGCGCCACAAGTACAGGTCCGTTCAAGCTTCGGCCATCTTTCTCCCGTAAAATGCTGAGTCAGCTCAGACCAATTCTCAGGAATAATATGCGTATGAAAGTCTACTCGCATTTCCATTCACTCGCTTCTTCCGGCATTACATGGCCGCAATTCATGCATGTTCTTAGCTCTCGGCTGCCGTTAAACCCGGCAATGGCTTCTTTAACTTGTACTTCGATATTAGTTAATTGAATCTTTACTCGATGCATTTCATGGTCGCACTCATCACAGAACCAGACGAAATCTTCCAGTTCTCCTTGTGCACGGTTTCGTTCAATGACAAGCCCAATCGTATCTGCCACTCGGTGCGGTGAATGGGGCACATTGGCAGGGAGATGGAACATTTCCCCCTCTTTTACCTCAACAACCTCACGCTTTCCTTCCTGATTGATGACTTCCACGTAGCAGCTGCCTTTAATTTGATAGAAGATTTCTTCCGAAGGATCAACATGGAAATCACGTCTTTTGTTTGGTCCGCCAAGAAGCATCACCATCAATTCCGCATCCTTCCAAATCACTTTATTATTAACAGGAGGCTGAAGCTGATCCTTATTCTCTTCAATAAATTTCATTAGATTAATCGGTAAAAACTGAGTTTTTGTCATTTCCTCTTCTCCCTTCTATCCTCTTACGGTTTCGAAATTTCCTTTTAGAGCTTTTTGCATATGGACCACTTCTTCTGCCAATTCGGAAATCCTCCGCAGCAAATCAGGGTCAACAATTTCATTTTTCTGGTTAAAATGCTCATTGTTCGCATAGACATAGCCTGGTGCAACAAAAGAACGGAAGTAACCAGCAATCGGTTTTAATTGGTTTTCAATGACCAGATAATGCTGGTAGGTTCCGCCATTTGCCACAAATCCCATCACTTTGTTTCGGAAATCGTTTGGATGGATTAAGTCAAACAAGTTTTTTAACGGCCCGGGGATAGAGCCTTGAAAAATTGGTGTTCCAAAAATATAAAAATCAGCGGAAGAAACCTTTTGAATCACCGTCTTTGTATCCTCGGAATAGGTGGAAGGATTTCGTCCGTCGCAAAATTGAACCTCGTAGTCCATCAGGTCTAAATACTCCACTTCGATTTCCGGGTGCTTCTGTTTCACTTCTTCTAATACTCTCCTGACGAGAATTCCTGTTTTTGCCCCAATAATCGTCCCTGAAATACCTAATAATTTCATACTTGGCTCTCCAATCCCTTATTTAATACACTTACCTGCAATGCCTCATCTACCATATCAGGCGAATGCGTACGCTTATAATTATTGTAAAAAATCGCCCGTTTACGGATCGGATCTCCTGTATAATAGCGCTCGTATTGTAGCAGACGCTGACCAAACGCTTCTCCGCATAAATCCCATGCAAGCTTGAACAGACTTACACGGTCTAAGGAAGACACTCCTTCTCTTCCCACATAATAATTTTCCATCGCATCCTTTAATGGCTCACTTTCAAATTCTGCGCCAGTTGGGGACATTAACAGCCCGCCAGCCCCGATAATCTGCATCACTTCAATGGCCCTTGGGTACATCGTCGGCAGCAGTCCTCTAATCGTTTCAAGCGGAATATAACTTGGCATTGCTTCACCGTGTTCTGTCATCGTATATTCCACTTCGGCAACCCGTAATAACGCTCTGATGGATTCAAGCGATTGGATTAATTCGCCGAGGTCATTTTGGACATTTAAATAGACATCGACTCCAATGGAATCCGCTAGCTTCATAGCTACTTCAGTGGCAAATTGCAACTTAACCAGTCCTCTAACACCGGACTGGTGTGCCGGCTGCTGGCCTGCTCCAGTCATTGGGTACAGTCTATTCGCTGCTTCAACATTGTTATAGAGGAAGACTCGGTCCCAAGGAACGACAACATCTTCAAAAACTAGCAGGGCATCCATTTCCTCAAATCTTGACGCTAATGGATGATCGAAGAGGGAACGAGTTCCATCCTGCATCGGTTCCCGGCAAATAATTTTCAACCCAGGTGTTTCAATTGGAATCGCAAAGGCAAGAGCGTACTTTTCATCACCAGGTTTAAAGCCAGGGAACGAGTAAATGATGACTTCATCTGTAATCGGTGCAAGCGTAGCCAGCATTTTCGCTCCTCTCACGACTAAACCATCCGGAGTTTCCTTTACAGCCCCCAGGTGGGTATAAGTATCCTTTTGTTCATGTGAGGTCTTACTTCTGTCATTTTGCGGATTGATAATCGCATGGGTTAAAAATAAGTCATGATCACGAAGATATTTATAATAATTTCGGATGTTTTCCGCCCAATTTTGGTTGTATTTTTCAAAAAACCAAGAATTATAGTACATCGACGTCACAACAACATTTAAAAAGTCTGGTGTTCTGCCCATTAGCCCAAAGGTTGCCTTGGCAAATACTTCAAAAACTTCTCGGCGTTTCATTAAATCTTCATAGCTTTTTGGCACTAAAAAAGCGTTGTTTACTCTCTCTCCAGTTTCTTCGCATATATGGGTAATTCTATCTTGGTACTCCGGGTTATGCTGCAGGTCATATAATTTGGCAATTTCCAGAATTGGCTGTTTAAAAACTGGTTCATCAAATAAATTGGTCACTTTTTTGCCATGCAGCCATACATCAGGTTTTCTGGATTTTACGGATTCAATATATTGATTACCTGTTCTAATTCCCATCGTTTGGGCCTCCTTGATTTACGGAAATTTATAACTGAATTGTAATCGCTTCCACAAAATGAAAGTGTAGCCTATTTAACATATTTTTTGATTTTATATTTTAAATTATCTAAATAATTAATCTAACCAATGGATAATCCCTTTGATTTCAACTATGATAAAAGTGAAAAACAGAAGACATCTGAGTAGGGCATCCAAAAATTTTTTTGGAGGTAACGCTATGGCCACACTATATGAACATGTTTTTGATTGGGACAGCTATTTACATTTTGGAACGAGGCAGTTCTTTAAGAGAAAGGAAGCCATCTACAGTCAAGGGACCTGTGGGGATGGGTTTTATTTTCTTAAGAAGGGTTTAGTGAGAATTGTCAGTGTAAATGCATCAGGCAAGGAGCGAATCTTAAACATTGTGATTCCGAATCAGCTCATAGGCGTCCAATCGCTGGATCAAAGGCAGCATTTTACAACCGCCATCGCCGTAAAGGATTCTGTCGTTTATCACTTTCCTTGTGAAACATTTAAAACACTTCTTAAAGAGCACCCAAAGCTAGTTCCACTTTTTTCGCGTACGGTTATTCATAAAATGAAAATTTTATTAGATCGCATTAATTTGGATACGCTTACATCTGAACAAAAAATCGCCCTTCTTTTGCACAATATTTGCTATGAATTTAAAAATTACGAGATTCCTATTTCACAGCAGGACATTGCTGGTTGCACCGGATTAACACGAATCACAGTATACAAAGTGTTAAAACAATGGCAAGAGGATGGCATCATCGAGATTATGAACCGAAAATACTATATAAAAAAACCAGATTTCTTAAGAAACCTGGTTAACTAGAATGCTATTATTGATTTGCAATTGCTTTTATTTTTTCCATATCTTTAATCACAATTTGACGATTATGAAGGATGATATAGTTTTCCTGCTTCCACTTTTGAATCACCCTATTGAGGGTAATACGGGACGTACCAATGTACTTGGCAAAAGAGGTTTGATTCATGGAAGCGCTGCCATTTTCCTCTGACAGTTTTAACAAATAATAAGCCATTTGTTGTTCCACTGGACTTTCAATGAGCGAAAGGATTTCTGCTAAAGTTCTAAATTTGTAGATTAGTGACTCAGTGTAAATCACAGAGGCCTCCGGATGTTCAGCGTAAATAGCTGCTGCTGCCTCATCAGAAAAGAAATAGATAACTGAGGGGCAGGCTGCGGTGGCACTTGTTAAATAAGGTTCCTGGTGGACACCATGTTCTCCAAACAGCATGCCTGGCGGCACAACATTAATAATCCTTTCATTCCCTTTTTCCGACAGAAGGGTGATATTTATTTCGCCGATGCTGAGATAATAAAATCCTCTTCCACTGTGCCCTTGGCGATAGATGACCTTATTTTTTTCTACCTCAAACCGCTGGCCATATTTCAGATATGGCTCCCATTTGTAATGAAGCTCCTTCATTGGATATCACCGTCCATTTTTATAGACTTTTTCTGAGCCAAATTTTTCATTTATCGTATGAGAACTCTATTTTGCTTTCGGTGAAATGAAACGCTCTTTCATTTACCGTAGCAGCTTCCTTTTTGGCTTTTCGGGCAATGAAACGCTCTTTCATTTACCGTGATAGCTTCCTTTTTGACTTTTCGGGCAATGAAACGGCCTTTCATTTACCGTGGCAGCTTCCTTTTTGGCTTTTCGGGCAATGAAACGCTCTTTCATTTACCGTAGCAGCTTCCTTTTTGACTTTTCGGGTAATGAAACGCTCTTTCATTTACCGTAGCAGCTTCCTTTTTGACCTTTCGGGCAATGAAACGCTCTTTCATTTACCGTAGCAGCTTCCTTTTTGGCTTTTCGGGCAATGCCCCCCCTCATCTAACCTTCTTGTTTTTAGAGATAAAGTCCCCTAGTATAAATAGCCGTGATTGTATTCGCAACTTCTTCTACAGTATCGTGATGTTCGTTCCGGACAATTTCCCATAGATACATTTCATTTGTGAAGAACCAACCTCTGGCTGCGAGCTTTTGATTTAACTCGGGTCTGGCCAGCCCGTTTTCTTGAGCATAAGCAATATCCTCTGAAATTCGCTGAATAAACTTTTCTCGAATCGCCTTCCATTTGTTTGAGATTTCGGTTGAAATGCCAATCGCCTGCTCGAATACCTGCATCATGTTCCGTTCTGTTTCTGCCATTTTCAAAAATGCAGTAGCTTGCTTTAGGATAATCTCCAAAGCTTCATTTTTGGTTTTGGGCAAAAAGGAAACCTCAGCAATTTCATAGAACTTCTCCATGACATTCTCCATCAAAACAATTAATATGTCTTCCTTCCCTTCAAAATGAACATATGCCGTTCCATACCCAATATTGGCCTTTTTGATCATTTGAGAAATGGTTGCCTTATGAAAGCCTTCTTCAAGAAATACCTCTTTAGCTGCTTCTAATAACTTTTCCCGTGTTTTTATTGAACGCAAATGCCGTTTATCTATCACTTTTTCATCTGTCATTCCAATTCCTCCTGTTTCTATTTACAGCATATAAGGATTCCTTAGAAAATAAAAGTTTTTACTAAAAAAAAGAATTTGTCATACTTTAACATTTATAATTTTCTGAAATATATTATTGACATCATGTCATTTTCCTTGTTATGATTCACTTTGAATTATGGAAAAAGGAGGGTTTTGATAAAGATAGATTTTTTCCCTATTGGGATCCTTTGTCGAAAATTATTTGTAAGCGGTTCCAAATAAGTGAAACTCTATCAATTAAAAAAACAGCTAATCTCTCAAAATTCCATTATTATTAAAAGCAGTATGAATGAAAATTGAAGATAAAAACAAGGGAAGGTGGGAAAGTATGACGAATATGAATACAAATGGACCAGAAAAAGGTTTAAAGAGGGAATTAAAAACAGGCCAGCTCACGATGATTGCGATGGGCTGCGCCATCGGAACGGGGCTCTTCCTCGGCAGCGGGCTGGCCATTCAAACAGCGGGACCAGGTGTTTTAATCAGCTATGCAGTTGGTGCCTTTATTGTCCTGCTTCTTATGGGATGTTTGTCTGAAATGACGGTTGCACACCCGGCTTCAGGATCCTTCGGCGTTATTGCAGAAAAATATATTCATCCGATGGCAGGCTTTCTTGTGCGCTACTCCTATTGGATTGCGAATGTACTGGCTGTTGGGGTAGAAGTAAGTGCCATCGCTGTTTACATGAAATACTGGTTCCCGACAGTGCCTGGAATGGTCTGGATATTACTTTTTGGAGCTGTGTTAATTTACGTAAACGCTACAAGCGTTAATACCTTTGCAACCTTTGAGTATTGGTTCTCGATGATTAAAATTAGTGCTATTGTCGGATTTATCATTCTTGGAGCCTATGTTTTATTTGGATCTGATCATCCAAAAATGGGTGCAGAGAATTTTGTCAATGACGGAGGATTTCTCCCGTTTGGCTTGAATGGTGTATGGGTCGCCATCTTTATTTCCCTATTCAGCTTCCTAGGGACTGAATTGATTGCCGTTACGGCAGGGGAAGCAAAGGACCCCGATGTTGCTGTTCCGAAAGCCTTAAAAGCAACAGTTTTCCGTTTGTCTACCTTCTATGTATTAACACTCGCGATCATGTTAATGATTGTTCCTTGGAAAGCAGCAGGAGTCGATAAAAGTCCGTTTGTTAAAGTAATGGAAATTTTGAATATCCCTGGAGCCTCTGGAATTATGAATTTTATTATTTTAACGGCTGCATTATCTGCCATGAACAGCCAATTATATGCATCAACACGGATGGTGTTTTCCTTATCCCGCAGTAATTTTGCACCTGCGTTCTTAGGAAAATTAAACAAAAAAGGTGTTCCGGGGGCAGCACTGGGCGTTTCCACTCTTGGAATTATTGTGGCAGCAGTGGTAAGCGCGTTATTCCCAGGAACTTCCTATGCCTTCATGATGGGGATTTCGATGTTCGGTGCCTTATTTACTTGGTTAATGGTCTTTGTCTCTCATTTATTTTTCAGAAGAATGTGGGAAAAATCAGGCGGACGCAAGTTACCAGTCAGAATGATGGGCTTCCCTTATTTGACCATTTTAGGAGCAGTACTTCTTGTAAGTTTAATGATTACCACATGGTTTACCGATTTCAAAATTTTACTGCAGTTTGGAATACCTTGGTTAGTCTTTTTATGTGTGGCATATTTCTTTTTTCATAAAAGAAACATGAATAATCTATCACAGCAGGATTCTCTGGAAGAACAAATTAAATAGATTAATGGAATGTGAGGGAAAATGTTATGAGCAACCTGGATAATCTACAAGAACACAAGACATCGAATCTCGAAAAGGAAATTCAATTAGATTTTAAAAAAGATATGTCTTACGGTGATTATCTTCACCTGGAGAAAATTTTATCAAGTCAGCATCGGCTTTCGGATCATCATGATGAAATGCTGTTTATTATTATCCATCAAACAAGCGAATTATGGATGAAGCTTATTCTACATGAGATGAATGCAGCGATTGAATGTATCAAACGTAATGATTTGGAACCTTCTTTTAAAATGCTGTCACGTGTTTCCAGAATACAGCAGCAGCTGATTCAATCATGGAGTGTTCTATCCACTTTGACACCGGCTGAATATATGCAATTTCGGGATAAATTGGGACATTCCTCTGGATTCCAATCCTATCAAAACCGTTTGATAGAATTTGCGCTCGGAAACAAAAATGCCCATACACTTGCAGTCTATCAGCATCAGCCGGAGTTATATGCCCGTCTAGTGGAATCACTTCATGCACCAAGTATTTATGATGCTGCGATTTCAGCGCTTGTGGCACATGGTTTATCGGTAGATGAAAAAGCCTTGAATCGAGACTGGTCGCAAAACTATGAACCAAATGCCAGCGTGGAAGAAGCTTGGCTCCACGTGTACCGAAATACTGATCAATACTGGGATTTATATGAACTGGCTGAGAAGCTGGTCGACATTGGCAATCAACAGCAATTATGGCGTTTTAATCATATGACAACAGTCGAAAGAATTATTGGCCATAAAATGGGTACAGGCGGCTCTTCTGGTGTTACCTATTTAAAACGAGTTCTTGACCAGCAATTCTTCCCTGAGCTATTGAGTCTTCGAACTAAGTTGTAGGATAATGAAGATGTTGAATCTGAAGTGTTGGAGGCTGTAAGAATGAGTAAATGGATCGATGTTTCGCAGCGCCTTGACAACAATATAGTGGTCTGGCCAGGTGATACACCCTTCAACTACAAAGTCAGTTGGAGTAAAGAAGAAAGTGGTTCTGTCAATGTAGGACAGATTACGATGAGTGCCCATACCGGTACTCATATTGACGCACCTTTCCATTTTGATAACGACGGAAAAAAAGTAATCGAATTGGATCTAGATTTATATATGGGCGAGGCACGGGTCATTCATTTACAGGAAACCACCAGCATTGGTGTAAAGGACCTTGCCGGTATGAATCTTAAAGGGATAACACGCTTATTAATTCGGACGGATGCCTGGAAGGATCGAAGTGTTTTTCCTGAGTCGATTCCCCCGATTGAACCCGAATTGGCTTCTTATCTTTCAGAGCTTGGAGTGCGTCTGATTGGCCTTGATTTGCCGTCTGTGGATCAAATCGACAGCAAGGAACTGTCTGCCCACCATGAGCTTACCCGTCATAACATTCACATTTTGGAAGGACTTGTACTGGACGAAGTAGCGCCTGGGGATTATGAATTGGCTGCTCTTCCCCTTCCATTAGTGGAGGCGGATGGAAGTCCAGTCCGTGCGGTTTTGCGAAAAATGGATTAGTATAGACGAAAAGATGTGTGCTCTGCATACGTCTTTTTTTGTACTGTTTTTTGAAATTTTCATTGATTAGGCAAATTTTTTCACAACAAAAAGCCTTACCCCATAAGAAGTAAAGCCTTAATAATGGATTCACTTACACTAACAATAATGATGCTTTGCCCCAAGCCGCTCATTAATCCAGTTGTGAATCTTAAAGCATTAGTACTTATTCGATATTTCCTTTTTTGCGTCCAGCCATCTACTATCATTGGGATATTTATTACTATCCCCAGCCATAACGGCACATGTAAACTGAGTATCATGAATAATGGAAAAAATAAATATCCCAATAGAATTCCCGTACACCTCGCGCATAATGGGAGTGTATATCCTTTTATCGTTAAACTCCTTGACTTCATCCGATGACATGGGACAAACCTTAATATTCTCTCCATATTAATGACAATCCGGCCCGCAATCACAGTCTGGCCCCCCATGACAATCAGGGTCGCAATCAGGAACACAATCAAGGTAAGAGATGCAGTCCCAATTCTTTTTGCGGTATTTATTTTTCCCATAATAAATCAGGATAAAAAGAAGCAATACTATCCCAACACCGATAGCAATGAAACCAAATACTAATTTAGTTTTTATTATTAGTACGGTTCCGACGACAAAAGCGATGATCATCATAGTTAATAATAGAAAAAACATCGCAATCACCCTTTGCTTTGTGCATACCAATCAAGAGCATGCTGTTCCAATTCCTTCACAAATGATTTTTTGGCTGGGCTGTAGTCACTCGTATTTTCATATCGCTCAGCTAAGTCTTCTTTAAAGCGGCTGTACCTTGCTGCTTCCTCAGGGTGAGTTCGAAGATAATCCCGAAAAATTAAATGACGTTCAATTTGGGGATTATCGAATTGATAAAAATGAATATGATGAGTTCTGTTATCCCCGCCCTTTCGAAATAATCTTCTGCCTGGAATACCCCATTCTCCGGCAACATCATATCCAAGTTCACTCATTTTGTGGTTGTATGAATCCACCTTTACAATGTCTTTTACGATACACATCATGTCGATTACCGGCTTAGCCTTTAAGCCATGGACAGACGTGCTGCCGAAATGCTCGAAGCCGATGATTTCATCCTCAAAAATGGTTTTAAGAAATTGTGTCTCCTTTTGGAACATTATCGCCCAGCTTTCATTAAATTCGGAAAGTCTTACTTTCATTTAATTCCCTCCAAGGACTCTATTTTCACCTCTCTATCTCATTATAAGTGCTGTTTCTATAAGTGGGTATTTTTTACTTACTTTTAAAAAAAGTACAAAATTTGGAAACAAAATAGGTCGTATATTCGTCTAATAAGTAACATTAGTCCTAGGGATGGTGTTTGTATATGACCTGGTTTTATATAGCTTTGGGGTTTATAGGGATTGTTGCCATTATAACAATAGAGGAAAAAGCAAAAGAGTATATAATTGAAAAAGGATATAAATTATCAAAGCCAATTCAATTGCTGATAGCTATGGTTGGTGCCGGCCTGATTTCTCTTGTTATTTTTTACATAAGACATTAAATATTAATCCCCCACAAAATTGTGAGGGATTTTCTTTATGCCACTTTAATTGCTTTACCGAATGGCACTCGTGGTAAAAATGCCCCAGGTACCAGCCAAAATAATTCAAAATCGACCTTCTCCATCTCTTCAGAAAAAAACCCGGTAACGTCAGTAATATAAAACAATGTATCTACATTCTCTTCTTTTGCCCACTCAAGCACTAATGTATAGGAAGATTTCCCATGTGTATGATATTTGATCGTATCACTTTTTACGGGAGTAATACTTCGAATTTTAAAATCCGCTTGAACCAATATCGTATCTGGCTTTAGCTGTTCAAACAGTTTCACTATGTTATTAATAAGGATGGCTGGAGCTTCATTGGTGGAAGTATCCACGGCTAAAGCAACCTTCTTGTCTTGACGCTGCTGAATCATTGAAAGTATTGATTTATGCCATTTCAACGCCATTTCCCCCTTTGTTTGAATGAGCGAGCCATATTATTTTCGGCTAAAAAGGAAGGGCTTATGATTGGATAATTGCGGTAGTCATTACTTATTGAATTAAAGAAATTAAAAATGAGCAATCTATTTTTAAATAGATAAAATAGCCCTAAAACTGCAAAAAAGGCTGCACATTTGATTTGCGAACCTCTTTTGTAAGCCTCTATTTGATTGAATTCTTCGTATTCTCATAAATTCCGATCACTGATTCATCAATTTCATCTCTCGTCATCCGCAGGGCTTTCTCCGATCTGGCAAAACCTATTTCAAGTTTACCTTCCTTCAGCCCTTTAAATATGGCATCTGCGAATTCATTCAAATCAGCACCGAAAGTATGTAAGCCCACACCGCCTAAATCCGTATTTACCGCAGGAGGAGCCACTTCAATCACTTTAATCGGAGTTTCCGAAAGCTGCAATCTTAAACTTACAGTAAAGGAGTGAAGTGCTGCCTTCGTAGCCGAATAAATCGGGGCAATCGCCATTGGTGTGAAAGCTAGGCCTGACGTTACATTGATAATGGTTCCATTTTCTTTTTTAGCAAGATACGGCGCAAATAGCATTGATAGATGAATGGGCGCTTCCATGTTCGCAGTTATTTCATTATTGTAGTAGTTCCAATCCTCTTTCGGGTTCGCCTTAAGAATATTGAAGCGCTGCTGAATTCCTGCATTATTCACAAGAACATTCAATTCAGGATATTGACTTGTTACCCATTCAAATAACGCCAACCGATCTGATTCATTCGTTACATCACATACACGAGTCTCAATGTCAGGAAATTTTTCTTTTGCTTCCTTCAGCTTTTCTTCCCTTCTCCCGCAAACAATGACCTTGCTTCCCGCTTTGATAAAACGTTCTGCAAAGGCTAAGCCAATTCCAGAGGCACCACCTGTAATTAATATTGTATTACCTGCTAAATTCATTAGTCTCCCTCTTCTCATTTTAATAAAATAAATTTAGAACTATTGCTATTACAAAGGTAAGGATACAAAAACCTATGATGGCATACCCAATGTAGCGAATCCCTTTAGGCATGGAACTTAATTTAAAGCTTTTTCTTTTGTAAACCCCTCCAGCAGTTATCTTTTGCAACTCCTCAATAGGTGTATACAATTTATTATCATTAATCTCTTTTAATGCTTCACTGGATTGTGTCTCGTGTGTTTTTTCCATTTTCCATCCCCCCTATAATATTCTAGACATATAATATTCATCAAAGTATGTACCTTGGATGAAAAGCGAGTTTCTTTTTGTCCCCTCTATCTCAAATCCCATTTTCTTATAGAGGGTTACACCTGCAAGGTTTTCCGTCACTACTGTAAGTTCCATACGGGAGATTTTATGTGTGAGTGCCCAAGCTTCAATTCGCTGAAATAATTTCGTGCCTATACCGCGTCCCCGGTATTCTTGTAAAATCCCAATTACAAGGTATACAGTATGTTTATTTCTTTTTGCCGTACCGCCAATTGCGATTAAATAACCTGCAAGCTTTCCATCCTCTTGTTCTGCCACTAGTATGACAGAATTATTGTCCTTCCTCATTTGTACCAAACGTTTACGTTGTTGTTCCGGGGAAGTTTTTCTTTCTCCTGTTTCCATCAACATAAAATCAGACTCAGCTTCCACTTGCTTAATTAGTTTAATTAAATTTTCTGCATCTTCAGGCTGTGCCTCTCTAACAAGCATTTGAATTCCCCCTGTTATATCGAACAAGAAAAAACGATACATAAATGACGTATCGCGGTTACTGATTAATCACAATATATCCCAGCCAAGCGAATGCAAGAAAAATCGGGACCACTAACAAAAAGGCCAGCCAGCGTGTCTTCTTTTTTAAGGATATTCCTGCCCCAACATATAATAAGGGAAAAATTAACCCCCATACTTCAAAACGTGGAGTGGCAGCTAGATAAAGCGACATGGGTAAGATAAGAATGGAGGATATATAAAGAATTTTTCTCTTATTTAACGCTATTGCAATAATGGAGAGGGTGAGCGAAATAATCGTGAAAGGCCAAAAAATAAACATGAATTACCCCCAAATTTAAAATCCTTCCAAGTAATTATATTCAACAGATAGGCTCAGCTATCCTGCCAACCTTCCACAATTAGGAAAATCATAAAAACCTTTTCCTCTGCCCGCAAGTAAACGCAGATCTCACTTTCATAAAGTCATACATAATTGCTGCTTTTCGGCCTTTATCAGTATCTCTATTTCTTTTATTATGAAGGCAATCCATGAATTCTTTATCACATTGACAGGGTGATATTCCTTTATTTAGACATTGGTCATGTTTTTGGCAGCAGGCATCCACATCATTAATCGGGGCACCTGGTCCGCTGCAGCCGGGTCCGCACCAACGATATCCGGGAAAAATGCAGAAGGAAAATAGACCACTTCGGCTTCTGTTTTGCAAAACTTACCACCTCCATACCAAGTACTTTATATTAAAATATGCTTAGCTGATAAAAATGAATTGGCAAATCCCTAGTTTCAAGACAAGTACTAGCAAAAAGTTATATAATAAAAAATAGTTGTATATACATATTTGAGGAGTAGATCCTTTTGGCTTTCCTTCGGTTTTTTACTTTACTTTTTAAAAATAAATGGCTCATATATATTCTGCTAACGTTAGTTCCTTCTTTGGCTATTAGTTCTTATTTGGCACAGAATCAGGTAAGTGTCACGGAACTAGAATATAAAGAGAAAGCTCAGGATTATGCCAATTTTCATGCCATAACGATAGAGCATTTTCTAAGTGAAACGGTTGGAAGACTTGAAATGCTGGCTACCTCGATCAAGGTCCAAAATAATAACCTTAATGGGGTAGAAAAAATACTGAGGGAAACGATGGGGAAAGATCCGCGTTTTTCAGGTTTCTACTGGGCAAGTACAAACGGGGACCTGTTAATTAGTACGAACAAAATCAATTCTCCCGTTAACGTAAGTGACCGAACTTATTTTCAGGAAGCGATTCAATCAGAGAAAACCAGTATATCAGAGCCACATTTTGGCCGTGTGACCGGAAGGTATATCATTTCAATCGCCACCCCAATTGTGACCCACGGAGAAATTCAAGGTGTTCTTGTTGCCAGCTTACGAATCGATGAAATAGAGACAGCAATTCAGAATTTATTAAAGGATGAAATGATTATCGTCTATGATGGAAACGGAAAACAATTAATTAAGGCTGGTTCCATCCCTAAGCAAGATTCGGTTAAATCCAGCATGAATGTTTCTCAGGTACCATGGACGATTTCTGCCTTCGTCACATCTGATGATGAACTCATTTTTTGGAAGACCTTTTTTATTAGCCTTGCCGTGCTCTTAACCATTACGAACATCTTATTTTTATTGGCAAAATATGTCCTTTTACATCAAAGATTGAAAAAGGAAAAAGCACAGACGGAGATTCAAAAGCTTGAATTAATCGGCAATCTCGCTGCCAGCACGGCCCATGAAATTAGAAATCCACTTACTGGCATTAAGGGATTAGTGAAGCTCTTAAGTGAGGAAATTGAGGATGAAAAGGCACAGCGATATTTCAATGTCATTCAAACGGAAATTGACCGAATTAATGCCATCGTAAGTGAATTACTAATGCTCGGCAAGCCGACGGCTTTTACACTAAAAACCTATAATGCCAATGACATTATCCGAGAAATCTTCCCGATTATTTATTCCGAGGCCAATTTTATGAATGTGGAATTGGATATTCAATACGCTGAAGTAGATCTACCTGTATCCTGCGTAAAAGACCACCTAAAACAGGTCATACTCAATCTAACGAAAAACTCTATCCATGCGATGCCCAGCGGCGGCAAACTTACCATCCAACTAGAAAAAGCAGCTGACACTTGCAAAATAACCGTAGCAGATAACGGGGTAGGAATGCAGAAGGATCAAATTTCTCAGGCCTTTAATCCTTTTTACACACTTAAGAAAGATGGCTCGGGATTAGGTTTAACCGTATGCAAACGGATAATCGATTCGTATGGCGGGGATATTTCTATCAAAAGCATTCCAAATGAAGGAACAGAGGTAGAAATTGCCCTTCCTCTTTCATTTGAAAAAAAATTGTAGGATCTCCCTGCGATTTTTTTAGTATTCCTCCTCACAAAAAGGAGGAATACAATTTTTCTAAGAGAATAATATTGAACGATGGGAGAGTGATAGGATGACAAGAAAGTCTTTTTTGATGATGCCATTACCTGGCTATGAACCAGAAATTGGCCGTTGGCTCTGGTCTCTAGAAGATGTCCGGCGCACGATTAAAGAACGATTAGCTGGACTGAGTCAGGATTTGATTGATAGAAGGCTTGAAGGAAGACATTCAATTGGAAGCCTTCTTTACCATATTGCGCTGATTGAAGCAGATTGGTTATATGAAGAAGTCCTTTGTTCAGGATGGCCGTCTGAAGTACAAGCTATGTTTCCGTTAGAACACCGGAATTCTTCCGGAGAATTAGCACATTTTCAAGGTGAAACCATTGAAGCTCATTTCGATCGAATGGATTCCATTCGTGAAATCTTCCTTTCTCACTTCCGAACAATGGATATGAAGGATTGGAGAAAGCCAAGAGTTCTGCCAAACTATGATGTAACTCCCGAGTGGGTTGTATATCATCTAGTTGAACATGAAGCCCATCACCGAGGACAAATTTTTCAACTATTGAACTATTTGGAGCAATTAGAGGATTAATCTCAAAAAAAGCAGCTATGCAAAGTGCATAGCTGCTTTTTTATTCATTATACTTCTTCCCCTTTTTTCATTAAAGCCGAAGAGCTTTTGAATAGTGGCACGAGGAATAAAACACCAACGAAAAAGAGTAATGCCGAACCTTCATACATCGCGACAAGAGATAAGCTCTTTTTCAACCAGCCGCTCATAGTCATGGTGATGACCATTGTCCCCATAAACATCGGATTCAATATTCCGTTGACGCGTCCAATAAAGGCTTCATCGGTATTTTTCAAAATCATTGTATTAATACCAATGTGAATACAAGGCATAAACAAACCGCTAATGAATTGTGCCGTCAGCGTGATCCATAGCTGCTCCGATAGACCCATCACCAAAAATCCAAGTGCACTCACGGTCATCCCAATTGCAAGAAGAATTTGCGGAGGCGTTTTTTTCGCGAGCCCCATCGTGAGGCCTCCTCCTAAAATCATTCCAGCGCCGAATGCAGCCATCAGCCATTGCAGCTGTTCTTTTGGCAATCCTAGTTTTTCAGTAATGAGGAAAACGGCGAGCGGCTGTGTCAGTCCCAGCGCCAAGCCTGCTGCCGCAAAGCAGCCTCCAAGTAACGTAAGTGCTTTGCTGTTCCACACATAACGGAACCCTGCCTTCATTTCCTCGACGAGAGTGGTTTTTTCTTTATTTTCCTCAATTTCACGGTCAGGCGGCAGCAACATTAAAATCAAAGCAGATAAAATAAAGGCAACACCCATGATCGCAATCGCTGCGTTAATGCCGTAATGCTGGTAAACGAACGTTCCAATAATTGGTCCTAGAATCATAAAAACCGCAAACAGCGTCTGATACATGGACATCCCCATCTGAATCATTTCTTCCCTCACATGGAGCTTGAACAGCTTCATTCCCGAAGGCTGGGAAAATTGCGAAAGAATCGAGGAAACCAGTGTTGCAAAGAAAATCGCTTTCCAGCTTCCGAGGACGAGTGTTAATAATACTACAAAAATAGAAACGGCGCTGAGCAAATCACACCAAACCATCGTTCGTTTTGGGCGCCACCTGTCAGCGAAAGTACCCCCAATAAAGGAAAAAAGAAAGATTGGCGCGAACTCGGCAACTGATATAAGCGAGACTGCCACCGGATCTTCATTTGTCTGCTCGATTACAAATAATAAAATCGAATAGTTTCGCACCCAAATACCAATTTGCAAAAATAATGTTGAAAGCAAAATCGTGCGAATGACTTGATTACGGAATAATGCCCCCATTGAAAGTCCCTGGTTTGTTGTTTCCGTCATAAAAAAACCTCCTTATCCATCAATCTGGATAGGAGGCACTTTGAGGCAACAGGGCAGAGTACACCGTTCATTACTTGTACTCCCCTATTTCCAATAAAAGCCCGCACTAAACCTATCCAGAAAAAATATCCGTTTTATCCGAAATTTTTTTCTAAAAATAGGTTTAGTAGATCATTGGCTTTATGGTCACCCTTTCGTTATATCGTATGTTTTATAGTACTTGATTCTATTCAAAGAATCAAGATAAATATTGTAGTTTTTTGGAAAAGGGCGTTATTCAGTTGTTAAACTTTTAAATTTATAAGCTTCCAATTCTAAAATTTTATTTTTAATACATTCTAAACAATACTGTTTATTTAATACTTTATCTGCTGAGACACAGGATTCTGTCAGAACAAAACCATTTGGCAGCTGGACAGCCACGATGGTGCACTTTCCAAAAAGCTGGACTATTTCAATTTGTGACTTTTCAATCATCGCATCAATTTCCGACTTTGTTGCTTTCTGGGTAATTTGTTGCTCCTTTACCGCATAGAAGGAATACTCTGATGGCTCAAATGCTATATCAAAAGCTTGCTGCGTCGTTTCAATGATATCGTTACTGATTAAATTTCGAACCTTCACTTTTCCATCTGGTGTCATTTCCAATAGCTCAACTTTATTCTCTGGTATTCCCTTTACTTGAAAAACCTTCAAGTTGTTCCCCTCCATTATGCATTAACCCGCTTTTTTATAGCTTATTCGGGGCCTAGTCAAGCTGTGAGCTTTGAATGAAAGAGAGTGGCAGCGAAAGTGTCCAAAATGTTCAAACTTATAATAATAAGTTAATAGCTTATTTACTGCCCATCACTCCTATTTTTTTAGGAAGACAGGCATTATAGCCTTTTTCTTAATGCCTGATACGAAGTCACGACAAGATATCAGTTTCGAAACAAATACAGTCCAAATCCCAACGTATCCCTTCCCCACGTTAAATAGGTGCGGCGCCAGGCACGGATTCGCTCCAGCATGGCATCTTGGTCTGGGTCTTCCGGATTCTCCAGACAATAATTCTCAACCGACATGGAATAGAGCCACTCATATTCATCCCAATCCTCTTCATTGGCCACATACGACCATAACGGAATTAATCCTAATTCCTCGCCAGCTTTCACATTCTCTGCATGGCTCCTGAGCTCAGATTCCTCCGCTCCCCCAAGTGCCGCCAAATACTTTGCACTCGGAGTCTGCTTCCAGTAGCCTTCCCCTATTAAAATGAACCCATTTTTCCGTACGAGACCCTTCATTGCCTTCAAAGTAGACTCCAGCCCGCCTAAAGCATGTGTCGATCCGATACAAATTCCTAAATCATAGCTCCCGACTTCACATTTTTCGACTGCAGCACCAGCATCATCCACAATAAACTCAATGCTTCCATCAGGAATTCTCGTACTTGCACTCCTTTTTGCTTCCTCAATGGCCCCCGCATAAAGCTCAACAGCCGTCCCTGATACCTGGTAATTTTCCACCAGTCGAATCAACAGCTCACAGCGGCCAGCACCAATATCAATTACCTTATCCTGCGGTTTAAGCGAGGCCATATCAATCATTTTCATAATCTTTTCTTCACTCATCGGGTTATAAAAGGCATGATCCCGATGGGCAATAGCTGAAAATTTATTCCTGTCCATTTTCCCGGCCCCCTTTTTTTAATAATTCTATTTTAATACTATTTACTCCATAATATAAGCCAGCTTTTTCCTTCTTATTAAAATATGTGTTATGATTTTTCATAACAACATTAGAGGAAGGATGAAATACGTTGTCATTTGAAAGTGTAAAAGCCCATTTTAAACAATGGAATCGTGAACAAGATATGATGGAGTTTGAAACATCAAGTGCTACTGTAGAACTGGCAGCAGAAGCAATTGGTGTGATTCCTGCCCGGATTGCGAAAACTTTGTCCTTTCGAGGAGAAGACGATCAAGCCATTTTGGTTGTAGCGGCCGGAGATGCCAAAATCGATAACAAAAAATTTCGCCAAACCTTCGGCTTCAAAGCGCGCATGCTTACTCCCGATGAGGTCCTCGAACAAACCGGACATGCTATCGGCGGCGTTTGTCCATTTGGCCTAAAAAATGAGCTCGATGTTTACTTAGATGTCTCCATGAAAAGGTTCGATACCCTATTCCCAGCATGCGGGAGCTCCAACTCCGCAATCGAGTTGACGAATGATGAAATGTTTCAATATTCATTTGCTAAGGATTGGGTTGATGTTTGCAAGGGCTGGGAAGAAGAAGAATTGAAGGAAAAAGTTGCTCTAAATCATGATGCCTAGATATAAACAAGCAGTTGATAGATGAAACAACTGCTTGTTTTTTTGTATTACAATTCCTTTTGATCTACATTTAATTCGATTAAATTTCCATCAGGGTCCGCGCAGAAGATTTGTGCGAATCCACTTATGCTGTTGGGCTTTTCTAGAATCTCAATCCCATTTTCTCGCAGCCAATTTCGCGTTTCATGATAGTTTTCCACCCTTAACGCGAAGTGGCCTTCTCTGCTTGAAAGGCTTTTATCCTGCCGAATCGTCTGTGAGGAAGGATCCACGATTAGGTGAAGCTGCTTCCCCTCTATTTCATACCAAGCACCCGGAAAATCAAAAGCAGGGCGCTCAATCTCTTTCAAACATAAAATTTTTCCGTAAAAAGCTTTTGCTCGTTCTAAATCTGTCACCGAAAGACTGACATGATGGAGGCATTTATATTTAATCAAGAAACCATCTCCTAAAAGGTTATTAAAGTAATTTTATCATTTTCAAGCCTATGATGAACATCCTCCGCCGCAGCTCGAACAGCTCGAGCAGCTTGAACCGCCATGATCCCCGCCTCCGTGGTGGCTGCCACCGCTGTCACCTGAACCATCCGCAGAAGAACCAGTTCCACAAAACATAGCGGTAGTACATCCGCTCGTGGATATGGTCACATTCGCATGAGCATACGCTTTTGAATATTTCCAATACTCATCAAAATAATAATAGGAGAAAAAGACCATTATAAGGGACAATGATGTCATTTCTCCGAATGTCCGCTGCCTTGTGAATGTCCCTTTCTTATCTACGTGATAGATTTTTTCAGCTTCATTCAATTGTTCCTTCATTTGAGCAATCAAATAATCAACCAAATCTTTATTATCTTCATTTCTATTAAAATATTTTTCTTGAAGCCATAGATTACTGCTTTGTCTAAAATCCTTTAAAATCCCCGTGTCCATCGGATGTTTGAAAAAACTCCCCCACGATTTCCAGCTATATTCCGTAATTTGAAACAGCTGTGAGAAGACCCAATCAAAAAAGGCACGTTCCTGTGGAGCAGGTTCGGGGCTTGTGTTAGGCGTGTGGTGAAGCATTTTCCCCATAAATTTCTCTGAAAAAGACTGATATTTTTGTGTAAAAAGCAGCATATCATGCCAGACTTCATCTACTTCATGACTAAACATAGGTGTTTGTTTTAAGAGATTCGCCAGTAGAAAATACCGTTTTAACTCAAACAGCCGCCATTCAAATTCATCTTCATTCTGTTTTGGATTTTCCTGAAGGAAGCGCTGCTTAACTTGCTGGATATAATCGTCATCTATAGCGGCATTTAACTTTTCAAGCAACGGCTGGATGGGTACATGATCAAGGGCACCAAGACGGGCAGGGATATTTTCTTTTGCTAATTTTGGCCTGCCTTTCAAGACCATCGTAATGATTCCAGCGGTTACCAAGAGACCTGCTGCTAAAATTCCTACTACCAAATTACCACTCCCCCTTTATCCTTATTTTAGATGATAGGAAAAATTTTGTAAAAAACCTTAAAAAATTATGGTAAATTAAGAATACTAGACAAATAGAGGTGAACGATTGTGCTTGAAAATTTCCCTGTTTATATGTCCTCCTTTAATAAAGAAAGAATGATACGAGTCTATCTGCCGGAGAATTATAACGAATATGAAAGACGCTATCCTGTATTGTATATGCACGATGGGCAAAATGTTTTTGAAGACTTAGTGGCTATACGAGGGATATCGTTAGGAATGAAAGACTACTTGGATCAAACTAGTCTTGACATTATTGTCGTTGCGATTGACTTGAACCCTGAGGGCGAGGAGCGGGTAAACGAATATTGTCCATGGGTAAACGGCGAAATAAGTAAGAAAGTATTAGGTTACGCCAGTCCTTCAGGCGGGAGAGGTGATGAATATCTGGACTTCATCGTCCATGAATTGAAACCGCTCATCGATAAGAAATACAGAACGGTTACGGACCATACTTCGATGGCAGGCATTTCGCTAGGAGGTCATATTTCTACATATGCTGCCTGCAAGTATCCTCACATTTTTAAAAGAATCGCCGCTATTTCCCCAGGTTTCTACCGTAACCAGGAAGAAATCGAGAAACTATTAAGGAACTCCGACCTCTCCGCCATCGAGAAGTTTTACATGGACTTTGGCACAAAGGAAGTCGGCGAGGATGAGGAAATGAACCAGTTTTTCTTTGGTCTTACTAATGGTGTATATGAAATTTTGAAGGACAAAGTGGAGAGCCTTCACTTTGAACTAATAGAAAGCGCAGAACACCGCTACGAATTTTTTAGAAAGAGAATCCCATCAATGCTTTCTTATCTATATTCAGACCTCAACAAAACAGGTATGGCAGATTAATCGCCATACCTGTTTGATTAAAATGGTTTTAAAATCATTAGGGTAATGATAATAATAAAAATTACATTTGCCACGTATTCAGTTCGAAAAAGGGCTTTGGATAAGCGCCAATATTCCTCTGGTATTTCATCACCCTTATGGGATTCTAATAGGGCTTTTACCGGTTTGGACCTCGGTGATAGCAGGAGCGGGCCAGACGCAAGCGCCACTAAAAAGAGAACGAGACTTACGATATACCATCCCATCCGAAACAAGCTTGGATTAAGGAAGCCCATGATTAAACCCGTCACAAGTAAAAGCGTACCGCCAACCATCACATAAATATGTAACTTGTGACGGAGTCTATATGAATGCCGTAATTCGGTCATGGTATTTCCAGACTTGACAACTGTCGTTAAAATAAAACCGGGCCCCATCCCGATAATAGCCGAAAAAATATGAATAAAAACAATGACTTTGTAGAATGTAATCATTTCTTGGGCGACCTCCAATCTCTACAAAGTCATTTTAACACATAATTTCTCTCCTCATGAATCGACTTTGTTACATATTCATGATTTATAAATGCAAAACCATATGCTCATCTGCATAGTATACACCATTTATTTTCATGGCCTTTTCCTCATATCCATACTCTTTAAATCCTAATTTTGTATAGAGCTTTTTGGCCTTTTCATTAGTGGCAATAACAGATAGGTTTATTTTTTCAATGGCTTCGACAGATTTTGCTTTCTTTATCGCCTCGGTCATAAGTGCCTCTCCTACGCCAGTGCCTCGTTTTGACAGTGTTACATACATAGCATAGATATTGGCCCGGTGCTTGATTTTTTCCGCCTGTTCTTGCAGTAAGGTGACGACTCCTATCAGCTCCCCATTTTCAAACGCCCCAAACGTATAGTTCCCTGGCTGGCTGAAGTTTCGGGCTGTCTGCCCGATGGGATTTTCTCTTTTTATCGCATCTTCATAGCTTGTTAAAAAGGCCTCTGGATTTTGCTTTAACGCTTCTAATCTTAGCTCCCAATACTTTTCGGCATCAGCTGCTTCTAATAGTCTTACTTCCATGAGGGTTCCCCCTTTGTGTTAAACAACCTGTCCACTTCTATTTTTAATTCTTCCAACAACGTAAAGGTGGATTGGCTGCCTAGGCTTTCTACGATTTTCGTATAATACCACTTTTGCTGATCCTTCCCGGCATTAAATCTCTCCCATACTTCTTCGCCAACTTGTTCATAATCGTTTAAAATGGAGCGAATATTGTGGAGTTTATCGGCACATGCAACCGCACGAATACTTTCAGTAGCAGTCTTTAAAAATTCTATCGTATGTTCCTTTCTAGCTTTCCAAGGCAGCGATTTATCTGGTTCGGAGCAGCCCGCCACAACTTCAGCAATTTTCGCCCCAAACTCCCGCTCGGTATCTTCTAAGGTAAGTTCCGTATCTTCCACTGTATCATGCAGGATTGCCGCTGCGACGATGTCTTCACTGTACCCCGCCTTCAATACAAGCATCCCGACTGAAGCAGGGTGAGCGATATAAGGAATATCGGTATTTTTCCTAAATTGGTTTTGGTGTGCTTTACTAGCAACTTGAAGCGCTTTATCAATTACGTCCATTTGAATACCTCCCTTATATTTATTTTACATCGCAGTGTGGAGAAATGGAAAAAACAAGCAGCAATCTGCTTGTTTTCAAATGGAAAAATCCTCCGGTATAAAAACCTTCAACTGTTTTGGTTTTACGTACACTTCTTCCCCAGTTTTTAGATTAAGGCTTCGATAGTGTTCTTTTGTTAATTCCGCTTCTAAAAAATCTCCATTATCATTTCGGATAAGTTCAAGCTGGACCACTGCTCCAACCAAATGGATATAACTGATTTTTGCAGCAACTGAATCAAGGCTTTGTTCCCGTTCAATGCTGATATCATAGGGCCGGACATAGCCAACTGCATCCGTATTCATCGATTTCGCAAATTCAGGCGGTGCGTCAACCTGAAAATTCCCATGATGCAGTTTCCCATTATGCAAACGCCCCTTAAATAAATTGACATTACCTAAGAAGTGATAAACAAATGGACTATTTGGATTTTCATAGACTTCTTCAGGCGTGCCAATCTGCTCAATTTTCCCTTCATTCATAACGACAATCCGGTCCGCAACATCAAGTGCCTCTTCTTGATCATGCGTCACAAAAATACTAGTAATCTGGTAATCATCATGCAGCTTTCGAAGCCATCTGCGAAGATCTTTCCGAACCTTCGCATCCAGGGCACCAAAAGGTTCATCTAATAGAAGGACCTTAGGTTCAACAGCCAGGGCTCTTGCAAGGGCGACCCTCTGCCGCTGCCCGCCAGACAAATTGGATGGATAGCGGTCCGCATAAGCCTCAAGCTTTACTAGTTTCAATAATTCATAGACCTTGTCTTTTATTTCTTGTTTGGAAGGTCTTATTTTTCTAGGACGCACCTTTAACCCATAGGCAATATTATCAAAAACAGTCATATGACGGAACAAGGCATAATGCTGGAAAACAAAGCCGACTTTACGCTCCTTTGTATGGATGTGGGTCATATCTTCATCCCCGAAAAGAATGCTTCCCTGATTTGCCGCTTCTAATCCAGCAATAATCCTTAGCAAGGAAGTCTTTCCCGAGCCTGACGGGCCAAGAAGGGCAACGAGCTCTCCTGTTTGAATATCAATATTTATTTTTTCAAGGGCTGTAAAGGTGCCGAATGATTTTGAGATATTTTGAATTTGGATGCTCATTTTAGGAAGCTCCTTTCGCTTTCCATTCAATTACATTTTTTATGATCAAGGTAAAGATAGCAAATAACGACATTAAGGATGCGACTGCGAAGGCTGCGGAAAATTGATATTCATTGTATAAAATTTCAATATGAAGCGGCATCGTATTGGTCAATCCGCGAATATGGCCTGAAACAACCGAAACGGCGCCGAATTCTCCTATTGCTCGGGCTGTGCTCAAAATAATGCCATATAAAAGCCCCCATTTGATATTCGGTAATGTCACCAGCCAAAACGTCTTCCAGCCGCTGGCACCTAGTGTCATGGAGGCTTCCTCATCGGTGGTTCCTTGCGTCTGCATCAATGGTATCAGTTCCCTAGCGACAAAAGGAAGTGTCACCAAAAGAGTCGCAAGTACAATCCCCGGTACGGCAAAAATGATTTTGATATTATGTTCCAGCAGCCACTGTCCAAACAGACCGTGCGCACTGAATAATAAAACAAATACCAGACCAGCGATGACAGGGGAGATGGCAAACGGCAGGTCTATAATTGTAATAAGGAGACTTTTGCCTTTGAACTGGAATTTGGTCACAACCCATGCAGCCGTAACACCAAAGATGGCATTCAGTGGAACGGTAATGATGGCTATTACAGCAGTTAGCTTAATAGCGGCTAAGGCGTCAGGGTCGCTTATCGCATT
The DNA here is from genome assembly GCF_030403775.1 of Paenibacillus sp. BSR1-1. Taxonomy (GTDB): domain Bacteria; phylum Bacillota; class Bacilli; order Bacillales; family Cytobacillaceae; genus Neobacillus. Next base: position 51,453 of record NZ_JAQMWQ010000015.1, read on the forward strand.
TACAAAAACCGCTATACCCTTTTCGAAGGCTTTTATAAAAATCGCTGCAAGCGGCAGCAGCAAAAACAAACTTATAAATGCTAAAGCGATTGCGATTAGGAACCAGCGCACCCAGCGAGGTTCTGAATCTTGGATTCGGGTTTGGTTTTGCTGTGGAGAGGTTGAATATTGTAAAGAAACGTGCCCGGCCATGGTAACCCTCCTTGCTAAATTTTTTTGATTATTTTTTGCTATACATTACCTTTTTCTTTGTTTCAAACCTTTTTGGTCGAGTAGCCTCCTTCTACGTTACCCTTTTCCTCGTTTCTAACTATTTTTGGTCACGTAGACCCTTTCTACGTTACCCTTTTCCTCGTTTCTAACTATTTTCGGTCACGTAGACCCTTTCTACGTTACCCTTTTCCCCGTTTCTAACTATTTTCAGTCACGTAGACCCTTTCTACATTACCCTTTTCCTCGTTTCTAACTATTTTTGGTCACGTAGACCCTTTCTACGTTACCCTTTTCCTCGTTTCTAACTATTTTCGGTCACGTAGAAGCCATTCATAATCTATTACCTTTCCAAATTGAGCTATATAAACTTCCGATTCGTCCACCACTGCAATAAATTAATAACAAATAACAATATAAAAGAAAAAATAAGCATAACTGCAGCGATAGCCGTAGCTCCCGCGTAATCATATTGTTCCAGCTTCGTCATGATTAACAACGGGGTAATTTCTGTGCGCATCGGCATATTCCCAGCAATAAAAACTACAGAACCATATTCGCCCAAGGCTCGGGCAAATGCTAAAGCGAACCCTGTTAGTGCCGCCGGCAAGAGCTCTGGAAAGAGTACTTTTACAAACGTTTGCAATCGGTTCGCTCCCAAACTTGCGGAGGCCTCTTCAATTTCTTTGTCCAAGTTTTGCAAAACAGGCTGTACGGTGCGAACAACAAAAGGTAACCCGATAAAGGTTAAGGCAATGGTGATTCCTAGTGGTGTGAACGCCACTTTAAATCCTAAAAATTGCCCAATCCAGCCGTTTTCCGTGTACAACGTGGTTAAGGCAATTCCTGCGATCGCCGTCGGCAAGGCGAAGGGCAAATCAACCAGCCCATCAATGATTCGTCCCCCCGGAAAGCGATAGCGAACCAGCACCCAGGCAATTAACACACCGAATACAACATTGATGACCGCTGCCAGTAAGGAGGCACCAATACTGAGCTGGTAGGAAGCCACGACCCTTGGTTCCGATATTGTCTGCCAAATTTTTGACCACGGGGCAGCAGCAGAATTAATAAATATCATCGATAATGGCAGAATGACAAGAAAACTAATGTAAAACATCGTAAATCCCAGAGAAAGACCAAATCCGGGAAGGACATGATTTCTTTTTAAGGACCGAAACATGAGGTTGACCCCTTCCGCTTTAAACTTTTTGGGTAAATGAACCACTTCATTTACCCTTTAAGCACTTTTTCCTTTTTTGGGGTAATGAAACTCCGCTTCATTTACCCTGCTAACCCTTTTTTCCATGGTTGGGGCAATGAAACTCCTCTTCATTTACCCCGCTAACCCTTTTTTCCATGGTTGGGGCAATGAAACTCCTCTTCATTTACCTTATTAGCTCTTTTCTTCCCGAATTGGGGAAATGAAACACATTTTCATTTCCCCTAATAGCTCTTTTCTTCCTATTTAGGAAAATGAACGGGCACATCTTTCTATGAACTCTTACATTCGCCCCCCAAATTATTTCGGTTGATAAATTTGATCAAACGTTCCGCCATCATTGAAGTGCTTTTCCTGTGCTTTTTTCCAGCCTCCAAAATAGTCATCAATTGTTACAAGATTGATTTTTGGAAAAACATCCGCATACTTATCGAGAATGGCTTGATTGCGCGGACGATAATAATTTTTGGCAATAATCTCCTGTCCTTTATCAGTGTATAAGAACTTCAAATAAGCCTCTGCTGCTTCTCTTGTTCCCTTTTTATCTACCACTTTATCGACCACGGCAACAGGCGGTTCTGCGAGTATGCTTAGAGAAGGAACCACTATCTCAAACTTGTCCTTGCCTAACTCATTTAGCGTCAAAAATGCCTCATTCTCCCAAGCTATTAAAACGTCACCAATACCGCGCTCAACAAATGTCGTCGTTGCCCCCCGTGCCCCTGAATCAAGCACTTCAACATTTTTATATAATTGACTCATGAAATTTTTGGTCTTTGTTTCATCGCCGCCGAACTTTTCCTGTGCATAAGCCCACGCCGCTAAGTAATTCCATCTCGCCCCACCTGATGTCTTCGGGTTCGGTGTAATGACGGAAACGCCTTTTTTCGTAAGATCATCCCAATCCTTAATCCCTTTTGGATTTCCTTTTCTAACAAGAAAAACAATCGTGGACGTGTATGGTGTGGAATTATCGTCCAGCTTCTTTTGCCAATCCTTTGATAATAAGCCGCCCTTGTCGGCGATTTCATCGATATCATAGGCTAAAGCAAGTGTAACAACGTCGGCTTCAAGGCCGTCAATGACAGCACGCCCCTGTTTCCCCGAACCGCCATGGGACTGTTGAATCGTCACTTGCTGGCCGGTTTTCTTCTCCCATTCCTTCGCGAATTCTGCATTAACCTCTTCGTAAAGCTCTCGAGTTGGGTCATAGGAAACATTTAATAATTGAATCGGCTCTTTCTTTTTAGCCGCATCCTCCGTCTTCTTGGCAGGCTGGCTGCCCGCCTCATTGCTGCTGCATCCCGCTAGAACAAGAGCAAAAAGCATGAGAAAGAATGATAATTTGTAAGCAATTTTTCGACTTAATAACATTGTTAATCCCCCTTTTTTGTAATTAAAAAAGGCTGCCTATTTTAGCTCAATGCATAAAGAGAGATTGCCTTTATCAGGCAGCAAGCTCCATTAGCATTGTCTAAATATAAGCAGCCTTCAGTACGACTGATCGGCGACTTTGTTTGTAAAAATACGGTTTACATAGTGTGGTCACTTTTGGTTCTTTACACCCGCACTTTTAGAGGCAAAGCGCGTTTTTTCTGTCTTATCTATTTGTGTGATATTACCGTCATGGACGGTTATGATTACAGAACCATACTCCATATTTTTTAAAGTTGACAAAATAAAATTGGCCTTGGCTTGATCCACAATTGCCATTTAATCATCCTCCTCTTAAACTACATATTTCATATAAGTTTACTTGGTTTTAACTGAATAAAAATCCCTTTTAACGGACAACAATGAGGACTCCCCTTACTAATCGGATAAATCATGATCATCCACTCCCCCCTTCTGAACAAAAAAGGCCTACACTCAGCAAATGAGTATAAGCCTTTGGTTATCCAATCAGCTTAATATTAAATTATCTCCCAAACTCTTAAATTATTACCATTTTATTCTGACTTTTCCGACCTGTCAAGTGTGTTTTTGAAAAATCTCTTATTCTTTAAATGATAACCGAAATGCCTTTACGACGATCCCATCATCAGCGGGCACAAAGTCCAATTGGGGCACCCGCTCAAAGCCAAGGCGCTCATACAATCTCATCGCTCCATCCATAAATTCTCCCGTATGAAGTCCGATTGCTTTATGTCCCTTTGCCTTCGACCGACCAATGCATTCATGAATTAAAGCTGTTGCTATCCCTTTCCCTCTTGCCAGAGGGGTAACCGCAAGCATACGGATTTCGGGATAATCCTGTTTTTCCACATATCCGTTATAGGCATCCGTTTGGGCCGGAAACAAAACGACACTCCCCAGTATGGATCCATCTACAACTGCCACAATCCGCTCGACATCTGGGTTATTATCACTTTCTGATAAAATGCCACGCTTCAATGCCTGCCAATGCCCATCGGGAATTTTTTTCGCATGTTCTTCGTAGGAAATAACTCGCTGCTCCCGAATATACGGCATTTCCTCATCTTTAGCATCACGTATGATCATTTTTATGCCCACCCCTCAATGGATTAAAAACTTTTCGGTTTTATTACTTAATACTTCACGGTTATGCGGCGAATGCAAACCTGATAAGTCCGGACCCTTCGGCAATATATGAAAGCTTTTTTGATCATCGCTGGCAATATGGTTGGATAAATGATAATGCACTTTAATCGCATGAAAATCAGTCGTATCCCCAAATCCAGGAGTTTGATAGAGATCACGCAAATAGCCCCATAGATTGGGAAAATCAACAATCCGATTCCGGTTTGTCTTGAAAGCCGAGTAATAGGCAGCATCGAAACGGACTAATGTGGCATATAGCCGAACATCTGAATCGGTAATATAATCACCAAATAAGAAGCGGCGTGTGGATAGACGTTCTTCTAATTCATCTAATCCCGCAAAAAGGGTGTCGTACGCCGCTTCATAGGCTTCTTGAGATTGGGCAAAGCCGCATTTATAAACACCGTTGTTGACATCATGGAAAATGATATCATTTAAAGAATCTATCTCCCCGCGCAAGTGTTCCGGATACAAATCAGGAGCATTTTTTTTATGTAATGGGGCCCATACGGTTTCCAGATAATTGGTTAGTTTAAAATAATCATTGTTTACTACTTTTTGTTCCTTAACATCCACCATCACAGGTACTGTTGGGCGTCCAGAGTAATCAGGAGCTGTTTTTTGATAAATTTCGCTCATGTACCGGATTCCAAGTACTGGATCCACTCCGCCCTTATCAAGTGAAAATTCCCAGTCTACATGAGGAACCTTCGGACGCATTGGACTGGCGGTTCCTAAACTGATGGCCTCTTCTAGCCCAAGGATGCTGCGAACGATTACAGAACGGTGCGCCCATGGACAAACAGCCGACCATAAAAGCCGATATCTTCCCGCCTCAATCGGGAGCTCCCCTTCTTTATTTCCAAACGGTGCCGTAAATCTATTTTTTTGGCGGTTAAATGACCCATCCGAGTTGATTTCTTTTATTCCTTTTGACATAAGAAAAACACCTTCTTTAGTGATTTTATCCATTTTAGTATGATTAAGTTTTATTCGTCAATAAATATCACTGACCATATGTAATATTCAGTTAAATATCCATTAATGATTTCTCCTTGGTGCAAAAAATGAAAAATTAATCCTATTTACTTAATTACTATTAATCTAAAAGTAGTTAAAATGTAAAAAAGTCCTTTATTTTCGTTCTAAGAGAGTAGGTTGATTGAATGTCCATAGGAAAAGTGATTTATTATCATCGCAGAAAGCAAAATAAGACGCAGGAACAGCTATGCCATGGCATTTGCTCGATTACACACTTAAGCAAAATAGAAAATAATACGAAAGACGCCAATCCCAAAACACTAAAGCTGTTATGTGAAAGATTGCAGATTTCAATAGAGGAAGAAAACAAAAAGACCGAATTAATCAGGCAGAAGCTGGATGTATTTTACGAGACAATTGAACGGATGCACCAGGAAAAGGCAGCTGCAATCTATAAGGAATTGCAGGAGGACAAGGAATACATCTATTGTACAGACATGCTTTATTTATTTGAGCTATATAAGCTCCGTTATTACCTCCTTTTAGAAGATCTTAAAGCTTTTGAAAAATCCTCATTAGGAATTCATCGGTACATCTCGAAGTTTTCTCCCTTTGAGGCATTTGTATGGGATCTTCTTCAGGGAATCTATTATGGGAAAAAGGAACAATTCCCGAAAGCACTCCTCTACCTGTCCCGCGCGGAGGAACAGGCAGAGCAATTTCAGTCAAAAATTACAGAGTATTATTATTTCCGGTCAGCCTTGGAAGGCCACTTATGCCACTATTCTTTATCCATTCATTATGCCTATAAGGCCTTACGGATGTTTCAAAATACAAATAACTTTTTACGGATTGTTTACGTGAAAATGATTCTTGCGGTTAATTTTATTTATATTGGTGAATTTGATAAGGCTAAAGAAATGCTTCTTCATATTTTAAATGATGCAGAAATGCTGCAGGATACAGAGACACGGTCCCTTTCCCTGCATAATCTCGGTTTTTTGCATTATAGACAAGGAAAAATAGAAGAATCGGTCAGCCATTATTTGCTGGCCCTTCAACTCAGAGAAAAAAACACTCTTAATTATTACATAACGATATCCAGTCTGGCAGAGGCCCTAATTTCCGATTCACATCATGAAAAGGCAGCGGGTATCTTGAAAGAAGCGCTAGATTCCTTTCAGGATCAAAAATCACCGCGTTTTATAGAATTGAAAATCCTTTATCATGAAGCAGTCGGCCCGAAAAAAGCACTTATTCAATTTCTAATTAATCATGGATTATCCATCATTGAAAATCATATGTCTGCCGATAGAGGGAGCAAATATCTTCAGATGATGGCCGCCTATTACGAGGAAAATCAAGACTTCCGTTCCGCCAACCATTATCTTCGAATTGCCAACCAGCATCTTAAGAATCGGCTTTTCAATATAGGGTCTCCCGTTGAACTTAAGAAAGCGAATATTATCGAGAAAAACGATCGTTAGCTTAATAGACTGACAAAGGATAATTGCCCGCAGCAATTGTCTTTTTTTGTCGGCTAATTAGAATTGTCCCAAGTAAACCTGATGATAAGGCTTCATTATTTTACACAAAGAACCCCTTCTTCTCAAAAATTCCTCCTTCATCCACCTCCTAAAAGCGAGAATTGTCCCAATTAACAGTCTACTTAATCCACTCTATAATTTTTTAATAGATAGATGGAAAGACAAATTTTTTACAGAATAGGAGAATGCAAAATGGAAAAGCCTAGATTCAAGAAGTATTTTGCGGCGATGATGACTACTGCTCTTCTTACCGTACCCACTCTTCAAGCGTTTGCCGATGACTCTAGCAAAAATTTGGTAAAATCTGCAGACGGCATTTCAGAAGTTTTACATGGTATTAACGCAAAAGCGAGTACAGGAAAGCATGTCATCACGCTTATTACGGGGGATGTTGTCACTGTAACAGAGTTAGCCGATGGGCAAAGTGTCATTAGCGTAGAACCCGCTAATCATGCTGGCGGTGGTGCACGAATAATGACAGTCAACAAGGATACATATGTCATACCTGACCAGGCAATGCCATATTTAGCCTCCGGATTCATGGATAAGGATTTATTCAATATCACCACGCTCATTGCTGATGGATATGATGATGCCTCTCAAAATACTTTGCCTGTCATCGTCCAATATTCTGAGTCTAAAACTCGTTCCGCTGCGCCTAAACCTACACCAAAAGGAGCCAAGCAAACCCATGTGCTAGAAAGCATTAATGGTGTGGCACTCTCCACTGATAAAAAGGAAGCGAAAACGTTCTGGCAAGACATCACGAAAGGTGCACAACAAGCCAAGGCTTCACGGGCAGCGTTGACTCCAAGAATTGAAAAAGTCTGGCTGGATGGCAAAGTGGAAGCCACCCTTGCAGAAAGTGTTCCACAAATTGGTGCACCAACGGCTTGGAATGCCGGTTATGACGGAAAGGGTGTAAAAGTAGCGGTGCTTGACACCGGAATCGATGCAGAACACCCGGATATTTCTGGTCAATTGGATGCTTCAAAGAGCTTTGTCCCTGGTGAGGACGTAGAAGACCATCACGCTCACGGTACACATGTCGCATCCACTGTACTTGGAACAGGAGCAGCGTCAGAAGGAAAGTATAAAGGGGTAGCTCCAGGAGCCCGTCTATTAGTTGGGAAAGTGCTTAATAATGAAGGCTTTGGCCAAGATTCCTGGATTATCGATGGCATGGAATGGGCTTCCCATAATGCCAAGATTGTCAGCATGAGTTTGGGAAGCAGCGAGACAAGTGACGGAACAGATCCAATGGCTCAAGCTGTCAATAACCTGAGTACAGAGACAGGTTCTCTGTTTGTCATTGCAGCAGGAAATACTGGTGCTGAAGGAATTGGTTCACCGGGAGCAGCAGATGCAGCACTAACAGTTGGTGCGGTGGACAAGTCTGATCAGCTTGCTTGGTTCTCCTCCAGAGGACCCCGAAATGGAAATTCAGGGCTAAAACCAGACCTCACTGCCCCTGGCGTAGCGATAACGGCGGCACGGTCTCATTTTGCCACGAATGGACAGGGATCCTATCTCACAATGGACGGAACGTCAATGGCAACACCGCATGTTGCCGGAGCAGCGGCGATCCTTTCTCAGCGCCATCCTGATTGGACAGGCACAGAACTGAAGGATGCCCTGATGAGTACAACGAAGGAGCTGGATGAAATTAAGCCTTTCGAGGGCGGAACAGGTCGTGTTGATGTTGCAGCCGCAGTATTAGGCAAAGTACGGGCTACTGGCTCCATCGATTTTGGCTTTTTCGACTGGCCGCATGATGGAGATGTTCCGGTTGTGAAAAAGGTTACCTACACGAATGACAGCGACCAGCCGGTAACACTGAATCTCTCAGCAAAAGTAACAGATAACAGCGGTTCAGATGCCCCTTCAGGGTTCTTAAAGCTTTCAACAGATAAAGTTACGATTCAAGCAAAAAGTTCAGCTGACGTCACCGTCACTCTTGATCCTCAGCTAGGTGCTCTTGGCGCCCGTTATCAAGGACAGCTTTCAGCAGCTGCAGATGGCAAAACAGTTGCACATACCGCTATTGGCATGATTAAGGAAGAGGAAAGATATCCACTTACGCTTAAAGCAACAGATCGCGACGGTGCTCCTGCCCTAGCCTACATCAACCTTCTTGGCCCTGATGGAATTCCACAGTTTATGGCCGTTGACGGTACGAAGGAATTACGACTGCCGCCTGGAACTTATTCAGTTATGTCAATGATGGATGTTGACGAGAATACAGATCATGCCGGTGTTGCACTCGTCGGTAACCCTGAAATCCAACTAAATGGACCGCAAACAGTTGAACTGGATGCCCGTAAAGCGAACAAAATTACCGCTAATGTCCCAAAAAAGACCGAAGCGAATTTTAGAAAAATGGAATATCACCGCACGATTGATGGAAATAACGTCGAGGACATTTACGTTCTGCCAGTTTGGAAGGATCATATGTACGCTCAACCAACTAAGCCAGTAAAAAATGGTGACTTCACCATGAACACACGCTGGCGTCTTACAGAGCCGTTATTGACGATCAACTTCCACGGACAAGAATTAGATGATATCGCTCAAGCGGGAAGTACGCTTCTAAAAGGGAAATACAATTTGGATACCGTTTATGCAGGCAAGGGTGCTGCTGCAGAATATAATGGATTGAATGTAAAGGACAAGGCCGTTATCGTGGAACGCAGTGACGAAGTTTCCGGAGCTGAGAGGGCTGCGGCTGCCAATAAGGCCGGAGCTAAACTCTTGATTACTGTAAATGATGGACCGCAAGAACTGAGCGAATATGTTGGAATTGAAAATGAAGATTTTTCACTTTCAGATAGTCCAATCGCGGTAGCTGCTATTAGTGGAACAGAGGGTAAAAATCTCATTGAAGCTGCCCGTTCTGGAAAATTGAAATTGAATGTCGAAGGTAATCCTGATAGTGATTTCATTTATGATCTTGTCGATAACCATCATAATGCAATACCAAAGGATTTAACCTATTCACCAAAAACAAAGGATCTTGTAAAAATCAATACTCAGTATAGATCAGACCGCACGGCTCCAGGTGCGGAGTTCCGCTGGGATCTCCCGGCATACCGCCCAATTGGAGTAGGCTACCCTATGAGTCTATCATTGCCAGCAGTCCGAATAGAATGGGTATCCGCCCAGGAGGGTACATCCTGGTATCATCAGGCAAGTGTGCTAGACGGCCAATGGGAAGTGCGTCAGCCTTTAGCCCAATACAAGCCAGGGCAGCAGTTAGAGGAAGACTGGTTTGCTCCAGTAGTCCGCCCTCGCTTTGGTGATGGCTTCTGGGTACCTTACCGTTCAGGGAACAGTCTGATTATCAATGTTCCTGCATGGGCTGATTCTGGCTTAGGAAGCACTGGGGCAGAAATGACTTACCCTGGTCAGCAAACACTAAAGCTTTATCAAGGTTCTAAACTCGTAAAAGAGGGTAAAGGGCAAGCAATCTATTCTTTTGCAGACTATCCTGTTGAAAATACCCAATATCGAATAGTCAGTGATGCCTCCCGTGATGAGGAGCGCTGGCATACATCCGTTCGAACTCATACAGAGTGGACGTTCTGGTCTAAACAGCAAGAGGAATTTAAAACAGATTTACCTCTGCTTTCGCTTGATTACAAAGTGGATACCGACATGAACGGAGACGCCCTTGCCGGCCATTCAGCTAAAATTGGTTTGTCGGCGATCCAAATTTCAGGCGCTCCAGGAAATGGAAAAATTGATGGAGCATCCCTTGAGGTTTCGTTCAATGAAGGCAAGTCCTGGGAAAACGTAGGATTAGTTGCTGAAGGTAAAGGCTGGACAGCCACAATCAAGCATCCAAATAAACCGGGAAGCTTTGTCTCCCTTCGGGCCAGTGCCTGGGATGATGCAGGAAGTAGTATTAAACAAGAGATCATAAAGGCATACGGATTAAAATAGTGGGGATTTAAAAAATTGAATTAAGAATCCTTGAATATAAAAAAGTAAGCTCCTTTTGGAAGCATACTTTTTTAAGGTATTTTTCACATAAAATACAAGAAACGTCTGCTTGGGGTCAGCAAACGTTCTCAGGAGGTAAAAATTTTATTTAGATTTGGCCTTGGTGTAATAATATCTTATGTACAAGACAGAAAAGTGATTAGACAAGTGCTGAGTCTGATAAAAAAATTTCAACAAAAAAAGCCCTAACAGGCTTTTTTTGTTGAAGTATTGTTTTCTTAGAAGCAGATAACTGCTCCTACGATGATTAACAAAATAAACAATACAACGATTAAAGCAAAGCCGCCGCCGAAACCGCAACCGCCGTAGCCGTAGCCGCCGCAACAACCACCAAATCCACCATAACCGAACATATATAGACCTCCTTTAGACTTATTCCCTACAATTTATGTAAAGAAACTAAGATGTGGAAGGGCACTTTACCTAGAAATTTTATGGAAAAAATACAGTACCAATTCTGTTCCGCAAAGTTTGCTATTCCTCAAAACAAAAAGGCCCCGTATTAGGGACTTCTTCTGAATAATATTTCGAATCTTTTCCCGCGATTAGTATCTTTCAAGTAATTCGATGATTACTTTGTATGTAGCGGTCGTATCCATATAAGCGTATCTCCCTTTGCCGTTCCAAAAATTCCCCCTTTGGATAACTGGATAGCCTAGATTCTCTAGCAATTTCACTTTTTCATCCATATCATGTACGACGAATGAAATATGGTGGACACCTTCTCCTTGAGTTTCGAGTTGCTTTTTCCACGTGCTTGGTGAATCACCCGGCTCAATTAATTCCAGCTGAAGTAACGGCGTGTTAATAAACAGATATCTCGACTCTGCTTCGGTTGGTTGGCCTTCAAAGACAACCTGAGTCAGCTCACTTGGACCTGAATGAATAATAGCTGGTTTTTCCACACTCAATAATTTGCAGTACGATTCGGCCGCCGCATCCAAATCTTTTACAACAAGCGCAAGCTGCTCGACTTTATTGGTTCCTAATAATGGAGTGAAGACATCAGCAGGTGGTGTGGTGTCCCTTGGTTCCGCACTTTCGAGCAATTCCAATAGTGTTTTATAATCGTTTAACGTATCCACATACACGTATCTGCCATCACTCGACGTAAATTCTCCGCTCTGCAGGAGTGGATATCCGTTTTCCTCAAAAACTGGCAATCTATCTTTTATAGAATCAACATCAAAAGCGATATGATGAATGCCTTCTCCGACTGTATCTAAAAACTCGCGCATGGTACCAGGCTCCTGGTTCGGTTCAATCAATTCAATTTGCACCGTCGGAGTGTTGATGAATACCAGTTTACTGCGGGAATCCGTTGGCTGGCCACGAAAGACTACTTTTGACACTTCACGTTCTCCAGTTAAGAACCAATTGGGCTTAGGGATGCCAAGAAGTTTAGAAAAGGCTTCAGATGCCTGCTCAATATCACGAACCACAAAAGCAATTTGATTAATGACGTTATTGCCAGCCAGCGGCTTTTTTGTTAAGGATTCGGTCACGTCGATTCACCTCGGTTATAGTTTTTTTCAAAAAAATTGGGCGGTGGCACCCACCCCCCTAACCCAGACCGCGAACAGCCAGTCCTCCATCACTTGAAATCACTTCACCCGTAATCGCGCGTGCCTGATCGGATGCAAGAAGGATATAGGCGCCAACATGATCCTCAGATTTCATCGCAATTTGCAGTGGGTTCCGCTTTTTAATGCTTTTCTCTTTTGTTTCATTATCGACTATTTTGACAAAAGGCTGTAGAGGCGGAATGACATGCAGTGCCGTTAACGTTCCTCCTGGAGCCACCGCATTCACACGTATTTCTGGCGCTAATTCAAACGCCAATTGGCGCATTAAGCCAATTTGAGCATGCTTGCTTGCGGTATACCAAACCCCGCCGCCATCGGGATAGAAGCCTGCGCCAGAAACAGTGAAAATCATATTTCCCGACGTTTTCTTCAGCTCTTCTACACTGGCTTTTGCTCCGTTAAAATAACCCTTTACGTTGATATCCATCAGCAGATCATATGCATCCGACATGGCATCTGGCGTAACATTTTCAAACTTGGCAAAGCCGTCGAATACGCCGGCATTGGCCACAAAAACATCCAATTTACCGTAAGTTTCAACTGCTCTCTGGACTGCCTTAACATGATCCTCATAGACCGTCACATCGCCTTCGATACATTGAACCTTGTCACCCAATTGTTGTTTAAGTTCATGTAATCCAGCAGCCGATTTATCGAGGATGGTGACGGTTGCGCCCTCCTTTACAAATGCCTCGGTGACTGCCTTTCCAATACCGGAGGCACCTCCAGTCAAATAAATTGATTTTCCGCTAAGCTGTTCCATCAGGGCGCTCCTTTCTATTTAAAGCTGCTATTTTTAGAGTTTGGTATGCGAGAGTAAATGCTGATTATAAGAGAGTTAACCCCGTTTATCCGAGAGTAATTGTCTTCTATCCGAGAGTTAACCCCGCTTATCCGAGAGTAATCGTCTTTTTATCCGAGAATCACAACAAATCACTTTGACGATTAAACAAAAATAGCCAGATTTCTTGTATTTAAAGTCGTTTGGTCGACGATGAAGACGCGCTTGGACAGCTTCCATTCCCCGTCTACGAATGTAAATTCATCCTGACGCTCCCCTGAAATTAAATCGTGGTGGATATCGGTGCTTCGGCTCCGATAGATGGTCAAATAACTGTTTACAACCGCCTTTTCATTTGGTGCATACTCAAGAAGGCGGACATTATTAACAGACCTTCGTGTCCTTGATGGCGGGATTTCAGCCCAAGCGTAATCCGTTTTTAAACGATCAACGCGTATTTTCAATAATTCAATGTCGTCATAAAAAGCAAACATATCTAAAGAATAATCAGGACGTTCGATCCCTTCCTTGTTGACCCTGACCGGCATGGAATAAGAAATATCAGGGTGCAGCAAACTGAACCACCCATCAAAATCAATATCATCCAACAGTTTCGCTTCTAAATATAACCATTGTTCAAATTCATAGGTTGCCAGCATCTTCTCTAAACTCATCATGACTCCTCCTTACACTTTTTTATCTTCGTCACTTCAAAAATACTTTAAGAAGTCATTAGATCAAGCCAGTAGCGATAAAAGTTTCGTTGATTGGCCTCTGTGAATTTATCATCATAAACAACCCCTGGCCCAATGAAATCCTCTACAGGCTTGCGATGTAAGCCCATCGTATAGTTAAAAGTCAGCTGTTTAACCAATGGCATTGTACCAGACGCGGCAGCGGTAATATCCGTAAATACCTCTGTGTCATCCTGTTCAAAAATTCCAGAAGGACTGAATGTTAAAATAAACGACTCACGGGAGCGTCTTTTCCAATCGCTTGAAGCGTTCTTCTCCACTAACAGCCAAGTAATGACCTCCATCTTGTCGACACTAATAGGTCTCCAAAGACGAACAGAAGTATTAGAAATCAACTGACCTTTGACTTTTGTATGGGAAATTAGGAAAGATAGATTCGGAAAAATATTGCCAATCATATTTTTTAGATTGCACAAAACATCATACTGTTCTTCTGTTAAATTAGACTTGTATTCTTCTTTTAGTTCCTCCGGAAAAGCAAAATCAGGATTCGGAGTGCCCAAATTTAAGCCATGCCCATTGGTTGTATGAATTTGATAGCCTTTTTTGGAATAGGTGGCACTTGGGACCATTCCCAATTTAACAATGGAACCATGAGTAACCATCGTATGATAAGAGTCGCCGACAAAATTATCTGCACCTATTTTCCAGTTCGAGTGAATAACGAATCGTTGGGGCGGCCCCACGACCTCCATTTCGGCACGGCCTGCTAAAATATCGAGATACCATTTAAATTCACCCAAAAAGTCTTCTAAAGGTTCAGCCTGATCATTCCATGTGCCGAACAAAAGACCTTTGTAGGAATCGATTCTAATTTTATGAAGCCCTAATCCAGATTTATCGAAATCCCCGCCATAAATATCCTTTTGCAGCGGTACCCCAATACAATCTCCATTGTTTTTAAAATTAAAGCCATGATACGGGCAGGTAAACGAAGATTTATTTCCTGCATCGGCCCGGCATAGCTTCATACCGCGGTGTGTACACATATTATATAGGCCGCGAATTTCTCCATCTGAACCTCGTGAAATAATCACCGAATAACCAGCAAGGTCCCTTGTAATGAAATCATTTTTGTTTGGAATTTCAGATTCATGGCCGATAAACAACCATGTTTTTAAAAATACTTTTTTATGCTCAATGTCATAAATCTTTGGGTCACCTAGAAGCGAGGCAGGAATTGCGCCCATTTCTGGCTGAACGGATTCTTTTAAGTATTCAATCGCATCTTGCTGAGACATTTCTTCAAGATTTATGTTTGTTTTCATCATAGCCTATTCCCCCTAAGTACTAAATTCTTGTATCTTATTTTTACAGGAGAATGATTTCAAAAATCTTTGGGTTTCCCCTGTTTTCTTCCTTATTATAAATGAACATCCCCATTTTCATTCTAGCACTTATCCGACCTTGACCACCGCATCTTTGTTTTTCAAAACAGACAAGACACTAAGGGCAGCGAGGTAGCTTGTTCTTGGATTATTCGGCATCGGGTCATTCTCGACAACCAGAGATAATTTTCCGAACGACCCGGCGGCCTCAATCGAGTGGCTGTTTTTCCGAACTGCTGGATCCGATATTATTTTAACTACCGTCTTATCCGGACCCAAGCCCGCTAAGGACAAAATGATTGATACATTAATATTTTTCGGAAACAATTCAATCGCTTCATGAGCTGAGCCTTCGAACATCACTTGTTCGCAGTCGGCAGGAGCACCTGGCAAGGCCGCCGGAGGCTTCCTCGTTACAATCGAAACCGATTCCAGCTCGCCAATGGATTTCGCCGCCTTCAGGATATCCAATCCACCAATCGCCCCTGATGGCAAATATATTTTCGTGCTATTTTTTTGGCAAATTTCTTCAAGCTGCCGGTAAAAATCCACATCGGCTAACGCGCCGACACTGCTAAGCACTAAATCCTTGCCGCTTGCGAGAATGTCGGCGCCATAATCCTTCACCACTTGTATTGTCGCCGCTTCAATCACAACGTCAATGTCAGCAGACTGGATCAACGATTGCGGATCCAAAAAACTTTCTGTATCAAACTGTGCCGCAAGCTGCCCTGCCGTTTGTTCGTTTCGCGTATAAAGGCCGACAATTTTACTCCCTGGAAGAAGACCATTGATATTGATGCTTTGGAGAAGAAACTGCCCAATATTTCCTCCGCCAATTAACCCTATTTTCATCTGGTTTCCTCCTTTCTAAAGGTAATGTAAAAGTTTTAACTTCGAGAATTGTCCAGCTCCAGCGCCTAGGGGCTTCCGCTTTTCTTAGTTGGCCAAACCGTAAGAATCAGCGAAGTATTCCAGCCCGCAATGTCTTGTTTCACGAGACAATCCGCTCTCTTTTAAACCTGGAAAATCAAGATGAAGATCCTGGAACACAGTATGGTTATTGTGGAATACAGCGCCTGCCTCCAAGCGGTCTGCCAATTCCACCGCAAGCTCTTCATCTTCTGTCCAAACAGATGCCCGTAAACCGAACTCACTGTCATTGGCAAGCTTCACGACTTGATCGATATCGGAAAATGGGAGGATCGGAATAACAGGTCCGAATTGTTCTGCGCGAACAATTTCACTTGTTTGCTCTACACCGGTAATGATAGTCGGCATGATGTAATAACCTTGTTCCCATGATTCCGGATCGAGCTGAATGCCCCCTGTAATGACGTTAGCTCCTGATTCAGCTGCTCGTTTGATCAGGCCGTTGACATAGTCATATTGAGATT
Organism: Paenibacillus sp. BSR1-1; assembly: GCF_030403775.1. Classification (GTDB taxonomy): domain Bacteria; phylum Bacillota; class Bacilli; order Bacillales; family Cytobacillaceae; genus Neobacillus. Next base: position 67,824 of record NZ_JAQMWQ010000015.1, read on the forward strand.
TATTATTTAAAGGTCCCATTTCCACATCAGGCTGAATCCCATTTCCAACCCGAATACGGCTGAATTCTTTCTTTAATTTTTCAACCGCTTCCTCATATCTAGATTCGTGCACATAAATCCTTTTAATTGCTGAACAAACCTGCCCTGCCGCACGAAGAACTCCAAAACGCAGACGCTTGATCGCTTCATCATCCAAATTTACATCCGGAAGAAGAATTGCAGCATCGTTCCCGCCAAGCTCCATGTACAGTTTCTTTACGGTGCCGCTGGCGGCGCGCATAATTTCCTTCCCCGTTTCCGTGCTCCCCACGAATGCAATCGTGCGAACCCGTGGATCCGAGCAAAGCGCATCCCCAATCACACCTCCGGAGCCTGACACAACATTGATGACCCCATCCGGAAAATAGGAAGCGACGACTTTTAAAAACGTCATGATCGTTAATGGACAGCTGGTTGCCGGCTTCACAACGACCGTATTTCCAGTCAGAACAGCCGGAATGACCCGCTTAAAGGTCAGAATCATCGGTGAGTTCCAAGGCGAGATGATTGCGGCAACGCCCCGCGGACGCTTGCGGATTTGCACCTTTTGATTCCCAGGCAGGCTTTTTGGCTGCCACCATTCTAGTAATTCCTCTGCCCCTTGCTTCATAATATCGATACATCGGAGTAAATCCTTTTTCGCTTCAACTAAGACCTTACCATTCTCGCGGACTAGCAGACTAACATTCTCTTCAATGATGGCACGAATCTCCTCAGCTGCCAGCTGCATCCGGTTTGCCCGGTCCTCAATTTTACTTTGCGACCAGCTTTCATAGGCTTTTGCTGCTGTTGCCACCGCCTGGTCTACATCCTCCTTTGAACATAAAGCCACCTCGCCGACCACTTCACTTGTATGTGCTGGATTGATGACATTTGCTGTTTTTGCCGCTTGAATCCATTTTCCGCCAATCAGATATTTACCAGATACAGATGGATATGTTGAAATCACTGTCATTCCTCCTTATAACTTCTTTGGCTTGAAAGCATCAGCTGCACCCGGAGGACCTCCAAATGGTTTCGCCATTGGTCCAACCGCATCCATGTCTACTACAATCATCGTTGGCTTTTTGTTTTCTACGGCCTTCTCGAGCTCTGTGACAAACTCTGCTGGTGAACCGATTCGTGATGCTTCAAATCCCATCGATTGACTTAACTGGACAAAGTCAGGGCTCATCAAATCAACAGCCACTTGACGTCCATAAGCGGCACTTTGAATATTTCGAAGCACCCCGTAGCCTGCATCATCAAACAGGACAATGATTAATGGCAGTTTTTCTTGAGCGGCGGTTGCCATTTCGCCGACATTGACCATAAACCCGCCATCACCTGCCATCAGGACAACCGGGCGATCCTTGTAGCCCATTTGCGCACCAATCGCAGTTGGCAGTCCTTGACCAATTCCGCCGCCAGATGCGTGAATCGATGTCCTAGGTTCATAGATTTCAAAAAGGCGGCTGCCCCACACATTCGCTTGTACGGTGACATCGCGGACTAAAATCGTGTTTTGCGGCAGTACTTTTCGCATGCCATCAAGAATTTGTTCGTATGGCCCAAGTGTGGCTCTTAACTGTGTACGCAATTCCTCTCGAACGGACTGTACCTCATCAAGATAAGCAGAATCCGGAACAATAGATGTATTAGATAATTCTTGATTTAACCCTTGTAAAATTTGTCTGGCATCCCCTACTAGCCCATAGCTTGCTTCATAGTTTCGATTGATCGCCAGCCAGTCGGCATCAATGGCGATGTGTTCTTTTGGAACAGTGACTTTCCAATTGGAGGTTTCATTCCCTCTAAATCGAACACCTATACTGATCAGCAAGTCGGCCTTTTTCAACAGGTCTTTCGTTAATTCATAAGCGGCAAAGTGACCGATGCACTGAGGATGGTCTTCTGGAATACTTCCTTTTCCAGACTGGCTTGTGATAACAGCAGCTCCAATCTTTTCTGCCAGTTCTTGAACTTCATTTGATGCACCAGACGTAATCACGCCTCCTCCTGCCCAAATAACCGGCCGGCGGGCTTGGGAGATTTTCATTAATGCCTCTTCAGGCAAATATGGAAGGGTTTGATTGGATGGAGCCATTGTTCTGATTTCATCAATCGGATAGCTAGGGATAATAGCAGATTGAAAATCAATGGGGATTTCAAGCGTTACAGGTCCTGACGGATAGGCAAAGGCATCCTGAATCGCTTGCCTTACAACTGCCGCAGCCTGTTCAGGCCTTCTTAAACGGACCGCTTTTTTACTGCACCCTTCCATCATCGACAACTGGTCCTTACATTCATGGATATATCCCCTGCCAGTTCCTAAATAAGATGAAGCCACCTCACCAGTTAGATGAAGAACCGGCACCCCTGCTGCCCATGCTTCAATTAAAGAACCGGCGGCATTCCCAGCACCCGTTCCTGTACTTGTAATCACTACTCCTAATTTTCCTGTCGCTCTAGCATAGCCGTCCGCCATATTGGCCGCGCCGCTCTCTCCGCGGGAACAGACTAAATGAATGCTCCCTTCGCGAAGAATGGCATCATAGATCGGCATATTATGGATACTGACAATTCCAAATGCTACCTCTACACCGGCACGGACAAGTTCTTTTACTACTGCATCTGCTGTTGTAAATTCCATTTGCTTTTGTTCACTCATCATCTATTCCTGCCTTTACCTGAAAATTAAAGCGCTTTCCCCAGCGCTCCAGCTGTTTCAATCGTGGAACCCGATACATAACTTGCTTTCTCTGAAGCTAAAAATAAAATCACACTGGCGACTTCCTCTGCTTCCCCTACTCTTCCCAGTGGAATATTTCTCTTTTTCGCCAAGTCTGCATAATAATCGTCAACATTCATCTCCGGCGCATTTTTCAATCTACGTCGTTCCCATTGGTCGGTTCGAATCAGCCCGAGGCTCACGGAGTTAACTAAAATATTATCGGCAGCAAGCTCTTGGGAAAGGGTCTTACTTAAATTCAGCAGGCCTGCTCTTGTAGCTGCTGTAGCAATCATATGTCTTTCCGGCTCTTTGGCTAAGGTAGCATTGATATTAATGATTCTGCCGCCGCCACGCTCGACCAAATACGGATGAACCGCCTTCACCGCGTAAATGATGGCAAAGTATTTCAATTGGATTTGCTGCTCCCATTGTTCATCCGTCACATCAAAAAAGTATCCCATGACACTTTGTCCTGCTGCATTCACAAGGATATCAATCCCGCCAAAATGGGCTGCTGTCCCGTTAATGAACTCATTGACATCCTCTTTACTCGTTACGTCGCATGTTGCCGCATAAATGGAATCGATGGAGCCAAATTGCAGAAGATGATCATAGGCTCTTTCCTTCCGCTCGTGGTTTCTGCCGCAGACCGCTACTTTAGCCCCCTCCTGAAGGAACATTTCCGCTGTTTTTAATCCGACTCCAGAGGTTCCTCCCATTATGACAGCTACTTTATCCTTTAATCCTAAATCCATCGTGGCACCCCTCCATTACACCAATTCTTTTGCATTGACCCAGCCTAGATCCTGCTGTCCAGCCATCGCTGCCCGTGTTTCCGGTTTAGGAGGTCCGGCAATTCCCCATTGATCCATCAGATGCGGCACCCGTTTCCAAACACGCGCTACCCATTCGGCCTCATCTTCAATTGTTTCCAAATAACACGTATACTCCATGACAAACTTCGCTGGATCCTGGAAGTAGCAGAAAACATTATTGCCGGGACCATGGCGCCCAGGGCCCCAAATTTCTTGATAGCCTGCTTTTCTTACATTGGCGATTCCTCTCATCACCTCATCGACCGTATCCACTTCATAAGCGATATGGTTAACAGAAGCGTGCTGGTCCTGATTAAAAGCAATCGAGTGGTGCTTTCGGTTGCACCTCAGGAACGCCATTTGATGCTCGCTCCAGTCGGTTACTTTAAACCCAAGGACATTTGTATAAAAATCGACAATCATGTCGAGATCTTTCGTATTCATTACCACATGATTCAATTTAACCGGGTCGACGTTTTTCTTATTCCAAATCGTCGTATGCATTTCCACATAGGCCGATAATTCGATGCAGCGATTTTCCGGATCAACAAAGCGCAGTCCGTAGCCTCTTCCTTCTTCATCCAGGTAGCCCGGTTCAGAAACAATTTTGACACCCTTTGAAGTCAGGATTTCCGCTGCCCGGTCGACTGCATTTTTATCAACCATGCCAAACGCGATATGGTGCAAGCCGCTTTTTTCACCGGCTTGGAGACTTAAAATATGATTTTCAGGTCCTGCCCCGCGGAAGTAAACCGAGTGATTATCCTGAGATACTTTATCCAATCCCCAGATTTTTTCATAAAAATCAGCCTGTTCATTCAACACCGGAGTGATTAAGCTGATATGCCGTAAATGTGTAATGCCTAACATCTCGCCACCTCCAAAGTCTTTTGAAAGTCAACAGGGATGATCCCGCCTATAAGGTAAGTGGACCATCCCTGTCAACGAAGAAATTCCTAGGTAATCAGGGAGTTTGAGTATGGAAAACCCTGCCTAATCTTACTTTCCGTTAATAATTGCTTCTCTTTCTTTTGCACGCTGGATGCGAAGCTCTTCTAATGCGCTTCCCTTCGGATAAGTAGGAAGGTTCGGCTTCACGGCTCCCAGCATAACAAGCATGAGAGCCTCTTCATCGCTGTCGTTGCGGATTCCGCGGTAAACGCCAGGAGGTGAGCTGATGCAGTCTCTTTCGTTTAAAACGATTTCATGAACTTCCTCTTTGCCCTCTTCCTGAATAAGAGCGGTTACACTTCCTTTTAAGATAAAGAACACTTCTTCTACATCATCATGTAAATGAAGCGGTCCTTCACAGCCAGCAGGCAATACCATGGTGCTTAGTGTAAAGTGTTCTGCTGCGATCACATTGCTGTCATTGTTAGCGGTTGCACCGCGGCCAATATAGCGCATTTGTGCTCTCTTATATTTTGGGTCGAGTTCTTCCTGGAACTTTAAGACATTCCAATCAAGGCTGCGATCCTTTAGTCTCGCTACATATTTTTTCTCAAATGCTTCTACAGAAAATTTTTCTTCAGACATTTTTCAGCACTCCTTTTATTTAATATGTTTCATATGCAAAACAATGTTTTCTTTATAAACCAATAATAAATCCCAATATTATAATTGTCAATTAAAAATATTGAGAAAATTATACTTTTTTAAAACTATGTTTTATATACGTAACGTTTTAATCGTATTTAAACGGTTACGCGATTAGGTGGTACATTTTCAAGCTTGAGCTCTGAAGCTTCTTTCTTTAAGGTAAACAGATAGGCAATGAATCCAAGCGAAGCAGCGATGATCAACATGATGATCGAAGGTCCGAAATCTCCTCCAGAAATATCAACCATCCATCCCATGATATAGCTTGAAAACCCGCCAAGAATGTTGGTAAAGCCCATCAAACCAGCAGCACGTCCCGCTGTTTCAGGAGTAGAGAATTTAACAATAAATAAATTACTTAAATGGAATACACCCCCCTGTGCTCCCATCGCTAACCCCATACATACCCCTGCCATAACCGGTTGTGGAGAAAGAATTGCTGCTGTTAAAAATAACGTCGTCAAAAGAAACAGAATAGTCGCAAGTAAACCTGGACGCTTTGTTTTATCCGATAAGTACCCACAAATTAAGACGAATCCTAAAGCAAAGAGCCAAGATAAAGAGGTGATTCCTGTCATTGCTTCTCTTGTGAACCCTTTCGCGCCGACTAAATAAGTAGGCAGCCAAATACTAATACCGAAAAATAAAAATGATGCCACTAACATGCCAAACCAGACAATCCAATAACGGAAATCCTGCACAAAACTTTGTTTTTTCGTTGATCCTTTCGAATCTGACTGGCGAATATAAGCTAGTTCTGCTTTATCTAGACGTGGATGTTCTTCAGGAGTATCACGAGTAAGGAAAATAAACATTGGAAGTACGATTAAAACATTAAACGCTGCTAAAATGAAAAAAGCAGCTTGCCAATGGAAGGTAGCAATCACAAGTGACAAAATAACCGCTCCGCATGCAGGTCCTAAATAGTTTCCTGCCAGCCAGGAAGATTGCGCTCTTCCGAGTTCACGCTGATGGAACCAGTTAGAGATAAACTTTCCGCAAATCGGGATCATCATCCCTTCACCGATACCAAGGATGATACGGCTCACGATAAACATCTCATACGAAGTAGATAATCCTCCAATAACCATAGTAATCGCCCAAGCAATCAGACCCAGGATACCTGTCTTTCTTGCTCCAAGTTTGTCGATAATAAAGCCCCAAAAAATATTGGATAAGGCATAAGAAATGGTAAAGACAAAAGTAATCATTCCAATTTTGGCATTCTTATCTGCGCCTGTTATTCCTAGATCATTTAAGAAGCCTTGATCCGTCTGGATAATAGAAATACCTAATTTATCAATTTGTCCAAAAAACCAAAAGAAGAAGATTGGTAAAGCAATATAAATCCACCTTTTGTTACCTTTTAGCATCAAATAGCCCCCTTTAGTTTTGAATGTTCATGAACACGCTTTCAAAAATTTTATTTTTAGTATGCAGCATTTCAGCTGACCTAAACGGACGACTATTCCTCCTTTTTTATTATTCGTAGAGTTCTTTTTGTTTTATATACAAAACATAGTTTTCTACTAAGTTTATTTTAAAATTTTGAGAAAATTATGTCAACACAAATTGTGAATTTTGTTTTACAAATTAAAAGTAGTTTTATATATAAAACATTAAATTAAGTTTGGATAATAAAAAAGCTTGCGAAATTTCGCAAGCCTTTTAGTTCATTTTGGCGTGGTAACCCATAAAGCCTGATAGTTGTTCCGAGACTTCAAGCACTTTTGGTAACGCAATTTTTTCAATAAATTCACTATTGAATGTTTTCTCGGTTGCAACGACATTGATCGCAGCCATGACTTGACCTGTGCGTTCAAATATAGGAGCAGCTACCGATTGAATTCCATGGTGGAATTCACCCTTTGTAATCGCATATCCCTCTTTCCGAATTGTCGCTAGTTCCTGCTGAAATTCCAAGAAATCAGTTTGCGTTCTTTCCGTATATGGTTGTAAATTAGAGCCAAATAATATCTGGTTTAAGCGGTCTTGAGGCTGAAAGGCAAGCTGCACTTTTCCATTAGCAATCGCATGTGCGGGCAGTCTCAGCCCTATATTTACATTTACCGCCGAAACACCTCTCACAGGTGCGCTCCCAACATAGACAACTTCATTACCATCCAAGATCGATAAATGACAAGACGCCCCTGTTTCATCCCTTAATTTTTCTAAATAAGGCTGTGCAATTTCAGGGAGCTTTAATGTACTTAAATAAGCAAACCCTAATTCCAACACCTTAGGAGTTAAGCTATAGCGCTTTGTATGTTCATCTTGGTAGAGATAACCCAGTGTTTGAAGGGTATACAATAATCTAAACGGAACCGTCCTGCTGACATCCAGTTCTTTCGCAATTTCCACCAGGGATAAAGTGGGGCGCTCCTCACTAAATAGCTTTAAAATTTCCAATCCCCTCACCAAAGCATTGGCATTATAACGTTCCTTTTCTTCTTTTGCCATAAACGTTTCACCATCTCATTGTTATTAATTACTATTCTACAATTTTACCAAATATTAAGCAAAGCCTCGGAGAACTTTTATTGGGTCACGGCTGAATTTAGGAAATTCAGGACGATTGAATTAAAACGATTGGGATCTTCTTGATAACATAAATGACCGGTCTCAGGGATGGTAACAAATTTTGAATCCTTTATGGACTCGTGAAAAATCTGGGACTCACTAATAGGTGTTACGATATCTAATTCACCGCAAATAACTAGAGTTGGAGCAGAGATAGAAGCTAGAATATCCATTTGATTCAAATGAAATAGGGAATATGCAACAGAGCGGAATCCCATTGGCCTGATTTGCGAATAGATTCTCTCTGCTTCTTTCTTAATTTCTGGATCCGGGTTTGGGGAAAGAAGTTCCTTTACTCTTAGTGCCGCAAGCTCAATCGGTTCCATTGATTCAATGTTTTTCAATCGATTTTTCAGTTTCCGGTCATTCTCTTCCTTACTCAGGGCTGCTGCCCCTCTTGTCGCATCAGAAATAATTAATGCATCCACCATTTCAGGAAAGCGGTAACAAAAATCAAGAGCAATGGCCGAGCCCATAGAATGTCCCAGCAGCGTAACAGATTCATAGTTTAAATTTTCGATAAATCCTTTTAAAACATCAGCAAATTGCCTGAATTCCCTAAATTCCTCTTTTGGATCAGAACTCTTTCCATAACCGGGGGCATCCCACGCAATTACCGTGTAATGCTCCGATAAGCCCCTTAATTGTTTTTTCCACGATTGAGAATTGTTTCCCATTCCATGTAAAATAATTAATGGGTCTCCCTCGCCTTCGATTTCATAATGAATTTGTAAATCTCTTACATGTAAAAAAGCCATATTCTCCCTCCTTGCGTTTCATAAGCAAAACATCGTTTTATATTTTTCATATTAAAACAATTACAAGATAAGTCAACAGAATTTTTAGAAAGTTAACTGATTTCCCGTAAAATGTTCTCAAAAATAAACGGCTCTGTTAAAACTTAGTTGTTGATTTGCGCTCCAGGCGCGAGCGGTTTGCGGGCGTGCCGGGAAGCCTCCTCGGCGCTTTGGCGCCTGCGGGGTCTTCCCTGCCCCGTACTCCCGCAGGAGTCTTCGCGCCTTCCGCTCCAATCAACAGTGGTAAAAATCAACATTGGCTTTTACACAGCCAAATAAATAAGGCGTGCAACTTATGCACGCCATTTTTAATCATGAAATATGGTCTTATATAATTCCTTGATTCGATGCAATATCTTTTCTACGATACACACTTAACACCACACCAATTAAGATTGCATTTAGCAGCGTGGGCATTAAGCCATAGCTTATGAATGGCAAGGACATACTAATCAAAGGAACCACGCCCAATGACATTCCGACATTAGTCCCCAGCTGGACGGCATAAAGAGCAACCGCTCCAATCAGAAGCAATTTTCCAAAAGGATCATGGATTTTGTTCATAACCACAATGATTCTTGCAACAAATAGGGATAAGATTACAACCAGGGCAATGGCGAAAAGCCAGCCGTAATAGTAGGTAAAGCTTACAAAAACAAAATTGGTATGAGCCTCGGGAATAAAGACTTGTTTGTCCGTGTGGTTTCCAAACCAGCCTGCATTAGACAGCAGGTCCTTAACACGCAATATTAAATAACCTGGACCATCATAATATTTTTCGGGATTTAAAAAGGCAAGGAACCTGACTAACTGATAATCCTTTAGAGTATTCCAAGATATGACGCCTAGAAGCAAAAGGGAACTGAACGAAAACGCCCAGATGAATAAAACCGTTCTCCGATTAAATGTGCTCCACCAAAGCATCACAAAAACCATGACGGTATAAATATAGGTATTTGAAACACTTGGAAGAGCCAAGAAGAAAAACACAGGAATGAGTAACAGAATTCCAAACTGCCAAACCTTCAATCTTGTGTTACTCAAAAACGAAGCCCAGGCAAGAAAGAAAAAAGGCACAGCCATGAGGCTTTCAATCGTGATAGGAGGAATTCTTAGAAGCGGCAGTCCATTGACCGTCGTATTTGAAAAAAACCTTAACAGCAAAAGAATCAGCATACCGAAAGCGTAAAATACCCATCCATGCTTTTTCCACTTCCGATAATCAATCAGCATGATTCCTAGAGCAGCCGTACCACTGATAAGGGCAATGATAATCTTAAAGGTTGAAAAATGCCCTTCATTCATATAACCAAGTGAGAACAATGGCAAAAATCCGAGACCCAGCGTGGTAACGAACAGGATTACAAGCAGCCAATCAACCTTCGGCTTATGAAGCTTGTTCAGCTGCTGTCCTAATTTAACCGGGCTTCCCATCTGCTCAACCGCTTTTATTTCAGCTTCTGATTCTGAAAGCCCCTTCTCAATCCAGACTTTCTTTGTTTCCTTCAAATGATACCCTAATTCCACGGCAACAAATTTCTTTGCTTCCTTGGACTTGATTTGATCGGTGACTTCATTTAAAAAGATATGTTTAATATTCTTCACTTTGGCCTCACCACTCTAAAAGTTCTTTTAACACAAACTGTTTCTTTAACTGCTTCTTTTCAGCTTTTCTTAGGGCTTTTCTCCCTTTATCCGTTAGCTGATAATATTTAGCTTCAGTTTCAAGGCTCCAGCTTGATTGTAAATAGCCGGTCTGTTCTAGTCGATGCAAAAGCGTATATAGAAAACCTTCATTTTCTTCGAACTTTTGTATGCCCCTTCCCCTAAGAAGCATCGTTAATTCAAAGCCAGTTCTATCCTGAGCAAGCAGCTGCATGACCGCTAAAAGGATCGTTTCTTCACTTTCATCTTGTCGCTTGATTTTTTCAAGAATATTTTTTCGATGCTCTTCGGAAAAGGTCAACTCAGAAAATGTCTTCCGATCCATCGCTTTTTTTAAATTTCTCAATCGATTTTCCATCTTTCAACCCTCCAATTGTACCTTTAGTAGTTCTTTTGCACGTCTGAGCCTGGTTTTAACGGTGTTATCACCGACTTCGGTTAACTGGGCGATTTCTTTGATTGGCAGTTCCTCATAATAATAAAGATAAATGGCTTCCCTATATTTGATTGACAGCGTCATGATGGCCGTAATCAATTGATCATCCTCTTCTTTTTGGATTATGGTTTGCTCGACCAATTCTTTTTGTGTCGTATTGTTTATCGGCTCTTCTTCCGTGATAACCACGTTCTTGTTGTACCAGCTTTTCAGAAAGTCCTTGCAATGGTTAATGGCAATCCGCCATAACCATGTTCTTAGTTTCGCTTTACCGCTATATGTATGAAGACTTTGATAACACTTAACAAATATATCTTGAGTCAAGTCCTCCGCAATGGCTCGATTATTCACGTAGGAAAAAACAAGCTTCAGGACCTCCTGGCCATACCTGTTCATAATTTCATCGATAAGTGCTTCCTTATCTTCTGTATCTAACATTTCCACAGTTAATTCTTCCACGGATCCGTCCCTCCTTCATAAACTATAGACGATATACTCCCTAAAGAAGTTTTTAAATTGAATTAATAAATTAAAAAACGTTAGGTACTCACCCAACGTTTTACTCATTTACTTATCATTTGGATTAATAATCGCTAATACCTGATGGTCTTCCCATCTGCCGTTTATCTTTACATTTTTGATGGCAATGCCCTCTTTGTGAAAGCCGGATTTCTCCAGAACACGAATGGATCCAATATTATGCGGCATTACCCCTGCTTCAATCCTGTGTAATTTTAATTCATTAAAGGCATAATCGATCAAAAGCTGCACAGCTTCTGTCGTATAGCCTTTGCCATTTTGCTTTTTATCTAAAAAATAACCGATAAAGGCACTTTGAAGAGAGAATCGCCAAACTTGAAAAAGATTAATGGTGCCGATTAATTTTCCATCATTTTTAAAAATGCCAAAATTATAGGCTAGGTCGTTTTGACGATCCTCTTCATATTGCTTAATTCTTCTAATCTGAGAATCTAATGTATAAAACTCCTCTTTACGTTCCATTGAAAATTTCTCAAAGAAACTACGGTTTTCCAAAAGTAATCCTAATAGATCTTCCGCATCCTCTGTTGAAAAAGGTCTTATGTAAATATTCTTACCGATAAGCATAATATCTTCCTTTCCTCCTAAAAACTGCGATACCCCGTTTCGAAGTATCGCAGTTCATACAATGTATTATACTAAAAACGCTCCCAGGGCTACCATTGCTTTTTTTAGCGCCTGTTCATAGGCTTTATCTTTACCAACCACAGCACGGAAATCTTTTACATCACGAACTGTCGAGCGTCCCTCTATCTCATAGCCATTATTAAAAATAAGCAGACAGATGGTAGATTTATCGCTCATCCGGTGAAACTTTTTCTCGACGATCATTTCTTCTAATTTTTCGAGCTTATCGTCCTTAATCGAATGCGTCCGGGAATATGGGATTACGATATGATCATAAATGTGGTGATTCTTACAGGTTACAAACAGAATATTTTCGCCTTTATGCTCGACGTGATTAATCTCTCCACATTTAGGGCAAATACTATCTATGAACATAATTTCGCTCTCCCCTTAAATAATATTTTTACAGAAAAAAAACGATTTTGGCTAGCCTGCTGTGTTCTTTTATATATTTCAATTTCATAAAAAAAATACCTTCCAACATAGGAAGGTACGTTAAATTTAATCTTATTCTAATGTTTTCTAATTTAAATTTTAAAATAGTAATAGTGAATTCCCCACCTTTAACAACTCAGTGACAAACTCTTTACTCTCACCAACCAATACTCCTCCATGTCCGGTGCAAATAGCAATGGAGTCAAACGGTTGAATCGTCTTTAATCCCTCAAGAAACGCTGGCAATTGTTCTTTCGGAACTCCCCCTTCCTTCAAATAGTCTAACCATGCTTCCCGAAGCTCATTTCCCTCCGAGACTATACCATCTGCTGATAATGGGTCTCCGAAAAAGCAAAGAAAATCGCCAGTGAATAAAACTTGTGTTGGTCTGTGATAAAAAATAACAGAACCTGGAGTATGATAGCCTACAAGCTGACAATCAAAATCACGGAAAATACCTTGGTCAGGCAATTCATAATGGAATTGTTCCGGCTCAGGGTACTCAATCATATTTTTTTCATTCGGATGGATAAACTTTTTTGCCTTCGTAAAAAGTGCGGCTGATTGCACATGATCTTCATGCCCATGGGTTGCAATGAAAAGGACAACATCCTCAACTGATTTACCGATGCTATATAAGGCTTCTTCAATATATTTGGCGTGCTGTAATTTCCCAGAATCAATAACCGTCACACCATGGTCTTCGACTATAAAGTAGCAGTTATTATAGGAATTCCAACTCGAATCCCACACGGCTAACACAAAAACGTTTTTAGTTACATTTTCAAAAATATAATTCATCTAAAATTCCCCCTAGTATCTCTATGCTGTAATATTCGCTTTCTAAGATACTCTCCCCTGCAATAAATAAAATCTAGCCATATGGCTAGATTCTATTTTTTACATCTTCTCTTATTGATTCAATCATTTGTTCTGATAAATTGGCTGGCAGCGAGGTACCCTCCTTAAAAATCCAAGCATTAACGAGTTCAAGATCTTCTTTTTTAAAAGTAATGCTGTAAACTTGATTCTCATATGTAATTTCTGCAGTGACAAATTCCTCATTGTAAAAATCATCATCAATGATCATATTGGTTATTTCATAAGGCTTCACGAGTAGTCTCCTTTTATCTTTTATGAATATAGGGTTAGCCTTATATGATTGATTATTCACTTGGTTTTGACAATATCCTTATTCTTGCGGTTCCTGACTTCCTCCATCTTGGCATAAAAACTATCCTCAGCATCGATTCCGAAAAAATTGTAAAACTTGAGCATATAAGCTAGGCAGTCGGCTAACTCTTTCCCCAGATCTTCTTTAATTTGTTCTTTTGCCAGCTCAAAAGCCTTTTCTTCCGGTATTCCTTCTTTAGCGAATGAAGCAGTTATGTTAAAGGCCTTCCTGAGCTCTTCCGCTACTTCTGCAACTTCCGTTGTCAAAAGCATGTAATTATTTAGAAGAGAAGCTCTGCTTTTTTCAAAGTTCTCCTCGCTAATTTCCCATCCCATTTCTTTTTGGTACTGTTTTGAAAAAATTTGAATATCCTTCATCCAAAAATCCCCCCTCTTGTTTTCATCCTTAACTTTATTTAATCAGAAGATGAATTAGTTTTTCAAATACCTTTGATACATTTTTACACTAAATTTGGACAGGTTATGGGTAGGAGGCTGACGGCAATGAAAAAAGAAGATAAGCTGAAAAGTTCAAGTCAAATGAATTCCAAAAGGAATCAAAGTCAGGCAGGCCAGACTGTAAATCAAAATGACACTATCAAGGATTATAACAGAGCATGGGAAGATGACCGTCTTTAATACCGGCATCTTCCCTTTATTTGTTTCATCACGGCTACGGTACAATAACCCATATTTACATAAGCTTTTGTGTTAAAAGCCATAATAAAGCAAAAAAAGGGGGTAATTTTATGAAAAAGATTCTAATTAGTTTTTTTGTCTTAACGGCCCTTTTTTCTCAAAGTGTGAACCCGCTCATTTCTTCCAATAGAGCTGTGGCACAACATAAACCCATTCCACCATATGCAAAATGGGGCGTTATGGCAATGGAGAAAACCCATGAGCAGTATCCAAAAGCAAATATCGTTGATTATCTTCATATTGGCAGAGTTACCGGTACAAAGACCTCAACCGAAAAATTCAAATTATGGTTAAAAGAAAATAACAAGGAATTCGGTGTATTCATAGATATTGAATTTAATAATGAAACACAGAAGGTCATTAAAATAACTTTCAGGGAGTCATCAAGATAAAATGCTTAAGAAATTCTCTTTAAAGACAAACCAACGTGATCAAATGATTGAAGTTACGCAGCAAGTTCAAGATTTTATAAAGGAAATGAACTACCAAGAAGGTGCCGTCATTGTTTATTGCCCTCACACAACCGCGGGAATAACGATTAATGAAAACGCCGATCCTGATGTGAAAAGCGACATGATTCGCCGCTTCGACGAAGTGTATCCGTGGGATCACAAACTCGATCGCCATATGGAAGGCAATACCGCTGCGCATATGAAAGCCAGTACGGTAGGGTCATCGCAGCATGTCATTGTAGCAGATGGACGTTTGCTGTTGGGGACATGGCAAGGAATTTATTTCTGTGAGTTTGACGGCCCGCGAAATCGGACCTTTTATGTGAAGGTTCACTAAAATAAACTCATTTGTACTACTCCTCCAAATTCCCCAATAGAAAAATTTTCTAAAAAACATGATAAAATTGTAGTCGATTCATCCTTGCTGTTATATAATATAATAAATTAATCAAACCTGTTATATAATAATTAAACATGATATGGGGGATAAGGAAATGAATAAAACAGACTCAATAGCTCGGAGAATCCTAGGTTGGAAGTTAAATAGGTGGGACCGATGGTATGACTATGAAAAGAATTTATTCATTCATGATTCTGAATTTCAACCAGAACATAAACTTGATCATGCAATGCTCATCGTGGAAAAGCTAGGGATGTTTGGATACACCTATTCATCAAATGGTCATTCAGAGGTCAGCTTTAATGATGTCAAGGCAACTGGCGCCACGTTATCACAAGCCATTACAAATGCTGCCTACTCCATCATTGAAAAACACTCATCCGTTGACAGCGCAAGATTGTGGCAGCAATTGTGCTAAAACCCAATACAAAATCATAAATGAAAAAGAACCTGGGATCTCCAAGTTCTTTTTTATTCTACTCGTTACTAGATTGTATTTCTGATAATAAATTCTTGGATGCAAGCAATCACTTCATTTGCCGTATTAATCGTGGCAGTGATATCTCCAGGGATCTCTAAACTATGGTCAGCTTTCGGAATTACCACGGTGTTCACAAGCCCATTATTTTTCAAAGAAGCAATTTTCTCCTCGATATAGTGATGATCATTATCCCCAATAACGCAAAGAGACGGACGTTCCGTTTTCATTATGGCCTGGTACACAGTATCCACTTTTAGCAATGGGGTTAACCAGATTCCCAAAGCATTGGGAAAGAGATTTTTCTGCGTCCATTCCAACGCCATCGGAATCGTTCCGATGGATTTACTCAACAGAAACGGCTGTTCATAGTGGGTGTCCCTCAGAACTTCCTTAATAACAGCCTTAACATCTTCATACATCCAACGCTCTTGTTCCACTTCGTCGTGCTTTTTGAAGTGTTCATTTTTTGCAAAGGTATAATTGATATGGAGAACATCCACGTTATTGTGTAAACACATACTTGTTGCATAATAAAATAAGGGTCTATCAGTTGAATATCCAAGTCCTGGAAGCATAATACAAATGTTTTTATTAGGTTGTTCATGCCGAATCCATGTATAGGGAATGGTTGAATGTTCGTTTCTCACCACTTGATCTGCACTAATTTGATACATGCCATTCACCTCTTATTCATTTGATCCGAAAACCAACAAAAACGGATTTTAATAGAATGCCCACTGTCAAATCCCCCTTAGATTTACTTTTTCAAAATGTTCAACCGTTGGGAATGGATCATAAAAATGATGCAATAGCTTTTTCCATTCCTGATATTCCTCTGATTGCCTGAATCCAACCGTATGATCCTCTAACGTTTCCCACTTTACCAACAACAGGTACTTTCCGTCTGCTTCGATGCAGCGCTGTAATTCGTGAGACTGGTAGCCCTTCATCGATGAAATAATGGTTGAGGCCTTTCGAAAAACTTCCTCAAATTCTGGTTCCAGCCCCTGTTTAACCTGCAGTATAGCCGCTTCTAATATCATTTTCTTCCCCCTAGATATGATAAATTTTGGTAATCTAAGTCTATCACACGCTGCTTCTTAATTGGAAACTAACAACTAGGTATTTTTAAAGTGATTCTTGATATAATGGTATATTCAAGGAGTGATTTTTTTGAAAATAATCAAATACCTTTTGATAGTTGTACTTTTTATTGGTGTTGGGGCTGGGGCATGGCTTTATTACCCGCAATATCAAATTCATAAAATGAAAAAACAAACCGTTGAGGTTAGCAAAGATAATACGACTGTATCTTATTTAGATTATTTTCGGGATTCTAACGCCTCTCAAATAAATCATCTAGCGCTAGGCGATTCTATCATTCGCGGAGTGGGAGCTGGGGAGAATGAAAATCTTGTTTCTCAGTTCTCTAGCAGGCTGGAACAGCAAATTCATAAACCAATTGTCTTTCAAAATGAAGGCATAAATGGAATAACAAGCGGGGAATTAGTTGCACTTGTTCAAGATGGCCGATTTGATGAAGAAATCAAAAAGGCTAACATTGTGACGATTAATGTGGGCGGTAATGACGTTCTTAGGATGGCAAAAGGGCAAAACTTCCAAAACGTCTTCCAATCATTTAGTCAATTACAAACCTCTTTTTCGAAAAATTTGTCTGGCATTGCTGATAGAATTCACATGCTGAATCCTGACGCTACCATCGTCTTTTTAGAATTGTATAATCCGTTGTCTCCTGATAATGATATGTATTCTTTGGCGGACAAATTGCTTCCAAAATGGAATCTGCAAATTTATCAGGTTGCTGGTCATTATTCATCATCCATGGTGGTGGAGACGACTCAGGCTATTAACGGGGAAAAGCTGCAAAATTTATCACCTGATGGAGTTCACCCCAATTCGGCTGGTTATACAGCCATATCGGAGCTTATGATCGATCAGTTTAAACACCAATATCGGAAAGAGCCGGTATAAAACCGAAGGAAATAGTTCCTTTGGTTTTTTTAATATTCTTATATCCCGATTTGGAGCATATATTGTATTACATTGCATTCACCTGCTTTATAACGGAAAAGATAAAAGGTGGGTTTCATCATGAAATGCAAAATACATCGGTGTAATTGTCGAAAGGTATGGTCGATTCAAAATAGAAAGACAAGAACCATTGCTAATACCGTACTCTTAAATGGGGAATGGTTTGCTGAATTAAAGCCTGAGAGAAAGTGTAACCCAAAAGGATTTGTGATATCCAATAAAATCCAAGATATCATTTTCAACCCTGATTATGAATTAGTGAATCAATTTCACAAGGTTGCAAAATTAATTTACGACAAAGAAAATGTGGATTTTAATATTTTAAAAGGGAAATATTTATACTTTGCGGAAGACGGCTCCTGTTATTTATTAAAAAAAATGGGCTGCCAGCATAGCCGGCAACCCCAAACAGCCAATTAGGCTGTTTTTTATTTTCCAATAAACTCCTGTGTCCAATAATTCCCTTGTGACACATAACCTACACCAATATAGTTGTAGTTTGGACTTAAAATATTTTTTCGGTGTCCTTCACTATTCATCCAGGCATTCACAACTTCTTCCGGAGTACGCTGCCCCATAGCAATGTTTTCACCTGCATAACGGTAGGTAATACCGTACTTTTTCATCATATCAAATGGTGAACCATATGTCGGGCTCGTGTGGCTAAAGTAGCCATTAGCAGACATATCGCGTGATTTCTCATGGGCCATTTTGCTAAGCGTTACATCCACTTTAAGCGCAGGCAAGCCATTTTTTGCTCGTTCTTGGTTAGTAAGATCGACTACTTTTTGTTCATAGGCACTTAAGGTGCTGGTGGTTTGAGTTGTAGTTGTTGGTGTTGTCTGCTGCTGAACTGGTTTAGGTGCCGGAGTCTGTACAGACTGCTGAGTTTGCACAGTTTGATTGCTTGGTGCCTGAACCTGCTGTTTTTGAGTTAATGTGATTCCAAAGCTGGCAAGATATTTTTCTATTATGCTATTAATCTCGTTCATATTGTAGCCTTGATAAACATGTACCGCCTCTTGTGTTGTTGCGGTATTTGATGCTGCATGTGCCTTATTTAGTACTGGATTTGCTAAGGCTAATGTCGCCGCTGCAGCCACTGTAAGAATCGCTTTTTTCTTAAACATGATAAAATCCTCCTGTTATGAAAAATTGCCGTTCATTAGCAAACTCATCATAACATGCGATTTTCGTAATATTTTAGGGAGGATTTTACAAGTGGTCCTCACAAACTATTTTTAAGCTTTTTTTAATATTAACTCTATTAATTATTTGAAAAGTTTCCAGAATTTATAATAAAAATGAAGGTTGACAGACTTTAATATGACGGGAGTTTATGACAAACATTTCAGAAAAGTGTCTATGCTTACAGCTAGGTGACCGGAGCCTCCTCTTTTCCGTCTTTTCGGTCACCTAGAACCCGGCTATGTGACCGGAGCCTCCTTTTTTCCGCCTTTTCGGTCACCTAGAACCCGGCTACGTGACCGGAGCCTCCTTTTTTCCGCCTTTTCGGTCACCTAGAACCCGGCTACGTGACCGGAGCCTCCTTTTTTCTGCCTTTTCGGTCACCTAGAACCCGGCTACGTGACCGAAACCTTTGCTCCATCTCCATTTCGAGCAAGTAGAGTAACTTTAATGCAACGGCTGGCTTCTCTTCCTAAAGTATTCGATAATGGCTCAGGCATGGACGAACAAACTCTATCAACTCTCCAAAGACGTCTTCTGGAGGACGAACATACACTTGGAGGCAAAAATATTGGCATTAAAAATGTCCATGACCGGATTCGTCTTCACTTTGGTGCTGAATACGGGCTGCAAATCGAAAGTAAACCTGGAGAGGGAACTGCTGTGACGATTTGTCTGCCGATTGTTCAATTTACTGAAGAGGTCGTTATGAACTAACGACTTCTTCAGTGGATATTAATCCGAACGGTTAATTAACTTATCCCGATCGTGAACTTGAGGCGGCTTTTCCAGCCACCTTTCTTTGATCATCATTTTGGCTCCATCTTCTGCATAACTCGCTAATTCAACGATTAATTTAGCATATTCTAACCCAATGTCTTTTCTAACACTTGCACCAATAGCGGTCCCAAAATCAGCAATGGCTATCGCACTTAAAAGATTGGCTTGAAACAGCATTAATTTATCGGAAAATGGCGGTTCAATCGATCCGGTGATTAAGGAATCCCATGTAGAAGGATAGGAAGTATTGCTGTCTTGTAAAATGTCGAAAAAGGTTTTGATCTGTTTTTTCCCAATCTTAGATCCACGTTGCAGGAAGGTCCTTAATTCTTGTGACTTTGCCACTTGGCTAAATCCCAATAACACGGTTTGGCCTACATGGCAAACTTCGATATTGGTCCCTAAATGGGCAATTTCAATCGCTAACAAGGGGCGCTGCTTGCCCATAAATTTTCCTAAAAAATCATTGTCCTCCACAAACAAAACCTCATCAGGATAATCCAAATATGGTGACCTTACATAGAATCCATATTCAAGAGATAAATCAACCGCTAAATCATACATCGTTTCTGTTTGGCTGTACCACAGCTTGTATAATTCGCGAATGTCCTTTCTTGCAGCGATTGCTTTTGCTAATGAATACGTACTTAAGCCTGTTCTGCCCATATGTTCTAAATATCTTAAGTAAAATTCATCTGAAAACAATCTTGGAGCATTTTTATGTATATCGTGATCGCCAAAGCCTTGTGGAATAGCAATTTCCTCTTTATGAAATAACTCAGTGATTGTTTCAAGGTGGTTTTCTGCTATTTTCAAACCAAAATCGATAATTTTTTCCGTTTTTTTATTTTCGACAGTATTTTTAAAGTGGAGGAGCATGCATTTGCCCATCGTGTCAGCCATATAAGTATTCCATAAGGTTGCAAGCTCAGAGGCTGTAAGACGCGGGTGGCGATTGGTACTCATTCATTCATCTCCCCTTTTTTGAATAATTTTCCCTAAGTAAGGCGTGTTTATAAGTGGAAAAAAATAGCGTAAAAAAAACACTTCCGCTTGCTGCGAAAGTGTCTTTTTCATGTTATTATGCTACATTCTCTATTTTATCATCATGAAGTTTATGGCCTTCCCATTTGGTAATGACAATGGCAGCAAGGGAGTTTCCAACAATATTGACACACGTACGTGCCATATCCAAAATCCGGTCAATTCCCGCAATAAACGCCAGTCCTTCAACTGGGATTCCAACACTTCCCAGAGTTGCAAGGAGGACGACAAATGATACGCCAGGAACTCCGGCAATTCCTTTTGAAGTTAACATTAGTACAAGTACTAATGTAATTTGGTGACCAATGCTCATATGAATACCATACATTTGCGCAATGAACAATGCCGCAATCGCTTGATATAACGTTGACCCATCAAGATTAAAAGAATATCCCGTAGGAATGACAAATGAGGTAATTGCTTTTGGACAACCGATTCTCTCCATTTTTTCCATGATTCTTGGGAGAACGGTTTCTGAACTTGCTGTAGAGTACCCCAGAATAAGTTCGTCTTTTAAGTATCGAATTAGTTTAAAAATACTGTAACCAGCAATTTTTGCTGCTAAACCAAGAACAACTAAAATAAAGAAAATCATAGCACCATAAACGACGAGTACTAATTTACCTAATGGAATCAATGAAGTAATTCCAAACTTTGAAACGGTAACACCAATTAAGGCAAAAACACCAAGTGGAGCCAGTTTCATGATTTGATTCGTGACATAGAACATCGCATCAGCTGTTCCTCTAAAGAACTTAAGGATAGGCTCCCCTTTTTCTCCAATAGCCGCTACACCGATTCCAAACATGACGGAAAAGAAAATGATCGCAAGCATATCTCCATTCGCTAATGATTGGATAATATTGGTCGGTACAATATTGATAAAGGTATCAGCCATCGTATGTGACTCTGTTTGTTCCGCAGTTTGAACATACGCATTAATATCAGTTTTCGTTAAGTGGGAGCGGTCAACCCCAGACCCAGGCTGGAACACATTAGCCGCAAGAAGGCCCACAAAAATAGCAATTGTCGTAATGATTTCGAAATAAAGAAGGGTCTTACCTCCAAGCTTCCCCAGGGATTTCATATCACCCGCGCCGGCAACCCCAACGATTAGACTGGAAACCACAATCGGTACAACAATCATTTTAATTAATCGGATAAATATCGTTCCGATAGGCTGAAGCCAAGTTACTACCCCTTCGTTTCCATAAAAAATTGCTCCGACAATAATACCAAGTGCCAGACCAATGAATATTTGCCACGCTAAGCTAATTCTCTTCAATACAATTCCTCCTCTTCAACAGCTAAATTGTTAGTTATTTTTTACTATATAAAAATTAATATGTAGAGATATATTCCAAAGCTCAACATTCAAAATAACTATATATACCAAGGATAGCGCATACATAATAACTGTTTGGTTTTTTAAAAACATTTTTTTAGAATAGCATGAAATTCATTGTTGAGGAAGAGGCATTTTTACCATTACTTTCTTTAAGGGCCGATTCATTGGACATTCAAGCATAAACAGTCAACAATGGAATAAACAGGGAAACGGTTCAAACAAAGCAAAAAATGACAGGAAGTCCATTTGGATGGCTGTTAATATACACTCAAGGAGGGAGCGATATGGGCTGGGTCGAATCATTGCAAAGGGCAATTAATTATATTGAAGAAAATTTATTAGAACCTATTTCAATGGAAAGCATTGCTAAACAGGCAAATGTCTCAGAATTTCACTTTCAACGTACTTTTGCCATCTTAACCGATATTACAGTAGGGGACTATATACGAAGTCGAAGGTTAACACTTGCTGCACAGGAGCTTTCCCATTCTAGCAGCAAGATCATTGATATCGCCCTTAAATATGGCTACGACACTCCTGAGGCTTTTGCTAAAGCCTTTCGCCGGCAGCACGGCATCACACCAAGTCAGGCAAGAAATTATAGCGGAAAGCTGAAATCTTATAACCGCCTGGCCATCCAGGTGAATCTGAAAGGAGTCGAACCAATGAACTACAAAATTATTGAACGAGATGGATTTCAAGTTGTTGGAGTCAAGCGGGAGTTTGCCTGCCAAAATGGAGAGAATTTAAAAGGAATCCCGAAAATGTGGGAAGATGTCCATCGAGATGGAACAAATGATTTATTATTTAATTTAAATCTTGGGGAAATTAAAGGGGTTCTTGGGGTTTGCGTCGATAAGCGCGGCGAACAGCCCGAATTAATGGATTATTGGGTTGCTACTGAATATACGGGTGCCACTCCTGCAGAATTGATGCAGCTTGAAATACCTGCTTCCAAATGGGGTGTATTTGAAGTGCATGGAGCCATGCCAGAAGCAATGCAGAAAGCGTGGAAACAAATTTTTTCTGAATGGTTTCCATCCAGTCATTATAAGCATGCAGGAACACCTGACTTAGAAGTTTATCCTGCCGGTGACCCATGGAGCCCTGGTTATTACTCGGAAATTTGGATACCTTTAAAATAAATTTGCGAAACGAAAATATTGCCATTTCTATATACGTTGTCACTCCCATTTTCTGTGTTATAATATTTTTCGGCATAAGTTGAATATAAATTATCTACTTAATGCGGGTGGGAGAGGGCAACACGAGAGTGTGTGATTAAAATATGAGAGGAGTTTTCAAACTTAAGCAGAACAAAACAAATTTGAAAAAGGAGGTTATAGCAGGGTTAACATCGTTTTTTTCCATTGTCTACATTATAGCCGTGAATGGAAATATCCTTCAGGATGCCGGAATACCGCTTGAAGCTGGGATTATCGCAACCGTACTTTCTTCGCTGATTGGCTGTTTACTTGTCGCCTTTATGGCCAATGCACCATTAATCATCGTCCCTGGAATGGGCATTAATGCTTTATTTACCTATACGATAGTGGGTTCGATGGGGCTGAATTATATGGAAGCATTAGGAGCCGTTGTCGTATCTGGAATCCTCTTTGTGCTTGTAGCCTTTACAAAATTATCAGCGATTTTGTCTAAAGCGATACCTTCATCCTTAAAAGAATCGATTTCAGTGGGAATTGGCTTATTCATTGCCTTTATAGGCTTGCAAAAAAGCGGAATTATTGTGGAGAACCCCACTAACTTCGTAGCTATGGGGAATTTATCGGCCCCGATGGTTCTGGCATCGATTATTAATCTGATTATCACGTTATTTTTATTTTTGAAAAAAGTACCGGGGAATTTCTTAATCAGTATTATTTTGGGGACGATCATTTCCTACTTTTTTGGTATCGTTCATTTTTCAAAAATGGATACCAGCTTTATTTCCTTTGCAGACTATAAAAATGTTTTATTAAGTGCAGACTTTGGAAACATGGCCACCATTCCGTTTTGGACGGCTGCCTTTTCACTGGTTTTAGTTCTCGTTTTTGAAAATATCGGTCTGCTTCATTCGCAGGTGAACGGAATGCTGGAAGCACCGGAAAAGAATGAAAAATCACTTAAAGCCATTTCAATTTCTACAATTGCTTGTGGATTATTAGGCACAAGTCCATCTGTTTCGACGGTGGAAACAGCGGCGGGAATCACGGCTGGCGGAAGAACGGGGTTAACCTCTGTTGTAACAGGTTTACTCATTTTATCATCACTTTTCTTCATGCCTTTTATCAAACTCGTACCAAGTTCGGCAATTGCACCAATCCTCATCATCATTGGAGGATTGATGCTGACCAATATCGTAAATATCGATTTTACAGACTTTACTGAAGCATTTCCGGCATTTCTAGTTATTATCATGATTCCGTTAACCTACAGTATCGTCGATGGAATTGCGTTTGGATTTATCGCTTACCCACTGGTAAAGCTTTTTACAAACAAACAAAAGCAGCTTTCTCTCTCGATTTATATTATCTCGATGCTGTTTTTGACCAATTTCCTGCTGCATACAGTTTAATTAAACAAAAAAAGGGGCCATATTTGGCTCCTTTTTGCTATTTTTGTGCTGGTATTACAAAGTGCTGGCTTTCGGTTTCAAACGGATTTTCTTCAATTTCAAATCCAAGGTCTTCAATCAACTGGTAATCTTCTTTTGCCGCTTGGCCATCGGTTGTCAGATAATCACCGACGAAGATGGAGTTCGCAATAAACAGTCCCAAGTTCTGTAAGGAGCGTAAATTGTATTCCCGTCCCCCAGAAATCCGAATTTCTTTAGTTGGATTCACAAATCGGAAAAGGGCCAGGATTTTCAGGCACCGCATTGGCGTTAAATCATCCAAATCCTCTAGCTTTGTTCCTTTGATCGGATGCAGGAAATTAACCGGGATGGAATCTGCATCAAGCTCTTTGAGTGCAAACGCCATTTCAACAATATCATCATCCGTTTCACCCATGCCGCAAATCACACCAGAGCATGGTGAAATCCCTGCTTTTTTCAAGTTTTCAATCGTATGGATTCGATCATCATAATCGTGGGTGGTCGTAATATTGGCATGATGATTGGCACTAGTATTGATGTTGTGATTAAATCGGTCGACACCAGCCGCTTTCAGCTTTACCGCCTGATCTTCAGTCACCAGCCCCAAACAGGCGCATACTTTAATTTGCTCTACCTCTTGTTTGATTTGTTCGACAGCTGTTATCACTGTATCGACTTCATTGTTGGTGGGTCTTCTCCCGCTCATGACAATACAATATGTACCGATTTTGTTCTTTTTCGCTTCTTTTGCCCCTTCGACTATCGTTTGCTTGCTGATTAACGTGTAGCGGTCAATTTCTGTTTTTGCTTTAATCGATTGGGAACAGTAGCCGCAGTCCTCCGGGCAAAGCCCGCTTTTTGCATTAATAATCAAATTTAGCTTTACTTTTTTCCCATAAAAATGTCTGCGAATTTCATAGGCAGCATGGACAAGTGCCAAGACTTCGTCATCATTGACCGCCAAAATCTCTTTAGCTTCTTCTTTCGTTAATGAATATCCACCGATTACTCTCCGTGCCAGCTTTAGCCACTCCACTTGATCACCTCGTTTTATTTGTTAACCATTTTAAGTTTTTAGTTTACATATAAAATTATAAAACATTAAATCTGCTAATCAAGTATTTTGGTAAAAATTTCTGATATTTGTTAACCAAATAAAAAAGTAGTTGACATAAATTTGTCACTCCTTTTAAAATCATTAATATACAAACAAAAAAGTGGGGATGGATTATGAAAATTTTAGATATTACATACGTCGCACTTCTCGCGGCATTTATGGGAGTATTGGGGTTTATTCCGCCAATTATGCTTTCGTTCACACCGGTTCCGATTACCATCCAAACCTTAGGCGTTCTTCTAGCCGGCGGCGTTTTAGGGCCAAGGCTCGGCGCTCTTAGCATGACGGTATTTTTATTGGTTGTTGCGGCTGGAGCACCACTATTGTCAGGAGGCCGCGGAGGAATTGCTGTTTTCGTTGGACCAAGTGCCGGTTACCTATTCGCTTATCCTTTAGCCGCTTTTTGCGTGGGCTATCTAATCACTCGATTTAGCAAATTTAAATTACGAAATATTTTACTTGTCAATTTAACGGTAGGTATTTTCCTGCTATACCTCATCGGTATCCCTGTTCAGGCTTTTGTGATGGATATTCCAATTGAAAAAGCCATCTTAACAAGCATGGCCTATATTCCTGGAGATATTTTAAAAGCAATTCTTGCTTCTTATTTAGTTTATAGACTGATAAAATCTCCTGCTATAAAACGTAACTTGCACAAAAATGTAGAGACACTTTAATGTGTCTTCTTTTTTTGGAGTGATTATCCGATGATTGAGGGGCGCTACCCGCCAATTGTTTTGCTTTTCGCTGATTGGAGCATGCTATCCGCTGATTGGAGCATGCTATCCGCTGATTGGCTCTGCTTATCCGCCAATTGATTTGCTTTTCGCTGATTGGAGCATGCTATCCGCCAGTTGGCTCTGCTTATCCGCTGATTGGAGCACGCTATCCGCCAATTGTTTTGCTTTTCGCTGATTGGATTACGCTATCCGATAATTGGAGCTTGCTATCCGCTGATTGGCTCTGCTTATCCGCTGATTGGAGCACGCTATCCGCCAATTGTTTTGCTTTTCGCTGATTGGATTACGTTATCCGCTAATTGGCTCTGCTTATCCGCTGATTGGAGCACGCTATCCGCCAATTGTTTTGCTTTTCGCTGATTGGATTACGTTATCCGCTGATTGGCTCTGCTTATCCGCTGATTGGAGCACGCTATCCGCCAATTGTTTTGCTTTTCGCTGATTGGATTACGTTATCCGCTAATTGGCTCTGCTAATCCGCTGATTGGAGCACGCTATCCGCCAATTGTTTTGCTTTTCGCTGATTGGATTACATTATCCGCTAATTGGCTCTGCTTATCCGCCAATTGGAGCACGTTATCCGATAATTGATTTGCTTTTCGCTGATTGGATTACGCTATCCGCCAATTGGCTCCACTTATCCGCTGATTGGCTCGCGTTATCCGATAATAACTTTACCTAAACTTGTGTTAGTATGTAAAAAGAGGTGATAAATATGGCTTCCATTACGAAAACATACATAAACCATGCTCAATCCTACCCTGAAAAAATCGCTATTTACACTAACAATAAACAAATAAACTATCACTCCTGGCACAAGATGGTCTGCCAAACGGCAAACTGGCTGGATTCTCTTAATCTTGAACATCGAACAATAGGAATCTTACTTCCGAACGGAATCCCTTTTCTGCAGCTTTTTACTGGGGCAGCCACTGCCGGCTGGACTTCCGTTCTCTTTGATTTGAAATGGACCGAAACCGAGCTGCAACAACGGCTAACATTAGCCCGGCCATCCATCCTTATCACAACAGGTGAGCTTTTTTCAAAAGTCCAGCATCTCCCTGTAAACATCCTCATATGGGAGGATGTTCTTTCAGCAGTCAATAATGCTTCCTCAAACAGAGCGATAGAGATAGACGGAAAGACCCCGTTTTACATGGGATTTACTTCAGGGACAACCGGTAATCCGAAAGCTTTTATTCGGGCTCATGACTCATGGGTGGCAAGCTTCGATTGCAGCCGATATGATTTTCAGCTCAATGAAAACGATCATGTAATCGTGCCTGGGGCATTGATCCATTCCCATTTCCTCTATGGCGCCATTAGCACCTTATTTATAGGAGGAACATTATATCTACTCGAAAAATTTTCTTCGAGTATGGCCTTAGCATTAATGGAATCGCAGCCAATTACAGCTGTCTATGTCGTACCCACCATGGTCGCTGCCTTTTTAAAAGATAAATCCCGCATTGAAAAACACATTACATTCCTCTCCTCTGGTGCAAAATGGGAGGAGAATTCCAAGCAGCGAATCCGGCAGATGTTCCCTTCTCTCTCCATGTACGAATTTTATGGAGCGAGTGAATTAAGCTTTGTCACCGTATTAAATGATAATGATAAAAAACCTGGCTCCGTCGGCAAGCCCTGCCATAATGTCCAAATCCAAATTCGCCGCTCGAACATGGAGGCCGCTAAACCAAACGAACCCGGGAAAATTTTTGTAAAAAGTAACATGCTTTTCATTGGGTATCTCCAAACAGAGGAGACTTTCGGTCATCAACGCATTCGTCCGATCCACGACGAAAATGGCTGGATTACGGTTGATGATATGGGGTATCTAGATGAAGACGGCTACCTTTACATCTCAGGCCGTGAAAAAAATATGATTTTATACGGAGCGATTAATATTTTTCCGGAAGAAATTGAAAAGGTAATTGGTTTGCATCCTTCTGTCGAAGAAGTAGCTGTCATCGGCATCCAAGACTCATATTGGGGGCAAATCGCCGCCGCAGTCGTAAAAGGTAACGCAGCGATTATGGACTTAAAAAATTTATGCAGGCAGCATTTATCATCCTATAAAATCCCGAGGAAATGGTTTTTCATCGAAGAAATGCCGCATACAACCAGTGGGAAAATTGCCCGCCCGGAAGTGAAAAAATTAATCGAAAGCGAGGTGACTAGTCATTAAACGAGCAGTCATTGTCCGAGCAAAACGAACACCTGTTGGAAAAAAGAACGGGATGCTGCATCGCCTCGCACCACAAGAATTGGCGGCTCCCATCCTCAGCCATTTAGCTGACGGACTTGGTGAAAACGTTAATGACGTGATATTAGGCAATGTAACGGGGCCTGGAGGAAATATCGGCAGGTTATCCGCGCTCGAAGCAGGTCTTCCTCTTTCAATCCCAGGCTTGATGCTCGACCGGCAATGCAGTGCGGGTCTTGAGGCCATCCGGCTAGCCTGTTATTTCATTCAAGGCGGTGCAGGTTCGTCCTATATCGCTGGCGGTGTCGAAAGCTCCAGTACCTCCCATTTTGAAAAACGGGCCCGCTTTTCTCCTGACAGCATTGGAGATCCTGATATGGTGGAGGCGGCGGAATTGGTCGCCAAAAAATATGGAATTTCGAAAGCACTCCAGGATGAATATGCCTTTCTAAGCTATGAACGCAGCTGGGAAGCGTTTGAGAAAGGAATTTTTGCGGAGGAAATCATCCCCGTTGAACAATGGAACAATGATGAGGAGTTTTTTAAAAAGAGGAACATGGAAGCTTTGCTCAGGAGAGCGAAACCGATTTTTGAGAATGGTACCGTTACAGCGGCCAACAGCTGTGGAATCAATGACGGGGCTGCTGCAGTGGTTGTGATGGAGGAGGAAAACGCTCGTGCTCACGGTTTCATGCCCGTTCTTCGCTTTGTTGACAGTCAGGTTGCCGGGGTCCATCCCTTTTATCCGGGGGCGGCACCCATTCCAGCAATCCAAACATTATTAAAAAGAAATGGGCTCACGGTCGAAGAAATTGATTTGTTTGAGATCAATGAAGCATTTGCTTCAAAAATGGTTGCCTGTTCACAAGAACTCTCCATTCCCTATGAAAAATTGAACCTGGGCGGCGGCGCGTTAACGGTCGGCCATCCCTACGGCGCTTCTGGTGCTATTTTGGTCACTAGGCTTTTCTATGAAGTCCAAAGAAGACATGGAGTAAAATATGTTCTCGCTGCGATCGGAAGCGGCGGCGGAATAGGTGTTGCTGTGTTATTTGAAACGGTTTGAGAAAATGGTTTATAGAAGACATTACAAATGATGATTGTAGGTTCATTGCCCGTAAAGAAGTAAAAAGTACTCTCACGGGCAATGAACTGCCCTTTCATTTACCCTAATGACTAAAAACTCACTCCCTCGGGCAATGAAAATCGTTTAAAGTACAACATGTTCCTCGGCAATTCGCCTTTCCAGCCAACCAATAAGGTCTTCCAAGAACTGTTCCCGTCCAACGTCATCAAACGGCCGGTGCCGCATTGCTGGGTATTCAAACTTCTGCTTGTTTTGGTAAGCGACAGATTCAAAGAATTGTTTCAGCTTATCGGGGGGAGTGATTTCATCCTTCAGGCCAAACTGCAGCAAAAAAGGCAACTTTAATGTGCTTGCTTCTTTTATTAGGCGCTCTACTGTCAGCATTAACCCTCGTCCTAGTCCAGGTGTTACCGTATCATGTCGTAATGCGTCAGAATTAAGTTTGTCGATCATATCCGGGTCTCGAGTTAACCTATTAATATCCCCAGGTTTTACAATACTAAAATCCGGTTTAAGCTTACCCATTAGAGATATCAGCAGCCTTTCCGATCTAGTCGCTTCGTAGGAAATCGCCGGGGCGATAGCAATAACCCCTGCAAGGTCGGTACCATGATCTAATACATAATCAAGTGTTACAACCCCGCCCAAGCTATGGCCAACAATAAACAATGGCAGATGTGGAAACTCGGAAACTACCATCCTGCGAAACTTATCTAAATCAACTTTGTATTCCTCCCAGGTCCTAATAAAGCCCCTCTTACCCGAACTTTTTCCATGGCCTCTCTGATCATAGGCATAAACAATATAATCATTTTCCACCAATCTAGTACTTAAGTTTTCTAGGCTCCCACTATGGTCACCATGCCCATGTACTAAAATCATGGCTGCTTTTGGGATCGACTTCGGCTTCAAAACCCGAAAATAAAGTTCTACTCCATTATGGCCATTAAAAATCCCCTCTATCATCGATTGAATCTCTCCTTTTTTCAAAAAAATCCATGCATGTCCATTACAAACCACGTATTACTGCATATGATGTACTACCTCGTGAAAAAGGAGGTGGAAACCATATGTCTGGACATCACTCAAGTTTTGCTTTAATCGTTGTGCTTTTCATCCTCTTAATTATTGTCGGTGCATCATTCGTGTACTAATCTAAAAAAAGGATTCGTACACAACAGCAACAGGAAGCGTGAATACCACCACGCTTCTTTTATTTAACAACCACAACTTTTTGAATATTTGGATGCAGCAGATAGCCAATCCCCACCCCGAGCACATTTAAAATAAAATCGTCAATATCCATACTTCCGCGTTTTGTAAAGTACTGCGCCGCTTCAATCAGCAAAATAGAAAGAATAGGAAAGAAAATTAATTTCACCTTCGAAGGACGTTTGTTTAGTAAGTACGCTACAACACCATATGGAACGAATAACAAAATATTCGCGGTAATATTGTAGAAGGCAACTAGGAAATTTGCATCTCCTGAAAAAAATCCTAGGATTGTTTTAAAAGGCATCAAGTTAATTTGGTTATATGCCTGATTCGAGGGCCGGAAAAATAACAATATGAATAAGCCCAAGCTATACAAAAACATTAAAGACTTGGTAAGTAGACTGGGAACGGCTATTGTCCCTTTCCCTATTAAATAAACTAAGAAAAATACAACCAATGTCAGGCAGGCCCATACAACCACTAAAACAACAGGGTGAAGATAGGCCAAGAGTTTTAACCAAACCGGCAATAAAACCAAAAAGAGAATCTGAGATATTCCTAGCGATAACCATAGCAACCTGTTTTTCATTTTTGGATAACCCTATTCATAGTATTGGATTAATCGGTTTAATAATTGATTTAATGATATAAAGTTATACCCTAGTGAACGGGCAAAACTAGTATCGACAGACCATGAACCAGGCAAATTGTATGGTGATGGATCTCCATCCTTTTGTAAAATTGCCTTTGTTGAAGTCAGGTCTTCAATTAACGTCACCAATTCTCTTAAACTTATATCCTCACTGGACCCAGGGTTTATGCCTCCATGAAAATCAGACCTTGCCATATTGAATAAAAACGTTGCCGCTTCTTTTGATTCTATAAAACTATAGCGCAAATCTGGATTCTGGATGAAGATCGCTTTCCCGTCTTTAACATGGTCCACATGGAATTTTAAACGATTGGTATAATCATCTTTTCCGATAATAATCGGAAAGCGGACGGCTGCGATGGGAACTTCTGCATTTTGAAAAAGTACGGCTTCGGCTGCCCGTTTTGCTTCCTGGTAACCTACATAACCGATATACTCGCCTCTAGTTTTTAACAACGGATTAAACACTAGAGGATTAAAGTTTTCTTCCTTATGCTTGGTCCCAAAATCATAGACTGCCTGGCTGGATGTAAATATGTATTTTCGAATTTTGCCAGATAATGCTTGCAGCGTATCGGAAGCCTCTTGAGAAGAATAACATGTTTGATCAAAGACAACATCCCATTTTTTGCCGTGAAAAGCTTTATGTAAAGAACCGGCATCCTCGCGGCTAATTTTCAACCTCGATACTTGATCACCAAAGGAATCGGGTGTCTTTCCCCTTGTCGCAATGGTCACCTCAATTCCTTCCTCTAATAATAATTGGACTAATCTTTTCCCTACAAACTGTGTTCCCCCAAGAATTAACGCAGATTTCACAAAAAATCTCCCCCTGATTCTTTTTTTCAGCGATAGCCCCTTTAAAGCGTTTTCATCCCTTAATTATAGCAGTATTCGGGATAGGAATCGAAAATCAAAAACAACAAAAAGAGACATTACACTGATGAATGTCCCAAACTCTCATTATCTTTTCTTTCATTTAATATATCCTTAATGATTTCCATATGAAAGGCGGCCCATGCTTTTTCACGAAAATGAAGAATGACGCTGGCAGCCACAGCAAAAATATAAAGGAAACTGAAGACAAGCCATAGCAAACTGCCATCATGAAAAAGATATTCCGATAATTGCTTTGAAAATAATAGCATTAACCATGGAACCGAGGAAACAAGGATAGGAATAAAACCGGAACCGTTCTTTTCTTTTGTCATGCGGTAAAAAATTAGTTTTAATACACTGCTATCAAGCGCCCTGTATTGCCTTTGAATTTCTTCTATTTCAATAAGTTCCTTCATGTCTTTGACAGAATGCCCATGATCCATTGCTTTTTTCAAGCGAAGAAAAACTTTATGCGCATCCCCTCGTAATGAAAACATATTTTCTCCCTGCCTCAAAAGATAGAATCTCTAGCACTCAATTATATTACCCCTATACGATTTCAAATAAACGAATGGCTTTGTTAAACTTGATTGTTGATTTGCGCTCCAGGCGCTTCGCTTTCCGCTCCAATCAACAGTGTTAAAAATCAACATTGGCTTTTAACACAGCCAAACAAAAAGAACCCTGATTTTTCATCAAGGTTCTCAAAAGGAAATGCTTAACTTGATAATTTTTCTGTCATCAATCCTTGTGACCCACTTTCGGATTTCTTTGGCCTTACCGCAAGCCAAACCAGCCCGCCGAACACAAGAAGAATCAAACCACAAACCTGGAAGGAATGGTGGAATCCTGCCGCTGGATTGGATGAATGTTGAACAAGATGACCTGTTACATATGGTCCAACAATCCCGCCTAAGGAAGTCAATGCCATAAACCAACCTTGAATTTTACCTTGATGCTTTTTGGAAACTAACTCCACCAAAATGGCTGGTCCAAGCACTAAGGTTATACATCCAAAGGTTAATCCCAAAGATAATAACGCAATCGCCATGATGTTGGAGCTGACCAAGGTTCCTAGTGTGTAGCAGGCTGCTCCTGCCAACAAGACAGGCCCTAAAACAAAAATCCTTCCTTTGACAACACTTTTCGTTTTATGAAAAAGACGATCAGAAAGTGTAGAAAATGCAATCTGCGAAATGGTAATCATGATCCACGGTAAAGAAACAACAATCTTTAATGTTTCCGGACTTAATTTTCGAACATTCTGAAGGTAATTCGGCAGCCAGTTAAGTCCAATCGTAAACGACCAATAAGTAGCAAATCCACATAAAGCAATTAGAATGAAATTTTTCGAGAACAACACGGAAGTAAATTTTGACTCAAGAACAGCTTCTGTCACTACAGCATCACCTTTAGAGTCAGATTGTCCCACAGTTGAAACCGCTTTCTCTTTTGCCAGCCATAACCACATAACAATCCAGATTGCACCGACAATTCCTGTTGCAACAAAGGCAGAGCGCCATCCATAGTTTAAGATTAAGTGCATTAAGATCGGAGCCGATATCGCTACGCCAAGAGGACCTCCGATAGATACCAATGTTAAACCAATTCCCAATTTTTCCTTTGGCAGCCACTTAGATGCAGCCGTCATCGCTAATGAATAGGAAGGTCCTTCCCCTGCCCCTAAAATGATTCTCGTAATCAATAAATAAGTAAAGCTTGAAACAAATACAGTGGAAAACTGAACAACGGCCCAAATAGCTGCCATCCCGGCGATTACTTTCCGGGTTCCAATCTTATCGGCAAGTGCTCCAACGAGAACAGCGGAAAGAGAATAAAGTAAAAAGAATACACTGCCGACAACCCCCCATTGCTCGGGATTCAGTCCTAATTCCTTCATAATTGGAACAGAGGCAAAGCCGATAATTGCCTTGTCGGCATTACTGATGACTGTTAATAAGAATAAAAGTAAAATAATGACCCACGCTTTTTTGGTGATTTTCGAACTAATGGTTTTCTTTTGATCCATATAAGGACCCCCTTTATTTAAATGTAACTTCCACTTTTCCTAAACCGGTAAAATTGGCCGTGAACCGATCTCCATTTTCAGCCTCAATAGCTGCTGATAATGCTCCGGATAAAATAACTTCGCCAGCCTTTAAAGTGACATTATATTCCGACAATTTATTTGCCAGCCAGACGACGCAAGCGGCCGGGTGCCCTAAAACGTCAGAGCCATAGCCTGTATTCATCAACTCTCCATTTCGAAAAAGTTTCATTTCGATTTGGGTTAAATCCAAATCTGCCACCGAAAACTTTTCATCCCCTAAAACGTAGAGACCGCAGGAAGCATTGTCCGCAATCGTATCCTGCAATTTAATTCTCCAGTCTATAATGCGGCTGTCGACTATTTCTAAGGCAGGTACAATATAGTCTGTTGCTTCTAACACATCCTCCAGCGTGACGGATGGACCTTGCAAATCTTTCCGAAGGACGAAAGCAATTTCCGCTTCCACCTTTGGCTGAAAGAGCTGATCCAGTGCAATAATGCCATTATTCGCCACTTCCATCCGGTCCAATAAATGTCCATAATCCGGCTGATCTACGCCTAAAAGCTTCTGCATCGCAAATGAAGTTAGGCCAATTTTTTTGCCGACGATCTGCTGTCCAGCCTGGACTTTCTGATCTATTGATTTGATTTGGACATGATATGCCTCCTCAACAGTCATATCCGGAACCAAATCCGTAAGCGGCGTGACCATTTTCTTTTCCGCTTCTGCCTCAAGCAAATGCTTAAATGCCTGGTCTACTCGAGATGCTACATGGTTAGTCATTGAAAAAACCTCTCTCTATAAAAATGTACAAAAAGAGCACTATTCAAAGATTCAGTGATTATACAAGCCAATTGAATCAATTAAATAGTGCTTTTTCATGAACGGCGAGATTTGCAGTTTGGTTGTCAGAACAAAGTTGGTCAGCCTTATTTATTCGTTACAAGATTTGCTTCTTCCTTATTGTTCGCCTGATTTTTTAAAAGGAAGTCTATTAAAGTGCGGTTAAATTCTTCTGGCTTTTCCCATTGAGGCCAATGCCCGGCATCTTTGATGACAACTAATTCGCTATTTGGAATCATGTCTTGAATTGGTTTAGCTTCCTCAACGGTTGACGTCGGATCATGGTCTGTCCATGCCAATAACGTAGGTACATTGATTTTGCCGCACCATGATGGGTCCCAGCTGTATTGCTTTCGTACTTCGATATCCTGCAAGCAGACGATATGGTGTACCGCTTCTTGGTAAGACGGCTGGGTGTATATTTTATAGCGGGTTTCGATCAATTCTTCAGTAACTTGGCTCTTGTCATACATTAACCACTCAAGCCGCGTTTTTACATTTTCATAGTTTGCTTCAAGAACGGCTTTCAATGTCGAATCTTTTAATCTTTGCATTACTTCAGGCTTGTTGTTCACATTTCCAGGGGTATTCAGGACCATCGCTTTCACATATTCCGGATGCTCAGCCGCAAACCAAGCGGCAACCCAGCCTCCTAATGATTCACCAGAAAGATAGACTTGCTTTAAATTCAGGGCCTGAATCACCGATAATAAATGATCACTATAATAGTCAATTCCATACTGACGATCTGGTTTGTCGGTGAAGCCATGTCCAACCATATCAATGTTGATAACGCGGAAATGTTCACTAAGACCCTTTATATTTCTTGCATAAGCCTCGATATGTCCCCCCGTGCCATGAAGTAGAATCAGAGGCTCACCAGTGCCTGCTTCCATTACTCTTGTTTTAATTCCATTCGCATTTAAATAATAGAGTTTATATTCAACATCCGCTAAATCCGTCCAAATTGTCATTTTCAAATCGCTCCTTATTAAATACTCACTTCATATTCTGATGATTTACTAGACTTTTGATTTACTGGCTGTGTGAACTGAACAATCGCCATGCCTGTCACCCATTCCGGAATTGGCTCATAGCAGGCCACGTCCGTTTCAAACCCTTGCAGCACCCCAAGCAGGACAAGCCAATTGCGGATTTCCTGCCCGCCATTTCCTAGATGCTCTTCAATAAATTCAGCACTCCAGCTTCGTAATGCGGAATAATCTTTTTCTGTTACTAAGCGTAAAAATTCTCGGTCAATCTGCTCATTAACTGGACCTGATTTAATTCGGGTTACATTGGTTTCCCGTAATTTTAAATATTCATCCAGCTGGTCAATTTCCTGGCGGCCATTCTTTAAAACATTAATCAAAAATTGATCTTCTGGTTTTTCACTCTCAATCTTTGGAATCGGCACCCAATGAGATAATCCGCCTGAAGCAACAATCGCAACCTTTTTATCGGAATCCCATGATTCGATTGCACCGCGGATAACTTCTCCCACCTGGAAACAGCGGTCCATAGTCGGGAGCGGCGGTGCAGAGGTATTCACGGCAATAGGTACAACAGGGATTTCAAGATCAGGATTTAAAAAATAGACTCCTTGTGTATGACCATGGTCCACCTTCATTTTTAATGTAAAGGCAAAATCGACATTTTTCTCTAAACTCGTATGGAGAATATGTTTGGCTAGTTCTTGCTGTACAGGAATTTTGTATTTCGGCAGCTGCCAGTCGCCCCAGCCTTCGCATTCGCCAATGCCAATTGTAAAGGACGGCATATGGTCGTAGAAATAACTATTAAAATGGTCATCGGAAACCAATACAATCACATCAGCTCCAACGTTTTCCAGCCACTTCTTCATTTCTGCTGCAGTTTGAATGAAACGCTGACCTTTTTCACCGGCGCCCGCTTCATTGGTCATGATCATGGGGCTGTGCGACATGGCTACACCTGCAATAATTTCAGCCATTTTTTCCACTTCCTTTCATATATTTACGAAATTAATCGTTTTTCCTCTTCCCGAATAGGGCGGTGCCACACAATGGAAAGGCGGCCCTTCAAAAATAAGGGAATCTCTTTTTCACAATGTAGGGAAGGCCCATCCGTGACGATTATTTCGGTTGTGATAGAGCTTTGCTCATTTTTCAGTGTTACAAAATAGCGGCCTTGTGCAGGAAGAGTATAGTAGGTTTGGAGCCTTAATAATATCCCGTCCCAATCACATTTCACTTCATAAGGCTGGCCAAGAAAATCAGGCAGCTCCTCTACATTCCCCGTTAAGAGCCGTTCCCGAATGCAGGTGGAACTGATTTTCTCTCCACGGCACTCTACCTTTGCTACTTTTGTAACTTCAATGCGTCCGCCGGAATCCTCCTGGAGCCGGTCCATATGTCCGGCTCCACGGCAGCCATAGGAAAAATCAAAACCCGCAACCGCATGGACTACACCGAAATCAACCAAATATTGGGCAGCAAACTGCTCCGGCGATAGAGCAGCAAACGGTTTATCAAATTCCACAATATAAAAAGTATCGACGCCCAGTTCCCGAAGCCGCTCCTCTTTTTCCGCAAGCGGCATTAAGTATTGAATTTGTTTTTTACCGTTCGATATCACCGTTTTCGGATGTGGAAAGAAACTCATAACAGTTAATGGAACCTGTTTTTCTCTCGCTTTGTGCAACGCTGTTTTGATGACAGTACAATGGCCATGATGGAGACCGTCAAAACACCCAAGCGCCATGACATTTGGCGTCGCTTTTTTCTGCCAGTCAGCCAAATTTTCCCGGTTCAAGTAAATGGTTTTCATTACTGTCTCCTTTCAGGTCCTTAGATTGTGACTGTTTCTAGTTTTTCTAATGACCGGTACTTTCCGCTGTAAAAAATTAGCGGTTCTGCATCTGAAAGATGAATGTCGGTTACTTTGCCAATGAATAAGATATGATCTCCTTCGACATGTTCAGCTGAGACTTCACAAGCCACTTGAACAACAGATCCAGGTAAAACCGGCTTGCCATCCAGCCGTTCAAATACTACTTCACGATGTTCCTTCAATTGTCCGGCAAAAATCATAGAAAGTTCCTGTTGGTCGGCTGCTAAGATATTGATGGTGAAAATCTTGCTTTCTTTAATCTTGTTCAGGATCTTTGCTTTTTCACCGATTGAAATAACGACTAGTTTTGGTTCAAGCGACACAGACATGAAAGCATTCGCTGTCATCCCGTGGATATCACCCTCCAACTCTGTAGTAATAACAGTTACTCCTGTTGCAAATTTCCCCATTGCTTGACGAAATTGACGATCATCCATTCTATTTACCTCCTAAATTATCAAATTATCCTCTTACTCCTGAATCGAATCCAAATAATTCTTTTCCGTATGCAGCAACAGAATCTTCGTACAATGAAGTCTTATGCGTAGCAACTGCCATAATATCTCGTAAGAACAATTCCATTGGCCCGCCTTTATAAAGAGCGCCGCCGCCAAGTGTTAATAGAGCTCTGACAGCGATATCCACACAAATCTTGATGGTTTTTGTCCGAATGGCAAAGAATTCAGCCGGCTGCGTCACACAGCCATCATTTTCATAGTTTTCTAGCAGATTGATATATTTATCAATTAACGCTTCCGCTGCATGAAATTCTGTTGTCATTTCTGCTAAAACCCGCTGGCTGCGCGGAGATTCGCTTTCTTTTACACCATCCATTAAACGGACACGCTTTTCGGTAAGTACTTTAAATTCCTTAAGAATTCGCTCAGCACCGCCAAGTGCCATGGCAGCAAAGCCAAAATAAAAAGACGGGAAGAATGGTACATGATAAAATGGGTAATCCTTGTCATAATCTTCTACAGGAGGTCTTCTTGTCAGTTCCGCTTCATCCAAACGCAAAATACGCTCCATTGGAACATAAACATTATCAGCAATTATTTGATTACTTCCTGAACCTCTGAGTCCAAATGTATCCCAATTGTTCACGACTTCAACCTCTGAAACCTTCAGCATCGGCAAACAGTAAACAGGTTTTGGATTATCTGGGAATTGGATCATGACGCCAACGCCAACCCAGTCACTGAAATTGACGCCGCTTACAAAACTCCACTTGCCGCTGATCCGGTAACCGTCCCCATCTTTTTCTGCTTTTCCTAGGGCTGCAAAGATATCGCAGATTAAGCCGCCCTGATTAATAATTTCATCTGCCCCTTTTTCCGGAAGAAAAGATGGCAGCATATTGTGCAGTGGATAAAGGTATGTCAGCCAGGCAGCTGAAATATTATAATTCGCAACCTTTCGGACAATCTTCGCAAACGTTTTTAAATCGACCTGTGGTCCGCCATATTTTTTTGGAAGCATGATCCTCGAAATTTGTGTTTCCTTGAAAAGGTTTACGACATTTTCAGAAATGGTCGCATTTTTTTCCGCTTCTTGTGCTTCTTGTTCAGCCAATATTCCAACTTTTTCAGCACCTGCCATTAACTCTTCAACGGTTACATCTTTGTCTTGTACTGCATAGTTTCCCATAATTACACCTCTTTCGATTGCTGTTCATTTTTGTTGGGAATCAAATTATCCTGGCAACGCTTACATTAACTACATTTCCCACATGTTTATGTTGTTTAATTCCTATATCAGTAGTGTAGTAAATTTATAATTTTCAGACTAGAACAAAAACTGTTCATGATTTTTCTATTAATAGACACTTTTTGTTCAATTGGATAAAAAAAAGACCTGCCAGTTGATAACCGGTTGGTCTATAAATAGGAGTCTATTCAATATCAAATTCCCCTAAAGCGATTAACGATTTTAGTATCAGTAATAGCTGGTGAGCTGCATCCGGGTCGCGCAGATCTTTCTCGAGCATACTTTCTATCTTATTAATCCGGTGCCGTAAACCGCTCATAGACAAGGCGAGATCATTCATCGTTTGCTCCAGCTTCCCGCCATTTAACAAGAAATTGTATAATGTTTTAAGGAGTTCAATTGTTTTTGAATCCTTTGTATTATATAAAGGTCCAAGCTCTTGTTCTGCCAGCATTCTTATGCCGCTGATATTTTGGGAGTTAAGCAGTACGCCCACAATTCCTAACGAACGGAATGGCACCACTTTTTTTCTATTAACAAGCCTCAAAGCCATGGTTGCTTCTTCATAATGTTTTGAAACCTTTTTAATATCATCACCAACATTGCTAATTCCAAATTTGAAATCACCTTTGGGGTATTTTTTCATCAAATGGCCATGAAATTCTTTCATTACCTTTTCAATCGTGCTATTTTTCACGGTTTCTTTCGTGATAAAAAATAGAATATTTCCTTCCCGCTGCCCAATTAATAAATTATGTTTTTTATTATTAAAATAGCGAAACGTCGTTTCGAATATTTGTTCTTGGAAAAGGAATTCTTCCTCTATTGAACTTTGACTTTTCTTATATTCCATCACTGCTAGATAAAAAGGCTGTCCCAGGTCAAGCCCCGTGTATTTTCCTCTTTTGATGATTTCACTTTCCGACAGCTTGCCATCTATGATTTGTTCTAAGAAGTTCCCTTTCATTCTTTCAAAAGACTCAAATTTTGTCTTTTCATTTAAGAGAACCAGGGAAGCAGCATTGGCCAAACGGTCGAGCAGCAGGTAATCTTCCTCATGCTGCTCTCTTTGTGTGTTTTCAAAAATAAACGAACAATGACCTAATACTTCCTTTTGGACAAGAATAGGAGTAATAAGCCGTTCTTGGGCATCGGTTTTAATTGTTTTTTTACGAAACCTAGACGCCTTTTCCATTGGGGCATGTTCTTCTAAATATTGCTCCAAATCTGCTTTTAGTTCAAGATATCTTTCTTGAGATACCCCCGAGCAGGCAATGGTTTGAAGGTCGGTTCCTTCAATAATAATTGGAATTTGAACCATGCCGAAAACCTTATCTACAATGGTTTGCAAATTGCTGCCGTTGATAATGGCTTCCGTTAATTTATGCTGAAAATTAGCCAGTCTTGTAACAACTGTTTTCTGCTCCAACAGCTGGTCATAGGTATACTCCAGTTCTTTCACAATCGGAGTTTCATTGTAATAATGAAGGTCCTCTTCATTATCCGCTTCCCATTCTATTTGTCGCTTTATGATCCAGCGGCACTCAGCATCCCCTTTTCCCACACAGGTTACTTCTTTCGCCAGCAGTCTTTCCCCAAATACGGTTGACATAAAGCCGCTGGCATAACCAACAAGTGTATGACATACCTGGGTCTTTGAGATTCCTAATTGTTTAATATGCTCTTCTGCCTCATAAGAATCAACCCACGTACCGGTTGAAAAGAATGATTTTATTTTCCCCTGATCATCCAGTTCAAAGGTGCAATCATGCTGGCTGCCCCTAATATGGCCATTCTCGATATGCAGGATGGGGCCATATTTAATTAAGGCTTTCAACGATGTTTCGGTTTGCATAGCTTCTTTGGCATCGTTCTCACCCATCTCCCAGCCAAAATGAAACAGGAAACCTTTGATTCTTTCATTCCCAATGTTCTTAACTAACTGCTGCTTAAGGATTCCTAATGCGGATGAGGATGTGATAATTTTTCTGTCCTCAACAGCCAATTCATGACTATGATCCTCTTCAGAAAGCTGAATTCTCATACTGACACCCCCGTTTATCATCAAAGTGGAAGCGTAATCATTTTATTGTATTATGAAAAGCGTTATCTATTAAAATGTTATCATATATATAATGAATTATTAATAGTATTCTAAACTAGCAAAAAAAGACAGAGAACCATTTTTGATCTCTCTGTCTTGAAAAAAGAATTATTTAGCTCGCCCAGCCAAAACAGTAAGCATTACCTGCTCTGCCGCTTGCTCTAATAATTCAGCACCGCGTTTCATCGCATCTTCAAGTGACATCGGAGCGTTAATGATGCTGTGCACACTATGGATTCCATGCTGGTAAAGCTTATCAATACCTTTTCCAATAGAACCCGCCAGAACAAAGACGGGAATCCCCCGTTTCTTAGCTTCCTCTGCTACTCCCATCGGTGTTTTTCCAGATGCCGTTTGAAAATCGGTTTGGCCTTCGCCCGTAAACACACACGCAGCTCCATTTAGCTTTTCAGCCAGATTCGTGTATTCAATAACGATGTCGATTCCTCTTTTGGTAGCAGCCGGAAAAAATGCTTGGAAAGCTCCACCGATACCGCCTGCCGCACCGGCACCTGGCCTGTCATGCAAATGTATACCCGTTTTGGCTTCAATCAAATCGGCCCAGTGCGCTAAGTTTCGGTCAAGGATTTCAACCATTTCAGGCGTCGCTCCCTTCTGCTCACCAAACACATGGGAGGCCCCATTCTGCCCGATTAACGGATTTTGAACATCTGTCGCAATTAAAAAGGATGCTTCTGAAATTCTTGAATCAAAATCACAATCCTCAATCACGGAGATTCGTGAAAGTTCAACAGCCCCAAAGCCAATCGGATTTCCCTCAGCATCCAAAAGCTTCATGCCCAAGGCCTGAAGCATGCCAATCCCGCCATCGTTAGTAGCACTTCCTCCGATAGCTAAAATAAAATTACTGCAGCCGTCGTCTAATGCTTTTTTGATTAATTCACCTGTCCCAAAATTGGTCGTCAGCATCGGATTTCGCCTTTCAGGACAGATTAGATTTAATCCTGATGCGGCAGCCATCTCAATGACACATGTTTTGTTATCCCCAAGAATTCCATATGCTGCGTGAACCGGGTCTTGTAGTGGCCCTTTCACGACAACTTCAACCATTCGTCCATTGGTCGCTGCCACCAAACTATCTGCTGTGCCTTCTCCTCCATCTGCAACTGGAACTAAAACGGTGTCTGCCTCCGGCAATGCCTTTTTTATGCCTTTTTCAATGGCCCGTGCTGCCTCTGGTGCGGTTAATGACCCTTTAAATGAATCAGGCGCAATGACGATTTTTACGTTAGTTTCACCTTCCCCCAACATTATCAACTTAAATTTATTATAATCCTCAAACACTGCTCCAACATCGGTAATAGCTTGGCTTTGGCAGATAAAATAGAAAGACACTATAGGATTTCTGCATTAATATTATTATAATTAAAGTAATTAGAATTGTGGGGGTGTTCTTTTCATGGGGAATCAATCTCGATTGCCTGGTACTCCAGCGACTCATGCAAAGCCTAGTATTGGAAAGGCGATACTTTGCATGGGGCGGAAATAAATCTAAAAAATCGCCCAGGTAGGTAATATTTCTAATATGTGGCTTTGCACCTTATTTTCTTTCGATTTTAAAAATAAGGGGCTGGTTATCCATGAAATATGTCAATGCAAGCAATATTTTACCTGAACATCTCATTGCAGAAATTCAAAAATATGTACAAGGGGAAACCCTCTATATTCCTAAGCCAGAAACAGCTTACCAAAAATGGGGCAGCTGTTCCGGAGGGAGAAAGTTAATTGATGAGCGGAACGCTTCGATTAAACGAGCATTTAAAAGCGGTCGCAGTATTGATCAATTAGCTGAAGAGCATTTCCTTTCTATAGAAACAATTAAGAAAATTGTCTACTCACGTAAAAAGCACTGATGGTTCGGTGCTTTTTTTATGTATGCTATTTTCGCATAA
Organism: Paenibacillus sp. BSR1-1; assembly: GCF_030403775.1. Taxonomy (GTDB): domain Bacteria; phylum Bacillota; class Bacilli; order Bacillales; family Cytobacillaceae; genus Neobacillus. The sequence goes on from NZ_JAQMWQ010000015.1 coordinate 111,668, forward strand.
ATTGTTGTTTTTCGTATAAGTTTATCAACCCGTATAACTAGAAGCGTCGTGGCATCTTTTCGTAAGCACTTTTGCGAAAATTGCCGTGAAACTTAGTAAATGAACCTTATTAGGTTCCAAAAGCAACAAAGTTTACGAAAAGAGCCTTATGTATTGTTTGCTTCTTAATCGCCTTCTCCCTATTAATGATTGTGTCATTCTTTTAAAATAACCGTAGTGAGGTGGACTGTATGATGGAAAAATTTATTAAAAACGAACAATTTAATTTTATAAAAAAGCAAGTGGCGGAAATCAAGGACAGCTATAAAAAGAATTCCGACCCTACTGTCATTCTTGCCGTAAAGGAACTGGCAAACGCGAAGATCATGGAACTTTTTCCTTTTATAACACAAGAACAAACACAAATGCTGGACCTATCAAAAAGGAAAACGGATTTTGAGTTTGACCAATACATTCAAGAGTTATCTCCGTATCTGCTTCCGTTTCCTCAGCTGACTGATCAGCAAATTAAAAAGATGTTTCCAAAAGCCAAAAAACTAAAAGTACCTGAGTTAGCAAAACTCAATCGTGAACAAATAACCTATTTTAGCTGGACGGATATCAGTACGAACAAAAAGTATATTATTTATGAGCTAAATGAGAAGATGATAGGAATTGAGTGCAAATATACCTTATTAAGCAAGGAAAATGTTTGTTCCTTCTGTAATCGTTTTGGTCCGGTCGCCTTTATATCAACGGTAACAAAAGCCAAACTGGCCAAAAATCCAGATTACTATAAAGCTATTGGAAACTACATCTGCTTTGATAGTTCTGAATGCAACGGAAAAATAACTAACGTGGACTATTTGACGACTTTTTTAAAAGAGTCATTAGGGGAACCTTGCTAAACCTATAGCAAGGTCCTTTTTTCCAGATTATTCTTCATAAGGTCTGCAATTTGTTGATTTTGCGGATCTGAAGTCTTTTCTAATTGCTGAATAACTAATTCTTGGCGGTCGACAGAATGATTTTGACTTAATTTCGCTTTGCCCTCTATTTTATCAATCTTAATTTTAAATCCTACGATTCCCTTACTCATCCCCTCGATAAAATTGGCATCTACATCGTTTAATTGATAGGAACTATCTGGCTTTTCATATTTAGTAACCATATCTGCTAACGAGTCGAGAAGTTCTTGGCTATCTTCTACTATTTCCATTTCGCCATATACATGAACGGCAACATAATTCCAAGTCGGGACAGCCTGATTAGATTCGTACCAGGACGGAGAAATATAGCAGTGCGGACCTTGAAAGATAACAAGAATCTTTTGATTTACGATATCCTTCCACTGACCATTTGGACGAGCAAAATGACCGTATAAGTGCTTCTTTTCTTTGTCTAAAATTAACGGCTGGTGCGTGGCATAAGGCTCCCCATAATGCAGGGAGATCAGGGTAGCAAAGCTGTTTTTTTCAATAAAGTCATAAATTGTTTCTTCATCTTCGATTTTGAAGTGTTTAGGTATATACATTTACTTCGCTCCATTCTTTGAAATCTAGAAAATGATCAATATTAAGGATTGGAACCGTTTGATAGGCATTGAGGCCGCTGCAATGGATGACATCGGCTTCAAAGCCCCGGCCTCGCAATTCCCGGCCGCTTCCACATTCCCAAATCAACTCTTTTAATTTTGGCGTAGCATGTTGGAACGCATAAATACAAACCTCTGCTTCCGGTGACTTTTTGCCTTCTAAATAATTAAGAATCGCACCGGCGCCTAAATAATCTTCGATTGCTGGACGAAGAGTATCTTCATTATTTTGTACGTCGCCCCATTGTTCTCCGCAAGGGATAACCGTAATACTTGCTCTTGTTTGTTTTCTTAATTGATTAGCTGCAGAGGCAACTGCTTCTGCATTCAGTATGGAACCGATTAATAGTGCAGGAACCATAGAAGCAGCCCAGGTACAAAATGCTCCATTAAGTGAAGATAAAACAAACTTCTTTTTATGATGGTGCTCGTTGAAAGAAACAGGTGAAAGAGAGGGTTGACTTAGCCTAGCGGCTTCAGCTCTTCCTAACAAGTATTTCGCACCAATTTTTTCAGCATATTCTTTTCCATCTAAATTAGGTGGAAATGGATAGATGATGGCACCATTCGTTAATGCGGAAATGACCGTTGATGAAAAGCTAAGAACATCCACGATGATGACAATATCCCCTCTATCCGCAGCTTCTCGTGCCCCCCTCCTTCCCCATTCAACACGACATTCATAAGGAGATTGATCAAACCACATATTCCCCGCCTCTTTTTAGCTTTGACTTTTAATTGTTTTTGCATTTACTTCAGCTTATCACGGGGCCATATTATGTATTCAATTTTGCTAAAGCGATTACCTGTCTTTGCAACATACTTTCTATTAATCTATGTTTTATTATGTATTAGGACAACTTTTAGATTGGAAAAGCGAAAACTGTTTTCATGGGGTTTTCATGGGGACAAGAGGTCAATGAACGGACGTTTCAATCAAACTTAAATTGCAATATCTGTCCTCATAAAGTTGATTAGCAACCAGAAATCGTAATAAAAATTAAAGAGGCTCCACTTTAACTTTTAGGTCTTTATAAATTTCATCAACGATCGGGTAAATAGCAGGTTCTGTATAGTAGTAATTCTCATTTACTTCTGTGAGCGTGAATTGAAAGGGGTCTTCACCCTTTTGAAAAAGAGTAATAGAATAGCGCCACCCCACTCTCTTATCCTGATTTTTTTCGGGAATGAATTTTACGTCGCTGATCCTATTTAAAAATTCCTCTATAACAGGAGGATCTGTGATCGTTTTTTTATTCCCGTTACTTCCATCTACTATTACTACCTTATTTACAGTTTCCAGATCTTTTTCGTAAAATTGTGGTAACGTCTTTGTTTCTAAACCGCATCCAGCTAATATCAACATAGAAAAAATGCTTACAAACATTAAATATTTCATCATCCCACCCCCCTGCTTATTAGACGTTAACCTTATTTTTCAAGTTGCAAAAATCCCAGCAAAAGGAAGGAATCCAATGAATAATCAAATCCACAGCTCCTTAAAAGTATTGCTAGTTTCAGATTTAGAAAAATCAAAGGCCTTTTACAGGGATGTTCTCGGGTGTGAGGTTACCGATTGGTGGGCCATTCGGGATGGATTAACTGGATTAGGGGTGAAGCTGCTTCAAGCAATATCGCCTGAGGACGTTTATCCCAACAGAAAGCCAGCTCCTGATATCTACTGCTATGTAGAAAATTGGACAGCCCTTGATGAGCTTTATGAGGAATTTAAGGCAAAAGGAGCCAAGATGGTTGTCGAGCCTTGGATTGACCCTGAATCAGGACCTTGGAAGGAGTTCGCTCTTGTTGATCCAGACAACTATTGCTTAGCCTTCGGTGGCACCAACGGAAAATAGTTTCTTATAAAGAAAAACAGAATCATCATGTTATTCTGCTTTTCTTTCACTTTTAAAATATCGAAAAAAATGGAAGGACAATAAGGGAAAGCGTAAGAAAAAAGACAGCAACGGCCCCCATTTTTTGTTTTTCCTTCCATAAGGTCATGCCAAAACCAAACGTATACAATGCAATAATCAACAAAACGATGATGATCGCTGTATTCAACCGAATCGCCCGCCTTAATGTTTTTTTGTGGTTTTCCCGAAATCAACAATTTCGATATCTGAATTCACCTTTATGTCAGCATTAAGAAACGATTTATTCCAATCAAACTTTTTATATTCTGGAATCGTTCCAAAATATTTTCGGGCATATATAGCTAATGGAAATGGCACTCCTTTTAGTTGGGTCTGAGATTTTTTAAACAGGTCATCATTTACCTTTTTAATATGTTTTGCAATGTGTTTTTTGAGAATTTGCTGGTTTTTTTTCTTTGTGTAGTCGACCATTGACGGATTGGACATAATTTCAATTTTTACCGGTACCGTAATAAAAATTTTGGGCTTCAATCCCTTTAAATTCATTTTTACTTTATTGTCTTCTGTTTTCATGATTCGGGCAGCAAATTGTTTCTTTTCATCTGAAAAAGGGTCAGGAATATCTATCAATACATCTTTGATGTTTGTTGTATCATCCAAAATATTGACAGTCCGTGTTTCTTGTCCTGTCAATTTGCCAATCATAACACCCTTCTTAAAGACTGCAGCCCCTATAAATTGTGTATCATCAAGCTCGCCAGTAGCAGCGACCTGGCCTGCAAGGTACTCATCTTCTCCTTTCACATTAGGATTCTTACCCACTTCAGCGGATGTGTTCATCGCCAAAAAGAGATCGGTTCCTCTTTCATAAGCTGTGAAAAATCGAAAGAGAGTGGAATCTGGAATGAGTCCATTATCAACCCCATGTTGGACCATATATTGAAAATATTTATGTGGTCTTGTTTCCATTTTTGGATGGTTTTTTTTAAAATAGGCCTTTGCCTTTTCCTTAGAGACGGCTAAGTAACTATTCAGGCGAATTTCCTTATCTTTTAATACATCGGAAATCGTCGCAATAAAGTCTTTTTCTTTTGCAAAGTCCTCTGAAACAACAATGATCTTTAATAGGTCATAACTTATTTTACGAGAGATAATGGCATTAGCTGTCCCTTTCGCTGCAATAAAATCATTGGCATTAAATGAGATAATTTCCCGTGGTTTTTCTGTTGACCCCCCGCCGCCCTGCATACTGCCTACTTCAGGATTGGCAAGCAGCATCGTAACAATGATTTTCCCTTCATGTTGAGAACGGTCAAGACCGAGTCCAATTACATAGGCTTTATCTTCTAATTCTTCTCGATCCCAGCAGCCTGTTAATAAGCAAACAATGGCTAAAAGCCAGAATGCCTTATACCATTTCCTTGTTGTTGGCATGTTTAAATTCTCCTTTTAACCATGCGGTCAGCCATAAAATAATAGAAATCAACGCAAAGGATGGTCCAACTACATTTGTAATAATAGGTTTAATTACCAAACCAACATCAAAAGGGGTTTCAGGAATGCTTCCTATCAATAAATAAAGCGTTGCAATTGCGGGAATTAAGTATTCATAGTCTTTAATTTTAAAAATATGGCAAAACATTTGTACATTAATGTACAAAAATGCTGTGAAACGAATAAATGCCCCCATAATCCAAATGACGAAAAAGAAGATTTCAACATTTGGGAGATAACTCCCTAGAGAAATATAACGGATTTCTGAGTGGAACGGATAGGCAATTCCGCCTAAGGATGTATCAAACAGGCTGATGAAAACCAGTACAACAGCAGATATTTGTATACAGACGCAAATATAAGCAACCCAAGTGCCCTTAAGAAAATCTTTGGTTGATTGAAAATTAGGAATTAACATGGCAAACAGAAAAAAATCAAGAAATATATACAAACTTTTTGAGGAGCCCTTTAATATCTCTAATTTTCCTGGACCCCAAAAGGGAAATATTCCTTGAATATTACTATCTTGAAAACTTAATATTAACGCAATAATCAAGGACAATACGGCATAGTAAACGACCAGATAAGCGGCAGAACCAATATGCTGAATTCCTTTTTTCGCCCCATATGCACATACTAGCATTAATATGGAATAGATGATTAGGTTAGGAGTTGTCGTGAAATAAAACGTCCTAATAATGTTTGTATACGTTCGTGTATCAATCGAAATGATTGAGGAGCTGATAATAAAGATAATAAAGCAGACAATCGATCCTATATATTTACCGAATAATTTTTGAATAATAGAAAATAGGTTTTGATTTTGATACAGCATCATGGTTTTTACTAATAAAAACAGCGGAATAAAAAAGATTCCAGCCGATATCAACGGAATCATCCATCCAGCACTTTGGACCATACTATACAGAGCAGTTGGTAAATCTCCGGTGGGTTTCGTCCCAACCATTAAAATAACGATCGACACATATTCGCGAATACCTAGTTTTCCAGACTGCTGACTCATATTATTTTTATCCCTTTCTTTGTCTTACCAGATCCTTTGGTTTTAAATATCCAGGACGAAACCTTTCTTTAAATGGAACATGACGGACGATTAAGTCCTTTGAAGAAATGGAATGCGGCGTCATCGGAGCAAAGTAAGGAATCCCAAAAGACTTTAATGATACTAAATAAAATAGGGAGGCCATAAAAAAAGCAGTGGCTCCATAAATGCCCAAAAATCCTGCCGCAAAGATAAACAAGAAGCGGGCTAATCGTATCGCGAAATTCATGCTAATATCACTAATAATAAATGAACTTAAGCCGCTTAGAGCGATGACGATGATTACAATCGGACTGATGATATTCGCCTGCACTGCTGCTTGTCCCAAAATTAAGGCACCTACAATCCCGATAGTAGGGCCGATTGGGGATGGCACTCGTAATCCCGCTTCTCGTATCAGTTCAAATGCCATTTCCATCATTAAGATTTCAATAATAGAGGGTAAAGGAACCCGCTCCCTTGTTCCTGCAATCGCCATTAATAAATCGGGAGGAATCATCCCTACATGATAATTTGTTATGGCAATATAAAGAGATGAGGTAAAAACGGCGACAAATAAAGCAGCAAACCGCAAAATCCGAATGAAATTCCCATACGGTGTCCGAAGGTAATGATCTTCCGGTGAATGAATCAACGACCAAAAGGTTGCTGGCATAATCAGGCAACTGGGTGAATTGGACATTAACAAAATGATGTGACCTTCTTCAATGTATGAGGCTGCCCGGTCTGGACGCTCGGTATATAATATGGTTGGAAATAAAGATCTCGGCCGTTCCTCTAGATGTTGTTCTAATATACTCAAATCGAGAATCTTATCAGAATCGATGGAGTCTAACCGTTCCTTTATCTTTTGAAGGAGTTTATCATTCACTAAATCTTTTTCATAAACAAGAAACACATCGTTTCTAGAACGTTTCGAAATAACCTTAGACTCAACAATCAGATTTTCATTTTTTATCTTTTTCCGAAGTAAGCCAATATTATCGGCCACTCTTTCGTTAAAGGACTCTTTTGCTCCTTTTACGATGATTTCATTATCAGTCTTTTCAATTCCGCGTCCTCGAACTTTTGTTGTCTCAAATATATAACACTGAGAATCGCCATCTATAAAGAGGGCCGTTACTCCACCGCAAATATAGTCCGTAATTTCCCCAATATTAGCAGCTGTTCTTTCCATGGGGTAGGAAATGATATCTGCAATATTTCCAGAAGGCACCTGATTTTCAATAAGTTTTTCTACAATGCTATCCTGAATACTTTTATGGTCTACCATCGTACTAATAAAAATGATAAAGGCACGGCGATTTAGGGATCGAATGGTAAACTCTCGAACCTTAATATCCGTATTTTGTGGATAGCTAAAAATAGATTTAAATGTTGTTAAACTTTGTTCATAGTGTGTGGAAATATCTTGTTCTTTTAACTGAATTTCTAGTTCGTTTGACTTTTCATTATATGGAGGGGTTTTATTGAGCTCATTGAAAAATGTCTTAAATAACCTTTTCTTCATAAGGACCCCTCCAATTTTTATATAGTTTTCCATCTTAAGGTACCTTTATGTATCATAATCAAGCACTAAATTGTAAATTTGTTTTCATCTTTATTTAACAGGTCTTTCATATTTTATTAACAATCTAGCGATATAGTATATATAGCGGGGATAGCATGCGTGGCTATCACGGTATTTTGGCGAAGGAGGAGCCGATACCAGTAATACTTTTAAACCGATCAATGTATAAGTCCCATTGAAACCGAAAAACCTATCTTTGTTTGAGACAAAGGTTTATTTTCTATTTGGTTTTGATGGAGGACAGCTATGGAAAATGTATTTGATTATGAGGATATTCAATTAATACCAGCAAAAAGTGTGGTGAATAGTCGTTCTGAGTGTGATACGACTGTGTCATTAGGCGGGCATACCTTTAAGTTACCTGTAGTTCCAGCAAATATGCAGACAATTATAGATGATAAAATAGCCACTTACTTAGCGGAAAATGGTTATTTTTATATCATGCATCGTTTTGAACCAGAAAAGAGGATCGATTTTATTAAAGAGATGAAATCGCGCGGATTATTTTCCTCTATTAGTGTCGGTGTCAAGGAAGGTGAGTATCCTTTTATCCAGCAATTAGCTGACGAACAGCTCACACCAGAATTTATAACCATTGATATTGCTCACGGTCACTCCAATGCCGTAATTAAGATGATTAAGCATATTAAATCCCTTCTGCCTTCTAGTTTTGTGATTGCAGGAAATGTCGGTACTCCAGAAGCAGTAAGAGAATTAGAGAATGCTGGGGCAGATGCGACAAAGGTAGGAATTGGCCCGGGAAAGGTATGTATTACGAAAATTAAAACTGGATTTGGAACGGGAGGCTGGCAATTAGCTGCTCTTCGCTGGTGTGCTAAGGCTGCAAGTAAACCGATTATTGCAGATGGAGGGATCCGCACCCATGGTGATATCGCCAAATCTATTCGATTTGGCGCAGCTATGGTGATGATTGGTTCATTATTTGCCGGACATGAAGAATCTCCCGGAGAAACAATTGAGGACGAAAAGGACGGAAAGCTCTATAAAGAATACTTTGGATCTGCCTCTGAATATCAAAAAGGGGAACGAAAAAATGTCGAAGGCAAGAGAATTTTAGTAGAGCACAAAGGTTACTTAGCTGATACGCTGAAAGAAATGGAACAAGACCTTCAATCCTCTATTTCCTATGCAGGAGGCAACAAGTTAGAAGCTATCCGCCTTGTAGATTATGTCATCGTTAAAAATTCCATCTTTAACGGTGATAGGGTCTATTAGATTTCAATAGAGATGAGCAAGATTCTTTTTCTTGCTCATCTTTTCATTTGCCTCTCCTAATAATTACGAGCCACTTCACCGCTGACACTCTTCTCCTCGCTAAGCTCCGGATGAGCCTTCCTAACAACGGATGGTCTTGCAAGAATCAGAGTCACGACGAGGAAAAGGCAAGCCGAAAGCAGAAGTATCCATTGAGCAGGGAAAATATCATACAAAAAGCCGTACAACACCATTCCTAACGGCATTAAGGCCATTGCCATTGTTTCCACAATGGAAAACACGCGTCCTTTAAAATCATCCTCAATCTGCTTTTGCAGCATCACCTGAATAGGAGTATTAACAGTGATAATCAAAGTTCCTAAACCAAACATGATGATCAAATAATAACCAAATACCGCGGTGCCAGACATTGAGATGAGGATGGGGACTGCCGCTCCACCCATGATAATTCCCATTCCGATAAAGGCTCGTTTGGCTAAACGAAACGGAAATTTAACTTCTTTTCTGACTGAAAAATAAACGGACAATACTAGCATTCCGATCGCAAATGCCCCTTGGGTAAAGCCAAAATTCCTGGAAGCCATTTTCAATTTTTCAATAAGGATGAAGGAATAGCCGACCTCGTAGGCACCAAAGAGGAAATTAATTAACAGTGCCATCCAGATGATGGTAACGATTAATGAATGCTGTTTCAAATAATGAATTCCAGCCTTCATGCTTTGCCACATCGATTCTTTCACTTCCCCCTTTACCTCCTCTTTCCTGTTGGCAAACAAGGTAAAATTCATTGTTGACTCCAACAAAATGGCGATGATGGATGCGCCCATATAGGTAATAAGGAAAACCGGCATGGATACAGCACCATAAAGAAGTCCTCCCACAGCCGGACTGGCAATGGCGGCAAAGGAGATCGACATTTGATTCAACGACATCGCTTTTTGAATTCGTTCCTTGTCAACAAGCCCTGTTATTGATGAGGTAAACGCCACTCCTGAGAACATTGAGGTAAGTGACAAAATACAAGAAGTCGTATATACGGCTGCCAAGGATAAGCCCGATGTTACGGTTACAGTGAGCAGCCCGGCTATGGCTAAGGTTGTCGCTGCTTGTGAAGTAATGGCAATTATTTTTCGCGAATATTTATCCGTTAAGTAGCCAGCAAAAGGAGCTGCAAGGGTTCGCGGCAGTATATTGCAGATAAGATTGGCAGCAAAACTCGTGGCCGATCCTGTTAGTTGTAAAATATAAAAACTGACAGCAAAGGAATATATTTGCGCTCCAAAGGAAGAAATCAGCTTGCTTATTGTGAATGTCCAGAGATGATACGTGGCTTTTTTTAGCCTTAAACGGTCCTCCATCATCAAATCCACCCCAAAAGTTTAATTTAATTAAACAAATCATAACATGGAGGCCACTTCCATTTCAAGAAAAAGTTTAATATAATTAAACTAATTAATTAATTTGCCTAGGGAAGTGCTTATTGGAATGTTAGGAGAACGAATTCGGGAAATTAGAAAAAGGAAAAAGATGACGCTTGAGGCGCTGGCTGGCGAGGAACTCACAAAAGGAATGCTCAGTTTAATTGAAAATAATAAAGCAAAGCCTTCAATGGAAAGTTTAGCCTATATCGCAAAACGTCTCGGGGTAGAGGTCACTGAACTTTTAGAAGAGGTAAGTTCGCTTGAATTAAGAGAAGTGTTAGAAAAAGCGGAGAAATTATATAATGTGAAACTTGATAAATCACCTGAAAGGTATCGACAGATTGCAGCCCTCATTGAACCATATATTGAGAATCTCTCAAATGGATATGAGTCTGCCCGATTATTGGATATATATAGCCGTTGTCTTTATCATGACAAAAAAGAGGGCTGGCGGGGGCTTTCCAATCGGGCTGCCATCATGTACGATGAGATGATGCTAACGGCAAAACGGGCCAGTATTGGCATCTTCCGTGCAATCGTGAAATTCCTAGAGCATGATTATTCTGAAGCATTATCCATATTGTTGTCAGAGCGGGCTGAACTTGAAGCAAACCATGCTTACATCGACCCGATGACCCGTGTGGACCTAGATTACAATGAAGCGATTTTGCATTTCGCTGTCGGAGATTCTGATTCCGCCACAGCTGTGATGGAAAGTGCCATTGATTTTTCAAAAGAGCACCGAATCTTCTATCGGATTGATGATTTATACAGGCTTGCTGCAGCACATGGCGAGATGACCCGCGATGAGGATAAAAAACGGCATTTTACGTTGAAGTTAAAGCAATATGGTGAATTTGCTGATGATACATTTTCACTTGTGTTTTATGATGTTTTTACGGTTATGTCGCTTATTTCTGAACAGAAGGCTTATGCCGAAGCGTTAATTATCATTGATGACTATTTATCGGACCCGAAATTGGCGGATAACTTTGAAGATTTATTTTTCCTTGAAAAAGGAAAAGCTTATTACGGCCTTAAACGCTATGCCGAAGCCATTCCATTCCTTGAAAAAGCCAAAACCACGAAATGGGCCCATCATCCGTTTGATTTGTCGCTATTATACATTGCCGATGTATTCAAAGCTCTTTGTTATCACGAACTTGGGAACAGAGACAAAGCCCTTCAAACTTCATCGGAGGCAGTCGAAAATTATCGGCCGCTCCCGGATTCGAAGTATAAGGATTTTGCTAATGAAACGTATAGAATTATTCAGGAGTCCGGGAAAAATTCATGCTAAAGGATATAAGGAGCTCCTCCTAATTACTTGCTAGTAGCATTTTTCTTGCTGATGGGCATTAAGAGACTCTCCTATTTACCTCGAGCCGTCTCTTTTCTTGCTGACGGGCATTAGGAGACTCTCCTATTTACCGCGGGCCGTCTCTTTTCTTGCTGATGGGCATTAGGAGACTCTCCTATTTACCGCGGGCCGTCTCTTTTCTTGCTGATGGGCATTAGGAGACTCTCCTATTTACCTCGAGCGGCCTTATTTCTTGTTGACGGGCATTAGGGGCTCCTCCTAATTACCTCGAGCACCCTTTTTTCCTTGAGAACGGGCATTAGGTCCTTTCTTAATGACCGGAGGCGGCCATTTTTGTCTTATTATCAATACGATGTAAAAATATGAAACAACCACGTTATTTTATTCGTCTTAGAAAGTGTAATAAGTTTTTTACGAAAGGAAACTAAAGAATTGAAGCGGATAGGAAGTTTATCATTCACATTATTACTCATCATATTCACTATCCTATACGTCATTGTGTTTCATAAGGAATCAATTCCTTTTATGGGATCGAATAACAAGCAGACAACGCCTTTACCAACTGATCTCCATCCGGTTGTGAAAGAACGAAGCAATCAATTAATCCAGCAGGCTGCCAAAAAAGGAATTGTACTTGTGATTACAGATGGATTCCGAAGTGCAGAAGACCAGGATCGACTTTTTGAAAAAGGCCGTACTTCTGAAGGAAATATTGTAACGTATGCAAAAGGCGGAGAGTCCTACCACAATTTTGGGCTTGCCATCGATTTTGCGTTAAAGACTCCTGAAGGTAATGTCATTTGGGACATGAATTATGATGGAAATAAAAATGGTGTCGCGGATTGGACCGAGGTGGTTAAAATGGCAAAATCCTTAGGATTCCAATGGGGAGGCGATTGGGCCAAATTTAAAGATTATCCCCATTTAGAAATGGATTTTGGCTTGACGATTGCTGATTTGCAGAATGGAGAAAGACCACCAAACTCATCTTTGACAGCAGACGGCGAACAGTGACAGTCACTGTTCGCCTTTTATAATGGCTAAGCCAATTCCAAAGCAATCTCCATCATATTTGTAAAAGCTACTTGTCTTTCTTCTGGTGTCGTTTGTTCATGTCGAATAATATGATCACTTACCGTTAATATGGTGAGCGCATTAACTCCGGCATAGGCTGCATTCATATAAAGACCGGCCGTCTCCATTTCCACACACAAAATCCCCATCTTCCGCCATTTTTCCAACGCAGTTTCATCGGCATTATAAAAAATATCGCTAGAAAGAACATTTCCGACATGGACTGGAAACCCTTTTTGGTCCGCTGACCTTTTCGCTTTTTCCAATAAGGCAAATGAGGCAATATTGGAGTATTCTCCTGGAAGATTGTATTGATGAACATACCGGGAGTCCGTAGAAGCCCCCATGGCAAAAACGATATCATACAAATTCATAGAGTCTTGGATAGCACCGCATGTCCCAATCCGGATCAAATTTTTCACACCAAAAATATGAATCAGCTCCCAAGAATAAAGACTCATACTCGGCATGCCCATACCTGTTCCCATGACAGATACTTTCTTTCCTTTATACGTTCCGGTAAATCCCAGCATATTACGGACGGAATTGAATTGAACCGCGTCATCTAAATAGGTTTCGGCAATAAATTTTGCTCTTAGTGGATCCCCAGGCAAAAGGATGGTTTCCGCAATCTCTACGCCATTTGGTTTAATATGCGGGGTTTCTTTATGATTAGCTGTGTTCATCTTTGTTTCTCTCCTTTTCATGACCTTTAATAAAACCCTTAAATTTAACAACGCTTACAAATCTATATATTGTGAAAATTTTTTAGTGGGTATACAAATTGTAGTATATGTATTATTATTTTAAATAATAAAAATATTGTATAAACTTTACCATATATCTCACAACATAAAGGATAGACCTAAATTTTGGTGCTATTACTAGAATAACCATTTAAGCCAATTACTCTTCTAATTATGAAGAGTAAGAAGCCTCTTCTTTCGTTTAGGAGAGGTTTTTTCAATTAAAACGGATTATACCAAATACTTCAAGGTATTACATTTTTTGAAATAATTTAGTTAGAGGGGTGAGGACAATTGGAATCAGTTGAAAAAAAGCGGTTTTCTACGAAAGGTCTGTGTACTGTAGAAGGATGCTGTGAACCTATTAAAGCTCGGCAGCTATGTAATAAGCATTACGTGCGAATGAGAAGAAGAGGGAATACGGATACCATTAGGGTAGAGGCCCGCTCGGTTGACCATTGTCTGGCAATAGATTGTACCAAGCCCTACTTTGCCAATGGTTACTGCGAACACCATAACTATATTTACAAAAAAATAGGCTATCCACACACACCCAAGGAAATTAAATTATGCGGGGTTGAAGATTGTTTTAATTATCATTTTCTTCGAGGGCTCTGTGAAGTCCACTACTACGAGTGGATGTCTAACCTAAAAAAATTTCAGTTTGACCAGCAGCCTAAGAAAGAAAAAGAGAAAGCTGGAATAGGTAAGTAGAAAATATTATCACACTATCGTCACAAGATCCTTTAGATAAACCTCAGTTGATTTTTACATTATGACCTTTCTATAATGAGTAGTAATGAAATTGAAGAGAGGGATTCATATTAATATTTTGTGGGACTTCGACGGGACTCTTTTTGATACTTATCCAGCCCTTGTCGAAGGATTTATTAAATTAAGCCAGCAAGAACTAGACCGAACTGAAGTGCTGAAATGGTTAAAAAAAGATTCCTTAACAGCTTTTAAACATTATGGAATTTCTTTAGAGCTTAGAGCAGAATATCAAAAGCTGCATAACTATTACTCGAAAACACACAGTGTTCCATTTGAACACTTGGCAGATGTATTATCGGCCGTTGATAACAATATTATTGTGACTCATCGCGATAAAGAATCTACTATCTATCTCCTTGAAAAATACGATTTAGCCAAATACTTTAAGGAGATTGTATCCGTTGAAGAACAAGGATTTACGAGAAAGCCTCATCATTCTTCCTATGAGTATGTTCTAAAAAGCCACCATATTGATTTGGTTGTGGGCGACCGCGACTTAGATTTAATTCCAGCTAGGCATTTAAATATCAAAACCGTTGCCTTTCAGAATCATAATATAGAAGCAGATTTTCATATCGACAATTATGCTGATTTTATTTCCGAAGTCCTTACCCACTTCCATAAAAAGCCCCTTTGATTTTTTTAACAAGGGGCTTTCGATTGAAGCTCTCTATCAACCTTGCTGTGGACTTGTAAGGGGGGCCGTCTTCTTGGCCATATCCAACACCTTTTTAGTCTCGGCTTTCCTGTGTGTATAATACAAGGCTGCCCCAGTAAATAAAAACCCGCTAACCAAATTCCCCGCTAAAACTGGAATTTGATTCCATACCCACCAATCTGTGAAGGTAACATTAGCACCAAGCATCATCCCCGCTGGAATGACAAACATGTTCACAACTGCATGCTCAAAGCCCTGGGCAAAAAAGATTAAAATTGGCAGCCACATAGCTGCAATTTTTCCAATGACCGACTTGGTAGTCATCGCCATTACCGCTCCCAATGTCACCATCCAATTACATAACATCGCTTTAACAAACACAACAATGAATCCATCAACCCCAAGACTTTTATAGCCAACGGTTTTGGCCTGTGATACGGCGATAATTTTTGCTGCAACAGCATTATCGGTCACATGCCCAAACTGTGTGGAGGCAATTGTAAACAGCCAGGCATAAAAAACTCCTCCAATTATATGACCAACAATAACCCAAAACCAATTATTAATCATTTGCCAAACGGTTACCCGTTTGTCCATGACGGCAACCGGAATCAGCGCAAAACTGCCCGTTACTAATTCCAACCCCAGCAGGATGATGAGGACAAAGGCAGCTGGAAAAAGAATCGCTCCTGCGACCCCCATTCCAGTTTGCAATTCTGCCGAATAGGCTAAAGTTGTTCCAAACCCAAGAAACGCTCCCGCCAACGCCCCGCGAATCAATAAATCCTTTATCGGCAGTTTGGCTTTCGCTTCCCCTGCCTGAATCATGTTTTCTACCACTTGATTAGGGCTTAGTAATGACATTCTTTCACTCCCTTTTTTATTCGCTTGGCTTTGTTATACTTGGCCGTTGATTTGCGCTCCAGGCGCTTCGCTTTCCGCTCCAATCAACAGGGTTTCAAAATCAACATTGCCTTTAAACAAAGCCATTCAGTTTAGAAAAATAAATACTTGGCCATCTCTGACCTCGACTGGATAGGATTGAACACACCCTACATCTGGTGCTTGCACTCTTCCATCCAGCACGCTGATTTTCCAATCATGCAAAGGACAGTAAACAAATTCCCCGCTAACGATTCCTTCCGCCAGTACTCCGCCCTTGTGAGGACAGCGATTTTCAATAGCATGAATTTTTCCATTTTCCAATTTAAAAACAGCGATTTCTTTTCGGCCAATCGTAACGGTTTTTCCAAGCTTTTGCGGTAAATCTTCCGCTTTTCCGATCAATATAGGACGTAGTGTTTTTTCCATTTTTCTTTCCCCTCCAATAATCCGTTATTTCGTTTCCACCGGGAGTTTCAAAGATTCATAGAGGTCTTTTAACAGTGTTTTGTCCTGAATGGCTTTCTTCCAAGGTTCTTGAACAACAGACAATGCTTCTTCCATTCGCATCATTAATTCTTTCACTGTATTTGGATTGGAGAGTACTTCCCGAATATGATCAAGCCCTAAACGCTCGACCCATCCTGAGGTTCTTTCTAAATAATGGGCCGTTTCTCGGTAATATTGGAGGAACGCACTAATCATTTCTTCAAGCTCATCCCCCGTTTTAAATTTAAATAAAAGATCCGCTGAACGGAGATGCGTCCCGCCGTTTCCGCCTACATACATTTCCCAAGCCCCGTCGACACCAACAACACCAACATCTTTAATTCCACTTTCAGCACAGTTACGCGGACAAGCGGAAACAGCCATTTTGACCTTGTGGGGGGTATTTAGCCCTTCAAATTTCTTTTCCAGACGAATCCCCATTCCAATGGAATCTTGTGTACCAAAGCGGCAGAAGTTTTCACCAACGCAGGTTTTAACGGTTCGAAGTCCTTTGGCATAGGCAGAACCGGAGGGCATATCCAAATCAGCCCACATCTTCGGTAAGTCCTCTTTTCTTACACCAAGTAAGTCAATGCGCTGGCCCCCTGTAACCTTAATCAGTCCTACCTTGTATTTATCTGCAACATCAGCAATTTTTCTTAGATCATCTGCAGTCGTCACTCCTCCATACATTCGTGGAACGACCGAGTATGTGCCATCCTTTTGAATATTGGCATGCATCCTTTCATTCACATAGCGGGCTTCTTTCTCATCATTGTAATTTAATGGGTAAATCATTCCTAAGTAATAATTTAATGCCGGCTTACATTTCGAGCAGCCATCCGTTCTCCAATCAAGCACATTCATAACCTCACGAATATGTGTCAAACCCTTTTCACGGATTTCCTGCAAAATCTCATCTCTAGATAGATCAGTACATCCGCAGAGGGCTTCCTTTCGGTCAGCTTGATATTGATCACCAAGGGTACATTGTAAGAGGTCCGCTACAAGTGATTTACATCCTCCGCAGGAGCGTGAAGCATTGGTACAGCCCTTTACTTGGTCTACTGTTGTCAATCCTTTCGTTCGGATGGCATCCACGATGGCACCTTTTGTGACGCCATTGCAGCCGCAAATGAGTTCTCCATCCGCCATTGCGGCAACGACACTTTGCTCATTTCCATTACTTACGTCCGTCTCTAAATATTCCTCAATGGCAGATCTCCTTTTAATGAGACTTAATAGACGGTTCCCGTCCTTTGTGTCCCCGAACAAAACAGCCCCAGATATTTTTCCATCTTCGATTAGAACTTTTTTATAAACACCGCGGTAATCATCGTATACTTTGAAGGCTTTCGTGTGTTCGGCCTCATTTATTTTCCCAGCGGAGAAAACATCGACGCCAGATACTTTCAGCTGTGTAGAAAGAACAGACCCCTTGTAACCTTCATCCTCGATGCTGCAAAGTCTTTTGGCTAACACTTGCCCTTGCTGATACAACGGGGCAACTAAACCATAAGCAATGCCGCGATGTTCCGCACATTCCCCAACCGCGTATATATTGGGGACATCCGTTTCCAGGTAGTCATTGACAATAATTCCACGGTCAACGGGAATCCCAGCTTCTATTGCTAAAGAAATATTGGGCTTAATCCCAACTGCCATTACCACTAAGTCCGTCTGAATTTTGGTGCCGTCTTTAAAGCGAAGACCTGTTACTTGTTTTTTCCCTAAAATTTCCGCTGTGTTTTTTTGTAAAAGGAATCTCATCCCCTGTTTTTCTAGTTCTGTTTGCAATAGTTTTCCTGCCGTCTGATCCAATTGACGTTCCATTAAGTAATGATGAATATGGATGACATCCACTTCCATCCCAAGGTTCAATAACCCGCGGGCAGCTTCAAGGCCCAGCAAGCCTCCGCCAATAACCGCCGCTTTCTTATGCTTTTTCGAATATTCAATCATTTTTTCACAGTCTTTAATGTTCCGAAAGGCGGTAACTCCTTCTTTATCTGCTCCCGGCAGCGGCAGCATGAAGGGGTTTGAACCAGTCGCCAAAATCAGTTTGTCATAGGACACAATTCGCCCTTTATCTGTATAAACCAGTTGGTTTTCCGTATCAATGGCCGTAACCGATTCACCCGGATATAAACGGATCTGGTTGTCCTCATACCACTTCCATTCATTCAAGGTGATATCGCGAACAGAGGTACCTCCTTGCAGGACCGTGGAGAGCTGTATTCGATTGTAGTTCGGATAAGGCTCCTGACCAAAAATCGTTATCTCAAACTTTTCCCGGTTAATTTTCAGCACTTCTTCTACTGCTCTAACCCCGGCCATTCCATTTCCGACAAGTACCAGCTTTTGTTTCTTCATGCGTTTCTACCCCCTCCATGTTAGAAAATAAATTGTTTGAATATTTTATAACACGTTAGAAAGTCAATTAACACGAATGTGTAAGTTAATCTGACATACTAATTTTACCGCTTTAATCCCCTAAAGGACCAGCCGGCATTAACCTGACAGCATTGGTAACGCATACAATTCAAGTGGATTTTTTTTAAAATGGCCGTGTTAAAAGCCAATGTTGATTTTTAACACTGTTGATTGGAGCGGAAGGCGCGAAGACTCCTGCGGGAGTACGGGGCAGGGGAGACCCCGGAGGCGCCAAAGCGCCGAGTTATCATGAACGAAACTAGCTCCTACTCGTAAATACGTAGGTTAATTTGGTTAGAATGTTTATTGGAAAAAACAAACCAAATCAGAGCTACATTACGAAAGGAGCTAGTTATTATGAAGGATACCATAAAATATGTAGGTTTAGACGTATCAAAAGAAAAAATAGCTGTTGCGATTGCCGATGAAGGACGAGATGAGCCTAGATACTGGGGCATGATTTCGAATACACCAGAAGCAGTTAAGAAATTGATGAAAAAGATAGGAAACAGTGAGAACTTACGCGTGTGTTACGAAGCAGGTCCTACCGGATATGCATTGTATAGGTTACTCCTAACTTTAAATATTCACTGTACCGTTATAGCGCCATCTTTAATACCTCAGAAACCTGGTGATCGTATTAAAACGGATCGTAGAGATTCCGTTCGATTAGCACAATTATATCGAGCTGGAGAATTAACATCTGTTTACGTTCCTACTCCAGAGGATGAGGCATTACGGGATCTTGTTAGATGTCGAGAGGATGCAAAAGAAGACGAATTAAGAGCTAAACACCGGTTAAGTAAATTTTTACTTCGGTATGATATCCATCCACCATCAGGGGGAAAAAAATGGACCGTCAGGTATTTTAGATGGCTTGACACGTTAAGGTTTGAAAATTCTAAACTAAGAGTGGTTTTTCAGGAG
>NZ_JAQMWQ010000016.1 GCF_030403775.1 Paenibacillus sp. BSR1-1
CATCAAGCCTTCATGAGGACAAAATCCATCATGCAAAAGCCAAAATTGTCCTCATGAATCTTCTAATAGACCATAACAGGAAATTAATTATTCACTTACATAGTAAGAATACTTACCTTGCCCCATCCTCTTAAACTTCTTAGTCAATAGCCTATTTATTTTCTTCTTTGAAACTGCTCCTCCACACCACTCAAAAACACAATTAGTTGTAATTTTCTTATCCGGAAACAAAAGTTTTATTTCCTCGACACACCGTAAAATCGCAGATTCAACCTCTTCCTCGGATCCACAATCATTACAGGACATTTTCCCGCCTGAAACTGAAATTGAAACCTCAAATGAATTGCAGATTTCACAAGTAAGCCCCTTTCGCATTCTTTCAAAAGAATAAGTGGGCAGCACTGTATACGTGGATTCAACCTGATGTAAAGAAACCAGCTTCTCAGCCAGCAATTTATGCTTATTAGATAGTTTTGACGGCTGGGAATTTAATTTTTTCATGAACTTTTTTAATTGTGTTGGATGAATAATAGGCTCGTTAGGAGGTGATTGATATAAGGTGAACTCGGGGTTGATAAATATAACGTAGCCCTTAATAGGGATATTATATCCCATATTTTGGAGTAATTGACGGAGCAGTAAAGTATTCCTATTCAGCTGATCCAATGGATTCTGATATTCCTTCCCAGAAAATGATTCCAACCTGTTAGTTTTGAAAATAAGATCGTATTCATAATTTTTAACCTCAAATAGATGGATCGTTTCTTGAAAAAGAATCACTGTATCATTTTGGAAACTAGTATTACCTGCCTTAAGCAGCAAATCATTTAAAATATAGCATTTATTCTGGAGCTGCTCTGTTAATAAATCAAACTGAACTTCCCCTTCATAGCCTTTCTTAAGGTTGAAATAGTGCTTTTTTTCATCTGCGGTTAATTCCATTCGTGTGTTTAAAATTCTTAATATTTTTAACTCCTTTGATTCAATGCGAGGTTTAAAAGCCATTATCCACTTCCTTTTAGTTTCAACCTTAATTTTACAAAGAAATATATCTGCGGCCGAGCGACAAAAACGACTATTTTGTTAACTATTCTACTTGGATTATTTTCTCAAATAATAGGAAAGATAAAAATAAATCATGGAAGGAAATGGTGAGTATGTGGAAAGCTGTAGTCGATTATCTTCCTGACTGGGAAGTTTTTATCCAAGCCTTCATTACCTTCCTTATCCCATTTACAATTTCACGATTATTTAGATGGATAAGTTCTTCTAAGGAGAGGTATGTAATTGAAACGACGGAAGATCGAGATAAAGCTGTCCCAGCAACAACAACAACAGACCAGTCAAATTGAAAAGCAGCCCGAGACTGCTAAAGTTCCGTTTACAGGTAATATCACTATTGATTTAGACCAAGTCAGGAAAGAACTCGGTCATAACTCTGACGTGGGGTTTCGTGAGTTTTTTTTAGGAAACACAGGAATTCGAGCGTCCATTATTTTCCTTTATGGGTTAACAGACAAAGAGCTCATTAACAAATACATTTTAAAATCGCTTATGACCAATTTTCCAGAAAGACATGAACACCGTGAAGTAAGTCTAAAAGAATTTATTACTAATCAAGCTCTTACTATTAGTGACTTAACAGAAGTTAATAATTTGTATGATACGGTATCTAAAATATTAACAGGTAATACAGCACTTTTAGTCGATGGCATA
Source organism: Paenibacillus sp. BSR1-1 (assembly GCF_030403775.1). GTDB lineage: Bacteria > Bacillota > Bacilli > Bacillales > Cytobacillaceae > Neobacillus. Next base: position 1,717 of record NZ_JAQMWQ010000016.1, read on the forward strand.
CAGGAAGTCATCATTCTCGGCACGACAAAAGAGAAAGCGCGCAATATCGAAGAGCCTGTTTCAGAGGCTTTGGTTCGAGGCCCAAGGATTGGGTTTACAGAAACGTTAAGCGATAATACAGCTATTTTACGACAGCATGGATGTAATCACAATTTATCTATTATACAAATTCAAGTTGGTGCCAGATCTAAAAAAGAACTTGTTATTGCTTTTATAAACGACATTGCAGACCCAGCATTGGTGGACGAGGTTAAAGAAAGAATTAAGACAATTAATATCGATGATCTGCCGGAATCAGGCTATGTGGAGCAGCTAATCGAGGATAATTACCTCAGCCCATTTCCTCAGGTACAGAATACGGAGCGTCCAGACAGGGTTTTCAGTGCTTTGATGGAAGGCAAAATCGCGATTTTATTAGATGGATCACCTTTTGCTTTAATTGTCCCAGTTACCTTTAGCATGCTGCTACAATCACCAGAGGACTATTATGAACGCTGGATTCCTGGCTCACTAATCCGCCTCTTACGCTTTTTAGCTGCCATTTTATCTCTTTTTGCACCTTCGATGTATATTGCTTTCATCTCGTTTCATCCAGGATTAATACCGACCAAGTTAGCTTTGTCTATTATTTCATCAAGGGAAGGCGTTCCTTTTCCAGCGTTGATAGAGGCACTAATTATGGAAATATCGATTGAAATATTACGGGAAGCAGGTCTCCGCCTGCCCAAACCAATTGGGCCTGCAATGGGGATTGTCGGCGGATTAATCATTGGGGAAGCAGCAGTACAAGCTGGGATTATTAGTCCTATTATGGTAATTGTGGTGTCCATAACCGCAATCTCCTCCTTTGCAATCCCACAATATAGTGCCGGGATCACGTTAAGAATTCTTCGTTTTGTGGCAATGTTCTGTGCTGCAGTGTTTGGGTTGTATGGAATTATTTTATTTTTCCTCCTTCTTTGCAGTCACTTGGTGAAATTGAAAAGCTTTGGAGTACCATATGTCAGTCCAGCCGTTCCTTATCGAATAAGTGACTGGAAAGATTTTATCTTAAGAATGCCTCTATTTATGATGAAACGCCGTCCGAAAATGCTGCACACAAGAGATTCCAATCGTAAAGGGTAGCTGACTTTAAAAAAAGGGGATGAGCAAGCGATGAAAGTAAGTCATAAGGACCGTATTACAACGCCTCAAGCAGTAATTGTCCTAATCAATTATATTCTTGCTGCTGGAATCCTCACCCTTCCACGTACTTCTGTAGAAAAGGTGAAAACACCTGATGTCTGGTTGTCAGTTATCATTGGCGGTTTGATCGCAATAATTGCAGGTGTAATCATGGTCAAATTGAGCCAGCAATTTCCTGGAAAAACCATATATCAATACAGTCAAGTGTTGCTGGGAAAATGGTTAGGAGGCCTGCTCAGCTTGCTAATTGTAGGCCACTTTTTTACCCTTGCAGCCTATGAAGTTAGAGCGCTGGCTGAGGTAACAGGTTTTTTTTTGCTGGAAGGCACCCCGATTTGGGCCATCATAATGCCGTTTATGTGGGTAGGACTTTATTTAGTTTTTGACGGAATAAACCCGATTGCGCGACTGTTTGAAATCATTTTTCCGATCACAGTAGTTATCTTTTTGCTTGTAACCTTTATGGGATTCGAAATTTTTGAGATAGATAATGTACGTCCCGTCTTAGGTTTAGGACTAATTCCGGTGTTAAAAGGTATTAAAACAACGGTTCTAGCATTTTTAGGACCGGAAATTATGCTGCTCCTTACAGCATTTATGCAAAAACCGAATAAAGCCACCAAGGTTATTCTTGTTGGAATTGCTATTCCTATGATTTTTTACATCATAACCGTTATTATGGTCATCGGAGCTTTATCAATTGATGGAGTGGTTTTGAGAACATGGCCCACCCTTGACCTCATAAGGAGCTTTGAAATCCAAGGGTTGATTTTTGAACGCTTTGAATCATTGTTACTAGTTATATGGATTATGCAAATATTTTCCACCTTTACGATCACGTATTATGCCGCTTCCTTGGGTTTGTCCCAAATTTTTAAAATGAAGATGAATCCATTTATGTATGGTTTATTATTCATTATTTATGTCATAGCTTTAATTCCCAAAAATATAAATGACCTTTTTAAATTTGGCGACTTAATTGGCAATGCTGCGTTGGTGTTATTTGGTGTATTGCCGCTGCTATTATTGCTAATTTCGAAAGTGAAGGGTGGGAAAACATGAAACGAAGAAATTTTTTTTGGCTTCTTAAATGTTCCCTAGTCCTTCTGCTCCTGCTGCAGCTTACTGGATGCTGGAGTAGTAAAGAAATTGAAGAGTTGGGTCTTGTTGCAGGTACAGCACTGGATTTAGAAAAAAAGGCAGACTTAAGTGAAGAAGTTGAGGGGCATGAGGAAAGGTATCCTAATAGGGTTATGATTACGATAACAAACCAATTAATCACCTCCCAAACAACGGAGAGTGGAAAAAAAACAGGTGCCCCGCAGCAAAAATCTTTCAAAAATGTATCGGAAACAGGGGATTCCATTCTTCCTGTATTACGAAAAATGATATTAAAAATTGATAAACGTGCATTTGCTCAACATTCAAAAGTGATTGTTATTGGAGAGGATCTTACACGTACTTTGAATCTACAACAGATTTTGGATTTTTTTCTTAGAGAACAAGAGATGAGGTTAAGTGGTCAAATACTTATCGCCAAGAACAACGCTAAAAAAACTTTGGAATCGCAAGAAACCTCCGTTATTCCAGCCTTTCATCTTTTTCAGATTACAAAAAGTCAAGAAAGAACCACGAAGATTTTGCCTCCCTTATCATTGGCTAAAGTAATGGGTAAGTTGCATTCTGGATCCAGCTTTCTTGTACAGACTGTGGTCTCAGAGAAAGGAGAAGTCAAATTTGCAGGTGCGGCAGTAATAAAAGGGAAGACAAAAAAACTGCTCGGGTTTTTGAATGAAAAAGAATTAGAGGGAATAGTTTGGCTAACGGGTAAAGGAAAAGGCGGTGTTGTGAAAAGCTTTGATAAAGCGACCAGTCAGCCGATTATTTACGAGATAAAATCAATGAAAAGTAAAATTCAGCCTCGGATTGTGAATAATAACATTTCATTTGATGTAAAGATCGAATCTGAAGGAAGTATTGCCGAGCATTGGGTTCCTTCAGGAAAACCCTTTGAAAATGAATTTCTAAAAAAAGCGGAAAAAACGACTGAAAAAGAAGTGGAGAGTTTAGTTAAAAATGTATTAGTCAAAACCCAACAAAACTATAGGGTTGATGTAGCAGGGTTTGGAAACAGATTAAGAATTGAATATCCCCGAGTTTGGGAGAAGGTTAAACAAGATTGGGATCACACTTTTAGTAAGATTCCTATCAAGTACAATGTAAATCTTACCGTAAAGGATTATGGGACCAGTGGGTCAAATTAGCTTTTCAGCAATAACAAAATAATTAAATGAAGCCTAATTTTTCCTTTAGAGATAAATTAGGCTTTGTTAAGTTTTTGTAAAGATAATCACAATTAAAATCTTTGACCAAAGACCGGACCTAGGTTTTTAACGATTTTTTTTGCTTCAGCCATACTAATTTAGTTCAGCCCGTAAAACTAGATAATACGCATAATTTATTATTATAATGAAGGTAACTTATGTAGGCGGAGGATATGATGAAAAATAAAATACTAGTAGTCGATGATGAACAGTCTATAGTCACCCTGCTTCAATATAATTTGGAGCAGGCTGGGTTTGAAGTTATTACAGCGATGGATGGGGAAAAAGGAAAACAATTAGCTGAAATTGAATCGCCAGATATTATCGTTCTCGATTTAATGCTTCCAAAGATGGATGGGATGGAAGTATGTAAACAGCTTCGCCAGGAAAAAATCATGACGCCAATCTTAATGCTGACTGCCAAAGATGATGAACTCGATAAAATAATAGGCCTCGAGCTCGGTGCAGATGATTACATGGTAAAACCATTCAGCCCAAGAGAAGTGATCGCAAGAGTAAAGGCCATCTTAAGAAGAACGCAGGTTCAACAAGAAACTTCTGAAGAAAGCGGCAAAGAGGAATCACAAATTTTGATTGGAAATTTATTGATTCATCCAGAAAAATATGAAGCCTATTTTAAAGAGAATCTCATTGAGTTAACCTTAAAAGAATTTGAACTGCTTCTGTATCTTGCTCAAAATAAGGGACGAGTATTAACCCGTGATCAATTACTAAGCGCAGTTTGGAATTATGACTTTGCTGGCGATACTAGAATCGTGGACGTCCATATCTCACATTTAAGGGAAAAAATTGAGGAAGACACCAAAAAGCCTGCCTATATTAAAACCATTCGCGGCCTCGGCTATAAACTGGAGGAGCCAAAAGGAGAATGATAAAATTTCGGACCAGAATGATCATTGCTCTAATCACCTTAATTATTTTTGTATTAGTTGGTATAGGATTATTGCTTGGTCAGTTATTGAAAAACTATTTATTAGACTCACTTGATGATCACTCAAAAATAGTCATCTTGTGGAGCATTTCGTTATTTCTGGGGCTTGCTTTAATTGTCATCATCATTCTTGGATTAAAAATAACTTCGAGGTATACGAAGCCCATTGTCGAAGCGACCAATGTTGCCATTGAGTTGACAAAAGGAAATTACCGGGCGAGAACAAGGGTCGACCAGCTCGATGAAACCGGTATGCTGGGCTCATCGATAAACAGGCTGGCTCAAAACCTTCAAGAGCTTGTGAAAACACAAGAAATGCAACATGATCGTTTGAAGGCATTGATTGAAAATATGGGTGCCGGTCTAGTTTTCATTGATAGCCGCGGGTACATAAATTTAATCAATAAAGGCTTTATTGATATTTTCCAAGTCAGCCCGTCTGATTACTTAAATAAACTTTACTATGAAGTCATTGAAGAAGAAGAAATTAGTGGTTTAATTGCAGAAGTATTTCGAACTGAGAAAAAGGTTAATAAACAAATATTAATTCCTTTATTTATTGAAAGAAAATATTTTGTCGTATATGGTGTGCCGATCATTGGAACCAACAATGTTTGGAAAGGGGTTTTGCTCGTTTTTCATGATATTACCGAACTGAAAAAACTCGAGCAAATGCGGAAGGATTTTGTGGCGAATGTTTCCCACGAATTAAAAACTCCTGTTACTTCTATTAAAGGATTTGCGGAAACACTTCTCGACGGAGCCATGAATAATAAAGAGACTTTAGAAGCCTTCCTTTCTATTATTTTAAAAGAAAGTGACCGGCTGCAAACGCTCATTCAGGAATTATTAGATCTTTCAAAAATTGAGCAGCAGGGCTTTCAATTAGCGATGCAGGATTTAGATTTACATACTTTATTGGAAGAAGTTATTACACTTCTAAATGGTAAGGCACAAACAAAGGGAATTCATCTGGAACTTATAAGTAAACAGCAGCAAGTAATCATAAAAGGTGATGTCGACCGACTAAAGCAGGTATTTATCAATTTAATTGCCAATGCCATTACATACACACCGGCTGGGGGAGAGGTAAAAGTTATCCTGCTTGAGCATGGTGAAAATGTTCGGATACATGTGAAGGACTCTGGTGTCGGAATTAAAAAAGAAGAAATTCCCCGTATTTTTGAGCGTTTTTATCGGGTCGACCGTGCTAGGAGCAGAAATTCGGGCGGAACGGGTCTTGGACTTGCTATTGTAAAACATTTAATCGAAGCTCATCATGGTCAAATCAGTGTTAGAAGTGAGCTTGGTGAAGGAAGCGAATTTATCATTGAACTTAAAAAAGAATAGAGGGTGAAATTGTTGGAAAAGAAAAAGCTTGTGCTGATTGACGGCAATAGTATAGCCTATCGTGCTTTTTTTGCACTGCCGCTGCTTAATAATGACAAGGGGATCCACACAAATGCGGTATACGGCTTTACAATGATGCTTATGAAAATACTCGAAGATGAAAAGCCTACACATATGCTTGTTGCTTTTGATGCCGGTAAAACGACCTTTCGTCATAAAACCTTTGGAGAATATAAAGGCGGAAGACAAAAAACCCCGCCTGAATTATCGGAGCAATTTCCGTTTATTCGCGAATTGCTCGATGCCTATGGAATTTCGAGGTATGAACTGGAAAATTATGAGGCGGACGATATAATTGGAACGCTTTCGTTGTCAGCGGAAAAAGATGGCTATGAAGTGAAGGTTATTTCAGGGGACAAGGATTTAACGCAGCTTTCCTCTGCTCAAACTACGGTTGGAATCACACGAAAAGGGATTACCGATATTGAAGAATACACTCCGGACCACATTGGGGAAAAATATGGACTGACTCCAGAGCAAATTATTGATATGAAGGGATTAATGGGTGATACCTCCGATAATATTCCTGGTGTTCCAGGGGTTGGAGAAAAGACGGCGATAAAGCTGCTTAAGGAATTTACAACGTTAGAAAATTTGTTAAACTCGATCGATCAAGTCAGCGGGAACAAATTGAAGGAAAAGCTCGAGGAATTTAAAGACCAGGCCTTGATGAGCAAAGAACTCGCGACGATTGAAAGACAAGCACCGGTTGAAGTAGACCTAGAAAGCATCCATTACGAGGGTCTTATTCGTGAAAAACTAGTACCTTTCTTTAAAGAATTAGGTTTCAATTCCCTTTTGGATAAACTTGGGGAGGATACAACCGTAACTGAGGAGAAGGAGCTGGAGGATGTTGAAGTCAATATCCCGTCTGAAATAACGCAAGAGATTTTTGCAGACAACAATTATTTTTACGTTGAAATGCTTGATGATAATTATCATTATGCAGATGTAATAGGTTTTTCCATCGTTAATAAAAATGGACACTTTTACTTGCCAACGGAGCTAGCCCTGCAATCGGAAGCTTTTAAAAATTGGGCTGAGGATGAAAGCAAGAAAAAAACGGTTTATGATGTCAAACGTTCCGAGGTTTCATTAAGGAGGCATGACATCCATTTAAAAGGAGCCGATTTTGATATTTTGATGGCTTCCTATATCATAAATCCTTCTGAAAACATCGAGGATCTTGCCGCGATTGCGAAACGATATGACTTACATAATATCCAATCAGATGAATCGTTCTATGGGAAAGGGGCAAAACGTAAAGTTCCGGAAGCTGTCAAGCTTGCGGAACATCTTGTTCGCAAAAGCCTGGCCATGTCCGATTTGAAAGAAAAATTGGAAGATGAATTAAGAAGCAATGAACAGTATGAATTGTTCACAGAGCTCGAAATGCCATTATCGCTTATTTTAGCGGATATGGAATCTTGCGGTATCAAAGTAGAGCGGGAACGACTTGAAACGATGGGCAGGGAACTAAATGAACGGTTAATTGATATTGAGGAGAAAATTTGTGAATTAGCCGGTGAAAAATTTAATATCAATTCAACCAAACAGCTAGGTGTAATTTTATTTGAAAAGCTAGGGCTCTATTCATTTAAGAAAACGAAAACGGGCCATTCTACATCCGCAGATGTCTTAGAAAAATTAGCAGGCGATCATGAAATTATTGAGCATATCTTGCTCTACCGGCAATTAGGGAAGCTTCAGTCCACCTATATTGAAGGGCTGCTTAAATTTATTAATCCAAAAACTGAAAAGGTACATACACGATATCAACAAACGTTAACGGCAACTGGTCGATTAAGCTCGATTGATCCTAATCTGCAAAATATTCCAATCCGACTTGAGGAGGGCCGCAGGATTCGACAGGCGTTTGTTCCGTCTGAACCGGGCTGGGTTATTTTTGCGGCCGATTATTCACAAATTGAGCTCCGCGTTTTAGCAGATATTGCTGGTGATGAAAAACTGATACAAGCATTTAAAGAAGATCTGGATATCCATACTAAAACAGCGATGGAGGTCTTCCATGTCGACAAAGATGAGGTCACCTCAAATATGCGACGGCAGGCAAAGGCAGTGAATTTTGGTATTGTCTATGGAATAAGCGACTACGGTTTGTCTCAATCGTTAGGAATCACAAGGAAGGAAGCGGGAGAATTTATTGAGCGCTACCTTGAGACCTATCCCGGTGTGAAGGAATACATGGATGACATTATCCATTCAGCAAGACAGAAGGGGTATGTTACCACGTTGCTGCATAGAAGAAGATACCTTCCTGAAATAACAGCCCGTAATTTTAATCTTAGAAGTTTTGCAGAGAGAACAGCGATGAATACACCAATCCAGGGAACTGCTGCAGATATTATAAAAAAAGCAATGATTGATATGGCTGAAGCCTTAAAGGATAAAGGCTTAAAAACCCGTCTATTACTTCAGGTACACGATGAATTAATTTTTGAAGCGCCTGAGGAGGAAATAGAAATCCTAAAAAGCTTAGTGCCGCTAGTTATGGAAAATGCGCTCGAATTAAAAGTACCATTAAAAGTCGATTATGCTTATGGTTCGACTTGGTTTGACGCGAAATAAAAAGGGGGCCAAACGAAGTGCCAGAGCTTCCAGAAGTAGAAACAGTCAGGAAAACCTTAAAAAAACTAGTACTCCATAAAACAATCGAAAGCATTTCAGTTTTCTGGCCCAAAATCATAAAGAATCCTGTCGAAGTGGAGCAGTTTACCGATGCTCTAAAAGGTGAGACGATTCTGGATGTCGGCAGACGAGGGAAATTTTTAATTCTGTATACGAACCAATTCGCCATGGTATCCCATTTGCGGATGGAAGGTAAATATGGTCTGCACTCTAAAGAAGAGCCATTTGATAAGCATACACATGTCATTTTTCATTTTACAGATGGAACGGAATTAAGGTACCGTGATGTTCGCAAATTTGGAACGATGCATCTTTATAAAAAAGGCGAGGAATTTCTCAAGCCGCCGTTAATTGAACTGGGTCCTGAACCCTTTTCCAAGGAGTTTACAGAAGAGTATTTAGCTGAGAAATTGAAAAAAACGAATCGTAAAATAAAACCGGCTTTATTAGATCAGAAGCTCTTTGTTGGCCTTGGAAATATCTATGTCGATGAAGCCCTTTTTCGTTCAGGGATCCATCCTGAGAGGATTGCCAGCACGCTAAACAAGAATGAAATATCCATTCTGCACCGTGAAATTGTTGCGACCTTAAGTGAGGCCGTCAAAAAGGGCGGCAGCACCATTCGATCGTATGTGAATTCTCAAGGTGAAATCGGTATGTTTCAGCTCGAATTATATGCATACGGACGAAAGGGCGAAGAATGTAAACGATGCGGGACACCCCTGGAAAAAACAACGGTAGGCGGCAGAGGCACCCACTATTGCCCAAGCTGTCAAAAACTTTAAGTTTGTAAGAGTGGAGGATAATTGAATAACATCGGATAGGCTCCTGCCATATACTATCTTAGTGATTTTGGAGGAAGGAGTCCTAGACGTCATGGTTCAGTTGTTCTCACTTCTTATTCTGGCATTTGCCCTTAGCCTTGACAGCTTTAGTGTAGGTTTTACCTATGGACTGAGGAAAATGGTAATGCCGTTAAAATCAATTCTTATTATTGCAACATGTTCGGCGGTTTCTTTATTAATTGCCATAACAATCGGACATGGTCTTGAAAGGGTTTTGTCCCCGAAGATCACCGCAAGCCTGGGAGGCTTCATTCTGATTGCTCTTGGCGCTGGGGTGCTCTATCAATTTTTCCGGCCTGAGAAAGAAAAAGAAGTCCTTAAACATGAAAAAACTATAGTGAATTTTGAAATACGCTCACTAGGAATAGCCATTAATATTTTGAAAAAACCAATGTCAGCCGACTTTGACCAGTCCGGTACCATTACGGGAATAGAAGCGTTAATGCTTGGTTTAGCCCTGTCACTTGACTCTTTTGGAGCAGGCATTGGGGCTGCGATGCTTGGTTTCTCTCCGTTAATTTTATCCTTTACCGTAGCAACAATGAGTTCCCTCTTTGTTCTATTTGGGATAAAAAGCGGAACCTTTTTTCATAAATTTGAATGGATTCAAAAGTTTACATTCATTCCTGGTATCTTATTAATTATAATTGGAATATGGAAATTATAAGAATCGAGAAAGGAAAAGAGCATGTCACTAATTATCGGTTTAACAGGCGGAATTGCCAGTGGAAAAAGTACCGTATCAAATATGTTTAAGGAAATGGATATTACAGTTGTCGATGCAGACGTTGAAGCACGCCTTGCCGTCATGAAGGGAGAATCTGCTTACAATCAAATTGTTGAAGAATTTGGTAAGGAGGTTTTGCTTGAGGATGGTGAAATCGATAGGCCGAAATTAGGCTCGATTATTTTTCACCAAGCTGAAAAAAGAAATCAATTAAATCAAATTGTTCATCCGGAAGTACGGAAAAGAATGAACGCAAAAGTTGAAGATGCTAAAATTCGTAAGGAACAAGTTGTGGTTCTAGATATTCCATTATTATTTGAAAGCAAGCAAACTTATTTGGTGGAGAAAACCATCCTCGTCTATGTAGACAAACAAACTCAATTAAAGCGATTAATCGAGCGAAATAATCTTTCAATAGAGGATGCGGAAGCAAGAATCCATTCGCAAATGCCACTCTCTGACAAAGTCAAATTAGCCGATGCCGTAATTGACAATAATGGATCAATTGCAGATTCAAAAAAACAGCTCATTGAAATATTAACAAGCTGGGGAATCAATCAGAAATAGATTAAGAAGGAGCCAATCCTTCTTATTTTTTTTTTGAGCTAGACTGTATTAAAAAGCATTGTTGATATTAAAACACTGTTGATTGGAGCGGAAGGCGCGAGACTCCTGCGGGAGTACGGAGCAGGGGAGACCCCACAGGCGCTTTAGCGCCGAGGAGGCTCCCCGAACCGCCCGCGGAAAGCGAAGCGCCTGGAGCGGAAATCAACAGCAAAGTTTACCTCACCCTTGGGTTGAAAAGTCAGAATAATAAAACATTAAAAAATCCGCTTTTTATTCATCACAATTAAGTTTAAATATGTTATACTAATTACATCAAGAGATATAAAAAGTATAACATTAATGTGGAAGGGGTCATACAATGAAGGCAAGAGTAGCAATTAATGGATTTGGGAGAATCGGAAGGATGGTTTTTAGAAAAGCGATTCTTGAAAATAAACTTGATATTGTAGCAATCAATGCAAGCTATCCAGCCGAAACGTTAGCTCATTTATTGAAATATGATACGAACCATGGACCTTTCCAAGGAGAAGTCATTTCATTAGATAATGAATTAATTGTAAATGGAAAAAGAATTAAGTTGCTAAGCAACCGTAATCCTGAAGAACTTCCTTGGAGAGAACTAGGGATTGATATTGTTATTGAAGCTACAGGGAAATTTAATGATAGAGAAAAGGCTGCGCTTCATCTAGAAGCAGGAGCAAAAAAAGTAATCTTAACAGCACCAGGTAAAAATGAGGATGTAACAATCGTTATGGGTGTAAATGATGAAATGCTCGACATCACACAGCATGATATTATTTCAAATGCGTCTTGTACAACAAACTGCCTTGCACCTGTTGCAAAGGTATTAGATGATAAATTTGGAATTGAAAGCGGTTTGATGACAACCATTCATGCTTATACAAATGATCAAAATAATATTGATAACCCGCATAAAGATTTAAGAAGAGCCCGTGGATGCGGACAATCTATCATTCCAACAACAACGGGAGCTGCTAAGGCTTTATCCCTAGTACTGCCTCAGTTAAAGGGAAAATTGCATGGAATGGCACTAAGAGTTCCGACACCAAATGTATCATTAGTGGACTTAGTGGTTGATTTGAAACAAGATGTAACTGTTGATGATATTAATAGAGCGTTTACTGAAGCAGCTGATGGTGCATTAAAAGGCATTTTAGATTTGACAATGGAACCACTAGTATCCGTGGATTTTAATACAAACGAACATTCCGCTATCATAGATGGTCTTTCCACCATGGTAATGGGAACAAGAAAAGTAAAAGTACTAGCTTGGTATGATAATGAATGGGGTTATTCTTCACGCGTAATCGATCTTACACTATACGTGGCAGAGGAAATTGCCAATATATCAAAGGTTAAGGTTGGGTAAAAAAGCTGTCGACTGACAGCTTTTTTTGTTGCCATTTTGACTAATTTGAATATCATTACATGGGAATTATTTAATACTTGCAAAAATTTCATTTTGATAGGTTGCAAAAAAAATATAAACAAAGTATACTAGTCATCGTGAACTTCTTGAAATTGGGAGTGAATAATTACTTAAAGGGTTAGGACCTCTCTGGACTAACTTTCCCCCGTGGTAATTGTTCTGTACCGTCAATAACAGAATTTCAAGAACGGATCTGAAAAAGGTTAGAGGGGGAATTGAATATGGAAACAATGGGACGTCACGTAATCTCTGAATTATGGGGATGCGACTTTGAAAAACTAAATAATATTGATTTTATTGAACAAACCTTTGTAGAAGCGGCTCTTAAGTCAGGTGCAGAAATTCGTGAAGTAGCTTTTCATAAATTCGCTCCACAGGGTGTCAGCGGGGTAGTCATTATTTCTGAATCACATCTAACCATTCACAGCTTCCCTGAGCACGGCTATGCAAGCATTGATGTATATACTTGCGGTGATTTAAATCCAAATATTGCAGCGGATTATATTGCTGAGGCGCTAAATGCCGAAACACGCGAGAACATTGAAATTCCACGCGGAATGGGCCCTGTTCAAGTTAAACAAGCAAGAATTCTTTAAAATTTAAATAAAACAAAAAATGTTAGAGGTGTATTCAGTACACCTCTTTTTATATTTTGGGTGTAATGTTGTACACTATAATAAAAGTGCAATTTGCAGGGGGTTTTTATGGCCAATTTATTTACTCGATTTAAAAGAGAAATTGAAACATCAGAAGGGAACTCTGATGCTTCACTGAAAACTCATTATTATAAAGCTACTTTTAATCAATTATTTGAATCAGCAGAAAAAATGTTTCGTGAAGACGCTGATTGCCGGATAACGACCGTTTCAAAAGAACATGGAGAAATTGCCGTTGAAATCAATAAACCATTTTCCTGCTTCCTTATTGCGACAATCGTTTCGGTAAAACCAATGCACACAGCTGTTGATTTTAATATTTCATCTGAGAAATTCTCCTTGCTGGGCATCTATCCAGACTTGAAAAAGCGAATCGACTCTTATTACCAGCGGTTGAATCAATTACATACGACTATAAAAAACTCTTAATACTTCTACTTGTGAAAAGGTATTCTTTTTTATAAGATAATAGTAAGGATGTTGAACGGATTTATTGTGTAGAGTTGGAGTTGATTAGCAAATGAAATGCCCTTCATGTCAAAATTATGGAACTCGTGTGCTTGATTCTCGGCCTGTTGATGAGGGACGTGCGACAAGACGTCGAAGAGAATGCGAAGAATGCGGCTATCGCTTTACCACTTTTGAAAAAATCGAAGAAATTCCTTTAATTGTCGTGAAGAAGGAAGGCACAAGGGAAGAATTTAGCCGTGATAAAATACTTCGCGGATTGATAAAAGCATGTGAAAAACGTCCGGTTGCCCTAAAGGAATTAGAGGATATTACACATGGAGTGGAAAAGGCACTTCGCAGCCAGGGTGTTTCAGAAATCAAAAGTGAAGCAATCGGCGAAATGGTCATGGACAGATTGGCGCATGTTGACGAAGTAGCCTATGTCCGCTTTGCTTCGGTTTACCGGCAGTTTAAGGATATAAATGTTTTTATTGAAGAATTGAAGGAACTAATCAATAAAGAAAAATCTTAAGGGAGCTATCGCTCTCTTTTTAAATTGAAGGGAGAGTTGAATAGGTATGGCGCAGCATTGGCAGGAAATTCTTCCAATCGACCGTTACCGGGTAGCGGCAAATGGGATCTTGCATGAGTATGACCGAAAAGTGCTGACGTTTTTATATCAGCCCTTAATTGGATCAGTCTGTTTTAGCCTCTATATGACACTTTGGTCGGAGCTAGAAGAAAATAGACTGTGGTCGGAGCACTCTACACATCATCTCTTAATGAACCTGTTAGGGATGAATTTAAAGGATATCTATGAAGCACGCTTAAAGCTTGAGGGTATTGGTTTATTAAAGACATATGTGAAGAATGATGAAGGTGAGAGATCCTTCATTTATGAACTTCACCCTCCCTTAAATCCTGAACAATTCTTTTTAGATGGAATGTTAAATATTTATCTTTATCGAAAAATAGGAAAAAAACATTTTAACCGGCTTAAACGCTTTTTTTCGGATCAGAAAAAACCAAATGGAGAAGAATTCCAGGATGTAACGAAAGCTTTTCAAGATGTGTTTGCTTCAGCCACACCAGGAAGTATGCAGTATTTACAGGATACTTCAAAAGATTTGGAAGCGGAAGAAAATCAGCAATTTATTGGCCGTAATGATCAAAGAGGAATTCAAATTGAAGTTGGTACCTTCGATTTTGATTTGCTGATGGCTGGTTTAAATGAATCGTTAGTACCAAAGAAGGCCTTAACTCCTAAAGTAAAAGAGGTTATTAGCAATTTGGCTTTCCTATACACAATTGACCCGCTGCAAATGAAAAATATTATTTTCAGTGCCTTAAATGAATCCAATGAAATTGATATTGAAGAATTAAGAAAGGGCGCACGCGATTGGTACCAATATGTTAATCATGATCAACTGCCCAACCTGGTTGAACGGATTCAGCCGGCTATTCATCAGGTTCAAATAACCGAGCCGAAAACACAAGAAGAACAACTGATTCGCTATTTGGAAACGACCTCTCCTTTGCAATTTTTAATAGATCTTTCAGGGGGAGCAGAGCCTTCAAAATCGGATATCCAAATTATTGAAGAGGTTATGTTTAAACAAAAGCTTCTACCTGGCGTGATTAATGTCCTCATTCATTTTGTCATGCTTAAAACCGATATGAAGCTGACAAAAGGCTATGTAGAAAAACTTGCCAGTCACTGGGCAAGATTGCAGATGAAGACCGTTAAAGAGGCAATGGACCTGGCGAAGAAAGAACATCGAACCTATCTTGGCTGGACGGAAAATAAAAAAACCGGTGGAAAAGGGACAACAAACAAAAAGCCAATCCGGACAGAACTTATTCCAGATTGGTTTGACGAAAGTTCTAATCATACTGCTAAAGACCATTCACAAGCAAATATTTCTGAAGATGAGGCCAAAAAACGCGCCATCGAAGAGAAATTAAAGGCTTTTCGAAAATAGGGGGTGACGAAGGATGGAGAGAATTAATAAAACATTGCAGCGGCTCTCGGGAAATGAAAACTTTCAAAAACGGTTTGAAGAGCAGCGCCAAGAGGTGCTCCAAAATCCTGGTGTAAGAGCCTTTTTAATGGAGCATCAAGATGAAGTGACGCATGACATGATTAATAAGGGCCTGATAAAATTATTTGAATTCACCAAACAAAGCATTGGATGTAATAAATGTCCAAGTCTTGATGGATGTGTCAATATGATGCAGGGTTATCACCCCGAACTAGTGATCAATCGGGGCTCCATTGATGTTGTTTATAAACGATGCCAGAGAAAAGTAATCGCAGATGAAAAACGGAAAAACGAACAGCTCATCAAAAGCTTGTATGTCCCACGGGATATATTGGAAGCATCCTTCGAGGATTTTGAAGGAGATTCGGGCAGGCTGGATGCCGTAGATAAAGCAGCCACTTTTTTAATGAACTATGAAAAGGGCAAGAAACAAAAGGGATTATATTTTCACGGCAAATTTGGCGTAGGAAAATCCTATTTGTTAGGAGCCATTGCCAATGAACTTGCAAAGAAACAGATTTCTTCGATGGTTGTTTATGTGCCAGAATTGCTAAGGGAAATGAAAAGTTCCATTGCCGATTCCACCTTAAATGAAAAAATCGAAGCGCTAAAAAAAGAACCTATCCTTATGATGGATGATATTGGTGCAGAAGCAGTATCCAGTTGGACGAGGGATGAAGTATTGGGGCCGATTTTACAGTTCCGGATGCTGGAAAGCCTGCCGACCTTTTTTACTTCAAACTTTGATTTTGCCGGGCTGGAACACCATTTGACCTATAGTCAGCGCGGCGAAGAGGAAAAAATGAAGGCGCGCCGGATTATGGAGCGGATTCGTTCTTTAAGTGAACCTGTTCTTGTGGACGGTCCGAACCGTCGTTAATCATCTTAATTTGGGATTGCCTAAGAAAAGGGCAGTCCTTTTTTTTATCTAAAATACAAATGCATCCATTCGCTAACTTCTATTTTGGCCAAGTCCCCCATATATATTTAAAACAAAGATTTGGTTAAAGGGGGGATTTGGTTGGTTGAAATCATTTTCCAAAGTAAGATGGATGCAATGAGGTTTTATAACCACTTACAAAAGTGTTTAAATAAATTGGAATGTGAAAATATTCTTCTTTTTGAAGATCGACATATAGTGAAAATTTTAAATGGCTCTTTTATCGATAACGTTTTTGAAACAATCAAAAATGCATTTTATGAGTTTATTACCGTTATTAAGAGGGATGATTGGTTTTGTGATATTTTGAAGAATCAATATTATTACGAGGATCAAGAAGAACAGCAGCAAATTTTAGAGATTATCTATTCCATACTAGAAGATCAAAGAGAAGACTTTAAAGGTTTATTGAAGGAAACGAGTGAGGAACCGAAAATTAAAGAAGCGATTGAGCAAATTTTTCAGGACAATGTCTCATTTTCATTTGATTCATTGCTGAAATTTCGCTTGCGCCCCTATCTCCAGCTGCTCGAAAGCTATGTAGAGATTTCAATTGACGAATACAAAATGGAGCAGGAGTATCAAATGTTTGTCCAAATGCTCAGGGATTTTTTAGCGAACCGGGAACCGAAAATGGATGTACTGCACATTTTGTTTGATGAGGAAATCACTTTTTACAATGAGCAATTGGTTGAAATGAAAAGGGGAGAATTAACAAGATTGATTGATCGGAAATTACTTTTTAATCACCCAGTTTATGTGGATTCTGCTTCAATCGCACCGCTTCTATCCATTGCACCGAACTCTATTTTTATTTATACAAAAAACGCTGATGAGCCATTGGTTAGAACCATTAAAAACATTTTTGAAGAAAGAGTGTCGATTCATTCGTATGATGCTCTCAGGGGAACAAAAAAATGGGCATCAGATACAAATTCTTCAGAAAATCATGCATAGGAAAATAAAATTTTGTCAATATTTAGTTTTATGTACCTTGATTTTTTAAAAATTAATCATTATAATAACCTACATAGCAAAATACCACAGTAAATGTAATGATGAGGATAACAGTATTTCTTTACGGTTTCTAGAGAGGGAGTCCAACGGCTGAAAGTCTCCCAACACGGAAAAATACTTACCGCCTTTAAACTTCGGCAGTGAACACTTCATTCTCCTGAAGTCAGTAATCGCCGACGGCTTCAACCGTTACCCAATCCTAAAGTCATGTTAAGGAAGGATTTAACATGAAAAATTGGGTGGAACCACGTGTTTATTAAACTCGTCCCTTTTCCAGGGACGGGTTTTTTTATTTTTATAAAGCGACCTATTATGGCGCTCAAAATGAATGGAGGAATTGTTATGTCAGACGTTGTGAAAATTTCGTTTCCTGATGGGGCAGTAAAGGAGTTCCCTAAAGGAACAACAACGGAAGATATTGCCGCATCCATCAGCCCTGGCCTCAAGAAAAAGGCCATTGCGGGTAAATGGAACGGAGAAATGTATGATCTTCGCCGTCCAATCCTTGAGGATGGTCCTATAGAAATTGTTACACCAGAATC
The DNA here is from genome assembly GCF_030403775.1 of Paenibacillus sp. BSR1-1. Lineage (GTDB taxonomy): Bacteria > Bacillota > Bacilli > Bacillales > Cytobacillaceae > Neobacillus. The sequence goes on from NZ_JAQMWQ010000016.1 coordinate 19,473, forward strand.
CAAAGATGCTTTAGAAGTGTTACGTCACAGTACAGCACACTTAATGGCTCAGGCTGTAAAGAGGCTTTTTCCAAACGTTAATCTTGGTGTTGGTCCTGTAATTGAAGGTGGATTTTATTATGATATGGATTTAGAAGAATCACTAACACCTGAAGATCTGCCAAAGATTGAAAAAGAAATGGCGAAAATCGTCAATGAAAATATTGAAATTGTCCGCAAGGAAGTCAGCCGATCCGAAGCCGTTCAGATTTTTAAAGAAATGGATGATCCATATAAGCTTGAGCTTATTGAAGCAATTCCAAATGAAGAAACTGTAACTATTTATCAGCAAGGTGAATTTTTAGATCTTTGCCGTGGTGTCCATGTTCCATCGACTGGGAAAATTAAAGAATTTAAGCTATTAAGCATTGCCGGCGCTTACTGGCGAGGCGACAGCAACAATAAAATGCTGCAGCGTGTTTATGGAACTGCCTTTTTCAAGAAAGAAGATTTGGCGGAACACCTTCGCTTATTAGAAGAAGCAAAAGAGCGTGACCACCGCAAAATTGGTAAAGAATTGAGCCTTTTTACTAATTCGCAATTGGTTGGTCAGGGCTTACCGATTTGGCTTCCTAAAGGAGCAACCATCCGCCGTATTGTGGAGCGCTATATTGTTGATAAGGAAACTCGCTTAGGGTATGACCATGTATATACTCCTGTTATGGGCAGTGTTGATCTGTATAAAACTTCCGGTCACTGGGATCATTACCAGGAAGACATGTTCCCAGTAATGGACATGGATAACGAGCAGTTGGTATTACGTCCAATGAACTGTCCGCATCATATGATGGTTTATAAAAATGCGATTCACAGCTATCGTGAGCTTCCGATCAGAGTTGCTGAACTTGGTACAATGCACCGCTACGAAATGTCAGGTGCCCTATCAGGATTGCAGCGTGTTCGTGGAATGACATTGAACGATGCCCATATCTTTGTTCGTCCTGATCAAATTAAAGATGAATTCAAACGGGTTGTAAACCTGATTTTAGATGTCTATAAGGACTTTAATCTGAATGAATATTCCTTCCGTCTTTCCTACCGTGACCCGCAGGATACTGAAAAGTATTTTGACGATGATGCCATGTGGGAAAAGGCACAGGGCATGCTGAAGGAAGCAATGGATGACCTTGGACTTGATTATTATGAGGCAGAGGGAGAAGCAGCTTTCTATGGTCCTAAGCTTGATGTTCAAGTGAAGACTGCATTAGGTAAGGACGAAACACTCTCAACTGTCCAATTAGACTTCTTATTGCCAGAACGCTTTGATTTAAACTATGTAGGTGAGGACGGCAAACAACACCGTCCGGTTGTTATTCACCGCGGTGTCGTGTCCACAATGGAACGTTTCGTGGCCTTCTTAATTGAAGAATACAAAGGAGCCTTCCCAACTTGGCTCGCACCTGTTCAAGTTCAGGTTATCCCTGTTTCACCTGGCGCGCATTATGATTATGCCCGCAAGGTTCAGGAGCAGCTTCAAAATGAAGGTTTCCGCGTTGAATTAGATGGCCGTGATGAAAAAATCGGCTACAAAATCCGCGAAGCTCAAATGCAAAAAATTCCATATATGCTCGTTGTCGGCGACAAGGAAGTTGAAAACGATGCTGTTAACGTCCGTAAATATGGCGAGCAAAACTCAGAAACAAAGCCATTTGCAGACTTCCTTGCTTCTATCAAAGCAGAAGTGGAAAAAGGTTAAGGTTCTTAAGGGAGGTTTTTCCTCCCTTTTTTTATGAAAAAAACTATTGAATAATTTTTTATTTCTTGCTAAAATAAATTTCGTTGTCATAAGAAATGTTCATTTGACATTACATCTTTGCTTATGTTATAGTTACTAAGGTAAAAATTGAATACGAGTTTTTGGGAAAAGAAGAAGCACCCGCTTCTCACCTGATTTGACGCTGTTTAAGCAGTTGGCAGGTTTTACGTGAACTTTTTTGTTTATTACTTATGTTTCGTAAAGTGTGGGTGTATTCATCCGCACTTTTTTATTTGTGTACTTAATGAAAAGCTCTGCTTGATCCTGTCGATTCAACATAGTGGCACAAATCAAGGTTCGAATGGTGAGCCTTTCAAATCTTCTTGAACCCGATAAAAGTATTCGTGATTAAACCTTGGAGGTGGCTAATTATTAGCAAAGATATGTTGTTAAATGAGGGAATTCGCGCACGAGAAGTTCGCTTAATTGATCAAAATGGCGAGCAGCTAGGAATTAAATCCAAAAACGATGCGCTTGAAATTGCTGGAAGAGTAAATCTTGATTTGGTACTTGTTGCACCAAATGCAAAGCCTCCGGTAGCCCGGATTATGGACTATGGCAAATTTAAATTCGAGAATCAAAAGAAAGAAAAAGAAGCTCGAAAGAATCAAAAAATCATCACTACAAAAGAAGTTCGTCTAAGCCCAACGATTGATGAGCATGACTTTAATACAAAGCTTCGCAATGCAATTAAGTTTTTGGAAAAAGGCGACAAGGTAAAAGCTTCAATCCGTTTCAAGGGCCGGGCGATTACCCATAAAGAAATCGGTCAGCGTGTGTTAGACCGTTTTAGTGAAGCGTGCAAGGAAGTTGCAACGATTGAATCTCATCCGAAAATGGATGGCCGGAGCATGTTCCTGGTTTTAGCACCGAAAAACGATAAGTAATAAGGAGGATATCCCAATGCCAAAAATGAAAACTCACCGCGGCGCTGCAAAGCGTTTCAAGAAAACAGGTTCTGGTCAATTAAAGCGTGACCACGCTTATACAAGCCACTTATTTGCTAACAAATCAACAAAAGCTAAGCGTAAACTTCGCAAAGGAACTCTTGTTTCTAAAGGCGATTTCAAGCGCATTCGTCAATTATTAACTTACGTAAAATAGTCTCGGACAGATTGATTTATTATAGGAGGGAAATTACATGCCACGTGTAAAAGGCGGTACTGTTACTCGCAAACGTCGTAAAAGAGTTCTTAAATTAGCTAAAGGTTATTTCGGTTCAAAACATACATTATATAAGGTTGCTAACCAACAGGTTATGAAATCTTTAATGTATGCATTCCGCGATCGTCGTCAAAAGAAGCGCGACTTCCGCAAACTTTGGATTACTCGTATCAACGCAGCAGCTCGTATGAACGGTCTTTCTTACAGCCGTTTAATGCATGGCTTAAAGCTTGCTGGTATCGAAGTAAACCGCAAAATGCTTGCTGAATTAGCAGTTAGCGATGCAAACGCATTTGCTGAATTAGCAAACGTTGCAAAACAACAAAATAACAAGTAATTTTAAATAAATGCCATTCTCATTGATGAGGATGGCTTTTTCTATAAGGGGGAAAGGTTTGGATGGCACTATTGGTTGCGGCCTATTTTATCATGAATATAGCAGGCCTTGTGATTATGTGGGAGGACAAGAGACGGGCTAAAAGGCATGAATACAGAATCCGTGAGAGAACGCTATGGCTGGTGGCCTTGTTTGGAGGAGCGGTTGGTACAACTGCGGGAATGCAGCTTTACCGGCATAAAACAAAGCATTTAAATTTTAAAATAGGATTTCCTATTCTTGCAATTATAGAAGTAATTCTGTTATTTAAAGTATTATTATAAGGAGTGATTTTAGGATGAACCTTGAAAAACTGTTTCAAATGCAAAAAGCTTTAGATTTGCATATAGAAGAAAAACATCAATTGCAAGACGAGGATTTATTCAGCCGGAAGGTGCTCGCCTTGCTTGTAGAAATAGGCGAATTGGCCAATGAAACACGCAGCTTTAAATTTTGGAGCGTGAAGCCGTCATCAGCTAAAGATGTTATTTTAGAAGAATTTGTTGACGGTGTTCACTTTATTTTATCGCTGGGAATTGAATGTGGCTTTGACCAGCAAGATTTTGAACTGTCTATGAAGTCCTCGTTGTTGACCGTCACAGATCAATTCCTGAAGGTGTATGCAGGAGTAAGTATGTTTCAAACGAGTAAAAGCATCCATGATTACGTAGGATTATTAGAGGAATATTTAGAATTAGGATTTCTCCTAGGAATCACCTCTGAAGAAATGGAACAAGCATATTTTCATAAAAACGAAGTAAATTATCAAAGACAGCAAAATAACTATTAGCAGAAAATTTGTTAATTTCATTATTGTTTCGGTATAATGAATGCTGTACATACATAAAAAGGGGGTCTACTAGAATGGCAAAATTAGATGAAACATTGTCGATGTTAAAGGATTTAACCGATGCCAACGGAATTCCTGGCAATGAGCGTGCCGTACGCGAAGTCATGAAAAAATACATAGCTCCTTATGCGGATGAAATCACTACAGATGGCCTTGGCAGTTTGATTGCTAAAAAAGTAGGAAAAGAAGGCGGACCGCGGATTATGGTGGCGGGACACTTAGACGAAGTCGGCTTCATGATTACTCAAATTGATGATAAAGGCTTCCTTCGTTTTCAAACTGTCGGCGGCTGGTGGGGACAGGTTATGCTCGCACAGCGCGTGACGATCGTTACAAGAAAAGGCGATGTTACAGGTATTATCGGCTCAAAGCCGCCGCATATTCTATCGCCTGAAGCCCGCAAGAAACCAGTTGAAATTAAAGATATGTTTATCGATATTGGTGCTTCAAGCCGTGAAGAAGCGATGGAATGGGGAATCCGTCCAGGCGATATGGTGGTCCCATACTTCGAGTTCACCGTAATGAACAATGAAAAGATGCTTTTGGCAAAAGCCTGGGATAACCGTATTGGCTGTGCGATTGCAATTGATGTCTTGAAACAGCTTAAGGGTGTTGACCATCCAAACGAAGTATATGGAGTAGGGACGATTCAAGAGGAAGTGGGTACCCGTGGTGCCCGCACTTCAGCGACACAAATTGAGCCGGATATCGGTTTTGCAGTGGATGTCGGTATCGCCGGCGATACCCCGGGAATTTCAGAAAAAGAAGCGATGAGCAAAATGGGTAAAGGTCCGCAAATTATTCTTTATGATGCAACCCTTGTTTCTCATAAAGGCTTGCGTGACTTTATCACCGATCTTGCCGATGAATTGAATATTCCGTATCAATTTGATGCAATTCCAGGCGGAGGAACCGATGCAGGTCCGATTCATATCACTCATAATGGTGTTCCAGCGCTTGCGATTACGATTGCAACTCGTTATATTCATACACATGCTGCAATGCTTCACCGCGACGATTACGAAAACGCCGTTAAGTTGATTGTTGAAGTGATTAAGCGTTTAGATCGTGAAACGGTTGATAAAATTACGTTTGAGTAAAAATTGGTGTTGGTCCCCGGCTGCTGCATTTGCCGGGGATTTTTTTGATTCGCAAATAAAACCTGATTTTCCTCAAATAAACATGGAAGGACCCCACAAAAAAAGCCGCCGACCGTATTTGATCGACAGCTAAAACAAAAAAACTATCACTTCAACCCGCTTTCAAGGGTAGAAAGCATCTCTTTTTTCTCTTCTTCAGATGAATTTTTCCAAATAACTTCAAACAAAACGCCCAATCCTGGCAGCATTTTTTCTTCGCCATTTTGAATGGCATCTACGATTGTATCTTCTAACTCTGCTTGGGAATTACCAGAAACATTGTGAATTATAGCATTTCGTAAATTTAAGTTCATATCTGCACACTCCTTTTTTATCCTGAATTACTTTATTATCATTTCTATAATTTGGTTTTATTATGTATCTTAATTAGGCTATAATGAGAAAATCAACAAATTAAGGAGAACCAGTCTTGAAACACATTGAATCTGTCAATAATCCTAAGGTCAAACAATGGAAAAAGTTATTAACAAAAAAAGAACGGGATAAGTCTGGTACATTTTTAGTGGAAGGCTTTCATTTGGTGGAGGAAGCTTTAAAACAAGGTGAACAGGTTTTGGAAATAATTATCTCTGATAAAATAGGCTTGCCGCCGCGCTGGGACACCGGCAGTACACCAGTCAGCCTCGTTACTGATGAAATCTCAAATTCACTTTCGGAAACGGAAGCTCCCCAGGGGATTTATGCAGTCTGCCGCCAGCTTGATCAAGAAGCTTTAGAGGCAAAAACTTACCTGCTCATTGATGCCGTTCAAGATCCGGGTAATCTCGGCACTATGATTCGTACTGCTGATGCGGCAGGAATTGATGCGGTAATAGTCGGCCGCGGCAGCGTCGATATTTTTAATTCAAAAGTCTTAAGGTCCGCACAGGGCAGCCATTTTCATCTGCCAATCATTAGAGGTGACCTGCATGAATGGACTGACAAGCTAAAAGAAAAAAATATTCCTGTTTATGGAACAGCACTTGAAGGTGCTTCTGCATATACTGATACTTCAACCGGAGAATCCTTCGCTCTACTAGTTGGGAATGAGGGCAGCGGTGTGAACAAGGAGCTGCTTGAAAAAACCACAGCGAACCTTTATATTCCGATATACGGAAAAAGCGAATCACTAAACGTGGCCGTTGCAACCGGTATTCTTTTATACTATTTAAAAAAATAACCGAAAACTTGTTTGAAACGGTGTAATTTTAGTATATAATATTTAACAATGTTGATAATTTTAAAGACAATGACGGAGAAAAGTATCTTGCCTGTTATCCATTTAGGGAGAAAGTGCCTTGACTGAAAGCACTTTTATGGTTCGGGGCTAGAGAAGTTCACCTCCAGAGTCGGCATCGGGACCATTTCAGTAACGAAATGTAAAGATGTATCGGCATATGCCGTTATCCGAATGAAGCGAACACTAGTGTGTTTTACATATGGTGTTTACAAGGGTGGTACCGCGAATTCTAAACCTCGTCCCTTTCCAGGGATGGGGTTTTTTTATTTTTCAAAAAGCTCATTCGACCCATTATCATAATGAAATTAAGGAGGAATCTACATGCAAGAACGTTTAAAAGAATTGCAGGAAGAAGCTATTCAGAAGATTGAACAGTCTGCAAATTTAAAAGAATTGAATGATATCCGCGTTGCTTATTTAGGAAAAAAAGGGCCAATTACTGAAGTATTGCGCGGCATGGGCAAGCTTTCAGCAGAAGAGCGCCCGGTTATGGGAGCATTAGCTAATGAAGTTCGTGAAGCGATCGCTGTAAAAATCGAATCAAAACAAAAGGGCTTAGAAGAAGCGGCTGTTTTAGAAAAATTAGCATCTGAAAGCATCGATGTTACCCTTCCAGGGCGCCCTGTAAAGGTTGGGAACCACCACCCGCTTACAAGAATTATTGAAGAAATTGAAGATTTATTTATCGGCATGGGCTACCAGGTAGCGGAAGGTCCAGAGGTGGAGCAGGATTATTATAACTTCGAGGCTCTGAATTTACCGAAAGGTCACCCTGCCCGCGATATGCAGGATTCCTTCTATATTACAGAAGAAATTTTACTTCGAACCCATACTTCACCGGTTCAAGCACGGACGATGGAAAAACATCAAGGAAAAGGTCCCATCAAAATCATTTGCCCTGGTAAAGTGTACCGCCGCGATAATGATGATGCGACACACTCACACCAATTCATGCAAATTGAAGGTCTAGTTGTCGGCGAGAACATTCGCATGAGTGATTTGAAAGGAACTCTAGAAGTGTTTGCGAAAAAAATGTTCGGTGAAGACCGCGAAATCCGCTTACGTCCAAGTTTCTTCCCGTTCACAGAGCCATCTGTTGAAATGGATATCTCATGTAAAATTTGCGGCGGCAGCGGCTGTAACGTATGTAAGCAAACAGGCTGGATTGAAATTCTCGGCGCCGGTATGGTTCATCCAAACGTACTTGAAATGGCTGGCTACGATTCTAAAAAATATACTGGCTTCGCTTTCGGTATGGGACCAGAGCGGATTGCAATGCTGAAGTATGGTGTTGATGATATCAGACATTTCTATACAAACGATGTACGATTCATAAAGCAATTTTCTAAACACGAGTAGAAGGAGGATGACGACATGTTCGTTTCATATAAATGGCTTCAGGATTATGTAGATTTAACTGGAGTAACAGCAGCTGAATTGGCTGAAAAGATTACCAAAAGCGGGATTGAAGTTGAAGGTGTAGAAATCCTGAATGAAGGAATTAAAGGTGTTGTTGTTGGTCACGTGCTAGAGCGTGAACAGCACCCGAATGCAGATAAATTAAGCAAATGTCTGTTGGATGTTGGTGAAGGTGAACCTGTCCAGATTATTTGCGGAGCACCGAATGTTGCCCAGGGACAAAAGGTTGCAGTGGCAAAAGTGGGTGCAGTACTACCAGGCAATTTTAAAATTAAAAAAGCGAAGCTTCGCGGCGAAGAATCAAATGGGATGATTTGCTCTCTTACAGAGCTTGGCATGGAAGGAAAGGTTGTACCAAAGGAATATTCGGAAGGAATCTTTGTTTTTCCAGCAAATGCTGAGGTTGGTACAGATGCCCTTGCACTATTAAACCGAGACGATGAAGTGCTTGAGCTAAGCTTGACGCCAAACCGTGCGGATGCGTTAAGTATGCTTGGGGTTGCTTATGAAGTGGCGGCAATTTTAGGCAGAGATGTAAAGCTTCCTGAAACTGATCTTCAGGCTTCCACTGAAAAAGCAACAGATTATGTAAAGGTTATTGTTGACGCTAAGGAAGATAACCCTTTATATGTAGCCAAAATGATTAAAAATGTAAAAATCGGCCCATCGCCGCTGTGGATGCAGACTCGCTTAATGTCTGCAGGAATCCGTCCGCACAACAACGTGGTCGATATTACAAACTATATTTTATTAGAATACGGCCAGCCGTTGCATGCGTTTGATTACGACCGTTTAGGATCGAAAGAAATTCTCGTGCGCCGTGCTGCAGATGGTGAAAAGTTTGTTACTCTTGACGATGTAGAGCGTACATTAACAGCTGACCATTTAGTGATCACAAATGGCGTAGAGCCGGTTGCTCTTGCCGGCGTCATGGGTGGAGCTAATTCAGAGGTCACTTCAGACACAACAACCGTCCTATTAGAAGCAGCATACTTTAACGGGGCTGCTGTAAGAAAAGCCTCAAAAGACCATGGTTTAAGAAGTGAAGCGAGCGCTCGTTTTGAAAAGGGTGTTGATCCGAACCGTGTACGTCCTGCAGGTGAACGTGCCGCTTATCTAATGGCGAAGTACGCTGGCGGAGAAGTTTTAGAAGGTGCAGCAGAAGTTGACACATTAACCGTCGAGCCTGCAGTCGTTTCAATCACGCTTGAAAAAATCAACCGCGTTCTTGGGACAGAACTTGTAATGAAGGATGTAGAGGAAATCTTCGCCCGTCTGCAATTCTCTGTAAGTGTTGAGGGAGATACGATTACCGTTACAGCACCGACACGGCGAGGTGATATTAAAATTGAGGAAGACCTTGTGGAAGAAGTTGCTCGTTTATATGGTTACGACAACATTCCTAAAACGCTGCCAATCGGTTCTTCCACGCCTGGCCGCTTATCTGCTTATCAGAAGAAGCGCCGTGTTGTACGCCAATATCTTGAGGGGGCAGGTCTATACCAGGCGGTTACGTATTCTTTAACTAGCGAAGAAAAAGCTACACAATTTGCTATGGAAAAGCGTGACACGATTCGCTTAGCAATGCCAATGAGTGAAGAGCGCAGCATCCTTCGCTTAAGCATTTTGCCTCAATTATTGGAAGTAGTAAAATACAATAGCGCCCGTCAAAACGACAGCTTGGCTGTATATGAAACTGGCGCCGTATTCTTATCGAATGGTACTGACGTACTCCCTGTTGAGAAGGAGCATTTAGCGGGAGCAATGACAGGACTTTGGCATTCGCACTCTTGGCAGGGGGAGAAGAAGGCTGTTGACTTCTTCGTTGTTAAGGGAATTTTAGAAGGCATGTTTGCAAAACTTGGTCTTTCTGAACAAGTTGAGTACGTTCAGGCTCAGGTGGAGGGCATGCATCCAGGCCGTACAGCAGTGATTGTATTGAATGGCGAGAAAATCGGTTTTATCGGCCAAGTTCACCCAAGCATGCAAAAAGAGCTTGATTTGAAAGATACCTATGTATTTGAGCTTTCATTAAAAGCCGTTCTTGAAGCAGATGCACCGGTATTGCAATATGAATCTATCCCACGCTTCCCATCGATCACAAGAGATATTGCTCTTGTGGTAAACAGGGAAACGGTGTCAGGCACCTTAAAGGAAATCATTCTGACCGCAGGTGCACCTTTATTGAAAGAGGTTCAGGTGTTTGACTTATATGAAGGCGATAAGATGGAAGAAGGCAAGAAATCAATCGCGTTCTCGTTGAAATATGTTGACCCTGAGCGTACGTTGACGGATGAAGAAGTAACAAAGGTACATGAAAAAGTGCTTGGAGCTTTAGAAGAAAAGGCAGGCGCGGTATTACGAGGTTAATTGAAGTTGGTGTCAGCTCGAGATTTCGGGCTGGCTTTTTCTATTTTGGGGGGAGAAATTCCTATTCGCTGATAAATGGTCAAAATTTGCTGATAAATAGTCCAGATTCGCTGATAAATAGGCGAAATTCGCTGATAAACTGCTAAAAAGCGCTGATAAAATAATTGGACAAAAAATGTTAACAAAATTCGGCAAAATTCAGCAGGTATTTCATGCTGTTTTTAGAATTTTATTCGTAAAATGAAAGGAGTGATAAGTTTGATCATTAAAAAAAGGACAATTCCACTAGTAATTTTAATTTTAGAGGCATTATGCCGGCGTCTCCCTCTGAATTACCCCAAATACCAGCAAATTTTAGAGGAGCTCGGCAGGCGGCAGGCAGGATACCAAGGAGAAGTAGCTCTTGATTATTATTTGCGACTCCTTCCGATAGATAAGTACATGATACTCCACGATTTAAATCTTCCCGATGGCGACTACAACTGCCAAATAGATACCCTTTTCCTCACACCAGAATTCGCTCTAATTGTTGAAGTGAAAAACATGGCTGGAAAATTAATCTTTGATACCGAAAATGAGCAGTTCACTCAAATTAACAATGACAAGGAAAAGGGTTACCCCGATCCAATTGCTCAAGCGGAAAGGCATAAAGAGTACATACAGAAACTAATGGCTGAGAATAAGTTTCCACAGGTTCCCGTTGATTACCTTGTTGTTATTAGTAATAACTATTCTTCTTATGTTATTTCAGGAAAAAACGCTTTTAAAGTCAAACCGCGAGTATGTAAGGCAGATGCTTTTACAAACAAAATTCAGTTTTTCGAAAAGATGTATACAAATCCACTTCTCACTGCAAAAGACCTCCGAAAACTTGGCCGCCTTCTCGTAAAAATGAATACAATCCCGACTAATTTTATTTTGAATAAATATGGAATCAAAAAGGAAGATATTATAACCGGTGTATTTGGTTCAAATTGTAATCAGCATGCTCCTCTTATTAGGAAAAAACAGAAATGGTATTGCACTGCTTGCGACGAATATTATTATGACGCACATATAAACGCCCTAAAGGACTACTTTTTATTAATAGATTCGAAAATTACGAATAGGGAGTTTCGGGAGTTTGTTCATTTAAAATCGCATGATGCTGCAAAGCGATTACTTCTTTCTGCAAATTTGAATTATACTGGTTCAAAAAAGGTACGTGTTTACTACCCAAAGACTTTTCCTTGGTAAATTTCTAATTCGCTGATAAAGTTAAAAAATCCGCTGATAAACTATAAAAATTCGCTGATAAACACTCTAAATTCGCTGATAAAATCAAGAAACCGCTGATAAATAAACTTGAGATGTAAATTTACTCAATTTTTGTGAAAAAAATCGGCCTTAATATTATTCGAATGTTTATATCATTCTTTTGAAGTGAAAATTTCTCAAAAAACACCAAAAAAGGCTGCCCCATCACCAAAATTTCGGGGCAGCCTCTCAAATTCTCGCATTAAATTAAATTTTTCCATAAATTTCATCATAATTCCGAGCCAATGCCACATCCAAGTCCGTCAATCCCCCGGCATTCCAGGAAGTTAACCTTAATGTTACCATTTTATAGTCAATCGCGATAAAAGGGTGATGATTCTTTTCTTCAGAGAGAGAAGCAATCTCATTCACAAACGTCACACCTTTTAAAAATTCTTGAAAGCGATACTTTTTGACAATAAATTTTCCTTCTAATTTCCAGCCAGTTAATCCGGCTACAGATTCATTAATCTCAGATTCATCTAGTCTCCTAACCACCTAAATCCCCCCATTTATTTTTACCTCATATTTTATTCTTCAAAGAAGACATTAACGCTTCTTATTAACAATCGCCATAGCTTTTTCCGTATTAGCAAAATGCAGTTTCACATACGCTGGCAGCGCCTCACGCCCTTTACTCAAAATAAGCTTTGCGGCGGCTACATCTACCTGAGCGCCGGCACCCTTTGGAATCTTAAATCCGGCTGCCTCACTCAGCTTATCAATATATTGAATAAACGCATATCGGGCAAGAATGCTTGCCGCTGCAACCGCCAGGTGAATGCCTTCCGCCTTCGTGCTAAAATAAACGTTTTCCTTCGCTACCGCTTTTTGACCTTTAACATGCTGAAAATAAGTGCTACCCTGAACAAATTGGTCAATTAGAATCGCTTCTGGTTTTTCCGGAGAAATCTTACCCAACACATTTAAAATCGCCTGATTATGCAGAATGGCCTTCATTTTCCCCTGCGACATCCCCTTTTGCTGCACCTGATTATATTTTTCATTTTTCAGCGTCATCAAGCTGAAGGGGACAACATCTTTGATAACCTTAGCAATCTCAATGATTTTTTCATCGTTTAAATCCTTGGAATCCCGGACACCCAATTCTTTTAATAATGGAATCTGTTCTTTTTTAACATAGGCAGCAACAACGGTAATCGGGCCGAAAAAGTCTCCAGTTCCTACCTCATCAGAGCCGATGACAGACATCCCCCCAATGCCCGTTGGAAGATCACCTTTCGCAGCTGATTTTCCTTTAGAAGAAACAGGAGCCGGATTTCCCCCCCATCTGCCAGCCTCTGTTTCACTAGCATTTCCTTGGAATAATACCTTTCCAGATTTATAAGCGGTGATCATGCAGGAAGGGGTTTTCGCTGCAAACACACTCCCAGGAGGTAATTTATCAACTAGATGCATACTATAATAGCTTTTCATTTCCAAAATCTCTTTCATTCCAACATTAATAACTACATTACCCAAATAAAAGCACCACATTTCTATTAAATATATCTTTTGCCAATTGGTTTAACTTTTCCACTTATATCTGTTCGTGTTATGATATAGTGTAGGATTCTTTGAATGGAGGCATTTGCGTTGTCAAATACAGAAAAAAATCGAACAACCGTAGATATTTACGGACAACGGTACGTTATAGTAGGTACGGAAGGCTCGGGCCACGTAAAATATGTAGCATCATTGGTAGATGACAAAATGCGGGAAATCAGCTCTAAGAATCCTTTATTAGATGCAAGCAAGCTTGCCGTTTTAACTGCCGTCAATGCAGTGAATGATTATTTAAAAATCAAAGACGAGCTGGAACGGCTGCAAGCAGAACTACAAAAAGAAAAGGACTAAAGAATCATGTTGGATTTAGCCATTTTATTATTTCTTATTATCGGATTTTTTGTTGGCCTAAAAAGAGGCTTTATTATGCAGTTTGTACATATTGCAGGCTTTATTATTGCATACATCGTCGCATATTCATACTATGGTGAGCTAGCACCAAAACTGACACTTTGGATTCCGTATCCGAACTTTGGTGAAGGGACGACTTTAAAAATTCTAACCGACTCCAGCGATGCGGAAACTGCCTTTTACCGGACCATCGCATTTGTGATAATCTTTTTTGCCGTAAAAATTTTGTTCCAAATCATTGGTTCGATGCTCGACTTTATTGCCCATCTTCCTATTTTAAGACAGTTAAATATTTGGGCAGGGGGCATATTAGGATTTTTGGAAATCTATTTAATTATTTTCATTGTATTATATATCGCAGCCTTAATTCCAATGGAACTTATCCAAAATCATCTAGACAATTCATTTTTGGCAAACGCGATTGTGAATCATACACCGATTCTTTCACAGCAGATTAAAGGCTTGTAGATTGAATAGACTGCAGCATGAACTTCTCTGTAGCAGAGAAGTTTTTCTTTATGTTGAAAAAAAGGTTAAAATGTACTCAAGGCAGGTGGATTTTATGGAAGTAAACAAAAAAGAAATCATTCGTCTATTAGAAATGATTGCGATTTATATGGAATTAAAAGGCGAAAATACGTTTAAGGTATCGGCCTTTCGAAAAGCAGCAAATGCCTTGGAAACTGATGAACGCAGCTTAACAGAAATTGAGGACTTTACATCGATTTCGGGAATCGGCAAAGGTACTGCCGCTGTGATTGATGAATACATAAAAGAGGGCTCCTCCTCTGTTTTAAAAGAGCTTAAAGAAGAAGTTCCAGCCGGATTGATTCCGCTGCTTCAGCTGCCGGGTCTTGGCGGGAAAAAGATCGCAAAACTCTATCAAGAGCTTGGAATCGAAGATGTCACAAGTCTAAAAGAGGCATGCGAGGCAGGAAAGGTTCAAGGTCTCGCCGGGTTTGGCAAAAAAACGGAAGAAAAAATTTTAAGTGCCATTGCTAATGTTGGCTCAAGACCGGAACGGCTTCCGCTTGCCTACATGCTCCCAGTGGCCGAGCAAATTGAGGCAAGACTTTCGGAAATGACTGACATAGATCGATACTCAAGGGCCGGCAGCCTGCGCAGAATGCGGGAAACGATTAAGGACCTTGATTTTATAATTGGAACTCTAAATCCTGAATCAGTTCGACAGCAGCTGCTAGAATTGCCTTATATAAAAGAGGTCATTGGCGCGGGGGACACGAAGGTATCCTTAGTATTTGAACTAGAATATGATGTTTCCGCTGATTTTCGTTTGGTAAAACCCGAGGAATTTATCACTACCCTGCACCACTTTACAGGCTCAAAAGATCATAATGTCCGAATGAGACAGCTTGCAAAAGAACGCGGCGAAAAAATTAGTGAATACGGTGTTGAAAACGTAGAAACAGGAGAAATCCTCACCTTCTCATCCGAAGAAGAATTTTTTAAGCATTTCGATCTCCCATTTATTCCACCGGAAGTTAGAGAGGACGGCAAGGAAGTCGAAACCTTTTCTCATAATCAAGAGTTAATCGAGCTTGAGGATATTAAAGGCGATCTTCATATGCATTCCACCTGGAGCGATGGTGCACACACGATTGAAGAAATGGCAGAAGCCTGCCGCAAGAGAGGCTATCAATATTTGGCGATAACGGACCACTCGCAATATTTAAAAGTAGCGAATGGGCTGACGCCTGAAAGATTATTGAGGCAAAGAGAAGAAATTAAGAAATTAAATGAAAAGTATGATGACTTTCTTATTCTATCAGGTGTCGAGATGGATATTTTACCTGATGGAACCCTGGACTATGATGATGAGCTCCTTGCTGAGATGGATTTTGTCATCGCGTCCATCCATTCTGCTTTTTCCCAGCCGAGGGAAAAAATTATGGAGCGCCTGAAAACAGCCTTAACGAATGCTCATGTCGATTTGATAGCCCATCCGACCGGCAGAAAAATTGGCCGCCGTGAAGGCTATGATGTGGATATCGATATGCTGATTGAGCTGGCAAAAGAAACGAAAACAGCGTTAGAATTAAATGCGAACCCTAACCGGCTCGACCTGGCAGCCGAATACTTAAGAAAAGCCCAGGATGCAGGTGTTAAACTCCTCATTAATACTGATGCTCATATGGTCGATACATTAAAGCATATGGCGATCGGCGTATCAGCCGCTAAAAAGGGCTGGATAAAAAAATCATCAGTGATCAACGCCCTTGATAGAAATGACCTGCTAGAATTTCTGCATAATAGATAAGGCTCTTTTCGAAAACTTTGTTGCTTTTGGAACTTATTAAGGGTCATTTAAAAAAGTTTCAAGGCAATTTTCACAAATGTTCTTACGAAAAGATGCTACGGAGAATCTAGTTATACGGGTTGATAAACTTATAAGAAAAACAACAATCTTTGCGAAAATAGCCATAGATAAAAAGGAGGCTCGACCTCATGCAAGATAAAGTTTTAAAAGTATTAGAATTCACAAAGGTGAGGGAGCAGCTGTTAGAACATGCTGCGTCTTCACTTGGTAAAGAGAAAATAAAGCACTTAGTGCCGTCAACTGATTTTGAAGAAGTCGTTAAGCTGCAGGCTGAAACGGATGAAGCGGCCACCGTTTTTCGGATTAAAGGAAATGTCCCGTTATCCGGGATTCATGATATCCGTGCCCATATCAAACGCTCCGTCATTGGCGGCGTTTTAAGCCCGCATGAGTTGGTGCAAGTCGCCAGCACAATTCACGCCAGCAGGCAAATGAAGCGATTCATTGAGGAAATCGCAGAAGAACGAACGGAAATTCCGATTTTATTAGAGCAGGTTGACAGAATCATCCCGCTGACGAATCTTGAACAAGCGATTAAATATGCCATCGATGAAAGCGGCGAAGTTCTAGATGGTGCCAGTGAGCTGTTACGGTCTTTGCGAAGTCAGCTTCGATCCAATGAAACACGGGTACGCGAAAAATTAGAAAGCATGATTCGCTCTTCAAGTGCTCAAAAGATGCTGTCCGATGCGATAATCACGATTCGGAATGACCGTTTTGTTATTCCTGTTAAACAGGAATACCGCGGTCATTATGGCGGAATTATTCATGACCAAAGCTCGTCTGGACAAACGCTGTTTATCGAACCGCAGGTGATTGTTCAGCTAAATAATCAGCTGCAAGATATCCGCGTTAAGGAACAGCTTGAAATTGAACGGATTCTGACAGAGTTATCTGCGAAAACGGCTGAACATGAAAGTGAGCTTCAAGTAATCGTAAAGGTTCTGGCTAATTTAGATTTTATTTTTGCAAAGGCAAGGTACGGGAAAAAAATAAAAGCCACCATGCCCAACATGAATCATGAGGGAAGAATCTCATTATTTAAAGCGAGACATCCGTTAATTCCAATCGATGAAGTAGTAGCGAATGACATTATGCTTGGGAAAGATTTTACAACCATAGTTATTACGGGTCCGAACACAGGAGGTAAAACGGTCACATTAAAAACACTTGGCTTATGTTCTCTAATGGCCCAGGCAGGACTGCAGGTTCCCGCGCAGGACGGATCTGAGCTTGCCGTTTTTGATGCTGTTTATGCCGATATTGGTGACGAACAGTCGATTGAGCAAAGCTTAAGTACGTTTTCCTCCCATATGGTGAACATTGTCGATATCTTAAATAAAGTGGATTTTAATAGTCTTGTTTTGTTTGACGAACTTGGAGCAGGAACCGACCCTCAGGAAGGAGCGGCACTCGCCATCTCCATCCTCGATGAAGTTCATAGAAGGGGAGCAAGAGTCATTGCCACCACCCATTACCCGGAATTAAAAGCTTATGGCTATAACCGGGAGGGAGTTCTCAATGCCAGTGTTGAGTTTAATGTCGAGACATTAAGCCCAACCTATAAACTCCTTTTAGGTGTACCGGGAAGAAGTAATGCATTTGAAATTTCTAAGAGACTTGGTCTTAACGACCGGGTAATCGAGGCCGCACGCTCGCATGTCAGCGAGGATACGAACCAAATTGATAAAATGATCGCCTCCCTAGAAGAGAGCAAGCGCAGAGCTGAAATCGAGCAGCAGGAAGCACGCGATTATTTAAAGCAAGCGGAAAAGCTTCATCAGGATTTGCAAAAGCAAATGATGGAGTTTTATGAGAAAAAAGACTCGATGTTGGAAAAAGCCGCTGAAAAAGCCGGAGAGATTGTGGAAGAAGCAAAAAGTGAAGCAGACAAGGTTATCCGCGATCTTCGAAAAATGAGAACAGAAAAGCATGCCGAAATAAAAGAGCATGAATTAATTGATGCCAGACGCCGCCTTGAAGGAGCGGCACCGGAAATAAAAAAATCTGAAAAACTCATCAATAAGAAAACGAAAAAGGTTACCTACATGCCTGGGGATGAAGTAAAGGTTCTGACCTTTGATCAAAAAGGCATCCTCGTCGAAAAAGTGACGGACAACGAATGGCAGGTCCAAATTGGCATTTTAAAGATGAAAGTGAAAGAAAAGGACATGGAATATTTGGGGACTCCGAAACAAGTAGAAACACGTCCGATGGCAATTGTAAAAGGCAGGGATTCCCATGTTAAACTGGAATTGGACCTGCGTGGTGAAAGGTATGAAGATGCCCTCCTGAAGGTAGAGAAATACATTGATGATGCCCTCTTGGCAAGTTATCCCCGCGTATCCATTATCCATGGTAAGGGTACGGGAGCATTAAGGCAGGGGGTTCAAGAGTATTTAAGGAACCATCGTTCTGTTAAGAAAATCCGCTTTGGAGAAGCCGGGGAAGGCGGGTCAGGCGTCACCGTCGTTGAATTTAAATAATGTCCGGGGAGAATGGCAATGGACCAGTTTTGGGAAAACGAGTATATTCAAATAGCTGCTTATTATAGTGTAGTCATTTTGTGTATGATTGTCTTTTTAGCCATTTTTGAGGCTGTAACGAAATACAAAAATTGGGAAGAAATCAAAAAGGGGAATGTCGCCGTGGCGATGGCTACAGGAGGGAAAATATTTGGCGTTGCCAATATTTTTCGTCACACGATTGAACACAACTCTTCCGTGCTGAATATGGTTGGCTGGGGTGTTTACGGATTTGTCTTGCTATTGGCCGGCTATTTTATCTTTGAATTTTTAACACCCAAATTTAAAATTGACGACGAAATTCAAAATGATAACCGGGCAGTTGGTTTGATTTCGATGATCATTTCGATTGGATTGTCGTATGTGATTGGTGCAGGAATTTCGTAAGGGGAGAATGAACAGTGGAGACATTAGCTAAGGTACTTCTCGGATTATGCGGCTTGTTTTTGCTAATCGGTGTCATATATCTTGTTTTCTTTTAATTAGGCTGTGAAAAATACCTTTGTTGATTTTTTAACACTGTTGATTGGAGTGGAAGGCGCGAAGACTCCTGCGGGAGTACGGGGTCTCCCCGGCACGCCTGCGAACCGCACGCGCCTGGAGCGCAAATCAACAGCCTAGTTTAACAGAGCCTTTAATTAAAATCATCGCTGAACAAGCTTCAGCGGTGATTTTTTTTGGCCTGCCTTCAATTGTTAATTGTGAAATACTGTATTATAATAGAATAAGAAATAAGAATATTTTTAATTATTTTTCAAATAAGGAGGTTTATTATTGTGGAGTCCAAACCATGGCTGGCTCTTTATCCAAAGGAAATTCCTGCCACTATTGAATACTCCTCAGAATCCGTACAAACATATTTAGTCAATGCTGCCAAGCACTATCCAGATAAGATTGCCGTTCATTTTATGGGGAAAGATATGACCTATAAACAGCTTTATGAAGATGCCCTAAAATTTGCCGGTTACCTCCAGGAAAAACTTGGTATTACAAAAAGTGACCGAGTTGCGATCATGCTGCCCAATACTCCTCAGGCAGTTATTTGTTATTTTGGAATATTAATGGCTGGTGGAATCGTCGTTCAAACCAACCCGCTATATACAGAGCGAGAGCTGGAATATCAAATGAAAGATTCCGGTGCTAAAGCAATCATCACACTAGACATCCTCTATCCACGAGTTTCAAAAGTAATGCCGCAAACGGATTTGCAGCATATTATTGTAACCGCCATCAAAGACTATCTCCCATTTCCCAAAAATCTCGTTTATCCTTTCATCCAGAAAAAACAATATGGAATTGTCGTCAATGTTAAGCATGATGGAAGCACCCACCTGCTTACGGAAATAGTAAAAATGAAGCCCAAAAAACTAACCAGCTATGAGCTGAATGTAGAAGAGGACTTGGCTTTACTGCAATATACAGGCGGAACTACTGGTTCACCGAAGGGGGTCATGCTAACCCACAAAAATCTAATTTCGAATACAACCATGAGCGAGAAGTGGATATACAAGTGCAAACCTGGGCAAGAAAGTCTTTTGGCCATCGTCCCATTTTTCCATGTCTATGGAATGACTGTATGTATGTTACTATCCATCAAGATGGCCTGTAAATTGATCCTGCTTCCTAAATTTGATACGCTGACAACATTAAAAACAATTCAAAAACAGCGGCCAACCCTTTTTCCAGGAGCTCCAACCATTTACATCGGTTTATTAAACCATCCAGATTTAAAAAAATATGATTTATCGTCTATTGCAGCTTGCATCAGCGGGTCAGCTCCGCTTCCGCTGGAAGTACAGGAGAACTTCGAGAAGGTTACAGGAGGAAAACTGGTTGAAGGTTATGGTTTATCAGAAGCATCCCCGGTTACCCATTCCAACTTCTTATGGGACGTTGAAAGAGTTAAGGGCAGCATAGGTGTCCCATATCCTGATACGGATGCAAAAGTTGTTTCAACGGATACCGGTGAACCAATGCAAATAAAGGAAATTGGCGAAATCGTCATCAAAGGCCCCCAAATCATGAAAGGCTACTGGAATCGTCCTGAAGAAACAGCCGAAGTCTTAAAGGATGGCTGGCTCTATACAGGCGATCTTGGCTATATGGATGAACAAGGCTATTTTTATGTTGTCGACCGGAAAAAAGATATGATAATCGCGGGCGGATATAATATTTATCCCCGTGAGATCGAAGAGGTGCTGTATGAGCACCCTGATGTACTCGAAGCGGTTGCTGCGGGGGTTTCTGACCCATATCGAGGGGAAACCGTTAAGGCTTATATTGTTTTAAAAGAAGGTTCAAGGGTTACCCCTGAAGAAATGAACCAATTTGCCAGAAAATTTTTAGCCGCTTATAAAGCGCCACGCTTGTATGAATTTAGAAAAGAATTGCCAAAATCGGCTGTTGGAAAAATTTTAAGAAGAATGCTGGTGGAGGAAGAGAAACAAAAAATAGAAGAAGAAAATAAAAAACAAGCTTAGAAGTATTTTTTTTTGAAAGTTAAGGCTTGTCTAAAAAATAATCTCGAGAAGTCTATTCAGTAGTTCTTGACAGAAGTACATATAAAAATTATTATTAAAATATGAATGATGATTCATTCATATTTTTCTTTTTACTTACTTAGACTATATCAGTTTTCTTCAAAGGGGGGATAGCATTGAAAAAAAGCAAGCCAAAGTATATGCAAATCATTGATGCAGCAGTCATAGCCATTGCTGAAAATGGCTACCACCAAACGCAGGTTTCAAAAATTGCGAAACAGGCAGGAGTGGCTGACGGCACCATTTATCTCTATTTCAAAAACAAGGAAGACATCCTTATCTCTCTCTTTGAAGAAAAAATGGGTTATTTCGTTGAAAAAATAGAAGAAAAAATTGCAGGAAAAACAACAGCGGCAGAGAAATTATTAATGATGGTAGAAACTCATTTCCAAGCGTTATCTGATGATCATCACTGGGCAATTGTAACTCAATTGGAATTACGCCAATCCAATAAAGAACTCCGTTTACGGATAAATGATGTTCTTAAAGGCTATTTGCAGGTGATCGATAAGATCCTTATTGAAGGAAAAGAAACTGGAGAGTTTTCAAGCGACCTCGATGTTCGTCTTGCCAGGCAAATGATTTTCGGTACGATTGATGAAACCGTTACATCCTGGGTGATGAATGAAGAAAGGTATGATTTGAAGGCATTAGCAGCCCCAGTCCATCGTCTTCTGATTAATGGCTGCGGAATCCGGTAGTTTAAGTTAGGAGGGGAATTAATGGAATATTTAAAATGGTCTCATGAGGACAGTATCGCTACTATTACTTTGGAACGTCCTCCGGCAAATGCCCTTTCATCAGGTCTATTAAGGGAACTTTCTGCCGTACTGGATGAAATCGAACCAAACCGTGAAATTAGAGCTGTGGTCATTCATGGGGAAGGGCGTTTTTTCTCAGCAGGTGCTGATATTAAAGAATTTACCACAGTAACTTCTTCCGAGGACTTTTCTAAACTGGGACAGTTTGGACAAGATTTGTTTGATCGGATGGAAAAGTTCCCAAAACCGATTATTGCAGCGATTCACGGTGCAGCCCTTGGCGGAGGTTTAGAGCTTGCAATGGCTTGTCATATTCGTTACGTCAGTGAAACAGCTAAACTTGGTCTTCCTGAGCTGCAATTAGGGTTAATCCCAGGATTCGCAGGCACACAACGACTGCCTAAATATGTAGGTGTGGCAAGAGCAGCCGAAATGATGTTCACCTCTGAGCCTATCACTGGATTGGAAGCGGCCCAATATGGCTTAGCAAACCGTGCATTCCCAGAGAGTGAGGTTTTGGAGCAGGCTTATAAATTGGCTAAAAAAATTGCCAAGAAAAGCCCAGGATCCATTAAAGCAAGTATCGAGCTTTTAAACTATGCTAAAACAGAAGAGTTCTATCAAGGTACAAAAAGAGAAAGTGAACTTTTTGGCAAAGTGTTTGTCTCCAATGATGCTAAAGAAGGCATCCAAGCCTTCATTGAAAAAAGAGAGCCTCATTTTAAGGGTGAATAGGCTTCCATAATCTTGGGCTTGACCCATCAAGAAGCTTTTTATAAAATTTTTTTGAAGACAATTTTCTTAATCTTTCAAACTGAGCGAATGCTCGAAATTTAACTAGGAGGGTAACCATGAACATTTATGTATTAATGAAAAGAACCTTTGATACTGAAGAAAAAATTGCGATCTCCGGCGGAAAAATCAATGAGGATGGTGCTGAATTTATCATCAATCCTTATGATGAATATGCCATTGAAGAAGCAATCCAAGTTCGCGATGCTAATGGCGGAGAAGTAACGGTTATCTCTGTAGGCAATGAAGAAACAGAAAAGCAATTGCGTACTGCACTTGCGATGGGTGCTGATAAAGCTGTCCTTATTAATACAGAAGACGATGTTGAAAACGGTGATCAATTTACAACTGCAAAAATTCTTGCTGAATACTTAAAGGATAAAAATGCTGATTTAATCCTTGGAGGAAACGTGGCAATTGATGGCGGTTCTGGTCAAGTAGGTCCGCGTGTTGCGGAACTTTTAAACATTCCTTATGTAACAACGATTACAAAGCTTGAAATCGATGGTACAAATGTAACTGTTACCCGTGACGTTGAAGGGGATTCCGAAGTAATCGAAACAAGCCTTCCACTATTAGTTACAGCGCAGCAAGGTCTAAATGAGCCGCGTTATCCTTCTTTACCAGGAATCATGAAAGCTAAGAAAAAGCCGCTTGATGAATTAGAATTGGATGACCTCGATCTTGAAGAAGATGATGTGGAGGCAAAAACAAAAACAATTGAAATCTACCTGCCAGCGAAAAAAGAAGCAGGAAAGGTTTTATCCGGCGATTTGAATGATCAGGTTAAAGAACTGGTTCACCTACTTCATACTGAAGCAAAAGTAATTTAATCGAAATTTCATAAAAATTGTTTGCAGGAGGGAAATGGAATGTCTAGAAAAGTGTTGGTATTAGGAGAAGTTCGTGACGGTTCATTACGTAATGTATCTTTCGAAGCAGTGGCTGCAGCAAAAACGGTTGCAGAGGGCGGAGAAGTTGTTGGTGTTTTAGTTGGCGATGCTGTAAGCGCTTTAGGATCAGAATTAGTCCAATATGGTGCTGATCGCGTTGTGGTGGTGGAAGACGAAAAATTAAAGCAATATACTTCTGATGGTTATGCACAAGCCCTTTTAGCAGTGATTGACCAAGAAAAGCCAGAAGGGTTGGTATTCGGTCATACAGCACTTGGAAAAGACCTTTCTCCAAGAATCGCTGGAAAACTTCAATCTGGCCTTATCTCGGATGCTACGGCTGTTGAAGTGGCTGGCGGCAATGTTGTATTTACAAGACCAATTTATTCAGGTAAAGCATTTGAAAAGAAAATTGTAACGGACGGATTAATCTTTGCAACTGTGCGTCCAAATAACATCGCACCTTTAGCAAAAGATGAAAGCAGAAATGGTGACGTTGCTTCCCTATCTGTTGAAATTAAAGACCTTCGTGCGATTATTAAGGAAGTAGTACGTAAAGCAAGCGAAGGTGTTGACCTAAGTGAAGCTAAAGTTGTTATTTCCGGTGGACGTGGTGTGAAGAGTGAAGAAGGCTTTGCCCCGCTTAAAGAATTAGCACAAGTTTTAGGTGGAGCAGTAGGAGCTTCCCGTGGTGCTTGTGATGCCGAATATTGTGATTACTCCTTACAAATCGGTCAAACTGGTAAGGTTGTAACTCCGGATCTTTATATTGCGTGCGGAATTTCAGGCGCGATTCAGCACTTAGCTGGTATGTCTAACTCTAAAGTAATCGTAGCGATCAACAAAGACCCTGAAGCAAACATCTTTAAGGTAGCTGATTACGGAATTGTTGGCGACTTATTTGAAGTTGTACCATTATTAACTGAAGAGTTTAAAAAGCTTAAAGTTCATTCATAATAATAAAGCGAGCGGAATGTTCCGCTCGTTTTTATTAGCGAGTCAGATTATTAGCTTGAGCAAACAAACGATGTTATACTTTCGGTAGTGTTTCATTATTCATTAGGAGGGCAATAAAAAAAATGGCTATTTCACATTTAACAGACCAAAACTTCTCGTCTGAAACAGGTTCAGGCCTTGTACTTGTAGATTTCTGGGCACCATGGTGCGGACCTTGCAAAATGATCGCTCCAGTATTAGAAGAACTTGATTTAGATATGGGCGATAAAGTAAAAATCACGAAGCTTGATGTTGATGAAAATCCACAAACAGCTGCTAATTTTGGCGTAATGAGTATTCCAACCTTATTAGTAATCAAAGATGGCGAAGTTGTTGATAAAGTAGTCGGCTTCCAGCCAAAAGATGCGTTAGCAAGTGTTTTAGAAAAGCACGTTTAAGATTGAATGGAATCGTTCAAGTACAATAGACCCAGATATCAGACATTCAAATGTCTGATATCTGGGTTTTTTTATGTCCTTTTTTGAAGGAACTACTAGTTAGAGGAATGTATGGGTTCAATAACATTTCATCTTAAATGAAAGTAAAAATATTGCACATTATAGTCAGAATCGTTAATTTATCCAATTCCACTTTCCTTTATAGTGGAATTATAAATAAAAAAGGAGGTATCGTTCATGGAAAATAAAGTCATCAATACGAGTGTTCCGGTGAATTATGTACACAATAAAACATTTTGGACAAACAGGAGAAAAGAAGGTTTATTTGGATGGTTATTTCTATTGCCAGAAATCATTGGAATCTTGTTACTTTATTTATTTCCTCTTGTATTTTCACTTGTCCTTAGCTTTTCAGATTGGAATTTAGTCGGGGGCTTACAAGCTATCCATTTTGCCGGGTTTGATAATTTTCTTAAATTAATTGAAGATGAAAAAGTTATTATGGCTTTAAAAAATAATTTCATATTTACTATTTTCACTGTTCCGATTGGTATGTTCCTTGCCATAATCCTTGCGGTCATTATTCATACGAAAGTTTACATGTCAAGTTATTTTAAAATTGCGTTTTTTATTCCTTATATTTCATCCATTATTGCTATTGGCGCTGTATGGAGTGCACTATTCCACCCATCCCTCGGCCCAATTAATCAATTTTTAACTGGTATAGGAATCGAAAATCCGCCAATATGGTTAGCAAGTCCAAAGACTTCTTTAATATCAATTATTATTATTACGATTTGGGCCGGACTCGGTTATCAAATTATCATTTATCTTTCTTCATTATCAAGTATCCCTGAAGAATTATATGAAGCAGCAAGTATTGATGGTGCCTCTCAGCTTCAGCAATTCTTTAAAATTACTCTTCCATTGCTTGGACCAACAAATGTATTTTTATTTATCACATTATTGATTGGTTCATTTAAGGTATTTGATTTAATTGCCTTTTTAACGCAAGGTGGGCCAAATAACTCTTCAACCGTTATTGTATTCCGTATTTATGAAGAAGGTTTTCAACAATTCAATATGGGTTATGCATCTGCAATTTCATGGTTATTGTTTATCATTGTAGGGGTAATTACATTAATTAGCTGGAAACTGCAAAAACGGTTTGTACATTCTTGATGGAGGGGAATTGAATTGAAAAAAAAGCTTGATATTAGTAAGATCTTATTCACAATTGGTATGTTAGGAATATCAATCTTTTTCCTTGTTCCATTAATATGGATGATGTCGGCAGCATTTAAATTTGAAAAAGATGTAATGGTATTTCCTATTCAGTGGATTCCGAAAGATTGGAATCTTGTTGAAAACTTTAAAGCAGTTTGGATGGCAGATATTCCTTTTTATAAGTTTTATTTTAACTCTATAAAACTAGCTACCATCCAAACTTTATCGACCCTTATTTTTTCTTCAATGGCGGCTTTCTCCTTTAGTAAGCTTCAGTTTAAAGGTAGAGACTTCGTCTTTGCACTTGTTCTTAGTTTCATGATTATACCTGAACAAGCTACATTAGTACCTAGGTTTATTTTAATTAAATGGCTTGGTTTATATAATACGCATGAAGGACTAATCTTGATGGGGTTATTCTCCATTTACTTTACTTTTTTAATGAGGCAATACATGGTCGGGATATCCAATGAATATATTGAGGCAGCAAAATTAGATGGAGCAGGCTACTTTAAAATTTATTGGAGTATTATTTTACCATTATGTAAACCTATTTTGGCAACTGCAGGGATTATCAAGTTTATTTGGATTTGGAATGATTATCAGGGGCCGCTCATTTTTTTACTGAACAAAGATCTTTATCCAATAACACTTGGTCTGCAATTATTTAAAGACGACTACGCTGATAACTTTGCGGTCTTAATGATGGCTTCAATGTCAGCCGTTATTCCACTTGTCATTGTCTTTATTATTTTGCAAAAGCAAGTAATAAAAGGGATTGCACTGGGCGGTGTAAAAGGCTGATTTTACAGACTTGTTAAACTAGTAAAAAATGTGCACAAATAGTATCAAATTGTGCACAACTAGTAAAATGAGTAAGAAGTATAATTTGAAATGTAAGCGGTTAATAAAAAAGAGGGGGATCCATATGAGTTTAAAGAAAAAAGCAGCTTTAGCAGTTAGTACAGTTTTTCTCGCTACGTCAATATTGTCTGCATGTTCGAGCAGCACTGAATCTAAAGTTGATTCGAAGTCTAAGGGCCAAGAGGAAAAGGTAACAATTAAGTATTATAACTGGGACAACGAGGTGATGCAGGCTTCTACTGACAAATATATTGCGCAGTTTGAAAAGGAAAATCCGAATATAAAAGTTGAACATGTATCACTTGTTCCAGGAAACTCTCTTGAAACATTAAAGAAGCTTGACGTATTAATGGCTTCCGGTGAACCAATTGATTTATTTATGACCCCGCACATTGATGCAATTTATCAGCGGGCTGCACAAGGTGTAGTTGAGCCTCTTGATGACTTATATAAAGAAAATAAATTAAATCCTGAGGAAGAGTATTTTGTTAATCCTAAGTACAAAGGTAAATATTATGGGATTTTAACAAATGTCTCAACAAATTTTGTTGTGCTTAACAAAGATGCATTAGATAAGGCAGGTCTTGAAGTCCCAAAGGCTGGCTGGACATGGGATGAATTTGCTGAGTACGCTAAAAAATTAACCAAGGGTGAAGGTACTGATAAACAATATGGTGCATACTTCCATAACTGGGGATTATATGCGAATCCAATTGCCCAAGTACAATTTATGCATCCATTTATGACTGAGAATGGGAAAACGAATTTTACTGATCCTTCCTATGAGTATTTCTTTAACCTCAGACGTCAAATGGAGAAAAAAGATAAATCGATTAAGCCATATGCTGATGTTATTGGAGCAAAACTCAATTACCGGACAGAGTTCTTTAATGGCGACGCTGCCATGTTATTAACAGGCTCTTGGATGATTCCTGATACAGGTAACATCCAACAGTTCCCACACGAGTTTAAAACGGCTTTTGCACCAGTACCAGTATACAAAAAAGGGGACAAGCAAGATGTTTATATGGGTGGTAACTATCTAGCTGTCGGTAAAAATTCTAAACATAAAGAAGCAGCCTTTAAATTTGCTCGTTTTATTTCAACAAACTTAACTGATGCAAGAACTGAGTTGCCTGGTTGGAAAAAGGGAGACGCAAAGCCGCTTGTTGAAAAGTGGATATCTGGTAAAGAAAAATATTATGATGTAGACTCTCTAATGTACACATTATATGGCAGTGGTACTAAGGCATTGCCTGCTTCAAAAGTATCAATCACATATGCTGCACAATTGGATAAAATTTTAGGTGATGGATTTAGTCAGTTCATTCTTGAAGGCAAATCGGCTAAAGATGTTCAAAAATGGATGGCTGAGGAAGCAAATAAAGTAATGGATGAAAATAAATAATAAGAATTTTACCAAAAGGCACGCCAATGGGAGTGCCTTTTGTTTTCAATTTACGAATAAATAATAGGCTAATAGCCGATCCTGCCAATTCGAAAATTAATTTTGTAGTATTATAGAAAATGAAAGCTATTAAATCATAGTTTATAAAAAGGCGGCAAGATATATGAGAAAATTAAGTTATTATCAAAAAGTACAGGCCTCATTTATTATATTAATCTTGCTCCCACTAATGGTAATTTCTATGTTGTCATACAAAAGCACGAAAGATATGGTTAAAGAAAAAATCTCACTCTCAAATCGTTCCGTATTAAATTTGCTTTCGAAAGACATTTCAAAAACAGTAGATGATTTAAATTATGTTACTCATTTTTACGTAGAAAACGATGATACAATTCAGACTCTTAACGATGTTAAAGATACCGCTCAAATAAAAAGTTATCGAGATTATGAAGATTATCAAAGAGTTATTGCATCATTTGATTTTATTTCAATTAAAATGTTAAGCACCGAGATTCATATGTTTTTAGTAAATAACAAAGGTTTTATCATCCCTTACTCAGATAGTATGTCAGGTAAAACAACTTCTATTAATGTTTTAAATCGTCATTGGAAATTGTTGCAGCCTCAAATTGATCGTAATCAAACGACTCATTTACAATCGTTGGGAATAGTTAGTGATCCGAAAGATGGAAACTCCTATTACTATTTTAGTCGTGTTATTAAGCACCCTAAAACGGGAGAACCTTTGGCTGTATTAAATATTGGTATCTCCAAAAAATACTTTGAAACATTATTTGAATCTGCCAGGACTGGCAAACTTGCACTATATGATGAGAATGGAAAGATTATAGCCGGGGATTCTAAAGTTGCATTTGAGGGTGAAAACAAGGTAAACGGAGAAATACGAGATGAAGTTATCATCCCCATTTCAAAATGGAAACTTATTCATAAAACTACGAAAGAGGAAATCACTGGACAAATTTCTAAAACCTTTTTCGTCAGTGCCATTATCGTTATCGTTTTCTTTTTCATCTTTTTGTTTATTTCTTTTTTAATAGCTAAAAGACTACATCGTCCAATACAAAGGCTTTCCTTTGTTGCAACCAAGTTTGGAAAAGGAGAGCGCGACGTACGCTTCTTACCAGCAGGACGAGATGAGATAAATGAATTGGGTAGAACCATTAATAACATGTTAGATGAAATTAATAATTTAATTGAAAAAATTGAAAGGGAACAAGAGGAAAAACGAGAAATTGAACTGCGTGCATTATTTGCACAAATTAGACCTCATTTTTTGCTCAACACCTTAAATTCGATCAAATGCAGTTTATTTATCAATAATGATTATGAACATGCTGATAAAATTAGCGCCTTAATGAGTTTGCTAAGAGCTTATATGAAAATTGATGAATCCTCCACGATTGAAAGTGAATGTAAACTGTTGACTTATTATATAGAAATTATGAGGATGAGGACAGAAGTTAATGTAGATTTGATAGTTGAAATGGAAGATCAAGTTAAAAATATAAAATTACCGAAATTATTATTACAACCATTTATAGAAAATGCCATTGTTCATGGTTTTTCCGAAAGATCGGCTGGGGAAATAGTCATCCGCGTCAATAAGATTGATCAATGGGGCTTTATTACAATAAGTGATAACGGAAAAGGGATGAGTGAGAATCAAATTTTGGAGATAAACCGAATGTTAAAGTGTGACTCAGAAGCAGCCTCTTATAATCGGGTTGGTTTAAAGAATATTGCAAAGAGATTAAAGCTTTACTATGGTTCAAATGGGGATATTAATTTTCAACGAAATGATAATGGCGGCATAAAGATTGTTATTCAAATTCCGTTTGATACAGATAAGGAGGGTGAAAAATAGATGATTAACATTATGCTGGTTGATGATGATGTGCCAATGATTAAATATCTGCGCCAACTAATCAATTGGGGAGAGCATGGCTTAAATGTGGTAGGTACCTCCTATTCAAGCATGAAAGCCTTAGAGATGTTTAAACAGTATAAACCTGATTTGGTTATTTCAGATATTGGATTACCACAAATGAACGGTCTTGAACTAGCTTCCGAACTTAAACAAATCAAGCCGGATGTGAGAATGATTTTTTTAACCTGTCATGAGGATTTTCATTATGCAAAAAAAGCCATTGAGCTAAATGCCGATAGTTATTTGATTAAGGATGAATTAACGAAAGAGCAGCTCGAAGAAAGTTTGAAAAATTCGATAAAAAAAATTATAGAAACCTCTGTTAGCTTGGAAGGTTTATCTTATAAGGAAATACTCAACCGGAATATTGAAATACTGAAACATTCGTTATTTGACCGTCTTATTAAAAGAGATGAGCCAGAAATGCTAATCCAGTTTGCAAAAAAACTTGATATTAGTTGGCAGTATCCTTCGTTTATTTTAGGAACGAGTCAGGTATCCTTATCAACATTTATGGAGAAGTATTCCTATCAAGATTTGTCCATCATTAAATACGGAATTTATAATGTTGCTTGTGATATCGCTAAAAAATATCACGGAATTACAATTTTTAATGAGGAAAAATCCATTGTGTTTGTTTACAACTATCGTCAAAATATAAAATTTGATCATCATCAGTACCTTCAATCTTTCTTAAAGGAGGTACAAGTGAGAATTTTTGAATTTTTAGGACTTGATATTTCTTTT
Source organism: Paenibacillus sp. BSR1-1 (assembly GCF_030403775.1). Lineage (GTDB taxonomy): Bacteria > Bacillota > Bacilli > Bacillales > Cytobacillaceae > Neobacillus. Next base: position 50,476 of record NZ_JAQMWQ010000016.1, read on the forward strand.
ATCTTTGGCCGTCAATCTTATGATATAAAGAATGTTGGCGTTGTTTTCCAAAAAATGATGTGCAATAGTTATCGCTTTTTTTATAATAAGGTTTCTATTTTGAATTGGGATATGCAAACAAATCAAAGCGCTTTTTGTCCAATCAGTAGACTTCTCGACAAAGAGATGAGTGAACTAGTTTTCGCTGTAAAAGAAAAAGACAGTAATAGAGTAAAAGAGATTCTAACATTTATCACTCAAAGCGCAACAGAAAAGAATCTTGACCCTGAAGAATTGAAAAAGGTCATTGCACGGAGAATCCGTTTAATTGAGTTACAGTATATTGAAACGGGAAATGAAGAGTTTTATTCGTTACTTGAAGAATGCTCTAGACTATGTGATGCAGTAAAACTTGTAGAAAACAAGCTTGCTCAGCTTATTCAATGGAATGGAAAACCTAACAGTGCCAGCAGTAGAGAGCCGAAGTTACAGGAGATTGATCAATACATTATTGAGAATCTATCAGAAAATGTTACATCTACAGACGTAGCCACTCATTTATATATGAATCCAAGTTACTTCTCTCGTTATTTTAAACGATTGACGGGTGAAAATTTTACTGATTATGTTCATCGTTTTAAAATTGGTGTTGCTGCAAAAATCCTAGAACAAACGGGAGAATCAGTAGAGGAGGTTGCAATAAAATTCGGCTATTCAGATCGAACCTATTTTTCGAAAGTATTTAAAAAATATACGAAAATGACACCGAGAGAGTACCGATCCAAGGTAGGTTATTAGTTGCGACTTTTTATATTTCGATAGGAAAAGAAAATACAGAAAAGAGTAAAAATTTTCCCTGATAATGAAAAAATTTTACACCTTCCCCTTTGTTGTTCAATAGTAAACTTTATAGAAAAAGGTGAAAGGAGAGTTTTAATTGTAAGCGGTACCAAAAAAATGGAGAATTAGCAATTTACTTAAATTTAGAACTGAGGGGGAAAAAAGGTGCAAAAAGCAATGAGTATTTGTTTTACAATTTTCTTTATTATAAGTTCAATTCTACCTGTAAATAAAGTTGCAGCTGAAGAAACACAAATAATGAATTTAATAAAAAATGGCGGGTTTGAAACAACAACTAATAGCAGTAACTGGACAAATAATGTAGGCCCTGAAAATTGGAGTGTTTGGATTCCGAGTGGCAATCCAGTGTTAACGATTGATTCTGATGTATATCATGAGAGGGGAAAGTCCATCTCGATTAATGCTTCTGAGACAAGTAGAGCAGATGTTCTACAAGATGTTGCCGTCAAACCTGACCAAAACTATCAATTATCATTGTGGACGAAAACAGAAAATATTGAAGCATCTAGTGGAGGAGTTTTTGTCCGAACACAGTATTTGGATAGTAATAATAAAAAAGTTAGTGATGGACCATCAACGGAAAAAATAAAAGGCTCAAATGACTGGAGCTTAAAGAAATTAAATTTAGTTATCCCAAAAAGTGCAAGTAAAGTAAGAATCGAGCTATTCTTTGAAACGGCAAAAGGTAAAGCCTGGTTTGATGATGTAACATTAAGAGAATCTGTGAAAATGGTGACTGATTTTAAATTACAGGAAAATGCTGTTACGTTAGGAATAGGGGAAACAATGACCTTGACTCCTATATTTACACCTGCCGATGTGACGGACAAAACCGTTTTTTGGACATCTTCCAACCCTGATATTGCGGTGATTAATGATACTGGCCATATTACAGGAGCAGCCCCGGGGGTTACAATTATTAAGGCAACATCAAAAGATGGTGGATTTACGGCAGAGTGTCTAGTAAGCGTAGATTCGGCTGAGGCTATTGAATCCTATGAAGAGCTCCGAGTCAATTGGTTCAATAAACTAACAGGCAACGAACAATATAATCCTAACAATCAGGATGCGGCCGCCTATATTGGTAGTTTAGGAGAAAAAGTTACAAACGATGATGGAACAGGTTTATGGGATTCGATGAATAAGTCAGAGAATAGCACGTCCTTGTGGAATGATACCGCAAGTACAACTGATTCAGCTAAAATTACTACTTCCTACCAACGATTAAAGGATATGGCTCTTGCGTATTCTATCGGAGGTTCAAAATTGTATGGTAATCAAACTCTAAAGGCAGACATTGTTCGCGGATTAGATTGGTTGTATACCTATCGTTATAATGAAAGTAAAAATGAGTATGGCAATTGGTGGGATTGGGAAATAGGAACTCCTCAAGTGTTGAACGATATAGTTGTGTTATTGTATAACGAGTTATCATCCACTCAAATTAATAAGTATATAAGAGCAATTGATAGGTTTGTTCCGGATCCTGCTAAACGAGTATCTCTTAGTGATCCAAACTTTCGTGAAACAGGTGCGAACCTTTTGGATAAGGCTCTTGTTGTATCACTTCGCGGCGTAATTGAAAAAAATAGTGCGAAAGTATTTCAGGGCCGTGATTCGATTAGTAAAGAATATCTTTACGTTAATAGTGGGGATGGTGTCTTCAGGGACGGATCTCTTATTCAACACTTTAATATTGCCTATACGGGGGGATATGGAGCAACATGGCTGGGCCGTACAGCTGATATGTTGTATTTGTTAAAAGATTCTCCATGGGAGGTCAAAGACCCGACCGTTAATAATGTGTTTAACTGGGTAACCGATTCATTTGAACCACTTATTTATAAAGGTGCGATGATGGACATGGTGTCGGGAAGAGGTATTTCTCGGCAGAGCACGAATGAGCATGTAACTGGCAGGGCAACCATATTAAGCTTACTTCGTTTGGCTGACGCAGCTCCTCCAGAAAAGGCAATAGCAATAAAGCGAATGATCAAAGAATGGATTCAAACAGATACCACATTTACAAATTATGCAAATGGTTTATCAATTTATCAAATCCATCTTGTGAATTCTTTAATGAGTGATCCTACGATTGAGCCTAGGGGAGAGTTAGTAAAGAATCAAGTCTTTGCAGGCATGGATCGGGTTGTTCATCTTCGTCCTGGATTTGGTTTTGGGATTGGCATGTTTTCTGATAGAATTTCAGGTTTTGAGTATGGTAATGGAGAAAATAAAAAAGGATGGTACACAGGAGCTGGTGCTACTTATTTATATAATAATGACCTAAAGCAATTCAGCAATGATTTTTGGCCAACCGTAGACAGCTATCGATTACCGGGTACAACAACTGATCAATCAAAAGGAACATTGAAGGATTGGGCAGGTTACTACAACCCAAGAACATGGGTTGGGGGTTCTAATCTGAATGGAAAATATGGTACTGCTGGAATGGATTTTTCCCTCGAAAAACTGACTGGCAGTTCACTACAAGGCAAAAAATCCTGGTTTATGTTCGATGATGAGATTGTTGCCTTAGGTGCAGATATTTCGAGCACAAATGAGTCTAAAGTAGAAACCATTATTGAAAATCGACAATTAAATGATCATGGTGACAATAAGCTGATTGTGAATGGGAAAGAAAAGCTAAATCAACTCGGCGATTCTGAGACCTTAAACAATGTTAAATGGGCTCATTTAGAGGGAAATGTTCAAAGCTCAAATATAGGCTATTATTTCCCTGAATCAACTAGTCTATATGGATTACGTGAATCGAGAACAGGCTCTTGGAACGAGATTAATAATGGCGGATCCTCTGAGTCTATCACAAGAAACTATTTAAGTTTAGCGTTTGATCATGGGAGTAAGCCAACAAATGCATCCTATTCGTATGTTCTTCTCCCGAATAAAGATGTCACCCAGACAGAAAGATACAGTAGTAATCCCAATATAAGTGTCCTTGCAAATACATCAGCTGTTCAGGCAGTAAGAGAAAAGACACTTGGGATCACAGCGGCAAACTTTTTTAAAGCAGAAACCGTAGACTTTATTACCGTGCAAAGCCCTGCTTCTGTTATGGTTCAAGAGGATAGTAAAGGATTGACTCTATCAGTATCTGATCCAACACAAAAACAGGATAAAGTGATCCTTGAATTAAACAAAACAGGCCTAGATATTGATAAAAAGGATGAAACCATTACAGTTCTACAAACATCTCCAACACTAAAGGTTGAAGTTAATGTTGCTGGTTCAACTGGGACAACGCATTCCATCAAATTCAAGGATAAGACAGCACCTATCGTTAAAGATCCGGAAATTCTAGAATTCTATCGTACAGATTCAGTCAATGTAGAGTTTGAGATTTCTGATTCCTTTAGCGGTGTATCAAGCGTAGAAGTCAAGTTAGATGGAGTTGAGGTAAGTAATCCGATCGTAATGGAGCCGTATTCATTATCCGAAGGAGATCATACTATTGAGATTACCGCAACCGATCGGGCCGGAAACGTTACAAACAAAACCTATAAGCTAAACATAAAAATGGACATTGCTCATTTAGATGAGGCTATTAACTTTGGAAGAGAGAAGGAATGGATTAGGGATGATGAAATAGCTTCTAGTCTTTTATCAAAGGTTAACAACATTCAAAATGGAAAGATTGAGAGCAAACAAAGTTTGAATAGTTTAAATTCATTAGAAAATCAAATTCGAGCACAATCCGGTAAAAAGATTGATACAACCTTTGCAAAATGGTTACTTGGGGATATATCCAATTTACTTAACTTTTCTAGATGAACTTTGCTTTTATGAATACTTTGCTAACACAATTTGAATATCGCATTTGGCAGTAACTGAAGAGGGAGACAAGAAATGTTTATTTCGGTCTCCCTCTTTTTTTTGCCAAAATACATAAATCGTTTCATAGGTAAAAATAGTGCACGTTTTTCTGTAAATCTCACATATTACATAAACTCGTTTAGCATTACACTTTGTATAAAAGGTAAGTTGAAAAAGTTTTGAACTAAGTTGAAATGTTAGGAGAATGAATTCATGTGGAAATTAGCGATTGAAGATGCAGTCGAAAAAACGAGGAATAATATTGACCGTTTTGGTGAGTTATTCCCGCATATCAGCATGAATGGAAGATATCAGTTGAACGAAAATAACGACTGGACGGATGGTTTTTGGTCCGGCTTGTTATGGCTGTGTTATGAATATTCGAATGAACCTATTTTCAAAGGAAAGGCCCTAAAAACGGTTAAAAGCTTTGAAAATCGCTTAAAAAAACATATCGTCCTTGACCATCATGATATTGGTTTTTTGTATTCGCTTTCTACTAAAGCCCAATGGATGATTGAAAAAAACGAGTCCGCAAGAGCATTAACATTGCGAGCTGCTGATAAATTGCTTCTCCGCTGGCATGAAAAAGGTCAGTATCTGCAAGCGTGGGGAGCAAAAAACGATGAAAAAGAAAGCGGAAGAATTATTATAGATTGTCTGCTGAATCTTCCGCTGCTCTATTGGGCGAGTAAACAGACCGGTGATCCCAAATATCGGGATGTCGCTTTAGCTCAAGCAGAAAAAAGCAGGCGTTATCTTGTTCGCGGAGATGACAGTTCATATCATACGTTTTTCTTTAACCAAGAAACAGGTGAGCCAATTGGAGGAGCAACCCATCAAGGATATACAAATGGGTCGACATGGACACGAGGCCAGGCATGGGGAATCTATGGATTTGCCCTTTCTTATCACTATACAAAAAATTCTGCTTATTTAGAAACAGCAAAAAGAATGGCTAAATATTTCATTGAACATTTACCTGAGGACTATGTCTCCTATTGGGATTTTAATGCACCAGTGGATGAAACTACACCTCGTGACAGTTCAGCGACCGCAATTGCAGCATGTGGATTACTTGAAATAAACAAACATTTAAATGAAGATGACTCGGATCGAAGTTATTTTGAAGATACTGTTATTAAAATGATGAAATCACTGGTAGTAAACTATTCAACGATTAAAGAAAAAGATGCAGAAGGGCTTCTAAATCATGGTTCTTATCATGTTCTTGGTAATCTAGCAATCGATGATTATATGGTCTGGGGAGACTACTATTATCTGGAGGCTTTAATGCGGTTAGAAAAAAATCACGAAGGTTTCTGGTATGAATAATCATAGAGTCAATACTACTTTATATTTTCCAGATCATGAAAAGGAGCTTATTGTAAAGTTGGCAAAAAGGCATTATCGCGAAGACGTCGAACGGGTGCGGGTTGTAGCTGAACAAGTAGTCAATCAAGTATTTGTATTCCAAGAAGCATGGGATATGGAACGGACAAATATACCTGTTTCATTCCAAGGGAAAATCGATTGGTCATATATTCCATTAGAAGACCCAGAGTGGACGTATATGCTAAACAGACATCGTTTTTTTATCCCACTTGGCCAGGCATACATGTTAACAGGGGATGAACGGTATGCTGAAAGCTTTTGTGAACAGCTTTCGGACTGGATTGATTCCAATCCTAAACAATCAAATACGGCATTGCTGACATGGCGAACAATAGATGCAGGTATACGAAGCAGCAACTGGATCAAAGCCTATGATTATTTTAAAAATAGTCCCCATTTTACAACGGAGATTTTTGAAAAAATGCTGTGTTCTTTATATGAACATGCCCAATTATTAGCCAGTGATTTTTCGAATTGGAAAGCGATTAGTAACTGGGGGGTTATTGAGAACAAAGCTTTATTTGAATTATCCATTTTTTTACAAAGCTTTAATCAGGCGGGCATTTGGCAAACTATAAGTTTAGAGCGATTGAAGAAAACCGTGCGTCTTCAAATCATGAAAGATGGTGTGCATTGGGAGCAGTCACCAATGTACCATAACGAAGTTCTATTATGTTATCTAAGAATTGTTCACCTTTGTCAAAACAATGGATTGGATATAGACCCGTCCATAATAGAAGCAGCAAGAAGAATGGCTTATGCAGATGTATTCATGGCTAAACCTAATCATCATCAGCCGATGAAGGGGGACAGTGACAGCTTCGACCTTAGGGATATCATTACGCGGGCTGCTATCCTTTTAAGGGATCCCTATTTAAAGTTCAGAGGTTTTCCAAGAATCGATTTTGAGAACCTATGGGAGTTTGGATTAGAGGGAATTGAAAATTACTCTGCGCTACCTGCTGAGAAACCAAAATATCTGTCACTTGGGTTTGAGGATTCTGGAAACTTCTTCATGCGCTCAGGATGGGGCGAAGATGCCCTATATCTATATTTTCATTGTGGACAGTTAGGTGGCGGTCATGGTCACGCAGATCTTTTTCACATCGATGTCCATGCCTACGGCAAAGAGTTTTTAACTGACCTAGGAAGATATAATTATAGCGATAGCTATACTTTAAGACGAGAATTAAAAAGCGCAAAGGCTCATAATACCTCCCTCGTGGATGGTGTAGAATTTACGGAATGTATAGATACATGGGGCTTTGGCAGGATTGCATCCCCGCTAATGACGAAGTGGACCAGCCATGAACAGTTTGATTATGTTGAAGGCAGTCATGACGGTTACATGCATTTAGATGACCCGGTTTATACCCGCAGAAGAATTGTCTTTGTAAAGCCGTATTACTGGCTGCTAGTGGATGAGTTTGACTGTAAAGGTGAACATATCTTTTCGCAAAGCTTTCATTTTTCACCTGGTGAAATTGAGTTAAATGAATCCACTAAAAACTGCTTTACAAAAAATGAGAATGAAGCAAATCTCTATCTCATTCCTATTAACTTAACTCTTTTTACTGCTGTCATCAAGGAGGGGAATATCTCGTATGAGTACAATCGGTTTGAAAAAAACATAAGTGTTCACTATAAAGCCAAATCAACTGGCCCAACAGCTTTGATGCAGGTAATATATCCACAGAAACCAGCCGAAAAAGATATCCCAACTGTGGAAACAGTTGCAGTTTATGATTTATTCGGAGAGATAGTTGATCAAAAAGATGCACAAGCAATTAAAATTTATATGCCTCTTCTGAAAGAGGAACATATAATCATTGTTTGTCATAAAAAGCCTTCGCTGCACCGAATGTCTTATTTTATTGACGGGACTCAGATTTTTGGAGAGATTGTTATCATCAAAAGAAAAGGTACAGAAGAAGAAGTGATTGTTATTAAATAGTACTAGCATGAGAGACTAATTTAACGGAAAAGGATAGGAATGGTGATGATGGAAACAAAGGGAATGCTTTCGGGGATTTATCGAATTTCAGAGAAAGTCATGCTGATTGCTTATACAAACATTTTATGGATCATGTTTTCATTTCTCGGCCTAGTTTTAGTGGGTCTCATGCCGGCAACGGTGGCCATGTTTGCGGTCATGCGTAAACTTGTAATCGAGGAGGAACAGGTACCAATCTTTCGTTTGTTTTGGACTAAGTACAAGGAAGAATTTGGTAAAGCTAATCTATACGGTTACTTATTATTATTTGTTGGTGCAGTTTTTGGACTGGATGTCATGTTATTTCAATCTTTAGATGGTTTGCCATATATGCTTTTGTCAATCCTATCTGCCGGACTAATGCTTGTTTTTTTGGTCGTTGTCCTTTATTTCCTTCCCTTGTATGTCCATTATGAATTAACATTTTTTAAATATATTAAAACAGCATTCTTATTGGCCGTTACACATCCCATTCAAACGGTCATAATGATCGTTTCCGGTATCGGAATACTTTTCATCTTATTGCTGCTTCCTGGCTCTTTATTTTTCTTTAGTGGAAGCATGTATTGTTTTATTGTAATGAAAACAGTTTTCAAAGTATTTGGTCATGTGGAGGGACAAAAAGAACTATTAGAAGGGGAGAGCCGGTATGGCGAGTATTCAATTTGATAAAAATAGCTGGATTATTGATGGAAATCGAGTATTCATCAAGTCAGCAGCCGTTCATTATTTCCGCTTGCCACGTGCTGAGTGGGATGAACTGCTAGATAAAGTAGAAAAAGCAGGCTGTAATTGTATTGAAACCTATATCCCTTGGAATTGGCATGAAGAGGCTGAAGGAGTATGGGACTTTGCAAACGATAAAGATTTAGAAGCTTTCTTAAAGAATTGTGCAGAAAGAAACTTATATGTAATTCTCCGGCCAGGACCATATATTTGTGCGGAATGGGATTTCGGTGGTCTGCCTTGGTGGCTGAGTATCAAGGAAAACATGAAATACCGCTGTTATAATGAACCATTTTTACACTATGTGGATCGGTATTTTGACGAATTAGTGCCTCGGGTTCTACCTTATTTAATTACGAATTCGGGTACAGTCATCATGGTGCAGGTTGAAAATGAATTTCAAGCACTTGGAAAACCGGATAAAAAGTATATGGAATATTTACGAGGCGGACTCATCACAAGAGGAATTAATGTTCCATTAGTAACCTGTTATGGCGGTGTTGAAGGAGCCGTTGAGTTCCGGAACTTTTGGTCTCATGCAGAGGAACATGCAAAAATACTAGATGAAAGGTTCGAAGGCCAGCCAAAAGGAGTTCTTGAATTTTGGGTTGGATGGTTTGAACAATGGGGAGGACCAAAAGCTAATCAAAAAACAGCCGGGATGTTAGAAAAAGCGTTATATGAATTGTTGCGTGAAGGTTTCACAGCCATTAATTATTATATGTTTTTTGGCGGAACGAATTTTGACCATTGGGGCGGACGTACGATTGGGGAACATACATTTATGATTACCTCGTATGATTATGATGCACCTCTAACGGAGTACTTGCAAGAGACGCCAAAGTATCATGCAATAAAACGAGTTCACAGCTTTATTGATTGGGTTGAACCGATATTAACTAATTCAGTGGCAATCGAAAAGTGTTACGGACTGCCTGAAGGCTTGCAAGGCAAAACATTGCAGAGTAAAGCTGGAAGTATTACGTTTCTTACCAATTCGAAATCGGAGCGTGTTATTCACAAACTTTATAACCCAGAGGGCCAATATCAACTCATTATTACAATTGAGGCAGATGGAATTTTACCTGTCGTAAAGAATATGAAAGCAGGAAAATTAGCGGGTAAAACAGTGAAGATTTTAGCACTAACTGCGTATTCCACTGGTTTTTCAAAGAATATCGGTACTGTCTACCATGAAACGGGGCAGCAATCCTCACTAGTTTTACAAGTAAAAGATGTTGATGAACTAACCATTTCATGCCCATTCCCGCAGCGTTATAAAAAACTTGCCAATGGAGAATTGCAATTTACTCTCTTCCACGGATCAAAGCCTCAGGTTATTTCAATTAAAGATCGTAAAGGTGAGTGTTTTGAAATTATCGTGAATGATCGAATGACGGTGGAGAAAATTAGCGAAATAATTGAGGCTAAATCACAGGTTACATTTTCATTAGCTGATTGGTATCGAGCACCCGAAAAAATGGATGATTCAATCGGCAGGGAATCGGTTAAACCGCAGGATTTTAGTTCATTTGGACAATGGAGCGGATATTTATCGTATACAGCACAATTTGAATCGAAGGAAACCTGCCATAAAACATTAATCCTACCGAGAATTGAAGATCCGGCACGAGTGTTCCTTAATAATCAATACATCGGCCTTGTGAATGATTTAGGGGCAGCTTCTATCGAGCTTCCTGTTGAAAAAGGCAATAATAGCATCCGCTTCTTGGTTCAAAATATGGGCCGCTACAATTTCACACAAGCTTTAGGGGAACCGAAGGGAATAAGTGAGTCTCCTAGTCTTGATGGACTTGTTGTTGACTTATTAGATGGCTGGAAAGTGGAAGGTATCGGTAAAACACATTCCTTAAGAAAGATTCCGGAAATTGAGGGAAGAATTTCGTTTTTGAAAGAATTTGTCAATGATCAAGGCTTCGATAAAGCCATCCTTATTGGAGAAGGACTTCAAAGATTGCGCTTGAATGAAGGGGTGCCGGTCATGCTCATGACGAACGAAACTGCTTGGAATCGTTTTGATGCACCATATGGAGTGGCAGATGTAAGTCATCTCTTAAATGATGGCTTTAATGAATTTGATTTTGATGGACAGGGGCTCAAAGGAATTTCGAAAATTAAGCTTTATTTATATAAGGAAGCAAATCAGATAAATCATTGGAGAATGCATAGTGCTGCACTTTTAACCGAACCGAACGAATGGCAACGGATTGATCATCTATTAAGTAAGGATAAATTCGAACCATGTTGGTATAAAACCACCTTTACAACATCATTACAATTTACTGATGATGTAAAAGTGAAGATACGTTTAGATGGGTTATCGAAAGGGACTTTCTGGGTGAATGGTTTTTGTTTAGGACGATACTGGCAAATCGGACCTCAAGAAGAATATAAAATCCCTGCAAGTATTTTAAAGCAGGAAAACGAACTAATTATTTTTGATGAGGAAGGCTGTTTACCGCAAGTAAAAATAGAAACTCTTTAATTGATTTTTTTCCTTTATTTAAATAAAGGATTATAGATTTTAAGAATGATGTTGAAGTATCTAAAAGTAAGGGGGGGTTTTTATGAAAAAACTAGAAGTGTTAAATAGGATTATTGGGTGTGGAGTGGTAGCCGTTGTCAGGGCAGATTCCACTGATGAGGCCTTACAAATTTCTGAAGCATGTGTAAAGGGTGGAGTTACTGGGATTGAGATCACCTTTACCATCCAAAATGCAGAAGAGGTTATCAAGGCATTGGCTTTAATCTATGCTGACCACCAAGAGGCAGTCATTGGAGCAGGGACGGTTCTAGATGCAGCTACTGCAAGGATTGCCATTTTATCTGGTGCGCAATTTATCGTAAGTCCATGCTTTGATGAAGATACAGCGAGACTTTGCAATTTGTATCAGGTTCCATATATTCCTGGTTGTATGACCATAACTGAAATGAAAAATGCGTTACAACTTGGGGTCGATATTATTAAATTATTTCCTGGTAATGCCTTTGGACCTGAGTTTATCAAAGCGGTAAAAGCTCCGCTCCCACAGGTAAATATTATTCCGACCGGTGGTGTCAGTCTTGATACGGTTGATCAATGGATCAAGAATGGCTGCATCGCTGTTGGAGTAGGAGGAAACCTTGTTGCACCTGCAAAAACAGGGGATTATGGGAAAATTACCAATTATGCCAGCGAATATGTTAAAAAAGTCCAGGAAGCAAGAGAGGCTTTAAAATGAAAAAGGTAGTTACACTGGGAGAAATCATGCTGCGCTTATCTACACAAACTGGAACACGGTTAAACCAAGCCGACCTTTTTACCGTTCATTACGGCGGTGCAGAGGCCAATGTTGCTGTTTCTCTAGCGCATTTTGGCTATGAGACTTATTTTATTAGCAAAGTTCCGAATAATCCATTGGGAGAGGCTGTGAAGAAGCATTTACGATCCCATGGCGTTCATACTGATTTTTTACAAAAAGGTGGAGAGCGTTTAGGAACGTATTATTTGGAGACAGGTGTTGGTGAAAGAGGTCCGCAGGTAATTTACGACCGTAAATACTCCAGTTTTTCACAGTTAACAAAGGAAGATATTCAAATAGAAGAAATGTTTAAAGGGGCGGCACTGTTTCATGTGTCTGGAATAACCCTTGCACTATCACATAATTTAAGAGAACTCACTTATTTTGCGATAAAAAAGGCTAAGGAAATGGGTGTGAAAATCAGCTTTGATTTTAATTATCGTGCCAAACTCTGGGGTCAACAAGAGGCTTCGGAGGCAATCAAACCATTGCTGCCGTATGCCGATTTTTGTTTCTGCGGGGAATTGGACGCGATTCACATCCTTGGGTTTGATAAGGTTAACGATTCCATTCCAGCGGATGAAAGATTGAAATACTATTATCAAAGAATACGAGAAAAATACCCGAATATCGAATATTTTTGTTCAACATTCCGGACATCCATATCGGCTTCAAGCAATAACCTGCAAGGGAATTTGTTTGCAGCCGGTGAGCTTTACCAATCCAAAATTCACCATATTGAGCCAATTGTTGATCGCGTCGGAGGTGGTGATGCATTTGCTGCTGGAGTTTTGTATTGCTTCTTCGAAGGCCTCACGCCACAGGAAATTATTTCTTTTGCAACAGCAGCATCAGCCTTAAAACACACTGTTCATGGAGATTGCAATTGCTTTACGAAAGAAGAAGTATACCAGTTTTTTGGAAGTGAACAAGGTAAAATCGCTAGATAATCATTTTATTTTTATATTTCAACAAAAAGGAGATAAGAATTATGGAAACTCGCTATGCTATTCACCCCGAAGATATGAAGAAATATACAACGGATGATCTGAGAAGGGAATTTCTAGTTGAAACACTTTTTGAAGTAGGCCAAGTACACTTGACCTATACCCATAATGATCGAATGATTTTTGGCGGTGTCACCCCTGCTGATAAAGAATTAACAATAAAGTTAGATAAAGAATTAGGGGTTGAATATTTCCTAGAACGCCGTGAATTAGGCATCATTAACATTGGTGGAGAAGGTTCTGTAATTCTTGATGGGACCAAATTTGATATGCAGATGCGTGACGGTTTATATGTAGGAAAAGGAACAAAGGAAGTGCTTTTTCGTTCCAAGGATGCTAGTAATCCAGCAAAATATTATATTAATTCAACACCGGCACACCACACCTTTCCAACGGTAAAAATTGATATTAACAAAATTGATCCGTTACAAATGGGTGATCCTTCTACATTAAATGAGCGGAAAATCTATCAATATGTTCACCCGAACGTTTGTCAGAGCTGTCAACTGCAAATGGGGTTAACAATGCTTGCAGCGGGGAGTGTCTGGAACACAATGCCTTGTCATACCCACGAACGCCGGATGGAAGTGTATTTGTACTTTGATATGGAGCCAGAAACACGTGTATTCCATTTTATGGGGAGACCAGAGGAAACAAGACATTTAGTGATGAAAAATGAACAAGCAGCCATTTCACCAAGCTGGTCAATCCACACAGGAACAGCCACAAGCAATTATACTTTCATTTGGGGGATGTGTGGTGAAAACATCACCTATTCAGACATGGATCACATCAAAATGGATGATTTAAGGTAGGGGGCTAATAGGATGACAACAGATATCAGTTCTTTTTCACTTGATTTTTTTAGCTTGGCTGGAAAAGTGGCTATTGTTACAGGTGGCAATAAAGGTTTGGGACAAGGGTATGCAGTGGCCCTTGCCAAAGCAGGTGCAGATATATTTGTTGTATCTCGCAGTGATGATTGGGAACAAACCAGGGAATTAATTGAAGAAACAGGCCAGAGAGCAGAGTTTTTCATGGCTGATTTAAGTAACAGAGATGCTGTTAAACAAGTCACAAATCGATGTTTAGAAATGTTTGGCAAGATTGATATTTTAGTAAACAATGCTGGTACAATTCGGCGTGCCCCATTACTGGAGTATAAGGAAGAAGACTGGGATGATGTAATGGAAATCAATTTAAATTCCCTTTACTTTTTGAGCCAGGAAGTAGCAAAGCTGATGATCGAACAAAAAAGCGGAAAAATCATTAATATCGCTTCAATGCTATCTTTTCAAGGTGGAAAATTTGTGCCTCCCTATACTGCCAGTAAACATGCTGTTGCTGGTCTTACCAAAGCGTTTGCGAACGAATTGGCAGAATACAATATTCAAATCAACGCTATTGCACCTGGATATGTTAAAACTGCAAATACAGAACCTATTCGTGCAGATAAAGAACGGAATATGGAAATTTTATCACGGATTCCAGCGGGCCGCTGGGCGAATCCTACAGACCTAATGGGGGTTGTTGTGTTCCTGGCAAGTAAAGCCTCCGATTATATGAATGGGCATATTTTAGCGGTTGACGGCGGTTGGCTGGCAAGATAATCTTATGAATTTCATTATTAAAAAACCGGGCTTTCTCCGGTTTTTCTTTTTTTCCAGATACATATGCTTTTCATTATGGATTGTTTGTTTTAAAATTTTATAGATAGACAAAAAAGACGGATGGAGTGGCCGGAATGAATGAAACTATTAAGCAAAAACTGACACTGCTGCCGGATCAGCCTGGCTGCTACTTAATGAAAGACCGTCAAGGAACAATCATTTATGTGGGGAAAGCTAAAATATTAAAGAACCGGGTCCGGTCATATTTTACCGGATCACATGACGGAAAAACGCTCAGGCTTGTTCAGGAAATCGAAGACTTCGAATACATTGTCACCTCCTCTAATATAGAAGCACTTATTTTGGAATTAAACCTAATTAAGAAATACGACCCAAAATATAATGTCATGCTTAAGGATGACAAAACGTATCCATTTATCAAGCTGACAGCCGAAAGGCATCCGAAACTGATTATCACCAGGAAAGTAAAAAAGGATAAAGGCAAATATTTCGGTCCTTATCCGAATGTTATGGCGGCTAATGAAACGAAGAAGCTGCTTGACCGGATTTATCCTCTCCGTAAATGTGCGACACTTCCCGACCGGGTCTGCTTGTATTATCATCTAGGACAATGCCTGGCACCATGTGTCAATGAGGTAACGGAACAACAGTATAAAGAAATGACTGATGAAATTACCCGCTTTTTAAATGGCGGTTATAAGGAGATTAAAAAAGAATTAACCGAAAAAATGACCTCAGCAGCAGAAGAACTGGATTTTGAAAGAGCGAAGGATTTCCGTGATAAAATTATCCATATTGAAACGATCATGGAAAAGCAAAAAATCACGATGACTGACTTTACCGACCGCGATGTATTCGGCTATGCAGTTGATAAAGGGTGGATGTGCGTTCAGGTCTTTTTTGTGCGACAAGGGAAGCTAATCGAACGCGACGTATCGATGTTTCCAATCTACAATGAACCAGAGGAAGAAATTCTCACGTTTTTAGGACAATTTTACCAGAAGACAAACCATTTCAAACCGAAGGAAATTCTCATTCAGGATGAGGTCGACCTAAATATGGCAGAACAGCTTCTTGAGGTAAAAGTGATGCAGCCGCAGCGGGGACAAAAAAAGGATCTCGTCAAAATGGCGATTAAAAATGCGAAAATTGCCTTAAATGAAAAGTTTTCGCTGATTGAAAAGGATGAGGAACGGACTATAAAGGCAGTGGAAAACCTGGGGGAACTCCTCGGAATTTATACTCCGCACCGCATCGAGGCATTTGATAACTCTAATATCCAAGGAACCGATCCTGTTTCGGCAATGGTTGTGTTTACGGATGGTAAAGCAAACAAACGAGAATATCGCAAATATAAGATTAAGTCAGTAAAAGGTCCCGATGATTATGAATCTATGCGGGAAGTCACTCGAAGAAGGTATTCAAGGGCGTTAAAGGAAGAGCTGCCGCTTCCTGATTTAATTATTATTGACGGCGGCAAGGGGCATGTAGAGGCTGTCAGGGATGTTTTGGAGAACGAGTTAGGGTTAGATATCCCCCTTTCGGGTCTGGTGAAGGATGAAAAGCACCGCACCTCCCAGCTTTTATATGGCAATCCATTAGAAATTGTCCCATTGCAACGGAATAGCCAGGAGTTTTATCTGCTTCAAAGAATCCAAGACGAGGTTCACCGCTTTGCGATTACCTTCCATCGACAAATTCGCGGCAAAAGTGCCTTCCAATCTTTGCTCGATGATATTCCCGGAATTGGCGAGAAGCGAAAGAAATTATTGCTTAAGCATTTTGGATCTGTGAAAAAAATGAAGGAAGCTGGACTCGATGAGTTTCGGGCGATTGGAATCCCTAAAGATGTGGCGGAAGAATTAATGAAAAAACTTCAGTCATAAGGATTGTCAGAGTAATATTATCATGCTATAATAAGTGAAAATTTAATTTACTGTCACTTTTACGTACTAAAGTGAAGGTAGAGGTGCGAGCTTCAAAAGTAAGGGTTCTGAGAAGGATGAGCTTCCATGACGAGCCTTGAAAGGGGATGTTCGCCGAAGTGAAGAAAGTCTCATTTCTTTCTTTGCTGGTCCTGTATTGAATAAATGCTGGATTGTCAAGGCTATTGTCTTGGAGAGCTATCTTACATTGTAGGCGCAAGATTTTTTTGTGTTTATTAAGCAATGAGATATTCTCTCATTGCTTTTTTTATTTTTTCTAGGGAAAACTATAGCAATCATTTGAAAGTAGGGGAAAACGAACATGGGGCTTATTGTACAAAAATTCGGGGGGACTTCCGTAGGAAGCGTCGAGAGAATTTTAAATGTAGCAGAATGTGTTAGAGAAGAAACCGAACGGGGAAACAAGGTTGTTGTTGTCGTTTCGGCAATGGGGAAATCGACAGATCAGCTCGTCAGCTTAGCAAAGGAAATCTCCGAGCAGCCTAATAAGCGGGAAATGGATATGCTTCTTTCTACCGGGGAGCAGGTGACCATCGCGTTACTGAGCATGGCTTTAAATCAAAAAGGCTTGAAGGCTGTTTCTTATACTGGCTGGCAAGCAGGAATCGTGACTGAACCTGTTCATGGAAATGCAAGGATTTCAAAAATAAATACTCAGGCAATTGAAACCCAGCTTAATGATGGGAAGGTCGTCATTGTTGCCGGTTTCCAAGGAATTACCGAAGAAGGTGAAATCACCACTCTCGGACGCGGCGGCTCTGACACGACCGCAGTGGCGCTAGCTGCTGCTTTAAAAGCCGATAAGTGTGATATTTATACGGATGTTACCGGAGTATTCACAACGGATCCTAGGTATGTGAAAAATGCTCGTAAATTATTATCCGTGTCCTATGATGAAATGCTTGAGCTTGCTAATTTAGGAGCAGGTGTGCTGCACCCTAGAGCAGTAGAGTTTGCCAAGAATTATAATGTCCGATTAGAAGTTCGTTCTAGTATGGAGAAAATTGAAGGAACAGTAATTGAGGGGGAAGCTACAATGGAACAAAACTTAGTCGTCCGCGGAGTCGCATTTGAAGATGAAATTACACGGGTAACCGTTTTAGGACTTAAAAATTCATTAACAAGTCTTTCTACAATTTTTACAACACTTGCACAGAATCACATTAATGTCGATATTATCATTCAAAGTACAACCGAAGCTGGTACAGCTAATTTGTCTTTCTCCATTCACACAAATGATTGGGTTGACACGTTAAAGGTTCTGGAAAACAATAAGGCAAGCCTTGGATATGAGCAGCTGGATGCCGAGAATAAATTAGCGAAAGTATCCATTGTAGGTTCTGGTATGATCTCCAATCCAGGCGTGGCCGCAAAAATGTTTGCAGTGCTAGCAGAGAACAATATTGCTGTAAAAATGGTCAGCACGTCTGAGATAAAAGTTTCAGTTGTAGTAGAAGAAAAAAATATGCTGAAAGCGGTAGAAGTATTGCACGACGCATTTGAACTTGGGAATAACTAAAAAAATAGTGAAAGGCACCTCAATGGAGCGTGCCTTTTACTATTTAAATTGGATCTTTCTTATCCCATTTGACAGTGAAGCGGACGGTGTTGGCTTTTTTGACCGGATGTTCAAAGGTTTCGGCAATGGCTTCCTTTTGCATCCCAATTTGCTGGGCAAGGAATCCTGCTTCCAGCTGAAAAAAGTTTTCTGCTTTTGATTTGATACGGGACACTAGAAGTGGACTAGATAGTTCGAATTCTATCTCATTTTTATTTTCATGATTGATGGATAACTGTCCCCAGGAAGCATTGGCAAAAAATTCAACCATTTGACCATAATCGGATAAAGGAAATTTACGTGCTAGCCGTTTGCCGGCCCAATACAAAATTTCTGGCGTATCTTTTCCTAAAATCTCTGGCAAAAGAACTTCTCGGATCAGTTCATAACCGAAGGTAGATATGGTTCTTGGTTCTTCAATAGGCTGTTTGAATTCAACGACTGTACTATCTTTCACTTGTTTCCCCTCTTTCTATCATTCTATTATATACAAACTATGTTACAATTCAGTACCGTTTTTATAAAATAGCGCTTACATTTTGAAGGGATTTTTTGTTATATTACGATATCATCGCTCGTTTACTATCATAATTATAATTCCCTAAAAATATTATTTTCCAACCGTAAGATGTTGGAAATTTCAATGTAAAAATCTAGATTATTTTTAAAATAAAACCAATTAAAAATGAATGCGCTTTCATAGCCTATTATAATATCAATATATAATAAAAACTTTATTTATTACCAAAGATTTGTGTATCCGGTTTCTTGACGCTCTATGATGATGGGAGTAAAATGGACATGTCACATTATTGTCACAATGGTGCTAGGTTACATATTCTTTAAAAGGATTGAAGAAAGGAAAGTACTTAACATCATTTTAAAAATTAAAAGGGGGTAAATGTATGGCGAGTAATCGAGAGTTTTTTAATCGGAGATTGCATTCATTGCTGGGAGTTATTCCTATCGGGATTTTTCTCGTGCAGCACCTAGTAGTTAACCATTATGCAACAGTGGGAGTCGAGTCTTTTAATAAGGCTGCGAACTTTATGGGGAATCTTCCTTTCCGCTATGTCTTAGAGACAGTAATTATTTATTTACCATTGTTATTTCATGCAATTTATGGGCTTTATATTGCTTTTACTGCCAAAAATAATACTAGCAGATTCGGATTCTTTAGAAACTGGATGTTCTTGCTGCAACGTGTCACTGGCGTAATCACGCTGATCTTTATTGCATGGCATGTATGGGAGACCCGGGTTGCTGCCGCTTTTGGAAATGAAGTTAATTTTCAAATGATGCAGGATATTCTTTCTTCACCATTCATGTTTGGATTTTATATTGTTGGGATTATTTCAGCTATTTTCCACTTTGCAAATGGTTTATGGTCATTCATGGTTAGCTGGGGCATCACTGTATCGCCACGTTCACAGGTCATTGCAACATATGTGACAATCGTGATTTTCTTAGCACTTTCCTATGTTGGAATTTCAACTTTGTTGGCATTTGTATAATAGTTCACATTTACATTTGTTCGGAAAAAATAATTGGATTTTGGATTAAGGGAGTGAGTTAAATGAGTAAAGGTAAGGTAGCCATAGTCGGCGGCGGTTTAGCAGGCTTAATGGCAACAATTAAGGTAGCGGAATCCGGAACACCAGTAGAATTGTTTTCGCTTGTTCCTGTTAAACGCTCTCACTCTGTTTGTGCCCAAGGCGGTATTAATGGAGCAGTAAATACAAAAGGTGAAGGTGACTCCCCGTGGATTCACTTTGACGATACTATTTATGGCGGAGATTTCTTAGCAAACCAGCCGCCTGTTAAGGCAATGTGCGATGCCGCACCTGGAATCATCAATTTATTTGACCGGATGGGAGTTATGTTTAACCGTACCCCTGAAGGACTTTTAGATTTTCGTCGTTTCGGAGGTACACAGCACCACCGTACAGCGTTTGCCGGTGCAACAACTGGCCAGCAGCTTCTTTACGCATTGGACGAGCAGGTTCGCCGTTTTGAAGTAGATGGATTAGTAACCAAGTACGAGGGCTGGGAATTCTTAGGAGCAGTAATCGACGACGAAGGCACTTGCCGCGGACTTGTTGCTCAAGACCTAAAAACAATGGAAATCCGTTCTTTTGCCGCTGATGCCGTCATTATGGCATCTGGTGGACCTGGAATTATTTTTGGAAAGTCAACGAACTCTGTAATTAACACTGGTTCAGCTGCTTCCATTGTTTATCAGCAAGGTGTTTATTATGCGAACGGTGAAATGATCCAAATTCATCCTACCGCTATTCCTGGCGATGACAAGCTTCGCCTTATGAGTGAATCAGCACGTGGTGAAGGCGGACGAGTTTGGACTTATAAAGATGGTAAGCCATGGTACTTCTTAGAGGAAAAATATCCTGCCTATGGAAACCTTGTACCACGTGATATCGCAACACGTGAAATTTTTGATGTGTGTGTAAATCAAAAATTGGGAGTTAACGGCGAAAATACAGTTTTCCTTGATCTTTCCCACAAGGATCCACACGAATTGGATATTAAACTAGGCGGAATCATCGAGATTTATGAAAAATTCATGGGTGATAATCCACGTAAAGTACCGATGAAAATTTTCCCTGCGGTTCACTATTCAATGGGCGGCTTATGGGTTGATTACGATCAAATGACTAATATCAAAGGTCTTTTTGCAGCAGGTGAGTGTGATTATTCACAGCACGGTGCCAACCGTCTTGGAGCAAACTCACTACTTTCAGCGGTTTACGGCGGAATGGTCGCAGGACCAAATGCAGTTAAATATATCAACGGACTAGAAAAGAGTTCCGATGCTGTTTCTTCTTCTGTCTTTGATCGTCATGTAAAAGAACAGGAAGATAAGTGGAATTCAATCATGTCATTAAATGGAACGGAAAATGCTTACGTTCTTCATAAAGAGCTTGGTGAATGGATGACAGATAACGTAACGGTTGTTCGTTACAATGACAAGCTTTTAAAAACAGATGAAAAGATTCAAGAGCTCATGGAGCGCTACCAAAAAATTAACATTAATGATACATCTAAATGGAGCAACCAAGGGGCAGCCTTTACACGTCAATTACAAAACATGCTGCAAATGGCTCGTGTTATCACTCTTGGTGCTTACAATCGTAATGAAAGCCGCGGTGCTCATTACAAGCCAGAATTCCCAGAGCGTAATGATGATGAATTTATGAAAACAACAATGGCTAAATTTGTTGATTCTAATTCTGCTCCAGCTTTCCATTATGAGGACATCGATGTATCCTTGATTAAGCCACGGAAGCGCGATTACACTACAAAGCATTAATGAAAGGGGAGTAGGAATAAATGTCTGAGAAAAAAATGGTAAAATTTATTATTCAACGTCAGGATAGCGAAAATGCCGCTCCGTATGAGGAGACTTTTGAAGTTCCTTATCGTCCGAATATGAACGTTATTTCTGCGTTAATGGAAATTCGTAAAAATCCTGTCGATGCCAGTGGAAAAGCTACTACCCCAATCGCTTGGGATATGAACTGTTTAGAGGAAGTTTGCGGTGCTTGTTCAATGGTTATCAATGGCAAGCCTCGCCAATCCTGTTCCGCTCTTGTTGATCAATTGGAACAGCCAATCCGTTTAGCACCGATGAAAACATTCCCTGTTGTTCGTGACCTTCAGGTTGACCGCAGCAGAATGTTTGATGCTTTAAAGAAAGTAAAAGCATGGATTCCAATCGATGGAACTTATGACCTGGGTCCTGGACCTCGTATGCCAGAAAATAAGCGTCAGTGGGCCTATGAACTTTCAAAATGTATGACATGCGGTGTTTGTCTAGAGGCGTGTCCGAATGTTAACAGCAAATCCGACTTTATCGGTGCACAGCCATTATCTCAGGTTCGTCTATTTAACGCCCATCCAACAGGAGCAATGAATAAGGCTGAGCGTTTAGAAGCGATTATGGGTGACGGTGGACTTGTAAACTGTGGTAACTCACAAAACTGCGTTCAATCCTGCCCGAAAGGTATTCCGTTGACTACTTCAATTGCAGCATTGAACCGTGATACAACGATTCAATCATTCAGAAGATTCTTCGGAAGCGACCATCAATAATCTGTTTATTAACCTTCTTTTCAATGTTGAAAAGAAGGTTTTTTTGTTTTTAAGCTTGAACTCCTTTGTATACTGGTAAATAATTTTTTAAAAAGGCAGGTACCCTATCGTGAGAGCTAAGTTTCCGCTGTTCATTATTTTTATTGGTCTCGTTCTTTTAGGCATCGGTGCCTGGCAATATATTGATGTTAAACTCCAAACGAAATCGTCCCTAAAAGAGGCTAAAGAGATGGTGCGGGATCAGCCTGCCAATGCAGAAGTGCAGCAGCAAAAACACGAAGCGCCTAAGATGGGGGAAACGGCCGGTCTTTTAGTCATTCCTAAAATTAAAGCAGAACTAGCGATCGTCGAGGGAACCGACCCGGATGATCTTGAAAAAGGTGTCGGCCATTACAAGGGCTCATTTTTCCCTGGAGATAAGGGGCAAATTGTATTATCTGGGCACAGGGACACGGTATTCCGACGATTAGGTGAATTGGAAATTGGCGACTCCCTGAAAATGCAAATGCCATATGGGAACTATACCTATGAAATTACCCATACCAAAATTGTTAAATCCGATGATACCAGCATCATTACCTTACAGCACGAAAAGGAAGAATTGATCCTCACAACCTGTTACCCTTTTAGATACATCGGAAATGCCCCGAAACGGTATATTATTTATGCGAAATTGAAAAAAGCTTAATTAATATACAGTTCATTGCCCGTATGAGTTGAACAATCGTTCAGATCTCCAAAAAGACAGGCAAAGGGTTTCAATGGACAGAGCAGCAGAAAAAAATAATCGTAAAACATGAAAAAATTAGCATATAATTTTATTTTCCTTTAAAGAAATATAGTCACTCCAATTGCCTTATGCACATAAGATATGGTGACTAAATATATACCCACCCCCGGTGCATAACTGGCGAAGGCAAGGAGGGTCACATTACTTGAAGGAGAATGATTATACTCACAAGCCATTACTCACCAAACGCGAAAGAGAAGTATTCGAACTGTTAGTACAGGACAAAACAACTAAGGAAATCGCTGGTGAACTTTTTATAAGTGAAAAAACGGTTCGAAACCATATTTCGAATGCCATGCAAAAGCTTGGTGTAAAGGGGCGTTCACAAGCTGTTGTAGAGCTCCTTCGAATGGGAGAGCTCGAACTATAATAATGACCGGCATCCTTTTTGGAGGCCGGTTCATTATTTTTTATAAAATACTCTTCGAATATTTCAACTTGAAATTTTAGCGGAAAAAGTAGAAAATAAGTACAAGCATTAATAATATATATGAAAAAATAGATAAACTTGTCTTGGGAGAAGCTTTTATATAGGAGTGTATGAATCATGAAACTCGATAATACCGAAAAAATTAACGGGGAAATTGTCGCCAATATTGAAAAAGATTTACGCTACATATCCGGAATCATCAAGCAAAAAGGAAGAGAAATGCTAAGCAATTATAAAATTACTCCTCCGCAATTTGTTGCCTTGCAATGGCTGTTTGAAGATGGCGATATGACAATCGGTGATCTTTCAAATAAAATGTATTTGGCCTGCAGTACAACAACGGATCTTGTAGACCGAATGGAGAAAAATCTTCTTGTTGAACGAGTGAAGGATCCAAGCGACCGTCGTGTGGTTAGAATCCATCTGCTTGAAGAAGGAAATAGAATTATTGATGAAGTAATTAAAAAGCGTCAAGTTTATTTGGAAGAAATATTAGACGATTTCTCAATGGAAGAAATTCAATTTCTTCAAAAAAGCTTGATGAAACTTCATCAGGAAATGCGGTAAAAGAGGCGAGAAATTTGAAACAACCAATTGGTGTGATCGATTCAGGTGTGGGTGGATTAACCGTTGCCAAAGAGGTAATGCGGCAGCTTCCTAATGAGAAAATCATTTATTTGGGTGATACCGCCCGCTGTCCTTATGGGCCTCGGACACCTAGGGAAGTAAAAAAATTCACATGGGAATTGACCACCTTTTTACTAGAAAAAAACATTAAAATGCTTGTAATTGCTTGCAACACGGCAACGGCTGCAGCTCTTGATGAGATCCGAAAAGAACTATCGATTCCCGTCCTTGGGGTCATTAATCCAGGAGCAAGAGCAGCTATTAAGCGGACGAAGAACTACAGGGTTGGGATTATTGGTACAGAAGGGACGGTTAAAAGTGGTGCGTACGAAAGAGCACTTAAATCACTTAATAGCCGACTTTTTGTGACTAGCCAGGCCTGTCCCAAATTCGTCCCACTTGTTGAGAGCAGTGAGTTTGACGGTCCCATTGCAGAGAAAATAGTCGATGAGGCATTAAAGCCGCTCCAGAATCAAAATTTGGACACGTTAATTTTAGGCTGCACTCATTATCCGCTATTGGAACCTTTAATTAAAAATGTTATGGGTGACCATTGCAGTGTCATTAGTTCTGGCGATGAAACAGCAAGGGAAATTAGTGCCATCCTGCAGTATAATGGCTTGCTGGAAACTTGTGAGGAAGAACCAGCGCATGAATTTTATACAACTGGATCAAGAAGGATTTTTTCAAAAATTGCTTCACAGTGGCTGGGAATCCCGATAAATGAAGTAAAGAAAATCAAACTGTAGAGTTCTCAATTAGAGAGCTCTTTTTGATGGAAAAAATTTTTAAAAGATGTTCTATTTTTCTGTCCTAAGGCGGTCTAATTTTTTCCTAGGCTCGTATACATATTAGTACAAACTGTCTTAGGGGGGAATTAATTTGTATAAAAATAAAGCAAAAATCCTTGGTTTAACGGTGCTGACTTCATCAATGCTGCTATCTGGCTGCGGCTTGTTTGGCGGTGAAATACAAAAGAAAATCGATCCGCCAAAAACAACACAGGTAGTCGATAAAAAAGAAAATAAAGAAACAGCAGCTGCGAAGAAGGCCAACGCTGAAAACACTGTTCCAACAGAACTATACTTAATTGATAAAAACGGCTATGTCGTTCCACAAACCATTGCTCTTCCGAAGACAGCTTCAGTAGCCAAGCAGGCCCTTGAATATTTAGTGGTGAATGGTAAGGTAACAGACCTGCTCCCAAATGACTTCCGTGCCGTCCTGCCTGAGGACACGGACATATCAGTTAATATTGATAAAGACGGAGTAGCGACCGTTAATTTTTCAAAAGAATTCAAGGATTACAAAGCAGAAGATGAAAAGAGGATTCTTCAATCGATCACATGGACACTAACACAATTTGATAATATTAAGTCAGTTGCTCTTAAAATGAATGGATCTCCATTGACGAAAATGCCTGTGAAAGGAACCCCAATCAGCGAGCATCTTTCAAGAGCATCGGGTATTAACATTGATACAACGGATGTAATGGATATTACGAATACGAAGCCTGTAACCGTCTATTACATAGGTGGAGAGGAAGAGGGCTCCTATTACTATGTACCGGTAACCCGTCGTGTCCCTGCCAGCGAAAAGGATAACATTACTGCGGTAGTGAACGAATTGATTCAAGGGCCAAGTGAAAATTCAAACTTAGTCTCTGAGTTTATGTCTGATGTAAAGCTTTTAGAAGCGCCAAAGATTGCCAATGGTCAGGTGACTTTAAACTTTGATGAAAATATTTATGGCAGCTTTGAAGAAAAAGAAATCTCTCAATCATTATTAAATGCTCTGGTACTTTCCTTAACGGAGCAAAAGGACATTAAAAAAGTGGCTATTCAAGTTAAAGGCAAGGCAGAGCTGAAAAATGATAAAGGCAAAAAATTAACTGAACCGGTAACTCGTCCAGAAAAAGTCAATACAGGTAGTTTCTAAAAAATAATTTTTGTTATACTATATAGTGACCATGAAAGAGGTTGGCTTTTAAAGGCCGCCTCTTCTTTATTTGGCATTGCAGTAAATGAAGGGGGCGTATGTTATGCGTGTTGATGGCAGGGAGCCATTACAGCTTAGGCCAATACATATTGAAACAAACTATTTAATGCATCCCGAAGGATCTGTCCTCATTTCCGTAGGGAATACGAAGGTAATTTGTACGGCGAGCATCGATGATCGAGTCCCGCCGTTTATGAGAGGCGAAGGCAAGGGTTGGATTACGGCCGAATATTCGATGCTTCCACGGGCAACAGAAACGAGAAATATAAGGGAATCCTCAAAAGGAAAGGTCTCCGGCCGGACAATGGAGATACAGCGTTTAATTGGCAGAGCACTCCGTGCAGTAGTAGACCTTAATGCCCTTGGCGAGAAAACTGTCTGGATTGATTGCGACGTCATTCAAGCAGATGGCGGCACCAGAACGGCTTCGATTACAGGGGCTTTTGTCGCGATGACTATCGCAATCAATCGTCTATCGGAGAAAAAATCTTTGTCAAAGTTTCCTATTATCGATTATCTAGCGGCTACCAGTGTTGGAATTCTACAAAAAGGTGAAACGGTCCTAGACTTGAATTATGCTGAAGATTCCAAGGCCCACGTCGATATGAATGTTGTAATGACAGGCAGCGGAGAGTTCGTCGAATTACAAGGGACTGGCGAGGAATCTACTTTTTCTTATGAACAGCTGCAAGGCTTACTCCATGCTGCACAGGAAGGGCTGATGGAGCTGTTTGAACATCAAAAAACAGCCCTTGGCGAAGAGATTACAAAAAAAATAGAAGGCCGGCGAAAGAAATAGCTAATATTTGATTTCAAATAAGCCTAGTAAAGAGGAGATTATGATGAAAGAAGTTATTATTGCTACTAAAAACCCTGGCAAAGCAAGAGAATTTGAGCATATATTTGCTCCTAGAGGATTTTCGGTCAAAACCCTGCTAGATTTTCCAGAAATCCCTGAAGTAGAAGAAACAGGCTCAACCTTCGAAGAAAATGCCATTTTGAAGGCGGAGGCTGTTTCACAGGCTTTAAATAAAATGGTAATTGGTGACGATTCCGGCCTCATCGTGGATGTCTTAGAAGGCAGACCAGGAATCTTTTCAGCACGTTATGCAGGAGAGCCAAAGAACGATCAAAAAAATACAGAAAAAGTTCTATCTGAATTAAAAGGCGTTCCTGAGGATGAGCGAACTGCCCGTTTCTATTGTGCATTAGCAGTGGCAGTTCCAGGGCAAGAAACCTTCACGGTGTCTGGCACCTGTGAAGGGCGTATTTTAGAAGAGCAACGTGGTACTAATGGTTTTGGCTATGATCCTGTTTTTTATGTCCCTGATAAAAGCCGTGCTATGGCTGAGCTTACTTCTGATGAAAAAAATAAAATCAGCCATAGGGCAAATGCACTTAAGAAGCTGGATGATGTGCTGGATAGTATTTTAGAAAAGGCTAATGAGGCATGAGCAGGGTTTTAGTCGTTAGCGATAGTCATGGATTGACAAAGGAACTCGAGATTTTGCGGGTAAGACATTTGAATGATGTCGATTTGATGATTCATTGCGGCGATTCACAATTGATGCCAGATGACAAATCCATTTCAGGCTATTTGACCGTAATGGGAAACTGTGATTTCGGCGGAGGGTACCCGTTAGATACGACCACCGAAATTGCCGGCAGAAAATTCTTCATTACCCATGGACATCGATATTCTGTGAAAACATCTTTGATGAATTTAAAGTATAAAGCACAAGAGGTTAATGCCGATATCGTCTGCTTTGGACACTCGCATGTCCTAGGGGCGGAAGAGATTGGCGGAACGCTGTTCTTAAATCCAGGCAGCATCCGTCTTCCTCGTGAGCGATTGGAAAAAACATATGTTATTTTGGATTTATTGGATGATAAAGTAAAAATGTCCGTGTTTGAAATCAATGGACGGGAGATCTTAGATTTGGCAAGAGAATTTGTTGTAGGAAAATAAGGGGGAAAATCCCCCTTATAATTTATTAATAAAAAATTATTTAAAAACCCGTTGACTTTTAGATATTAGGATAATATAATAAATATTGTCCTTGATAATTAAATACGTCCCAGTAGCTCAGCAGGATAGAGCAACGGCCTTCAAGTAAATTAGGAGCCTTTATAGGGAAACAAAAACCTATAAAGTGGACGACACTATATCGGTGAAGCCTTAACAGATAATGCTGATGGTAATACCGAGGAAACTTACGCCTTTACATAGGAAAAGAGAACCTGAATGACTAACATAAGTTAGAGGTAAGGGTCTCAAAAAATAATCTTTTAAGATTATCGTGAGGTTCCGTAGAGACTACACGTGTCGCACCTGAAATGGTGAAGATATAGTCCAGACTACAAACAACGTTAGTTGGTGGCGAAAGTCATAGTGGTAAGCTAAGCCGTCGGTCGGGAGTTCGAATCTCTCCTGGGACGCCATACTACATACCAGAACTTAACTCACTTTTAATAGTGAGTTTTTTTTCGTGTATAGGGATAAAAAATGGATCATAAAGGGATGTGTTTAAATGAACCACCACACAAAAGATAAAGGTGATTTAGGTGTTTTAAAGGCACAAGTTGATCTTTTCGAAAAAGGATATATGATTCTACTCCCGCAAACTGAGCACGCGCCATTTGATTTAGTAATTTATAAAAATCAAACTTTTAAAAGGGTTCAAGTAAAATATCGTGAATTAAATAAAAAAGGCATATTGGAAGTTAGATTTCGGTCTTCTTATAGCACAAGTAATGGTATAGTGAATAAAAAGGTGGATAAAAATCAAATTGATATTTATGGTATTTACTGTCCTCAAACGGATGAATGTTATTACTTCGATCCAAAGACCTTCAAAAATTCATTTAGTCTAAGAGTAGAAACACCAAAAAATAATCAAATGCAAAATGTGAAATTTGCAAAAGACTACCGTGAGATTCCTCAACTCGATTAGCAGGCTCACCCATACCGGTGAGTTTTTTTTGTGCCTCATTTATGCTACAATATTTTCCATGACACGCAAAAGGACGGATTTTTATGAAAAAACGGGAAAAGGCGAAACGAATCGATAATGTCATTTTCTTTCCCGGAATCGAAAAAAGATTAACAGATAAAGGCTTAGAGAGCCTGCATAATAAAAAATTTCAAGAAGCTATTACCCTTTTAGAAGAAGCAAAAGAACTAGATCCGGAAAATGACGACATCCTAATCGGCCTGGTTCTTGCCTATTTCGAGGCTGGATCTTTTAAAAAAGCAAGAAAGCTCGCGAACGAAATGCTCCTAAAAGGCATTGGCGACTATTTTCAAATGGTAGACCTTTACTTAACAATCCTTATCCAGCTCCATGAATACCAAGAAATCGTCTCTACCATTGAAGCCTTGTTAGAAGAAAAAGAGATTCCACTAGACAAACATGACCATTTTTTAACCATCCTCCAATTCAGCCAGAGAATGGCGGAGAATCGAAAGCTGGACATAGATGAACCGGAGATTGAGGAAAATCATCCACATCAGTTGAATCTTTTATCATCAAACAATCTAAATGAACAAATGCTGCTAATTTCGAACCTGGCAGAAAAAAATATCCGCCCCTATGTTCCTGAGATTGAAGAATACCTCATTACAGAAGAAGGGCATCCATTTCTTAAAACGATTCTGTTAACGCTTCTCAAAGAGCAAGAAATCGATAGGGAATTAAAAATAACAAAATTCTCACAAGAAAACACAGTTATCCCCACGCAATTGCCGGATGTTAGACAACAGCCCAGAATGCTCCAAATTAAAGCTCTACTAGAAAATCAACTTGAAAGCAGTGACCCAATACTCTTTGAAAATATCAGCGGCATGATCGAACGGATATTTTTTATTAGCTATCCCTTTGAATTACTGCCAGCGAATCCTGCTTCTTGGGCTGCTGCCTTCTACACGTTGGCACAAGAATACATGGGATTTGATCCAAGAATAACAAAAGTAACAGAGGAATATGGGGTAACACCGCAAGAAATAGAGCAAGCGAGAGACCAAATTGAGTTAATTGAGAAAATTTCTTATCCTAATATATAACCTACAGTGTTGAAACACAGCAATCCTGTGTTATAATGTAGGGGTTGCATTGTGTAAAAAATTATATTTTACATTAAAAAAAGTGGAAATATGACTTATTGGACAAGACATATTTCGATTCTTAATTCGTTACGAATGAAATGAGAATAGATGTTGGAGGGAAAATAGGTATGACAGTAAAATGGGAAAAATTAGAAGGAAACCGCGGCGTCCTTACAGTTGAAGTAAGTGCTGAACAAGTAAGCAAAGGTTTAGACGAAGCATTCCAAAAAGTTGTTAAGCAAGTAAACGTTCCAGGCTTCCGTAAAGGAAAAATGCCTCGCGCTATGTTTGAAAAGCGTTTCGGTGTAGAGTCACTTTACCAAGACGCATTAGATATTCTTCTTCCAGAAGCATACGGTAATGCAATCGACGAAACAGGAATCGAGCCAATTGACCGTCCTGATATCGACATCGAACAAATGGAAAAAGGCAAAGAACTTATTTTCAAAGCAACAGTACAAGTTAAGCCTGAAGTAACTTTAGGCGAATACAAAGGCTTAGAAGTAGAAGAGTTAGAAACAAACGTTACTGACGAAGACGTTCAAAAAGAATTAGAAACACTTCAAAACCGTCACGCTGAGCTTGTTGTGAAAGAAGACACTGCTGCTGAAAACGGTGATACAGTTGTTATCGACTTTGAAGGATTCGTTGATGGCGAAGCATTCGAAGGCGGCAAAGCTGAAAACCATTCTTTAGAACTTGGAACAGGATCTTTCATTCCTGGCTTCGAAGAACAATTAGTTGGTGTTAAAGCTGGAGAATCTAAAGATGTAGAAGTAACATTCCCTGAAGAATACCATGCAGCTGAGCTTGCTGGCAAACCAGCTACTTTCAAAGTAACTGTACACGAAATCAAAGGTAAAGAACTTCCTGTATTAGATGACGAGTTTGCAAAAGATGTTGACGATGAAGTGGAAACATTAGATGCATTAAAAGAAAAAATCAAAACTCGTTTAGAAGACAGCAAAAAGCATGAAGCAGAACACAATCTTCGTGACACTTTAGTGGAAAAAGCTGCTGAAAACGCACAAGTAGAAGTTCCTGAAGTAATGGTTTCTAATGAAGTAAACCGCATGCTTCAAGAGTTCGAACAACGCCTTCAAATGCAAGGTATGAACCTTGAGCTTTACTTCCAATTCTCTGGTCAAGACGAAAATGCACTTCGTGAACAAATGAAGGAAGAAGCAGCAACTCGCGTTAAAGTGAACTTAACACTTGAAGCAATTGCAAAAGCGGAAAACCTTGAAGCGACTGACGAAGATGTAAACGCTGAGCTTGATAAAATGGCTGGTATGTACAACATGTCAATTGATGCTATTAAACAAGCACTTGGCGGCGTAGAAGGCATCAAAGGTGAACTTAAGTTCAAAAAAGCGATCGACTTTCTTGTTGAAAACAAAAAGTAATTTTTATAAGTAATCGCAAGGCACGATTTTGATCGTGCCTTGTTTTATACATTTTTTCAATTACATATTATAATTATGTCAGGGAAACCTTTTTAACAATGGGCAGGAAAATCAATACTACATATCGAATTAATAATTTCCAAAGAGGTTTTAGATTTAATTTTAAAAAATATGGCAAAGATTAATGAGTACATAAGTTTCAAAAGGTGCTTCTCCAAACAAATCAAAACATAAAGCATTTTAGTTCCAGTCCATTGGCCAAATATGATACAATGCAGAATACATACCATTTTAGAAATAGTTTGAACTCGGCTTTTGTTTGGATGATCCACCAGCTTCAAAGAAGGAAATAACACGTTTCAAGGGGTGAAAGAGTTGTTTAAATTTAATGATGAAAAAGGACAATTAAAATGTTCATTCTGTGGAAAAACGCAGGATCAAGTCCGTAAACTAGTGGCAGGGCCGGGAGTTTATATATGTGACGAGTGCATCGAGCTTTGCACAGAAATTGTGGAAGAAGAGCTTGGAACTGAAGAAGAAGTAGAATTTAAAGATGTTCCAAAACCGAAGGAAATTTGTGAAATCCTTGATGAATATGTCATCGGCCAGGATCAAGCAAAGAAATCCTTGTCTGTTGCTGTTTACAACCACTATAAGCGCATCAATTCCAACAGCAAAATTGATGACGTCGAGCTTTCTAAGAGTAATATTGCTATGATCGGGCCAACAGGAAGCGGGAAAACTCTATTGGCACAAACATTGGCTCGTATCTTGAATGTGCCATTTGCGATCGCGGATGCTACTTCTCTTACAGAGGCAGGCTATGTCGGTGAAGATGTTGAAAATATTTTATTAAAATTAATTCAAGCTGCCGATTATGATGTAGAAAAAGCGGAAAAAGGCATTATCTATATCGATGAAATTGATAAAATTGCCCGCAAATCCGAAAATCCATCGATTACACGCGATGTTTCCGGTGAAGGTGTACAGCAGGCATTATTAAAAATTCTTGAAGGTACGGTGGCAAGTGTTCCTCCTCAAGGCGGAAGAAAACACCCGCATCAAGAATTCATCCAAATTGACACCACCAATATTCTATTTATCTGCGGTGGAGCGTTTGATGGAATTGAACCGATTATTAAGCGCCGTTTAGGACAAAAAGTAATTGGTTTTGGTGCTGATCCAAAGCAAGCAGAGATTACTTCCAAAGAGCTGCTTTCAAAGGTACTGCCTGAAGACTTGCTGCGATTCGGCTTAATCCCTGAATTTATTGGCCGTCTTCCAGTTATCGCCAGCCTAGAACAGTTGGACGAAGCGGCATTAATTGAAATTTTAACAAAGCCAAAAAATGCGCTAGTAAAACAATATCAAAAAATGCTGGAAATTGATGATGTTGAACTTGAATTTGAAGAAGGCGCATTAACGGAAATCGCGAAGAAAGCGATTGAACGCAAAACGGGTGCCCGTGGATTACGTTCAATCATTGAAGGAATCATGCTTGATGTCATGTTTGACCTTCCTTCCCGCGATGATATTACAAAGTGTATCATTACGAAAGAAACAGTCATCAACAACAGCGTTCCGAAGCTTGTTTTAGAAGACGGGACAGTAGTTGTTGAAGAAAAATCAGCATAATATAGTAGGGCCTGGCATTTGCCAGGTTCTTTTTTTTTTTTTTACAAAAATTGTTAAAATAGACAAAACACCCCCGAAAATAGACAATACACCCCAAAAAATAGACAAACCCATCCCAACACAAATTCCCAGCATATCAGTTTCTTGCATTTTGTGGTTTATTCCACCTCTCGGCAGGAGATACTTATTAATATCTATAGAAGTACAAAGTGCTGGAGGGAAAAAAATGAGTTGGACGGGGATTGCTTTATTTATACAGCTGTTTTTTGGAATCATAATCGGGTTATACTTTTGGAATCTGCTAAGAAATCAGCGGACTCAAAAGGTCTCCATCGATCGGGAATCCCGGAAAGAAATGGAACAGCTTAGAAAAATGAGATCGATATCATTAACAGAACCATTATCTGAAAAGGTACGTCCTACAAGCTTCGAAGATATTGTCGGCCAAGAGGATGGAATAAAATCTTTGAAAGCAGCGTTATGTGGACCGAATCCGCAGCATGTCATTATTTATGGACCACCTGGAGTCGGAAAAACAGCCGCCGCACGCCTCGTATTGGAGGAGGCTAAGAAAAACACAAAATCACCTTTTAAAAAAGAATCCGTTTTTATTGAACTGGATGCTACAACAGCGCGATTTGATGAGCGGGGGATTGCTGACCCGTTAATTGGATCTGTCCACGACCCGATTTATCAAGGGGCTGGTGCAATGGGACAGGCTGGGATACCGCAGCCTAAACAAGGGGCTGTAACGAACGCTCATGGCGGGGTCCTCTTTATTGATGAAATTGGTGAACTTCATCCAATTCAGATGAACAAGCTGTTAAAAGTATTAGAGGATCGTAAGGTTTTCCTTGAGAGTGCCTATTATCATGAGGAAAATAACCAAATTCCAACCCATATCCATGATATTTTTAAAAATGGCCTTCCTGCCGATTTCCGCCTCATCGGGGCAACGACGAGAACACCAAGTGAAATTCCCCCGGCGATTCGTTCCCGCTGTATGGAGGTATTCTTCCGTGACTTAAACCAGGAAGAAATTGTGACAGTAGCCAAAAAAGCAGCAGATAAGGTGAATATGGAAATAAACGATACGGGTGTGAATACACTTTCTACATATGCCCGTAATGGCCGTGAAACGGTCAATATGATTCAAATCGCAGCGGGACTTGCGATTACGGAAGACCGCAATTTTATTAAAGATGAAGATATCGAATGGGTGATTCATTCCAGTCAAATGACTCCGAGAATGGAACGAAAAATCAATGATATTTCCCATGTTGGTCTTGTCAATGGACTAGCTGTATATGGACCGAATTCCGGTGCGCTTCTCGAAATTGAAGTGACCGTCATTCCGGCAAAAGAAAAAGGAACCATTAATATTACAGGAATCGTCGAGGAAGAAAGCATTGGCGGACAGGGTAAATCGATACGCCGCAAAAGTATGGCGCGGGGCTCGATTGAAAATGTTATTACCGTTCTCCGCTCCATGGGTGTCCCGGCAAATGACTACGATATCCATGTGAATTTCCCAGGCGGTGTTCCGATTGACGGACCATCAGCAGGAATCGCCATGGCGACAGGGATTTATTCGGCGATTTATAAGATTCCTATCGACAACACCGTAGCGATGACAGGCGAAATTAGTATTCATGGAAATGTAAAACCGATTGGCGGCGTATATCCAAAGGTGAAGGCAGCCAAGAAAGCCGGTGCGAAAACGGTTATTATACCGGAAGAAAATATGCAAACGATTCTAAATGAAATCGATGGAATTCAAATCGTTCCAGTTAATCATTTACATGAGGTATTTGAAATTGCCTTGAAAAATGATTATCGGAAAAATATCGCTATCCCCGCTTCCATTGAACTATCTAAAAAAGAGTCGATTTAACTAAAAACTTCGGTTTGACCTAAAAAGCAAACCGGAGTTTTTTTGTGAGAATGTTGGGGAAAATAATTATATTGCTAAAGAGATACCCAGCCTAACCCTAAAAATAGACACGTAAAACCAAATAAGATAGAATTGTACAACAAAGACTATTCTGCATTTGCAGTAGTAAAAAAGGATTATGCATGTGGAGGTGCTGTATTATGGCGAAAAATAATGAATTGCTCGTCCCCCTCCTGCCGCTTCGGGGATTGCTAGTTTATCCGACCATGGTGCTTCATTTAGATGTCGGCCGTGAAAGATCAGTGCAGGCCCTTGAAAAAGCAATGGTAGATGACCATTTAATTTTTTTAACCACTCAAAGGGATGTCTCGATCGATGAGCCTTCTGAAGAGGATTTATACAAGGTTGGAACCTTAACAAAAGTTAAACAAATGCTTAAATTGCCAAATGGAACAATCCGTGTATTGGTGGAAGGACTAAGCAGAGCGGAAATTGTTACTTTTTATGATGAAGAAGATTACTTTTCTGTTACCATCACCACCTTCGATGACCCAGAAACGAAAGATGTGGAAGACCAAGCCTTGATGCGGACGATGCTTGATTATTTCGAGCAATACATAAAATTATCCAAAAAAATCTCTGCTGAAACCTATGCGTCTGTCGCAGATATTGAAGAACCTGGGAGAATGGCTGATATCATCGCTTCCCATTTGCCGATCAAGCTGAAGGAAAAACAGGAAATTCTTGAAACGATTGACGTTAAACAGAGAATGAACATGGTCATTGACACGATTCATAATGAAAAAGAAGTGCTAAATCTCGAAAAGAAGATTGGCCAGCGTGTCAAACGTTCCATGGAAAGAACGCAAAAGGAATATTATTTGCGTGAACAGATGAAGGCGATCCAAAAAGAATTAGGCGATAAGGAAGGCAAAACAGGTGAAATTGCCGAGCTTACCAAAAAAATCGAGCAAGCAGGAATGCCTGAACATGTCCATCAAGCAGCGCTTAAGGAATTAGACCGCTATGAAAAGGTGCCTACAAGCTCAGCAGAAAGTGCAGTCATCCGCAATTATATTGAATGGCTGATTTCCATTCCATGGTCAAAAAAGACAGAGGATGACATTGATATCCTTCGTGCCGAAAAAATCCTTAATCAGGACCATTACGGCCTTGAAAAAGTGAAGGAACGTGTGCTGGAATATTTAGCAGTTCAAAAGCTGACTAACTCCTTAAAAGGACCAATTCTATGTCTTGCCGGACCTCCAGGGGTTGGGAAAACAAGCTTGGCCCGTTCAATCGCCACATCGCTCAATCGTAATTTCGTCCGCGTATCGCTTGGCGGCGTACGTGATGAATCCGAAATTCGCGGTCATCGCAGGACGTATGTCGGGGCGATGCCAGGCCGGATTATTCAAGGGATGAAGAAAGCGGGCACGATAAACCCAGTCTTTTTATTAGATGAAATCGATAAAATGTCGAGTGATTTCCGCGGCGACCCATCTGCAGCACTGTTGGAGGTCCTTGACCCGGAGCAAAACCATAATTTCAGCGACCATTATATAGAAGAAACGTACGATTTATCGAAGGTCATGTTCATCGCAACGGCAAACAACCTGTCAACCATCCCGGGACCATTATTAGACCGAATGGAAATTATCACAATTGCCGGCTACACTGAAATTGAAAAGGTCCATATTACCAGGGATCATTTGCTGCCTAAGCAAATTAAGGAAAATGGCCTTTCAAAAAGCACTTTACAGGTTCGTGATGATGCCATTTTAAAAGTGGTTCGCTATTATACACGCGAAGCAGGTGTCAGAAGCCTGGAGCGCCAAATGGCGACCCTTTGCCGAAAAACGGCTAAAATCATAGTTTCTGGTGAAAAGAAGCGCGTTGTTATTACAGATAAAAATGTAGAAGAGTTTTTAGGAAAGCCACGATTCCGGTACGGCCAGGCGGAAACAGAAGACCAGGTTGGAGTGGCAACAGGCTTAGCATACACTACCGTGGGCGGCGATACTTTACAGATAGAAGTTTCTTTAGCACCGGGTAAAGGAAAGCTAGTTCTCACGGGTAAACTTGGCGATGTCATGAAGGAATCAGCACAGGCGGCCTTTAGTTATATTCGCTCTAAAGCGAAGGAACTGGGTATTGATGAGAATTTTCATGAAAAATATGATATTCATATTCACGTACCGGAAGGAGCTGTGCCAAAGGATGGACCATCTGCAGGAATTACGATGGCAACCGCACTAGTATCGGCGTTAACAGGGAGACCGATCCGCCGAGAAGTCGGCATGACCGGTGAAATTACCTTACGCGGCAGAGTACTTCCGATTGGCGGCTTAAAAGAAAAAACACTTAGTGCTCATCGAGCTGGCCTGACAAAGGTCATCCTTCCGAAGGATAATGAAAAAGATATCGATGACATTCCCGAAAGTGTGCGAAATGAATTAGAGTTTGTTCCAGTAACACATGTAGATGAAGTATTGAAGCATGCTCTATTGGAAGGCGGAGCAGAATGAAAGTAGTAAGTTCAGATATAGTCATTAGTGCAGTTAAACCCGAGCAGTATCCGGAAACGGATTTGCCGGAATTTGCACTGGCCGGCCGTTCGAATGTCGGCAAATCTTCTTTTATCAATAAAATGTTGAATCGAAAGGGCTTGGCGAGGATTTCCTCCAAGCCTGGGAAGACTCAGACATTAAACTTTTTCCTCATCAATGAAATTCTTCATTTTGTTGATGTCCCGGGATATGGGTATGCAAAGGTGTCCAAGACGGAGCGGGCAGCCTGGGGGAAGATGATTGAAACCTATTTTACGACCCGCGAACAATTAAGGGCTTGTGTATTAATCGTTGACCTGCGCCATCCGCCAACAACTGACGACGTCATGATGTATGATTTTTTAAAGCATTATGAAATTCCTTGCGTTGTTATTGCCACTAAAGCGGACAAAATCCCAAGAGGAAAGTGGCAGAAGCACCTAAAAGTGACACGTGAGGCGTTAGATCTTGACCCTAATGACCAAATCGTCCTGTTCTCCTCGGAAACCGGGGAAGGAAAGGATAAAGCGTGGGCAATATTACAAAGCTATATGTAAACAAAAACCGCCAGGCATAAAGCCAGGCGGTTATTTTTTCTTTTTTAGTAAAAAATAAATACCAACAACGATTAAGAGAGCAGGCCAAAATTTCCAAACCAAGCTCATACCGTTTTGTAACAAGCCAAGATATCCCGCAATTTTATCATAAAAAAGCAGCAACACTGCTAAAATGAGAAAGAGGAATGCTTGAAATAATCCTGTGTTGGTTTTTTGAAAACGGAGAAAGAATCCGATTGAAATAATTAAAATTAACATACCGATTGTATTTGTTGGCCAAATCGAAACGTGGCCGGCAAGATGAAAGTGAAGGCCAAATCCTGTCATGATAACACCGGGAAGGATGGCTTCCTGGTCATTAGCCTTAAACGCTTGGCCGAGGAACGCTATTCCTACAATAATGAGTAACGTCGGCCAGGTGAAAAATTGTTGAAAGAGAGTAATCCCCGCTTGCTGTAATAAAAAGTAGGCTCCAAAACCAATTAAAATAATTCCAGGGAAAATACGCTGGTTTTTCATAGATATACACCACTTCCAGTAAGGTTCACTTGAATATCATCGATTTTTTTGATACTGTACATAGGGAAGTAATTTTGCCCATATAATTTTCTATGTTACCACATAGTTTCATTTAATGTTCACATTTTCGAGCGAATGTAAAAAATGCTCGTGATATAATCAATCTAGTTATTCATGTTATTAATGGGGGTGTTCTTAACAAATGCATATATTAGTTGTCGGTCTAAACTATAAAACTGCCCCTGTCGAAATCCGTGAGCGGTTAACCTTTAGTGAAACTGATCTTGTGGATGCCATAAAAAAATTAAGTACCAAGAAAAGCATCCTTGAAAATATCATCTTGTCTACCTGTAATCGTACCGAAATTTACGCGGTCGTCGATCAATTACATACAGGCCGCTATTATATTAAAGAATTTCTAGCTGAATGGTTTGGAATGGAACAAGCAGAATTTTCACCGTTCCTCTTCATTAATGAAGACGATGGTGCGGTCGATCACTTATTTAATGTAACCTGTGGACTTAATTCAATGGTCTTAGGTGAAACACAAATTCTAGGACAGGTACGTACAAGCTTTATGCTTGCTCAGGAAGAAGAAACGACAGGTTCTGTGTTTAACCACTTGTTTAAACAAGCAATTACTCTTGCCAAACGTGCTCATTCTGAAACAGAGATTGGTGCCAATGCGGTTTCTGTCAGCTATGCAGCAGTTGAACTGGCGAAGAAAATTTTCGGTTCTCTTGCCAATAAGCATGTGTTGATTTACGGCGCTGGAAAAATGGGCGAATTAGCGGCACAAAACCTGCACGGCAACGGCGTCAAAAAAGTAACGGTCATAAACCGGACGTTTGATAAAGCAAAAGTGTTAGCCGGCCGATTCAGCGGCGAGGCAAGAACAATTTCTGAATTGGAGAAATCGCTGGTCGAAGCAGATATTCTAATCAGTTCAACCGGTGCAAAGGATTTTGTCATTTCCAAAGCCATGATGGCAAAGGTAGAAAAAATGCGAAAGGGCAAGCCGTTATTTATGGTGGACATTGCCGTACCGCGTGACTTAGATCCAGCCATTGCCGAACTCGAAAACGTCTTTTTATATGACATTGATGATTTAGAGGGAATTGTTGAGGCTAATCTGCAAGAGCGCAAAAAAGCGGCTGAAAAAATCATGCTCATGATTGAAAAGGAAATCGTCGACTTCAAGCAATGGCTTGGGATGCTTGGTGTGGTTCCTGTCATTTCAGCTCTTCGCGAAAAAGCCCTTGCGATCCAGGCTGAAACCATGGAAAGTTTGGAAAGAAAACTTCCTAATTTATCAGATCGTGATATCAAGGTGTTAAATAAACACACTAAGAGTATTATTAACCAAATGTTAAAGGATCCAATTTTACAAGCAAAAGAATTGGCTGCTAAACCTAATGCCGAACAGGCAATGGACTTATTTATGAAAATATTTAATATTGAAGAGCTTGTTCACGATCAACATGCGAAAGCAGCCGAAACCAATAAAATATCGGTTACAGAAGCACAGGCTTCCTTTCAGTCATAAGGGGGCCCCCTGTTATGTCTGATGTCTTTATGACGAGGCTTCATGAGTTTACCGTTGTTCTGTATGCCTTCTGTGTGTTGTTATATTTTTTCGACTTCATTCACCATAACCGGAAGGCAAACCGAACTGCTTTCTGGTTACTTGCATTTGTATGGGTTTTACAAACGGTGTTTCTATTTTTCTATATGAATAAGACAGGTAGATTCCCAGTACTCACGATCTTTGAGGGACTCTACTTTTATTCTTGGGTATTAGTAACATTGTCAATTGTTATAAATCATTTACTACGAGTCGATTTTATTGTTTTTTTTACAAATATATTGGGCTTTACTGTCATGGCAATTCATACCTTTGCTCCCATGCAATATCATTCGAACATTATGGCAAAACAGCTTGTTTCTGAACTTTTATTAATTCATATTACAATGGCGATACTGTCATATGGGGCTTTTTC
This sequence comes from Paenibacillus sp. BSR1-1, assembly GCF_030403775.1. Lineage (GTDB taxonomy): Bacteria > Bacillota > Bacilli > Bacillales > Cytobacillaceae > Neobacillus. Next base: position 91,328 of record NZ_JAQMWQ010000016.1, read on the forward strand.
CTTATCGTTTGTTTTTTCATTGCTATACCTGATCCAATACGATCTATTAAAACGAAAAAAATGGGGAACACGGCTTATTCGGCTCGCAGATTTAGAGAAGCTAGAAAGATTATCCTACATATTAGCGGTTATTGGTGTTCCCATGCTCCTCTTGGCTCTCATATTGGGCTTACAATGGGCATTTCTAAAGGTTCCCGGGATGCCTTGGTATGATATGAAAATTATTGGATCTTTTCTATTATTAACGGCCTATAGCGTTTTTTTATATTTGCGGATCGCGAAGAATCTATCAGGGAAACAATTAGCCCTTTGGAATACAGCATCTTTTTTAATTGTATTAATTAACTTTTTCTTATTTGGTCGATTATCATCTTTTCATTTATGGTACTCATAGGAGGCAGTCATGCGAAAAATAATTGTAGGCTCTAGACGCAGCAAGTTAGCTTTAACACAGACAAATTGGGTGATTGAACAGCTTAAGAAATTAGATCCCCGCTTCGAATTCGAAGTAAAAGAAATCGTCACAAAAGGTGATAAAATATTAGATGTCACCCTTTCCAAGGTAGGCGGAAAAGGGTTGTTCGTAAAGGAAATTGAGCAAGCCATGCTCGATAAAGAGATTGATATGGCCGTGCATAGTATGAAAGACATGCCGGCTGTCCTTCCAGAGGGACTGACTATTGGCTGCGTGCCGTTTCGTGAGGACCACCGTGATGCCCTTATTTCTAGAGACCATGTTAAGTTAAAGGATTTGAAGCCAGGTGCCATTATTGGTACGAGCAGCCTGCGCCGCAGTGCCCAGCTGTTAGCGCAGCGTCCGGATTTAGAGATTAAGTGGATCCGCGGAAATGTCGATACAAGATTAGAAAAATTAAAGAGTGAAGAATACGATGCCATCATTTTAGCCGCAGCAGGGTTATCCCGCCTCGGCTGGGCAAGCGACGTCGTGACTGAATTTATTGATGCCGACATTTGTATTCCTGCAGTAGGCCAAGGAGCATTATCAATCGAATGCCGCGAAGATGACAAAGAGCTTCATGAGCTGTTTGAAAAATTCACCTGCAAGAAAACGGAAAGAGCTGTTCGCGCTGAGCGTGCCTTCCTGCAAAAAATGGAGGGCGGCTGCCAGGTGCCGATTGCCGGGTTTGCCCGTATCGATGAAAACGATGAAATCGTCCTTAATGTTTTAGTTGGTTCTCCTGAAGGTCAAGAGATCTTTAAAGAAGAAATTCGCGGACAAAATCCGGAAGAGCTTGGTGTTCAAGCTGCGGATTTATTAACTCAAAAAGGAGCCAAGGACCTGATTGATCGAGTGAAACGTGAGCTCGAAGGTCAATGCTAAACTCCCTGCCACTCCTTGATAAAAAAGTTCTTGTTCCAAGAGGAAAAGATCAAGCAAAATCTTTTTCGCAGCTTGTTGAAAGCTATGGAGGGATTCCCATTGAAATCCCTCTTATTGCTTTTCGGCCGATAGCATCAAATGAGCGCCTTCAAGACTGTTTGAAGGCTCTTGGTACATATGATTGGATTGTTTTTACGAGTAATATTACGGTGGAAACCTTTTTTACTTTTTTAGACGATAGTGTGGGGGCTTTGCCAAGGGTTGCCGTCATAGGTAAAAAGACGGAAGAAGTTTTGAAGGACAAAGGGGTTCAAGCTGAGTTTGTTCCTTCGGTGTATGTTGCCGAAGAATTTGTGGAGGAGTTTTTACCGATTCTAAAGAGCGGTTCAAAGGTACTAATTCCAAAAGGCAATCTTGCCCGTGAATATATCGCCTCTGCTTTAACGGAGGCTGGTGCCCAGGTTGACGAGGTCATCATCTATGAAACGTATCTGCCTGAGGAAAGCCGATTAAAAGTACGTGGAATGCTGGCTGATGGAGAGATTGATATTTTAACCTTTACAAGTCCATCAACGGTGGATCATTTCATGGAAGTAGTAAAGGATTACGGTTTGCATGAGCAGATGTCTAGCTGCATCATCAGCTGCATCGGGCCTGTCACCGAGAAAAAATTACATGAATATGGCCTTGCGGTCCATGCTTCACCAAAGGAGTATACCGTGAAAGACATGATCAAAAGCACGATAGATTTTTTAGAAAAACATCGTTAAAATCGGATTCGCAAATAAAGCTCTATTTTGGGAGGAAATTACTATGGATCTTCAATTTAAACGCCACCGCCGCCTGCGTTCAAGCGCAAGCATGCGTGCACTTGTTAGAGAAAACCACCTGAAAGCGGAAGATTTCATTTATCCGCTGTTTATTTATGAAGGAGAAAACATCCGCAATGAAGTTTCTTCTATGCCAGGGGTATTCCAAGTATCAATGGACAATCTTCAAGCGGAAATGGAAGATATCGTTGCCCACGGAATTAAGTCCGTATTGCTATTCGGTATCCCAAAAACGAAGGATGCCTGCGGAGAGCAAGCCTACCATGATCATGGCATTATCCAGGTTGCAACCCGCTATATAAAAGAAAAGTTCCCGGAAGTCATCGTTGTCGCTGATACATGCTTGTGTGAATACACCAGCCACGGCCACTGCGGCGTCGTAGAAGGGGAGAAAGTCCTTAACGATGAATCACTTGAATTGCTTGTAAAAACAGCTGTAGCCCAAGCTGAAGCAGGAGCAGATATCATTGCCCCGTCTAACATGATGGACGGCTTTGTAGCAGCAATCCGCGCCGGTTTAGATGAAGCTGGATTTCAAGAGATTCCAATCATGTCATATGCCGTAAAATATGCTTCCGCATTCTACGGACCATTCCGTGAAGCGGCAGAAGGTGCTCCACAGTTTGGAGACCGCAAGACCTATCAAATGGACCCGGCAAACCGATTGGAAGCTTTTAGAGAAGCAGAATCCGATGTAGCGGAAGGCGCAGATTTCTTAATCATTAAGCCAGGTATGCCTTACCTAGATATCGTTCGTGATATGAAAAATACCTTTAATTTACCTGTTGTCGTATACAATGTCAGCGGTGAATATTCCATGATCAAAGCGGCTGCTTTAAACGGCTGGATTGACGAGAAAAAGACTGTTCTTGAAATGCTTATTGGCATGAAGCGTGCCGGTGCGGATCTAATCATTACCTATGCCGCAAAAGATGCGATTCGCTGGTTAAAGGAAGAAGAATAATCCATTTTTGAAAAGAGGGAAAAAGATGCGTTCATATACAAAATCGATTGAAGCATTTAAAGAAGCCCAAAAACTTATGCCTGGCGGTGTCAACAGCCCGGTCCGCGCCTTTAAATCAGTCAATATGGATCCGATTTTCATGGAGCGGGGCAAAGGCTCTAAAATTTATGATATTGATGGCAATGAATATATTGATTACGTTCTTTCCTGGGGTCCGCTTATCCTCGGCCACACCAACGACCGAGTGGTGGAAGGACTTAAAAAAGTAGCTGAATTAGGTACAAGCTATGGTGCTCCAACCTTAATGGAAAACGAACTGGCGAAACTTGTGGTTGAACGTGTACCTTCAATCGAAGTGGTTCGCATGGTTTCATCTGGAACGGAAGCAACGATGAGTGCGCTTCGTTTAGCCCGCGGCTACACTGGACGCAACAAAATTTTGAAATTCGAAGGCTGTTATCATGGCCATGGTGATTCATTATTAATTAAAGCTGGTTCTGGTGTAGCAACGCTCGGATTGCCAGACAGCCCAGGGGTGCCTGAAGGCGTTGCCTCCAATACCATTACTGTCGCTTATAACGATCTTGAAGGTGTACAATATGCGTTTGAACAATTCGGCGAGGATATCGCTTGTATCATCGTTGAGCCAGTTGCCGGTAATATGGGACTTGTTCCGCCGCTCCCAGGCTTCTTAGAAGGTCTTCGTGAGATTACTTCGGCGAACGGTTCATTACTTATTTTTGATGAAGTCATGACTGGATTCCGTGTAGGCTATAACTGTGCGCAAGGTTATTTCAACATTACTCCGGATATTACTTGTTTAGGTAAAGTAATCGGCGGCGGCCTTCCTGTTGGAGCATACGGCGGCAGAGCGGAGATTATGGAACGCATTGCCCCATCTGGTCCGATTTACCAAGCAGGAACTTTGTCGGGTAACCCGCTTGCCATGACTGCTGGCTTTGAAACGTTAAGCCAATTAACTCCAGAGCATTATGACGAGTTTATCCGCAATGGAGACCTCCTGGAAAAAGGCTTTAAGGCAGCGGCTGAAAAATATGACATTCCAATTTCATTCAACCGCGCTGGTTCGATGATTGGTTTCTTCTTTACAAATGAAGCGGTTATCAATTATGAAAAAGCAAAAACTTCTAACTTAGAATTCTTTGCAGCGTATTATCGTGAAATGGCAGATCAGGGCATCTTCCTTCCGCCATCACAATTTGAAGGATTGTTCTTATCAACAGAGCACTCTGATGAAGATATCAAAAAGACGATTCAGGCAGCAGAAGTTGCTTTTTCAAAACTGAAATAAACATAAAAGGGACACTCTTATCATATTTGATAAGAGTGTTTTATTTTAAAAAACTATTAATTTTGGACATATTTTTGCAACATTCTTTTGATAAACTAAGACAGTTGTAATAGATGATCAGGGGGCAGGGTGCGGAAATGTGAAGAGAAAAGGTCTGGCTTTACTGATGCTAATGTTCGTGGTTTTGATTAATACGACTGGTTGTGAAATGCAGTTTCTTCAAAACAGCAATGCGATGATAAAAAAGCCTGACCAAAAACAGGTTAGTAAAAAGAGTAATCTGGTAAACACGAACCTAAAGGATAAAGAAAGTACTTATGAGGACAAAGAACAACTTCAAAAGAATATTAGAGAGCTTTTGTTTTCAAAAAATGTTAGCGGCAGCGTACTAGTAGCTAAAGATAATCAAGTTATTTTTAGTGAGGGGATAGGTTATGCCAATAAAGAGAAAAAATTATTAAATGATGCTTCCACTACTTATCCTATTGGTTCGATTTCCAAATTATTTTTAGCTACCAGCATTATGAGGCTCCAGGAGGAGAAGAAATTAAATATTGAGGACCCTGTCTTGAAATATATCCCAAACTTTCCAAATGGTTCTAAAATAAAACTCTATCATCTCATGACACACACTTCCGGAATCCAAGCACTTCACTGGCATAAGGGAGATGTTACACCCCTGAATCTGATTCAAGAAATTGAGAAAGGTCCTATAAAATTTCAACCTGGGACCAAATGGGATTATCTAGATGCTAATTATATTGTCCTTGGATATATTTTAGAAAAGGTGACTGGTACGTCTTTGCACGATTTTATCCAAAAAAACATCCTGGATCAAGTTCCAATGTTGCACACGGGTTTTATGACTCATGAACATCCTGCCCCATTTACTTCAATTGGGTATATAATGAAAAATGGAGAAGTCGAACCTGTGAAATTCATGAATGTCTATCATTTATTTGCCTGTGGAGATATATACTCGACACCATATGACATGTCTTTATTTGATCGTGCCTTATTAAACGGAAAACTTGTTTCAAAAAGCAGCGTAGAACAAATGCTTACCCCTGGATATAACAGGAAATATGGCCTGGGGCTTTACTATAATAAATCAGCTGCTTACAGTTTAGGCGTGGTAGGCGGATGGTATACGATGCATGCCTATTTTAACGATCAAACTTCTGTAGTCGTCTTTTTAAATGAAAAGGACAAAATAACGCAGATTGACTCTGTAGTTTTTCAAATTTATCAAATGGTGAAGGATTATTCCGAACAACAGAAAAAATAAAATCGTCCTTCATTAAATGTCTAAACACACTCGTCTGAAGAAGACTGGTGTGTTTTTATTCTTTAAAGATGCTTTTTAATCATAAATAAAAGAGATGCCTCATAGAGTGAAAGTGACATAGTGATTTTGCGTGAAGGAAACGAAAGGAGGAGTCGCTTTGTCCCAGGAGAATCAATCGTGTCTGCGATTTTCCTTGGAGGAGTCTCTGTGGTTTAGAAAAGGACAGGAAGTCGAAGAGCTTATCTCCATTTCTCTAGACCCGGACATCACCATCCAGGAAAACGATCAGTACGTAACCATAAGAGGTTCGCTGGAACTCACCGGCGAATATAAAAGTTACGAAGAAAGCCAAGTAAGCGAAGAAGAAGGGTTTGCCTCTCAAAAATTTGTCGAGCGAGTGGCAGAACGCGAAGGGGAAGAAACCTGTGAATTTTCACATCGATTCCCTGTCGATATCACCATTCCGAACAATCGGATTCAAAGTATTTATGATATTGATGTCCTTGTTGAATCATTTGACTACTCCCTCCCAGAGCGCAGCTGCCTTAAGCTTTCAGCTGAGCTGACTATCAGCGGCCTTTACGGAACTGAGCAGCAGGAGGAGGAGGAAATTGAAGCAGCAGAGCCTGAATTTGAAGTACTTCACCGCTCCGAAACCGAAGAGGATGAAGTAGAATCCATCCAGGCTGCGTACCAAAGCAATTATCAAGACAGTTTCTTATTTGAAACAGAAGCAAGGAAACCGCTTGAAGAAGAAAGTGTTGACGCTTTACCAAAATTCCCAACCTTCAATTATCAGCCGCAGCAAAACTTCTATCAAGAAGAGGAAGAAGAAAACTATCAGCCTGCCTGGAGCTTCCAAGAAGCAAGAGGCGGCGAGAAAAAGGCGGTTGTAGAAGAAGAGAAAGTTGTCGCTGAAAAAGAGCCAGTTCAAAAAGTGGAAGTCAAAGAAGAAGAGGAAGAAGTTTCAGCAGAAGAAGAAAGCTCCTCTTCATCAGATAATATCATCCATAAGTTAAAGAAAAAGATGCCGATTAAAAAGAAAAGCATGACATTGACAGAATTTTTTGCCCGGAAGGACGAGGGAGCAGAACAAGCGAGATTAAAGATGTGCATCGTTCAAAAAGGGGATACCGTAGACAGCTTGGCAGAACGCTACGATGTGTCCATCAGCAATCTCCTCCGCGTCAACCAGTTAGAACTGAATCAAGATGTTTATGAAGGCCAGGTATTATACATCCCGGCAACATTAGCTAAAAAATAATTTTTTCAAAAGAAGTTGAGCGGGTTTTCTAGCCTGCTCACCTTCATTTATCTGTGCTTCTGTTTTTCGAAGAAAGAGAGATGAGTTCTTATGAGTGACTCAAGCAGAGTAGAAGAAATGTCGCCTATTTTACAAAACTACCTTATAGAGCCTTATTTTGTTGAGGATTTTGGACCTGTTCATAAAGTCTACTCCAACAAAGGCACCTTCGCACTAAAAAAAATTGCCCCTTCAATCGGAACCGATTTCATTCGTCACGTTCATCTTCTTTATCAAAAAGGCTATAATCGCATCGTCCCGATCTATCCGACGATGGATGGGAGGTATGCTGTCCTCCACGATAATAACCTTTATTATCTAATGCCATGGATGCCAGATGATTACCGAGAAGATCGTCAGCAGAAGAATCACCAGCTTTTCCGTGAACTGGCCAGACTCCATACTCTTTCTGCGAAAGAAATCACGATAAGCAAGGAAGAACGAACTGAACATTATGAAAAGACGATTCAACAATACGAAAAACATCAGGAATTCCTCGAGGGGTTCGTAGATGAATGCGAAAAGAAGACCTATATGTCGCCATTCGAATTGCTGTATTGCCTGTATTACAATGAAATAAACCAGGCACTTAGATTTTCGAAAACAAAATTTGAAGAATGGTATGAGGGGACAAAAGAAACCGATAAGGCCCGAATGGTGATTACCCATGGGAAATTTTCATCTGAACATTTTCTATACGATGAACGTGGCTACGGCTATTTTATGAACTTTGAAAATGCCCGCTATGGTTCGCCGATTCATGATCTTCTGCCTTATTTATCCCGCGCCTTAAATACCAGCCCGAAGCGCAGCGATGATGTGATCGATTGGATTTATCATTATTATAAATATTTTCCGTTTAAAGCAGATGAAAAATTGTTATTCTATAGCTATTTGGCGTATCCAACACCAATTATTCAAATGGCTGAAAAATATTACCGAAAGCAGCGGCCAAAGAACGAGTTGAAATTTGTCCGAAAGCTGCAGCAGCGATACTGGCATTTGAAAAACTCGGAGTATGTTGTGATGAGAATGTCGGAGATCGAAGCCCAGCAAAAAGCAAAAGAAGGAGCCCAGCAGCAGTGAAAAACTGCATTATGGGCTCCTTAAACTACGTCAAAATAGATGGAAATCGCAATCGCGATAAAAACCGCTAATAATAAAACGTCAAAGACTGTAGGCAGTATCAGCGTTCGTATAAATTGAAATATCACAAAAGGGACAATAAATTGTCCGCATATTCTCCGGCACGTTCTAAACCAGGGTTGGTATTTGATTTTGTTGAAATTTCCTTTCACCTGGTAAACCTCCCCTTACTTTTATGACATTTATTTTATGTATATTCCAAACCCACTGCGTATTCCCCTAAAATAAATCAATTTCATGAAAAATTCAGATTGAATAGTTTATTAGGAAATGGAATAATTAAGAGTAAATGATTTACCAGTTATATAGGAATATTTTTTCAGAGACTTTTGACATAAGGGAGTAATTATTATAAATGTATTGGTTTATCGTTTTGTTTCCGTTAATGATTTATCCGTGGGGAATTGACCCGTATTACACCACCACAAAGACCAATTACTTGTATCTTTTTGTGGTCGCTGCCTGGCTGTTTATTATTTTTAAACGAAAACATCATACTTTATTACCAGGGAAAGATGAATCAAAGGCCATCTATATATTATTAGCTTTCTTATCATTAGTGGAGCTTTCAACTGCTTTTTCTAATTATACATATAGTTCGGTTTATGGCTCAATCGATCGGAAGGAAGGACTTATTACCTTCTTTTCTTATGGCAGTGTTTTCCTTTTTTCATATAAGTTAGTAGACTTAAAGAAAGTAAATAAAGTTTTTCCTGGCATAGCCATCGTCTCAATGATCGTTTCTGTGTATGGAATACTGCAGCATTATTCTTTAGATTTTTTGCCGAGAAACAGCGCAATGCGCGGTTATACTGGAACTTATACCTTTTTTGATAATCCTAACTTTTTTGGATCGTATCTTGTGTTGATTTTGCTAGTCTCGATGATGATGTACTTAACGGAAAAAAATAAAAAGTTATTATCGTTATATTTTATTGCTTCAAATTTAGGCTTTATTACTCTTATTTTTTCGAGTACCAGAAGCGGTTATGTCGGCGTTTTCTGCGGAACTGTATTTCTTTCCCTATTTGTTGTTCTAAAAAGAAAATACCTTTGGAAAAAATGGGCTTTCCTATTAATCACATTAGGACTAATGCTCTTAGTGATTAATATTTCAGAAAATGACCAATACTTTAACCGAATTAATTCAGTGGTTACGGATACCTATAGTGTTGCTTCCAATCAAAGTACCGGCCATGAAGGTTCATCCCGCTTTTTTATTTGGGAAAAATCGCTGCCGCTTGTTCCAAAGTATTTTTGGGTTGGTTCTGGTCCTGACACATTTGAATTTGTTTTTAAAGCCTCTCCCAAGGAACTGCAAGAATTTTTTGGCGATCCAAACATAACAGTTGATAAGGCGCATAACGAATATTTGCAGATTGCCATTACATTAGGAACACCGGCACTTTTGACGTACTTACTTTTCATCTTTGTCATTTTTAGGAGAGCATTCAAAGCGGTTAGACAAGCAGAGGGGAATGAAAAACTAATTCTATATGGCCTAATTGCGACGATTATTGGATATCTTGTACAAGCATTTTTTAATATTAGTACCGTTCCAGTTGCTCCGATTTTTTGGGCTATCCTAGGCATCACCATGGCCAAATCGGAATTTATTCTTAAAAATGCGAAAGCAGTACACCAATTTGAAGAAGTAACTGAAAAAAGTGCATAATAAATACAATCAATTTCGTCGGCTGCACATAAAGTATAAATAATAAAAAAATCGGCAATCATGATTGACGTGAAACCCTTTTTTTCGGTAGTATTACTATATAATTTAAATAGCTTAGCAAAGACAGGGAAGAGTACGATGCCAGCCTGCTTCAAGAGAGGGAAATCATTAGCTGAAAGATTTCTTAAGTGGAACATCCGAAGGTCGCCCAAGAGCTTCTTCTGCGAAAAGGTCAAGTGACCCGAGTAGTTGAAGACGGATGAAATCCGTTATCCAGTTAAGTGCCAATCATTGAATGTGATTGGAAAAAAGGTGGTACCGCGAAGCAACTCCATTCGTCCTTTTATGACGAATGGGGTTTTTTGTATTTAAGGTAAAGGGGCGGAGCGCCGCAACAATTTATCGCCAGATCTAATCATAGTGAAAAGTAATGATTTACCACTCCAGAAAGGGATAGTATAGCTTTGCTCACACCGCCTTTATTTAAATAATTGGTGTTTTGCATATATTAATTCTCTTCTTTGGATAGGTTGATTAAAAGGAGGACGTTTCAAATGGAAACAAAAGAATTAACAATGCCAACCAAGTACGACCCGCAAACGATTGAAAAAGGCCGTTATGACTGGTGGTTACAAGGAAAGTTTTTTGAAGCATTAAATGATGAAGGCAAACAGCCATATACGATTGTAATCCCGCCGCCAAACGTTACAGGCAGACTTCACTTAGGTCATGCGTGGGATACAACTTTACAGGATATCATTACACGTATGAAAAGAATGCAGGGCTATGACGTTCTTTGGCTGCCTGGTATGGACCACGCCGGGATTGCGACCCAGGCAAAGGTAGAAGAAAAGCTTCGCGGTGAAGGCAGAAGCCGTTATGATTTAGGAAGAGAAAAATTTGTGGAAGAAACGTGGAAATGGAAAGAAGAATATGCTTCCCATATCCGCCAGCAGTGGGCAAAACTTGGCCTAGGCCTTGATTACTCACGTGAACGCTTCACTCTTGATGAAGGCTTATCTGCAGCAGTTCGTGAAGTATTTGTTACCCTATATAACAAAGGACTCATTTACCGCGGCGAATATATTATTAACTGGGATCCGTCCACGAAAACGGCTTTATCTGATATTGAAGTTATTTACAAAGATGTTCAAGGTGCTTTCTACCACATGAAATATCCGTTGGCAGATGGTTCCGGACATATTGAAGTGGCGACAACTCGTCCTGAAACAATGCTTGGTGATACAGCGGTTGCCGTTCATCCTGAAGACGAGCGCTACAAGCATTTAATCGGTAAAACTGTTATTCTGCCAATCGTTGGCCGTGAAATTCCAATCGTAGGCGATGATTATGTCGATATGGAATTCGGTTCTGGGGCAGTAAAAATTACCCCAGCCCATGACCCGAATGACTTTGAACTTGGCAACCGTCACAATCTTGAACGTGTCCTTGTGATGAACGAAGACGGCTCCATGAACGAAAAGGCTGGTAAATATCAAGGCTTAGACCGCTTTGAATGCCGGAAGCAAATTGTTAAAGACCTTCAAGAACAAGGTGTTTTGTTCAAAATCGAAGATCACCTGCATTCCGTTGGCCACTCTGAACGAAGCGGTGCGGTTGTTGAGCCATATCTTTCAACCCAGTGGTTTGTTAAAATGCAGCCGCTTGCCGATGAAGCGATTGCTCTTCAGAGCAAAGAAAACAAAGTAAATTTCGTTCCGGATCGTTTTGAAAAAACATACCTGCACTGGATGGAAAATATCCGTGACTGGTGTATTTCAAGACAGCTTTGGTGGGGTCACCGTATCCCGGCATGGTATCACAAAGAGACTGGCGAAGTTTATGTAGGCCACGAAGCGCCAGCTGACAGTGAAAAATGGGAGCAGGATAAAGACGTATTAGACACTTGGTTCAGTTCTGCACTTTGGCCATTCTCGACAATGGGCTGGCCTGATACGGAAGCGGCTGATTTCAAACGTTTCTTCCCAACAGATGTTTTAGTAACCGGTTATGATATCATTTTCTTCTGGGTATCCAGAATGATTTTCCAAAGCATCGAATTTACTGGCGAGCGTCCATTTAAAGATGTTCTCATTCACGGTCTCGTTCGTGACGAGCAAGGCCGAAAAATGAGTAAATCTTTAGGTAACGGCGTTGACCCAATGGATGTTATCGATAAATATGGTGCAGATTCTTTACGTTACTTCTTATCAACTGGAACTTCTCCGGGGCAGGATTTACGTTATAGCACTGAAAAAGTTGAAGCGACCTGGAACTTTGCCAATAAAATTTGGAATGCTTCCCGCTTTGCGTTAATGAATATGGACGGCATGACTTATGAGGAAATTGATTTCAGCGGTGAAAAATCAGTCGCAGACAAGTGGATTTTAACCCGTCTAAATGAAACAATTGAACATGTAACAAAACTATCAGAGCGATATGAATTCGGTGAAGTGGGCCGTGCCCTTTACAACTTTATCTGGGATGATTTCTGTGATTGGTATATCGAAATGGCGAAGCTTCCACTATATGGTGAGGATGAAGCAGCTAAGAAAACGACTCGTTCGATTCTTGCCTATGTATTAGACAATACAATGCGTTTATTACATCCATTCATGCCGTTTATCACCGAGGAAATTTGGCAAAACCTTCCTCACGCTGGAGAATCGATTACAACAGCAAAATGGCCTGAGGTGAAGCCTGAGCTTTCTGATGACGAAGCAGCCGGAGAAATGAAGCTGTTAATGGAAATGATCCGCTCAGTACGGAATATTCGTGCCGAAGTAAATACACCATTAAGCAAGAAAATTAAAATGCTTGTTAAAGCAAAAGATGAGAAGATTTTACAATCCATCGAAAAGAACCGCAGCTATATTGAACGCTTCTGTAATCCGGAAGAATTAACAATGGGCACTGAGGTTCAATCTCCGGAAAAAGCGATGACAGCGGTTATTACAGGGCTTGAAATTATCTTGCCGCTTAAAGGCTTAATTAATATCGATGAAGAAATTGCTCGTCTGCAAAAAGAATACGAAAGACTGAACAAAGAAGTAGAACGTGTTCAGAAGAAATTAAGTAATGAAGGCTTTATCAAAAAAGCTCCGGAAAGTGTAATTGCTGAAGAACGTGCCAAGGAAAATGATTATCTTGAAAAGAGAAGCATTGTTGAAGCGCGTATTAAAGAATTAAAAGGTTAAACAATAAAGAGACGAATCCAAGTTGGATTCGTCTCGCCTTTATTACAAGACTAAATAGATGGAGTGTCAGGAATGTTTACTACATATCAAGAAGCATTGGACTGGATTCATGCCAGGTTGAGACTTGGGATTAAGCCTGGTTTGAAACGGATGGAATGGATGATGGAAAGACTTGACCATCCCGAAAATAAAATTAAAGCTGTCCATATAGGCGGGACAAATGGAAAGGGTTCAACTGTGACCTTTTTACGTTCCATTCTAGAAGCAGCTGGTTATACAGTTGGTACATTTACTTCTCCCTATATTGAACAATTTAACGAAAGAATCAGTGTGAACGGAAAGCCTGTAAGCGATCAAGAAATCCTGGATTTAACCAATATCATCCTTCCATTAGCAGATGAATTAGAGGAAACGGAACTGGGCGGTCCAACGGAATTTGAAGTAATCACAGCCATGTCCTTTTATTATTTTGCTAATATGAATAAGGTTGATATTGTTCTGTTTGAAGTAGGTCTAGGGGGCCGGTTTGATTCCACCAATATTATTCAACCGTTAGCTTCGATTATTACAAACATTGGGCTCGACCACACCAATATTCTCGGAAATTCTTACGAGGAAATTGCTTTTGAAAAGGCTGGAATTATAAAAGAGAAGACACCTATTTTTACAGCAGTAAAACATCCAGGTGCATTAAAAGTCATCGAAGACAAAGCTGAAAAAAAGGCAGCACCCATTTATCGGTTAAATCAGGAATTTTCGATAAGATCTCATACATCGCTCTCAAAAGGCGAAGTTTTTAATTTACAAACTCAAACCACTAGCTTGGACCGTCTTGAAATCAGCATGATTGGCCAGCATCAAACGGAAAATGCTTCACTAGCTGTTTGTGCAGCGCAATTTTTAAATCAAGCAAGTTCATTCAACATTTATGAGGCAGCGATCAGGAGCGGATTAAAATCAGCCTACTGGCCAGGAAGATTTGAAGTTCTTTCGGAAAATCCGTTGGTTATTATCGATGGCGCCCATAATGATGAAGGGATTACGGCCTTAGTTCATGAATTATCTTCTAGATATGCCGATCGAGATATCCATATTATTTTTGCTGCCTTAAAGGATAAGAAGCTCGATAAGATGATTGCCAAGCTCGATTCCATCGCGAATCAGATTTCCTTTGTCAGCTTTGATTTCCCGCGGGCCGCCGATGCGAAGGATTTGCTGAACATCTCCCAATCCCAAAACAAAGTGGCCGTTGACAACTGGAAATCTTATATAGTAGAAGAGATGCAAAACCTTCAAGAAAATAGCATGATGGTCGTGACAGGGTCTCTTTATTTTATTTCGGAAGCAAAACCATTTATTTGTAAAAATTTGAAAAATTTGACGATTTCATTGTGACAAGCCTCCAATAATTTGTTAAAATTATTTTATCTTGAATTAATAATATTTGTTCTGTGAGGGGGAGGAAGATGCAAGTAAACCCGCAAATGAAAAGGGTCATTTTTATCGTATGGCTCATTTTAGTTCCTGCAGGAATGTGGTATACCTATGAATCCCATCCTCCTCATATCTCTGGTCATTGGATAGATGTATTAGCGTTTTTGCTATTAACTTGTGTTATTGCCTGCATGCCGATTGTCATTAACGAGATGTTTATTTTCTTGATCCAATGGGTAGCACTGGCAACCTTTTTAAGGTATGGCTTATTTGTGGAAATGGTCTTTGCACAAGTAGCTGTCATTGCTTTACTCTTAAAGCTCCAGATTCTCCGCAAAGGTCAATTATTTCGCTTACCTCTTAATTTGATCATGTTTTTTCTTGTTTCATTATGTAGCGGACTCATTTATTATGCTCTTGGAGGTCAGACCCGCCCTATTTTAGCTGAGGATACCACCTCATTATGGCTTGGGATTTTGTATGCTTTTTTAAGTTATCTGATTAATCAATTAATAATTTCGTTTAATTTATACTTTATTTATAAAAGCAAACAGCCTTATTTTGGGAAGGATTTCTTTGTCGAAACAATTACAACTCTTATTACATTCCCAATAGGGTTTGTGTTATATATCCTTTATAACCAGGTCGGATTATTTGCCTTGTTATTTGTGGGAGCCCCGTTTGTCAGCTTATCAATCATATTTAATCTCTATTATTCAAGTGAAAAAATAAATGAGTATTTACAAAAAGCAGCCGAAATAGGTCATCAAATGGCTGAACGATTACAGGTGAAAGATGTTATTGACCTATTTATTCAAAAGCTCGGAGAAATGCTCCCAGTAGACTATGCCTATATTTTGGAAGCAAATGAAGATGAACTTATATTGATTCGTCGAATGGAAGCTGGTAAAGTACAATCCAATGATTTGCCACCAGTGAAAAAAAATGAAGGCATAAGCGGCAGAAGCTGGGCTAATCAGAAGGCCTATCTTTATTCGGCAAGATTTGAATGGCGGGGATTAACATCAGGGCGTATACCCGATGATGCTGAAAGTATTTTGTGTGTGCCAATCGTCAGAAATAGAAAGGTAATTGGGGTTTTACTGTTAGCATCAAAACGGAGACGTGCCTATGAAAAATTCCAGCTTATGATCATTGATATCCTTTGTTCCTACTTTGCAGTGGCGATGGAAAATGCCAAGCATTATGAAGTGACGAAAATGCAAAGTGAACGCTGTTCCTTAACGAAATTATACAATTATCGTTATTTTGAAAACTTGTTGAATGAAGAATTTGAAAAAATGACCCGATTTGCGCGAAAAAATTTATCGTTAATTATCCTAGATATCGACCATTTTAAAAAGGTAAACGATACATATGGGCATCAAAGCGGAAATGAAATCCTGCGGGACCTTGCTAGCAGAATAAGTGAAATAGTAGAAGTTAGCGGGACAGTTGCCCGGTATGGTGGAGAAGAATTTGTAGTTTTATTGCCAGATGCCACAAAAATAGAAGCCTATCAAATGGCCGAGCATATTAGGCAATCGATAGCGAATAGGCCTTTTTTCCTTCGTCAGTCTTTTGATTACAATCAACAGCAAGTAATGATAACTGCTTCTATTGGTGTTGCAACTGCTCTAGAGGATGCTGAAGATCCATTAGCATTGATTCGACATGCTGACCGAGCATTATATGTTGGAGCGAAGAGGGCTGGTAGGAATCGGGTGGCGGAGTATTCGTCTTGTTAAGACTAATATTATTAATAAAATTAAATAATAAAAAGGTGAGAAAGATTAGTAGATAATCGACTAATTTTTTCTCACCTTTTACATTATCCATCCTTAAAATTAAGGGTAAATAACATCATTAACCATTGAATTTGTAATATTTCCCCATTCAATAGTATTAGAGGTAGTTGCCGTAGAAACTTCAAATGTATTTAGACATTGTTGCTGAAGCCATTGTTTATCAGTTGAATCAGTAACATACTTTATTTTGCTGTCATTAATCTGGGTTCCATTGTTATCAACAACTTTTCCCTTAATAATTAAACGATCCTGATAAATATCTAATCCATTCGTAACTTTAATATCTCCATTTATACACATTTTAGAGGTAGAATCAATCTTCAAATGTCCAGAAATTGTAGAGATGGTATTATTTGAAATTTCATTAGCTGTTCTTGTCCCACGAATATAAACATTGGTACTATTGCTTAAATCAAGGTGACCATTGATATTTATTAGTCCTCCTATAAATAAATTGACATGATCAGTATTTTGAACATTGCTCCCAATCGTGAAATTATGTTTAGTCTCTATAGATAGTGAATTTCCATTATTAAAATTCTTCTCTGAATTAAGAGAATCAGCATAAATCATTAAAGAGCTTCTATTATTAATGTTGCCTGTAAAAACTAAACCAATTGTAGAGTAAATTTTCGAAACATCTATATCATTATTCCCAGAATAGCTTCTAGTTCCGTTAGTTGAATTGGATTGATCAATTAATACGTCTGAACAAATTTGATTCATATTGCTATTGCCATTATTACCATTGCCATTGTTACCATTACCTTGACTTAAATTCAAAGATTGTGGGTTATTGCAATTTGGATTAATAATATCTGGTCTTGTAACCTGGCCAAATACTATTTCCGTAGCTGTATTTGTGGTAGTGTTAATTTTAATATCAGATAGGTTGTTAATGACCATTTCTACGCTAAGGTTTGTAGGATCATCTTTTTTTGTACCTATAACGTTTAAATTGATTTTCAATTTATTTCCCACTGAAGTAACCGTGATTTTATCGTCACTTTTTTCAATGGTGAAGGATGCATCATCACCTACAGAGGATGGAGGCACAATATTTTTAATCCGTTCCTTTAAAGCTAATTTCAGGTAATCGATTACCGCTGTTTGGGTAGTTAATTCCTTATTCTCCACTTTAACTTTAATTTCATCTTTTAATTTTTCAAAGATATCTTGAATTGCAACATCGTAATAAGAAACGCCCATTTCAGCTAATGCTACGGATTGTGATGATTTCTCAACTACTTGATTTTGTTTTACGCTATTTAGCGAATGTCCCATAAATGCAAGAAATAAAGTAGCAAATAATGTTATGATTACAAGTACGGTTACTAGTGCATAGCCTTGTTCATTTTTTCTATTTTTCATTAATAACCAACCCCCTTTAATTTATAAAGATAGGACTTCATAGTAACTTTATTATTGGGATTATGTTTATCACTAGCAGTTAGAGTTATAGAGACATCATTCTCATTTGGAACGATTTTATTAGGATCAGAACCGATTGCTTTATTTTTAATACTCAGAACAAATTCAAAACATATTTCTGAATGATTAAAAATTTTATTGGGCTGAATAACATCCTTTTTTTTAGAGCTAACGGTAATTTCACAATTATTAACTCCAGTACTAAGGATTTGATACTCACTGGATGTTTGATGGATTTTAGTTAAATTAGCAATGAGAATGTTTGTTTCTTGAATCATAAAGTTTTCGGAAACAGATTTTTGAGAAAAATTAAAACCCTGAAAAAAGATACTCCAAATAATTAAACTGACTATTGAAAAAATTGTTAAAGTAGCTAAAACTTCCACAAGTGTTAAGCCACGTTCGTCATGTTTCAACTACTTCATCTCCTAACTTTTACATAACCGTATGTTTCACTTACGGCAATATCTCTTTTATTATTTTTATATAGTTTAATAAAAATTTGATGTGCGTTATAAATCTTGGATTCTTTACTAGGATTTATCTTAATTTGAATATTAACGAAAAAATCACCTTCAACAGTTTCAAAATTATAATAATCCTTCCCGGTAATTGGTTTGTATTCAGCTATTATTGATGCATTAGGATTTTTAAAGAATAAATTCAATCTGTCACTGTCATTTTGCCACTTAAGTAGTAGTTCTTTTGCTGTGTTAATCCCTTGTGTTTTTACTTTATTTTGGTTATTCATCAAACCCATTTGTGGGAAAAAACTCATAGTTGTCAATAGGATCATTGATAAAATAACAATCGAAATAAGAACCTCAATTAATGTTAATCCCTTTTCATTTTTCGACAATTCCACCTAAATTCCTTCCCTTCTTGGGATAAAAGATTAGTTTAATAGAATCATTTTAACAAATTTACAAGATAAAATTTAACAAATTTCAGTAATTAATACCTATAAAAGTTTTCCATCTTTTAAACTACATGAAAATATTATACAATATTTAGTAGGCGAATTTTGTCTAATTTTTGTATAAAATAATTAAATCTAGGATTATTTCAAATAATTTGTAGTTTAATAGTATAAAAGTAAGGTGAATAGAAAGGGAGAAAAGGGATGGGAATGATTGTTTGGGCCTTTGGAGCCATGCTGGTTTTGATGTTAATTATAGCTTTTTTACCTATTGGTTTCACGTTAAGAGGGAAGATTTATTTGGTTTTAGCTAGTTTTATATTGGCCCTTGGAGGTCTTGGAGCAGTTACTTCTTTCCCATTATGGCAGTCGGCATTAATGATTTTTTTATTAATCTTAGTTACAGCATATATCATGAACAGCCGTCTTGCTGCCGTTTTTTATAGTCAAGAAATAGATTCTATGGAAGATGATTACAAAGACGAAAGTCCTGAATCATTTGACATTGTTAAACAACCAGAAAATTCTACAGATTTAGACATGATTGATTTAGGTGAAATCGAAATCACTGCCCCTTCAACAGAAAAAATTGAAAATATTTATGAAGACTCTCATGAATTGCAGCCTCAAATGCTAGAAGAAAATGATGAATTAGCGGATATAGAAGTTGAAGAAGTTTCGTTTCTGGATGAGCAGCCTGAAATACAATTAGTTGAAACTAGTAAGGATATCGAACCGGAAGAGGGTTATTTAGCGGATATTGAAAGTTTATTACTCGAAGAAACAATTGTACCGACTACTTTCCAAGAAGACGATTTACCCGAGGAAATTAATAAGGATAAGTCAAAAGAGGAAAATATCCTTTTTGATGATGAAAACGACTTAGAAGAGTTATTTTTTGCAATGAAAGAAACGGCAGCCACAATTGAAGAAGATCACGAGAAAAGCCGTTCGAAAAAAACTGTCCAATTGCAAAAGTAATTTGAAAGAAAGGGGGAATATGGATGAGGAAAAACCAACAATTTATTAAGCTTTTTGTCGTACTTTTTTTGGGTACAGCGTTTATATTTAGTTTTTCACACTTTGGAGCACAGGCTTTCGAAAAATTAGGAAACGCAGATGGAAAATATTCAGATGGAACGACAATTGGAAGTTTAGATGTTTCCGGAAAAACGGGTAGTGAAGCATCTAATTTGCTCGAAGATAAATATGTCGAATGGCTAAAAGCTGCAAAGTTTGAATTGCAATATAGTGAGCTGAGTGTTCCTTTTGACGTAAACCTTTTAAGCTTGGACACAGAAACAACGGTTAATTCCATTAAGGACGGTCAGAATAACCCAGTTTATATTAAGTTAAACCCATCTGATGTTGAGGATCAGCTTCATATTCTTTTCCCGCAGCTGAATAGTAAAGAATTTGACTTAAGTAAACTGAAAACGAATATAGAATCAACTGCTTCTAACTTTCAAACAGACTCTTTTACTTTCAATCTTTATAATGATTATTCGCTTGGAGCTAAAAAGGATTTTGTCGTAAGTGAAACATCACTTAAATTAACAGATATCCCAGCACAACTTCAGACAATCGTGAAGAAAAATCCTGAAATCAAAATTGCCGAAGGAGCTACTTTCTCCCTTTTGGATTTTGCTGAAAATCACAAAATTGAGAATTCCGAAGCGCTTAGTGTGCTGGCTACAGGATTATACCAAACTATTCTGCCAACGAATTTTACAATAGTTGATCGAAATATTAGCAGTACAATCCCTGCCTATGCAGAACTCGGATTTGAGGCAAGAGTTAGCCCTGCACAGAAGACGGATTTAGTCTTTACCAATCCTAATAAATCTGCCTATACTTTACTGTTAACACTAGAAAACAATACTTTAAAAGTAAGCCTTAAGGGTGAGAAGCTACTTTATAATTATAAGATTACTAAAAAAGACCAACAGCAATTAAAGCCAAAAACAATTGTTCAATATAGTCCGCTATTAAAAGCTGGTAAAACCATGGTTAAAGCTGCAGGGGCTGATGGAATTTCCGTAAAAGTTTACCGGGATATATACCAAGGTGAACAATACCAAAAAAGTGAACTTATATCTGAGGAATATTACCCGCCAATTTATCGTGTTGAAGTTCATGCTTTAAGTGGAACACTTCAGGGGGCTACAACTGCTGCCAGCCAAACTAACAGTACAGTGAATACTGCTACTCAAACGAATCCTGATGGAAGTCAAACTACTTCAACATCTGACACAACACAACCAGATTCTGATGTTGATAACCTTTGGGGGAAGCCGAATGAACAGCCAAAATAGTGTTGAGTTAAATAAAAAGAAGCAAACTAGAACACGACTTGGTGATTTATTGTTAGAAGAAGGAATCATCACCGTTGAACAATTAGAATCTGCTTTGGATGAAAAAGGATCCAACCAAAAACTTGGTGAAGTATTGCTGCAAAAGGGATATATAACCGATCAACAATTGGCAGAAGTGCTTGAACGCCAGCTTGGTATTCCGCATGTAAATCTTTTTCAATATCCATTTGATACGAATCTCTTTTCGATTATTTCGAAGGATACAGCAAAACGGAATTTAATTGTTCCTCTTAAAAAAGAAGGAAACAAGCTGTTTGTTGCTATGGTTAATCCGATGGATTTTATCATCATTGATGATTTGCGATTATCGACTGGTTTTCAAATTGAAACAGCGATTTCAACAAAAGACGATATATTACGAACGATTAATAAATATTATGACGATGATGAGGGTTTAGAGGAGCTCTTCGATGACTTTTCAACAAGTGAGCGCGGCAGGGATGAAGATGTTACGAACCAAGACTCACCGATCGTTCGTCTGGTAAATCAAATACTTAATAATGCAGTTATTCAAAAAGCCAGCGATATTCATATTGACCCGCAGGAAACGAAAATTGTTGTCCGATACAGAGTAGATGGCGTGCTAAGGACTGACCGTGTATTACCTCGCCAAATGCTAAGTGTGTTAACAGCCAGGATTAAAATTATGTCAAATCTCGATATTACCGAACACCGGATTCCTCAAGATGGCCGGATTAAATTGCATCTTGATTTTCATCCTATCGATCTTCGTGTTTCTACATTGCCGACCGTGTACGGCGAAAAAATTGTAATGCGTATCTTAGATATGGGTGCTGCTTTAAATGATATCAATAAGATTGGCTTTAATACTTTGAATTTTAAAAGGTTCAATGAAATGATTGAGCAGCCGACTGGAATTGTACTTATAACTGGACCAACGGGTTCTGGGAAATCCTCTACTCTGTATGCTGCCCTAAATAAGCTGAACAGTGAAGAAGTTAATATCATCACGATAGAAGACCCGGTTGAGTACCAATTAGAAGGCATTAATCAGATTCAGGTCAATACCAATGTTGGGATGACATTTGCAGCAGGTCTTCGTTCTATCCTACGTCAGGATCCAAATATCATCATGGTCGGAGAGATTCGAGATAAAGAAACAGCGGAAATTGCGATCCGTGCCTCTTTAACTGGGCATTTAGTCTTAAGTACTTTGCACACCAATGATTCTTTAGGGACCGTAACACGTCTGGTTGATATGGGTGTAGAACCATTTCTAATTGCTTCCTCATTAAGCGGGATTGTTGCCCAGCGGTTGGTTCGAAAGGTATGTAAGGATTGTGCAGAAGTTCAAGAACCTTCATTGAGAGAAAAAGATATTTTTGCAAGACGCGGGCTGAAGATTGAAAAGGTTTTGCGAGGAAAAGGATGTCCTTCTTGCAATATGACTGGTTATAAAGGAAGGGTAGCTCTCCATGAAGTATTAGTGCTTAATGACGACATGCGTCGAGTTATTATGAATGATAATTCCTTTCAAAAGCTGAAAGAACATGCAATTAAAAACAAAACCATCTTTTTGATTGATGATGGTTTATTAAAAGTAAAACAAGGCTTAACAACCACAGAAGAAGTATTACGTGTAGCTATTCTGGAGTAGGAGTTCGAACAGATGAAAGAAAGAATCGATAATATTTTACGTGCCGCACTAGAATTTAAAGCATCCGATATCCATTTAACAGTAGGGGTTCCCCCTGTATTTCGTATCAATGGTGATATTAAGCGTTATGGGAAGGACATGCTTTTGCCTGTTGATACAGAAGCGATTGCAAAAGCAATTGTCCCTGAAAACATGTATGACCTGTTTAAAGAAAAGGGAGAGCTGGATTTTTCTTATGGTATTCCTGGCGTTTCACGTTTCCGTGTTAATGCCTATCATCAACGGAAAAGTGTCTCCTTAGCTCTTCGTGTGGTAGCGTCAAAAACACCAACGATTGAAGAGTTAGATTTACCGGAAATCGTTCCAAAGCTAATGGATAAGCCACAGGGGCTTATCCTTGTTACGGGCCCGACAGGAAGTGGTAAATCAACCACCCTTGCGTCAATGATTGATTATATGAACCGGACCATGCGTAAGCATATCATCACACTTGAAGACCCAATCGAGTACCTTCATAAACATGGAAATTCAATCATTGACCAGCGTGAGGTTGGTTTTGATACGAAATCCTATGCCAATGGTTTAAAAGGGGCACTTCGTCAAGACCCAGATGTTATTCTTGTTGGGGAAATGCGTGACCTAGAAACGATTGGGATTGCCATTACAGCAGCGGAAACTGGGCATTTAGTGCTAGGTACCCTTCATACATCTAGTGCCCCGTCAACTATTAACCGGATCATCGACGTATTTCCGCCGGCGCAGCAGCCTCAAATTCGGGTTCAGCTGGCATCGGTATTAGTAGGAGTTATTTCACAGCGTTTATTTCCCACTGCCGATAAAAAAGGTCGAAAGGCAGCAACTGAGATTTTAGTTAACAATCCGGCCATTGCCAATCTTATCCGAAGTGAAAAAATTCACCAAATTTCAAGTACAATGCAAACATCTCGTGCCCAGGGAATGCATACACTTGAAATGAGTATCCGAGACTTGCTTGACCGCAATTTGATTGAAAAAGAAGCAGCAACAAAATATCTCCACGAAAAGATGATGCAAGATGCCTAGGTTTAAATATTCTGGCCGAGACAAGCGTGGGAAAAAGCAGGGCACTGTAACAGCGGCTTCTAGACGAGAAGCGATGATGAAGCTAAAAGAAGATGGCGTTCGTGTTGTTGAAATGAAGGAAGTCCCTGAAACCCTTATGACGATGGAATTAACGATTGGTAATCTGGTTAAGCTTCAGGATTTTGTTATTTATATTAGGCAATTTGCTACACTACTAAAAGCAGGGGTTACCATTGTTGAAGCAACATCTGTACTTGCTGCCCAAACTGAAAGTAAAGCACTAAAAAGAATTTTACTAGATGTGGAGCAAGAACTACGTGAAGGAAACCCCTTTTCGGAGTCTGTTTCCAAGCATAAGAAGGTATTTAATTCTATGTTTGTTAACATGGTTAAGGCAGGAGAAGTAAGTGGTAATATGGATGAGACACTTGAGCGCCTTGCTGAAGATTTTGAAAAACAGCATCACACAAGGCAAAAGGTTGTTTCAGCACTTACTTATCCTCTTGTAATTGGTATTATTGCCATCATGGCAGTTATCTTCTTATTAGTTGGGGTAGTCCCCAAATTTGTTACGATGTTTAAAGACATGAATGCTGAGTTGCCAGCAATAACGAAGTTTGTCTTATCATCCAGCGAATTTATGAAGTCATTTTGGTGGATTGTTTTACTTTTATTCATAGCTATTTATCTAGTTTTTACGTTTATGAAAAAAAATAAGCAAACAAAATACTATTTAGATTATGCACTCTTAAGGATGCCTATCTTCGGAAAAATGATGCAAAAAGCACAATTAGCAAGAATGATGAGAACACTTAGCACTCTTTTTTCGAGCTCTGTTCCGATCCTGCAATCAATGGCCATTGTAGAAAAGGTAGTAGAAAATGAAGTCATTTCCAAGGTCATTCGTGAATCAAGAGATTCTCTTGAGAAAGGTCGTTCAATGACAGAGCCAATGAATGATCACTGGGCCTTTCCTCCTCTTGTAACACAAATGATATCCATTGGGGAAGGAACTGGGGCATTAGACGCAATGCTTTCAAAGATTGCTGAATTCTATGAAAAAGAGGTCGAAGCAGGAACGGATAGGCTAAAATCCCTGATCGAGCCAATCATGATTGTCTTTTTAGCAGGAATTGTAGGGGTAATAGTCCTATCTATAATGATGCCAATGTTCTCGATGTTCGACCAAATGAGCTAAGAAATACAAATTTTCACATTATTTATGCAAAAATCCAAATTTTGAGACAAAAATTGATAAAAAACTCTTTTCGAACACTGTCATTTATTGTATACTCATAGAGAAATATTACTAGGTTTATAGAACCAGAGGGAGAGCGAAAAATGGTACAAGCGTTAAAATTAAAAATGAAGGAACAAAAAGGTTTTACCCTGATTGAATTACTTGCAGTTATCGTAATTTTAGGGATTATAGCAGCAATTGCAATTCCTGCTATTTCGAACGTTATTAGTAAATCAGATGCTAAAGCAAAGGCACAAGAAGGTGTACAAATTATAAATGCTGCAAGGATGTATGTTGCCAACGAACCAAAAGATGCAGATAGTAATCTAACTAGAACTCAACTTATGGATTATCTTGATCGAGTTGATAGAACTGGACAATTTTATGTAACTTATGGTAATGATGCATCTGGAGTTTTAACGTATGTATTACATGAAGATTCGAATGATTCTACTGGAAAAACGGAACAAGCACTTATTAACGCAGCTAAGTAATGATTAGTATTTTACTTTTTATTTATGGCTTACTCTTTGGCTCCTTCTTCAACGTAGTCGGCCTACGAGTCCCATTAAAGAAATCAATCGTAAAACCAAGATCAGCATGTCCAACTTGCGGACATCAGCTTACACCATTAGAACTAATTCCGGTTTTATCTTATATGCTACAAAAGGGGAAATGCCGCGGCTGTCAGTCGCGGATTTCTCCTATCTATCCATTTTTTGAACTGCTGACAGGAATCTTGTTTGCAGCGGCACCATACTTGGTTGGATGGTCTGGAGAATTATTCGTTGCTTTAACGTTAATTTCAATGTTTATGATTATCATCGTATCCGATATTCATTATATGATCATCCCTGATAAAATTTTAATTTGGTTTGCAGGGATTTTTTTATTGGAACGAATTATTATGCCTTTAGACCCATGGTGGGATAGTGCGCTCGGTGCTGTCACTGGGTTTTTATTACTATTAACCATTATGATCGTCAGCAAAGGCGGTATGGGCTTCGGCGATGTGAAACTCTATGCTCTGCTCGGACTCGTATTAGGATTTAAACTGGTCTTATTATCTTTTTTCCTTTCTACACTTTACGGAGCTGTTATAGGCGGATTAGCCCAGCTATTTAAAATCGTAAAAAAACGCGAACCGATTCCATTCGGCCCATTCATTGCAGCCGGTACACTGACTGCCTACTTTTGGGGTTTGGATCTAATAGATTTATACTTTCAAATTCTT
Organism: Paenibacillus sp. BSR1-1; assembly: GCF_030403775.1. Classification (GTDB taxonomy): domain Bacteria; phylum Bacillota; class Bacilli; order Bacillales; family Cytobacillaceae; genus Neobacillus. Next base: position 117,506 of record NZ_JAQMWQ010000016.1, read on the forward strand.
TTATAGGAATTTTTTTATAAGGGGTTCATGATATGGCATTTTCCCTCTTTTCTACTAAAAATCGAATAATCAACCTAGTAATAAATGATCACTCGATTCGCTTTCTGGAATTGAAACAAGCGAATCCCCCTCTACCGCAAAGGTGGAATGAGCGCTTTTTGCCGCCTGGAATCATTACGGATGGAAAAATTGTCGACATTGATTCACTCTCAAGCATTCTTGAGGAATGTATTGACGAATGGAAAATTCGCCGACGTTCGATTCGTTTTATAGTTCCAGATCCACTGGTCATTATACGGAAAGTCTCAATTCCTGCAGATGTGCAGGAAGATGAGATTAAGGGGTATCTTTATTTAGAGCTGGGTTCTAGTATACATTTACCTTTCGAGGAACCTGTATTTGACTATTACTCTCTTCCGGATAACGGCAAAACAAAGGATTTATTATTATTTGCTGCTCCGGAACAGAATGTAATGGAGTATGTTGATTTACTCAACAGCCTCAAATTAAATCCAGTTGCGGCTGACATATCTCCGCTTTCCTTATATCGTTTGTACTACCAATTAGGGCAGGCAAGCTCAGATGAAGTTCTTTTCACTGTCCAATTCGATCTGACCAGCGTCAATTTATGCATCTTTGATGAAACGGTGCCGTTAGTCATGCGTCATTTCGCATTGCCATTTGATTTCGATAAATGGGAAATTACCCGGGATACATTAGGATTAATGGTTTGCAAATTTACGGGGGAGCCGGAAGAATTGGTTGTCCAGTTTGAGGATATTTTTAAGGAAATTAACAAGTTATTGGATTTTTATCGTTATTCACTTAATAGTGAAAAGCAGGATGTTACCAAGTTTTTATTGAATGGCGACCATCCCATGCTGATGGCTATTTTTGATGAAATGAAAGAAAGATTTGAAGTTCCTGTGGAACTAATCAATTTCGAAAAGGAAGCAACCAGTAAACCGGTTAGTGTACCGAATCATCTATTACTGCCATTAGGTCTTGCTTTAAAAGAGGTGCAATGATGCTAGTAGAAATTAACCTGCTTCCTCAAAAAGAGCCCAAAAAATTCAATATTATCTATTTATCATCCATCGTTGCGGCATTAGTTCTCATTGGCGGAGTTTATTTCTGGCAGATTCAATCCGTTAAAAGTGATGTGGAAGCTGTTGATAGTCAAATTGCAACGGCAAAGAAACTTGCTGAAACGCAACAGCAAAATGCCAATCAAGCACAAGTGGCATCTTCGGCAGGACTATTAAAATCTGCTGTTGAATGGGTAAAAAACTATCCAATTCAAACCATCCCGGTAATGAGACATCTGACAACTCTATTGCCAGAACGCGGGTTTATTCAATCCTTTGCCTATACAGAGGCAGGGACGGTAACACTTAGTGTGCAATTTGACAGCGCAAGAGAGGCTGCTTATTTTCTAGAGAACTTGAAAGAATCTGCATGGATTACCGATGCCAGCCTTAACTCCTTAAGTGCTGTCGAGAAAAAGGAAACGACTGCAGCAACGGCACCAACTACTGGTCAAAATACTGCAACTAATACTAGCAGCCAAAACACAGCTACAACTGCTACTCAAAATACAGCGAATACAAACACTGCAGCAACTACTAATCAGAGTACAACTGCTGCAGGTCAAACTAATACAACAAGTACCACTGCTAGTACAACAACGAATACCGCGACCAATTCAGGTACTGCAGCCACCGTCAAAACTGCCCAACCTGATAAAAATATTCTTCCAAGGTATCTTGGTCAATTTGAAATTAAGTTTAATAAAGATGTCATCAAAACGGATTTGAGCAAGAAGAAGGCTGAAGGGGGGACAGGCTCATGAAGTCCCGCCTATCAAAACTAGACAAAATAATAGTGGGTGGAGGATCTCTATTAATCATACTAGTATTCGTCTATGCCCAGTTCCTTTCGCTCACACCTTTGAAATCAGATTTAGCATTGAAGCAGCAAGAATTACAGACTGATAAAAAATTGTTAGATATGATGTCTAAGAAAAAGACAGATTTCCAAAAGACAGACCCTGAAAATACAAGCGAACTGCAAAAGCAGCTGCCTGTTATGCCGCTTCAGGAACAAGTACTATTAGATCTTGAAAAAGCTGAAACAGTTTCTAATAGTCAAATTAAAACTATGAGTTTCACAAAGGATGCAGATGTGACGCCGCCAGCTGCTGAGGCTGCTACAGCGAATTCTGGCACAAGTCAAGGGGCTTCACAAAATCAGACGGCCACAAATAAGGGTACTCAAAATCAGGATGCACAAAATCAAACGACGACCGCTCAAGGGACTGGCAATCAAGCTGCAACCCAACAGCAAGCTGCAGCAACTGTTCCAAACGGTCTCAAAAAGATTACTGTTCAGCTTCAGGTTGAATCACAAACCTATACAGATTTAGAAAAATTCATCGAAACATTGGAATCATTGCCACGAATTGTGGTAGTCGAGGCAATCAATTATACAGGCGAAGAAGAGGTTACCAGTCTTAGTCAAGAGAAAAAACCGATAACCTATTCGCTTACCGTTTCTGCGTTCTACATGCCAACATTAACTGACCTTGCAGCACAGCTGCCTAAAATCGATGCACCGGCACCGGCGGGGAAAGATAATCCATTAACCCAATTTCCGGCAACGGCAGCAACTCAGCCTTAATGAACAACTTAGCGAATGAACCAATAATTTGGCGAAACTCTACGATAACAAGACGACAAAAGTCTTGTTATTTTTTTTTGCCCCTATGATAGGATGAAACTAATTATCTATCGGTAGAGAAGGGAGAACGTAGAGTGGACAAGCCTAAAAAAGGCAATACGATCACGATAAAGTTAAATGGAGAAAATCAGTCATTTCAGGAAGAACCCCAAAAACAAGATATTGAAACAAACATTGAAACAAACATTGAAACAAACATTGAACCCTATTCCAAAGTAATAAAAATAGATAGAGAACTGCCGGAATCGGAAGGAATGATTGAAACTGCTGCCGCACAGGAGTCCGTTGATGAGAGCTTTGATTGGATCATTCCGGAATCGGTTGAAAATGAAATTGAGGAATTCAAATTTACCAATAATACAAACCCGAAAACAACAAGCCACAAAAACCTGCCATCCCTTACAACTAACTTCAAGAAGAAAAATGGCAGGCCCTTAAGTTCCATATTAATCTCTGCATTTTTCGCCGTTTTAATAGGAACGACAATTGGCTTTTTCATGTTGAAGCTTGTCATAACTGAACAAGGTGACAAGGTTCCGACTACTCAACCAGTTGTTAATGAAACGGGAACTGAAAAAACGGTGTCAGAAGGAAAAGCTACCTCTTCAGTCATTGAGCAATTAACAACCTATGTTGTTCAAGGAGGAGTATTTTCTTCCAAAGCGGGCACCCAAGAAATCGCAAATGATTTAGAAAAGAAAAGTGTCCCGTCACAAACGGTTGAATTAAATGGTAAGTTCTATCTGCTTTTAGGCTTAGCAGATTCAATTGAAACGGCTAAAGCTTTAGGAAACCAGTATAAAGAAAATGGAGTAGATGAAGTATTTGCAAAACCGTTATTGCTGGATGAAAAGAAGGTTTCCAATGTAACCGATAAAGAAAAGTCCTTTATTGAAGAACTTCCATCTATCTATCAAACTTTGGCTGGAGCAACATCAAGTGCTCTCGTCACAAAAACGATACCTGCAGAGTCAGCGAAATCTCTGGCTGGCATTGAAGAACAATTAAAAGCCAGCGGCATTAAAAATGAGAAGATTAAAAACCTAAAGACGGAATTAACAAGTGCGGAAGAAAAGATCAAAGCATATCAAAAGTCTAAAAATGCAAAAAGTTTAACCGAAGCACAGCAGCATCTATTAAACTTCTTGTCTCAATACACTGCTATGTAAGTCAGTATCTGACAAACTTCGGTATTTTCCGGGAAATGAATAATATTATTTAGCCTGCCAATCGAGGGCAGGCTTTTTAATGTCCTCGATTCTTCCATAAAATGATTATTTCTGCATAATTTTACAAAATTCATCAAACTTTAAGGATATTAAAATTGTTTGCATCTAAAATTTCTGATACGATTAACTTGTATCTCCCTATACAAATGCAAAGGGTAAGGTGATCAAATGCAAAACCTCATTTTAGCCTCTTCTTCTCCACGGCGAAAAGAACTTCTAGAAACTCTCCAGTTAACATTCGCGATCTCAAGCAGTGAAGTTGATGAAAGCTTCGACCCATCGCTTTCTCCAGAGGAAGTCGTGATGGAGTTAGCCGAACGAAAGGCTCAGGTCATTTTTACAGAGAACCCTGATTCCTTTGTGATTGGCTCAGACACGGTCGTGGTCGCGAATAATCGAATCTTAGGTAAGCCCGCTGATGAAGCAGAAGCCAATAGTATGTTACAAAGCCTTTCTGGAAGAAAGCATGAAGTGTTTACAGGTGTATCAATACTGTCTCCAACAAGTTCGACCCGTTTTTTCGAAAAAACAGAAGTTTGGTTTTGGGAGTTAACGGATGAAGAAATACGGTCATATGTGAAAAGCGGTGAACCGTTTGATAAAGCAGGTGCATATGGCATTCAACAGCTTGGAAGTATGCTTGTCAAAAAAATACATGGAGACTATTTTGCGGTTGTCGGTCTTCCCGTTGCAAGAACGGTAAGAGAATTGCAGCGGTTAGGCTACCAGTTGCCGTATTAATTTTTTTAAAAGTTCTTTAACTCCCAATCATAAGGGAGGAAAAAAAGTGTCCACAAATACATTAATGATCCGTGATTTCCCTCAAGACGAACGGCCGAGAGAGCGTTTTATCAATCATGGCCCGCAAAGCTTATCGAATCATGAATTGATTGCCATCCTGCTTAGAACCGGAACCAAGGATGAATCCGTGCTGCAATTGTCAAATCGCTTGTTAACCCATTTTGAAGGGCTTAGGCTGTTAAAATCTGCTACTTTAGAAGAAATTACCGAAATCAAAGGAATTGGTTCAGCCAAGGCGATTCAAATTCTCGCTGCTGTTGAAATTGGCAGAAGAATATCCAATCTGTCCTTTAATGATCGATACGTCATCCGCTCCCCTGAGGACGGAGCAAAGTATGTTATGAACGATATGCGCTTTTTGTCGCAGGAGCATTTTGTCTGCCTTTATTTAAATACGAAAAACCAGGTCATTCATAAACAAACCATTTTTATCGGAAGCTTAAATGCTAGCATAGTCCATCCAAGGGAAGTCTTTCGCGAAGCCTTAAAGAGGTCAGCAGCCTCTGTTATTGCGCTGCACAATCATCCTTCCGGAGACCCCACTCCCAGCCGAGAGGACATAGAGGTCACGAAGAGACTAGTGGAATGTGGAAAAATTCTAGGCATCGACCTCCTCGATCATCTCATCATTGGTGAAAATAAGTTTGTCAGCTTGAAGGAAAAAGGATATTTATAACACTATGTTTTTATTTGACGTCACGCTATAATATTAGTTATGATTTTTTAGGACTGCTTTTGACCTAGCAATATAAAAAATAAGAAAAAAGACATGATATAAAAGGTGATTACCTGCCTAGGGAATTTTTGCATTTCGTATCAGAAAGGGAGCTACATAATTATGTTTGGAATTGGAACAAGAGATTTAGGAATTGATTTGGGGACTGCCAATACCCTTGTCTATGTAAAAGGAAAAGGAATTGTCCTTCGTGAGCCATCGGTTGTGGCCTTGCAGACCGATACAAAAAGCATCGTTGCCGTTGGGAATGACGCGAAGAATATGATTGGACGGACACCTGGTAATGTTGTCGCAACAAGACCAATGAAGGACGGTGTCATTGCCGATTTTGAAACGACAGCAACGATGATGAAGTACCACATCCGTCATGCTCAAAAAAGTAAAAGTGTTTTCTCTGGTAAGCCATATGTCATGGTATGTGTACCGTCTGGAATCACAGCAGTAGAAGAAAGAGCTGTAATTGACGCCACAAGACAAGCAGGTGCCAAAGACGCTTACACAATTGAAGAACCGTTTGCTGCAGCAATCGGGGCTAATCTTCCTGTTTGGGAGCCAACCGGCAGCATGGTGGTCGATATCGGCGGGGGAACCACAGAAGTTGCAATTATTTCTTTAGGCGGTATTGTTACAAGCCAATCAATCCGCATTGCCGGTGATGAAATGGACGAAGCAATTATTTCCTACATCCGCAAAAATTATAATTTAATGATTGGGGACCGTACGGCGGAAACAATCAAAATGGAAATCGGTTCTGCCGGCATCCCTGAAGGCATTGATAATATGGAAATTCGTGGCCGCGATTTATTAACAGGTCTTCCAAAAACAATCGAAATTACTGCAAAAGAAATTGCGACAGCCTTAAATGATACGGTTTTTGCCATTGTCGAAGCGGTGAAAAACACACTTGAAAAAACTCCGCCGGAGCTTGCAGCGGACATTATGGACCGTGGAATCGTCCTAACGGGCGGCGGTGCCTTGCTTCGTAATTTGGACCGGGTTATCAGTGAAGAAACAAAAATGCCGGTATTAATTGCTGAAAATCCGCTTGATTGCGTGGCAATCGGAACAGGAAAAGCATTAGACCATATTCACTTATTTAAAAATAAAGCGAAATAATATAGAAAAATAGAGGTGTATAATCATGCCACAGTTCTTTTTGAATAAACGACTGATCATTTTGCTTGTCAGCATCATTGTTCTCGTGGCATTGATTGGGTTTTCTTTAAGGGAGAGAAGCAAACTATCCTGGCCGGAACAATTTGTGAAGGACACAACCGGCTGGGTTCAATCCCTGGTTTCAAAGCCTGCCAATTTCGTTGGCGGCTTTTTTGAAAATCTCCAGGATTTGCAAAATACATATGAAGAGAATAAAGAACTTAAATCGCGGATTGAAGATCTTGTCAGCCTTGAAGCAGAAAACCAGGAGCTGAAGAAAGACAATAAGGAATTGCGTGACATTCTCGGTGAAAAAAGGACCCTGAGAGATTTTAAACCATTACCAGCTACTGTTATTGGCAGAAACCCTGATCGTTGGCATGAAATGATTATTATCGATAAAGGAAATCTAAACGGCATCAAAAAAAATATGGCGGTCGTTACCGCCAAAGGTTTGATTGGCAAGGTAAAAACGGTCAACCAATTCAGCTCCACTGTGCAGCTCTTGAGTGCAATGGATCCTAAGAATCGGATTTCCGTCACCATCCAAGGGGAAACAAGTATTTATGGATTTGTTCAAGGCTTCGATGATAAAAAGAAATTACTGTTAGTAAAAAGCATCCCAGCTGGAGTTAAAGTAGAAAAAGGCCAAAATGTCATTACTTCAGGTAAGGGCGGTGTTTTCCCAGAAGGTTTGGTCGTTGGGAAGGTTGTCGAGGTTAAACCTGATCAGTATGGGCTAAATCAAACGGCTTTAATAAAACCCGGAGCGGACTTTTATGATATTGAAAACGTTATTGTCATTAAACGGTTAATGACACAGCCTGAAATTACGGATATGGAAAATGAGAAGGAGAAGGATCTATGAAAAAATTCCTTCTTCCTCTTTTGTTTTTGTTTCTTTTTCTAGCCGAAAGCCTTTTTGTTCAATTTTTTCCTGGCAACTCTTTCGGCGGGAAAGTCATCGTTCCCCATTTTTTATTTACGGCAATTGTTTTTTTAACGATTTTTACTGGCAAAAAACAAGGAATCATCTATGCCGCCATTTTTGGGATGATATTTGATATTGTTTATGTTGAAATTATCGGGATATACTTTTTTCTTTTTCCCTTTATCTGTTACCTTGTTACAAAAATCATGCATATCATGCAGGCAAATATCATTATTGCCTTCCTCGTTTCACTTTTTGCCATTGCGTTATTAGAAATTGGGGTTTATGAAATGAACTTTCTTATTCATGTGACCGATCTCGATTTTATGGGATTTTTAAATTTACGTTTTTATCCAACGCTAATCTTAAATGCGATTTTTGTGTTGATTTTTGGATATCCATTAAAGAGACGCTTTGAAAAGTATGCCGATGCATTGAGAGATGAATGATTTTTTTAAAAAAGAGGAGAATAGACAGTTCGTGTCGAATTTTATAAAGAAGAATCGGCACTTTGATTCGGAGTAGATCAATATATCTATTCCGAAATTGTTTTTTTAATTATGAGGTGAAAAAATCTCCATGAAAAATCGGCAAAATGTTACAATAAAAGGGACAAAAGATGGACTTGTCCTTCATCTTGATGATAGCTGTTCCTATGAGGAGCTAAAAAAAGAATTAGACCAAAAGCTTTCTGCCAATACCCAGACACAGGATGAGCGTAATTTAATATCTGTTAAAGTGGAAATCGGTAATCGCTATTTAACAGAGGCTCAACAGGAAGAATTAAAAGAGTTAATTCGGCAAAAAAAGAATTTAGTTGTTGATAATATTGAAGCAAATGTAATTACGAAAGAAGAGGCCAACCGCTTAAAGGCAGAAACAGAGGTCGTGACCGTGTCCCGTATTATTCGTTCCGGACAGGTGTTAGAGGTTCCAGGTGATTTACTGTTGATTGGAGACGTAAATCCTGGAGGAACCGTAATTGCAGGCGGAAATATTTTTATAATGGGTACATTAAAAGGAGTGGCCCATGCAGGCTATTTAGGCAATGACCAAGCCGTTATTGCCGCTTCGAGCATGAAACCATCACAGCTGAGAATTAGCGATTGTATTGAACGAACTCCGGAATCGGTTCAAAGTGTAGAGAAACGCGAAATGGAATGTGCTTACATAGATGATAACCGCCAAATTATTATTGATAGATTGCAAGCTTTAATCCAATTAAGGCCTGATTTAACTAGAATAGAAGGGGGACATTAAAGTGGGAGAAGCAATAGTAATTACATCCGGTAAGGGCGGAGTAGGCAAGACAACAACCTCTGCGAACATTGGAACAGCACTCGCTCTGCAAGGGAAAAAAGTATGCTTAGTAGATACTGACATCGGTCTTCGAAACTTAGATGTCGTTATGGGACTTGAAAACCGAATTATATATGATTTGGTTGATGTTGTAGAAAAAAGATGTAAAATCCATCAAGCTTTAGTAAAGGACAAACGTTTTGATGGGTTATTATATTTATTGCCTGCAGCTCAAACAGTTGATAAATCTGCTGTTCAGCCGGAGCAAATGAAAGAACTCATTACCGAATTAAAGCAGGATTACGATTATATCATTATTGATTGTCCTGCGGGAATCGAACAAGGCTATAAAAACGCTATTGCCGGCGCGGATAAAGCCATCGTCGTCACGACCCCTGAAGTTTCTGCCGTCCGCGATGCCGACCGGATTATTGGCCTCCTTGAAAAAGAAAAGAGCATGGAGTCTCCAAGATTAGTCGTGAACCGGATACGTAATCATATGATGAAGAGCGGTGACATGCTCGATTTAGACGAAGTCACCCAGCATTTATCCATTGAGCTGATTGGAATTGTCGCGGACGATGAAGAAGTCATTAAAGCTTCAAACCACGGGGAACCGATTGCTTTAAATCCTAACAGCAAGGCATCCATTGCTTATCGGAATATTGCAAGAAGAATCCTAGGGGAATCTATCCCGCTTCAGCCGCTTGAAGAAGCAAACAAGGGTGTCTTTACAAAACTTAAAAAGTTCTTTGGAGTCCGATAAATATTGAAGCCTGTCTACATAAATTGGTGGACAGGCTTTTTTGTAGTCATACTCTTTCATACCTTCTCATAGACTTGTACAAAAAGCGGGAAAAGGGTTGATGGGTATGGCTCGATCTTCAGCGGATGAAATACGGCGGCGAATCGCCAGAAGAAAAAAAGAACAAGGGACTCAAAGTACTCAGGGTAAAAGTCCAGACCGGCATATTGCTTGGCCAGGAGATGATGATGATAAATACGGATTTAATCATTTTAGCTCTTCAGGGTCGAATGGAGACGAAGGGCATCCTTTATTTAAGAAGGAAGTCTTTTTCTTTAAAATTTTAGCGTCTATTCTCCTGTTTTTAGTGGTAGCTATCCTGTTTCGTAATCAAACAGCTTCACTGGATCCGGCAAGGGATGCAATTGTCAAAACAATGGACAAGGACTTTAAATTTGCGACTGTTTCAAAGTGGTACGAGGATAAGTTTGGCAAACCGCTAGCCCTACTTCCTTTTACCGATAATGATAAAGCTGGTAAAAAAGAGGTCGTTCAAAACAAATCGGCTGTGGAGGTTTCCGGGCGACTCCTTGAGAATTTTAAGAAAAATGGCCAGGGCATCATGATTGAGACGCAAAAAGGAGCAGGGGTTCAAGCGATTAATGATGGCTTCGTACGCTTCACAGGTGTGAAAGATGGCTTAGGGAAAACCGTCATCATCCAGCACTCTGATGGCTCCGAAACCTGGTATGGGAATTTAGACGCAATTAAGGTCAATTTATATGATTTTGTTGAAAAAAGAACGGTGGTTGGTTCCGTATCTTCCTCCTCTGGTGAAGATAAAACAAAAGGCAAATATTATTTTGCTATAAAAAAAGGCGATGATTTCATCGACCCAATTCAGGTGATCCGATTTGAATAGAGCGATATTTTTACTTCGTCATGTTCATATCCATCCATTGTTGTGGATTGTGATAGCACTTTCGATTGCTACAGCGCATTTCCTTGAAGTTTGTTTACTCCTTGGGATTATTTTCATCCATGAAATGGGGCATGCTGCTGCAGCTTCTTTTTTTTCATGGAGGATCAAAAAGATTACCCTGCTGCCCTTTGGCGGGGTCGCTGAGATGGATGAGCATGGAAATAGGCCGTTAAAAGAGGAGGCCATTGTAGTCATTGCTGGTCCGCTGCAGCATGTATGGATGGTAGGTCTGGCATACGGTCTATTATCCTTTCATCTCATTTCAGAAGAGTTATTTAGCCTCTTTTTAAGTTATAATCTGATGATTTTTCTGTTTAATCTATTCCCAGTCTGGCCGCTTGATGGCGGCAAACTGGTTTTCCTGCTGCTATCATTAAAAAATTCATTTCCGAGCGCCCATCGGATTACGCTTTTGCTCTCGTTTGGCAGCTTACTTCTATTTTCCATCGCGATCATAGCAGCTGCTCCCACCCATCTCAATGTTTGGATCATCATTGCTTTCTTGTTTTTCTCGCTGTACCACGAATGGAAGCAGCGGCGCTATATTTTTATGCGATTCTTATTAGAGCGCTATTACGGAAAAAAATCCGGCCTGCATAATTTGAAGCCTATCCAAGCGGATGAAGAGGAGTTACTCATCCATGTTTTAGAAAAATTCCAGCGAGGCTGCAAGCACCCGATCATTGTGGAAGTCGATGGCCGGGAGAAGGGCAGATTAGATGAAAATGAACTATTGCATGCTTACTTTACAGAAAAACGTTTGACTGATAAAATCAGCGACCTTTTATTTTCATATTAAAAGAGTATAATATTAAGGAAAGCGAAGGCGCTCGGGAAACGGGCGCTTTTGCTGTGATGTTTGAAACTATGAAAGACATTTTCGGTAAAAAATCGGAAAGATATGTCCTTCATATGGTCTATAAAAGACATTTTCGGTGATAAAGCTGTAAGAAATGTCCTTCATACGGTTTATTAAAGACATTTACGGTAAGAATCCATCAAGAAATGATCTTCATAGGGTCAGTGAA
>NZ_JAQMWQ010000017.1 GCF_030403775.1 Paenibacillus sp. BSR1-1
ATGTATCACTACAATTATAAAAGATTCCAAAAACGACTAAACCATCGTGCTCCAGTTGAATATCGGATCACGATGGCTGCATAGTCTTTTTAGGGCTGTCTACTTGACGGGGTTAAGTCCAATATATGCAGGCTTTTTCCTAATGCTCTTACAGGTTTAAGTTATTTTTAATGAGATATGCCGCTCCAAGTACTCCAGCATCATTTCCCAACGTAGCAACCGCAAGCTTAGTAGAATCCTTTACTGATGAGAATGCATATTTTTCAAAGTTTTCTCTGACAGACTTCAATAAAATATCACCAGCTTTTGATACACCGCCGCCCAGAACGATTTTTTCAGGATTAAGGGTATTTGCAATATTGGCCAAAGCAAATCCTAAATGGAATGAAACATCATCTAATACCTTTTTAGCCAATAAATCACCATTTCGTGCAGAATCAAAAACATCTTTTGCGGTAATATTTCCATTTGCTGCATGCTTTTCAGCTAATTCTCCATTTGATCCGTCTATTAAAAGTGCTTCATTGCCCAAACGAACAATGCCAGTTGCTGAGGCAACTGTTTCCAAACAGCCTGTCTTCCCACAATTGCACGGAGCCCCGCCAAAAGGAATGGAGGTGATATGGCCAATTTCTCCCGCAGCACCGTTTACCCCTTGGACAATATTTCCGTTTGCAATGACCCCACCGCCAACACCAGTTCCCAGGGTGACACAAACCAGGTCCTTCGCTCCATTACCTGCTCCCTGCCACATTTCTCCTAATGCTGCACAGTTGGCATCATTTTCAATTACTGCTGGCAGGGAAGTTGCTGCCTCTAAGCTTTCTTTAAGCGGGTAGTTATCCTTCCATCCAAGGTTGACAACATTTAAAATAATTCCTGTTTTATAATCTACTGGTCCAGGTGCTCCCATTCCGATTCCAATTAATTGTTCTCGGTTGGCACCAAGTTCATTTAGTTTTTCATTGATTGATTTTGCAATATTAGAAGTGATGTTTTGACCTTCATTCGAATTATCTGTTGGAATTTCCCATTTATGTACGATAACTCCATTCATTGATATAAAGGCAATTTTGGTCGTTGTTCCACCCAAATCAACCCCTGCGAACCACTGATCTGACATTTATCTCACCTATCTTTATAATTGACTTTTTTCTTTTAGAAATTGTATTTCTTGTCTTAAAATTAAAAGGGCTGTTTGATATTCCCTTTGCTCAATTAATTGGGCTTGAAACAACTCCGTTAATTCCGCTTCCATTAGCTCTAGGTCTGCGACTCGATCTCCGATATAAATGATCGTTCCAAATTTCTTTAAAAATTGTTGAATTTCATAAACCGTTTTCATTTTGAATCCCCTTAATTTATTAAATGGAGGAAAAAATATTATAGAAAAAGTATACCGTATGCCACATTTCTCCTCAAGGAAATATATTTTGAACAACGGTTAATTAAAATTTAAAGGATCACTGTCCTCCATTTTCTTTGATAAACTGGACTAGTTTTGCAAAATCCTGGTTATCTGGTTCTAATTTTAGTGCCTTTTCTGCATTTGTTTTGGCTTCCTTAATATCATTTTCATTTAAGTTTACCAATGCCAGATAATAATAGGCTGCAGCCGTATTTGGTTCTAGTTTTACGACTGTTTGCAAATGATTTTTTGCATCCGGATACAACTTTTCCTTATATTCAACAAAGGATAAGATTAAATATAATTTTTCAGAAGGATTGACTCCCGTCTCTTCGAAATTCTTTAATGTATCATATGCCTGGTCATATTTTTCTTGATGAATATACTCCTGTGCCATCGAAATAGCAGATTTTTCACCAATAGCCCTTGATGAATTACTAAATCCATAATATAACGAACCCCATAAAATAATAGCTGAAATAATAAAAATGAATATTTGCAAACCTATCTTGCGTTTTTTAGGGAGATGTAAAATCCCTGCAGCCAGGAATCCACCGAACAGCCCTCCTAGATGACCTGCATTATCAATTCCTGATGATGAGAACCCAAAAATGAGATTGATTGCCAGGACAAAAATTATATTAAATCCCATGGTCCGGAGGAATAATTTAGGATAGATTACCCCGAAATAAAGCAAGGCCCCAAAACAGCCAAAAATAGCACCACTTGCCCCTGCAGATAAATTATAACTGAATATAAAACTGGCAATAACGCCAGTAACTCCAGCAAACAAATAAATCAATAAAAAACGGACATTACCAAATATTCGTTCCACTGTCGTTCCAAGAAAATATAACGCAAGAGAATTCATGGCCAAATGAACAAATCCAATATGAAGAAATACGGGAGTTATAAACCTCCACCATTCTCCTTCGTATATTAGCTGGTTCATTTTTGCTCCATATTTAATAAGAGTTGCTGTATTTGTACTTCCACCATTCAGTTGAAGCCAGAGAAAAACCGCAATTTGCATAATAAGTAATAAATAAGTAATAATCGGTTTCCCTTGCATGAAAAGGGCCTTCTCTGAATTCACCTTTTGTACGGCAAGTCCCAAAGCTGTTTTCTTAAGCATGTCAACTTCCAATTCAGTTATTTCATCATTAATTGGAAATTGAACGTCTTTTTGCAGCAGGGTAGAAATTTCCCGGAATCCTGAGTCATATTCATTCATTGCTAATAATATTGAACGAACTGTTGTTTTATTGGCGTCTGAATTCACATATGGAGTTGAAAGACGGTATTGATACTCATCCACAGGTGGATATTGACTTACATAAATGTTTACTACAAGTAATTCATGACGGCCAATTTGCTTTCGAACTCTTTCCCCATTCATAGCGGTGAACTCAATATCTCTTTGCATCGCATTGCTCCAAGCTAAATCATGGAGGAGCACTCTAATTATGGGGGCATGTTTATTTTCTAATTTTTCAAGCCATAGCTCTTTTTGATTCTCGAATAATTGAATAATTCTATAGCCATGATCTGCTATTAACGCATAGGCCAGCTTCCAGAATATGTACCCTTCTTTATTATTCATTTCTCACCAACTTTCTATTAAGCTCTTTTTCTTCATTATAAACGAAATGAACAAGGTTCATTAATAAAAAAAACCATCTGTGGTTTTCACCATTCAGATGGTCCTCCAAACACCGATTGCATCATTTTTCGCTTCACACCTGGCAAACTCATTACGGAACCAACCGCAATTCTCCGCATCCAGCTAGAACCTAACAAGACATTAATTAAACGATAACGGAAACGGAATACAAAATAACCAATTGACCCTATCATTAAAATAGATGTTAACATACGAGACATTATCATCCCTCCTGCTACTATTCTGTGAAGATGATAACTATTTTATCCAATAATAAACGATTAAATATTTTTTAAAACAGGCTCCATTGTTTTCTTTAATACATTTACAGAATGTGTAAACTTCTGTTTTTCATCTTCATTTAAATCAAGCTGGACAATCTGTTTAACTCCGTTTCGGTTTACCACAGCTGGTACTCCAATATATATATCCTTTTCACCATACTCACCATCTAAATAAGCGGAAACAGTTAAAACTGAATTTTCATTTTGTAGAACTGCTTTTGTCAATCTTACTAAGCCCATGGCAATGCCATAATAGGTAGCACCTTTTCGTTCAATGATATGGTAAGCTGCATCCCGGACATTTAAAAAGATTTGGTCAAGCTCTTCTTGTTTGAATGCCTCTTTATGTTTTGTCCATTCAGAGATCGAAGTACCTGCAATATCGGCGTGACTCCAAACTGGCAGCTCTGTATCACCGTGTTCCCCGATAATGTATGCATGGACATTTCTTGTATCAACGTCAAAATAATCTCCAAGTAAAAAGCGAAAACGTGCTGTATCTAAGATTGTACCTGAACCAATTACCCGTTCTTTTGGAAGGCCGGAAAACTTCCAGACAGCATAAGTTAAAATATCCACTGGATTGGTTGCTACTAGAAAAATACCATCAAAGCCGGATAACATAATCTCTTCGACGATCTCCTTAAAAATTCTTGTATTTTTCTCAACAAGGTCAAGCCGTGTTTCCCCTGGCTTTTGATTAGCACCTGCAGTGATAACTACAAGATCAGCATGCCCGCAATCCTCATAGCTGCCGTACCAGATTTTTGTTCGAGAAGGTGCAAAGGGTAAGCCATGATTTAAATCCATTGCATCTCCTTCCGCCTTATTTTTATTTAAGTCGATTAAAACAAGCTCTTCTGTAATGCCTTGATTTAATAAAGCAAATGCGTAACTTGAGCCGACAAACCCAGTTCCTATAAGAGCCACTCTATTTACACGATTTAACATAAAAATTCCTCCTACAAATCTGGTTTGGTTATTTTATTTGTTCACACTTAGATTGTATATCATTTCACAATCTTTTTTAACTGCAAAATTTAAATGAAACCGTTCACTCTTTTACAATTTTGTTAACCAATTAAAATGAAAGTCGGATGAGCCAAATCGCTAAAATTGCAGCTATTGAACCGGAAAGAAAATTAACCATATCATTATCCACGAATGGAACTCCTTTTATGCGGGTAGCAGGCTTACCACAGTGAACCTTTTTTTCAGTATGAATTCCACAGTTAACACATCTATATTCTTGTTGATAATAGGCACCAACTAAAGTATCTATGACATTCCCTAAATATCCAAACAAAAAAATAATCAAACCTTCGTATACAGGCAAATGAAACAAAAGCATTGTAAGGATTGCGATCAAAAGTGCCCCGCTTATTGCTGCTGCACTTCCTAATAAACTAATTGCCCCAGAGGTCCCCTTTTCAATTCGCTTAAAGGTTCGTATGTATATCGGATTATTACGGCTTAAACTTCCAATCTCAGAAGCCCACGTATCCGAATTAGCACTTGCAAGAGAGACGCTAAAACCCATTAACCAAAGACTATCATTGTGAAAATAATAAATAATACTAAAAAGGGCGGCAGCACCTCCATTTGCTGCAACCTGACGCCAATCCCTTGTCGTACCTTTTGCTAATTTTTCTTCAATGGAAGCTTTAGCCGCACTTTTATATTTTGACCAAAGGCTTGAAGTGGCAAAAAATGCCCCTAACAGGAACAGCCCCTTTACCCCAAAACCAATATAAACAGCAAGTCCAGTCAAAAAAGCCGCAATCGCACCTGACTTGGTTAAGGAGTTAAGTAAATATCCCGATGCACCGGTAATAAGGATCACCCCCAGTATCTAATGCCATCATCATTTTATATGAATGACCTCTTCGACAGTAACAATTTTTGAAACAGGAATATCATGCTCCTCAACATGAAATTCTGGAATCATTTGCTCATTAAAAGCAAGTGATAAGGTTATACCATTAAACTTAGTTAATAAGCGATCGTAGTAACCACCGCCAAAGCCCAAGCGGAAACCTTCTTTTGTAAAAGCTAAGCCAGGAACAATTAAAAGGTCAATATTGGCAGGATTCACCTCGGTTGTTAATTCCACAATGGGTTCGTATAAGCCATAAAAAACGGATTCTAACTGTGAAAATTGCGTTAATGTTCGAAATGATAACCTTTTTTCCTTCGGATAGCATTTGGGAACTACAACAGTTTTTCCATCTTCCCAAGCTTTTCGAATAATTTGATATGTATCGACCTCTGGCCGTTTTGAAACGGTGATTCCAATCACGTTTGCTTGCTTCCAATCGTTCTCATTATATACCCTAGTGGCAATTTTATAAGAATAATCCTCGTAAAGGGGTTTTGAAAGCTTTGAAAGTGTTTCTTTCATTTGATTACGCAGGGAGTTCTTATTATTCATCAATAGTGACCTCCATTTTTAGACAACAAAAAAAGCAGCAGGAAGCCCTACTGCTTATTTTGTTTCACGGTGTGCTGTTGTGCGCTTTTCTCTTGGGCAATATTTCTTAAGCTCAAGACGATCTGGGTTGTTACGTTTATTTTTTGTTGAAATATAGTTACGGTCTCCACACTCAGTGCAAGCTAACGTAATATTAACACGCATGTTATTTCCCTCCAAACGATTAAGCTAGTTCGTTCATACGACTTTTCTATAATATCATTTTTCAAAAGGAAATGCTAGTGTGTTTTTTAAAAGTCCTTGTTCCATTGTAATCAATTCATTTTTGCTCGATCCAGCAATTGTCCAAGCATTCATTTTTCTCGTCTCATGCTGACCCAATGACATTTTAATGGCGTAAATACTAGCAGCAGGGCCCCCAGTCATCGGCTGATATTTTAAGCTGCCTTTATTCAATGAACTCCAAATTTGGTCCGTATAGGCTGACCATTGCGGAATGGTAGTATATTCTTTCATACCAAATCCGTCAAATTTGGCATTAACCAGAAAAACACCTTCATCTGCAACATGAAAAATTCTATTATCTATCGGTGACACGAATGTTAAATTGTCTTGTTTAATATTCGCATAATGGTGCATTACTAAAACTTTGATCTCTTTCTTATGATTACTGTGATTACTTACAAAAACACTGGAAAAGCGAATTTTTGAATGAATAGGTTCATTTTTTACTTTTATAATCAATTCTTCATCAAAAATTACCTTTTCTGTACAATTATGAAGCCAATAATATTTTCCATTAACCCAAATACCGGGAATAAACTGAAGTGAATCAATGGCAGCCTGAGGTTCAAGAGACGGTTTATTATTTTGTGGATCTGTTAAGTTCATATCGCATACACCTTTTACAAATTATTTGTTGGTACAATTTCATCTGTTCATTAATAAATTTTCAGCTTTAAACGTTAAAACATGGATTTCGTGACATTGTTCTCTTACATGTTTTTGGCATCGAAATAATAACTATAGGTGCTTACATAATCCAGCCATTTCGGGGGATTTTCTTCATATCGCTGAAACTGTAATATGTCGTAATTAAGTCCACTTTCGCCTAATATTTCAAAAATGGGAGTTTGCAAGCAGTTTGACCTGAATAGCGGGAAAAAGCCAGTATCCGACATTTGAATACCTATTTCAGCAACATAGCGACGATTGGCAGCCAATCCTTTTACAAACCAATGACCCATTTGATAAGGAACTGTAATTTCGAAATAGTGGTGAGCATTTCTTCCATTGAAAAATAAATCAGAAACATCATAAATTCTAATAACCGTAACATGTTCCTCAAATCTGTAGTTAGAAAATAATTCAATTACTCTCTTGGCTACATTTGAAACATCCCAGAAGAGAAATAGTTTTCGAGGTGTGACAAGCTTGGCTATTAATTCACCTGTTTGAGGAATATAAGTTTGTGGCATAGGGTTATTTGAGGAGTTTTCTTCCTTCGTGGTTCGTTTATTTTTAATTATTTCATTAAACATAATTTCCTCCATTCTGCAAACATACATTATATGTGAAAAAAAACAAATTATTCCTTAATTGATAATTTAATCGTAACACCTAATAGGAAAGGAGACAATAAACGCAAATTGTCGCATTTTGCTTGTACTTCGACAAAAAAGGTGAAGCATTTGCTTCACCTTAGGCATTCAAATCTATACGTTGACCAGTTACGAGATAAATAACATTCTCTGCAATATTTGTAGAGTGATCTGCAATTCTTTCTAAAAATCTACAAACAAATGCTAATTGGATAATTTGGTTCGTGGAGCTGGGGTTTTGTGGAATGTACCCCAAAAGTTCCTGGATTAATCTTCCAAACATTTTATCCACTTCATCGTCTTTTTCTGCACATTTCTTAGCGATTGTAATATCTTCCGAATAATAAGCAGTGATCGACTCGGCAACCATATCTAAAGCCCTTTCCATCATATTCGGAATATCAACAAGTTCTTTAATATGCTTTTCTTCCCCAATATGAACTGCAGATTTGGCAATATTTACAGCCATATCAGCCATTCGCTCTACTTCAGACGATACTTTCAGTGCAACATTAATTTTCCTTAGGTCCGATGCAACAGGAGATTCTCTTGCAATTAGCAACAAAGCCTTATCATTTATTTCATGTTCCAACTCATTGATTTCACTATCAGCCTTAATAACATGTTTGGCTTTCTCAATATCCTGATTAATTAGGGCAATCATTGCTTCTTTAATTGCATACTCCGATTTACTAGCCATTTTTAAGAGCATTGATTTCAACTCTTTTAAATTTTGATCAAAGTTTGCTCTCGTACTCATATTCGTCACCTCATCATCCGAATCTTCCAGTAATATAGCCTTCTGTGCGTGAATCTTTAGGATTTGAAAAAATTGTTGAAGTAGAATCTAATTCTATTAATTCACCCATTAAAAAGAATGCAGTCTTATCTGAAACTCTAGAAGCTTGCTGCATGTTATGGGTAACAATTACAATCGTATATTTCTCTTTTAGTTCTAAAATCAATTCCTCGATTTTCAAGGTAGAAATAGGGTCCAGGGCGGAGGTCGGTTCATCCATTAACAGTACATCTGGTTTTGTCGCAAGTGCTCGTGCAATACATAATCTTTGCTGCTGACCCCCTGATAGCCCTAGCGCCGGAGCATGGAGACGGTCCTTTACTTCATCCCAAAGGGCCACATCCATTAAAGACTTCGTTACGATTTCATCCAAATCTTTCTTTCGTTTGACTCCATGAATCCTTGGGCCATAGGCGATATTATCATATATAGATTGTGGAAAAGGGTTACCCTTTTGGAAAACCATTCCAACGTGTTTTCTTAAGTCAACAAGATCGATTTTTTCATTTAATACATTCTGACCATTGAAATTAATTTCGCCCGTCATTTTTACATTTGGTACCATATTAATCATCAGGTTTAATGTTTTAATAAATGTAGACTTCCCGCAGCCTGAAGGACCGATAATAGCCGTTACCTCTTTTTTATTAATTGGAAAGTTAATGCTCTTTAAAGCATGGTGTTCTCCGTACCATAAATTAAGGTCTTTAATATCAAATACCTCTCTTGTTAATGTTCCGATTGACATACGGTCTCCTCCTTATCCAAACCTTCCAGAGATATATTCTTCTGTCTTTTTAACAGATGGGTTTGTAAAGATTTTTTCAGTAGCATCGTATTCAATTAAATCTCCACTTAAGAAGAAAGCAGTTTTATCAGAAATCCGGGAAGCCTGCTGCATATTGTGTGTAACGATGATGATAGAATAGTCCTTCTTTAAATCCACAATTAAATCCTCAACCTTAGCATTTGAAATAGGATCAAGCGCGGATGATGGTTCATCCAGAAGCATGACAGTCGGTTTCATTGCAATTGTTCGAGCAATGCAGAGACGCTGCTGCTGTCCCCCCGAAAGTGAAAGTGCCGACTTATGAAGCCTGTCCTTGACTTCATCCCATAATGCTGCTTTTTGAAGGCTCTCTTCGACAATTACATCAAGCTCACTTTTCTTTTTTATCCCGGCAAACTTAAGGGCATGAGTAATATTCTCATAGATGGATTTTGGGAAAGGGTTCGGCTTTTGAAACACCATGCCTATTTCTTTCCTTAAGGCAACAACATTTATATCCTCAGACAAAATATTCAGATCTTCATATATAATTTCACCTTTAGCCCTAGCTCCTGGAATAAGATCATTCATTCTATTGATACTTCGCAAAAAGGTAGACTTCCCGCAGCCTGAAGGACCAATGAGTGCCGTTACCGCATTTTTTTCTATATCCAACGTAATTCCGTTTACCGCCCGTTTTTCACCATAGAAAATCTCTAAATGATTTATTTGTAAAATTTGTTCATTTTGTTGTTGACTGTTATGATCTAAAAAATGATTTGTTATTGGTTCATCTTTAAACGCTGTAACCATTTTTTCTCCCCACCCTTTATTTAGTTGCTGTGATTTTCTTATGAATCATGCTTCCAATCCATCGGGCCAATAGGTTAAAAATTAATACTGATAGAACTAAAACCGCTGCGGCACCATTGGATACCTCTTCAACATCGGGAATCAATCCTTGGGTATTTACAGACCAAATGTGAACGGCAAGAGTTTCTGCCGGTCTAAAAATATTCAATGGAGAAGTATCAGAAAATGGATTCCAATTTGCATAATCAAGTCTTGGAGTGGAAAGACCTGCTGTAAACAATAATGCGGCCGCTTCACCAAACACACGGCCGGAAGCTAGGATTGCACCTGTTAATATCGATGGGAAAGCACTAGGTAATATAACCGTTTTAATCGTATGCCAACGGGTAATTCCAAGTGCCAAGCTTGCCTCTTTTAAATCACGAGGAACTGATCTAATTGCATCCTCACTGACCCGTACAATGACCGGCAGATTGAATACAGTAAGCGCTAAGGCACCTCCCAAAATGGTATAACCCCAGCCCGTTAAATTAACAAACATTAATAATCCAAACATTCCGATTACAATCGATGGAAGAGATGCTAATACTTCAATACATGAACGAATGATATCTGTTACTTTCCCCGGCTTAGCATACTCAGCCATATAAATTCCGCCGCCAATCCCTAGAGGAACAGCGATTAACATCGTAAGGAGTAAAATATAAAACGAATTGAATAATTGGTCTCGAATTCCTCCGCCTGCCCGAACATTACTTGAAGGCGATGTTAAGAAATCTAACGATACATGTTTAAGTCCATTAACTAAAATATAATAAAATAAGCCAACTAATATAGAAATGATAATAATAGCAATTGTTATAAATACACCTGTAGCGATACGATCGGCTGTTTTACTGTTCATTACATTTTCCTCCTTGAGGATAGATAGCGAATGAGGAGAATAAACGCGAACGACATGATTAATAAAATTAACCCCATTGACCAAAGTGTGTTATTTTCGACACTTCCGTAAGTGGTATGACCCATGTTTAAGGTTATAATCGTTGTTAATGTTGCAGATGCATCAAGGATATTTGATGGTATATCTCTAACGTTACCGATGACCATTTGTACAGCTAATGCTTCTCCAAATGCCCTTGCCATACCAAGAACGATGGCAGTAAGCAGATTGGGCATCGCTGCAGGGATTAACACTTTTCGAATTGTTTGCCAACGTGTTGCCCCAAGAGCATAAGAACCTTCACGTAAGTTCTTAGGCAATGAGCTCATTGCATCTGTCGCGATGGTTGTCACTGTCGGTAATATCATAATTGCTAAAACTATGGTTCCAGCAAGTAAACTAAATCCGAGTCCCCCCACATGCTCACGAATAAAAGGAACTAATACTGTAAGTCCGATGAATCCATAAACAACAGACGGGATGCCGACTAACAGTTCAATCACAGGCTGTAAGATTTTTTTGCCCCACGATGGAGCAATTTCTGTCATAAAGATCGCGCCGCCAATTCCTAACGGGGCAGCTACAAGTGCAGCTGCAAACGTTACAGCAAAGGAACCAAGGATAAACGGTAATGCCCCATATTGCGGGCTGGCTTGATTAGTGGGATTCCAGTGCTTACTGGTTATGAACTCAATAAGACTTACACCATTATGGATAAAGGATTGTAAACCTTTGGAACCGAGGAAAATAGTAATTGAGATAGTAACTGAAATCATGATTACAGCACATAAAATAACAAGAATCTTCCCGCGTAATTCTCCATCCATCCATTTCTTATTGGATTTCAACAATCTTTCTTTTGCAGGAATAAGCTTTTCCATAATACTTAACACCCCTAAAATACGTCATAATAGGGTAAATGCCATGCGCACTTACCCTAATGAAATTGTCCATCTAATTAGATGTCTTTTTGATTTCCTTTTGCATCACGTTCTACTTTCATTTTCGTTACCGGAAGATAACCTTGATCTTTTAATAAAGTGTTTTGAATATCATCTGACATCATATAATCAAGGAACTCTTTAGCAAGGTCTGTTGCCTCACCCTTTGTATAAGAGTGTTGATAAGCCCAAACTGGGAATTTACCAGATTGTACATTTTCATCAGTCGGTTCTACACCATCGATTGAAAGTGGAGTTACAGAATCATCAGTGAAATATGAGAATGCAAGGTAACCAATCGCACCATCAGTTTCATTAATAATCTTTTTTACCGTGTTTGATGAATCTTCTGTGATTCCTTCAGCAGGAGTTGCACCATCAAGTGCGAATTTATTGAATACTGCACGTGTACCAGAAGAGTCAGGACGGTTTACTAGAACGATCTTTTGGTCTTTACCGCCAAGTTCTTTCCAGTTGGTGATTTTTCCAGTGAAAACTTTAATTAAATCTTCTTTTTTAATATCTTTAATGCCTACTTTAGGGTTAACAGCTGCGGTCATACCAACAACTGCTACTTTATGGTCCACTAGCTTATCAGCCGGGATACCTTCTTTTTCTTCGGCGAATACGTCTGAGTTCCCAATTTGAACAGATCCTTCAGCAACCTGTGATAAGCCTGTACCAGATCCGCCTGCATTTACTTGAATATCAACTTTTGGATTTTCTGCCATAAACTCTTCAGCCGCTGCAGCTACTAATGGCTGCATAGCCGATGAACCTGAAACGACTAATGAGCCGGAAAGTTCTTTGGTCTCTGCAGTTTTTGGAGTTTTGTCTGTGCCCGCGGAATTATCTTTAGATGCTCCGCCGCCACATGCAGCAGTTATTACCATTAATGCCGATAAGGTCATACCAAGACCGAATTTTTTCATATTTTTCATTTCCATAATTCCCCCTAAGAATGTTGGTATATTCAATTTGTTTCTTTTTGTTGTGCCTTACATGAATAAGAATACTTC
The DNA here is from genome assembly GCF_030403775.1 of Paenibacillus sp. BSR1-1. Classification (GTDB taxonomy): domain Bacteria; phylum Bacillota; class Bacilli; order Bacillales; family Cytobacillaceae; genus Neobacillus. The sequence goes on from NZ_JAQMWQ010000017.1 coordinate 12,672, forward strand.
CTGACTGTTAACGTGGTTTTAATCTAATGTAAAGGTTGTGTAAATCAATGTTGAGATTATGTAAATTTATAATAAAAAAACACCTGTCTCTGACGGAGACAGGTGATAATATATATTATTGATTATTTTGATTAGTATCAGTGGTTTCAGTAGCTTGCCCTGTTTTCTTTAAGTTAAAATAAGCATCCAATACTCTACGGCCAATTATGTTATTGATGCTTGGGCCAGTATTCCCTTGATAGGCCCAGGGAACCAATACGGCAATAGCCACTTCAGGATTATCTGACGGAGCAAAGCTGACAAGACTTAAATTCATGACAGGTGTTCCCCATTTGCTTCTATCCTTCCCGTAATAAAATGCCTGTGCGGTTCCCGTTTTTCCGGCTGGGTGATACGGGGCACTTTTAAAGTAACTGACTGCCGTACCATCGCCAACCTGCATAACCATTCGAAAACCTTCTTGAACTCGCTTGATCCATTGATCCTTCATATCAATATGATTTAATACTTTGGGCTGGATGTCATCGATGATTGGACCCAATTCATTATTTTCCATTACGGGTTCACGAATTTGTTTGACGATATGCGGCTGTATTCTATTTCCCCCGTTCGCAATGGTGGACACATACTGGGCAAGCTGTAATGGTGTATACATATCATATTGCCCGATTGCTAAGTCCATTAATAAACCAGGCTTTTTTTCTGTGCCAGTTACCCCTGCCGTTTCACCAGGGAGGTCAATTCCTGTTCTTGAACCAAGGCCAAATTGACTAAAGGATCTGCGCATCGTTTCAAAGGCAGAATAATCTAAATCGATTGGTTGATTGTACTTATAATGCCCTCCCGCAATGGCAATGGCCGTTTTGAACATATAGACGTTTGATGAAACTTGAAGTGCTCTTAAATCATTGATGGCACCAAAGGTTTTCCAGGATTTTTTAACCTGTGTACCCTTTATTTTTATTGGTTCATCCACCTGAATGCTTCCGGGTTTAATCGCACCAGTTTTATATCCCGTTAATATTGTTGCACCTTTGACAGCCGATCCAACATTATAAGAGGAGGTAAAGTTACCTAGGGCATAATCCTGCATCTCCGTTTTACCTGTTTTTTTATTTTTTCCGATTTGTTTTCCAGCCATTGTTAAGATTTCACCGGTATGTGGATCCATGACGACCACAAAGGCTCTATCTAATAGGCCAGTATTCGGTTTTTGCTTGGCGCTCCACATTTCTTCTTCAATAATTTTTTCAGTTTGGAGCTGGAGATCCATATTGACGGTTAGAACAAGGTCCTTTCCTCGTTTCCCTTCGGAAACTACTTCTGTTGATAATATATTTCCCGACTTATCTGTAACGTTTTTTACTTTTGCTTTTTGACCATGAAGAACATCTTCGTATTTCTTTTCGAGATAACTTGTCCCTACGCGGTCGTTCCGGCTATAATCGCGGGCAAGATATTTATCTAAAAGCTCTTTCGGCAAGCCAGACTGGGAGGAAGAAACATCCCCTAGGATTGATTTCAACGTATCCTCAAAAGCATACTTGCGATCCCAGTCGGTGGTCGTATCAACACCTGGGAGGCTCTCCAGGTTTTCGCTGACAATCGCAAATTCCTCCGGTGTTACATCTTTATTCTTCACGATATGCGGAGTCAAGGCATAACCACTATTAAATTGTGTGTAAATGGCCAGTGTTTCAAGTTCTTTGCCTTGAATACTATTTATTTCATCATCGGTAACTCGGTCAAGCTGCTTTTTATAAATTTGTTTATCGTCTAATTTTTTTTCTTTAAATAAATCCCATTCTTTTTTAGTTATTTTTGCTTTGGCTTCTTTTGGGTGCTTTAATATCCAATAGTCCTTCTTATCGCGGATCGGAACTTTTGAAGTATCCATGGTTATTAACTTTGCTAATTTCTTCGCAGTATCAATCATTTCTTTTTGGGTTGATTTCTGAGTTTTAGTATAAGTAATCGCATTTAATGGGGTATTATCCACAATAACTTTTCCATTCCGGTCAAACATTTTTCCGCGTGGTACCGGGTTATTGACAGTTACATCTTCGGTCCGCTGAATTTCACGTTTAAAATCATCACCAAATACTATTTGTAATTCTCCAAGACGGAGAATTAGAACGGAGAAAAGCAGAAACACAACAAAGAATAACATGTTCAATCGGAACGGGACATGCGTCTTCTTTTTCTTTTTATTGTTCAAGGTCACACACACTTCCTTTTTTCAACGCTAACATAACTTTCTCTATTTTATTAGATAATGCTCCTTTTTTCTATGATTAACCCTTACCAATTTTTAAATATCTACAAAAAATGCGATGAGTATTGTAAAAATACTCATCGCACTAAGCAACTGGCAGATGTACTCTTTTAATGAAAAAATAAATCAATGTATGACCTGCACCCAATAACAATAACAAAATGGGAATGCTTCTTTCCGCGTTAAACCAAGTTACAGCCGCTAAAAATGCTAAAATAGAAACGATTCTTCCTAAATTCAAGAATATTTCTCTAACAACGATATATTCAATTCTCATTTCTGCCGCTTTCCAACCTATTCCAATTACATCATAGGTCGTTGACATATATGGGACAAGTAATAAGGGATAAGCAATGGCAATCATTCCGGCATAAACTAACAGTTTCGCATAGGTTAAGTCCCAAACAATAATTATGACAGCCGCATAAAGAATGATTCCGCCAATCAAAATTGCCTTTTTCCGGTAGCTTTTTTTAATCATTCGGGAGGCTAAAAAATAAGCAATAAATGATATCCCTGAATTCAGCAGACCAAAGGTCCCTAGGGCCATTTCACTTCCGGTTGATAAATAAACGAAGACTGAAATAACAAATAAAAACGTCCCTTCTCTTAGTCCCTGAAAAAAGTGGGCATTCGTAACGAGACGCCAATTATCATTCAATTTTCTTTCCTCTAAAATCCTTTTAAAACAATATCTCCCTTTTGCTGGACGTGGTTTCAAGGAAAAACTCATTAAGACTGCCAGAGCAAATAAACCTAAAGATAATCCAAATACGATAGTATAGCCTGTGAATTTTTCAAATCGTGTGATAATAATGCCTGAAGCAATGGGACCAATCATTCCACCTATGGATGATAAAATCCCTAAAAATCCATTAAAAAAATCTCTTGTCTCAGGCTCAGTAATCTCAAAGGTTAACACATTATAGGCAAGCCAATAGAAACCATAGCCTACCCCCAAAAGACTTCCTAGCAAAAGCAAAAATGTGGCAGCTTTTGTTCCTGTTATTAAAACCATTAAATAAAAAAGGGACAAAAAGATGACACCAATTCTTAAAACAATCACCCGGTCGATTTTTTTAGCCCATCTTCCCGCCAGAATAAACGTTAAAGGCTGCAATACGACAATCGAGAGGTTATAAAGGGCAATATCCGAATACTTTCCTGTTTGTTTCCAGAGATAAATATTCACAAACGTATTGGATAAAGCAACACTTAATGAATACAAACCGCCAATAATCAGCAAAAGTGATAAATCCTTTGTTAATTCTACATCACCTAAAAGCTTAAATCTTTTTGCCATAAAAAAAACTCCCCTTTATCTTAAGGGTAGTCTTTAACAACGCGGTTGTTATTATTCAATTTTTTAGGCAAACAAAAAGACAGCTACGTGAGCTGCCTTCTTTAAATTAACTCAAATTACTTTGCTTCGTTATAACGCTTTGCTACTTCATCCCAGTTTACTACATTCCAGAAGGAACCGATATAATCAGGGCGCTTGTTTTGGTATTTTAGGTAGTACGCATGCTCCCAAACATCTAGACCAAGGATTGGTGTTTTACCTTCCATTAAAGGAGAATCTTGGTTTGGAGTGCTTGATACTTCTAATTCGCCATTTGATACAGACAACCATGCCCAGCCAGAGCCAAAGCGAGTTGTTGCAGCTTTTGCAAACTCTTCTTTGAAGCTTTCGAAGCTGCCAAATTTATTGCTGATTGCATCAGCTAGTTCACCAGTTGGGGCACCGCCGCCATTTGGGGAAAGGATTTGCCAGAATAAAGAGTGATTTGCATGGCCGCCGCCATTGTTGCGTACTGCTGTACGAGCAGCTTCAGGAACAGCATCTAAATTTGCAATTACTTCTTCAACTGATTTAGAAAGTAATTCTTCATTACCTTGTAATGCTGCATTTAGATTTGTCACATATGTGTTGTGATGTCTAGTGTGGTGAATATTCATTGTTTCCTTGTCAATGTGTGGCTCAAGTGCATCTTCTGCATAAGGTAATTTTGGTAATTCAAATGCCATGATAAATTCCTCCTATGTATCCATGATATTATTGGCTTTATCCATATTTAGAATATTTCTAAAGCTTTGTTCTTAACATACCAAAGTTGTGGCATAGTTTCAAATAAAAAGCTTACATTTCACCATATATACAATGCTCATTTCAGCAACTTTTTATACTGAGTCTAAAAGAAAAACAATCATAAATCAAACTTTCGAAAAGTTGTCATATTTAGCCAAACAGCATGCTGTCAACGATTTTTATCATATCCTACTTTAGTCACTTAAAATGCATATAATTGCTTGATTGACATGTTACTAATAAAGGATTTTAATCAGGTTGAAGGATACAAAGGAGTGACAAATTGTGCAAAATAACAGCTTATCTATATATAGTTTGATGATGCAGTTTTTTCAAAAAAGCGAATCCGTTCAAAAAATAAAAGCCGGAACATTTCTTTTTCAAGAAAAGGATCCGGTAGAAAATGTCTTTTTATTGCTGAAAGGAAGCTTGGCGCTTGGAAGGGTCCATTTACGTGGGAAGGATTTTATTTTGAAGATCTTGAACGAACGAGAATTAATTGTTGAGTATCAACTATTTAAAGTTAATCCCCGCTTTCAATTTTACGCTAAGGCGTTGACAGACTGCGATGTCCTTGCCATTAAAAAAGATCTTTTTGAAGATTTCATTTTAACGGATCCCGAGACTATGAATGCTCTTGCTGCTTGGCTTAGTACTGGATATTTAAAGGCACAAATGAAGTGCCAGGATTTAATTATGAATGGGAAAAAGGGCGGGTTGTATTCCATCCTTATTCGTCTTTGTAATTCTTATGGTGTTATGACTGAAAAGGGAATCTTGATTGATTTGCCATTAACCCATCAAGAATTGGCTAATTTAACCTTTGGAACTAGAGAGGTTATTCAAAGGGCTTTAAAAGAATTACGTGAAATAGGAATCATCACATATGAAAATCAAATGTTTACTATAAATAATATCCATTATTTAAAAGAGGGTGTTGACTGTCAAAATTGTTCCTATGAGATTTGTGGAATAAATTAATTATGCAGTCTTGAAATTCTAAAGAACCCTTAATAGGTCATTCTTGTATATAAGGTTTACAAAAGCTACAATAGAATGGTGAATCTATATTAAGGTGGTCATTATGAATATTTTTAAGCAATTTATAAAAAGCATTTATTCTCCTAAGGATATTGCTTTATTTCGTTTTCAAGGAATAGGAAAAACCATATTATATGTCTTTTTCCTTACACTTATCTCCGTTTTACCATCAATAATTTATTTGAGTACAGCACTTTCTACAGGAATAGATTCGGCTCGGTCTATCATTAAAGATGAATTTCCTGCCTTTTCCATTAATAATGGACAGTTATCTGCACAAACAAAAGTACCTGTCACAATTAATAAAGAAGATTTTACTGTTATTCTAGATCCAACAGGAACAATTGAAGCGTCAGATGTAGAAGAGGAAGGAAATGCGTTTGCCTTATTAAAAGATGAATTTGTTTTTTCGTCTGCAGGGCAGAGTGAATCCTATCAATACACGATGCTAAAGAAAATGACTAAAGACGACCTGCTTAATTTTATTGATACAATCCGCGGATTGAAAGCTATAATCATTCCTGTACTCTCTGTCTTTATGTATTTATTTTCCAGTGCCGCAAGTTTCATTGAAGTATCAGTATTAGCATTGATTGGATTAGCTTTAAAGAATCTCGCTGGAAGGAAGTTAACCTATCGTCATGTATGGAGGATGGCTGCCTATAGCGAAACATTACCAACCTTATTTTTTACTATTATGGCGGCAATAAAAACAACTGTACCAAATAGCTTTTTTATAAATTGGTTTGTAGCTATTATCGTATTATTTTTAGCCATTAATGAAATACCAAAACCTAAAAAAGCCAATTAAAACAGGATATGATGCTCAGGCTATCGAAAAACTTTCGATAGCCTTTTAATTGTTCATTATCGTTAATATTTCGTTGCATCAATTTGTTAATAGAATTGAGAATGGGCTTTATATTGGTCTGTTGATTTGCGCTCCAGGCGCTTCGCTTTCCGCGGGCGTGCCGGAGAGCCTCCTCGTCGCTTCGCTCCTGCGGGGTCTCCCCTGCCCCGTACTCCCGCAGGAGTCTTCGCGCCTTCCGCTCCAACCAACAGAGTGTTTTTAATTAAAGTCGTTCTACAGACCTTTTAAATAAAATGTATAAGTGGCGAATCAATGTTTAAGCCATAAGAAACTAGCCAATCTGAATATCAATTTGTGTCTATTGGTGAATTAGTATTGATTTTTCATTTTCTGGGTTCACTACTGCCGGATTATAGGTTTATAGAATGTAAGCGAACATGCCCTTTTGACTGCAGCCTGCCAAAAATAATAAACAGGTTCGCAACGAATTTAGCAAGGTTGGAAAAGTCGTGTAGCGATATCTTTAGTTGATCAAACTCCCTGTTGATTGGAACGGAGGGCACCGACTCCTGCGGGATTTAGAGGTCACTGGAGACCCCGCAGGCGCTAAAGCGCCGAGGAGGCTCCAGGACCTCCCCGCGGAAAGCGAGTGCCCGGAGTGGAAATCAACAGGCCAGGTAGCAGGGATAATCAATTCATAAAAATCGATAATCTAAATTCAGACAAAGTAAAAACCGCCGAGAAAACTACCCTTTCTCGACAATCTGGTTATCCAAATCGGATGCTTTTTCTATAAAAAGTTCTATTTATTTGTGGACAAGCATACCAATGTACAAACTTTCCATTTGGGGGCTTGTCCGATGAAAAAATTATTTGGATTCCTATTAACCGTACTTGTAATTTATGTCATTTATTTAGATTTAACCGTTGGAACACTGACCCCCTCACCTGCAAAGCAGGTAGATGCAAAGGTGGAGACCGTTATTAAGAAACAATCGGGACTTCCATCCTTTGAGGCAAAAGTTAAACCTGGTGAAACCGTCATTTCAATTGTAGAGCATAGATTAGAAAAACCTCTTCCAGTATCGATTACCGATTTAATTGAAGACTTTAAAAAATTAAACCAAGGCCGCAATCCGGAAAAAATTCAAATTGGATCTACATATCATTTTCCTGATTACTCAAAATAATGGAGATACCACCCTTATTCTTGGCAAAAATAGAAGTAGACTGATAAAATAAAGTCGAAATTGATTTTATTGTTTTTTATTGGGATCCCATTTTAAAGGAGCGAATTCCACGTGAGTGAAATTATACATCGTACAAAAACCCGGCCTGTAAAGGTTGGAAATTTAACCATCGGGGGTAATAACGAACTAATTATCCAAAGTATGACGACAACAAAAACCCACGATGTTGAAGCTACAGTTGCCGAGATTAAACGGCTTGAAGAGGCTGGGTGTCAGATTGTCCGAGTTGCTTGTCCGGATGAGCGTGCAGCAAATGCTATTGCTGAAATCAAAAAAAGAATCAATATCCCTCTTGTTGTCGATATCCATTTTGATTATAAATTAGCATTAAAAGCCATTGAAGGCGGCGCGGATAAAATCAGAATCAACCCTGGTAACATCGGAAAGCGTGAAAAAGTGGAAGCTGTCGTAAAAGCAGCTAAAGAGCGCGGAATTCCAATCCGGATAGGAGTCAACGCTGGTTCCCTGGAGAAAAAGATATTAGAAAAATACGGATATCCAACAGCAGATGGTATGGTTGAGAGCGCCCTACATCATATTAAAATTCTTGAGGATTTGGATTTCCACGATATTATTGTTTCGATGAAGGCATCTGATGTAAATCTTGCTATTGAAGCCTATGAAAAAGCTGCCCGTGCCTTCGATTATCCATTGCATTTAGGAATTACCGAATCTGGGACGCTTTTTTCTGGGACAGTAAAAAGTGCGGCTGGATTAGGAGCGATTATCAGCAAGGGAATCGGAAACACACTACGGATTTCCTTAAGTGCAGATCCAGTTGAAGAAGTAAAGGTTGCACGTGAGCTTTTGAAGGTGTTTGGTCTTTCCTCCAATGCTGCAACATTAATTTCCTGTCCAACCTGCGGAAGAATTGAAATTGATCTTATTAGCATCGCGAATGAAGTTGAAGAATATATCCAGAAAATTAAAGCTCCGATAAAAGTTTCCGTTCTGGGCTGTGCCGTTAACGGGCCTGGAGAAGCTCGTGAGGCGGACATTGGTATTGCCGGGGCACGCGGTGAAGGATTACTTTTCCGCAAAGGTGAAATTGTAAGGAAGGTTCCAGAAGCCCAAATGGTCGAAGAATTGAAAAAAGAAATCGACCAAGTGGCAGAAGAGTATTTTCAGAAAAAAGCAGCAGAAGAAGCCGCCGCAAAATAACATAAGGAAAACCCGGCAGGTATCCCGCCGGGTTTCTTTTTGCCCCTATGCAGCTATATGTTAAAAGAACGGGAGAATAAAGATACCGATAATAATCGATACAGCACCAATCCCAATTGCCCAGGCACCGAGTCCTTGTGCACCTCTGCGCCTAGCAACGAAACCTAACACAATTCCTGCAGCACCAAAAAGAATAGGTAATACAAACAGAGATAAAATGGATAGTGCTAAAGCTACTGTGCCAATCCCGGCACCACCCTCTGCTCTTTCTCTAACAGCTTCACGGTCCCTTCCGCGTATAACTGGTACAGGGGCCGCAATTTCAGCAGCAGTTTCTTCCCTATAATCAGTATGTCTAATTGGGACAGATGCACCAATTTCTGGAGCAATTTCTGAAGCTGTTTCTTCTCTAAATTCTGAAGGGTAATTTGGGATATCCTGTCCTATATTAGCACTTTGAAGAGCTTCTTGCACTTTCGTGTCTCTTTCATCTGCCATTCGAATCCCTCACTTTCAGTAATAGGAGCACTATTATTGTTTACCTAAAGCCTCTTTTTACTATGTCAATGTTTGTCTTAAATAGGTTTTTATTTCAAATCCCGAAAAATATTACATAAAATTATTTACTTTATAAAACACGCTTCTTTGGTAAAATAGAATAAGATAAGCAAATGCAATTTGAAGGTGAGCACAAATGAGAAAACGTTTTGGAATTGATATCGACGGTACGGTTACGTGCCCAACTTCAATTTTACCTTTTATCAACAAAGCTTTTGGACTAAACATTGCGTATGAGGATGTTAATGAATATGAATTGACCCCGTTTGTAAATGTTTCTGAAAAAGAATTTGCCAAATGGTTTCACGAAAATGAACCGATCATCTATGAAGGTTCACCGCTGGCTCAAGGAGCAAAAAACGTCCTAAAAAAATGGGAAAATCAGCATGAATTGTTTTTTATCAGTGCCCGAGGCCAGCATCTCTATGATGTAACAGAAAAATGGTTTACCGATAATGAGCTGCTTTATCACCATATTGAATTAATTGGAACCCATAATAAAATTGAATCCGTGAAAAAGCACCAAATCGATATCTTTTTTGAAGATAAACATGATAATGCTGTTACCATTCACGAAGAGTGTCACATTCCCGTCATATTATTTAATACCCCCTATAACCAAGATCCAATCCCTAAAGGGGTCATTCGCGTTTATGATTGGGCAGAGGCCTATGATTGGGTAGAGCATTGGTTAAGACAGCAGCAAAAGGACAATCGTAAATTGGTCAGCTCCCTCATTTAAAAAAACAGCTTGCGGCAAAGGCCGCAAGCTGTTTTTAGTTTACACATTCAGGGCATCTTCCATAGATTTCAAATTTGTGCCCGGAAATATCATATCCTTTTAAATTTTCACTCAATCCATCCATTGGGCAGGTTTCAATTTCCTTCGTTTTTCCACAGTCCAGACAAATAAAATGATGATGATGATGATGTCTCGAACATGTAAAGCGAAAATGCTTTTCACCTGATAATTCTGTCGTCTCTAATATTCCCATGTTAACAAACAGAGAGAGGTTTCGATAAATCGTATCAAAACTCAGGCCTGGATAATCATCTTTCAATTGATCTAAAACATCCTTAGCTGTTAAATACTTGTCGCTGTCAGCAAATAGTTGAAGCATATCTTCTCTTTTCCCTGTCTGTTTAAAGCCGTTTTCTTTTAGGTATTGGATAGCTTCATTAACGTTCACTTGACTCTACCTCCGAAAGCACATGCTTTTTAATGATTAATTTCTTATAAAAGATAGCGATTACTAGGATAAGAACCGCAAGCATTACAATCGTTCCGCCAGGGGCCAAATCTAAATAATATGCTGTAAAAAGTCCTCCAAGGACAGAGATTTCACCAAATAAAACTGACAAAAAAATCGTTTGTTTAAAACCTTTGGCAAGGCGAATACTTGCCGCAACCGGCAGTGTCATTAATGATGAAACTAACAAAATCCCAACAATTCTCATCGATGCTGCAATTACTAATGCCACCATTACAATGAAAATGAAATGAATGCTCTTTGCGGCAATACCAGAAGCTTTCGCATGTTCTTCGTCAAACGATAATAAAAACAATTCTTTATATAATAAAATGATAACGGTGATTACAAGGATGCTAATGATAAAAATGACGAGTAAATCCGTCCGGCTTACTGCTGATACACTGCCAAATAAATAACTGAATAAATCGGTATTGAACCCATTCGCCAATGAAATAAATATGACCCCAAGCCCTATTCCACTTGAAAGAATAATGGGAATGGCAAGCTCTTGATAATGCTTATAAACACCTCTAAGCTTTTCAATAAACAAGGAGCCTCCTACGGAGAATACCATCCCTAAATACAGTGGATTTAAACCAGCTAAAGCTGCAACATTTCGTTCAAGCAAAAGACTTGCCGCAATACCTGCAAGCGTCACATGGCTAAGGGCATCCGCAATTAACGATAACCTTCTAACGACAATAAAAACACCTAATAACGGCGCAAGAATTCCAATCAAGATTCCAGTTAAAAAGGCATTTTGTAAAAATTCATAATGAAAAATTCCTTGAATCATTTTAAAACGCCTCCGTGATCATGATTATGGGCAATCAGATGGACATCATGACCATAAACTTTAGACATATCTTCTTTTTTTAACTGCTCGAATTCGCTAGTTTCCCCATGAAAATGCATATTTTTATTTAAGCAGGCAACATGTGTTACCTTGTCTGAAATCGTTCCAATGTCATGGGTAACCAAAAGAAGGGTGATTCCTCGATTCTTATTTAAATCATTAAGCATTTGATAAAAAGCATTAACATTTTCAGCATCGACACCGACCGTTGGCTCATCTAGGATCAACAGCTTGGGTTCACTGACAAGGGCACGTGCAATAAAAACTCGCTGTTGCTGCCCTCCGGAAAGTTCACCAATATTCCGGTTATGAAAATTCTTCATTCCAACGGCATCCAATGCATCTAAAACAATACGTGAATGCTCTTTTTTAAAAAACTTAAACATCCCAAGCTTTTTTGTCAGACCGCTTGCGACTACCTCAAATACAGTCGCAGGAAACCCCGTATTGAAAGAATTAGCCTTTTGTGAGACATAGCCGATTTGCTGCCAAGCTTTAAATTTGCTTATTTCCTGGCCAAATAAAAAAATCTCCCCTTTTTGCGGTTTTAACAATCCTAAAATTAATTTCAGGAGGGTTGATTTACCAGACCCATTTGGACCGACTATGGCTAAAAAAGAGCCATCTGGAATGGATAGGTTAATATTCTCAAGGACCGTGTCCTTTTCATAACGATAGAATAAATGTTTAATTTCAATAATTGATTGCATATTTGCACTCTCACCTTTTAATTATCAGAATCATTCCGATTTAACTTCAAAAAGTATACAATAGTGTTTCCAGATTGTAAAGCCTGTTGTCACACTCTTGCCGCATCTTCATACATTAGGAGGGAGGAGTGGTGAGGGTGAAAATTTTTGAAAACATCATTAATCATAAAATAAATACGATTACTACAGATGAATTATTGAAATACGCAGATCAATTTAACATTGTCATTAATCGGCAGCAGGCAGGAAAAATTGCCACATACTTAAGAGGAAAAAATATCAATATATTTGATAATGGACAGCGGGCTCAAATCGTTAGAGAAATCGCAAAAGCGGCTGGTCCTGAAACAGCACGCGAGGTTAATAAATTATTTATGTCATTTACCAAATAATCAAAACAAGCTGTGCAGACTGCACAGCTTATTTTCTATTAATTATGATTGCATGATTTTATCCAAAAGGTCTTCATCGAACCTTTGCTCACGGAGCATACTGATTTCGAATTTATATGGTGCTTTTTTATTATTTTTATCTTCACCGACAAATGGTGTTTCTAAGATCTTGGGAATATCCATCAGTTGCGGATGATTAACAATATAATTGAGTGCCTTAAAGCCAATATGACCGAACCCGATATTTTCGTGGCGGTCCTTCCGCATTCCTACAGCATTCTTGCTATCGTTAATATGAAGTACCTTTAATTTTTCAATCCCAATAATCTTGTCAAATTCATTTAAAACACCATCAAAATCTTCAACAATATTGTAACCGGCATCATGAGTGTGGCATGTATCGAAACAAACGGACAGTTTATCACTATAGTTAACCCCATCCATAATCATCGCGATTTCCTCGAAGGATTTCCCACATTCTGAACCCTTTCCAGCCATGGTTTCCAAGGCAATTTGAAGCTGTTCTTGCCCAGTCAGAACTTCATTCAAACCCTCAATGATTTTTTTAATTCCTGCTTCTGTCCCGGCACCGACATGGGCACCCGGGTGAAGCACGATTTGTTTCGCTCCAAGCGCTTCAGTTCGTTCAATTTCCGAACGAAGAAAGCGGACGCCTAATTCAAACGTATCCGGGTTTTCTGTATTACCAATATTGATAATATAGGGAGCATGGACCACAATTTCTGAAATCCCATTTGCCTCCATATGCCTTCTTCCCGCTTCAATATTTAAATCCTCAATTTTTTTCCGTCTTGTATTTTGCGGTGCCCCCGTATAAATCATAAACGTATTGGCTCCGTAAGAAACAGCTTCTTGGCTTGCAGCAAGCAACATATCTTTTCCGCTCATCGAGACATGTGATCCGATTTTTAACATTGCTTTCCTCTCCATTTCTTCATTATTTCTTTTTCTGGTTCAATCTTCGCTGCCGTTTTTTAATTTTATCCATTTCCCATTGCATTTTCTTTTTATAGCCTGGTTTTACTTTTTGCGGCTTTTTAATGATGGATTTCGCAAGTTTGTCGGCCTCATCTTCCTGCCTTACCCGAGTCTTCCGTTTATTCCGTTCATCCGCTTCCACAAATCCTTCTTTTTTCAAATCGACATACTTAAACTGAATACCCATTTTTTCTAACCGATTTAAAGCATCTTCATCAGATAATTCATAAATGGTCAAAGCAATTCCTGTATTTCCTGCCCTTGCCGTTCTGCCGACCCGATGTATATAAAAATCTAAATCCGAAGGCAATTCATAATTTATGACATGGCTTATCCCTTCGATGTCAATTCCTCTTGAAGCAAGATCGGTTGCTACGATGTATTGATACTCCAAATCCTGAATTTGCTTCATCATTTTTTTTCGTTCACGCGGATTTAAATCTCCGTGAACACGGCCAACCTTTAAGCCTTTTTCATTTAAAAACCTGGCTACATCTTCCGCCATTTTTTTTGTATTCGTAAAGACAATTGCTAAATAAGGATTGTAGGCAAGGAGAGCGTCAAGAACCAGCTGCTTTTTATTGCGATGTCTTGACGGTAATAAAAAGTGTTCTAAATTTTCCGCTGCCTTTTGTTTTGCTTCAATTTGAATGGTTTTCGGATTTTCCATATATTTTTTAAGGAAGGGCTTTAACTTTTCTGGAATGGTTGCTGAAAATACTAGCATTTGCAGGTTTTCAGGCATCCTGGCCGCCACACGATCTAAATCTTCGATAAATCCCATATCTAACATCATATCTGCCTCGTCCACAACGAGAATTCCCGCTGTATGAACAAAAAGGGCTTGATCTGCAATGAGGTCATTGATTCTGCCTGGCGTCCCCACAACAATATGCGGTTGTACCTTTAATTTTTCGATGGTGCGCTGCTTGTCCGTTCCGCCAATATAACATCTTGTCATAATGGACTGCTCCGGATTACAATGTTCGGTGATTTTCAGGATTTGATGATAGATTTGCGATGCCAGTTCCCTAGTCGGTGCTGTAATAACTGCCTGGACCTCCTGCCGCTGCGTGTTGATTTTTTCAAGGATTGGCAGCACAAAAGCAAGTGTCTTTCCAGTACCAGTCTGAGATTGTCCAATAGCACTCTCTTCTTTTAATACTAATGGAATCATGCGTTCTTGGATTTCTGTCGGCTCATAAAATCCAAAATGATTAATGGCTTCTATAATAAACGGTTGAAACTTAAAACGATCAAAACGATTTTCTTTCATGTAATTGCTCCTTAATATAAAAATAATCTAATGACTATGGAGTAGTTTTCTTTGTTTAGCAAGAGCTTCCACTTTAATATCCATCATGCAATTATATTAAAGATTCCTGCAAAACACCAGTATCTTTCCTATTAGTATCATTTTTTACCTATTGGGAACTTTTAAACAACTAAATTTGTTTTTGTCCTGTGCATAATACCTAAACCAATTTATGATAAATGCATACCTTAATTCATAAGGGTCAAATCAGAAAGGAGGCTAAAAATATGCAGCCAAGACCAAGATTCCCCATGCAGGGAGGAATGGGTCCGCAAATGATGCAAGGTCAGTTCGGCGGAGGCGGTGGTCCAATGATGGGAGCAGGTCCTAACCCCTTTGGAGGGAGGGCTCCGATGATGGGACAATCTGCAAATCCTTTTGGCGGAAGAAATCCCATGATGGGTGGAGCACAAATGAATAGGGGCGGTGGCGGCCTACTTTCGAGACTTCTCGGAAGAGGAAATCAAGCAAGCGGATTAATGGGAATGCAAGGAGCTGGACGTGCCGCTTCAGGGGGCGGCGGTGGCTTACTCCAATCATTAAGTAACCCTGGTGGGCTTTCAAACATTCTTAACAATACACAGCAGGTTTTGAAAACAGCACAAACCATTGGTCCAATGGTCCAACAATATGGGCCATTAGTAAAAAATCTGCCGGCCATGTGGAAACTGTATAGAGGACTAAAAACTGCTTCGAAAAGCACGGATGAATCAACTGAAAATAAAGATAAAACCACTGAAGCAGCAATGGAAGAATCATCAAGCAATGAGTCAAGTGAACTGGAAACTCCTAAGACGAATACGACACGAAAAAAAAATCCACAGCAAAAAACGAATAGCAATAGGCAGCAGCAAAAAGGAACCTCTGTTCCAAAAATGTATATATAAAATTAAGCACACAAGATTTCAATTTCTGAAATCCCGTGTGCTTTTTCTTTTTAATATTTATTTTTTCACCTTAGGTAAAATTTTGTTAAGTGGTACATTTCTGCGTCGTTCCCAAGTAGCTGGGTTATTTGGATCAAATTGTTCAAGGAAGGTGATGACTTCCTTTGTAATCGGGGTTGGAGTCGAGGCCCCTGAGGTTACGGCAACGTTTTTAGCATCTTTTATCCAGTCAATTTCTAGTTCCGTGATATCAGCGATACGGTATGCTTTAGTTCCTGCAATTTCTTCAGAAACCTGTGCGAGCCGGTTCGAATTATTACTTTTCGGATCACCGACCACAATCGTTACATCTGCCTCAGTTGCCTGTTCTGCAACGGCTTCTTGACGCACTTGAGTGGCAAGACAGATTTCTTTATAAGCCTCAGCATGCGGAAATTTTTCCTGAACCTTCTTCATCGTATCCGCAACATCCCATTGGCTCATCGTTGTTTGATTCGTCACAATTAGTTTCTCACAGTCAAGATTCAATGCATCCACATCGCTTGGAGATTCAACGAGATGGACTTGACCCGGTGCAACGCCAACAGCGCCTTCCGGTTCTGGATGCCCTTTTTTACCAATATAAATGACTTGGTAGCCCTGTTTTGTTTTTTCTTCAATCAAGTCATGGGTTTTTGTAACATCCGGGCACGTTGCATCAATTGTGACAAGCCCTTTCTGTTTAGCTATCTCTCTCACCTCTGGAGAGATTCCATGTGCTGTAAAAATGACTGTCCCTTTATCTACTTTTTCTAAAATATCTTTTCGGTTTTTCCCGTCAAGGGTTATAATGCCTTCTTCTTCAAACGCATCCGTAACATGCTTATTATGAACAATCATTCCCAAAATGTAGATTGGGCGAGGTAATGTTTTATCTAAAGCGGCATTTCTAGCTATAACCATTGCATCAACAACACCGTAGCAGTAACCGCGTGGCGATATCTTAATTATTTGCATATAAAAAAGTCCCCCTAAAAGACTATGATTCATAAACTATGTATTTATTATATAAAACTAATAGATATAATACAAAGATACATTTTTCCTGTACAGCTTTTTAAAGCGGCTTCAGCTGCATTAAAAATGTCCTTCATCAGGCAGATAAAGGACATCTCGGTTAGTAAAATTTAGATAAATTGAAATGGGTCTGTGTTTTCTTCTGAAGGGAAAATTTCGACTTCATAGCCTGCCTCATGACAAAGTTTCTGTAATGTAGCAGTCAGCCCCTTTTTCATAATTTTTTCGACATTATGGCCAGGGTCTATCATGTTTAAGCCCTGCAGCATTGCATCATGTGCCGTATGGTAATAGATGTCTCCTGCTACGTACACATCTGCCCCCTTAAATTTTGCATGACTAAAATATTTGTTTCCGTCCCCGCCTAGAACTGCCACCTTTTTTACTTTCGAGCTTAAATCACCAACCACACGCACTCTTTCTACCTCTAGCGCCGATTTTACCTGTTCTGCAAACTCAGCTAAAGTCATCTCAACAACTTTCCCAATTCTTCCAAGGCCGAGGACTTCACCTTTATTTTCCAATGGATAAACATCATAGGCAACCTCTTCATATGGATGTGCTTTAATCATGGCCGTGATCGTCTTCTTTAACAGTGGTTCAGGAACAATCGTCTCTATTCGAACTTCATCAACAGCTTCAAGCTGCCCAGTTTGCCCGATATAAGGATTGGTGTTTACCCCAGGCATAAATCGTCCTGTTCCGTCTGCAGAAAAAGAGCAATGGCTATAATTCCCGATATTTCCTGCTCCCGCTTCGCCTAGTACCCCTCTAATGGTATCAGCATGACTAACTGGAACATACACAACTAACTTCTTAAGCTGAGTATCCTGGGTAGGAACCAACACTTCAGCTTCCTGCAGTCCTAAAGCTGAGGCCAGTAAATCATTGACGCCCCCTTTTGCCACATCCAAATTCGTATGTGCAGCATAAACAGCTATATCATGCCTTATTAATTTCTCAATCATCCGTCCTTGAACTGTGTCTGTATTAATATTTTTTAGCGGGCGAAAAATCGGAGGATGATGGGCGATAATTAATTGGACATTTTTTCTAATCGCCTCCTCAATGACATTTTCGAGTACATCAAGGGCAATCATTACTCGTTCAATTTTTTTATTTAATCGGCCGACTTGCAAACCTATCTTATCGCCTTCCATCGCAAGGCCTTTTGGTGAAAATTGCTCGAAAAGCTGGATTAGTTCATGACCGTTTGGTATTTTCATCCTTCAAAACCTCCTCAACCAATTTTATTTTATTTAATAGCTCCTCTTTTTTTTCTATTGTCTCTTGTGTTTGAGCAGCATTTTCCAGCTGATTGTATATTCTTAACCAATTATTCCTTTCAGCCGTCCATTTTTTCTTGAAAGCTTCGTTTTTATACTGTAGAAGAAAAGGTCCAACTAATAATCCTATTTCTAACTCAGAAGAATAGGTTCTTAACGGGTCTCCCTTTTCAGCAACAAGGACCTCATAAATCTTCCCGTCTTCCTCCATTATTTCTTCCGCAATCAACTGCCAATTATTTTCTAAAAACCACTTTCGGATTGAATTGGCACTGATATTCGGCTGTAATATCAGACGCTTAACGGAGCTAAGTTTGTCCTTTCCGCTTTCTAAAATACTGGTGATTAAGGCGCCGCCCATTCCAGCAATTGTAATGCACTCAACTTCTCCGGGACGGATTACTTCTAAGCCATTCCCCATCCTGACAGAAATAACATCGGCAAGACCTTCTAACCTCACGTTATTTTTAGCGGAATTATAGGGCCCCTCCACTACTTCACCGGCAACCGCAAATCGAACACCTTGGTTTTTAGCTAAAAAGCAAGGCAAATAGGCATGATCCGAACCAATATCAGCCATACTGGCTCCATTAGGTACATATTTAGCAACCGCTGCTAAACGAGCTGATAATTTATCTGTATTCAAAAAAACCACCACTTTTTATATGTATGTATTTCCTTTAGTATATAAAAAAGTCCTTTACAGATGCAAAGGACTTTTTATATGTTGCCTGATTACTTAATCTTAGATACCCAATCCGCCATAGCAGCAGCTTGCTCTTCTGGAACTAGGCCTGGCGGCATGTTTCCCTTACCTTTTGTAATGAAAGTCTTGATTTCATCCTTTGAAAATTTGCTGCCAACACCTTTTAATGATGGCCCTACAACCCCTTGATACTGGTCGCCGTGGCATCCTATACAAGTTTGTTTATAAATGTCTTCTGGATTGGAGGCAGCCACTTCTGTTTTCTCATTTCCGCCGCCTTCGCCCTTATCCTTTGCGACCTCTTTCATATCACCAAGGCCTTTGAAAGACAATAGAAACATTAGTCCGATACCAAAAACCATGATGATGATAAAAGGAATAACCGGATTTTTCTTCAAGATAATAACCTCCCTTATGTACGAATACCTTGTAAATAATAAAATGTCTACAAACAACTATTATTTTACTTGAAAATGAACAGAAGGAAAAGCCCTAAACTTATTTTATCACTATAATCTTTATAAAAAAGAGAAAAGAGACTTAAAACAATTCAATCTTCTGTTCAGTCTCTTTTATATTCCCCTATTTATTTGTTAACAACCAATTAATCTTGAAATAACCATTCTTTGTACTTCAGAGGTTCCTTCCCCAATTTCAAGCAGTTTGGCATCACGCATCATTCGTTCAACTTGATATTCCTTCATATAGCCATATCCTCCATGAATTTGTACGGCCTGATTCGTTACCTCCATACAAATTTCGGAAGCATATAATTTACACATTGCTGCTTCTTTTGAAAAAGGTCTCCCTTGATCCTTTAACCATGCAGCTTTGTGAACCATTGTACGCGCCAACTCAATTTTCATGGCCATATCTGCTAATTTAAATTGAATAGCTTGGAAAGAAGAAATGGATTTTCCAAATTGTTTTCTTTCCTTAGCATAGGCAAGCGCCTTCTCAAAAGCCCCCTGAGCTATCCCTACAGCCATGGCACCAATACCAATCCTGCCGCCATCAAGAGTAATTAAAAATTGCTTAAAGCCTTCTCCGCGTTTCCCTAAAAGGTTTTCGACCGGTACTCTCACATCCTCTAGAACAAGTTCCGTTGTATTTGATGCATTCAAACCCATTTTTTCATAATTGTCAATTACTGAAAAACCCGGTGCATTCGTTGGAACAATGATCGCGCTTATCTCTTTTTTACCGTCAGATTCACCCGTGATTGCCGTTAAAGCTAAATGGTTTGCATAGCTTGCATTGGTAATAAAGCACTTATTGCCATTAATAATAAATTCACCATTATCCTCTTTAGCTGAGGTTCTAGTGCCTCCTGCATCTGAGCCAGCGTTCGGTTCGGTGAGACCAAAAGCACCGAATGATTCGCCTGTACAAATGGGGGTCAAATATTTTTGTTTTTGCTCTTCGGTTCCAAATAAGTATAGTGGTGCCCCGCCCAAGGAAATGTGCGCAGAATAAGTTATTCCAGTTGAAGCACATGCCCGGCTTAACTCCTCCGTAACAATGGCAAAGCTAACAGTGTCGGCTCCGCCTCCGCCAAATTTTTCAGGGAAAGGAAGTCCCATAATTCCCATATCAGCTAATTTTTTAAATATCTCTACAGGAAATTGTTTTGTTCGATCACGCTCTATCGCACCAGGTGCTACTTCCTCATCAGCAAACTGGCGAATCATCCGTTTTATCATTTCTTGTTCAGAAGTTAAATCGAAATTCATGTCCATCCCCCTAAAACAACTTTGTAATCGCTTTCTTTATTATTATACGGGGATTCATTTAAATTTCTCAACATTTAAAAATTTTTAAAAATATTATATTATCCGAATATAATACAGCACAAATGCTGACGTTTATAAAAATTGCGACTTATTTGTACTATTTTATTATAAAAACAAAATTAATCTTATTCCCACAAAATAAAATGAAATTTTTCCCAATATCAATTTATAGATGGCTATTTGCAAAATGAGAGACAATTCAGTAAAATAAATGAAAACAGAGTAAGTGCTTACATTTCCTATTGTACAAAAAAATAGTTTACTCCTTTTATGAAGTAAACTATTTCAAAGTATATTTTTATTCTAAAAAGTCCTTTAACCGTTTGCTGCGGCTAGGATGACGTAATTTTCTTAAAGCTTTTGCTTCGATTTGACGAATACGCTCACGGGTAACGCCGAAAACCTTCCCAACTTCTTCAAGTGTACGAGTTCGGCCATCATCTAACCCAAAGCGAAGGCGAAGAACATTTTCTTCACGATCAGTTAATGTATCAAGCACATCCTCGAGCTGCTCTTTTAAAAGCTCATATGCTGCATGTTCTGACGGTGAAGTTGCATCCTGATCTTCAATAAAATCGCCAAGATGGGAATCATCCTCTTCACCAATCGGTGTTTCTAAGGAAACAGGTTCTTGGGCAATTTTAAGAATTTCCCTTACTTTATCCGGCGTTAAATCCATGTCTTCACCAATTTCTTCTGGTGTTGGTTCGCGGCCAAGATCCTGAAGTAATTGACGCTGAACTCGAATTAGCTTATTAATCGTCTCAACCATATGAACTGGGATTCGAATCGTTCTTGCTTGGTCTGCAATCGCACGAGTAATCGCCTGACGAATCCACCACGTAGCATAGGTACTGAACTTAAAGCCTTTTTGATAATCAAATTTTTCTACGGCCTTAATTAATCCCATATTACCTTCCTGAATTAGATCAAGGAATAACATCCCACGGCCAACATACCGTTTAGCGATGCTGACAACAAGTCTTAGATTAGCCTCTGCAAGGCGTCGTTTGGCTTCCTCGTCACCTTGCTCAATACGAAGTGCCAACTCTTTTTCCTCGTTAGCGGATAGTAGATCAACCCGGCCAATTTCCTTTAAATACATGCGGACAGGGTCATTGATTTTTACTCCTGGAGGAACACTTAAATCATTTAAATCAAATTCTTCATCATCTTCCTTGGACAGATCCTTTATGTTAGGGTCTTCCTCGTCACTTTCACCGACTAATTCTATTCCCTGATCACCTAAAAAATCATAAAATTCATGCATTTGATCAGATTCTAATTCAAAATTAGCCATTTTTTCGGCTATATCATCATAGGCCAGGACGCCGACTTTTTTGCCCATTTCTGTTAATTGGTCTTTCACTTGTTCAAGAGTTAATTCATTTTCGGCCTCTTTTGAACGGGCTGATTTTTCTGCAGCCATAAGGGAGTCCCTCCTTCCAGAATCAAAAACACATAAAAATTATTTAAAGTGATTTACGCAATTGGTTAATTTCAATTGCAATCACAGCAGCTCTGCTAAAATCACTCTGTCTTTCAGCTTCTTTTAGTTCTAATTCTTTTTCTTTTATTTTTAACAATTTTTGATAATTCAACACCTGTTTGATATAATCAGTTAATTCTTGATTGCTTAACTCATCATTTATCGACATCATTTCAATATTAGCAACCATTCTTCTAAGATTTTCATCTTGAATATAGGTTAAAAATGCGCTCGAATCAGGTTCTGAATGATTTTCATAAAATCCCAATAGATATGTTATTATTGCCTGATGTTCATCGATATTAAACGTGTTCCCTTGTAATAATTCCTGAACCTTGTAAGCAACATCACGGTCTTTTAGCATATGGGCTATTAAGCGCCTTTCTGCAGTGTAATAAGCAGGCTTTAATTCCTCGACGGGCCTTTTTATTACGATCGTCTTATTGATATTCTCATTTTTCCCTGTAGACTTTCTTTTTTCTGAAAAGAAAATCTGCTTTTGCTGTTCTCTTAACGCATCTAAAGAAAGTGAAAATTCAGCTGCGATCTGCCTTAAATAATGATCCCTTTCAACAGCCTTGGTTAATTTGCTTATTTCTTTGATTATTTCTTCGATATAGGCAAGTCTATCTCCTTCAAGCTGAAGATTTTTTCCCCTTCGAAAATAAATAAACTTAAAAGCCATCCAAGTTAAGCTGGCACCGATAACTTCTTTTTGAAATTTATCAGGACCAAACTTTTTAATATATTCATCCGGGTCCATACCATCAGACATCATGGCTACTTTTATTTGAAAGCCAGCTTCGTTAAGGTGATTACCTGCACGGTAGGCAGCCTCAATTCCGGCCTTATCGGAATCGTAACAGATGGTTACAGACTGGACACTTTGCCTTAAAAGGGCGATATGATCATCTGTTAAGGAAGTCCCCATTGTGGCGATGCCATTTTCCACACCAGATCGATCGGCAGCAATTACATCAGCAAATCCCTCAAAAAGGACAGCTTGCTGCATTTTTTTAAGACTTGGTTTTGCTTGATGATAATTGTATAATATCTTGCTTTTATTAAAGATTGCCGTTTCAGGACTGTTTAAATATTTAGGCTCATCAGATCCGAGCGATCTTCCAGAAAAGGCAATCGAATTTCCATTGCGATCAAAGATTGGAAACATGATCCGATCTCTAAACCGATCAAAATACGTCCCATCCCGTTCACGTTTGATAATCAATCCGGCCCTTTCCATCCAGTCAGGTGCAAAATCCCGCTTTGATAGGAATTTTGTAACGAAATCCCAGGAATTTAGGGAATAACCAATTTGGAACTTATCAATCGATTCACGGGTAAATCCTCTGCCTAGCAAATATTCTAATGCATGCTGGCCTTCCTTTGTATTTACGAGCAAGTGATGGTAGAATTTAGTTAATAGTTCATGAGCATCAAGCATAGCTTGCAAATCTTTTGCAATTTTTCTCTCGCCACGAGCTCCTGCAAGATTGATATCAAGATCGATATTTCCTTTGGCAGCAAGCTTAATGGCAGCTTCTTGAAAAGAGATTCCCTCAAGCTCCATTAAAAAAGAAAAAACATTTCCTCCAGCACCACAACCAAAACAATGGAAAATTTGTTTGTCGGGTGATACTGAGAATGATGGTGTGCTTTCACCATGGAAAGGACATAATCCGAAGTAATTTCGCCCTTGTTTTTTCAGTTGTACATAATCGCTGATAATTTCAACAATATCAACTGTCTGACGAATTTGATCAATTTTTTCTTCGGCTATACGATCCGCCATGGAAACAACCTCATTTGTTCTTACATAAATTCTACGTTGAATAACTAAGTTCCTGCAAATTTCGACAAATTTCTTGCTAATTCCATCATGAAATATCCTGAGTAATAACAATGTCCCCAGTTTGTGCATAATTCATAATGAATAAATCCTCCGCTTCCTTTCCAGAATCAACATATTTCCAAGTTGAGTATGTAATTTCTTTCTTAACATGGTGATCATAGAAAGCAATAAAAAGAACTTGTGCAGAAATTTAGAAGCTATTTCGACAATCTCCTCTTTTACCGAGCAGGAATCTGCATCGACAAAAACAGTTGGAATGCCTTTTATATTAGTATTAATTCTACATCACTCTGCATTTTCCTTCTTTAGCTATTAATTTTATAAAAAAGGATTTATGTCGAATTTTTTCAGGAGTTTTTATAGGGACTTACTTGACATCTAACAATAAATAGTTTATTCGTTCACATGCAAGTCTAAACCTAAAAAGTATATTTTTATCACAATTTTTTATTATAGTACAATTAATATCATTTTGCCATAACTTTTTTATTTTCTTTTTTCAATAAAAAACACATAATCTTATGACTATGTGTCAGAGTCTGCCTTTTTGAATATAATTTAAAATAATGTTGGCCGTTTCTTCAACAGCTTTATTGGTAACATCAATGACAGGGCAATGAATTTTTTTCATGACTGTGTCAAAAAAGGTCAATTCCTCTTTGATTCGATCAATATTTGCATAGCTTGCCTTATCGTTTAAACCCAATGAAATCAATCGTTCTCTTCTAATATTGTTTAATTTTTCCGGGCTGATTTTTAAGCCAAAGCATTTCTCAACTGGTACCCTGTAAAGCTCTTCAGGCGGGTCTACCTCTGGTACAAGAGGTACATTGGCCACTTTTAAACGTTTATGTGCTAGGTACTGTGATAGAGGAGTTTTAGAAGTTCTCGATACACCAATTAAGACAATATCCGCTTTAAGGATGCCCCTCGGATCACGCCCATCATCATACTTTACAGCAAATTCAATTGCTTCTACCTTTTTAAAATAATCCTCATCAAGTTTCCTAACAAGACCTGGTTCACACAGCGGGGTCTTTCCGCTAAAGGATTGAATTTGATCCATAATTGGACCAATTAAATCAACAGCAATAATCCCTTCCGCAGATGCCCTTTCCGTTATATATGTACGCATATCTGGTTTGACTAAAGTAAAAGCAACCATTCCTTTATCGAGCGCTACAAGTGAGAGTACCTCATCGATATGTTCCTTGTCTTCAACATATGGGAACCTCTTTAATGTCATTCCGGATCCATTAAATTGGCTGATTGCCGCTTTCGTCACTAATTCCGCTGTTTCCCCGACGGAATCAGATACCACGTAAATGATTGGTATACTCATTCTTCCAAATCCACCCCTCTTTTTATTCATCACCTAATGTAACAAAGGCCTTTGTTATATTTGTTTTCGTTATTCGGCCGATTACTTCAAAACCTTTATCAGATTTTCTAACTACTGGTAAGGAATCAATTTGTTTTTCAATTAATTTTTTAGCAATATCGATTAAGAGATCTTCACGTTCACACATGGTAATATTCGGCATTCTAGTCATGATGATATTGACCGGGATGGTGGAAAGCTCTTGTTTTCCGATACTAGCCCGAAGCAAATCTTTTCTCGATAGTACCCCAACTAGTGAGGAGTTATGGTCCACTACAAATAATGTTCCCACATCTTCAAGGAACATTGTGCAAATAGCATCATAGACGGAAACATTTTCGCTAACAACAACGGGAATGGACTGATAATCCTTAACATAAATTTTTTGCAGATTTTCAGTCAGCAGCTGTGCTCCAGATTTCCCAGTATAGAAATATCCGACTCGCGGCCTGGCATCTAAATAGCCTGCCATTGTTAAAATGGCGAGGTCAGGTCTTAGAGTGGCTCTTGTCAAGCTTAATTGGTCGGCGATATGCTCCCCTGTTATAGGTCCTTTTTCCTTTACTATTTGCAGAATATGTTCCTGTCGCTTAGTCAGTTCGATTGTGCTCACCACCTTATACATAATCGTTATACATTTATAACAATATTATATACTAGTTAATTTTCTTTTGAAATTAATACAGTGGTTAAAACAAACATTAAAGGTGCGGAAGCCCGCACCTTTTTCATTATCCAGTTACAGCGCCAAGGCGCTTCCGCTTTTCTTTTTAAAACACCATTTTCTCCTGTAAGAAGCTGACAAGTTCTGAAATCGGAATACGTGTTTGCTCCATTGTATCACGGTTTCGTACTGTTACCATTTGATCTTCTTTGGAATCAAAGTCATAAGTGATGCAGAACGGTGTTCCAATTTCATCATGACGGCGATATCGTTTACCAATTGATCCCGCTTCATCGTAATCCACTGAAAAATGCTTAGATAATGCAGCAAAAACCTCTCTCGCCTCATCTGACAATTTTTTCGATAACGGCAATACCGCTGCCTTAAATGGTGCTAATGCCGGATGAAAATGCATGACTGTTCTTGTTGTGCCGTCCTCAAGCTGTTCTTCATCATAAGCATCGATTAAGAACGCTAAAGTTACACGGTCTGCACCTAAAGATGGCTCAATACAGAACGGAATATATCTTTCATTTGTTTCAGGATCAATATAGTTGAAATCTTCTCCTGAGAATTCCATATGCTGTTTCAAATCATAATCCGTTCTTGAAGCCACACCCCATAACTCTCCCCATCCAAATGGGAATTTAAATTCAAAATCGGTTGTAGCATTACTGTAATGAGAAAGTTCGTCCTCAGAGTGATCTCTAAGTCTTAAATTTTCTTTAGTAAGCCCTAATGAAAGCAGCCATTGTTCTGCAAATTGCTTCCAATAGTCAAACCATTTTAATTCCTCACCAGGCTTACAGAAAAACTCAAGCTCCATCTGTTCGAATTCTCTTGTTCGGAATGTAAAATTACCTGGTGTAATCTCATTTCGGAAGCTTTTTCCAATTTGGGCGATACCAAATGGCAGCTTCTTTCTCATTGTCCGCTGCACATTTTTAAAGTTAACAAAAATACCTTGAGCAGTCTCTGGGCGTAAGAAAATTTCATTCGTGCTTGATTCAGTAACACCTTGAAAGGTTTTAAACATAAGATTGAATTGGCGAATTCCAGTAAAGTCATGGCTTCCACAGTCTGGACAGGCGATATTATGCTCTTTTACCAGCTCTTCCATTTTTGAAAAAGGCAGGCCGTCTACTACCATTTCGATTCCTTTTTCTTCGAGGGCATTTTCAATTAATTTATCAGCTCGGTGACGGGCTTTACAATTTTTACAGTCAATCATAGGGTCATTAAAGTTTCCGATGTGTCCAGATGCTTCCCAAGTCCGCGGGTTCATCAAAATACTTGCGTCCAAACCGACATTGTACTGTGACTCTTGAACAAACTTTTTCCACCAAGCCTGCTTGATATTATTTTTAAATTCAACGCCTAATGGGCCGTAATCCCAAGTGTTTGCTAATCCGCCGTAAATTTCTGATCCCGGAAAAATAAATCCCCTGTGTTTTGCGTGCGATACAATTTGCTCCATTGTTACTTTCATTTTAAAAGCTCCTTTAATAGTTTTTTCTGCAAATAAAAAACTCTCATCCCTATGCTTACAATAAGCATAGGGACGAGAGTTACCCGCGGTTCCACCCTATTTGCTGCTAAATTAGCAGCCTCCTTAAAATGTGTTGATCAACACATGTTATTGCTCAGGAACGCCTTCGTTAGTGCCCTATCCCCTAGCTTCCACTGTCCTAGGTTCGCTTTTATAGAGTTTACTAAGTACTACTCTCCATCAACGCAATTATTAATTTTAAAGAAAATATTAACTAAAAGTTGAAAAAATGTCAATAGTAACTATAATAAATTACGAAATTGGGCCATAGAGTTGAGAAACTTCTTGGTTTTAAGATGCAGACCAGAATATTCTTCATAATAGGCGGAAATGACATTTTTTAATTCTGCTTTCGTTTCTTCTTTTACAGAAATATTCCCTAACCTAGAAAGATCAAAATAATAAAATAGCCGTAATAATTTCACGGCCGCTGGTGATAATTTAAAATGGTACGGATCTTTTCCAAGGCATCGGTGGCAAATAAATCCGCCTTCACGAATGGAAAAAGAAAAATGCCCGTCTGTACTGCCGCAAACGGAACATTGATTTAACACCGGATACAACCCCATCACATTTAACATTTTCATTTCATAAATATTCATAAGAATATCTGGGTCATAGCCTTCATTCATATAATTGAGTGTTTGATGAAGCAGTTCAAAATGAAAAGGATTAGGCTTCTTTTCCTCTGTACATTTATCAGTTAATTCGACAATATAACTTGCATAAGCAGTTAAGAAAATATCCTCACCAATGGAACGCATAGAAGAAATCATTTCACCCTGCTGCATGCTGCCTAATCCAGAACCTTTTTGAACTAGAAAATAACCATGAGTGAAAAGCTGGGTAATGGAAGAAAGGCGGCTATTAGGCTTCTTTGCTCCCCTAGCCATTATACCAACCTTTCCCCATTCCCTCGTATATAATGTTACAATTTTATTGGTTTCACCATAATCTGTTGTTCTAATGACGATGCCTTCACACTTCTGAAGCATAAATGTCACCTTCTAAAGAGCGCGAAAGACTTGCTTATGAAACGGGAAAATCTATTTGTGCTAGCTTTTCATCAAGATTACCGGGTATTTCTTGGTTTTCCTTCTCAAGCTCTTTAAAGAGAAGATATGTGTCAATATTCCCTGTCTGGGTAAATACTTTCCACGTAAAATCCATCATCGAAAACCCCACCTTTCATTATTTAGACTAGCCTAAAGTTCAATCCCAAACCTTACATTTATCATAGCCTGCCTGCGCAAAAATCATAAGACGAAAAAATTGTTAATGTTGTCCATGCATAATCTTGTCAATTAATTAATATTTTAGTTAGGGTTATTCATCAGTATTCATCTTCATTAAAGCCATAATCACGAAGCTGGGACATCTTATTGCGCCAGTCTTTCTGAACCTTTACCCATAATTCTAAAAACACCTTAGACCCTAGAAGATTTTCAATATCTACGCGAGCCCGCTTGCCGATTTCCTTTAACATGCTGCCTTTTTTTCCAATGATAATACCTTTCTGAGAATCCCTTTCCACTATGACCGTTGCCATGACATGAATTATATCCTTACCTTCTTGACGCTCCATTTTGTCTAATACAACAGCTAAGGAGTGTGGAATTTCTTCTCTAGTCAGGTGTAGTGCTTTTTCCCTGATTAGTTCGGTAATGATGAATCGTTCCGGATGATCTGTAACTTGGTCTGCCGGATAGTATTGCGGCCCTTCAGGTAAAAAGGATTTAATTTGTGTAAGCAAACGTTCAACATTATTACCTTCTAGTGCAGATATCGGCACTATTTCTTCAAAGTTATATTTTTCCTTATACGATTCAATAATCGGCAATAAATCATCAGGATGAATTTGATCAATTTTATTTATTACAAGAAAGATTGGAGTGCTTACGGTTTGAAACTTTTCAAGGATAAATTCTTCACCACGGCCAAATCCCTCTTCAGCATTTACCATAAAAAGAATTAAATCAACTTCTTTTAATGTATTTTGTGCAACTTTCATCATAAAATCGCCCAATTTGTGTTTTGGTTTATGAATACCTGGTGTATCAATAAAAACCATTTGGGTATCTGAAAGTGTAAGGACGCCTTGAATCTTGTTGCGGGTTGTCTGCGGCTTATCGCTCATAATAGCAATTTTTTGACCAATCACCCGATTGAGAAACGTAGATTTTCCAACATTAGGCCGGCCGATAATCGAAATAAATCCAGATTTATAGCCTTTATTTGTAATGGTATTATTTTGCATGCAGATCCTCCGGTGAAAAAGCGCCAGGCAATAAATCTTCGACAGTCATTTCTTGAATATCACCTTTTAGATTTGTTAAAACCACTTTCATCTCTTTTGGGCATAATTCAGAAATAACCTGCCTGCATGCCCCGCATGGAGAACAAGGCCGCTCAGTATCGGCAATAACCGCCAGCATTTGAAAATCCTTATCCCCTTCTGAAAGCGCTTTAAAAAGGGCAGTCCGTTCTGCGCAGTTACACATACTGTAGGCAGCATTCTCTATATTACAGCCCTTATATACTTTTCCATCTGTTGTTAATAATGCTGCTCCTACTCCAAACTTTGAATAAGGAACATAGGCTTTTTCTCTTGCACTTTTTGCTTCTTCAATTAGTTGAACAATGTTCACTAGTTTTTCTTCCTTTCCAGCAGAAACCTGCTGTGTCTTTATTTTACATTAAAAATCAGAGAAAATCATTAGTTGTAAATAAAAAGTAATAAAAAATTTTAAAAAGTTAGAATTTTCTCATAAATGTATTTGTCTTAAAAATTTCTTGTTGATTAGTCATTTTACCGAAATAAATTTCCCTTTTCAAATCCGTACTTCGAAAGTTAGAAAAGACTAAATAAATACGGTAAAAAGATCACTATCCCAATTATGACCGAAAGTATAGCATACACAAAAACTGCACCTGCTGCCAAATCTTTCGCTTGTTTTGCCAATGGGTGATATTCTAAGGTTGCCAAGTCAACTACCCGTTCTATTGCGGTATTCATTAGCTCAAGCGCAAACATTCCGCCTATTGAAATAAGAACAAACAACCACTCAATCTTCGTAATAGAAAAGAAATACGAAAAGAATAAAACAACTACCGAGCTAATAGCATGAATTCGCATATTTCGCTCCGATTTAAGAGCAGTCAAGATTCCAGTAATAGCATAGGTAAATGACCTGATTAACGGAATAATCTTTTTCTTATCTAATGAGTCCATATTCATTTAAAATATCCTTTTGCAGCGTGAACATTTCTTTTTCTTCTTCCTCGGTCATATGGTCATAACCCAATAAGTGCAAGAATCCATGGACAGCTAAAAAACCAAGCTCGCGCAAAAAATCGTGTCCATATTCTTCTGCCTGCTCTTTTGCTTTTGGAACGGAGATGATGATATCTCCTAACACACGAGGCATATCAGCCCCAATCAAAGCGACTTCACCTTCTCCCATCTCCTCCATCGCGAAAGAAATAACATCCGTTGGAGCATCCTTATCCCGATATTCACGGTTAATTTCATGAATTCGCTCATTTGAAACAAAAGTGACGGATACTTCACTATGTTCTTCAATGTTTTGTTTATTAGCAGCAAAATTTATGAGTCTTTCTATTTCAAGCATTTGCTCGTCTGATAATTCATTCGTTTCATCAACACTATCAATAAGTAATGTCATGCTTGCTTCACCTTCTTATTCATTTCTGGATATTCGATCCTGGAATGGAAAATTCCCTTCAATGTTTCACATAAAGTGTGGGAAACGATTTCAATCTCTTTCATTGTGATATCACATTCGTTTAACTGGCCATCTTGGAGGCGGTCGGCAACTATTTTTTTGACTAACGACTCAATTATTTCCGGTGTAGGTTGTGATAAAGAGCGGACAGCGGCTTCTACACTGTCGGCGATGCCCACCACAGCAGATTCTTTTGTCTGAGCTTTAGGACCAGGATAACGAAATTCCTCTTCCTTTATCTCTTCACCATTTTGATTCGCCTTATGATAAAAAAATTTCAATAGCGTTGTACCATGATGCTGCTCGGCGATATCAATAAGTTCTTTTGGCATATGGTATTTCCTCAAAATATTTGAACCATCAATGACATGGGCAATAATGATTTGTGCACTTTTTTCCGGCGGCAAACGATCATGGGGATTGTCATGATGCATTTGATTTTCTATAAAAAAGTTTGGCCTTTTGGTTTTACCAATATCATGATAATAGCTTCCGACCCTTGCTAATAACCCATTTGCACCTATTGCTTCACAGGCAGATTCTGCTAAGTTAGCGACCATCACACTATGATGATATGTTCCTGGTGCCTCCATTAAAATCTTTCTAAGGAGTGGATGATTGGGATTAGATAATTCAATTAACCGCATAGTCGACAAAATTCCAAAACTTGTTTCAAAAAACGGAAGTAATCCAATTGTCAGTACAGCTGAACCAATTCCTGAAATTAGGGCCGTAATACAATAGTACCCATATTCCAGTCCGGTAAATTGGCCATTTGGTATATACATCAAAGCCAAAATAGTCAATAAATTGATAATGGCTGCAAATGAACCCGCCTGGAGAATTTTTGAGCGCTGATTTTGATTTGTCAAAAACAAGATTCCCGCTAATGCACTAAAGAGAATATAAATTCCCACCGAAAAGTTAAGTGAGCCAGTCACACCCTCATTAAATAAAATACTTCCACAAACAGCAAAAATAATCGCCATCAGGATTGCCAGCTTCTCATCAATTAATATTTTAATCAGCATTCCCCCCATCGCAGCAGGGAATAGATAGCCAATCCAAGAATAATTATATACTTGGAGCATGCTAATAATTTTCAAAATAAAAATCGAAAGAGTGAAAATCATGCCGTACAATAACAAATAGGTTTGCCTTTTATCCGGAGCAATTTTCATTTGATAAAAATAATAATAGATGCCAGAAAGAATAATCCCAATTAATACCATTAGGCCAATGTATGGTTTAAAGGATTTTTCATTATTAATTAACCCCACGAGCTTTAATTGCCGATAAATATCCTGGTTTATCAGTTCGCCCTCTTCCACAATAATTTGCCCCTGAAGAATTTTTACAGGCTCTACACTTTCTGCTGCCTGCTGTCTTAGCTCCTCTGTCGCAACAGGATCATAAAATTCATTTTGAATGACCGCATATCTTCCCAGTTCGATAGCAGCAAGCCGTAAATTACCGTTCAAAGCCGAAAATTTTAGTTCCTCTTCCACTCTTTTCTTTGCATTTTCTACGTCATCAGCAGAAATTCTTTTATTCATCACATTATTAATGGCTGTCACGGTCAAATCCTTTGCAATGGACAACTCATCATGCCCAGCTTGTACTAAAGCAGAAAAAACCTGATCAGAAAGCTCCTTAGTCACATTAGGAGGAAATTTCCCTTTTAATCTTGTTACTTTTTCTTCGGCACTAGGTTCAGAAATAGCAGGCTGCTCGTCAGTGGCTGCCGCTTCTTGTTTCTTCATTTCATCTTTAACTTCATCATCTACTTCAATTGCGGATTCGAAGATAGAAGTGATTAAATCCACTCGGTTTTGCGTATATTCCTTTTTTAAGGCATATACATCCTGAACTTGATCAAGAGCATCTTTTCGTTTGTTTTCAGTAGATTTCTTGTCCTCAACGGTTCCTGGGGAACGAATAGTTTTTTCAGCAACAGAAAACAAGCTTAAATCCACTTTTTCAGGCTTTACATTACTAAACAGGGCGGCATATAACACAGCCCCTAAAACCAGAAAAAAGAGAACTCGAAAAAAGGTTATATCGAGCAGCTTCCGTATCCGTATGAAGTATTGCTGCAGTTTATCCAACCAAATCCCTCCAACCACGGCCAATGAAAATTCTGTTTCAATGAGTTTTCAACTGAATTTAGTTAAAAGTACACGTTATGTAAAATGATAACAGTTTTTCTGTCAAGTTTCATCTTTTTATAAGAGGCTCTTTTCGTAAACTTTTTTTCTTTTAGAACTTATTAAGGGTCATTTACAAAGTTTCTAGGCAATTTTCACAAATGACCTTACGAAAAGATGCCACGAAGGAATCTGGTTAAACGGGTTGATGAACTTATACGAAAAACAACAAATTTTGCGAAAATAGCCTAATAAAAATCAAAAAGGGATAAACCTTTACCGGTGCATCCCTTTACGAGTGAATTAGTTTTGTTTTGCCTTTTTTTCATAAGCATCGATGATTTTTGCAACCAGAGGATGACGGACAACGTCACTCTGTTCTAAAAAGACAAAGGATAGTCCCTTTACATTTAGGAGAATCTCTTCGGCCATAATTAAGCCGGATTTTGCTCCTTTGGGCAGATCAATTTGTGTTTGATCGCCGGTAATAACCATTTTAGATCCAAAGCCCAATCTGGTTAAAAACATTTTCATTTGTGCGTGAGTGGTATTCTGAGCCTCGTCTAAAATAACAAAGGCATCATCCAATGTACGCCCTCTCATATAGGCTAATGGAGCAATTTCAATGGTTCCGCGTTCAATTAATCTTTGTGTATGTTCTGCACCTAATACGTCATGTAAAGCATCATAAAGAGGTCTTAAATAAGGGTCGACCTTCTCTTTTAAATCTCCGGGAAGGAATCCAAGGCTTTCCCCTGCTTCAACAGCCGGCCTTGTTAAGATAATTTTATTTACTTGCCCATTCTTTAGGGCATTGACTGCCATCACAACGGCAAGGTATGTTTTCCCTGTTCCTGCTGGGCCAATACCAAACACTAAGTCATTTTTCTTAATAGCCGTTACATACTGCAGCTGCCCCAATGTTTTAATTCTTATTGTTTTCCCTTTTACGTTTTTAGCAATTTCTTCATCATACAAATTTACAAAATAATCGAGCGTTCCCTTATTTGCCATTTCGATGGCATAGATAACATCCCGCTGGCTAATGTTAATTCCCTTTCGGATGACAAACATTAAGCGATCTAAAATTTGCCCGGCCAAGGATACCTTGTCCTCATCACCTGACAAACTTACGGATTCACCTCTGGTAATGATCGAAACGCCAAGCTCCTGCTCAATGATTTTTAAATTTTGATCAGAATTTCCTAGCAGCGTAATTGCCTCTGCAGGATTTTCAAGCTGTACATTGATCGTTGTTAATTTTTCTGTCATTCATGAGTCTCCTTGGAAATCGGTGCCCCGACTGCAATGTTTTCTATTATCTTAAAATGGATATCTAGTATAACCTTACCATTTTTAATTGCTTTGTGTAAAATTTTTTCATCTTTAATGATAGCATCTTCATCTAATTGGCTTTTTATTTGTTTTTTAGCCAGCTCCAGTGCATTTTGCTCAGCCTCTTCATTCGTATAGGTTCGTGTGAATTCTTCTCGTTCCCGAATTGTTTTATGAATATAGGAAACAGGAAGCTCCCATTTTAAGAAATGAATTTTATGAACAGTCTTTTCCGTTTCGAACTTTTTAAAGCCATGTTCTCCAAAGCCCCAAATGGGGACTTCTAACTTCCCAAATGACAGATAATACTTTTGTTTTTCTTTCCCATTAAAAACATTAAAATTCGTTTTAAAAGGGAGTTCTACATGGCTTTTATACCAGGTTTCTCCCCAAACCTCACCTTGAGCAGAAACTAATTCCGGTTTTAGGCCATCTTCACCGATTATTCCGGATACTAATAGTTGTCCTGCCTCCACATGATCATTCCTATCCACAACCTTTTGGCCATATTCAATATCCATTTTTACAATGATAGCCTTCTTTTTCGCGATTAGGTTCTGTGGTAATAATTGTTTCTGCTTTTTCGGCTCGTTTTTTTCCACCACTTGAAGGTGGTAGGTTGTCCCTTTTAATTCCACACCAACCCATGTAAGGTCGCCAACATTATTGGTTAACCGTCTTTGAATTCCTTCCACATTATCAACAAAAAACTGGAGCTTGCCAATCTTTAC
Source organism: Paenibacillus sp. BSR1-1 (assembly GCF_030403775.1). GTDB lineage: Bacteria > Bacillota > Bacilli > Bacillales > Cytobacillaceae > Neobacillus. The sequence goes on from NZ_JAQMWQ010000017.1 coordinate 48,004, forward strand.
ACCCATCTTGTCCAATTCTTTCCGAATCTGGTATTCAGTAGCAGGTTTTGCTCCTTTTATCTCAATTCCCCATATGACATTGGATAAAAGCAAAAGGATGAACAGAAAAATTCCTGCCCCAATTAAAAATCCGCTGTTTTTTAATAATCTTTTAAAAAGAAAAGGGACGCCGCTTCTTTGCAAAAAGGATATGTTACACTCACTATGTCTCGCATAGTGCCTGATGTTCTTAGCATCCTCTAGTCTCATTTTAAAGGTAATGGTCTCTGTACCATGCCTCTTAATATTCCAAATATGCAAACCGTTTCTGGCTAAAATATTTAAAAAACGTTCAACCCCCTTTCCTGAGACTTTTACAGTTACTCTGCCAAATATAAATTCTATCCACTGGTTCTTCATTTTGCTCCTCCCGGATTATCAGTTATATATATGACCTGATCGATTTTCCCTTCGAGTAACACCTCTTCAGGTAAAAATGTTTTAATAACGAAGGATTTTCCTTTTATCAATAATTGCCCTTGCTTTAAAAGCAGACGGAGTTCTTTATCTGTGTATGCCAGCAAGCCGCGATGATTCTCTATATAAATATGAATCTGCCCAATCATGGTGATACGGGGTAAATCCATCATGACATCTTGAGGAAGATCCATTTTTTTAGCCATCCAATTTCGGACTTTCTGGCCCCATTTTTTCGCCATAAAAAAAGAACCCCCTTTCATCTCATATGTATGAAATGAAATAGGGTTCTAGCACATTTTTCTCCAATAAGATGGATTGTTTTATTCGGTTCCAGCCTGCCTTTTCCTTGGGAAATATGGTTTCTTCGACCGCGGTTCTCCAAGGATTTCTGACCAGATTATGCCGTTTATGATTGAGTTTGGATTAGGGGTCTCAAATTCTGGTTCACCATCATTATCTAACGCAGCATATAAAGGGTCTTTAGGTTTTTCTTTCTTTAATTGTCCTAGATTAGCTGGATTCGTAAATCCTTTTTGGATGACAACCGATTCCTCTTTAATTTGCTGATACTTTTTTTCTACATCCTGTTTTTTTGACTGATGAGAATTCTTCTTCTCTTGAACCGGATGTATTCTTCGATCCGTTTCATTCTGGAATAGGTTTCTAAGCTCATCTAAAGTATTCATGGAAAATGATTTGTTTTTTATTGGCAGCTTTTTCCCCTTTTTCTTGCCAAATATCGAGGAGAGAATCCCAATTATGATTAAAAAAACTAAAGTTTCCATACTACCGCCTCCTTTTTTTAGCGGTCATCTTTCTTCTCACCTGTAATTTTTCCAATAGAGCCCCTCATATCGGTATCAGCCGAAATATTCTTAATGTTCATATAATCCATCACACCAATATTTCCAGATTTAAGCGCTTCTGCCATCGCGAGAGGGACCTCTGCTTCGGCTTCCACTACTTTCGCTCTCATTTCCTGAACTTTTGCCTTCATTTCTTGCTCTTGAGCCACAGCCATTGCCCGGCGTTCCTCTGCTTTTGCCTGTGCTATTTTCTTATCGGCTTCTGCTTGTTCTGTTTGTAATTCTGCACCAATATTCTTGCCGATATCTACATCTGCGATATCTATTGAAAGGATTTCAAAGGCCGTTCCAGCATCCAGACCTTTGGAAAGAACCGTTTGAGAAATCAAATCCGGGTTTTCTAAAACCTTGCTATGGCTGTCCGATGAACCAATTGTTGAGACAACCCCTTCACCTACACGGGCAACAACTGTTTCTTCACCTGCACCACCAACGAGTCGGTCGATATTAGCTCTGACGGTAATTCTTGCTTTTGCTTTTACTTCAATCCCATTCATCGCCACACCAGCAATAAATGGCGTTTCAATTACCTTTGGATTGACACTCATTTGCACCGCTTCTAAAACATCACGTCCAGCGAGGTCAATCGCGGCACAGCGTTCGAAGCTTAATTCAATATTTGCCCGGTGTGCTGCTATAAGAGCATTCACCACTCGGTCCACGTTCCCGCCGGCCAGATAATGGCTTTCAAGCTGATTGGTCGTAACATTTAGACCTGCTTTATGAGCTTTAATAAGCGGATTGACCACTTTACTTGGGGTTACCCTTCTTAAGCGCATCCCGACCAATGTAAAAATGCTAATCCGGACACCTGCTGCAAGGGCTGATATCCAAAGCATTACTGGGACAAATGATAATAAAATTCCTAAAAAAATTAAAACCACAATTACAAGGGCAATAATAAAGATTGTTCCATTTGTGACCATTTCCCAAACCTCCTAATTATTCGATTTCCCTTACGACAATCCGGGCCCCTTCGACTTTAATCACTTTTACGGCAGCATTTTGCTCAATAAACCCGCCCTCACTCACGACATCAATTCGTTCATTCTGAATAATGACTGTTCCAGCAGGCCGTAATATCGTCAGAGCAATGCCCTCCTTACCAATTAAATCGGTACGATTAATATTCGAAACATATCCATCCTCTTTTCTAGCTGACTCTGACAATACCATCCGATTAAAAAGGACGAGTTTTTTGCCAAAGACCTTGATCATTAAAAAGAAAACAAGAATTGAAATGAAAATGGCGATTAAGATGGATACTCCCATCTGTAAGACATTTTCCCCTGCTAAAAAGAGACTTAAGATTAAGGCTGCGACACCCAAAGTCCCTGAAATAGCTCCCGGCAGGAAAAACTCCAAAAAGATTAGAAGTATTCCTCCGGCAAATAAGATCAATGTACCGAATCCTGCATATCCCGCTTGGAAATGCCCATAAAAGAATATTAGCAGCGCTAATACACCTATGAAGCCTGCCACACCAAACTTCGCTGAAAATAGCTCTAAAACAATTCCAACGCCCGCTATTGTTAAAAGAACAGTTATCACAATCGGGTCAGTAAGAAACTCAATCATACTTGGGCCCCCTTTCTTTCTATATAGCCGTTATTAATCAATACGTATGTATGAAATGAAAGTTTCACTTTTTATAAAATATACTGCGTTAATCATAGGTGTTGATTTGCGCTCCAGGTGCTTCGCTTTCCGCGGGCGTGCCGGGAAGCCTCCTCGGCGCTTTAGCGCCTGCGGGGTCTCCCCTGCCCCGTACTCCCGCAGGAGTCTTCGCACCTTCCGCTCCAATCAAAAGTGTTTAAAATCCAACTATTTCTTTTAACTCAGCAAAATTAAAAGACCACAAGCTCTTGAGCTTGTGGTCTTCATGTCAGAATACTTATGAAAGGTGTTGTTGTACAAATTTATTTACAAGTGATCCATCTGCCTTGCCCTTTACTTTAGGCATAATCGCAGCCATCACTTTTCCCATATCCGCTTTTGATTTTGCGCCGACCTCAGAAATCGTTTGTGCAACAATTTCTGACAGCTCTTCTTCAGAGAGCTGTTTCGGTAAATACAGCTCGACAACTGCTAGTTCTGCACGCAATTTTTCAACTAGGTCTTCACGACCAGCCTTATCAAATTCATGGAGGGAGTCTTTGCGTTGTTTTACTTCGCGAGAAAGGACCGTTAACTCCACATCTTCGGATAGTTCTTTTACTCCAAGCTTAATGGCTTCATTTTGCAATGAAGATTTAACCATCCGAATAACAGAGAGTTTGTCTTTTTCCTTGTTTTTCATCGCTTGTTTCATGTCATTATTTAAACGCTCGAGAAGACTCATGATTACACCCTCTCTTAAAACTTACGTTTTCTTGCTGCTTCAGACTTTTTCTTACGTTTTACACTTGGCTTTTCGTAGAATTCGCGCTTTCTTGCCTCTTGCAAAGTACCAGTTTTTGATACTGTACGTTTGAAGCGACGAAGAGCATCTTCAAGCGATTCGTTTTTACGAACGACGGTTTTAGACATTCTCTTTCCCTCCCTCCGAAACACAACACACTTACATTCAATCCATGTACCTTGCAATTATAATATAACCTTGATACAAGGTCAACTGAAATTCGCAGTGTAAAAAATGCTTTTTATTTTTTATGCATGTTTAAAACAAAATTATCATAGCCTGTCTTAATTTTTCAAGCAAGGTGGCATGTCCCTTCAACAGCGGCCATACAATGAAGGGAGGGGGGCCTTAGACATGCTATACATATTATTATTTGTCCTTTGTATTCTATTATTTATTTTTGGAATGACAATTATAAGGTTTGGCTTATTTAATTTATCAGCAAATAAATTGAAAACATGGCTGATTAAACTAACAAGTTCTCCGTTAAAGGGAATGCTGACGGGAACCTTTGTAACGGCCCTGCTGCAAAGCAGCTCAGCTGTAATGGTGATCACCATTGGATTAATTTCAGCAAAGATTATGACATTCCCACAGTCAATTGGGATCATTCTTGGTACCAATATTGGGACTACCTTTAAAACAGAATTAATTACCTTTAATTTGGATGCCATCCTTGTTCCTTTGGCTATTTGCGGCGCCGTCCTGATTTTGTTTAAAAACAAAAAAGCGCGGAGTATTGGAATGTTGACATTTGGAATTGCCTCTGTTTTTACAGCGATGAAGGGGTTTGAATTATTGGCCCATCCTTTAACCTCGATGGATTTTATTAATAAATTTATTTTGTCCATTAACGACAATATTTTCTTAAGCTTATTAACAGGGACTATTATTACGGCCATTATTCAGTCTAGTACGGCAATGACCGGAATCGCGATGGGTTTTTTAACGGCAGGATCTCTCCAGCTGGACGCGGGAATAGCCATTGTGCTTGGTGCAAATATTGGGACTTGTATTACGGCCGTCATCGCCTCTATCGGGGGAGGAAAGGAATCAAGATTGGCTGCTTTCGCTCATGTCTGGCTAAATGTAATTGGTGTCTTGTTATTTATTCCGTTGATTCCGACTTTAACGGATCATGCCCTAATACTAGCTAATCGAAAAGATGTTCAATTAGCACATATTAGTGTGATCTTTAATGTAGTATCCTCCATGCTCATCCTTCCTTTTGCAACTAAATTTGGTGAAATGATTTTATTTTTACACGATAGGAAACCAAATAAATAAGACGGCCATGCTCGGCCGTCCTTCTTTAATAATCTGCAGTCACTTTAAGTCCATTAATAATCGCTACACTTGAACTGGCCCCAATTCTTGTGGCACCAGCTTCAATCATCATCTGGGCATCCTCAGTACTACGAACACCACCAGAAGCTTTCACACCAATATCTGGCCCAACTGTCTTTCTCATTAAGGCAATATCCTCAAAGGTTGCTCCTCCAGTTGAAAATCCAGTGGATGTTTTCACATAATCAGCACCCGCTTTTACTGATAGCTCGCAGGCACGAATTTTTTCTTCTTTTGATAAAAGACTTGTTTCTATAATTACCTTCGTAAGTGCTTTGCCTTTCGCTGCATCCACTACTGCACGAATGTCACTTTCTACAAGTTCATCATTCTGATCCTTTAAAGCACCAATATTAATGACCATATCCACTTCATCTGCGCCGTGATCAATCGCATTTTTGGTTTCAAACGCTTTTGTTTCCGGAGTGGAAGCCCCAAGAGGAAAGCCAATAACAGTACATACCTTCACAGCGCTTCCTTCTAATAATTCCTTTGCTGTGCTGACCCATGTTGGGTTAACACAAACAGAAAAGAATTCGTTTTCTCTAGCCTCTTGGCAGAGCGTTTCGATTTGATTTCTTGTCGCCTCAGGCTTTAGTAAAGTATGGTCAATCATTGCAGCAACATTATTAGCCATTTTACAAGCTCCCTCCAATTTAGATAAGAAAGAAATTTGCTGCTGAAAATAGTATGCCCTGAACCAAAAGAAAAAAGGACCTATATTGGTCCTTAGATTGCTGCTTCTTCATTTGTAAATATTTCTTCTTTTACTAATTTCGTGTCTTCAACCACACGGACAAACTGCCCTTCATTGTAAGGGTAGCCTGCTTTAGTTATTTTTACTTTAACGATTTTTCCGACCATATCTTCTGTTGCAGGGAAAACGATCTTCAGATAGTTATCTGTATAGCCTACAAATAATCCTGATTTGCCTGCTTCGTTAAATGCCTCTTCCGGAATCACTTCTAATACTTCGCCTTCAAACATGGATGCGTATTCTTTAGCCAATTGATCGGAAAGGGAAATTAAGCGATGTACGCGCTCATTTTTTACCTCTTCATCTACTTGGTCATCCATCCGGGCAGCCGGAGTACCCGTGCGTTTTGAGTACGGGAATACGTGTAGTTCAGAAAATTTATGTTCATTAATAAAATTATAAGTCTCCATGAACTCTTCCTCAGTTTCTCCAGGAAAGCCGACAATAACGTCAGATGTAACAGCAAGGCCAGGGAGTACCTCTTTTAAGCGGTCTAATCTTTCACCAAAGAACTCCATTGTATATTTACGGCGCATTCTTTTTAAAACCGTATTAGAACCTGATTGCAACGGAATATGCAAATGGCGGACGATAATATTGGAGTGTTTGATTACCTCAATCACTTCATCAGTAATCTGGCTTGCCTCAATTGATGAAATTCGCAGTCGCTCTATGCCCTTTACTTCTGCTTCTAAATCACGGAGTAAAGCTGCGAGATTATAATCCTTCATGTCTTCACCATAACCGCCTGTATGAATTCCGGTTAAAACGATTTCTTTGTAGCCGGCATCTACTAGCTGTTGTGCTTGACGAATGACTTCTTTTGGGTCACGTGATCTCATTAAACCGCGGGCCCATGGAATAATACAAAAGGTACAGAAATTATTGCAGCCTTCTTGAATCTTTAATGATGCACGTGTTCTATCTGTAAACGAAGGAACATCAAGTTCTTCATAAACACGATTCTTCATAATATTACCGACACCATTAATCGGCTGGCGTTCAACCTTGTACTGCTCAATATAATCAAGCATTTTTACACGATCTTGTGTACCTACAACAATATCTACACCAGGGATGGCCATTATTTCGGCTGGAGATGTTTGTGCATAACAGCCTGTTACACAAATAACAGCATCAGGATTTTTTCGCACAGCTCGTCTTATTACCTGACGGCTTTTTTTATCTCCAGTATTGGTTACTGTACATGTATTAATAATGTAAACGTCCGAGATGGATTCAAACTCAACTCGATCATAACCTTCTTGCTTAAATAATTGCCAGATTGCTTCAGTTTCATAGTGATTTACTTTACATCCAAGTGTATGAAATGCAACTGTTGGCATTGTTTGTTCACCTCATTAATTCAAAATGGTAGGAAATCGCCGCGAGCGCATATAACGGCGCGGTTTCCGTTCGCAATATTCGCGGCCCTAATCCACACAAGTTAAAACCGTTGCCTTTAAAGGCTTTGACCTCTTCCTCTGATAATCCTCCTTCAGGACCAAACACAATCAGGAGGGATTCCCCGCTTTGCATTTTCTGAAGTGTTGCAGAAAAAGTAGACGTTTCACCACTTCTGCTTTCATCTTCAAATGCAGCTAATTTATAATTAAATTCCTTACTTTTTTCAAGCAAAGCTTTGAAATTCATCGGATTCAAAACTTGTGGTACAAGATTGCGATGCGATTGTTCTGCAGCTTCTTTAGCAATTTTTTGCCATCTCTCTATTTTTTTAGCTGCTTTTTTCTCATCCCATTTCACAATTGACCGAGCGGCAGAGTAGGGGAGGAACTGATGTGCGCCTAATTCTGTTCCTTTTTGAATAATCCACTCAAGCTTGTCCCCTTTAGGAAGCCCGCTGGCAATTGTAATTGAAATCGGAAGCTCTGAAATCTCCATTTTCCATTGTACAACGTCTGCAACGACTCTTTCATCGGTAATTTCTGCAATTTTACAGACAGCGGATTTTCCATCCGGGTCGACACAAATGATTTGTTCACCAATATCCATGCGCATAACCTTAATAATATGATGGCGGTCATCAGCATCAATAACAAAACGTTCTTCATTTGCTCGGTCTTTAACAAAGTAGCGTTGCACACGATGCACCCTCTCTAAAAACATTTTACGCCTTATTTTACTAAAAGTAAGTTCATTTTGAAAGCAGAAAAAGGGGTTAATCCCCCTTTTCTCAAATAGTTATTTCCTTTTTGCAATAATGGCAACCCAATCTTCCATCAAAATAGTTTCTATGATTTCAAAGCCTGCACTTACAATTGCTTCTTTAACTAACTCTTTCTTTTGCTGAATGATTCCCGATGCAATAAAGGACCCGCCAGGCTTAACTACCCGGGCAACATCGTCTGTAAAGCGAAGAATCACTTCTGCTAAAATATTCGCAACAATGACATCTGCTGAATTTTCCTCAACGCCATCCAGCAGATTGTTTTGCGAAATGGTAACCGTATCACTGACCTTATTTAATTTAATATTTAATTTGGCCTGTGTCACAGCTACTTCATCAAGATCATAAGCACGAACATCCTCAGCACCAAGCTGCGCCGCAGCAATGCTTAAAACACCTGAGCCTGTTCCAACATCAATAACCCGATCTCCTGGAAGGACTGTCCGTTCAAGTGCTTGAATACACATAACCGTTGTCGGGTGGGTTCCAGTCCCAAATGCCATGCCAGGATCCAATTCGATGATTAATTCGTCGCTGCTGACAGGTTTATAAATCTCCCATGTAGGGACAATTGTAAATTTCTCAGAAATTTTAACTGGATTATAATATTTTTTCCAGGCTGTTGCCCATTCCTCTTCATTTACTTCGCTAATGGTGACTTGGTTTAAACCTAAATCGATATCATAAATAATTAAATTATTAATCGATTCTTTAATGGCCTCGACCGTTTCACCTAGAAAGCTGTTAACCGGAAGATATGCTTTTACTATTACGCCTTCTTCCGGATAGTCATCAGGATTGAGTTGGTAGATTTCCCCGAATTGATCTACCCTTTCCTTTGTCAATTCGAATGGATCTTCAATCACTACACCGCTCGCCCCAGCTTCATGCAATATATGTGAAATAGGTTCGATCGCTTCATTTGTTGTGTGGATACTAATTTCTGACCACTTCATTCTACCAACTCCAATCCTTACTCGCCTTTAAAGGCACGTTTTACTTTTGAGAAAAAGCTTTCTTCATGTTCACCTATTGGCGCCGAACCACTGGCTTCCGCAAACTCACGCAAGACCTGCTTTTGTTTATCGTTGAGCTTGGTTGGGGTAATAATACGTACCTGAATATGCTGATCCCCAACACCGTATCCACGGACATTCGGAACCCCTTTTCCTTTCAGGCGGAATCTCGTTCCCGTTTGTGTTCCAGCTGGTACCTTCAGCTTCACTTTACCATGCAGGGTTGGGACTTCAATTTCATCACCAAGAGTAGCTTGCACAAATGTGATCGGCATCTCGCAGTAAATATCATCGCCATCTCTTTCAAAAAACTCATGCTGACGGACATGGAAGACAACATAAAGGTCTCCGGCTGGTCCTCCATTGATACCCGCTTCTCCTTGCCCAGACATTCTTAATTGCTGTCCGTCGTCAATTCCCGCTGGGATTTTCACATGGATTTTCTTCCGTTTCTTTACTTTTCCTGTTCCGCCGCAGGTTGAACATTTATGTTTAATTTCTTTACCAGATCCATTACAGTGATGGCATGTGCGACGATTCACAATTCTGCCAAATGGAGTATTTTGTTCAACATTTAATTGCCCTGACCCCTGACAATGCTTACACGTTTCGGCTTTAGTTCCAGGCTTGGCTCCAGAACCACTGCAGGTACCACATGTTTCTTCACGAGGAATTTCAATATCGGTCTCTTTTCCAAACGCTGCTTCTTCGAAGGAAATCGTCATTGTATATTGCAGGTCTGCTCCTTGTCTTGGAGCGTTCGGATCACGTCTTCTTGTGCCGCCGCCACCGCCAAAAAAGGTGTTAAAGATGTCTTCAAAACCGCCAAAGCCGCCGCCGAAATCACTGCCGCCGCCAAAGCCGCCAAAACCTTGATTTGGATCGGTATGGCCAAACTGGTCATAATGAGCCTTTTTCTGATCGTCGCTTAAGACTTCATATGCTTCAGCAATTTCTTTAAATTTATCGGCTGCATCTGGCTCTTTATTAATATCTGGATGATACTTTTTTGATAGTTTACGATATGCCTTTTTTATTTCATCCTTTGAAGCGCCCTTAGCTACACCTAGCACCTCATAGTAATCCCGTTTACTCATGATTACCACTCCCGAATCTTTCACATAAAGATTATTCTAACATCGTTAATAGTGCTATTGCAATAAAAAAGCCAAAGCAGCTGAACTGTCTTTGGCTTTTATCTTTATTTTCACAGCCTATTACTTATCATCTTTAACTTCTTCAAATTCTGCATCAACGACATTGTCGCTCTTGCCAGCAGTGCTGCCGCTCTCTTGACCGCCTTGCGCTGCTTGCTGCGCTTGTGCTGCCTGCTCATATAGCTTAACTGTCAAAGCTTGAACGATCTCTTGAAGAGCATCCTTTGTAGTACGGATTTCATTAAGATCATTCTTCTCAATGGCTTGTTTTAAAGCATCCTTTGCTTCGTTAGCTTTCGCAACTTCAGAAGCGTCCACTTTGCCTTCAAGATCTTTTAACGTCTTTTCAGTTGTGAAGACAAGTTGGTCAGCTTCATTGCGAAGCTCCACTTCTTCTTTACGTTGTTTGTCAGCTTCTGCATTTTCTTCTGCTTCTCTGACCATCTTTTGAATTTCTTCATCAGATAGACCAGTTGATGATTTTATAGTAATTTGTTGTTCTTTATTTGTGCCAAGGTCTTTCGCACGAACGTTTACAATACCGTTTTTATCAATATCAAAAGTAACTTCAATTTGCGGAATTCCACGTGGTGCTGGTGGAATATCTGACAACTGGAAGCGTCCTAATGTTTTATTATTTGCAGCCATAGGACGTTCCCCTTGAAGAACATGGATATCAACAGCAGTTTGATTGTCTGCAGCGGTAGAGAATACTTGCGACTTTGATGTAGGTATAGTTGTATTACGATCAATTAGTTTTGTGAAGACGCCACCCATGGTTTCAATACCAAGTGATAATGGAGTTACGTCTAGTAAAACAACATCCTTCACATCACCAGTGATAACGCCGCCTTGAATCGCAGCACCCATCGCAACCACTTCGTCAGGGTTTACACCGCGGTGTGGTTCTTGACCGGTAGCTTTTTTAATTGCCTCTTGAACAGCAGGAATACGTGTTGAACCACCTACAAGGATTACTTTATCAATCTGTGAAGGAGTTAAACCTGCATCACTTAAAGCTTGACGTGTAGGGCCCATGGTGCGTTCCACTAGATTTGCTGATATTTCTTCAAATTTAGCACGGGACAAGCTGACTTCAAGGTGAAGCGGGCCAGCAGATCCAGCCGTGATAAACGGCAATGAAATTTGCGTTGAAGTTACACCAGAAAGGTCTTTTTTCGCTTTTTCAGCTGCATCCTTTAAGCGCTGCAACGCCATTTTATCTTGAGAAAGGTCAATACCATTTTCTTTCTTGAATTGCTCCACTAAGTAATCGATAATAACTTGGTCAAAATCATCTCCGCCAAGACGATTATCCCCAGCAGTTGCTTTTACTTCAAAAACACCGTCACCAAGTTCAAGGATAGAAACGTCAAAGGTACCGCCGCCAAGGTCATAAACTAAAATTGTTTGGTCTTGGTCAGTTTTATCTAAACCGTATGCAAGTGCAGCAGCTGTTGGCTCGTTGATAATCCGTTCTACTTCAAGACCAGCAATTCTGCCAGCATCCTTTGTTGCTTGACGCTCCGCATCATTGAAATAAGCAGGAACAGTAATAACCGCTTTTGTAACTGGTTCGCCAAGATAGTCTTCTGCATAAGACTTTAAATATTGAAGGATTGCCGCAGAAAGTTCTTGTGGAGTATAGTTTTTCCCTTCAACCTCCACTTTGTAATCAGTGCCCATATGGCGTTTAATAGATATAATCGTATTTGGATTTGTAATAGCTTGGCGTTTTGCCACTTCCCCTACCTGACGTTCGCCATTTTTAAAGGCCACAACAGAAGGAGTTGTGCGGTTTCCTTCTGGGTTAGGGATAACTTTTGGTTCTCCGCCTTCGAGTACAGAAACACATGAGTTTGTTGTACCAAGGTCAATACCGATAATTTTACTCATTACCTTTTCCTCCTAAATAAATATGTAAACTTTATTGATTGACTTTAACCATAGATGGCCGGATGACTCTATCTTTTAATAGATAACCCTTTTGAAACTCCTCAATGACAATGTTTGAACCATAATTTTCATCTTCCCCCTGCATGACTGCCTGGTGCTGATGTGGATCAAATTCCTTGCCAACCGCTTCAATTGGTTCAAGACCTTCTTTTTTCAAAGCATCTACCAAACTGCGGAATACCATGTCCATACCTTGCAAAAGAGACTTTGTTTGCTCATTTTCGGCTTCCACTTTCAATGCTCTTTCAAAATTATCTAAAGCAGGAAGTAAATCCGTAATTAATTTTTGTGCTCTATATTTTTCACTCGCTTCTAGATCGAGTCTAGTACGGCGACGGAAATTATCAAAATCTGCTTGAAGACGAAGATAACGATTATCTGCTGCATCTAACTTTTCCTGAAGCATTTGAATTTCTTTAAGTTGTTCTTCAAGAGGGTTCACTGCTTCTTGTTCAACATTTTCCTCTTCAGCAAAAACTGGTTCAGCCACTTCTTTTTCAGTAAGTTCAACTTCTTCATTTATGATATTGTTCTTTTCATTGGTCAACTTACTCACCTCCCTTAAAGAATTACTCGCAAGCTAAATTAAAATACATTTCCATAGTAAAGGGGGTGAAATAAACAGGCATTTCACCCTTACTCAATATTACCAGTGCTAATTATTTTGATACAGCTTAGTTAAGACTTCAGTTAAATCATGGCTTAATAATTGGAGCAGACTGATGACTCGGGAATATTCCATTCTGGTAGGTCCAAGAATCGCGATTGTTCCTAAATTTTCTGCACCAATAGAATAAGAAGCCGTAATTAAGCTGCAATTATCCATGGCACTCACATTATTTTCTTTGCCTATTTTCACATTGATTCCAGAGGAGTTTTTCCTTATTAAATTATAAATCCACTCTTCCTGATCAATCATCGTTAAAAGACTTCGAATTTTTGTAATATCATGGAATTCTGGCTGACTTAACATATTGGTTTTTCCGCCAAAAAATAACTTTTCATTAATTGGCATTTTAAAGGTTTCACCAATGGTGTGCAGCATTAAATCATAATTATGGATATGCTGCCTTAGAAGAACAGCTACCTCTTTATATATTTTATCGTTCAGATCTTCGAGAGAAACTCCTGCTAAACGATCATTCAATATATTCACCGTTTTTTCCAAATCACTAATATCTATAGACGGTGGTAATGAAAAGGAGCGGTTCTCAACATGCCCTGTATCCGTAACAAAAATAGCGACCGCTGTTTCTTTGTTTAACGGAATGATTTGTATCCTTTTTAACTTATTAATACTAACAGCCGGTCCTAAAACGATTGATGTATAATTAGTTAAATCCGATAAAATTTTAGCAGATCTTTGAATGATTTTTTCAAACTCAAAAATTTTCTCAGCAAAAATCGATTGAATGATTGAAATATCCTGCTGATTTAGAACCTGAGGCGAAAGCAAATGATCTACATAATAACGATAACCTTTTTCTGAAGGGACACGACCTGATGAGGTATGCGTCTTTTCAATAAACCCCATTTCTTCAAGGTCAGCCATTTCATTGCGAATCGTCGCTGAACTAAAGGAAATTTCCTCTTTTTTCGACAGACTTCTTGAGCCGACAGGTTGTGCAGATCGAATAAAGTCATCAACAATAACCTGAAGAATTAACAATTGACGATCTGTTAACAACATTCATCACCTCTGTTAGCACTCCTTGTTACCGAGTGCTAATTATATTAATAAATTATCAAAAAAGGGGGGATGGTGTCAATCATTACACATCACATACTCCTAAAAAGGTTTGAAAAACTTCATTTCCTAAAAGACGCCCCTTTTTAGTTAAATATATATGATCATTAGAGACTTCAATCCAATGTTTGGCAGCAAGCTCCTCAAGCTGATGTTTAAATATTTTTAAAGGATTTCGGTCAAATTTTCCGGTGAATTGAGAGATTGAAACTCCGGCTGTCTTACGCAGCCCCAGAAACATCTCCTCTTCCATTTGTTCCGAAATGTTTACTTGATTTTCCTCCAAAATAGGCATTTCACCTTTTGTTATGAGATCCCTATATCTTTTCAAGGGACCAACGTTTGAACGCCTTAGTCCATTTAGATAACTATGTGCTCCAGCTCCAAACCCATAGTACTGTTCATTATTCCAATAGGTAAGATTGTGCCTGCTTTCATAGCCAGGCTTTGAAAAATTACTAATTTCATACTGGGAAAATCCGTGTTTTTCCATTTCTTCCATTAACAATTCATACATTGCTGCTTCCGCATCTTCACCGGGGGTTGACAGACTACCTTTTTTCAATAAATTATAAAAAACCGTTTTTGGTTCAATAATTAGCGAATAGGCGGAATAATGAGTAATATCGAGTGTGAAGGCCTCTATTAAAGATTCCTTAAAGTCTGCAATTGTTTGAGTTGGCAGGCTGAAAATAAGATCAATGCTGATATTCTCGAAGCCTACGGATTTTGCATTTTCAACCGATTGGTATACGTCTTTCGCTCGATGGACACGGCCAATTTTTTTTAACAATTCTTCATTAAATGTTTGGACACCCAGACTGATTCGGTTTACACCTGCATCCTTTAATATTTGCAGTTTTTCTTTTGATAAATCTCCCGGATTCGCTTCAAAAGTAAACTCCAAATCTGTGCTTTGGGGTAATCGTTTATTGATGCTTTCACAAAATCGCTGCAGCTGCTGCTCATTTAGTGACGTTGGTGTGCCGCCGCCAACAAAAATGGTTTGCAGTTCATCTGTTGGAAACTTTTGTAGGGTCAAATCCATTTCGCGGTCCAGTGCCTGTAAGTATTCATCAACCGGCTGCCCCTTCAAAAACACTTTATTAAAATCACAATAATGACAAATATGCTCACAGAAAGGGATATGAAGGTATGCTGCTTTAATCAAGTTTTTCACTTCCTAATAAAAAGAGGCAGGCTTCACCATATTTGGCTAGTCCTTACCTCTCTTTCATGTTTATTTTTTTGAATTATTATCGTCCATTTTTAAGACGGCCATGAAGGCTTCCTGCGGTACTTCAACAGAGCCAACTTGTTTCATCCGCTTCTTACCTTCTTTTTGCTTTTCCAACAGCTTCCGTTTACGAGAGATATCTCCCCCATAACATTTAGCCAATACGTTTTTCCGCATTGCTTTAATCGTTGAACGAGCAACAATTTTTTGGCCAATTGCAGCCTGAACAGGTACTTCAAATTGCTGCCTTGGAATTAATTCCTTTAGTTTTTCAACAATTACTTTTCCTCGTTCATAAGCAAAATCCTTATGCACAATGAAGCTTAAGGCATCTACTTTTTCATTATTTAACAATATATCCATTTTAACCAGACTAGATGGTTTATAACCAATTAATTCATAGTCAAAAGATGCGTATCCCCTCGTGCCAGATTTCAATTGATCAAAGAAATCATAAACTATTTCTGCCAATGGAATTTCATAAATAATGCTTACGCGATTTTCACCTTGGTATTGCATATCAATAAAGATTCCGCGTTTTAATTGGCAAAGCTCCATAATCGCCCCTACATATTCATTAGGAGCCATCATAGTTGCTTTTACATAAGGCTCTTCTACACGATCAATTTTCTGAGGATCCGGCAAATTAGACGGGTTATCTACCTTTATTTCAGTGCCATCTGTCATGTGTACGTGATAAATAACACTTGGTGCCGTGGTAATTAAGTCTATTTTGAATTCGCGCTCAATCCGCTCTTGAATGATTTCCATATGAAGAAGACCTAAGAAACCACAGCGGAAACCAAATCCAAGTGCTTGGGATGTTTCCGGTTCAAATTGAAGGGCGGAATCATTTAACTGAAGCTTTTCAAGGGCCTCACGAAGGTCATTAAATCTAGCTGTATCAATTGGATAAAGTCCGCAATACACCATTGGATTTAGTTTCCGGTAACCTGGAAGGGGTTCTGTCGTTCCATTTTTCGCATTCGTAATTGTATCACCAACACGAGTATCCCCGACATTTTTAATCGAAGCTGTTAAAAAGCCAACATCGCCAACGGTTAATTCATCAAGTAACGTTGCTTTAGGAGTAAATACTCCCACCTCATTTACTTCGAATTCTTTACCAGTGGCCATCATTTTAATCTTATCGCCGACTTTTACTGATCCTTCAACGACACGGATATAGGCAACAACACCACGATATGCATCATATAATGAATCGAAAATGAGTGCCTTTAATGGTGCTTCAGGGTCTCCTGTTGGAGCCGGAACTGTCTTTACTACTTGTTCAAGGATATCTTCAATACCAATTCCTGCTTTAGCAGATGCTAAAACTGCTTCAGAGGCATCTAAGCCAATTACTTCTTCAATTTCATTTCGAACCCTTTCAGGTTCTGCACTTGGAAGGTCTATTTTATTTATAACAGGTAGAATTTCAAGGTTGTTATCGAGGGCAAGGTAAACGTTCGCTAGTGTCTGTGCTTCTATTCCTTGTGCTGCATCTACGACTAAAATCGCCCCTTCGCAGGCAGCAAGGCTCCTTGATACCTCATACGTAAAATCGACGTGTCCCGGTGTATCAATTAAATGGAAAATATATTCTTCTCCATCTTTTGCTTTATATTTAAGCTGGACGGCATTTAACTTAATCGTAATGCCTCGTTCTCGTTCAAGATCCATTGAATCGAGCAGCTGGTCTTTCATTTCACGTGATGAAAGAGCATTGGTTTTCTCTAAAATCCGATCTGCCAATGTTGATTTACCATGGTCAATATGGGCAATAATCGAAAAGTTTCTAATCTTTGATTGTCGTTTGAGTTTTTCTTCTTTGTTCATGTCGTTCACTCCTACTATACTCGCACATGTACACTATTTTTGATTATATCAGCAGGGGAAATAAGATTCAATTAAATTCGAAAAGCGGAAGCGCCTTGTTCAGGGGCGACAAGCATAAGACGAGCCGGCGGGAAGGTTGTTCTTTAACCTTCTCGCCGGATTGGCTTATGACCTCGAGCCCCTAGGCGCTGGAGCTAGACATTCGAAAAGCGGCCTAATTAATGGCCGCTTTCCTTTTATTATTCAGTAATTTTCTTGATCAGTTTTCCAGAGGCACCTGAGAGCCCGTCCGATAATTTCTTTCCCATTGAGGAAAAAAAATTAAAAGCGCTTATTTCTTCTAGCTTCTTCTTTTTTGCTTCTATATCATGACTGGAAATATCCTTCCCAAGAAAGGTTGCATTTAAGTCTTTGTCCGTTTCATTAATAGAAACAGCATTTTGAAAATTCGGATCATCATAGCCTTTCATTTTATGAATTCCATCATTAGCCAATTGCATTCCTGCTAAAACGGAGATAAACATAAGCGCTGCAACTCCTAAGCTTTTTAGCATGAACATCTTCATAAGAATGCTCCCTACTTCTATTGTTTATTCGTTGATTGTTCAACATCCTGATTAACCTTTTCGGCCTGCCAGAAATATTCACTAAACACATCGGCCAGTGCATCGGCAGAACGATTTAATTCATCGAATGTATTATCTACACCGCCAAATTCGATTAAGATCGCATTATCTGAAAGGTTTTGATTATATACAGCATTTCCACCCATCTTCACGATCACACCCCTGCTCAAACCCTTATATTTTTTTTCCAAAAGGTTATGGAGTTCAGTTGCTAACTTTTCATTTTTTTCATGATTCGCATTTTTGCCGCCAATAATAAATGCAAGCTTTGCGTAGGACTTTCCATTAATGGTAACTGTTGTTTGAGGTTTTCGTTTAGAATCTCGATGAATATCAATAAAATAATGTAAATCACGATCTGTCGCCATTGCCGTTTGTACAATTGAGCGTGATTCTTGGTAAGAATTCACATAATTTAAGCCTTTTTTATTTAAGTTCGCCTGTACATCTGTCTTATCTAAAAAGGTCCCAATTCCTCTATCCTCTAAACTTGTTTTTAGATGATCGCCAATTTTTGTCACGTTAATTTGCGAATGATAGGCTAAATCCGGGTTGGTGACACCCTTAAGATATGGTAAATAGGATTCCCGGTTATGTGTGAAGTAAAGGTATACTACTTTTCGATCTCCTGTTGTCTGCCCAGGTGTTTGACGAGGACTCTCATCATCCGGCTTGTCCAGACCCTCTACATTTTGCAAGGCAGCCTCACGTTCCGCTTTCATAATATCGATTGGCGGTGAGGATTCTATTGGCATATTGGTGTAATTCGTTCCCTCGCCAGCCACGACAATTTGTCCATCAAATTGAAAAAATCCAGGTAATTCTCGGCCAAGCAAGCTTCGTGGATCATTCAAATTAATATTGCTTGACAGCTTAAATACTAAATTGGTTAATTTAGGGGCAGTTGTCCAATTGTTATCTACCTTTAAAAAATGATGATTTTCCCAACCCATCAATTGATACAGCAGTTCACCGTTCACCTTCATGGTCGCTTGGTTAACGGAAGTCGACATTAATCGATATTGTGGTTTTAACGAGGTTAACAACCCACTTATAGAGAAAATCAATAGCAAAAACACAAAAAGTCCAGCACCGGCTTTCAATAGACTTGTCCCTTGCACCATTACAAACGTTCCTGAAGATTTAGATTTCATGGTTCCACCTCGCAAAACGGATTCTAGTAAATCCTATGACATTGCTAGAGTTGGTAGAACCACATTTTTAAAAATAAGAGATTTCATCGAGGGGCCAAATTGGCCCCTAAATATATGCTATCTCGTATAGTATCCAGCATTCTCCTGATCAACCGCGCTGTGGAGCGAGGAATTCAATCCACTGGCAATTAAATTAGCCATATCTTCAATAAAAACATCGACTTCCTTAGGTGTAACCATTAAATTATGGCCAAGCGGGGACAAAACTTCATAAATTAACTTTCTTTTCTCCTCATCAGGGAGTGTCCCAATCATTCCAAGAAAGGTTTTCCGATGCTTTTCTTCAGGCATATCTTCTTCTGTCAATTTGCGTCGTTCTCCAAAGCTCATTCCTGCAGGAGCAAGTGCACGTGATGGACGATTTCCTTCCCTCATCTCTTTACCAAAATGTTTTAGGATGAAGTCAATCGTGTCACTTGTAATGGAAACTGCATCCACCACTGTGGGCACACCTATGGCGATTACAGGAATTCCTAATGTTTCTTTACTTAATTCCTTTCGTTTGTTTCCAACCCCTGAACCAGGATGTATGCCTGTATCGGAAATTTGAATGGTAGAATTAACCCTTTCGATTGAACGCGATGCCAAGGCATCAATCGCAATCACGAAATCAGGCTTTGTTTTTTCTACCACCCCAAAAATAATATCGCTCGTTTCAATTCCTGTTAACCCCATTACACCAGGTGAGAGAGCGCTGACAGAGCGATATCCTTCCTCCACATTTTCCGGCTGGAGTTGAAAAAGGTGACGTGTAACCAGGAGATTTTCACAAACCATGGGTCCCAGCGCATCTGGCGTTACATTCCAGTTTCCCAGCCCAACGACAAGACAGGAATCCGTTTTTTTAATTCCTGAACCTTCTATAAAATGAGAGAATTCTTTGGCAAAAATCTCCTCAACCTTTTGCTGCACCTCTGTGTTTTGCTGGCGAATCCCTTGAACTTCCAACGTTAAATACCTGCCAGCTTTTTTTCCAAGCTGCTCTTCACCTTGTTTTGTAACTTCTACTAATGAGATTTTTATATCATCAACATCTTTTTCTTTGATGATGACGCCTTCAATTTGAGAAAGATTTTCCTCCTGCTGTACAGATCCACCTCTGCCAGCAAGCACCATTTCCCTTGCTTCAATCGCTAAATCTGTTCGAACAGAATACTGACTTAAGTCGATAGACTCACCCATTTTAAATCCCTCCAATCAAAAAATTTCCTTAAATATAGAAACTATTTCCTATTTTTACCCCTTTTCGATAAAAACATGCAGGGTAAACTAAGTAACAAAGTAATTTCTATATTGCAATATAGGGTCCCATTTGATAAAATATCTCTTGTTGCGAATTATTAATAATGAATGTTAAGTCGAGTTCATATAGTCTCGATTCTTTGTAGGAGGTGAAAGTAATGCCTAACATTAAATCTGCTATTAAGCGTGTAAAAACAAGCGAAGCTCGTAATGCTCAAAATACAACTGCTAAATCTGCAATGCGTACTGCTGTTAAGAAAGCAGAAGCTGCTATTTCAACTAACGATGCAGCTGCTGCAAAAGAAACATTAGTAACTGCTGCTAGTAAATTAGACAAGGCTGCTGCAAAAGGTCTTATCCATAAGAATGCTGCTGCTCGTAAAAAATCTCGTCTAATGAAAAAAGCTAACTCTCTATAATAAAAAAAACGATTCCTTATTTAAAGGAATCGTTTTTTTTATTTCTTTAAGCGAAACAATAGCATTTCGATTAATAAGGATTTATTCATTCCACCCGTTTTCATCTGATAGTCTGCTTCGGCAAGGAGGCCCATCAAATGGGATAAGTCCTCATCAGTAAAACTGGCTGCCTGTCCGAGAGCAAGCTTTACACGGAACGGGTGAGTTTTCAAATATCCCGCAATTTGCTGTTGACCGTATCCTCTTCTTGAGAGCTCTTTTACCTGATAAATCAATCTAAATTGGCCAGCCAGAAGTGCCAGTATTTTAATCGGTTCCTCATTTTGTTTTAACAAATCAAAATAAATTCTTAATGCTTCATCAAGTTTCCGCTGAACAACCTTTTCAACTAAGGTAAAAATATTTTGCTCAAGTGACCTTGCCACTAATTGCTCAACAATCGTTACATCAATTCTTTTTTTCTCTGCAGCATATAAAGCCAGTTTTTCTATTTCACTTGAAAGCATAAACATATTGGTGCCGCTAAGTGCCAGCAATTGATCAATCGCTTCTTGCTCGAATTCAATTTCACTGGATTTCGCCCTTGTTTTCACCCAGTTTTTTAGTTCAAACTCATTTAATTTCTTCGCTTCTACTATTTCAGAGTTCCTTTTCAGTTCTTTTGTGATTTTCTTTCGTTCATCCAATTTCTCATACGGAGCAGAAATAACCATGATCGTATATGGTGCTGGCTCCCTTAGATATGTCTCAAATCGTGTTAAATTATGGTCCACTTTTTCTTTTGTTTTTTCGGCCGTTAAAAAAGCAGGATTATGTAAAAAAATAACCTTTCTATCACCAAGAAAAGGGAAGGTTTCTGCATCTTCTAAGGCTAATTCGATAGGTGTTTCCTCTAAATCATAAGCAGCGAAATTAAATTCCTTCTCCTCTTCCCCTAAAACAGTGTTTAAAAGGAGTTGTTTTGTTTCATTGATTAAAAATGCCTCTGTTCCATATAATAAATAAATAGGGGCAAATTCCCTTTGCTTTATTTTTTTCCAAACATCTAATACCATTTGCCAAGCGCTCCCCTTCAATTCACTCACATATAATCGTAAAGAAGCTTGGACGATTTGACAAGTACTTAAAGGGAATTAGCGCTTTCTAAAAAGTGCCAATTCCCGATCTATAATGAACGCAGCATCAAGGCCCTAGGAACTTCTTAATGCTTGCGGAATTTCTTTGTAGTCATAGTGTAGCCCGCGGCTAATCAAACTATTTTGACAACACTTGTCAGTTATTGAAAGCAATTTGAGGCAGGCTGGATTTTTTCAAGCGAATGGCTTATACTATATCTTGAAATAGGAGGGGTAAATTGTGAACGAATTTGAAAAAAACATTATAAGTAAACGTAACGATGCAATTGATTCTGGAGTTGGCTTTGGGGTTTCTTTTGGCTTTTTTGCTATCATGTTTATTGTTGCAACAGTCATTAAACTAATCGGATCTTAATAAATAGCTACATATGAATAACTAAAAAGGGCTGCAGTAAATGCAGTCTTTTTTAGTTCTGGGTTAATTGCTATATCCTATGGCATATAGGTTGAAAAGGTTCCTTTTCTCTGGTAAAAACGATAGGTAATCGCCCCTTGTATATCAGTCCGGTATATCGTAATATTAGCGGCCCTTAATCGCTCGAGCACTTCCTGATGGGGATGACCAAATCGATTATGCTCACCAGCAGAAATTAACGCAATACTCGGCTTTATTTGATGAATGAAAGCTTCAGCGCTAGATGTTCTGCTTCCGTGGTGTCCCGCCTTTAGTACATCTATTTTTAAATGAGGATAGTTTTTGATAATTGCTTTCTCTCCTTCCTGGTCTAAATCCCCTCCAAAAAACCAGCTAACACCCCCTATTTGAGCAATCATTGAAATCGAACCACGATTCCGTTCACCTTTAAAATTTTTTTCTGGTGAAACGATATAAAATTCATTTTCCCCACTGTTCCAATGACTTCCCTTTGAGACTTTAATTACAGGTATTCCTTTCTGTTTTGCCAAACTAACAATGGCACCTTCAGTATTCGAAGGATCGCGAACAGATGGCATAAGAATTTGTTTTACTTTTATCTCTTTTAAAATGGAAAATGCCCCCCCAATATGATCCATATCACCATGGGTAAGAATAAGTTTATCGATTTTAGTAATGCCTTTTCCCTTTAAGAACGGAACAACTACATCTCGTCCTACTTCATATGGTTTTCCCTTCTCTTTCCAGCTTTCCTCCGTAAATTGCATCGTCCCGCCGGTATCAATAAGGTAGGTGCCGCTATTGTGTGGGAAATGAAGCAAAATGCTGTCACCTTGTCCGACATCAATCATAGTTACTTCGCCAAAGGGATTAAGAAAGTTCCAAAAGGGCTGAAAAATAAATAACACGATCGTAATAGAAATTAGCTGCACATTTCTTTTGAAAGTGGGCCTGGATTCCCAAATACAAAAAATCCTGAAAAGAATGAGAATATAAATTATTAGGAGAAATAGGTTTGGCCTTCCTGGAACAAATGAAATAATGGAAAAACCAGCCATAATACCAATAAGATGATTGAAAAAATTTATTATCAATAAAAATAGTGAGATTAAAAATGGCGGGGTATGGTGAAAAATGAGTTGAATGAAAAACAATAAATATAAACCCGGCAGGTAAACAAAAGAGAAAAGCGGAATGTATAACATATTGGCGAATATCCCAATCATGGACATACCGAAGTAATGATACAGTATAAAGGGAAGTGCCGCCAATTGGGAAATGATTGACGTAACCAGCATCTTTGCCCCATTTGTGAGATATCCTTTAAGGATTGAACTAGATGACAAAATAATGACAAAGCTTACGGCAAAGGAAAGCTGAAAACCGATATCAAAAAGAACCAGCGGACTAAAAAAAATATATAACATAAATGCTAAACTAATAGCATCAATCGGCAGAAGCTTGAGACTTCCTTTCCACTTATCCGTGATTAAAATGAGCAAGATCATAAGTGCTGCCCTTATAACCGACGGAGATGCTCCAGTTAAGATTACATAAATCGGAATCACAATAAGCAAGAAATTCAACATGAACGGCCGGGTTAAACCTATTCGAATGCCCATAAAAAAAACCATTCCAATAAGTAAAGAGACATGCAGTCCTGAAATAGCTAATAAATGGACAATTCCCGTTTGTTGATAATCCCCAAGGAGTTGACTGTCAAGCATACTTCTATCACCAAAAATTAACGCTGAAGACAGTGATGCGATTTCAAGCGGAAAATGTTTTTCAAGGTAGCGTTCACCCATAAAACGAAGCTGTTTAATTATGACTGTTGCGGACTGATGAACTGGAGCACAATTCTGAAGGGGACTTCCTTGGACTTTAACAATCCAAAAGATTTCTTTAGCGGATAAATAATTGCGGTAATTAAAGCCATTAGGATTTTTGGCCATTTTCGGTTTTTCCAAAGTGCCAGAAGCCTTGCATATAAAACCATAAAAACTTTTACTATGTAACAGTTTTTTTTCTTGTTCGGATTGGATGTAATAGCGGATTAATATTTTCTCTTTATACCGTTGCTCAAAAGCCTGAACCTGCAACAAATCGCCATCAATTTTGGGATCTTGAGTATATTTTAGAAAAAATGCTGTTTCTGTTTCTGGAATCTTTGTTTTGTTATTAATAACAGCAGAATGTCCGGCGAAAAAAACTATAAGAACAATAGCCATCAAAAGCAATAGATGTTGATTGTTAAATCTCTTGTATTTATACAAAACATAAAGATAGGTTACGGTTAAAAGGAAAAAAGGAAGAAATTCACTTAGCACGCTTAACTCTGCTAAAAAGGCAGCAATTGCAAAGTACACATATTTTCCGTACATGATTTTTCTCCAATTTTGAAGTAATTTATGAGGGAAGAGATTCGCCGGCGTTTAAACCGGCGATAGCTGAGGATTATTGATTTACCTTTCGAAAATCGATAAATGGTTCAGTTAGTTCTACTTTTTCTACTTCTACATTTGCTTGGTCAAATAATTCGATGGCATGAGGGTGATTCTTATAATCCTCAGCATAATAGACCGTTTTAATGCCCGCTTGGATAATGGCCTTACAGCACTGTAAACACGGAAAATGGGTGACATATATCTCAGCATCTGCTGTTGGGACACCAAACTTGGCACACTGCAAGAGTGCGTTCATTTCCGCGTGTATGGTTCTAACGCAATGATTATCGATAACATAGCATCCTTTATCAATACAATGGTCACCGCCAGCAATCGATCCGTTGTAGCCTCCGGCAATGATTCGTTTATCTCTTACGATTGTCGCTCCCACTGTAAGACGGGTACATGTGCTTCTTAGTGCGAGCAAATGACTTTGTGCCATAAAATATTGATCCCAGGAAATCCGTTTCATTTTCTCCCACTCCCTTGAAAAAATCTTTTTATTAAAAGCTATTTTCGCAAAGATTGTTGTTTTTCGTATAAGTTCTACCAACCCGTTAACAAGATTCTTCGTGGCATCTTTTCGTAAGGACATTTTGCGAAAATTGCCTAGAAACTTTATAAATGACTCTTTATAAGTGCTAATAGCAACAAATTGTACGAAAAGAGCCTTATTTAAAGTTTAAACGGCTTGTACAATTTGGTCAATTGGCGTATTTAATGAACATCGACCAAATCCTTTAACTTTTCGAAGGTTTTATCGCCAATCCCGCTTATATTCTTTAAATCTTCTACCGCTTTAAATGGGCCGCTCGTGTTCCGGTATTCAATGATGGCGGCTGCCTTTGAAGGTCCGATTCCTGGAAGGTTTTGCAATTCATTTTCATCGGCTTTATTAAGATTAATTTTCCCCTCATTTTGAACCGCACTGCCGGATAAGGCTGTACCTCCCGAAGATACTGGTGCAGCGCCAGCCTCCCCCTTCGCTGGAATATAGATAACCATTTCGTCCTGGATATGCTCAGCAAAATTAACCTGTCCTTGGTCAGCTTGGTCTGTTAATCCGCCAGCCCGGCTGATAACATCAATCACCCTTTCACCTGTGTTGGCTTGATAAACCCCAGGCTGCTTAATTTGTCCCTTAACATCCACCATAATTTTATCAGGCACTTTCGATTGTTTTTCCTGCTGATTTTTGTCCCTTTCTTGTTCGTTTGTTTGAGGGGAGGTGTTTTCCAAACTCACGGTTTTGCTGGATGTGGACGGGGCATCATTACCCATATTAAAGAAATAATAAAGTCCGCCTGAAGCAATAATTGCAGCAAGGATAACATATAACTTGTGTTCATTTAACCAGTCTTTCAATTGGATTCATCCTTTCTAAAGGTATATTTCACTTTTGGTTTTCATATTGTTATAAGAGAATCTTTCATGTGAAGGAGGGTCGTATCAATGAATATAGGCATCATCGGTACCGGAAATATGGGGACGATTTTAGTCGAAGCTTTGATTGATGGAAAAGCAATCTCCCCTTCTTCAGTAATGATTACAAATAGAACAAAGTCAAAAGCGATGCTGCTTAAAGAAAAATATAAACATATAAAAATTGCGGCGAATGCAGTGGAAGTTGCGGCAGAGTCCGATTTAATATTTATTTGCGTGAAACCATTACAGATTTTTAAAATACTTGATGAGATAAATTCCTATTTAGGAAAGGAAAAATGCCTCGTTTCCATAACAAGTCCAGTCAGTACAAGCCAAATTGAAAAAAAAGTTTCATGTTCCGTCGTCCGGGTAATTCCTAGTATCACAAATCGGGCATTGGCTGGGGTTTCATTAACAACCTTTGGAGAAAATTGCAGCGATTATTGGAAAGTAGAAGTTGAAAAATTAATTACGAAGATATCTGTGCCAGTTTCAATAGATGAAAATATCACGAGAGTTGCCTCTGATATTGTTAGCTGTGGACCTGCATTCTTCAGCTATTTACTTCAGGGTTTTATAAAAGCAGCGGTGAAAGAAACGGAAATTGATGAAGAAACAGCGACAATATTTGCCAGTGAGATGGTCGTGGGGCTCGGTGAATTGTTAAAACAAGGTCACTATACCTTACCGTCACTTCAGGAAAAAGTTTGTGTAAAGGGCGGGATAACAGGTGAAGGAATCAAAGTATTGGAGAATGAGGTAGGCGATATGTTTGAACACCTATTTCAAGCCACACACGCGAAGTTCAAAGAGGAGCTTTCAAAGGTAGAGGGACAATTCTTTAATAATTAATTCGCCAAATTAAGACAAAATCCTCTATATTTTTATAAAAAAGCCATCTTTTTTTAAAAGATGGCTTAGATTATTTTTTCCTAGCGGTAAAAAAGATTCTTTCGGATTGATCATTTGGAGCAAAATTTTCAAAATCACTACTTATTTCTAATATATCGAAGCCGGCATCACTCAACCAATTCGAGTATTGTTGAACAGAATAGGTCCGTTGTAAATGAAGCTCATCATAACGGTCATATTTTCCCGATTTTTCATCTAATACAAAAAAGCTTAGCTCATGTTCTACACTGTTAGGTTTTTCACCAGGGAAACTATTCCAGATATATGACACATGGTCATCACTATGAGCAAAAGTCTGATTGATGAAAACCTCGGTCATTTTGTAGATCGAGTGCACATCAAAAATAAAAATTCCAGTTTGACTTAAATGCTTGTATACATTTAAAAAGGTATTCTTTATATCATCCTCTGATTCAAGATAGTTCAATGAGTCACAAAAAATACCGACCACATCAAATTCTCCGTGTCCCTCTAAGTCAGCCATGTTTTGTTGAAAGAAAGGAATCTTTATTCCGGCTTTCTCTCCTTTTGTATGAGCGACAGCCAGCATATCAGCAGACAAATCAACACCAATCACTTGATAGCCCTCCTCTGCAAATCGGACCGAAAGCTCTCCCGTTCCGCAAGCTAAATCAAGTAATCTTATTGACCCTTCGCTAATACCATATTTTACAAGTTTATCTTTGACAAACTGGACCCACTCATCATACGGTGCATCCTGCATCAGTTCATCGTAAAGATAAGCGAACTGTTCATAGCTCATGAATTAAGCTCACTGCGGATATCTTCTAACGGAGCATCGCCCCATAACCGTTCTAGATTATAATAGCTTCGTTCATCACGATGGAATACATGGGCCACAACATCCCCTAAATCAATCAATACCCATCTAGCTTCATCTAAACCTTCTATCCTTTTAACATCATATCCATTTTCCTGCGCTTTTTCTTTCATTTCTCTGGCAATTGCCTGGACTTGTTTATCCGAATTTCCATGGCAGATAATAAAGTAGTCCGCAATTAGGGAAATTCCCTTCATGTTTAAAGCCATTATATCCTCAGCGCGCTTATCATCTGCGGCCTTTACGGTAATCTTAAGTAACTCTTGATTATCCATTAATCAATCCTCCAAATTTTTTATTAAGTCGTTATACGTATGAAAAGTATCCGGGTATACCATTTGATTCTTTTTCATTAAAAATACAATTGTGTTTTGAACCGCTTTAATTAATGCTTTATCTAAGCTTTCCTGTGCCATTTCCCTTACTTCATCGACCCCTGGAAAGTGTCTTCCCGGTTCAATATAATCGGCCAAATAAATAATTTTCTCAAGAAGTGTCATTCCCGGCCTGCCGGATGTATGGTAACGAATCGCCTCCAAGACATCACGGTCCGATATGCCTGCTTCCTTCTCAACTAAATATGTACCAACAGGTGCATGCCAAAGTTCAGCATTATATTCGAGCAAATCCTGCGGAAAACCCTTTGCAGCAATAATATCTTTCATTTCTTCCTTTGGACGAAATTTTGCATAATCATGAAAAATCGCCGCAAGTTCAGCTTTTTTTTCATCTGCACCATATCGATTAGCTAAGATAATAGCAGTTTCCATCACCCCTAAGGTATGCTGGTATCGATGTTCGGTTAATTGTTTCTTTACTAACTGTAAGGCCCTTTCACGTTCCATATAAATGTTTCTCCTCAATATAAGAAATAACGGAATCTGGCAGTAAATAACGAACCGTCTTCCTGTTTTTTATTCTCTCTCTGATCGTGCTTGAAGAGATATCCAACGCGGGTACGTCTACATATAGGACAGGGTAATTGGTTTGATGGCTATAATGAGGCCGTTCCACGCCAACAAATTGAACGAGCTTTACGAGCTCGTCAATGTTATGCCATTTTGGTAAATACTCAATCATATCTGCACCAATAATAAAGAAGAATTGATGGTCAGTAAATTCGTCATTGATTAACTTCATTGTCTCAACTGTATAAGATGGACCCTCCCTCTCAAGTTCAATGGACTGAATTTGAAAAGCAGGATTATCTCCTAAAGCTAACTGCAGCATATGAAGCCGATCCTCATTTTTTACAGCATCAGACTTTTTCTTGTGTGGAGGCTCCTGATTTGGCATAAACCAAATCTCATCAAGCTGAAGAGCGAAAAGAACCTCATTTGCAATCAAAAGATGTCCGAAATGCGGCGGATCAAAAGTACCGCCTAAAATCCCAACTTTCTTCATGCTCCACCGCCTTCATTTTATGGAAGAGTAATTTGCTTCTTTTCCACTGATTCCTTGTAAAGGACAATTGTATTTCCGATAATTTGCACGATTTCCGCACCTGCACCCTCAGCCAGCTGCTCGGCAACTACGTTTTTGTCTTCTTCACAGTTTTGCAAAACGCTCACTTTAAATAGCTCTCTCGCTTCAAGAGCATCCGCAACCTGTTTAATCATATTTTCATTCACTCCGCCTTTTCCTACTTGAAAAATAGGGTCAAGGTGGTGTGCCTTTGAACGTAAGAATCTTTTTTGTTTACCTGTTAACATGTTTTTCCTCCTAGTTGGTTTAACACATTTTCCCGCATTCTTTCAGCATCAGGAAAAATCCCAGTCCATTTTTCAAAAGCAAGGGCCCCCTGAAAAATAAACATATCGATGCCGTTTTGGATGCTTGCTCCTTTTTCTTTTGCTTTCTGCAAAAATAGGGTCTCAAGCGGGTTGTATATTATATCACATATTAATGCTTGTTTATTTAAATTTGTCACGTTTACTGGCAATTCCGCAATTTTTGGTGACATGCCTATCGTCGTGGTTTGGATGATTAAATCATATTCCTCTAAGTTTTTGCTTGCCTCATCCAATGTAAAGGCGCTGGATGAAATGCTGTATGGGCAAGCTTCAATGAGATCAGAGGCCTTTTCCACCGTACGATTTGCAATGTCTATTGCCAGCACTTTTTCCTTAGCTAAAGTGAAATAAATTCCTCTTGCAGCGCCGCCTGCTCCAATAAGTAAGACTTTCTTTCCCTCTATAGAAGGCATGTACAGCTTTAATCCCCTTAAGAATCCAGGTCCATCTGTATTGTATCCGATTAATTTGCCCCCATCATTGACAACCGTATTAACTGCTCCAATATTTAAAGCCAATTCCTCTACTTCATCGAGGAAGGGAATAATAGCGCTCTTATGCGGGACCGTTATATTAAATCCGCCCACCCCAAGTGCTTTCAATCCTTTAACAGCATCCTCCAAGTCTTCATTCTTGACATGGAAAGGCAGATAATGAGCATCAATTTGATAATACGAAAATAAATCATTATGCATAATGGGAGACATGGAATGTCCAATTGGATCCCCTAGTACTGCAAATAATTTTTTCATTTGTATCTCCTCATCCCACATTCTATCTTTAAATTAATGATTTTCGGATTAGCGTTTGAACTCCCTTAGGTACGTAAGCAACAACCTTTGCCCCTGGCTCATTCACCGTTATCCAGCCAAGCCCCGAAAAAACAATGTCTGTCTTGGCTTCTTTAATGATAAATTCCTGTTTAACGAGTTCAGGGAACGAACCTAGTTGCTCTTTTCGTGGAGGGGTCAGCATTTCTCCGACATGCTTTTCATACAGCTCAGTGGCATTTTCCGTTTTGGTTCTGTGAATGTTAATGTCATTGGAAAGATAACAAACAAAAGATCTTCTGCCTCCGCTTACATAATCAAAACGGGCAAGTCCGCCAAAAAACAAGGTTTGGCCCTCATTTAATTGAAATACCTTTGGCTTTATTTCCTTTTTCGGAGTAATAACTTTTAAATCTTTCTTATCAACAAAATGAGCCATTTGATGATGATTGATGATTCCTGGTGTATCAATTAATGCTTTCTCATCATCTAAAGGAATTTCAATAATATCTAAAGTAGTTCCAGGAAAGTGAGAAGTGGTGATAACATCCGCCTCCCCTGTTACCTCTTTAATAATTCTATTAATAAACGTGGACTTACCAACATTTGTACAACCAACAATATAAACGTCCTTACCATTACGTATATCATCGATTGCTGCTGCCGTTTCTTTAATATTCAAGCCTTTTGCAGCACTAACAAGGAAAACCTCCTCCGCCCTCAGGCCGAGTTCGCGGGCTTCTTGTTTCATCCAGTGAATTAATTTATTATGTTTAACCGATTTAGGTAATAAATCAACCTTATTTCCTACAAGCAGAACTTTGTTGCTTCCTACAAACCGGTGCAATCCAGGCAGCCAGCTGCCATTAAAATCAAATATGTCGACAATCATGACGATTAAAGCATCAGATTTACCAATTTCATTTAAGATCTTTAAAAAGTCATCGTCTGTTAAATCCACATCTTGAACTTCATTATAATGCTTTAAACGAAAACATCGCTGACATATAATGGTTTCCTTTTCTAAGGCGGAAGCAGGAGCAAATCCTATTTTCCCAGGATCTTCTGTTTGAACCTTTACACCGCATCCCATACATACATATTGTTGGTCAATCACAGCCTATTCCTCCCACTGAAGCATGCCTTTTTTGCGGAACCAATTCAAAATTCTTCGTTCTGCAAAGCGGTTAAATTTTGTAAAAAATCCGTCTGTCTGCGCTACAGGAACAACTAGTATCGTATGGAACCCGCTTCGGTTTCCTCCCAGTACATCCGTTAATAATTGATCGCCAATAACCACTGTCTCTTCTTTTTTTAGCCCCATTTGTTGCAGGGCTTTGTGAAAAGCAGGTCCCATTGGCTTTTTAGCCCGAAAAATAAACGGGATATTGAGCGGATCGGAAAAAGCCTTCACTCTTTCTTCATTATTATTAGAAACAATTGTGACAAGGATATTTTGTTTTTTAATTTCATCAAACCATCTGATTAAGGCCGGAGTCGCATTGGGGCGGTCCCATTCCACTAATGTATTATCCAAATCCGTGATAATCCCTTTAACTCCGCGTCCTTTTAATTGTTGCGGAGATATATCAAGAATGCTTTTCACATGTTCATCGGGTAAAAATTGTTTTAACACTAAGCTTACACCTCATTGATTTTTAAATAGACTTTATGGCACTTCTCATCATAACCAATTTTAACCTTTGATTCAAAGAATAAATGTCATGCTCTTATTGTTCATCAAAACACGCCAATACATGAGATTCAAAAATATGGTGAAATGATTAAAAATAAAAAAATATTTTTCGACAAATTTCAGCAATCTCAGACTCTGTGGATAACGTTATTAACATTATACCCATTGAGTCAGTCCATTTTCCTCCCTTTATAAACAAATTAATCACAAGTTATCCACTGGATTATGTGGATAATTAGAACGATTGTTCTACAGGAATAAATTTGGTAGATTTAGGGTACACCAATTGAACGTACTATTTTATGTTTGCTAATCGGCAAATAGAACCTTAATTATCAAATCGGAGGTGGATTCTGACGTGCGGAAACTGTCAGATGAATTATTAATCGAATCCTATTTTAAAGCAAGAGAACTAAAATTAAGTCAAGAATTTATTAATCTTATTGAATCCGAAATTCACCGACGTTCCTTATATAATAAAATCAAAATGACATCATAATATTCAAACACTGCCCTATGAGGGCTTTTTTTTTATTTAAAACAACGGCACATTAATCGTGCCGTCATCTTAAGAACGAATTTACTTTAGAAATCCTATTTTTTCCCCAACCTTAATTTCCTTAGGAGTATGAAGATTAGCGTCAACCTGGAATATATCCTTTTCAAACAACAAAACAACCGTAGATCCAAATGTGAAATACGCCATTTCAGCACCCTTTTCTAACTCAGACCCCTTATGTGTGGTCTCGATGGAATTAACAAACATCGCTCCAACCTTTACAATCGCCACATGACCAAATTCTGTTTTAACTTCCGTAATGACGCGGTAGTTCTTTGCAAGCGTTCGGACTCCGTATTTTAACCCCAATTTATTTACAGGATAGGATTTTGCACCGAGTGTCCATTGTTTTGTTACCGTTCCATTAACTGGGCTATGGATCCGGTGATAATGGCTTGGGCTTAAATAAAGAATCATATATGTACCATTTAAGTATTTTGAAAGCAGTTCACGGTCCCCAAGCATCTCATCAATGGAGTAGGTCTTCCCTTTTACGATAATGTCACTTTTTTCATTGATGGAACCAACATCTTCAATGACAGCATCCACCGGGCTTGCTACGGAATCATGATCTTTATTAATTATCCTCGCTTCACTTTTCAAGGTTCTAATAAAAAGATCATGAAGGGTTGGATATTCTGACAGTCCTTTATCCATTTCTTCTTGATTCAATTGATAGATTCTAGCGAAGGATGGTACGATAAACCGACTTACACGTGAACGTGCAAAGCTCTTTAATATGCGGGATGTCCACCTTCCATTCGTTAATTCAATCAAAAGACGATACATAGGTTGCAACATTAAATGACCCCCAAATAGTGTAAAAATACTCTTTACGAAAAAGCATAAAACGCTTAGAATTAAATAATATAGAATAATCTCAAGAAATGGAATTCCCTTCTGGCTTTTTAAAAAAGGAGTGATGAGGAGAAATGTTTTTATTGGACGTTTTGGATCAAACCATCAAAAAGCTTAAATCCCAAACAGCCAATGTTATTACGTTAACAAATTTATCATTGGGTGGATTTGCTATTATTTTCGCACTTCATGCCAATAACCTGCGGTTAAGTTTATTGCTTATTTTTATTGCAGCCTTGGCAGATCGTTTTGACGGCTTGATTGCAAGAAAGTTTAATATCGAATCAGAGCTCGGTAAACAATTGGATTCCATGAGTGATATTATATCATTTGGAGTGGCTCCTGCACTATTGCTATACCAGGGAGTTTTGCATGAATTCGGCGGACCGGGCACATTTTTCACTGTATTTTATATTGGATGCGGCGCATTTAGACTTGCACGTTTTAACATTACCGAAAGCAATGGATATTTCACTGGTTTACCAATCACTGCAGCAGGATGCTTAGCAACCTTAAGCTTTTTGGCCATTAACTACGTACCATCCCAAACGTTTTTATTTATTATTATTATTCTATCCTTCCTAATGGTCAGCTCTTTTAAGCTTAAAAAAGTTTAATAATTCAGAAATGCAAAAATGACTTGCTTGGGCAATAGCCAAGCAGGTTATTTTTTTTAAGGCTCTTTTCGTTAACTTTGTTGCTTTTAGAACTTAATAAGGTACATTTACTTAGTTTCTAGGCAATTTTCGCAATTGTTCTTACGAAAAGATGCCACGAAGCTTCTAATTATACGGGTTGATAAACTTGTACGTAAAACAACAATTTATGCGAAAATGGCCTTTTTAAACAATAAAATTTTCTGGACAGACACAATTTCCCGTTTTCTTCATAGGAATTAATAATAGGCAGAAGCCCAAAAAAAGATACGGGGGTGGAAGTAGATGTCTGGAATCTTGACAGCTCTTGGCTACTTGGTGAAAGAGATTTTGTTTCTTGTATCTTATGTGAAAAATAATGCCTTTCCTCAACCCCTATCTGCTGCAGAAGAAAGGAAATATCTACGATTAATGGCAGAAGGGGATTCGCATGCACGCAATATGCTAATTGAACATAACTTACGCTTAGTTGCCCACATTGTCAAAAAGTTCGAAAATACCGGTGAAGATTCGGAAGATTTAATCTCCATCGGAACAATCGGATTAATAAAAGCGATTGAAAGCTACTCAGAGGGGAAAGGAACAAAACTTGCCACCTACGCTGCACGATGTATTGAAAATGAAATTCTTATGCATTTGCGGGCATTGAAGAAAACGAAAAAGGACGTTTCCCTGCATGATCCAATTGGCCAAGACAAAGAGGGGAATGAAATTTCCTTAATTGATGTATTGAAATCAGAATCAGAAGATGTCATTGATACTATCCAGTTAAATATGGAGCTAGAAAAAATAAAGAAATATATTGAAGTGCTTGATGATCGCGAAAAGGAAGTGATTATCGGACGCTTTGGCCTTGATTTGCAAAAGGAAAAAACACAGCGTGAGATAGCCAAAGAACTTGGAATTTCCCGAAGCTATGTCTCTAGAATCGAAAAGCGGGCATTAATGAAAATGTTTCATGAATTCTACCGGGCCGAGAAGGAAAGAAAGAAGAAAAGCTAAAGACAAAGTTGAAAAAGAGCTGGATTACTCCAGCTCTTTTTTACCGTCTTTTAATAACATGTTCCACGTTTTTCCACCGTCTATAGATTGGTATAAATCATTTCTATACGTGGTGAAAGCGATTTGGTTTTGATTTTTTTGATTCACCGCTAAATAAGTAATTGGATTGTCATAATCAAGAAATGGAATCGTGATATTTGTTATGCTGCCAGTAGCAGCGTTCCAAGTTTTCAAGAAAATTGAATTGTTTTCAACACTGGAAAATAAAATTGAATCACCGTTAAATGTAAGGGCCGTAACCATAAAAGGATCCGTTATTCGTTTCATCGTATTTCCATTGTCAGTAGAATAATAAATTCCTGATCTAGTTGACATCGCCATGATATCCCCATTTGTTGGGTGAACTGCCATCATTCCCAGTGAATCCGCGCCAAAATTTTGGAAAGCACTTTTTTTCCAAGTTCGTCCGTTGTCTTTCGTATAATTGACGCCTTGGCTTAATTTATCCTGCGGCTGTTCACTAATTACATAGATGGCATCTCCAGAAAAACTAGCCGCCATAAAATAAAAATCCGTATCACCATAGAAGGCTAATTTTTTGAGGGATTTTCCTTTGTCATTACTTTGTACCAAACCAAGCGGGTCTTTAAGGCCAGTCCCCTTTTGCGGAATCCCACTTGATACAAAGCCTTTTTCAATTGCCTGAAAGCCAATATATTCATGGTTATTTGTGGTTGTTTTGTACCATGCTGAATCTTTCAATATTTTTAAACCATCATTTGAAGCAACATAAAGACTATTATCATTTCCTGGAAAGCCAATTCCTCGTATATTTTCTAATTTAAATGATTTCGCTTCTACAATTTCAAATTTCGTTTTATTTACCGACTCATTCTTTGGTACTGCATTTTTTTGCTCGTTTCCGCTGCAGCCGGCAACAATCAATAAAATACCAGTTAAAATAACTTGTAATACTTTCTTTTGAATCTTCACTTTTTTCCTCCTGATTCTAATCCCTATCCATCCACTTATACCCCAGTCCCCAGACAGTTGTCAAATATTCATCAACGGGAAAACCTGTTTTTCTTAATTTTTCTCTTAGATTCCGCACATGAGAATCAACCGTTCGGTCTTCTGTAGGTGCAGCATATCCCCAAATGGTAGTTAACAAGTGTTCCCGGGTAAATACTTTATTTCGATTCTGCAAGAAAAGTCCCAAGATCGAAAATTCTTTAGGGGTAACGGGGACATTATTATCATGATAAGAAACTTCAAAGGAGTCTTCATTTAAGAAAAGACCATTAAAGGCTACTCCCCCTTTTATTCCATTCTTTCTTCTTAAAATGGCTTCAATTCTAGCGATTAGCTCATCTTCATCAAATGGTTTAGAAATATAATCATCCGCACCCATTTTTAAGCCCTTAACCACATCGATTTTTTCACTTCGAGCGGTTAACATGATAATGGGGATGTCCCAATTTTTTCGTATCTCTAGGCATGCCTCCCAGCCATCCATTTCGGGCATCATCACATCCAATAAGATGAGATCTGCATTTTCCTCCTCCAAATAATGAATCGCCTTTATAGCAGATGTCATTTTTATACACATATATCCCTTTGGTTTTAAATAGAGGGAAAGTAAATCTAACATTCTTTCTTCATCATCTATCAGTAGAATTTTTTTCAAGTGCTGTCCCTCTCCCCAATTAAATCTAAAATAAATTATACTACAATTGGGTAAAAACAGATGTGAATTTCGTTTGGACAAAAGCGGACATACACGCCTGCCTATACAAGCACGGGCTAGGGCACATACCCTATTGTAAAAGGATAAAGGGGGGAATTATATGCCATATGGTTATCCATACCCGCCCGGCTTTTACCCCGTACCATATCCTGTGCAATATCCTAGCGGCGGTGGAGGATGGTATGCGCTGTTTATCGTCATCTTGATTCTCGTTTTAATTTTCGGCGGCTTGTGGTATTATTCTCGGTTTTGTTAAGAATCTTTGGCTTATGCAATTTTGTATAAGCCGTTTTTGTTTCGAGAACCAAAATATATAATCGTTTGAAAAACATATATTATAATGAGGAAGTACATATTCAAAGGGGGTACATTTGATGACAGCTTCTACATATTTAGATGTTTGGAATCTTGAAGTATTTTTTAAAGGAGGTAGTGCATCTCCTGAATTCGCAGACCACTTAAACCAAACCGCAGAATTAATTCAAATTTTCCAATCTAAAGTGGATAACTGGACACCACTTAATACTATGGAAGATCAAAAATATTTGCAGGAACTGTTGGAGGACTTTGAGCATGCTGCTAAAAAACTCCGACAGGCGGGAGCATTTGTCGGATGCCTTCAAGCACAAAATACCGAAGACAAAAAGGCCTTTAACCTCGAATCAAAAGTAACTAGCTTAAGCGCTGCCTTTCAAACAGCGCTAAGTGCATTCGATGGTCTGCTTACATCCATAAAGGATGAGGTTTGGTCTCAGCTGCTTTCAGATGCGATATTAAACGAACTTTCCTTTGTATTAACGGAAAGACGTGAACGGGCCAAAGATAAACTTTCTAAGGAAGAGGAAGCGCTAATCAGCGCTCTGGGTGTTGACGGATATCACAGCTGGGGACAATTGTACGATTTAATTGTTGGAAAAATAAAAATTCCGGTTCAAGAGAATGGCGATGAGAAGCTTTTGTCTGTCGGCCAAGCGTTTAACAAATTTGCAAGTCCGGACCGCGGCCTTCGAGCATCTGTTTTTAAAAATTGGGAAAAAGCATGGGGAGACCAGTCTGACTTTTTAGCGAAAACCCTCAATCACCTCTCCGGTTTTCGTTTAAATGTTTATCAAAAAAGAGGATGGGAAGAAGTCTTAAAAGAACCGCTTAGCATTAACCGAATGGAAAAGGAAACCCTTGAGGCGATGTGGGCGGTCATTTCTGAAAATAAACAAAAGCTTGTAACCTACTTAGAAAGAAAGGCAAAGCTTTTAGGTCTTAAAAAATTAAGCTGGTTTGATTTAGATGCTCCATTTGGGAAAACTGCCTCAAAACTTTCTTATCAAGAAGGAGCTGAATTTATTGAACAGAATTTCGCACTTTTTGGCGAGAAAATGGCTGCATTTGCGAAAAAGGCGTTCGAGGAGCAGTGGATTGAAGCAGAAGATCGGCCTGGAAAGGCACCTGGAGGATTCTGTACCTTCTTCCCTGAAAGTGATCAATCAAGGATCTTCATGACGTATTCAGGAACGCCTTCTAATGTTTCTACACTCGCACACGAACTGGGACACGGCTTCCATACATTTGCTATGAAGGGTGTTCAGCATCTTAACCGCAACTATGCCATGAACGTTGCCGAAACAGCTTCTACCTTTGCAGAGATGATTGTAGCCGATGCTGCGGTAAAGAACGCAAAGGATCACGAGGAAAAACTCGTCCTGCTGGATGATAAAATTCAAAGAACAGTTGCGCTATTAATGAATATCCATGCCCGGTTCCTGTTTGAAACACGTTTTTATGAAGAAAGAAAACAAGGTCCAGTTGCAGTGGAAAGATTAAATGAATTAATGCTTGAGGCTCAAAAAGAAGCCTACTGCGACGCACTGGAAGAATATCATCCATTATTCTGGGCATCGAAACTTCACTTCTTTATTACGGGTGTTCCGTTCTACAACTTCCCATATACCTTTGGTTACCTATTTTCACTCGGTATTTATGCACAGGCACTTGAGGAAGGAAAAGGATATGAAGAAAAGTATATTGCATTATTAAGAGATACAGCTTCGATGTCAGTAGAAGATCTGGCAAAGAAACATTTACAGGTCGACTTAACAGAAAAGGACTTCTGGGAAAAAGCCGTCCAAATTTGTATGGATGATGTGGATGAATTTTTAGAGCTAACTAAATAATTGCATAATAAAAGCATCGGCATAAATGAATGCGGCCGATGCTTTTACTATTATTCAACACTTAATTCTGCTGAGATTACGCAGCCGATCGCACCAGTAATGACCAAGGCCATCACAACCATGAACATATTCTCCACCCCTTAAAATAGTTCTGCTTTTTCTACTTTGAATTTATCATATTTTCGCAGTACCTATCTTTATGAGATGTGAACATATTGTTAATTAACAAAACCTGCTTTTTAGCATAATGGATGAACTATGATATCATTTTTTCTTTGATTTAAAAATTAGCGAAATTAATAAAATATGCAGCGGCATTATCGTTACCTCCTATTGTTAATCATAAAGCTAGGTGGTATCTTTCATACCCCATAAGCTTGCTCCTCTTCCTTGCATTAGAAAAATCATCGTTAAAACCACCTTTCTTTTCATGGATTTTTTAGTTCTTACATAAAACGGTGCATAGAGATTTGACGGTCTTTATTTTGTTCATACAGTTTTTCAACTTGTTCCTGATGAACTGCTTCTTCAAGAGTCACATTTCGTTTCTTTATTGTTATCGAGAAAAATAATATATTTAAGGTCATTTCATATCACTTCCTTTCATTATTAATTTAGGTGTTTCCTACAATTACATTTCATGGTACATGGATATTTGACGATCTTTATTTTGTTCATAAAGCTTTTCAACCATTTCCTGGTGGACAGCTTCATGAGGATTCACTTGACGTTTTTTAAAAGTAATGGAAAAAAATAAAATATTCAGGGTCATAATTAACCACCTCCTTTGATGATTTATTGCCAGCTCTTCAACACAATTTACAATTTATGCAAGACATATCCAATTGGCGAGTAAAAAGGGCACAAAAAGGCCGCAAGAAGTCAGCTCCCTGCGGCCCGTTTTTTTAGACACAAAAATACCGCAAGGCGTCATTCTCCCTGCGGCATGGATATGTATTGTCACAAAATGCTAAGCAATCCATTCCAGTCTGGTCGAATGCGTGTTATTCAAATATTTTGTTGATTTTGCGCCAGTGTATGTTAACATCATTTTATTCGACCTCCCTTTTGGAATTTTTTACTTACTACGGTAATTATATCCACACAACGATACTTTGTAAACCGTTTCGAGCAAATTTTTTTAAAAATAAGGAAATGGCCCTTTTACGCAAAGGCTCTTTTAAACTTGGTTGTTGATTTGCACTCCAATCAAGGTGTTGATAAGCAACAATGGCATTTAACATAGCCAACACAAAAAAAGTGCCCCCACTTGAGGAACACTTACTTTTTCCTAAAATCATCATGTCCATCTTCCATCTCTAGAAGCTTTATTTGATATCTCTTCACTTGAGTAAAGAATAAAATAGACGCTGCTAAGAATGAAATGGCTGTATTGATCATAAATGTTA
Organism: Paenibacillus sp. BSR1-1; assembly: GCF_030403775.1. Taxonomy (GTDB): domain Bacteria; phylum Bacillota; class Bacilli; order Bacillales; family Cytobacillaceae; genus Neobacillus. Next base: position 88,270 of record NZ_JAQMWQ010000017.1, read on the forward strand.
AATCCGTCACAGTTTTTCCTGCGTATGGAATAATCGAACCTAAATAGAAAAATACTCCGAAAGCAAATAAAGTCAGCGCAAACCGTTTGAAATCAGCTATCTTCTCAAAAAGACTTTTCGATTGCTGGTCCACTACCATCACCTGCTTCCTAAAATCTACTAACCTACTTTACCACAGAAAACAGCGTTAAACAGTATGTAAATATTAGAAAAGGTGTCAGGCACCATGTGAAAATTTCACATGGTGCCTGACACCCATTGTAACGTTATTACTATTCTAATGCTTGTGAGAGGTCCTCGATTAGGTCTTCTACGTCTTCGAGGCCTACTGAGATGCGGACTAGGCCATCGGTGATACCTAATTCCGCTCTCCGTTCAGCTGGAATGGATGCATGTGTCATTCTTGCTGGAACGGAAATTAAACTTTCAACAGCACCTAAACTTTCTGCTAAAGTAAAATATTTTACTTTGCTTAATAGTTTATCTGCATTTTCTCCGCTTCCGACATCAAATGAAACCATTCCGCCAAAACCTCTGGATTGTTTTTTAGCTATGTCATGATTTGGATGTGTTTCTATGCCCGGATAGAATACCTTTTTCACTTTAGAATGCCCTTGTAAAAACTCCACTAATGCCTTTGTATTGGATTCAGTTTCTTCCATACGGATGCCTAATGTTTTGATCCCTCTGATTAACAGCCATGAATCCTGAGGCCCTAATACACCGCCAGTTGAGTTTTGAACAAAATGAAGGTCTTCTGCCAGCTTATCATTATTAACAACAACTAATCCGGCTACAACATCACTGTGTCCGCCAATGTATTTCGTAGCACTATGCAAGACAATGTCTGCTCCAAGCTCAAGTGGATTTTGCCAGTAAGGTGTTGAAAATGTATTATCGACAATCGTTAAAAGGTTATGTTCTTTAGCAAGCTTGGCAGCCGCTTCAATATCCGTGACCTTTAAAAGCGGGTTTGTCGGTGTTTCTAAATATACTGCTTTTGTGTTTGGACGAATTTCACTCTTAATATTTTCTAAATTACTTGTATCAACAAAAGTGGAATCGATTCCGAAACGGTTCAGAACCTTAGTCATAACTCGGAATGTTCCCCCGTACACATCATCTGTAAGAATGACGTGGTCACCACTGTTTAACAGCATGATTACGGCTGTAATTGCTGCCATACCGGAGCCAAAAGCAAATCCTGCTTTGCCTCCTTCGATATCTTTAATCAGTTCTTCAAGAGCATTCCTCGTTGGATTGCCGGTTCTTGAGTACTCGAAGCCTTTGTGGCCGCCGACACCTTCTTGCTTATACGTACTTACTTGGTAGATTGGAAACGATACAGCACCTGTTGCCGGGTCTTCGCTAATACCGCCATGAATTAACTTCGTTTTTCTTTTCAAAACTAAATGCCTCCCTCAAAAATTTTTTTACTTAAATATCGTTCGCTTCCATCAGGGAATATCACTACAATATTTGTTCCTTGCTTTGCTGTTTCCGCTTCTTTAAGCGCTGCATATAAAGCCGCACCGGAAGAACTGCCAACCAGCAGGCCTTCTTTTGCAGCCAGTTCTTTTACAAGCTGAAAGGAATCAGCGTCCATCACAGTATGAATGGCATCGATGTATTCTGTATCCATAAACGGAGGCAAAAATTCCATCCCAATCCCCTCCGCTTTATGTGGTCCTGGTTTTCCGCCATTTAAAATTGAGCCTTCCGGTTCAACAATGACAGTCTTGATTTCTTTCTTATTTTCTTTTAAATATCGCGAGGTCCCCATAAAGGTTCCGCCAGAGCCTGCTCCGGCGACAAATATATCAATCTGTCCGTCCAGTTGCTCCCACAATTCCGGCCCAAGTGTTTTATAGTAAGTATCAGGATTCGCTGGGTTAGCAAATTGCTGGGGACAAAAGGATCCTGGAATTTCCTCTAAAAGTTCCTGCGCCTTGGCAATAGCACCTTTTATGCCCAGTTCTGTTGGGGTATTTACAATCTTGGCACCAAGGGCCTTCATAATTTCCTGCTTTTCCATACTGAACTTTTCCGGAACACAAAAAATAACCTGTACTCCTTTGTTTATTGCCGCAAGTGCCACGCCAATACCTGTATTTCCGGCAGTCGGCTCGATAACCGTTCCACCTAGCTGCAGTTTTCCGGATTCGAATGCATCTCTTAAAAGCTCTAGACCAAGTCTATCTTTAACACTGCCTCCGGGGTTCATGAATTCCAGCTTCGCAAAAATGCGAACGCCTTCAGGCAATGGAAATTGAGTAATCTCGACAACTGGTGTGTGCCCAATTAATTCATGTACGTTCTTATAAACCTTCATTTTTACACCCCTGATTTCTATCTTAAAGCGGCCACCATTTTCATAACCAGTGTGGCAGAATTGGTTGCTGCTTTATCAATAAATTGATCAAATGAGATTTCCGATTCTTTACCAGCGATATCGGAAAGGGACCGAATGATCACAAAAGGAATACCAAAGCGATGAGCTACCTGGGCTATCGCCGCCGCTTCCATTTCAACTGCTTGAAGATCTCTAAACTTCTCTCGGATAAAATCTACTTTAGCTGGATCCTCCATGAAAGAGTCACCTGTAGCAATTAAGCCTCTGACGGTTTGAAATCTGTCTAATTCTTTTGCGGCAGATTCTGCTACCCCAATTAATTTATCATCAGCTTCAAAAGCAGCTGGAAGCTGAGGAACCTGGCCATACTCGTATCCAAAAGCTGTTACATCGACGTCATGATGACGAACCTCGGTAGAAATGACAGCATCGCCTACATTTAACGAAGGATTAAGTCCTCCTGCTGAACCGGTATTGATGATATAATCAGGCTTATATTTATCAAGCAGAATGGTCGTTGACATTGCTGCGTTCACCTTACCAATCCCCGAACGCAAAAGAATTACCTCTTCTCCATGCATTTTTCCAAACGTGAATTCACAGCCGGCAACAGTTTCCTGTGTTTGATCCGCAATATTGTCTCTTAATAGAGTCACTTCTTCTTCCATTGCACCGATGATGGCAATTTTCATTTTTTTACCTCTTTCTTATTGTTTTACGCCTTCCATCCCCCAGACAAAATCGTTGAAGCGCGTAAAAGTAACGCTTACCGTTTTTCTATAAAATATGTTCTAAAAAGGGAATTGTTGTATAATACTCCATTTCCAAATCTTTTGCCAGGTTTTGAAAGCCATTATTTTTTGCTTCTACGTTTGCATTATTATAATCTTCCTCAGTTTCATACATCGTATCCGCGAACACTATTTTACCACCAATAGAAAGAAGTCTGCCATATAAAGCTTGTGCTTCCGTTTTTTTATTGAAATGTCTAAAATAAGAATGAACAGAAAGGATGATTTACATGATGAATTTCCAGTTTGACCTCATTGAGGATAAAGTTGAATTTTATGAGGCCAATAACCTTAAAACATTACAAAAAAAGATTGAGGCACAAATTGAGGAAAATAAAGCGATTATGCTGGGAGTTCAATCGGTTTCCCATCAATTGCATGTAAATGAAAATGGACAAACCTATTTTACTGCTGTCGTTCATTTTAAAAAGAAATAGGATGGTGCCAATAATTGGCCCATCCTTTTATATTTTTTTACTTATTGTGAAAGTTGTTCTACTTTTGTCGGCATCCAGCCTTGGCCTTCGACCCATTTAATATAAACTCTATACTTCTGTTTAGTGTCTTTGGATTCAATCGTTCCTACTGAGGCATTTTGCGTTGATTTATCTCTGCCTAGCCAATATACCGTCATATTACTTTTATCAATTCCAGTTGCATAGGACATTGCTGCCAACATTTCCTGCCAATCTGCAGAATTTTGATCATATACCGGGGTATGTTCACCTGATTGGGTTGTGCCTACAGGCTTCCATGAAGGATTTTCAACTGATTGTGAGACATCCGATGAACTTCCGCCTTCCGTGACGACTGCCTTTGAGTCATCTGGCTGTTCACCTGTTGCAGTTTCCTCACTTTGATCCTCCGATTCTTTATCTGCATTCTGGGATGATGTATCATCTTTCTCTTTTGAAACAGTCTCTTTTTTCTCTTTTACTTCCTTGTGCTTTTGTTCCGTATTTTGCGTTTCCTTTTTCGGCTCAGCGGCATTGTCATCGCCTGAAGCAAAAATATTGTACGCCACAAAAATGATTAACAGCAGCACAATGATAATTAAACTATTTAAGACGAGGTTCGTCTTTTTTCTTTTTGTACGGTTACCAAAGCGCGAATTTTGATTAAGTTCATTACTCAATTTGAATCACTCCCCCTAAAAAATAGGCTCTCAATATTCTAACATGATTTGATAGGAATTTTAAAGGAAAAACCTCCCACTGTTATTGTTCATTACCTTTTTCATAGAGCATCTTTACCATATCGGCAAATAACAAATTAACTCCACCCGCATTATCTGGTACATCTAAATTGACGGCTACTAACGCATATTTAGGGTTTTGATAGGGAAAATAGCCGGCAAACCATTTATTATGCAATTGCTGGCCGTTTACAAATTTTCCAGTTTCCGCAGTCCCAGATTTCCCCGCAACCTCGTATTGGAGATCTTTAAACCATCTGCCTGTCCCATTTGGGTTCAAGACAACCTCACGCAGCAATTTTTGCAGCTTCATCGCTGTATAGGGTGAAATAGTATCTCCCTTTAAGTCTTTTGGATCAAAATTCACCATCGTGGTACCATTTTTATATTCAATTTTTGACACAGCACGGACCATTTCCTTTTGGCCTCCTCTAGCAATGGTGGCCATCATATTGGCAACAGCTAAAGGGGTAGCACGGACCTCATGCTGGCCAATTCCTGACATTGCAGCGAAATTTGAATCTTTTCTTGCCTCATCTGAAACAAACACTCTACCCTTATCTTCATCGGGAAGCTGTTTGAAATTACTGGTATGATAAATATCCCCCTGCCAGCCGACAGAACCAGTCAAGGATAATTTTGCCGCATAATCTTCCAGTAAGTTCGGATTCTTTTTTTGTAATTCTCTTGCTAACTCACCAAAGGTCCGATTACAGCTTCTGGCAAAGCTATCTGTAAAATTCAACATTCCATAATTATATTTCAGCTCAGGCTTTCCATTGATCTTTTTACTGCAATCATACATGCGTGTCGGGTCATCAAGATTTTGGTCTATTGATGCTGCTGCCACAACGGTTTTAAATACAGAGCCCATGATTTGCTGCTTTAACATTACGTTTGTAATCCCCGCACCATTGTATGGGTCTTTTTTATTAATTGCCGGGCGTGAAACCATCGCCAGCACACTGTTGTCCTGAATGTCTAGTAAAACCAAACCGCCTTTTTTTATTTGATACTTTTCAACTAGTTCCTCTGCTTTTTGCTGCAGACTTTTATCAATGGTTGTTCGAACATTGACAGGATAAAAGGGATTAGCTGGATCGACATATTTCACATTGATCCCAAATAACGGGGCACCGCCGCCATCAACATGGTAAACGAGCTTTGATTTTCCTTCAGGCAAAAGAAATTCATCAAAGCTTTCCTCAAGACCCGATACACCAATTAAGGTTTTCTCCGATAAGTCTTTGTTGGGATAACGTTTTTGTAATTCTTTCGCATTTTCTCCTGTTAACCCTAATAATTGTTCAGCCGGCACATCCCTTCGCTCAAACTTTTTTTCAATCGCAAATACACCCGGGATTTTTAATGCATTAATTTTTTCCATTTGCGAACTTGTCAGTTCCATTGGTTCTGGCTCGCCATACGCAAATGGCTTCTTTGCCCCTTCAACTGCACTTTTTAAAACATTTACTGGTATCCCCGTAATATCCGCTACTTTATCAGACTCCCAGTCCATCTTTTTTAAAAATGGAAATAGAACAAGCACCGACACCTTCTTATGTGTCAGCATTGTTCCATTTCGATCAAGAAAATTACCTCTGCCGTTATCTATCACTAATTCTTGTGTTCGCTGCTTTACGCTTTCCTCAAGTAAATTAACGTTATGTTTTGAAAAAGTTTCTGTTTCAACTAATTGTATTTGCATTAAACGTGCTAAAAGCAAAACAAATCCGGTTAAGCTTATGATAAGCCAGCCAATAGTGCGTTTTCTCCACATAAAAAACACCTCGTCAAAAGTTTTGACGAGGTTTTCTTATTTCAAACATTATTTAATAGAAACGATACGGACGCTCATTTCGCCGCCAGGGGTTTGAACAGATACTTGATCTCCAACCTTTTTACCTAAAAGGCTTTTAGCGATTGGTGAATCATTAGAAATTTTACCTTCAAACGGATCGGCCTCAGCACTGCCGACAATCGTATAGGTTTCTTCTTCTCCATCTGGAAGTTCAACAAAGGTAACGGAGCTGCCAAGAGTTACAGAGTCGCTCGCAAGTTCCCCTTCTTCAATAATCTTAGCGTTGCGAACCATATTTTCTAAAGTGGTAATTCTGCCTTCAACAAAAGCTTGCTCTTCTTTCGCGGAATCGTACTCAGAGTTTTCAGATAAATCCCCGAAACTGCGCGCGATTTTAATTCTTTCTACCACTTCTTTACGTTTAACGGATTTTAAGTATTCTAGTTCTTGTACAAGTTTGTCCTTACCTGCCTGTGTCATTGGAAATACTTTCTCAGTAGCCAAAATCCTCACTCCTTCTAGTCTTCACAATCCCCCATTAGAATTGTGTATGTAATGTATGTAGATATTATGCCAATCGGCATAATACATTCAGCGCGTCCTTGTAAAATAAAGGGCGCGCATTTATCCAATTGGGATATTATAGATAGTTCTTTTGCTATTGTTTCATAAAAATGACTTTTGTTCAAGAATTGTTTGAATTTTTGTTACCATTAAATCAATCGCCACGTGATTATGACCGCCTTCAGGGATGATGACATCCGCATAACGCTTGGTCGGCTCAATGAATTGATTATGCATTGGACGAACCACATTCACATATTGATCGATAACAGAATCAAGTGTTCTCCCACGTTCTTGAATATCACGCTGCAATCTGCGGATAATCCGTAAATCTGCATCAGTATCCACGTACAGCTTAATGTCCATTAAATTGCGGAGACGTTCATCTTCAAGAACCAGGATTCCCTCTAAAATGATGACATCCTTTGGTTCCACAGGAATGACTTTTTCCGAACGTGTATGCTGTGAATAATCATAAACAGGCTTATCAACCGGTTCAAAGCGCAATAGCTTTTCAATGTGAGCTATTAATAAATCGTTATCGAAAGCGAGCGGGTGGTCATAGTTTGTCTTTAACCGTTCCTCAAATGGCAATTCACTCTGATCCTTGTAATAATAATCTTGTTCAAGCATCAAAATGGAATGCCCCTTAAAGCTTTCATAAATCGCTTTGGTAACACTGGTCTTTCCGGAGCCGGAGCCGCCGGTTACACCAATAACAACGGGCTTGCGCATTATACTAGTTCTCCTTTCGCATCATGTTGTTAGGGTACACCGGTTTGTCCAATTTGAATTGTACAATCTGAAGAGGATGTCTAGCCGCATCCAGTTCATTACCTTTTTCATCCCAAATTTTATCAATCACATGAGTAAAGTTTTGAATTTCCGGTCCGAAGAATTCCACTTCATCTCCCGGTCTGAAATGGTTTCTCTGTTGAAGGGTTACCACCTGTGTCTCTTCATTATAATCTAACACAAGACCAACAAATTCAAACTTTGTCTTCTTGCTATGATTACCAAACATTTGCTCTTTATACCCCGGAACCCCTTCAAAAAACGCTGGAGCCGTTTCACGGTTTGCACATTTATCGAGTTCCTCTAACCATTCACGTTTGATCACAAAATTCTCGGGATCTGCACAGTAAGCATCAATAACCTTGCGATAAACACTGACAACGGTTGCCACGTAATGAATCGATTTCATCCGGCCTTCTATTTTCAAACTATCGATCCCCATCTCAATCATTTGCGGAATCGACTGAATTAAATTAAGATCCTTCGGGCTCATCGCAAACGGAGCATCACCTTCAGCATAAAGAGGTACCTCGTTACCTTCGCCTTCAAGCTGATAAAGGTCATAGTCCCAGCGGCAGGATTGGCAGCAGCCGCCGCGATTAGAATCTCTTGCGGTCATATGATTACTTAATGTACAACGGCCTGAATAGGCAATACACATTGCTCCATGAATAAAGGTTTCAATTTCGATATCCACCTTTTCTTTCATTTCACGAATCTCTTCCGCACTAGTTTCACGAGCTAATACTACACGCTCCAAGCCTTCTTCCTTCCAGAACTGGACAGCCTTCCAATTTGATAGGGATTGCTGAGTACTTAAATGCACTTCAATCTCCGGTGCAATTCGGCGGCATGTTTCAATGATTAATGGGTCGGCCACAATGATTCCTGCGACGCCAGCTTCTTTTAAACCTTGTAAATAGTCCTCTAACCCATCGATATTTTCATTGTGAGCAAAGATATTGGTAGTAACATAAATTTTCGCACCGTACTTTCTAGCGAACTCCACGCCTTCCTTCATTTCTTCAAAGGTAAAATTATCAGCGTTAGAGCGAAGGCCATATTCCTGGCCACCAATAAACACAGCATCGGCACCATATTGAACGGCAATTTTCAACTTTTCGAGATTGCCTGCAGGAGCAAGGAGTTCCGGCTTTTTCACAATGACACGTTTTCCGTTGATAATCTCTGAAATTTTATCTTTAACTGTATTCATGATCAAACCCCTCCCTTTTAATAAACTGTCTCTTTAAAATAGAATCCTGTATCTAATGGACGACTTTCCGGCTGAATTTCTTCGATTGTCGCTAGCAGCTCGTCCTTTTTATCTTCATACGCATCTGGGTCTTCAACAAATAAATCGATTGCCTCGCGGTAGGCTTTGGTGACTGTAATGATATATTCCGGACTTTTTAAGATACCGTCGATTTTAAATGAATCAACACCCGCTTCTAACATTTCCCCAAGCTCGTCGATGATACAAATATCATTCGGGCTCATAATATGGGTTCCGTTTTCATCTTCAAAAATCGGATATTTATTTCCACGTTCCTTATCATGAAGGAACATATCTTTTTGCATTTTTCGGTTTTCAATTTCCATTGCTTTTCCTTGGTATTCATAATAATTCCCAAGCAGGGAACGCTTGGACTGGAACATACAGCTCATGCCGTGTACCTGTACTTCAATTTCTACTTCGGCATTTTCCTTTATTTCCACAATGGCATCCATATTGATTTCTCGGGCTAACACGGCTCTTTTCGCGCCCTTTCTCCCCCAGTAATTGCATGTATACCAGTTTGTGCCTGTCGTTTCTGTATTCCAATGAAGCTTCATTTCTGGCGCTGCTTCTTTAGCTGCCATTAATACTGCCGGGTCTCCAAAAATGATAGCATCTGCTTTATTCTCCGCCGCAAATTGGATATACTCGCCAAGCTCTTCAATTTTATCATTATGAAAAATAGCATTCATCGCTACATAAACTTTTTTCCCTTTAGAATGTGCCAATTCAATCGCTTTTTTAACATCTTCCCGATTAAATTCACCTGCAAGACGCAGCCCATATCGCTGTTCTCCAACAACAAATGCATCTGCTCCCGCTTCAGCTAATGGCAGAATTTCCTTTACAGATGTTGGTGTTACAAGTAATTCAGGCTTTTTCATAACTCTCACCTCTTCTTTTACTAATTGCGACTCCATCCCCTACAGGAAGAATAACCGAATCATAATCTGGATGGTCCATTAACCAGTGGTTAAAGTCATCAATTTTCTTTACTAAATTTCGGATTCTTTTAGATTCTATCTCAGACTCCGCCACTAATCCTTTAAACAATACATTATCAGTAATGATCATTCCGTCATCGGAAAGATATTTTGAATAAATTTCAAAAAACTTTTTATATTGGCCTTTAGCGGCATCAATGAAAATGGTATCGTAAGGAGCAAACTTGCTGACTGCCTCCTCCACCTCTAATGCATCACCTTCAACCAGGATAATTTGCTGGCCATGCTCAGATCGTTTGATGAACTCTTTAGCTGCTTGAATTCGTTCCTCATCCCGTTCAATCGTAACAATTTGAGCTTTAGGAAGAGCATTTGCCATTCTTAAGGCCGAATAACCAATTGCCGTCCCTACTTCGAGAATCTTTTTTGAATTTTGAATGCGCAGTAATTGAAGCAGCGCTTCAATTCCGGCAATTTCCATAATCGGGACTTTATGCACCTGAGCGTAGTTTTCCATTTCCGAAAACATTGGATTTCGCCCCGGAATCAATTCTTCAATATAAAAATGCAGCTTTTCATTTAACAAGCTGCCGTCACCTCAATCCTTTAAAATGCCTTAAAAGCATTTTTGCCAATTTAATGGTCTTTAGACATGAAAAAATAGCGTTCACAGAAAATGACATCACGAGTTCGCCTCGATCCGTTTCTTTCGGACAAAACCGTCCCAAATTCCCTTACTGTGAGTTACGCTATGAATTACCTATTCAACACTGAACTATTCTACCATAAAAAAAAGGGGAATGCGAACATTTCCCCCAAGGTGTTCATTATTTTTTACTGGAAATATACTTTGCTTTTAAATTATTATGTTCTTCAAGCGTTTTACTAAAATAGATTTCATCATTGGCTGCAAGGAAATAATAATAATCGGTTTTCTCTGGATTTAAGGCAGCTTCGATAGAAACTCTTCCTGCATTGGCAATCGGACCCGGTGGCAATCCTTTATTTTGATAGGTATTGTATGGTGAACTCACTTCTAAATCCTTATAAAAAACCTTTTCTTTGTGTTTCCCTTGGGCATAGAGGACAGTTGGGTCCGTTTGCAGCGGCATCCCCTTTTTAATCCGATTGTAGAAAACACTTGCAATCGTTTTTCGATCCGCTTTTTCAGTTGCTTCCTCTTCTACTAAAGAAGCCATCGTTAGCAGCTGATGAACGGATAGCTTTTTCTCCTTGCTTTCCCCCGTATAATCGGATAATACGGTCCGCGTTTTATCAAGCATAGCTGTGACCATTTCTTCAACGGTAGGGTTAGGCTTATAAAATGGATAGGTTGCCGGATATAAATAACCCTCAAGTGGATATTTTATGGATGCATTCATGATTTCATCTGTTAAAATATCAGGATATTTAGCCATAAGCGCTTTAATAAACTGTTTATCATTTAATTTATTAAAAACATCTGCTTCATTTTGCTTTGTAGCAGCAGCCATTATTCCCGCAATTTCCTTCAGTTGTTTTCCTTCTGGAATGGCGATTTTAAAGCTTGCCTTCGCAAGTACTTTCCCTGTTTTTAAGCGCCCTACGATTTCTTGCACATCCATCGAAGGACTTAATTGATATTCACCTGCCATAAAGCCGCCTTCATTTTTAAGTTTTACATAATACTTAAATACCTTAGCGTCTTTAATAATTCCATTTGATTCTAGTGTTTCAGCAATCCCTGTCACAGAAGAGCCAATTGGAATTTCAACTTTTTTCTGAACCTTGCTCTTTGAATCAACCGGTTTCATGGCTGATTTTATGTAGAGATAGCCTCCGCCGCCTACTAATAAAATTAATAATATTATTAAAATTGAAATAATCAAAACAATCTTTCGAACAACCTTTGCTTCGCTTTGGTGCTCGAGCATTTTTTGACGAATAACATCTTTTTTTGTGTCTTTATTGTCAGTCGTCATCTTCTTCCCCCTTCCACTTGACTTACTTTTGTAAAATAACGATAGGTAATGAATTTTTGCAGATAGAACTCCTATTTTATTTCAGCATATAGTAAGAAAAATGTCAATTTAACAATTAATTTGTCGGAAAGGAAGAGTTCTTTTCATAAAGTCCCTGTTAGACTTAATAGTTGATTTGCGCTCCAGGCGCTTCGCTTTCCGCGGGCGTGCCGGGGAGCCTCCTCGGCGCTTTAGCGCCTGCGGGGTCTCCCCTGCCCCTACTCCCGCAGGAGTCTTCGCGCCTTCCGCTCCAATCAACAGTGTTTATAATTTACATTCAATTTTAAAGAAGCCTTCATAAAAAAAGAACCAGCCGTTAAATAGCTGGTTCCCACAATCTTATTCTTCGTCTTCTTGCTCTTCATAAAAGGTATTTAGCATTTCTTCAACCATATCCCATTCTTCGTCGGTTTCAATCGGGATTAATTCACCGTCGCCGCCCTCGTCAGTAGGATTAAAGGCATAGGCATGAATTTCTGGACCTTCTTCATCCTCGTCATCCATTGCACCAACTGGAGTAAATAAGACATAGGACTTTTTGAATTCTTCTGATTCAAAGGTAAAGAGCACTTCAAATAATTGCTCATTTCCTTCTTCATCAACGATTGTAATTTGGTTTTCTCCGTGTTCCATTTCTTCACCTCATTAATTTTTGCTATCAAGATAGCCTTGCAGAATCATTACGGCTGCCATTTTATCGATGACTTTTTTGCGCTTTTTTCGGCTGACATCCGCTTCAAGCAATACACGTTCAGCAGCCATTGTTGTCAGGCGCTCGTCCCATAAAATAGTCGGCACAGAAAATTGTTTTTCTATTTCCTCAGCATATTGTTTACTTGCCTCACCGCGCGGTCCAATTGTACCGTTCATATTTTTTGGCAAACCAATGACCACTTTATCTACTTGATACTCTTTTATTAATTGACCAATTTCCTCAAAACCAAACGCCTTTCTTTCTTCATTGATTTTGAGGGTTTTGAGGCCCTGTGCCGTCCACCCCAGTTCATCACTAAGAGCAATTCCAACAGTTTTCGAGCCAACATCTAAACCCAATACGCGCATTCATTAACCCTCTCGTTGCTGTTTTAGATAGGATTTAACTAATTCCTCAATAATTTCGTCCCGTTCAAGCTTGCGAATGATATTACGGGCATCACGATGACGTGGAATGTAGGCAGGGTCTCCTGATAAAAGGTAACCAACTATTTGATTGATAGGGTTATACCCTTTTTCCTTTAGAGCCTCATAGACTTGAAAAAGTACATCGTTTACATCATGTTCAAAAGGCTCCTCCGGAAAATTAAATCTCATCGTTTTGTCAAATGAGCTCATATCATGCACCTCGTTCTTTAAGGAGAGAATTGTAATTGTCCAGCTCCAGCTCCAGCGCCAAGGCGCTTCCGCTTTTCTAGTTACCTACATTTTACACTAGTTTGTCCGTTTATCAAATGGATTTTACCCATTCTTCCACGAATTGTAAAGCGGATTCAAGTTTTTCAGGGTCTTTCCCGCCTGCTTGGGCCATGTCAGGACGACCGCCGCCGCCGCCGCCGCATCTCGTTGCTACTTCTTTGATCAGCTTGCCGGCATGATAGCCTTTATCAATTAAATCCTTCGTAACTGCTGCAATTAAATTAACTTTTCCTTCATGAGCACTGCCTAATACGATAACTGCAGAACCTAATTTTTGCTTTAAATCATCTGCCATATTTCTTAAGTTGTTCATATCAGCAGCCTGAACTTTAGCAGATAACACCTTAACTCCATCTATTTCTTTAACATTAGACACGAGGTTACCAGCTTCAATATTCCCAAGCTTTGCAGCAAGTGATTCGTTTTCACGTTGAAGCTGTTTGATTTCAGTCAATAAACCTTCAATTCTCACAGCGATATCTTTTGGATTAGTTTTAAGTTTTTCAGCTGCTTCCTTTAATAAGCCAACTTGTTCATTTAAGGCTTTATAAGCGGATTCGCCTGTAACTGCTTCAATCCGTCTAGTACCAGCCCCAATTCCACCTTCTGAAACGATTTTAAATAAGCCGATCACAGAAGTGTTTGGAACATGACAGCCGCCGCAAAGCTCAAGGCTGTAATCGCCAACTTTTACAACACGGACAATATCGCCATATTTTTCGCCGAAAAGAGCCATTGCCCCCATTGCTTTTGCTTCAGCAATTGGCTTTAGGCTGATATTGACTTCAATATTACTCCAGACTTTTTCATTAACGATTTTTTCAATCTGCTCCAGTTCCTCCGGTTTAATTTGACCGAAATGCGAAAAGTCAAAACGAAGGCGGTCTGGTTCAACAAGAGAACCTGCTTGGTTCACATGCTCGCCAAGAACATCCTTTAATGCTTGATGCAGCAAGTGAGTAGCTGTATGGTTTTTAATAATTTTTACGCGGTTATCCGCATCGACAGCAGCCGTAACTTGATGATTTGTTTTTAATGTACCTGATTTAACGACAACTTGATGCAGGTTTTGACCGTTTGGTGCTTTTTGAACATCTTTTACAAAAACACTTACACCATCGCCCTCAATCAGGCCGCGGTCAGCGATTTGTCCGCCGCTTTCAGCATAGAAAGGTGTTACGTCTAAGATAAGCTGTACTTCCTCACCGGCTGCAGCCTCATTTGCAAGCTCACCATTTTTTATAATAGCTAATACAGAAGAAGTTGTTTGAAGCTGGTCATAACCAACAAACTTGCTTTCTACCGTCACATCGCGCAGTACTCCGCCTTGAACCTGCATCGAATCAACGTCCGCACGTGCTTTTCGTGCACGTTCCCGCTGCTGCTCCATTTCTACCTCGAAGCCTGCATGATCAACCTTCATACCTTCTTCTTCTGCATATTCTTCAGTTAGTTCAACTGGGAAGCCGTAAGTATCATAAAGACGGAAAATGTCTTCACCCGAAATCGTATTGCTTCCTTTAGCTTTTTCCTTTTTAATAACACTTGCTAAAATAGCTAAGCCTTCATGAAGGGTTTCATGGAAACGCTCTTCTTCGTTCTTGATGACTTTTTGAATAAATTCTTCCTTATCTTTTACTTCAGGGTAAAAATCCTGCATGATTTCCCCGACGACTGGAACCAGTTCAAACATAAATGGACGATTAATATTAATTTGCTTCGCGTAACGGACAGCTCGGCGGAGCAAACGTCTTAATACATAGCCGCGGCCTTCATTTGATGGCAAGGCCCCGTCCCCAATTGCAAAAGCAACGGTACGAATATGGTCTGCGATAACTTTGAAAGCGACGTCACGCTCTTTATCTACACCGTATTTATCACCAGAAATTCCTTCTGTAGCACGGATAATCGGGATAAATAAATCAGTATCAAAATTGGTTGGAACATTTTGAACAACGGATGCCATCCGCTCTAATCCCATTCCAGTATCAATGTTTTTCTTTGGAAGCGGAGTATAACTGCCATCAGGATTATGGTTAAATTGCGAAAATACCAGATTCCAAACCTCAAGGTAGCGTTCATTTTCTCCGCCTGGATATAACTCAGGGTCGCTCGGATCATTTCCATACTCAGGACCGCGATCATAGAAAATTTCCGTGTTCGGACCGCTTGGGCCTTCCCCAATATCCCAGAAGTTTCCTTCAAGTCGAATAATGCGCTCCTCCGGTACTCCGATCGTTTTATTCCAAAGTTCGTATGCTTCATTATCTTCTGGATGGATGGTTACTGATAATAGCTCTGGGTCAAAGCCAATCCATTTTTCAGAGGTTAAAAACTCCCATGCCCATTCTATGGCTTCCTTTTTAAAATACTCGCCGATAGAAAAATTGCCAAGCATTTCAAAGAAGGTATGGTGGCGGGCTGTTTTCCCGACATTCTCAATGTCGTTTGTACGAATTGATTTTTGAGCATTTGTAATTCTTGGATTTTCCGGTACGACACGGCCGTCGAAATATTTCTTTAAGGTTGCCACACCGCTATTAATCCACAATAGTGATGGATCATCATGCGGGACAAGTGAAGCACTTGGTTCAACATGGTGTCCTTTTTCTTTGCTGAAAAAATCAAGAAACATTTGGCGGATCTGTGATCCCGTTAAGTTTTTCATAATATAGACCTCCTTATATATGTAAAAAAGAATACAAAAAAGCCCTCATCCCTATAGCAGGGACGAGAGCTATGTCTCGCGGTACCACCCTGATTATGAATACAAAAGCACGTATCCATCTCTCAATAGAGCCTTAACGCGGCTAAAACGGCAGTGGTTAGCTGCACTCTGGACTAGCTTCTGTCATCCTTCATCTAGAGCTACTTTCAGCCGGGGAAGCTCCTCTCTTCAGCGCAATTTGCGCTACAGATGGTCTACAACATACTAAGGTCCTTCAACATGTTCATCCAATTATTCTATATCGAATTATATCCACCCAGAAAACGTTTGTCAATTTCTTATGTTGGCGAATCAGGCGTTTCCCGCTGCATAAAATGATTTTTAGCATGAAGGATCGCTACTTTAAGAACAACTAGGATTGGGACTGCTAATATCAATCCTAATATCCCGCCAATTTCTCCTCCTGCCGTTAACGCCACCATGATTAATAATGGGTGCATATGAAGACTTTTCCCAACAATATACGGGGATAAAATATTCCCTTCAAGAAATTGCAATCCAAACACAATGACTAAGGTGATAATGACCAGCTTAACGGATGTAGTGGCTGCAATAATGACAGCAGGCACCGCGCCGATTATCGGTCCAAAGTAAGGGATCACATTTGTGGCACCAACTATTAACCCTAATAACAATGGATATTTTAAATGAAATATCCAAAATAATAACGCCGAAATACTCCCGATAATAATACATACCAACAACTGACCCCTGATATAGCTGCCAAGGGAATCATCGACATCCTTAAGAAAAGCCGTTCCTTTTTTACGCCATTTTTTCGGAGTCAAATACCAAACTGCCCGTTTTATCAACGGAAAATCCTTTAACATATAAAAAGCAATAAACGGAATAATCATAAAGATTAATGCCGAATTCAACAACTTCATTAAGATATTCACAATTACCGTCAAAAGAGAATCCATCTTTTTTTCAATTGCGTCAATACCATCATTTAATTTAGTTTGCAGACCATCTGGCCATGCTCTCGTGTGGGATTGTAAATGATTAATCCAGCCCCGGTATTGCTTCGCAAATGCTGGAGCACTTTCTGACAGGTCCTTTAATTGGTCGATGATGACGGGAATTCCTTTATAGAGAGCAAAACCGATTCCGCCAAAAAACAGCACATATATTAAAATAATAGCAAGACCACGGTGCAGCCCTTTTTCATGCAATTTTTCAACAATGGGATGAAGTAAATATGTAATGAATCCCGCTATGACAAAGGGGAGAACAATGATTGCAGCCATTCTTACAATCGGCATCCAGACAAAGCTGATTTTTAGAAAAACAAAAATGGCAATTAATAAAAGGAGCAAAAATCCGATTCTGTAATACCATTTCATTCGAATGTCCACGCCCTAGCCTCCTTTCTTTTAGTTTTGGAGACATTTCAATGGAATATTCAAAATCCCCCTCAAATTTGAGGGGGATTAATTTTAAAACATCGCTCGTTTTACTTTCTTTTGCATTCTTTTCATATTGCGGGCTGACAGCATATTATTTCTTTGGGCGATATTATATGCCGCCATTCCAGCACCAAAGGCAACCATCGTCGTCATCATTTTATTCATACGCCTCACCTCTTTGCAATATTTAAAGGGTGTAACGACGTTCTTCTTCTTCAAACAAATCATCCAGAGAACTTAGGGATCCATCTTCTTCGACTTGATGGGTGTTGATTATACCTTTGTTAAGGGAAAGTTCAATAAAACAATTCCAGCAATAATATTGGTTGATACCAATTTTGCCGATATCCTTGCTTTGACAATTAGGACACTTAAACATGAAAAGACACCTCACGTATGATCTACATCAACGATAATGGCATCCTTTCCGATCGCTAAGGGCTTCCCGGATTGAACCACTTGTTTCCCTTCTGTAATCTCCGAAAAGAAGCCATCCGTGATTTCGTACCCTACGATTGTGCCCACTTCCTCCTGAAAATATACATCTTTTAACATTCCGAGCGACTCACCGCTCTTTGTTAGCATCATCATTCCATCTAGAGAATGTTGATGGGTCAAGGTATATTCAGGGCTCTCTTTCAACTTTTCCAATTCATCGGCATCCTCAATCATTACCCCATCCCAGCCAAAGGAGGCTACTTTTTGAATATCTAGAAAATAGGATTGTTTGAAGAAAACGCCTTTTTTAACTAAAAGACCATTTACTTTTCCATTGCTGGAAATACAAAGGTCGTGAATTTCACCAATTTTTGTTCCTTTTTTAGTGTCAAAAACCGGCTGTCCTTTTAATAATGAAAATGTCCGCAAAGAGTGTCCCACCCCCTCTCGAACATTTATAGTTTCAGTCATTCACCATAAAATCATAAGGGGTAACGTTTTCCATGCCCACCATTGGATTGACCAGCATTAGCTCCTCTTCCAACGACATTTCACCTTCAGCTGCTTTTGAAGCTAAACTGGAATCATTTGCCGGAATGGTTTCACGAAGCTTTTCACATAGGGTGGTTTGCCTTTTCGATTCATCCGCTCGTTCGACGCCTATTCTAAGTGCATCTTCTTCGCCGCATAATATCAAGGATTGCTTGCTTCTTGTAATCGCCGTATAGATTAAATTGCGCTGCAGCATTCGGTAATAACTTCTTGTTATCGGAAGGATGACGATAGGAAATTCGCTGCCCTGTGATTTATGGACAGAACAGCAATAAGCATGGGTAATTTGACTTAAATCCTGCCTAGTGTATTCGACTTCATTGCCTTCAAAGGAAATGTAAATCATATCTTGTTTTTCGGTATTTTCCTTCGCATAAATAATCGAGATAATTTCACCAATATCACCATTAAATACATTGCTTTCCGGCTGATTAACAAGCTGAAGCACCTTATCGCCAATTCGGTACTTCACTTCACCAAAGGTGATTTCCTTTCTTGTGCCCTCCGGATTCGGATTAAATATTTCCTGCAGCAATAGATTTAATCGGTCAATTCCTGCTGGTCCTCGATACATAGGGGCTAATACTTGAATATCCTTGGCGGTATAGCCTTTATTTTTGGCATTAATTGCAACCTTTTCGACTACCTGTGAAATCTGGGCTGTTGAACATCTAATAAACGAACGGTCTGGCTTTCGTTCTGCGACATTGGCCGGCAATTGTCCCTTTTTAATTTCATGGGCCAGTTCGATAATAGAGGAGCCTTCTGCCTGGCGGTATATATCGGTTAATCGTACAGTTGGAATTCGTTCCGATTGCAGCAGGTCTTTTAATACTTGACCAGGTCCAACGGATGGCAGCTGGTCTTCATCCCCGACTAAAATCACTTGAATATTCTCAGGTAGTGCTTTAAACAATTGATTGGCAAGCCAAATATCGAGCATGGAGGTCTCATCGACAATCAGGATTTTTCCTTCAAGAGGACTGTCTTCAGCTCGGTCAAATCCTTCTGAACCGTTAAATCCAAGCAGACGGTGAATCGTCACCGCTGGGAGCCCTGTTGATTCGCTCATCCTTTTAGCTGCTCTCCCAGTTGGTGCGGCCAGCAAAAATGGAAACGGTTCATCTTTTTTTAGGTAATCCTTCAGCTCCAATGAACAGCCATGCAACTCGGCATATAACTCGACAATTCCTTTGATGACTGTTGTTTTTCCTGTTCCGGGTCCCCCTGTTAGGATCAACATTGGTGACATTAACGCTGTTTGAATCGCTTCTTTTTGGGTTGGGGCATATTGAACCCCAATTCGCTCCTCTAAGCTTCCCAATGAAAGCAAAAACTCCGATTCTGGAAATTGTTCTTTGTACTCTGTTTGTTTTAGAATACGATTGATGCTAGTAACAAGTCCCTTTTCCGCAAAAAATAAGGAAGGTAAATATACACGCCTCTCTTCCCCAATTATTTTTCCTTCTTCTTCAAGCTTAATAATCTCGTTGGAGATATTTATGTATTCGATTTGATCCCGTTTATTTTCTTCTAAAAGTGCTCTTACCCTCTCAAGCAAATCCTCGACTTGCATAAAAACATGACCGGTTTGCATGCTTTCATTTTCTAGGATATAGAGGCAGGCTGCTTTAATTCGGTCAGGATGGCTGCCGGTGATGCCAAGCTGGTAGCCCAGTTCGTCCGCGCGGCCAAATCCAATCCCTTCAATATCCTCAACAAGCTGATATGGATTTTTTTGAATAGTACTTAAGGTTTCTTCTTTATACACCTGATAAATCCGCATCGATAACTGCGGCCCGAAGCCATATTGATTTAGCGCGACCATGACCTGCTCAAGCCCTTGATGCTCCATCAAAGTGTCGTAAAGCAGCTTGGCCTTATCAGGAGGGAGCTTTGGCACCGAATCTAAGAGTGACGGCTGATTAAGAATTTTCGAAATCGCGTTTTCCCCTAACGTTTCTACAATGTTTTCGGCCGTCTTTTTTCCAATTCCTTTAAACATTTCGCCAGATAAATAAGCAATCACGCCTTGTTTTGACTGCGGCATATCCTTCCTAAAATGATTAGTTTGAAATTGCAGTCCGAACTTCGGATGATCTTTAAACTCACCGTAGAAAATATAGGTTTCCTGCTCATGGATTTTTGGAAAATAGCCGGTGATGACCGCTTCCTTGTCATCATACGAATGATTGGTTTCATCAACCCGGATCCTTAAGACCGTATAAAGATTCTGCTCATTGTGAAAAATCGTAACAATTGGTCTGCCCTTCACAAACTTCCCTTGTTCGGCAAATAAATCAAGCGAGTCCTGTTTTTCCATTATGCTCCCTCCCTCCACTTAAAATTTAATACTTTATTGATTATTTTCAATTAATTTTTTGGCATGACCAGCAAGCATATGGTCTGGTTGAATGTCTAAAGCTTTTTGGAACATTTCTAATGCTTTATCAGCATTTTCTTTAAATGCATACGATACACCTAAATTATAGTAAGCATCTGAATGATGAGGATCTATCTCCACACATTTTTCGAATTGAACCATCGACTCATCAATGAGCTCTAACTGGGCTAAACATAAGCCATATTGAAAACGTGCTTCGGCATCGCTTTCATTTAGCTCGACGCTTCTTTGCAAATAGGGAAGAGCATACCTTCCTTGGTCTAAACTGACTAGAGTTAATCCCAGCATAAAGAAATTGTCAGCCGACTGAAGTCCTTTTTTCAACGCGGTTTCAAACATATTTTTCGCTTCGTTGAATAAGTCTTTGCTAAAAAGTAAATTACCGATACTATAGTACGCAGCCGCTGCGTTTTCATCTATTTGGATTGCTTTTTGATAGAAGTTTAGAGCTCTTTCATCGTCCCCAACTGCTGAGAGGACGTTGCCAAAATTTATATAAGCAATAGGGTCTTTTGGGTTTTCTTCTATAGCTTCGTTAAAGGCCTTTGCTGCCTCTTCCCAGTTCCCTTCTTGCATGTACTGTACACCCAATTGGTTTTTATCCATTCCAATCACTCCATTCTAAAGGAAAGTATATCATATTCCGTAAAAAAAACCCTGACTCCAGAGCAGGAATCAGGGCCGCTTTTATCCGACATAAGTCAGACGCTCACCATTTTTATATACTTCGTCAATCGTTCCCCCGCCAAGGCATTCATCACCATTGTAAAATACTGCTGCCTGTCCAGGTGTGACGGCACGAATTGGTTCATGGAAAATAACTTCTGCCCGGCCGCCTTCTAGTGGACGAACTGTTACCTTATTATCTTCCTGTCGATAACGGAATTTTGCTGTACACTCGAATTCTGACGGTTTTTCCTGATTGGACACCCAGCTGACATTGGCCACGATGATCGAATCGGAATATAACTTTTCGTTATGAAAACCTTGTCCGACATACAGGACATTTCTATTTAAATCCTTACCGATGGCAAACCATGGGTCACCCGAACCGCCAATGCCAAGTCCATGGCGTTGGCCGATTGTATGATACATCAGGCCTTCATGCTTGCCCTTTACTTCGCCTTCGAATGTTTCCATTTTACCAGGCTGCGCCGGTAAATATTGTCCTAAGAATTCCTTAAAATTGCGTTCCCCAATGAAACAAATCCCTGTGCTGTCCTTTTTCGCCGCGGTTGCCAGGTTCGCTTCCTTGGCAATTTCCCGTACTCTCGCTTTTTCTAAATTGCCGATTGGAAACATAACTTTACTTAGCTGCTCCTGAGACAACTGGTTCAAGAAATACGTTTGGTCCTTGTTTTCATCCAGACCGCGGAGCATTTTGTATTCTCCATCACGATATTCTACCTGTGCATAATGGCCAGTCGCAAGATAGTCCGCTCCCAGCTTCATAGCATGCTCGAGGAAGGCTTTAAATTTGATTTCCTTATTGCACATCACGTCGGGATTTGGAGTTCTTCCCGCCTTATATTCTTCAAGGAAATAGGTAAATACCTTGTCCCAATATTGCTTTTCAAAATTAACGGCATAATACGGAATACCGATTTGATTGCAGACACGAATCACGTCTTCATAGTCTTCCGTCGCTGTACAAACACCGTTTTCATCGGTGTCATCCCAGTTTTTCATGAAAATGCCGATGACATCATAGCCCTGCTGCTTTAATAAAAGCGCTGCTACTGAGGAATCCACCCCTCCGGACATTCCAACAACAACCCGTGTGTTTTTAGGATCTTTTCTTTCCAATTGTAATTCACCTCTCTTTTTGCCGAAACTTTTGCTGTACATTTATTTTTTCAGACGCGAAACCACCTTAGCCGTTTCTTCCGCAGCCTTTATTACTTCTTCCTCTGTTGTGGTGAAGCCAAAGCTGAAACGGATGGAATTGATTAATCGCTCTGATTGTTTGCCAAACATGGCCACAAGGACATGTGAAGGTTCGATTGAGCCAGCCGTGCAGGCTGAGCCGCTCGAAACAGCGATACCTGCTAAATCAAGATTCACCAGCATCGCTTCTACGCTTGTCCCCGGAAAGCTTAAGTTTAATACATGCGGCAGCGAATTTTCAAGCAATCCGTTTACCTCAAACTCAACCTCTAAATCCCGAAGCTTTCGCAGAAGGGTTTCTTTTAACCCAAAATACTTATCACGTTTTGTGGAGCGCTCTTCATTTGATACGATGACGGCTTCATGAAAGCCAGCAATGGACGCAACATTTTCTGTTCCTGCCCGTCTTTTTCTCTCCTGCTCCCCGCCAAAAATACGAGGGGAAATTTTTACGTCTGCACTTGAAAAAAGAAAGCCCATTCCTTTTGGGCCATTGATTTTATGAGCAGAAACGGATAATAAGTCAATCATACATTCACTTACATCAATGTCCTCTACTCCATATGCCTGAACCGCATCGGTGTGAAATTTCGCTTGATGGTCTTTTAATAGTTGTCCGATTTCCTTGATTGGCTGAATGGTGCCTACCTCGTTATTGCCATACATGACAGAAACCAAGATTGTGTCCTCCCTCAAAGCGGTTCGGAGTTCATCAATCGAAATTCGCCCTGTTTCATCGACAGGTAAATAAGTAACCTCAAAGCCCATTTTTTCTAGTTTTTTACAAGCATGAAGAACAGCATGATGTTCAATTTGTGTGGTGATAATATGTTTCCCATTTTTCTGGTAGCTCTCAGCCACACTGAATAAGGCCAAATTATCGGCTTCGGTACCCCCGCTTGTAAAAATAATCTCGTTTTCCTTCGCTCCAATGCTTTTAGCTAACGCTGCCCGTGCAAGGTCAATATGATGGCGGGCTTCCCTTCCAAAGGAATGAATGCTGGAAGGATTTCCAAAAGTTGAGTTCATGACTTCGAGCATTCTTTCCACAACCCGTGGATGCATAGGAGATGTCGCGGCATGGTCGAGATAGATTCGTTCCATAAATACACCTTCATTCAAAATAATTCTCTATTATTACCATTCACCTTAAATGTAAAACATATAACCTTCTTCTGGTTCTTGATCTTCACTGTGGCTCGCTAGGTCTTCTAATGTCGTATTATCTAAAACGTCTTTAATCGCATCACGAATACGAATCCACAGCTCACGCTTGGCAGGTTCTTCATCTTCAATCCCCTCTACAGGCGTAATCGGACCTTCAAGGACACGAATAACATCCCCTGCAGTAATTTTTGAAGGAATATCTGAGAGAATATAGCCGCCATAAGCACCCCTGATACTCCTAACTAAACCGGCATTTCGTAATGGAGCGATTAATTGTTCTAAATAATGTTCTGACAGTTCATTGGCCTGGGCAATTGTTTTTAAAGAAGTAGGACCTTCACCGTGTTTTTTAGCAAGCTCAATCATAATCGTCAAGCCATAACGTCCCTTTGTTGAAATCTTCATTATTAGCACCCCTATGTTTTAATATCTATATTTAAGAAAATCCTCAGTAAATTAATAGGCATTAAAATTATATCATATTCTTCTTTAATATGCTTTTGGGATAGAAAATGGTATCGTTATGGTAAGTGATTTCTTATGTTGGAGAGATGAACATGCAGCAAAAACCTTTAGCATTTCGGATGCGTCCCAGAACGATTGAAGAAATTGTCGGCCAGCAGCATTTAGTAGGCAACGATAAAATTATTGCGAGAATGGTAAAAGCGAAACAGCTGACATCAATGATTTTATATGGACCGCCAGGGATCGGCAAAACCTCTATTGCCAGCGCCATCGCTGGCAGCACGAAATATGCATTTCGAACTTTAAATGCCGTAACCAATAATAAAAAGGACATGGAAATTGTCGCAGCAGAGGCGAAAATGTCCGGGAAAGTAATCCTTCTCCTCGACGAAGTCCATCGTTTAGATAAAGCAAAACAGGATTTTTTATTACCCTACCTAGAAAACGGGATGATTACCTTAATTGGCGCGACAACCAGCAATCCTTATTTTGCGATTAATCCAGCGATCCGGAGCCGATGTCAAATTTTCGAACTCAAGCCGTTAACACCAGTTGAAATTAAACAGGCTTTGAAACGGGCACTTGAGGATGCAGAGCGGGGCTTTGGACGATTAAAGGTGGAGGTTTCAGATGAAGCACTGCAGCATTTTGCACAGGCATCGGGCGGTGACGTGAGAAGCTCGTTAAACGCACTGGAATTAGCGGTTCTTTCAACAGATAAAGATGCGGAGGATGTTATTCATATCGATGTGGCCACAGCAGAAGAGTGCTTGCAAAAGAAAAGCTTAGTTGCCGATAAAGATGGGGATGAACATTATGATGTCCTCTCGGCTTTTCAAAAATCAATCCGCGGCAGTGACGTCAATGCGGCCCTGCATTATCTTGGGAGGTTAATTGAAGCAGGCGACTTGGTCAGTATAAGCAGGCGCTTGATTGTTATTGCTTATGAGGATGTCGGGCTTGCCAACCCGCAAGCGGGAGCAAGGACCTTAGCTGCCATTGAAACAGCAGAACGAATCGGTTTCCCTGAAGCAAGGATTCCCTTAGCAAATGCCGTAATTGAGCTGTGCTTGTCACCTAAGTCCAACTCTGCAGTTTTAGCGATTGAAGCAGCCCTTGAAGATATTAGAAAAGGAATCGTTGGAGAAGTGCCGGACCATCTGCGTGATGCCCACTATAAAGGCGCAAAAGAGCTTGGCAGAGGAATCGGCTACAAATATCCTCATGACTTTGAAACCGGCTGGGTGCCTCAGCAATACTTACCGGACAGACTAAAAAATAAACAATACTATCAACCTAAGAAAACAGGGAAATTTGAGCAGGCATTTGCGACTGTTTATGAGAAATTAATGCGAAAATAGGAAAAAAGGTGTCAGGCAACATTGGATCATGCCTGACACCTTTTTCTGTTAAGCTGCTACGTCACGTTTTTTGAAAACGAAGAAGGCAAAGAATTGGAAGACGACAAAATAGAGCAGCAGCATGAGGATGGAGAATGTCAACGTCATCCCTTCCACCATTGGCGTGCCTTCAAAATATTGCATTAAATCGGTATTGGCAAATAGGATGTATTTCGCCCAAGAAAATTTCAATGACAATAAAGCTGTGAATTGATCCCCGGTAAATAATAAGAACAGTGATAGACCGATAGCCAGCGAACTATTGCGGAACACAGATGAAATCATAAATGCCATCGTAACTAACATTATCATTTTGATCGAGTTTAGACCGTAATAGATTAATAAGTGAACGACAATATTTTGTTCAGTAACCTGGCCATTATTATAATTCAAATATGGAACGGCATTCTCTGGTGTCCCAAATAAAATGGCTCCTAGCACCATCGAAAAAACAAATAGAATCCCAAGCATAAACAGGGCAAACATTAAAACGGTTAAATATTTCGAGGTAAGGATTTTCGTCCGATTAATCGGCCTGATTAGCAGCAGTTTAATGGTTCCCCAATTAAATTCACTGGCAACAATTCCAGCAGAGACGATAATGGTAAATAAACCTGCTAAAATAATGAGCTCTGATGCATCTTTGACAAAGGACCAAACATTATATTTTTCATGCGGATTTAGATGATGCTTGATTCGATAATCATTGATGGCGATTTCTTTTTGATAAAATTTCTTTTCTATTTTGGTTTGACTTTGATCCATCTGCTTCTTTAATGCATCATTTTCCTGCTGCAAGGTTTGCTCCCACTTTTTATCAACAGCTGCTTTGCTGTTTGTATCTTGATACTTAAAGAAGATCCCAACAATAATAGTAATAGCGATCAAGATGGCCATCATTACATACGTACCGGGCCGTTTAAATATTTTCATCCATTCATTTTTGATTAAATTAAGCATGAGTTGCTGCCTCCTTTTCTTTCGTAACTTCCAGGAAGCGATCCTCTAATGTTTTGGCAACTTCTTTTATCCCAAAAACCTGGATATCCTCATTTACCAATATTTTAACTAATGGAGGAATTTCTTCTTTTGAAACCTCAAGGGAAATACCATTTCGTGAACGGGTAGCTCTAATATTAGGATAGTTTGTTTGAATAAGTGCTAAGGCTTTGTCGCTTGGAACTACCTCTAATTCATAGGTGCTTTCAGTACTCTGGACGAATTCCTGAACTAGTTGTACATCAATCAATTTACCGTTTTGAATAATTCCGATTCGGTCGCACATCATTTCCATTTCAGATAGAAGATGGCTTGAGACGATGACGGCCATATTTTTTTCACGGGCCAGCAGGCGTACATAATCCCGGATTTCTCTTATGCCTGCAGGGTCTAATCCGTTTGTTGGCTCATCAAGGATTAATACTTGGGGGTCATGCAATAAACATTGTGCGAGCCCTAATCTCTGCCTCATCCCAAGTGAGTAGGTTTTTACTTTGTCATTAATCCGGTCGGTTAACCCGACAAGTTCTACTGTTTCAGCTATTTTTTCCTTAGTGATTCCTTTGATCATTCTGGCATAATGCACCAAATTTTGATAACCGGTTAAAAATTTATACATTTCAGGGTTTTCTACGATGGCGCCTACATGTCTAACTGCATCTTCAAATTGCGTTCTAATGCTTGCCCCATCAATTGTGATATCCCCTGAAGTGATTCCCATCAGGCCGACAATCATCCGAATGGTTGTCGTTTTCCCCGCCCCATTTGGGCCTAAAAAACCGAAAACCTCACCTTTATTTACTTGGAAGCTTATATTATCAATAATGGTTCTTCCCTTAATTACTTTGGTAACATCTCTTAACTCGACAATTTTTTCCATTTTTTCTCCCCTCTCTACTTGCCAGTTTACCTTATTGTAGAAAAATTTTCCTGCATGAAGGTGTTTTTCTGAGATTATTATATCTTGATTTAGTTGTTAGAATAAAACGGCTCGAGGATGAATGGGTTCTAGGGCTGGAGACTGAGAATGTTAACAAAACGTTCATTCTTTATTAACAAAATTATTTTTTATAATGAAATTATGAACTTGAGAGGAAGTGTAATATGTTTTTAAAGTCCCGTTCACCCTCAATTGAATTGAGGATTCTTCGCTCATTAAATCCACGGATGTTGTTGTCACCCAAAGAAAGGAAGCGTTATTGGAAACTCGAAAAAGGCTATCAGGGAGAGGTGATGTTTGACCAATTATCAGCAACCTTTCAAAGTGATAAGTATGTTATCAATGATTTATGCCTTGAGTTTAACAACTCCTTTTTCCAAATCGATACCTTAATCATTTCTCAAGAAACGCTTTATCCTTTTGAGGTTAAAAACTTTGAAGGGGACTTTTATTATGATTCAGGCAGTTTCTTAACCTTTGGCAATGATGAAATACAGAATCCATTGGATCAATTAAAAAGGAGTAAATTGCTTCTAGGGCCATTAATCAAAAATCTCGGATATACTTTTCCCCTAGATGGATATGTCAGCTTTGTAAACCCCAAATTCACCTTATATCAAGCCCCATTAAACTCACCAATTATTTTTCCGACACAGCTTGAAAGCTTTATAAAAAAATTTGACCAAATTCCTTCAAAATTAAACGGCCTACATAAAAAGCTCGCGGACCAATTAATATCTATGCATCTCAATGAAACTCCATATAGCCGGTCAATTTCATATAAATATGAACCACTTAAAAAGGGAATCCTTTGCCACTTATGCTTTTCATTTATGCATTTGGTCGGTGAAAAGAAATTGGTATGTGAAAAATGTGGGTGCCAGGAAGATGTGGTTTCCGGCGTTTTAAGAGGCGTCGAGGAGATAAAACTACTTTTTCCTGATATGAAGATTACAACTAAATTGGTGCATGAATGGTGCGGGGTAATTCAGTCTAGAAAGAAGATTAGGAAGATTCTAATGGAGAATTGTAATCAAATTGGGTATGGTCGATGGTTTTACTATGAATAAATTTGATATTATTCTTATAATTCGGTCGTTTAGGATTTACCTAAGCGGCTTTTTTCTACCTTTTTCCTTCTCACTTCAGGTTTTTGGGCACGTAGACTCGTTCTTGGTGACTTTTTTCTTCTTCCTACTGCGGTTTCGGTCATGTAGACACGGTCTACGTTACCTTTTTCTTACTCCCACCCCAATTTCGGGCACGTAAACATCATCTACGTTACCTTTTTCTCACTCCCACCCGTTTTCGGGCACGTAGACACCATCTACGTTACCTTTTTCTTACTCCCACCCCGTTTTCGGGCACGTAGACACGGTCTACGTTACCTTTTTCTTACTCCCACCCCGTTTCCGGTAACGTAGACACGGTCTACGTTACCTTTTTCTTACTCCCACCCCGGTTTCGGGCACGTAGACACGATCTATATTACTTTTTTCCCGCCAGAAAAAGAAAAACCCCCGAACTATACCAGTCCAGGGGCCCACAAAAAGTCTATTTTTCATCCGACACGCGGGTAATTTTGATATTTTCAAGCAATTCTCTCACCACATAGCTTGCCATAATTAAACCGGCAGCGGATGGTACGAAAGCATTAGAGGAAGGAGGCATCTTCGCCTTCCGAATAGCTGCTTGATCATTCCCGACCTCTTTGCGGACATCTTCCCGAATAACGATAGGGCTTTCATCGGAAAAAACAACCGGAATGCCTTTATGGATTCGTTCCTTACGCAGCTTCGTGCGAATTACCTTAGCAATTGGATCCGTATGTGTTTTTGAAATATCGGCAATCTGAAAGCGGGTTGGGTCCATTTTATTGGCAGCCCCCATGCTTGAGATAATGGGGATATTTCGCTTCAAGCACTCTTTCATTAAATGGATTTTATACATAATGGTATCCGACGCATCAACCACGAAATCCAGGTTATAGCCGAAAATATCTTCATAAGTTTCCTCGGTATAAAACATTTTAAGAGCGATGACTTCACAATCAGGATTAATATCCTTAATCCGCTCCTCCATGATTTCAACCTTTGGCCGGCCGACAGTTGAAAGAAGAGCGATAAGCTGTCGATTGACGTTGGTGATATCAACGTCGTCTTTATCGATTAACACTAAGCGCCCGACACCAGAACGGGCAAGTGCTTCGGCCGCAAACGAACCGACACCGCCAATACCCAGAACTGCAACGGTGCTGCCCTTCATAATATCTAATCCTTCTTTTCCTATCGCAAGCTCATTACGAGAAAATTGATGCAGCATTTATTTTCACTCCAAATGTAAATTCAATTTATATTTATTTTTTCACCATAAAAATATATCATACCCACTCATAAAAACAAGTATTTTTATAGGAATTATATAGATACAAGCATAAATAAAACCCCCTGCACAATGACAGGAGGTTTAGCACTCATAAAAATAGAAAAGAGTCCCAATGATGCCGTCGCTAATGATCCCTCGTTTTGATCCCGCATTCAGCAGGGGGGTGTCCTGTTCCCGAAATTATAAGTCCCCTAACTCGTCAAAGAGTGAGGCATTTATGCAATCAGGAAACTCCAGACTCCCGAATAAATAATGTTCGGTCAAAACTTCAGGTAACACAACGTACATTTCAGGACTCTTTTGAATTGACTTTATAATACCATATTAAGATTCGTCATTCAAGGTTTCATGAAAGCGAATTCATGCTATTTATTGACATTTAGTGACAAATTCAGCTCTTTTAATTGCGCTTCAGAAACTTCACCTGGTGCATCAGTCAACAAGCAGCTTGCACTTGCTGTCTTTGGAAATGCGATTGTATCACGAAGGTTAGAGCTGCCGGCAAGCAGCATAACCAAACGGTCTAGGCCAAGCGCAATTCCGCCATGTGGAGGTGTACCATATTCAAACGCATTTAACAGGAAGCCGAACTGCTCGCGCGCTTCTTCAGGACTAAAGCCAAGAACGCTGAACATTTTTTCTTGGATATGACGTTCGAAAATCCTTAAAGAACCGCCGCCTAACTCGTAACCATTTAGAACAAGGTCATAAGCCTGGGCACGCACTTTAGAAGGGTCTGAATCTAGGAATTCAATATCTTCTCTAAATGGCATTGTAAACGGATGGTGAGCGGCATAATAACGACCTTCTTCCTCATCATACTCCAAAAGCGGCCAGTCAGTAACCCATAGGAAATTAAATAGGCTTTGATCGATTAATCCTAATTCTTTACCAAGCTTCAATCGAAGTGCACCCAGTGCATCGGCAACAACATTCTTCTTGTCAGCGACAAACAGCAGCAAATCTCCAGCTGCCGCTTCAAGGGAAGCCAGCAGTGCATTCGCATCCTCTTCTGAGAAGAATTTAGCAATTGGACCTTTCAGCCCTTCAGCATCTACCTTTAACCAAGCAAGACCCTTTGCACCATAAACTGCCACGAATTCAGTTAAGGCATCGATATCCTTACGGGAATACTTTTCAGCTGCGCCTTTTACATTGATCGCTTTAACTTGACCGCCGCCTGCAACAGCAGCCGCAAACACCTTGAATCCGGAATCCTTAACGATTTCAGAAAGGTCAACCAACTCAAGCCCAAAACGGGTATCAGGTTTATCAGAACCAAAACGGCTCATCGCTTCATCATAAGTCATTCGCGGGAACGCAGCCGGAACATCTACACCCTTAACTTCCTTCATCACTTTTGACATCATTTTTTCCATCATTGCAATGATATCTTCTTGGCTTAGGAAGCTTGTTTCAATATCGATTTGCGTAAATTCAGGCTGGCGGTCTGCACGCAGGTCCTCGTCACGGAAGCAGCGGGCGATTTGATAATAGCGCTCTACACCACCGACCATTAGCAATTGTTTAAAAAGCTGCGGCGACTGCGGCAATGCATAAAATTCACCAGGATGAACACGGCTTGGCACTAGATAATCACGGGCACCTTCAGGAGTGCTCTTTGTTAAAATCGGCGTTTCAATATCTAAGAAGCCTTCCCCATCAAGGAAATTACGGATTTCCCTTGTCACCTGATGGCGCATTTTCAGTGTTTCAAAAATGACCGGGCGGCGGAAGTCTAAATAACGGAATTTCAGACGTACATCCTCGGAAGCATCTGTTTTATCAGTTATCATAAACGGCGGCGTTTTCGCTTCATTAATAATGGTCACGACTTCCGCTTGGACTTCGATTTTCCCCGTTTTTATGTTCTCATTAATGGTCCCCTCTTCACGAGCAACAACGGTTCCAACAATATCAAGAACATATTCATTACGGATTTTTTCGGCTGTCTCTAAAGCCGCCTTGGACAAATCAGGATTAAAGACAACCTGAACAATTCCTGTACGGTCGCGGAGATCGATAAAAATTAATCCGCCTAGGTCCCGTCTTTTTTGTACCCATCCCTTTAGGGTTACTTTTTCCCCTACTGCTGTTTCTGGAACTTCACCACAAAAATACGATCTGCCAAACATTCCTTAATCCCCCTTATTGTTTTAACCCCTGAAAATATTGAATAAAAGATTCAAGTGCTATTTCTTCTTGTTCTCCTGTAGCCATATTTTTCACATTGATTTTGTTGTTTTTAAGCTCATCGTCACCAAGAATGGCCACATATTTGGCCTTCAAACGGTCAGCTGCCTTAAATTGGGCTTTAATTTTTCGATCTAGATAATCTCGTTCTGCTGAAAAACCAGCTAGACGAAGCTGCTGCAGCAAGCTGACTGTATAATCCTTTGCCTCATCACCAAGGGAAGCCAAGTAGCAATCAATGCCTTCATTGATCTCAAGTTCAATTCCTTCGGCCTTAAGAGCAGCAATAAACCGTTCAATACTTAACGCAAAGCCGATTCCTGGTGTTTCCGGACCACCAATTTCCTCTGCTAAGCCGTTATAGCGGCCGCCGCCGCATAAAGTAGTGATCGCACCAAAACCCTCTGCATTGCTCATAATCTCAAAGGCTGTGTGGTTGTAATAATCCAAGCCTCGAACAAGATTGGTATCCACTTCAAATGGAATATCGAGCTGTGTTAAATACTTCTGTAATTTTTCAAAATAAGCCTTTGAATAATCATTTAAATATTCAAGAATCGATGGTGCTGATTTCATTAATTCATGATCGCGATCCTGCTTACAATCAAGGATTCGCAAAGGGTTTTTCTCGAGACGGTTTTGGCAGTCATGGCAAAACTCGCCGATTCTTGGTTTAAAGTGATTCACTAACGCCTCGCGGTGAGCAGTTCTGCTCTCCTTGTCACCAAGGCTGTTTATAATCAACTTCAGTTTTCGCAGTCCCATTTCCTTATACAAGTTCATCGCCAGCGATATAACCTCAGCATCAATCGCCGGATCATTGCTTCCAAGCGCCTCTATTCCAAACTGGACGAACTGGCGGAAGCGCCCTGCCTGCGGCCGCTCATAGCGAAACATTGGTCCCATATAATAAAGCTTTACCGGCTGGTTTGCATAACCAAACATTTTTTTCTCAACAAACGATCGAACCACCGCTGCTGTACCTTCCGGTCTTAATGTAATACTCCGGCCGCCGCGGTCTTCAAAGGTATACATTTCCTTTTGAACTATATCAGTCGTATCACCGACCCCCCGTAAAAAAAGATCAGTATGTTCAAATATAGGTGTCCGAATTTCTTGGTATTGATATTTTTCACAAAGTTCTCTTGCTTTTTGTTCAATCAGCTGCCATTTCTCAATTTCACCTGGCAGGATGTCCTGTGTTCCTCTTGGAATACTAATTGCCATGGTAGGAACCCTCCTCTATTTAAAAAAATTAATTATGTAAAAAAACAAAAAACTCCCGTCCCTTGTATCAAATACAAGGGACGAGAGTTTATATCCCGCGGTGCCACCCTAGTTGAAGCGGCCCCAAAGGGTGTGCTTCCTCTTAAACAGTTAACGCCTGTTACGTTCATCTCCTAATAGAGCCAAGACTTTTTCAGAGAGAAACCTACGGAGTGTTCCTTCATTAAGACACATGCAGAAATGCTTTCAGCCTAAGGCATTTCCTCTCTTTTCATGGGTTAGTTTAATTACTATGCTCCATCATTGGTTATATTCGAGTATGTTTTATATTTATATAATAATACGGAGCATCGCGTGCCTTGTCAAGAGAGTTTTACGATCTCCCTAAAAGTTTTTTTAACTTTCTGATATCACTCATGGTTAACCCGAATTCAGATGCAAGCTCAATGGATGAAGCGTGCTGCTCTTTTTCAATAAAATCATGAAAATCCACCCCAAATAGCCGTCCATTCATGGATTGGATGTTCATTCCTTTGTCACTTGATCTCATGCCATTCACCTCTGCCTTTTCATTAGATAGGCTTATTATTTCCATCCTTGTAAAAAAATTGCATGGATAAGTGGAATTTTGAGATTTTGTTGGCCAAATTTAACAGTTTAGGAATGATTTTCACTAGTTTTTACGGTAAAATAAGGAATTAGACAAAGGAGGGGAAGAATGTCCAAAAAGTTTAGTTTACTGCTATTATCTTTAATTCTTTTTTTCGGAGCCTTCTTACCGCAAGGAAAAAGCAGCGCAGCAAGTGGTTCCATTATTATTTCAAGCGATACAGCCAATATTCGCAGCGGTCCCGGATTAAGCTATCCGCTCGTAAAAATCGCAAACCGAGGCGAAAAGTATTCCATCGTCAAAGAAAAGGACGATTGGATCCAAATTCAGCTATCTTTTGGTAAAACAGGCTGGGTAGTAAATTGGCTTGTTACAAAAGAAAATGAACAAAAAACAGCTAATGCAGCATCTGCCTCAAATTCTGCAAACACTGTTGCAAAAGCAAATACCGATCAATTACGGGTTCGTTCCGGACCTGGGACAAGCTTTCAAATTGTCGGATTCTTAAATAAGGGACAGGAAGTTACCGTCCTCGACCAAAACGAAAACTGGTATAAAATCACCTCCACTTTTGGGGAAGGCTGGGTTGCTAGAGATTTTTTAGTAATACAAACAGGGCAGCCCGAAAAGAAACCGGAATCGACTGCTTCGAAGGGGACTGCATCGGGTGTTGTAAATGGCGATACCTTAAACGTCCGGAAGGAGCCTTCATCATCAAGTTCGGTCCTTGGAAAACTAACCAAAGGGACAATCGTAACGATTTATGATAAGCAAAAGAGCTGGTATGAGGTGGGATTCGGCTACCTGAAAGGATGGGTCAGCTCCGAGTTCATTGACATAGGGTCGGATGCTTCCAAGGTTGACAAGCCGGCAAAAGCCAGCGGTTTTACTGGCACTGTAACAGCCAACAGTCTTAGTGTCCGCTCAGGCGCCTCATTGAATGCATCCATTGTTGGCAGTGTTACAAAGGGACAAAGTTTTATCATTTTAGAAGAAAATAATAATTGGGCGAAAATAGAGTATAAGAATGGTAGTTTTGGCTGGGTGGCAGGATGGTATCTTGAAAAATCATCTGAAAAATCAAGTAGTGGGCAAACCTCAGGAAAAGATAAAACCATTACCATACTGCAAGACGGTACTAATATCCGTAAAGAAGCAAATGTACAGTCTGACGTGCTTCAACGCGCTAATGAAGGAGACTCCTTTTCAGTTGTCAGCATTAAGAATGATTGGTATGAAATCAAACTTAAAAATGGAAAATCCGGATATGTTGCCGGCTGGATTGTTTCTGCAAACGGTTCTGCACCGAGAATTGAGAAGTCCGGAGCAGATGGCTATTTAAAAAATAAAACCATTGTACTGGACCCTGGTCATGGCGGCGGTGATAACGGAACAACTGGAGCGAGCGGCACACTGGAGAAGAACCTTACTCTTCGAACGGCTCGTCTTTTATATGATAAATTATCAGCTGCTGGTGCGAATGTCTATATGACCCGAAATGATGATTCCTATCTTACACTCCCGTCAAGGGTGAGTTTAGCAAGTTCCAACCGTGCAGATGCTTTTATCAGTTTGCATTATGATAGCAATTTAGATCGCAGTGTCCGCGGTATGACTGGCTATTATTATCATTCCTATCAAAAATCCCTGGCAGATACGATTTTTGCTTCCACCATTGCGCAAACTAAATTATCAAACCGCGGGGTACGCTTTGGTGATTTCCATGTTATTCGGGAAAATAGTCAAAAAGCGACTTTGATTGAGCTTGGCTATTTAAGCAACCCAGAGGAAGAAATGACACTAAATTCCGGAGCGTTCCAGGAAAACGCTGCATCGGGTTTGTATGATGGACTAGCTCGATTTTTTAAAGAAAATTAAAAAGGCTTGGCACTTTTCATTAAGTGGACTTAACCCCGTCAAGTAGACAGCTCTAAAAAGACTATGCAGCCATCGTGATCCGATATTCAACTGGAGCACGATGGTTTAGTCGTTTTT
>NZ_JAQMWQ010000018.1 GCF_030403775.1 Paenibacillus sp. BSR1-1
ATTAGGCACGCCGCCAGCGTTCGTCCTGAGCCAGGATCAAACTCTCCAAGAAAGTTGATTAGCTCATAAAATAAAACGTTGGCTTCGTTTCAAGTGAAACGAATATTATTGTTTGTTGACATTTCTGTTTGTTTAGTTTTCAAAGAACAATCGTGTTTTTTTCTGCTAATCTATTAAATTAGCGACGTTTATTATCCTAACATAACATCTTAACCTTGTCAATACCTACGAATTAGTTTATTAAAAACTTAGTAGCTTTATTAATGCGTTTCGCAGCAGCGACATTGACTATAATACTACCCAATACTATTTTCGTCAACTACTATTTTTCATTTCATTTACACATATATTTTAAAGAGAAGGATATTTTTATATGGCTAAAAAAGTAACTTATCAAAAGCGATTTATGGTTTAGTTTCACCATTATAGGAAAAAATACTTTAGTAATTCGTTTTCAAAAGGAGTGGTGATAAAGTGAATTGGCATCTTCAAAAAAAGGAAGAAGACCAAGGTTCGGTTACCTCAATGGAACAGGAACAAATAGAAAATTCAGGTCAAAATGAAAGATCGCCTGAATTCGATGAAATTGGGACCGCACTTAATGAAATCTAATCATGATAAAAAAACCTTTGCAAAAAGAGAATGCTTCTCTTCGTGCAAAGGTTTTTTTATTTTCTAATTGCCTTTATGACGGCAGCTTCCCCTTGAAAGGAAATAACTTGATCGTGTTCTAATATAATGCGAAATTTTCGTTTTACTTTTGGTGAAGTATTTATGATGTATTGTGCTAATTTTTCTTTTTCTGTTTGTGGCAGATTCATGCGATTGCACCACGATTCAAATTGAAAGATTTTTTCGAACCGATACCATTCAGTTATTTCAAAACTGTTTAATTCAAGCATTTGCAGCCATTCCGATTTTTTCC
Source organism: Paenibacillus sp. BSR1-1 (assembly GCF_030403775.1). Taxonomy (GTDB): domain Bacteria; phylum Bacillota; class Bacilli; order Bacillales; family Cytobacillaceae; genus Neobacillus. The sequence continues at coordinate 926 of NZ_JAQMWQ010000018.1, forward strand.
AAGCCCGATAATGACTGTAATCGCGCCATTTTTCAATCGTATTATAGAATTGATCAAATTCTTCTTCTTCTGGTGTGACATTATCATCAAGTAAAAATTGTCCATTTGGCTTAAGGACCCGATATACTTCGTTAATAAAACGTTTTACATTCGGAAAATGATGTGGAGCAATTCGGCATGTCACAAGATCAAATGATTCATCCGGAAAAGGAAGATTTTCGGCATCTCCTATAAAGAAGTCAACATTTTGATTGTTATTTCCTTTGATAAAGTTTTCGGCAGCCGATAACATCTCCGCAGTTATATCAACCGCCGTCACTTTTTTTACAAAAGGTGCAAATGCGTTAGCCGTATGACCGCCGCCTGTGGCAATGTCAAGCATTTCTTCCTCCCCATGAAGAGCAGCCATCTCTAATAATTTCTGAAGGTCCTTCCCTTTTTTATGGATAGAACTGCTAACATATGAATCGGCGCTTTTTCCAAACTGCTCTTGAACATCTTTTTTAATATCCATTTTAGATTCCCCCGTTCTTTTCATTGTTAAATTAACTATAGAATATTTAACTCATAATGAAAATGACGGTTTTTTTATACTTTGTTATAAGAAAAAGTTATGAAATGATACTAATGCAGTTCAAGTATTACAGGACAATGGTCACTGCCCATAACCTCAGAATGGATATCTGCATATTTCAATTGCTCACAAAACGTTTTTGAGACAATAAAATAGTCAATCCGCCAGCCAATATTCCGCTCCCGAACTTTGGCCATATAAGACCACCATGTATAAGCGCCTTCCTTGTCAGGATTAAAATGGCGATAACTATCGACAAACCCAGCGTTCAGTAGAGTAGTCATTTTCCCTCTCTCTTCTTCGGTAAATCCAGAGTTCCCCAGATTTGATTTTGGGTTTCGCAAGTCAATTTCTTGGTGGGCGACATTTAAGTCCCCGCAAAGAATGACCGGTTTAATTTTGTCTAACTCTTGCAGGTGATTAAGGATGCGGTCTTCCCATTCCAAACGGTAACCAATTCTTGCCAAATCACGCTGGGAATTTGGGGTATACACATTGACTAAGAAAAAATGTTCAAACTCCAAAGTAAGAATCCTTCCTTCATCTTCACTCTCATCCGTTCCAACTCCATACTTCACGGAAATCGGTTCCACTTTCGTAAAAACAGCAGTTCCTGAATAACCTTTCTTAATAGCATAATTCCAGTATTGATAGTAACCATCTAATTCCAGGCTAATTTGTCCTTCTTGTAATTTCGTTTCCTGAATACAAAAAATATCCGCATCCATTTGATGAAAATAATCTAAAAATCCTTTTTTGACACATGCTCTAAGACCGTTGACATTCCATGATATTAACTTCATATCACTATTCCATCTCCCTTTATGTCTAATTTAATAGTTTGATAGGAGACATTGTACCAGAAAATTTAAATTCAGCAAAAAAGGCAGTTTGCAGCTGCCTTTATTTTGGAACAAAGTTTTTTTCGATTAGTTGTTCAGATAAAAGTTCTGAGACTGGGACAATTTTAATATGGCGTTTCTTAAATTCAGCCATGGATTGGAAAACCCCTACTGAACAGACTTTCCCCGTCACACCCACATGTCCAATGGCAATCCCCTTCCCTTTAATTTCAGTTACCTTTGCGAGTCGGATCATCTGTTTGTAAACATGTGATGAAGATGAAATGTCATCAAGGAAAACGTCTCTTTTTAAAAGAGGTACACCAAGTTCGTTTGCAATCTCAGGGAATTTGGATTCAGGACTAGTGCCGCTGTCAATAATGTATAGCTTATTTTCTTTTGCCACCTCAACAATTGCCCTTACGATTCGTTCGTTTTCAACTGCCAGTGACCCCATATGATTATTAAGACCAACTGCATAGGGAACAGTCTTTATCGCTTCTTTAACCCGCTGCCTCACTTGTTTTGGCGTGAGGTCTACTGTAATTGGCTTTGGACCTAGCCACGACCTCTTGCCCCTTTTCGGTTCCATTGGCAAGTGAACCATCACTTCAAAACCATTTTTATGAGCCCACTCTGCATGCGCTTTCGAATTTTCAGTAAATGGCATGACCGCTGCCGTAATCGGTATATCACCTTCCAAAAAATCCCTAACGCCGCCCGTCCCTCCTCCAAAATCGTCGATGATTACAGCTGCCTTTAATTGCTTGGAATCGGTATTTTGGGCTGAGACTTTTTGGTTAAACGAAAAAAGCAGAAACGGGATTAACATAAATATAAACTTTTTCATATAGACCCCCAAAAGTAGAACTTTTTGAAAATATTTTTCCCAATGGACACACAAACATTCCCAAACAAAAAAAAGAGAGCCAGATGGCTCTCTCCTACTTATTACTCTTCATCATATACCTTAACTTCTTGCATTTTATCGCCGTTTCTCATTGATTTTGCGGTTTCTAATCCGGATGTTACTTGACCGAATACAGTATGAACTCCATTTAAATGCGGCTGTGATTCATGAACGATGAAGAACTGACTTCCGCCAGTGTTTCGTCCTGCATGAGCCATTGATAAGGCGCCTGGTACGTGTTTGTGTGGATTTCCTTCTGTTTCACACTTAATAGTGTAGCCAGGTCCGCCGGTACCAGTTCCATGAGGGCATCCCCCCTGACTTACAAACCCCGGGATAACACGATGGAAGTTTAAACCATTGTAAAATCCTTTATTTGCTAATGTTTCAAAATTCTCAACGGTTCCCGGTGCTGCTTCAGGGTATAATTCAAACTCAATCTTCTCGCCATTTTCCATTAAAAAATGTCCTTTTTTAGCCATGTCAAACACTCCTTTATGTAAAAAATCATTCTTATCATACACTTTTAGAAAAAGAAAAGAAAGTATTGGCATTTGTAAGCATTATATTTTAGTCGTGTATGTGATAAAATAATGGAGAGCCCCTGCTGAACATTCGCTTGTTGCGGGACACTTAACCACTGTACGGACGGCAGGGGCCCATGGTGCACTTAGTGGCATCATGAAAGCCGGGATGAATCATCCCGGCTTTTGTTATTTATGTTTTTCCATCCATCTGAAACAACTATAAATAATTATTAAGAAAACTAAGTATCCAACAAATGTATATCCGTGCTTCCATTCCTCCGCATGAACAAACCAGCCCAACTCCTCTGCTAATTTTTCCAAAATCGGCATAAGGAGGCTGACAAATAGGATTATACCCGCTTTCCCCCATTTATTTACTTGTGATAGAAAGTGTAGAACCACCATTATCAAGACTGGCAGTCCCGCCAAGGTGAATGCAATATTTATAGAAAATATCTCAGGTAAGGGTCTTTTAGGAAAATGGTACAATCCTTTTCCAACAAAATAAAGGTCTAAATAAGATCCAAGTAATGACGCAAACACCGCACTGGCCAGATAATGTTTATTCCATAAAGTTAATCGCTTTTTTCGCAAGGGCCGCAAGCTCGAGCCGTTCAAGTGTTTTACAGTATTCATTCACAATCTCCCCATTAACAATTTCGGTATTCTCTACTAAATAATCGGCCACACGGAAATCACGAAACCAATCCCCTTTTTCAGCTTCCGCATGCTTCACATTTTTCCAAGCGTTTTCAAGGGTGGGACTATATATTTTTCGTGCCCCGCTTTTTAACTTACAGGCTTTTAATCGAAGTTGATAAGCAAAACCAGGTATTCCTTCATTCACACTGTTAAAGATATGAGGCCAGTAATCTTTTCTTGAACCAGTATGTGGATTTCTTTTCGCCCATTCCACTGTTTGCTCCAAACGTTCTTTATTATCAAAAAGGATGGAATATAACCTTTTTCCAAGTAAAATTCGCTCATTCAGTGATTCAAACTGGTGCAGAGTCTGCCCGCATAGGTTCTTTTTTTCATTAGGAAAGAGAATGTGGTTAAAGGAAAGCCAATCCTGGAGAAGAAACTCAAATTTGCCTAATACCTCTTTTTGATAAAACGGATTTTTCACCACTCTTTGTTCTAAGTAACTCTGTTCATTGATAACCATCGCAATCGCAAGAATATACGTGCATTGCTCCCTCCAAAAATGATTCCAAATGGTCTCCATGAAAGTAGATATATTTAAAAAAGGAAGCAGGTGAAATAAGGGTATATTCTGCCTGAGACTTTCTGCATAAAGTAAAAATTGCGGATAGACGTCTTGAAAAACAAGCCAATTCCCTCGTTCTAGAAAGGTAAAAAAAGTTTCCCGATCTTTACTTGCCATCAATCGGGTCAGAAATTCACCTTTTAGATCTGTCATGTTGTAGCCGCCATTTCGGGAAACCATGTGCCCTAAAAAAGCCCAATGGATTTCCGGATGCTGCAGATAAAAATCAAGATAAGCCTTCGTCCTTGTTACATTGTTGAGATTTTGTTCTGCTGTTTTGCTTCTTATTTGTTCCAAAAAAACTTTTTCACCCTTTGAGATTTGGCTGAACGAAGATGACGATTTGATTTTCCTTCTTAATTCAGCTCGTATGCTTTCCAACGGAGACTTTTCCTTATTCCTTATAAAAAGAATAGCTCATTCCCTCCCTTATGAATTCTCATCCTCCGATACGAATATGTATAGATGAGAATATTTTTATGGGAGAGGAATGATGAATTCAGATGCTGGAGACTAGAAAAGGCATTGAGTGGCTGATCGAAATGCTGAGAAAAGACCAATCTCCCGATGGCTCATGGAATTATCCATTTGAAACAGGACTGTCAACAGATGCCTATATGATCATTTTATTACGGTCATTGGAATTAAATGATGAGGAATTAATACAAGGGCTGGCGAAGAGAATTTTAAGCAGGCAGGAGAAAAATGGTTCGTGGAAGCTATTTTACGATGAGGGTGAAGGGAATCTATCATTAACGGTAGAGGCCTATTATGCACTTCTTTATTCAGGATATTACAGCGAGAATGCTGAACAACTTCGTGCTTCTAAACAGTTTATTCTAGCAAACGGCGGCTTGGAAGAGGTCAGTATGTTCACAAAAATCATGCTTTCTTTAACTGGTCAATACAAATGGCCGGCATTTTCCCCGCTGCCGATTGAAGTGATTCTTTTGCCGCACATATTCCCATTCAATTTTTATTCCTTCTCCGTTTTTGGCAGGGCCAACCTGACGCCGATTATGATCCTTGCTAGTAAGAAGTTTTCAATCATGACAGAAAAAAGCCCAAATCTTATGGAATTGCATTTACATCGTTATAGCAAAGACCAGTGGGTCCGCTCTAATGAAATAAAATCCTTACTCTCTTATATTGAAGATGGGGTCAAAAGCTTAATTGGTTTACCCGAACAGCTGCGTAATTTAGCGATTGAACGGGCGAAAAAATATATGCTTGACCACCTTGAACCAGATGGCACGTTATACAGTTATTACAGCTGCACTTTTTTGATGATCTTCGCATTACTTTCTCTTGGATATAAAAAAACAGATCCCGTCATTGTAAAAGCTATAGAAGGAATCCGTGCAATGAAATGTGAAATTAATGGATTGCCCCATATGCAATATACCACCGCGGATGTGTGGAATACATCGTTAATTAGTTACACGTTACAATCAGCTGGCGTCCCTCCAGAAGATTCGATGGTCTCAAAAGCCAATACTTACCTTCTCACACGGCAGCATACAAAATTCGGGGATTGGGTGATCCATAACCCTTCTAGCCTGCCAGGGGGGTGGGGCTTTTCCGATGTAAATACCATAAATCCTGATGTTGATGACACGACCGCTTCACTCAGATCGATTTCTAGAAGCTTACCAACTGATCTAGCAGCTTGGGAACGGGGAATCCGCTGGGTTTTATCGATGCAAAACGACGATGGTGGCTGGGCCGGCTTTGAAAAAAATACGAATACAAAGGTACTTGAATTTGTACCAATTGAAAAAGGAGAGTTTCTGTTAACAGACCCTTCTTGTGCAGATATTACCGGAAGAACATTAGAATTTTTCGGGAACTATACCAATCTTCCAAATGATCATTCCGCCATCCAAAAAGGTGTAAAATGGCTTTTTAAGAATCAAGAAAAGGATGGCTCCTGGTATAGTCGCTGGGGAATTTGTTATTTATACGGAACATGGGCTTCCGTTACAGGGTTATTAGCCGTGGATGTGCCAAAAAGTCATCCTTCAATTCAAACGGCCGTGAACTGGCTGAGCAGAATCCAGAATGAAGATGGCGGCTGGGGAGAATCTTGCCATAGCGACAACAAAAAAACCTATGTCCCATTAGGCGCAAGCACCTTGACTCATACTGCCTGGGTCCTTGATGCATTGATTTCTATTTTCGATAAACCAACCGAAACTATTGAAAAAGGAATTAAATATTTATTAAATTCACTGGAACAAACAGATTGGACCACTGACTACCCTAAAGGACAAGGAATGGCGGGCGGTTTTTATATTCATTACCATAGCTACCGTTATATTTTTCCGCTTTTAGCTTTATCCCGTTATCAAAAGAAGTACGAAAAAAAATAATCTAAAAAACATCGACGGTCCTCTTCAACCGTCGATGTTTAAATCGGTTAGCATTTTATAAATTTCAACGATTTCTTCAAGCCGCATTCTAACAAGTCCACTAGAGGACGGTGCAACAAAATCGATCGTCCCAGGCACGACAGCTTCCGCTTGAACCCCCCACGGTGCAGCTTTACGTCCACTATACTCTTGATAAACACCTTTTCCAACAAAACAAACTACTTTTGGCTTAAATTTAGCAATCTTCTGTTTTAAGATTTCTCTGCCCTCCATGTATTCTTCCTTCTTAATTTCATCTGCAGCCTTTGTCGGCCTTTGAACAATGTTGGTGAATCCGTATCCTAGTTCTAAAAGTGTATAATCTTCAGCAGCCTCATATTTCCTTGGTGTTAAGCCTGCTTCATAAATAATTTTCCAAAAACGATTATTTGGATTGGCATAATGGTGACCGAGTTCACTAGAACGAATACTTGGATTAAAGCCGACAAATAAAATCTTTAAATTTTCTTTTACATGATCGCTTATTGGTTTCATTGTTATACTCCTTGATGGTAGATGAGCTCATTTTATCAAAAATTTGACTAGATCTATACTTTACGGATCGAAGTAATGACACAAGCAAATAAACCAATAATCGAAACAATTACAAGTGAATAAAGAAGCCTGGCATCTTTTAATAGGATTAATCCAGTGGTAATTATAACTGCATCAATAGCGAAACAAATTATGCCAACATTCACATTAGTCTTTTTTGCGATTAAAAGCGCCAGCAAATCCATCCCGCCGGGGCTAATATGATTTCGCAACATAAAGCCAACACCAATACCAATTAAAACCGCGCCAATTATAACACTGCTTAGAATGGGCAAGTGGATCATTCCGCTAAATGGCATTAGAAAATCGAGCATAAAACCAGAAACCACTGCCCCCGCTAAACCATTCACAAAGTATTCAGGTTCATATCTAAAGGCATAGATGAAAACCGGAATATTTAAGCAAATAAATGTAAGGCCAACTTTTAACCCCCACAAATAGTTGGCCAAGAGACTTATGCCAAAAAAGCCGCCATTTATCAAATGAAAAGGAAGAATAAATCCATTTACCCCTATTCCGATCATCGTGCCCCCAAAGCCTATAATCGCAAATTTTTTTAACATCCAACCATCCCTTGTCCCATATCTTTAATACCTCTTATATGATTGAAAAAGGGACTTCATTCGGAAGGATTTTAGGTAAAAAAAATCAGAGCCTCATATAGACTCTGGTTCAAGCAGCAACAATCCGTTTTCCCTTTGATTTACGAAATTGTTTTATAATCGAAAGACAGATGGTGAATATTGGTAAAATCCATAAAAATATCGCATACGGTAAATATCCAAGTAAGGGAATGCCAACAATCGTGCTGCACATTATCGCTAAGACACTCCATGGAACCATGCCTGGAAAGAGCATCGTCGTATCCCCCATTACCCTAGCTAATTCTTCATTTCCGTATTTAGAAGACCAATGAGGTAAAAAGGACCTCCCTGTTAAAATGATAGGCAGTGTTTGATTGGCCGCAATAAATGTGATGATCAGTGTTGCGATCAGTGTTTTTACCGTATCTCCTATTAAGGACCTTGAGGATTTCAGCCATTTATCTAAATAGGGCTGAATGACATTCAATTCCTCTAACAACCCATTATAAGCACCTGCCAAAGCGAGAAACAGCAGTAATTCGTACATATGAATTAAACCGCCGCCAAGACCATCAATACCATGCCAAAAGTCAATTACTAATTTGGAAAAAGGAGTGCCCTCAGCTAATGCAATAACGGCTGCTGATAAGATACTAGATATAAACGCATAAATTATGCTTATTCGAAAAAGAACAAAAACGATTAACACCAATGGCGGGATAAACTTAATCCAAGAAAGCTGATTCCACTCGAAATGTGCCGGATTTATTTTGCTGTCTCCATAACTATGTAAATCGAAGAAAGCATAAAAACAAAAGGAAACGAGGACTGCGATTACCGTTGACAAAAGCATCGCCTTCCATTGCTTTTTAACTGTAAGTTCAACAGTATGTGATAAAAGCTGATGGGCACTGGAAAACGGCGAAGTCCGATCCCCTACAAAAGCACCTGAGACTAATGCTCCCGCCACAACTTCTATAGGCAAATGTAAAACCATGGCCGTCCCCAAAATCGGAACTCCAATGGCACTTAGTGTCCCAACTGTTGTCCCAAGAAGCATCGAGAAGACAAGAGAGACAAGAAACGAAAGAACCAAAAAATGGTCCGAATTAATAAAGTTTAGGGCCACTTTAACCATTTGACCAATCGTTTCCGATAAATACCAGGAAGGAAGTAAAAAACTAACAAGAAAGAGTATAATAATGACAATTCTCGTTTTGTAAACTCCGATAAAACTAATTTTTAGTGTCTGCTTCAATGACATTCCTTTTTGGAATGCTAAATATGTCAAAACAAGAAACCCTGGCATAAAACCGATAACGAGCGGCTGATGGTAAATGACGGAACAGACCACTCCTAAAATGGTCGTGATGAGCAGAAAAAGAACTTGGAAGATAGAAAAATTAGATACCATTTCAAGACCACCTTTAAAAAGAAAACCATACATAATTATACGGAAAACTTCTGATTTAGAGAAGAATTTATTCTTTAATATAAAGAAGAGCCGCTCGTGAAAACGGCTCAACCAAAGGTGTATATCCCTTCAATTTGTTATACAACTTCATCCAGCTGCTGATAGAGCTGTTCACGTTCATTTTCCAGCATCTCTAATTCAGAATAAATGCTTTGCAGTAAAGAAAGGTCACTTTCTGATTCCATTTGTCTTTGTAACAAATGAATATTAATCTCGATTTGCTCGATCATATCTTCGAGGTCATCCAAATTTTTCGGCTTATCATGTTCAATTTCTTTCATTTTTTTTAATGAAGGCGGGTTAGGGACAAATGCTGAATTAGATACGAAGGCAGGCAGTTTTTCTTTTGCCCAATCATAGTTCCCATCGAAAAAGTGAACAGTCCCATTTTGCAGCCAATAAATTTTATTAAAAAGTTTGTTGAGAAAATAACGATCATGGGAGACAGCTAAAATAGTGCCGTTAAATTGTTCAAGTGCCTCCTCCAATACCTCACAGGAATCAATATCCAAATGATTAGTCGGTTCATCCAAAATCAGAAGGTTAATGTCCTGGTACATAAGCTGCGCAAGGCGAAGACGCATTCTTTCACCGCCGCTTAATTGATTCACCTTGCGGAATACCGCAGGTCCGAAGAATAGGAATCGTGCTAAGATATGTCGGGCCTCGCCTTCATTTACTTTGACTTCAGAACGAAACACATCAATCAGCTGATCCTCTCCTAAATCAGCAAAAACATGCTGCGATAAATAGCCAATCTTCACATTGCTGCCTACCTTAACAACGCCATTGTCTGCCTCACATTCTTGTAAAATCATTTTTAAAACGGTCGACTTTCCTGTCCCGTTTTCACCGACAATCGCCGTTCGATCCTTATATTGAACAAGCATGTTCACATTATCAAAAAGCTTACGGCTGCCATAACTTTTTGAAACGTTCTCAAGGATAATAACATCCTTTCCACTCCGGTCATTCGCTTCGAAATCAATTCCCATTTTCTTAACTTCCATTTTCGGACGTTCTAACTTTTCGATACGATCAAGCGCACGCTGCATATTAGTCGCACGCCTATGAAGAGCAGCGCTAGGAGGATTAGAGCGGTTAGCCCAGTCCCGCAGCCGCTTAATGGCTTCCTTCATCTTTTTAATTTTCTTCTGCTGTTCTTGGTACTCTTGGAATTCTCTTAACAGCCGTTCTTCCTTTTCCTTGACATAGTTACTAAAATTCGTATGGTATAAATCAATTTCTCCATCTTCCATCTCAAAAACCTTGTTCACTACTTCATCTAAAAAGTACCTGTCATGAGAGATTAGAATAATAGTGCCTTTGTAGGCCTTTAAGAAGGAACCTAACCACTCAATGGCCATCAAATCTAAATGATTGGTTGGCTCATCAAGTAATAAGAGTTCTGGATTTTTCAATAAACTTAAACCAAGACCAACCTTGGTTTTCTCACCGCCACTTAACAGTGAAAAAGGCTTCACAAGAAAATCAGCAATATTTAAGCCATTCGCAACACGGTCCATTTGAGCGTCCATTTCGTAGCCGCCATTTAAAATAAAATCATCTTGAAGCATTCCGTACTGCTCAATTAATCCCTGCAATTTTTCCGGAGCCATTACCTGCCCCATCTCAAGCTCCAATTGTTTCAGCTTCGCTTCCGTCTTTGTTAATTGTTCGAATGCGGTTTTCAAAACTTCCTTCACATTCAGGTCCCCGAAATCAGGAATCTGTGCCAAGTAGCCGATTTTAAGTGCCTTTTTCCAATGAATAACTCCCTCATCAACAGATTCCTGTTGAGCAAGCAATTTTAATAAAGTAGTTTTGCCGCTGCCGTTGCGGCCAACTAAGCCTATACGGCTGCCTTCATGTACTTCGAGGGATAAATCTTTAAAAATCATATTTCCGCCAAACGATTTCGCTATATGGTTAACACTGCAAACAATCATGTTCATTCTCCTTTTATTAAAAATTCGATGAACACATCTAAAGATAAAAAAAAGCCACGGGCATCTATTCCTCCCGAGGCTGATAAAAAGGCATAGAAAAAGAGTGCCTCAGCACTCTCTTTATACCGTTCTAATGTGGGTAAAGAGATGTGTTATCGTTCAAATTTCACTATGCAGTTTCGAAAAAAGGGCAGACTCCCCCCTTGGAAAACCGCTTCATGAAAAATTGCACGGTAAATATTAAGGGCTTCAAGCCATAACAAGCGTGCAAAAATTGAACGTTTCATCTCTTCTCCACCTCCGATTCTAATCAATTTATTTTTATTGTAATTTTTTCCTTTACGATTTGCAAGCCCGAATTTTCAAGTTAATGAAGATAATTTTTACGGGCTCCAAACCTTCTCCGGTAAACAAATTTCCGCAAATCCTTATCCTTAATATTCCCATCATAGATTAAAAAAAGCAGTGATTGGAATTCAGGATACCGTTCCTTAACGAAGAGGGCGAACTCTTTCCGTTCGCCCATCATTTTATTCTTATATTCCTCATCGTTTAATATTTGTTTTAGCTGTTTCTCATAATAAATCTTGGTATCTTCCCACTTTTCCTTGCGATTTTCCAATATATCCTGTGCATATATTGGTAATTTCTCAATCACAAGATCAATATAGCCTTCTGACCACATTAGCATTTTATCCTTTTCAGGAAGCTCAAACACCATATTCATTAGCTCAATATCGTCTACATGTTCACTGGATGCATATTTTCCAACCCGATTCATTGGCACACCTCTTAATAAAATCTTTGGTGTTAATGTACCTCAAATCAGTTTGTTGTATTTGCGGATAATTTTACTTTTAACGTTTGCAGTTTTCCATCACGATAGACTTCAAATTTAATTTCATCACCAATTTTCGCTTTGGTATATAGATATTTTCTTAAATCCGAGGAATTAGCAATTGCTGTTCCATTCATGGAAACGATTAAATCCTTCGGTTGGAATCCCGCTCGAGCTGCAGCTGAATTCGGGTCAATATTCATGACCAGCACACCTTTATTGACATTATTAGGTAGGTTCTGGTAATACATTTGTGGAACCTGATCTAGGTCCGATAGTCCGACACCAAGGTAGGGACGCTCAATTTTCCCATTTTTAATTAATTGATTCACAATTGGGATCAAATCGTTACTTGGAATCGCAAATCCTAAGCCTTCCACCCCGCTCTCAGAAATTTTTAAGCTATTGATTCCAATTACTTGACCATTTGGATTAATCAAAGCACCACCACTGTTACCCGGGTTGATGGCAGCATCTGTTTGGATTACATTTGTATCCCAATTTCCGGCAGAGGTCGATACGGATATGCTGCGATTGGTTGCACTGACAATACCTTGTGTAACGGTTCTGGACAAATCAAGTCCCAGCGGATTTCCAATCGCAAAAACTTGGTCGCCGGGACGTAGTGTCGAGGAGTCTCCAAAGTCAGCCGTTGCCGTCACATATTTTGCATCAATTTTTAGGACGGCAAGATCGGTTAAGGCATCCGTACCTACAACCTCTGCCGTTGTCTTCTGACCATCATATAAGGAAATTTCAAGCTTCGATGCCCCTTCTACGACATGGTTATTGGTTACGATATATGCAATATTATTATTTTTTTGAAAAATAACCCCTGAACCTGAGCCTGTTTCAACGCTTTGCGAGGAATTGGAGCTGCCATAAAAATTATTTTGCTGCTGCTGATAATTAACAATTCCAACGATAGCCTTCGATACTTTTTCCACCGTATCCGCAATGGAACCCGATGTCCTGACTGTTGGCTTTGCGGAAACCTCCTTAACCTGAGTGTTCGAGTTCGATGCTGTAACAGCTTGGTTCTGATCAGTACCATAATAGTTTTTTAGATAATCAGTATGTGGCAGAATGGTTAACGTCAAGACCGATCCGATTACACCAGCGGCGATTGTAGTGGCAAATCCCTTCACATAGCTTTTTTTATTTTTTTCAGTTTGGACGGCTGTACGTGTATGACCAGCCACTTCATTTTCTTCGATTTCTGCATTTTCCTCCATTTTATCGGATGCTGCTGACTCGTTCTCCTCCACAGGGAATGTGGCGTCTACTGATTGGATTCGCTCTTCTGTCATATTTGGTAATTCGGTATTGTTATTCTCAGTTGATGAATGGGTTTGATCTTTTTCGAATTCATTTGTATCTTTAAATTCCATTTCAATCAATCTCCTTTAGGCTTGTTAGTTATCTTGATTTCACTTTAAACGACAAATCTTAAGAAATTATTAACAAACTTTAACGAGTTTAGGAAAAATTTAAGAAAAAATAAAATGGCTCTGTTAAACTAGGTTGTTGATTTGCGCTCCAATCAACAGTGTTAAGAATCAACAATGTTCAATAACACAGCCAATAAAAAAAGCCCGACGATTGTCGGAGCTTTATTAATTATTTTTGAATTGTATGACGAATTTGGTTCCTTTTCCTTTTTCACTGGTCACATTAATTTCTCCGTTATGAAGAAGGACCAGTTGTTTTACGATTGAAAGACCTAAGCCGAACTCTCCGTAGGGGTTACTGGTCCGAGATATATCGGCTTTATAAAACCGCCGCCAAATATTTTCTACTTCAGTTGGATCAATACCAATTCCAGTGTCTTCCACCTCTATAATAGTGGTATCTCCCTCGGACCGGCCCTTTAACCAAATGGTACCATCCGAGGTGAATTGAATGCTATTTTTGGTAATATTGATCAAAATTTGGATTAATCGATCATAGTCTGCGTTAACAAAGACATCAGGATCAGCCTCTACCACGATTTGATTATTTTTTTCCTCTGCCTGGAGGTCTAATTGTTCTTGAATAATTTCGAGCACTTCTAGAAGTTGTATATCTTCTCTAAATAATTGGATTTGATTCGAACGAATTTTATCATAATCTAAATTTTCATTGACTAATCGAATCAGTCTTTTTGCCTCTTGACTAACAAGGTTGATGCCCCGCTCTTTATCTTCCTCTGGAATCATATCATTTTTCAGTCCTTCAACTACGCCGCTGATGGTGGTAAGGGGGGTACGCATTTCATGCGAAACATCGGCCATAAATTGCCGGCGTCTGTTCTCCAAGCTTTCGATTTCCTCCATGGAAGCATTTATTTTATCCACCATATGATTAAACTCATTGGCTAATTCTCCAATTTCATCAAAATTAGAAGAATGAACATGAACCTGATAGTGTCCAGCAGACACAAGTGAGGCGGCTTCACGAAGCCTCTTGATGCGAATAACATGTATTCGTGACAAAAACCAGCTTTGTAAGAATGAAACACCAAATGCTATTAAAATCGTATATAATAAAAATTTATTAATTTGATGGATCATAGCACTTGATCCGCTGATTGGTGAGGTTAATAAAATCCCTCCATAAAATTTGTCATTTTCTATATAGGGTAATACGACAAATGTTACTCCATCCTGCCCAAATCTTTGATAATCAATCGGGATGATGATCGTTTGACCCTTCTTTATTTTTTCCCATTCGGATTTCGATAAGCCTTTTATAGTGGGACCATTTTTACTCACCAAATATAAATTGCCATCCTGGTCAAACATACTAAAGCTCATTTTTCTGGCCGCCAAAACGCTGCTATACCGGTTAATGGTCTGATCGGTTCCATATGGATTCTCTTTTATATCTTTTAATATCGCCTTTCCGTATGAACTCAGCTCTTCTGCTTTGTTCGAATACACTAAGTTTTCAACATAGTGTGCAAATATAATACTCAAGATTAAAAATGCGACAATGATAATACTAATATGGCTGAAAAACTGCTGGTAAAAATACCTAAACTTCGTCTGCTTTACTTGAGTCATCGAATTTATAACCTACTCCCCAAACAGTATGGAAGAATGGCTGCGAGGTGGTTTCAACCTTTTTCCGCAGCCGTTTAATGTGAACATCGACGGTTCGTTCATCACCATAAAATTGGTAGCCCCAAACCCTTTCAAGTAATTGCTCTCTTGAGAATACTTGGCGGGGATGTTCCACCAAATAATACAATAAATCGAACTCTTTTGGAGTCAAATTTGTAATTTGCGCCCCATCAATAATCACTTCTCTTGTCGTTTTATTCACTTTAAAATGTTCGGTCTGGAGGAAATCGTGGCGCTCATTTGGCACTTGTGCTTGAAAGCGGCGAGTTACCGCTTTAATTCTCGCCATTAAGGTAAGCGGACTAAAGGGCTTAGTGACATAATCATCTGCCCCCATTTCAAGACCAAGCACCTGATCTGACTCACTATCCTTTGCCGTTAACATGATAATTGGAACAGTATGCTTTTCCTCTCTAATTTTGCGGCAAATGCTGACACCGTCCATACCAGGCAGCATCCAATCCACAATCAAGGCATCCCAAGTGCCTTTTTTAAAACGGTTATATCCTTCAATACCGTCATTGACAAATTCACCATCGATTCCTTCTTTAGCAAAAAACATTTCAATCATCGAGCAAACACTTTTATTATCTTCTATCACTAATATTTTCAAAATAATGTCATCTCCTTGCCTAAAAAAACTGTTCTTCCTTCTAGTGTAATCGAAATTTTTCACTTATCAAAGGTTCTGCCCAATTCTTCTTTACTAATTAATACTTTGTTCATAGTTTTTTAATATTTTCAAATTTGGCTGATGATTTGCCCTCCAGGCGCTTCGCTTTCCGCTCCAATCAACAGTTTGCTAAACAACAATGTCCTCTAACACATACTCAAATAAAAAACCCGGACTATTGTCCAGGTCTTCTGTTTCATAAAAAATTTGCAAGTGCACCGGCAAAAAGTGTTTCTGCATTAACACCTACCATTTTGGTTCCAAAATCAATTTTCCTTGGGTTTTTCTCGACTGCAGCAAAGAATGGACCTTGGCTGCCTCATCTAGTGGGAATACCCCGCCAATTGTAAGCTTAAGCTTCCCTTGTCCTAAATACGTCAATAATTCTACTAAACTAGGCTGCAGCAATTCGGGCTTTCTCATGATTTGCGGGAGGAAGAATCCGATGACCGATTGATTTCTAGCCATTAACGATGAAGGATAAAATTTAGGCTGTTCACCGCTGGCTACCCCGAATATAACTAGTCGGCCAAACGTGGCCATACATCTTAAGGTCTTATGAAATATCTCCCCACCTGCCATTTCAAGTGCAACATCTACCCCTTTTCCGTTTGTTGCCTCAAGCACCTGCTTTTCCCATTCCGGTTCCGTATAATTAATAAGAACATCCGCACCCATTTCACGTGCCAGCTCTAATTTCTCAGGAGAGCTTGCAGTTGCTATGACTTTTCCAGCGCCAAAAAGCTTGGCAAGCTGAACTGCAATCGTTCCAACCCCTCCGGCTGCTGCATGGACAAGAACGCTTTCTCCTTTTTCTAAACGACCCATCGTCTTTAAAATATGGTAGGCACTTAAGCCTTGAAGAGGCAAGGCAGCCGCAGTTCGGAAATCCAACTGCTCCGGAAGAGGAATAAGCGAACGTTCGTCTGCTATCGCAAATTCTGCATACCCATTTGATTCAATTAAGGTTACGACCCTTGTACCCGGTGTTACTTTTGTTACCTTCTCGCCCACTTCAACGACAACACCAGCAATTTCTGCTCCTGGAATAAAAGGAAGTGGTGTATGAATGACATACTGACCCTCCCTTCTTGCTGTATCCGCATAATTTACTCCAATTGCCTTTATCTCGATTAATACTTCATGACCCGCTGGTACAGGTTTTTCCAAATCTACTAATTTAAGTACCTCTGGTCCGCCGAATTCTGTTAGTTGAACTGCCTTCATTCTACATTCCTACTTTCCTTTAAATACCGGTTTTCTCTTTTCTTTAAAGGCTGTGATGCCTTCCTGATGGTCCTCTGTTTCAACCATTAACACTTGAATCAGGCGCTCTTGTTCAAGAATCTCTTCCAACGTGGAAGTGAATGCTTGATCAACTAATTTTTTCTGTTTGCCGAAGGCCTTTCCTGCACCATGTGCTAATTTCAACGCGAGCTTCGTAGTTTCCTCCTGAAGTTTTTCAAGTGGGAAAAGAAAATTAATGACCCCCAATTGATAAAGCCGTTCTGCAGTAATAGGCTCTGCCGTAAAGAAAAATTGTTTAGCGAGATGAGGCCCAATTAAGCGCGGTAAGTGATAGGAACCTCCGCCATCAGAAATCAACCCTACCTGTGAAAAGCTTAAAGCAAATTTACTATCATCTGCAGCGACAATCAGGTCACAAGCAAGGGCTAAATTGAAACCTGCTCCGGCGGCAAAGCCGTGAACTGCAGCAATAATCGGTTTTTCCGTTTCTTTCATCAATAAAATCAATTCATTGAGTTTACCGATATGCTCATATACTTGCACACCTTTCGCTTGCCCCATGTTTTTAACATCCCCGCCTGCACTGAACGAACGGCCTGAGCCAGATAAAATAATTACCTGTACATCTTCATCATTTTGAGCATTCCTTAGTGCATCCTTCAACCCTAATATCATTTCTGGACTAAACGCATTTAAGCTTTCAGGGCGGTTTAATGTTAATGATAATACAGGACCTAATTTTTCAATTAATAAATGTTCGTTAGTCAAATCTTATCTTCCTCTCCAGTATTTTTTATTTTATCAGCCAGCCGCCATCTACAAGCAAATCAGTACCCGTCATATAAGAGGCTTCGCTTGAGGCTGCAAAAGCAATAACATTGGCAATTTCTTCTGGGATGCCTACTCTTTTTAATGCAGTATTTCTTTGAATGGCTTTTACAAAGCGATCATTTTGCAGTCCGCGTTCCGTTAGCGGCGTCTCAACAAATCCCGGTGAGACTGAGTTTACACGTATTCCATATTGCGACATTTCTAATGCGAGTGCTCTGGTAAAATTAATGACTCCTGCTTTGGCCGCACTATAATGAGGAATTTCTGCCCCAGCTTGATGTCCGGATAAGGAGGCAACATTTACAATGGCGCGGTTATGCTCCTCTTTTTTGGCGCCTTCAACCATTATTTTTCCAAGGGTCTTTGAAACGAGAAATACGCTTTTAAGGTTTACACCCTGAACCCAGTCCCAGTCCTGTTCCGGCATTTCCAAAATATTTCCATGGCGAGATCCTCCAGCGTTATTTATGAGTACATGAAGGTCGCCATAATGCTGCTGGACATATTCCGCTAATTCCTCGACATCCTCCGCATCCGTACAGTCCGCTGTAAATACCTCCGCCAATGGAATTCTGCTTTTTTGATTAATTTCTGCGGCAGTTTCTTCAAGCTTGCTTCTCGTTCTGCCGACTAAGATCACCTTGGACCCTTCACTCGCCAGCCGAACCGCTGCAGCCCTGCCTATCCCGCTTCCAGCACCTGTAACGAGTGCAATGGTTTGTGAAAATCTCATCATCAAGCCCTCCTACAATTCTTCATTAGCAACCATGGTTGCATGCTGAATTAAACCTTTGACGTAATTATCTAAATTGGCAAATCGGCTATCACTTGTCTGACCTTTTTTATAACGGAAGTAGATTTGCTGGCAAATGACTGCAAGCTTAAAGTAGGCAAATGTTAAATAAAAGTGCAAATTAGAGACATCCCTGCCACTCTTTCTCGCATATAACTCAATGAATTCTTTTCGTGTAAAAAACCCATCATGGACAGCGGTAACTGGATTCTTGCCATCTCCCTTTTTCAAGGTTTCTGGATCACCTGGAAGATTCCAATAACTCATCGCTGCCCCAAGATCAACAAGCGGATCCCCAACTGTGGTCATCTCCCAATCAAATAAACCTACCATTTCAGTAAAATTTTCATTAAGCATCGCATTATTCAATTTATAATCATAATGAATAATAGCTGCCTCTGAGTGTTTGGGAATATGATTAGCGAGCCAATGTTTTAATGAATCAACCTGTTCAATTTCCTCTGTCTTTGCTCTTTCATACCGCCCAATCCAGCCATGCACCTGTCTCTCCATAAACCCAACAGGTTTACTAATTTCAGGAAGACCTGTTTCTTTGTAATTAAGAGAATGCAATTTCACTAGATTATCAACCATTATTTCAGAGATTTGTTTGCAAAGTTCAGGTGAAACCACTATCCCTTCAGGAAAAGAAGTATCTAAAACAATTCCATTTTTTCTTTCCATGATGAAAAATGTACTGCCGACAATTTCCTGATTATCTGAAAAGAGTATCGGCTTTGGAGCAGCAGCGAAGATGGGGTTAAGTTCGGATAGAATTCTAAATTCACGCTCCATATCATGAGCTTTCGGTGCAACCGGCCCCAGTGGGGGACGGCGCAAGACTGCCTCCCAATTCCCCATTTTTAATTGATAGGTCAAGTTCGAGTGACCCGCGGAAAATTGCAAAACCTCCAGGGGCGCTTTTGGCAGAGATTTAATATTCTCATGTAAATATTTTTCTAGAGCAATGAGATTCAATTCTTCCCCTTTTCGAACAGGAATAGTATCTTTATTCATTTGCTGAGGCATATTTTTCCTCCCTACATTTTAGAAAATTCAGACTAATTATCACCTTATTTTTCTGCTTAGCGATGTTGGAAAACCGGTTTTCTTTTTTCAAGAAATGCCTGGACTCCCTCTTTTATGTCCTCTGTCTGGAAAATTTCTGCAAAAAGTGCAGCCTCAAGTTCAATTCCTTCAGTCAGGGGCTGGTTTAACCCTTCGTCGACTGATTTTTTTATTCGGGAAAGCGCCTGTAATGAATGCCTAGAAATTCTCTTCGCCAATTCTTTTGCGCTAGTCAACCCTTCACCGCTTGGGACAAGACGATTTACAAGGCCAATTTTTTCGGCTTCCTGTGCAGAAATCGGATCGCCTGTAAACATTAATTCTTTAGCTTTTGCTTCTCCAACCAATCTAGGAAGCCGCTGGGTTCCTCCCCCGCCAGGGAATAAGCCAAGTTTGATTTCAGGCAATCCAATTTGCGCATGTTCCTCCACAATTCGGATGTCACATGCTAGTGCCAGCTCACAGCCGCCGCCAAAGGTTAGGCCATTTAATACGGCAATGGTTGGCTTGGGAAATTCATCAATAAAATTCAATGCAATATGACTGTTCCTTACATTTTGATTCATATTTGGATTCCCCATCATTTGCGGAAATTCCTTAATATCCGCTCCAGCAGCAAATGCCTTAGTACCTGCTCCCGTCACCAAAACAGCTACAACCTCTAAGTCATCCTTTAATTCTTGAAATGCAAGATGCAATTCATGAAAAACTTGTTTACTTAAGACATTTAACGGCGGTCGATTCAATGTAACTATTGCAATGTTATTTTCTTTTTCAACGGTAATATATTGAGCCATACTAAATTTCACTCCCTCATTGAAATTTCAAAATTCAAACAATACTAACCAGTTAGTATGTTACATTAGCTAAAAAAGAGAGGGGGTTAAAACTTTAATAAAACCCTCTCTCAATTTTTCGTCAATTTATTTGAATCCCCTTTAAAATCATTTCGACAAAAATCTCGGCAACTTCCCGGTCTGAGCAATTACCCTCAGGATTAAACCAATGATAACTCCAGTTTGTAACCCCTAGTATGCCAAAGGAGAGTATCGATGCATTCAGATTAGGGCGGAATTCCCCTGCCTCCATGCCGGCCTTGATTAACTCTTCAATGTTTAACCTAAATTCATTTCGTTTTGGAATAATAATAGCACGCCGGTCTTCACTTATATTTTTCATTTCTCTGAAAAAAATCTTTGCTGCCAATCCTCTTGTCTCAATATCCGATATGAGCATGTATACAACTTCAAATAATTTCTCTTTGTATGTCTTAGAATTATCATGAATTATTTTTTCTTGTCGATTCAGTAAATCTTCAATATAACCTAGGTGTATATCCATTAATAGTTCTTCTTTACTCGAAAAATAATAGTAAAAGGTTCCCTTAGTCACTCCAAGAGTATCTACGATATCTTGAATCGATGTCTCACTAAAACCCTTTTTTTCGAATAATCGAATGCTTTGTGCTGTTATTTTCTCTTTCACCTTAATGTCCTCGCAATCTTAAATGTCTACTGGAATTATACCATATTCTCTATCTCTCCTTTATAATCCATCTTTGAATCTTATAAGGGTTTTTCCTCCTAGACATTCATTTGGATTAATAATCTGTAGGCATTAAATATTCGTGTATAATATGGTCTGTTGATTTGCGCTCCATACGCGAGCGATTCGCGGGCTGTCCGGGGAGCCTCTTTTGCCCCGTCCTCCCGCAGGAGTCTTCGCTCCTTCCGCTCCAATCAACATAGTACAAGCTTAACAATGACTATTAACTTATTTATTTAAAGCTTCTTCTCTTAAGGTGCGGCGAAGGATTTTTCCGACGCCTGTTTTAGGTAATTGGTCCCGGAACTCTACAATACGAGGAACTTTATAGGCTGCCAGGTTTTGCTTGCAATATTGAATAATTTCTTTATCTGTAGCGTTTTTTCCAGATTTCAGGACGAGGACAGCCTTTACATCTTCACCTCTGTATGGGTCAGGGACCCCGATTACCACTGCCTCTTGAACAGCAGGATGCTCATAAAGAACCTCTTCAATATCTCGCGGATAAATATTATAGCCGCTAGCAATAATCATATCTTTCTTCCTATCAACGATATAAAGGTAGCCATCTTCATCCACCTTGGCGATGTCGCCGGTATATAGCCAGCCATCCCTTAAGGTATTGGCGGTTTCTTCCGGCATATTCCAATACCCCTTCATAATTTGCGGGCCTTTGATGATTACTTCTCCAAGTTCACCAACTGGCAATTCCTTCGTTCCCGTTTCCAAATCTACAATTTTGTATTCTGTGGAAGGCACACCAATTCCAACACTGCCAGGTTTTCTGTCCGCGAATGGAGGGTTGCAGTGTGTGGTAGGGGAAGCTTCTGAAAGGCCGTATCCTTCCAGTATTTTTGCACCTGTTTTGCCTTCAAATTCACGCATCAATTCAATAGGCATTGGTGCACTGCCGCTATTGCACGTTTTAATACTGCTGATTCCATATTCCTCTGCACGCGGATGGTTAGTAATCGCTACATACATGGTAGGAACGCCTGGGAAGGTAGTCGGCTGCTCGTTTTTAATTGTACTTAATACCTCTTCTAAATCAAAACGAGGAAGCATAATGGATTCAGCGGCCGTAAATATGGAAAGATTCATACACGAACTCATGCCAAAAACATGGAAAAGAGGAATAACTGTTAAACAGCGCTCCTTACCAACCTGAAATTCATGTTTAAAAAATTCGTAACACTGAATGACATTGGCTAGGATATTTTTATGTGTCAGCATTGCTCCCTTTGATCTTCCGGTGGTTCCTCCTGTATATTGAAGCACAGCCACATCATGCTCTGGTTCAAATTCAACTGGAAGGACATAGCCGTTTCCTTCTGTCAGAAAGCTATCAAAGCTCCGATCAGGTTTAAAATCCTGCTCTGCAGGCTGTAAGCTGACAACAATGATATTCTTCAAATTTGTCCGGGCTTGAACGCTTTTTACCCTTGGATAAAGAGCATCTAAAACAATCATCGTTTCCGCACCTGAATCCTTCAGGATATATTCAAGCTCCCTCTCAACCGACATCGGATTCACCTGTGTTACAATTGCCCCAGCAGTAAGTGCTCCGTAGTAGGACACAACATATTGAGGGCAGTTTGGCAGCATAATCGCTACTCGATCGCCTTTTTGAACTTGATTTTGTTGAAGTGCAGAAGTAAACGAGTGAACAAGTCCGTTTAATTGCTGATAAGTGATTTTTTTTCCATAAAAAGAAAGAGCGTTATTCGTTGGATATTTTTCCGCTGTTTCTTGAAGGACATGACCTACTGTTTTATTTGGAAATTCAATAGTTTTTGCAATGGAATCAGGATATTGTGCCAGCCAGGTGTTTGCTTGTGTCATAAATTCTCCTCCAGAAATTTATTTATAGTCTAACGTGTTTAAAAGATTAGACCTCCACCATCAACAGAAAGAGTTGTTCCAGTAACAAAGGATGCTTCGTCGGATGCTAAAAATAAAACCGCCTTAGCCACTTCATCAGGTGTTCCGATTCTTCTAAGAGCATTGGCTTTCGAAATGATCGGCCATTTCCTTTCATTTTGCTTCCAGTTATCAATGATTTTTGTATCAATTACTCCTGGTGCAATGGCGTTCACACGAATATTGTATTTTCCATACTCAAGTGCCGCATTTTGAGTAAGGACCACAACCCCTGCTTTTGATGCATTATACGGGGCCACATATTTTTGACCTTTTAACCCTAATAAACTAGAAGTGTTAATAATCGCACCGCCGCCTGCCTTGATTAACTCTGGGACAGCATACTTAATCCCTAAGAAAACTCCTTTTAAATTAATATCGACTACTCGGTCCCACTCTTCTTCCGTAATATCAACGCTTCTTACCTCTGAATTCCCGATGCCTGCATTATTAAACATGATATGGAGTCCGCCAAAGGCATTTGTTGTAATATTGATTAGGTCTTTAATTTGACTTGAATCAGAAACATCCGTTTTAACAAAAATGGCCTCGCCGCCTGTCTCTTTTATTAGGCTGACCGTTTCTTCTCCCAATAGTGAATCGATATCTGCAACTGCTACTTTTGCCCCCTCTTTTGCAAAAAGGATTGCAGTAGAGCGTCCAATTCCGCCCCCTCCGCCAGTAACAATTGCTGCTTTTCCTAGTAATCTCATAAAAATCCCCAACCTTTCCTTCCGAAATGATCTGATAATATGTAAGCGCGTTCAAAACTACCCACCTTTGTACTAACCGGTTGGTATGTTTTAATTTAATTATACATTCAAAACTTAAATATTCAAATTCTTTTCTAAATATTCTAATAAATTTACAATTAATATTCAACCAAGGATATTAAAAAAGATCGAGAAACATAAAAAAAGTCTCGACCCATTGGCTGCTAAAATCTCTTAATTCCTTTCTTTTGCTTGTTCATTACTTCATACGATTTTTCAATAATATCCGTTAAAACATCTCCTTTATAAATCCGTCCGAGCTTTAAGCCTTGTTGGTAATACTCGACAATTTCATCCAGCTTTGCTGAAGTATCCTTAGAAATTCTTACATTTAATTGGATTCTTTCGCTTTCACTCATGGTAAACACTCCTATCTTTCTGTTAACAAACTGCTAGCACATTCCTATTCAAATGATATCTGTTGATACTATACTATATTTCTACAAATTTTTCATTATCCTACCTAAAAAAGAGGGTAGCCAGTTTTTAGCCCCCCTCCTTAATTGTCCTTTTAATATTTGTTGAATTCACTTTCTGGAGTTTGGATGATAATTGGACGTTTTGCAGGATCCAGCCATCTTAATATTGAAAGAACATTCGTTTGCGCCGTCCCAGTGCATCCAAGTGTATAGCTGCTTGCTACATGAAAAAAGATAGCTGAACCTGCACCTGGAATTCTTTCCGCTGTATTGTAATTAATGACAAAGCCATAGTTATAGGGCGAGACATCCATTTTCTCAGCACTACTCCATCGTCCTTGATTTTCAGAAGCTTTTTGCCAAGTGTTATATAGTGAAGAACTCGAATCGTCTACCCAAACATCATCTGGAGTGATTTGGCGGTATGGGAGTTTTGTTCCCGGGTTTTGATAACGGCCGAATGCTGTTCCAATCGTATATTTTCCTCTTGGTGACTTTTTCGCCCCTTCTCTCATTACAGTGGCAAAGCCTTCTTTCCCAATGTACCCGTTGATGGTTAATTTCTCATACCATTTATTATCTATTTTTTCAAAGGTCCGGATTTTTGCATTAACCGTGTTATATCCTGTTGTGGTTACGAGGATAAGTTGATTGTTTTCTGAAATGGTTGTAAAATGATCGGCAATCGTATTGGGAATCCAGCTGCCATTTTGATTAAGATAATACCATCTGCCCACATAAACCCATCCTGTTTGCATCGCTCCATATGGATTTAAATAGTACCAGCGGTTATTGTGGAAAAGCCAGCCTGTCTGCATGACTCCCCTTGCATCAAGAAAATACCATTTTCCATTATACTGAAGCCAGCCTTTTTTCATCACTCCGTCACTGTCAAGAAAATACCATTTTCCATCATCATTTAGCCACCCATGCCGCATGACACCATCGCTTCCATAGAAATACCATTTTCCATTATCATATTGCCAGCCTGAATAATGAGTTCCGTTACTACTTTCATCCGCCTTTGGATAAATCGGGTTAATAATAAGAAATGCACAAATAAACATCAATAAAACTCTGATTCTCACTTTTTGTTACCACCAATCTTAAATTTAAAACTCTTCTATTATAATACTATCAAAACTATTTGGATTAAAGAATTACCGTTTCTACTTTTGGATTTCTTACATAATGTCCTGAAAGCCATGATGCCAACAACTTTAACAATTCAGGATGAACGGGCAATTCGGCTTCAATCGGAAGATCCTTTTTAATCGAAAAAATAGTGGACGCTTTTGTTATATATTTACATGAATGCCCCATATTTTCCACGACAAAATATTGTGCATCCCCTTTTACATAAAGGGGTAAATCTTTTAGTACTGTTGGATTTGCCTGAATATCCCTTGCTCCTGTTATCGCAAGAACAGGGCAGGTAACCTTTGCCAAATCTTCACGGACATTATAGGATAGATGTTCACGCATCCATTTCGCATTTATTTTTACAAAATTTTGCTTCATGACATCATCAGTTGAGCTTAGAATTTTTTTTAAGAACTTTTGTGCTTGTTTTTCCACTTTTTTATGTGCACCAAGTAAACGTAGTAAAAATCCCTGAAAGCCATTGGCATTAATCATGTCTTCTGTGGCAATATCTCTTTGTCTCTTTAACGCTTCACCTAATGTTTCTACGGCACCAGATAGTAAAATTAATCCTCCAAGGTCTTCTCTAGCTGCTAATGCTGTGCCAATAGCTGCTCCTTCACTATGACCTAGTACGATTATTTTTTCATCGTCCACTTCAGGAATGTCTTTTAAAAATTTAATAGCAGCCTGGGCGTCATCAACTAAATCCCACAGCCCAGTTGTTAAAAAATCCCCTTCACTGGCGGCCACACCTCGCTTATCATATCTAAGGCTAATAAAACCAATCGAGGTTAAATATTCCGCTAATTGACGATATAGCTTCAAATCAAGTTTTTTATTAACTTTACCATTTCTGTCCAATTTCCCTGACCCTGTAATGATTAAAACAGCAGGTGTTTTTTCTTCATGATTTACCGGTAAACATAAAGTTCCCTTAAGTGCTGCACCACTTTGAATTGTTACTTCTTTCTCCCTAAATGTCATTATATAATCCCCCTATTCTTTCTTTTGTTCTGGAATGATTATTGTAGCGATTGTTCTTCTTCTTCTATCCCTCGTTGGCTCGTATTTCATAATTTTTGAATAAACAGCAACAAGATCATTAATAAATTCTTTGTATTCTTCATCACTGAGGTACATGGATGCCTGCCGGAAAGTAACACCATCATTGACTAAATCAATTTTTTCTTGGTTTATATACCGTTCATATTCCCCCATTAAATTCGCCATGAATTTGATGAAAAGACTCATCAGGTCATCAGTTGAAAGCTTATTTACTTCAGCAGGGCTGATAGAAGTATTGCTGGCATTATTTATAGAGTACACTTTCTCGATGGTTCCGCGGTTTGGAATTTCATCTACGATATGAATGACTTCTGCTTCAACTAATTTTTTTAAATTTCGGTATAACGTTGCTTGTGGGATATCGGGAAGCAACTCTTTTAATTGCTGTGCGGTTAGCTGTTGATTAATTAAATACTGAATAATTCTCATTCGGACAGGATGCAAAATAACGTCAACTGCAGATTCCTTCATCACTTTATCTAAACTCCTAAATTTTTATTATCATTATCAATAATGATAATAATTTAATTCTTGTTCTTTGTAAAGGATAAATTAGAAATTCTTTTAAAATTTTCCAATTAATTTTTTCTGTTACATGAAATGATAAATTTCGACTTATATTATAAAGAGGGGGTTAAGGGATAATGATTTTATCATGGATATTTGGAGGTATGCTGTTAGCACAGCAAGTAAATGCTCCAATTAGCTTACTCATAACAAAAGATGGCCAGCCTGTTTCCCATATTAATCAATTGGACTTTACGAATCCATACATAGATTTACCGATTGTAAATATGAAAAAATATAACCAGTTTTTGGACCAACTTGATAAACAATTTTCTATCGCACCTGAAAATGCCTATCTTGATCAACACGGTAGTATTCACTCAGAAAAAGTTGGGTACCAAATTAACCGCCAAGCTTTTACTGAGCACGTTTATACATATTTTTTTAATCATAGTCCAACTAGACTTGAAATACCTATGTCAACGATCTATCCAAAGGTGGATAGTGAATTACTTGAAAGTATTGGCAGAATGAGAATTGGGCGTTATGTTACTTCCTTTAATGCGCAGAATAAAAACCGTACTACTAATATTCAGTTAGCAGCTGAGGCAATTAATAATTATGTTGTATTCCCTGGCGAGACATTTTCCTTCAACAGAGTAGTAGGTAAACGTACTGTTTCACGGGGGTACCAACGTGCCACTGTTATTGTCAGAGGAGAATATTCAGAGGATGTTGGCGGAGGAATCTGCCAAGTGTCTTCCACTCTTTTTAATGCAGTTGATAATGCTGGTCTGCAAATTATAGAACGATTTTCTCACACAAGAAAGGTTCCGTATATCCCTCCTGGCCGTGATGCTACGGTTAGTTGGTATGGTCCAGATTTTCAATTTAAGAACAAGTATAATCAGCCTGTATTAATCAGGGCAAGAACACTTGGCAACTTGTTAATTATAAAGCTGTACTCTTCTGATGGCATGAATTATATTCCAAGAAAAATTCCAAATTCTCCATATTAAAAAGTCCGCAAAATGCGGACTTTTTACTTATTGTTTATTATTTAATGCACTTTCTAACAATTCTTCAGAGAACTCCGTTAAGGCAGCAGTATTCATTGTGTTTATGTTGTTAAACTTTGGCACCATATTTTTCACAGCATTTTGGATAGGAAGTGCCATATCTTTACGCTTTCCTTTTGTTACCCCAAGTACTGCAGCGCTCAACCCTATGCCTACGAGAGATGCCCACATGGCCCCCCTGCTCTTCCGTTTAGGCATAAACAAATTGAAAAAAGGCTGTTTTCTTAAGCTTTTCATTATCAGCACTCCTTCAGCATGTTATAGAAGAGATTAAATCCCTTCCATTTGCTTAATTTGTGCAATTTTGATTTGAATATGAAGGGCAAACAGAACCTATTTTGTTAATGGCTGGCAGGCTTTTTTCCGTATTTTTCATATAGAATGTCCTTAGATAAAAATAAATAGGTAAGTGTATTTGACTTTGACGACGAGTTAGAAAGTAACATGATTGGGAGCTGGCCTAACTTTTTAAAGAACCGATACCATTTACTTGAGGGTGAAAAACATTCAAAGCCTAACGATATTACCCCCTTATTTATAGTCGTAATTCCAATAATACCTTTAATCTTCTCTTCCTCAGGATGCTCCATTAAATAACTTGCCAGCAATGGCATTGATTTTAATACCCTCGTATATATTTTTCTTGCTCTGGAAAGTTCATTTTTTATTTTTAAAAACTCACTTAGTAATTGAACATTATGTAAATGAATCTTTAAAAGGAAATCATTTTTGGAAATGATTGTACCATCAGAAAGAACGAATTTTTCCCCTTTGTATTTTGTTATGCGAACCCGAAAAACTGATTGATCATTTATGTAGTGTAATCGGGAAAATTGATAAAATAGTGGATCTAAAATCTTCCAAATCAAGATGATAATAAGACGGATAAACATAACTTACACTCCATTCCAACTTATCCATAGGGTGACGATGAATATTGGTTTTTAATATGGTAATATAAGGATATGTGATTGAAATTTGAAAATGCTAAATTCCGTGGTAAACAGGAATTCTTAAAAATAATATTAATTTCAGTTTACATAATATTATTATTGTTAAAACATTTCTTTATTCCATTAAAATGAAACTAATGAACCTCTTTCCCCCTATTTACATACTATGCATAAAAGAAAACTGGGTGGTGTCTATGGGAGGCCTAACATATTTTGATTTCTTGGCCAAGTTTGGCGTTGGCGGAGCACATCCTGGTGGAATCCAATTAACAAAGCATCTCCTTTCAAACGAAAGTATTACTAAGGATTCGATCATTTTGGATGCTGGCTGCGGCACGGGCCAGACTGCGGCTTATATATTTCAGCAGTATAAGGCAAAGGTATTTGGATTGGAGATCAATCCGATTATGATTGAAAAAGCAAAAAATCGGTTTCAAACCATGCAGCTTCCTATTCAAGTAATTCAAGGCTCTATAGAAAGTATTCCCTTTGAAGATGAAACCTTCGATTTTATCATTTGCGAATCGGTTTTAGCTTTTGTTGATAAACCTGCGGCTCTTAAAGAATTTTATAGGGTTTTAAAAAAGGGTGGAAGACTTATTGCAAATGAAATGACGATCAACCAAAAACTATCCCCCCAAGATGAATTGGAAATTAAAAATTTTTACGCTTTGGATTCAATTTTGCTTGAGGAAGACTGGAAAAGACTTTTAGAAAGTACTGGTTTTAAAAAAATAAAATTAAAACTAAAAAAATTTAGTCCGATTATTGGAAACCAAGGAGCAGAATTTAATTTTTCCAAAAACTTCGAACCAGAATTATTTGATATTTTAAACCAGCATGGCCATATTGTACTTAAATACCAAGATATTTTAAGTTATCGGATCATTACTTCCTCCAAAAATTAACAGGGCTTTATCCTTTCATATTCTAGTGTATATTAAAAAATTCTCGACGAAAAATAAGCTATTGAAAGGATGGGTGATCACGTGGATAAAACATTAGGGTACCTTAGGGAAATATTATCAAATTATACTGACCAACACTCTGAAGGTAAACAATTATATCATAAGCTTTCGGGAGGTCATTATTCATCGGAGGGAGCATTTGTAAGGGATTTAAACCAAAAAGAAATTAATTTTTTAAATGCCATTCTTCCTAAAGAAATTAACTATGCAAAAGAAGAACAGGACGAAAAAAGGGCCTATCAATTAAATGAAGTGTATGAATTATTACTATAATACGTAAAAAGATGGCATAAATTTATGCCATCTTTTTAGGAAATATTTCATTTTTCGCCTATTTATTTCCGAGGTAAGCGCATAGTACGACAAATCTTGATTGTTTAACCCTACCTTATTCATCATAATACGACATTAAATATCAGAAAATTACAACAATATGATTTTTAATGTATGTCTCTCTTCTTAAACCTGCCGCCTCTGACTTCGGCAATATCTGCTACTGCTAAAAAGGCACTTTGGTCATTTTCGGTAACGATTTCCTTCAATTTTGCCTCTTCAAGACGGTTGATAACGCAAAAGATAACCTTCTTATCATCTCCAGAATAGGCACCTTCCCCATTGATGTAAGTAACACCACGGCCAAGTCGACTTAATATTGCATCGCCGATTTCCTTGGCATTATCACTGATGATCCACACTGATTTGGATTCATCCAGACCTGTAATCGTAATATCAATCGTTTTGTAAGCTACAAAATAGGCAATTAGTGAATACATAGCACGGTCCCACGAGAAAACAAATCCAGCACTTCCAAGGATAAAAAGGTTGAAGAACATAATAATTTCTCCAACTGAGAATGGCAGTTTATTATTAAATAAAATTGCCAGTATCTCGGTACCGTCTAAGGAACCTCCGTACCGAATTACAATACCTACGCCAATACCGAGGACAACACCTCCAAAAACAGTGGCCAAGGTAATATCTTGCGTAAAAGCTGGGACTGGATGGAGCAATGTGGTTGCAATGGAAAGAACGATGATCCCATAAAGCGTGGATAAAGCGAAGGTTTTTCCGATTTGTTTATAACCAATAAAGAAAAAAGGGATATTTAGAATAAAAAGGAAAATACCGATTTTCCAGCCAGTAAGGTACGATAGCATGATGGAGATGCCGGTAATTCCGCCATCAATAACGTTGTTTGGTACGAGGAAAATTTCAAGTCCAACAGCCATTAATATGGCACCAATAGTGATTAACAAAACTCTCTGAAAAAGCTTTTTCTTTGTTAATCTTCGGTGTTGTATTTTTTCCATAATGGCGGTCTGCTGTGCAATAACATTTAATTCTTGTGTTCCTGTCATTATCTTGCCCCTTTCAAATTAGATTTCTATATTTAATTATATCGAAACATTAACTTTATTAATATTAATATGCTCTATTAAAGCATAAAAAACATTATTTTCCATTATTTCCTACATAAAAAGAAGCTACTTCCTTTTGAAGCAGCTCCTTAATTAGCAGTAACATCTTAAGGGACCCAACCATGACATCAGCCGATATTATTTTTCAAATTATATTCCTTTACTGAAAAAATTTGTTCTAAATGGAAACTTTGAAATATCAGCCGGTGTGTGCTTGTTCCGTTGAAGGAATTAATTCTCATGAATAAATGGAATTCAAATTCCTTAATGAAACAAAATCTTAAAAACTCATTATTCCTTTATTTGGCTAATCAGCTTCATGGCAATAAACAATTATGTTACATCGCTCCACTTGCCAAATGTGTTAAAGGAATATCCTTACTACTCGTTCACAAACGGAACGAACACGTTTGGTTGAGTCTCCTAAGATGTTAATATTTTATATATTAACTTCTACACTTTTATTATAACACCGAATTTTTAGAATAAATTTAATAGTTGTTACGAAGCTGTGAATTTCTATGAAATTTTAAATTAAAAAGCAACAAGGTAATTTCTCCCCTGCTGCTTTCCTGTTATTGTTCTTTTAATCGTGCCCGTTTGATGAAGAAGGCGAGAATTAATGCGACCATAGCGATTCCCGTTGCCACGATAAACGAATCATTAATACCATCGATTGTGGCTTGCTTCATCGTTTGTCCATAAATCAAAAACGTCCCTATCTGGCTCCCTGCTGCGGCCGGCAAATGAGCCAATTCGGCGATGCCCTGTCCAATTTGAACTGTCTTACTTGCAATAAAAGGATTGACACTTGTGATAAGATTCGAATATTCCCCCATGTGAGCGCCCTGTCTTGTTGTCATCACCGTTACTAAAAAGGCTGTACCTATGCTGCCGGCAACCTGCCTTGCTGTATTCGAAGCCGCTGTTCCATGGGCCCCAAGATGGCGGGGTAATTGATTTAGCCCTTCCGTCATAACTGTCATCATTAAAAAAGACATCCCGAACATTCTTAACACGTAAAGTAATAATATATGACTAAAACTAGTAGTCATACTCAATTGGGTAAAGAGCCAAGTAGTGATCACTGTAATGGTTAAACCAATAACTGCTAACCACCTTGCACCCATTTTATCAAATAGTGCTCCCGCAATCGGAGACATGATACCCATAACAATTGCCCCAGGCAATAACAATAGACCAGAATCAAAAGCAGTAAAGCCGCGAATGTTTTGCAAATAAATCGGAAGCAAGATCATCGCTCCGAACATTGCCATATTAATGATCATACTGATAATGGTGGTTAAGGCGAAAATATCGTACTTAAAGACACGTAAATCAAGCATCGGATTTTTAGTAGTCAGCTCTCTCCAAACGAAGGCAATTAAGGTGATTGCCCCTATTATTAAGGAGATTACAACTGTACCACTGGACCATCCATGGCTTCCAGCTTCGCTGAAGCCATATAAAAGGAAGCCAAAACCCAAGGTTGAAAATAACAAACCCGGGAAATCAAATTTCGGGTTGGTCACCTCAGTAACATCTCTCATCCAAAAGACACTCAAAATTAAATCAAGAATACCTATTGGAATTACCACATCAAATAAAAGTCTCCACGAATAATGTTCTACAATCCACCCTGACAAAGTAGGACCAATGGCTGGTGCAAACAGCATAACCACTCCCATAATCCCCATTGCTTTTCCTCGCTTCTCTGGTGGATATAAAGAGAAAAAGACGGTCATTAATAGCGGCATTATAATCCCTGCACCAGAAGCCTGAACAACCCTTCCAACCATCAGCATACTGAAATTTGCCGAAAATGAACAAATTATGGAACCAAATGTAAACAGAAACACGGAAGTGATAAACAATTTCCTAGTCCCAAACTTTTCAATTAAATAGGCAGTAACTGGGATAAATATACCATTTACAAGCATATACCCTGTAGAAAGCCATTGAACCGTAGTGGCTGAAACATTTAAGTCTGTCATAATATGAGGGATTGCTACATTCAATAGCGTCTGATTTAAAATCGCAACAAAAGCTCCCAACATCAATGCTGCCAGAATTTTTCCTTTTCCTGAATCTTCTTTGGCATCTTGCATTCTTGATCTGCCAGTTGCTTTTCGCTTTGGTTTTACATTTGCTTCGACATATTCTAAGGCAGGTTCAGGAATAGCAGATTCCTTTAATAGGTCTTCCACTTGCAAGTGTAAATCCTCATTGTCCGCCTCAGAAACCCTAGAATTAATGGCACTTTCTCTTTTAGCATTCTTCTTCTTTTTTTTCAAAAATAAATAATTCAATACGAATAAAAGCAAAATGCATAAAATAATATAAACAGAAATATAAATCGACATATTTTCACCTACTTATGGACTCTCACGGTTACATTCATACCTGGGACTAATTGGAGACCCTTATAATCCTCAATGGCTATTTTAACAGGGATGACTTGTGTTACTTTGGTATAATTACCGCTTGCATTTGTACTAGGTAATAACGAAAATGTCCCAGATGTAGCTAAACCGATATTCTCCACTCTTCCCTTTAATGTCGTGTTTGGAAAGGCATCTACATATATATCAACTTCTTGATTAACAGCTATTTCATCTATACTGGTTTCCTCGATATTGGCCGTCACCCATAAATTTTCGAGATCAAACATTTGAGCTAAAGGCATCCCAGCTGCCACAAATGAATCTTTGACAGCACTTGTTTGGACTACCGTTCCATCACTTGGAAGGGTAATCTTTATTTCCGCAGGTGCGGTCCCAGCTCCAGTACCTGCAGTAATTACGGAACCAATTTGCTCATCTTTGGTAAAGTGGTCTCCAAGCTTTGCATCCCACTTGGTTAATTTCCCACTGGCCGGAGCGGAAATAGTGACTTGCTGACCTGCAATTTGTGCATTATCTGTTGATATATAATTTACAGTGTTGTTGTAGTAGGAATATGCAGCAAATCCTCCGCCTACTAGGATAATTAAAATGATGATATTTAATAAAATTAATCGACCTGTCTTCATATCCTTTACTCCCTCTCTATTAGGTTTTATTAAATAGTAGTTTGTGTAGACTTATTAGGTTTTACTAAAGAAGCAACAAACTTTTCAGTTTTAAATGGTTGAATTTTTCGTATTATTTGATTAATCTAATAGAACCTAGGGGGAGATTAATTTGATTAGAAAACTATCAGAAAATGATCACAAAAAGGTCCTCTCCTTTTTACGTGGGGAACCTTCGATAAATTTATTTATTATTGGGGATTTAGAGGTATTTGGATATCATTCTGATTTTCAGGAAATTTGGGGGGAATTTGATCCACAAGGAGAGTTCAGAGCCGTCCTCCTCCGCTTTTATCAATCATTTATTCCGTATGCTAAAGGGGAATTTAATGTTAGAGGTTTTGCTTCAATCATGAATGAGTATAAGAAGCCTCTTTACCTATCCGGAAAATCAGATATTGTAGAACGATTCGAGTCCTATAAAGAATTGGAACTTGGACCAAAACAGGTTACATACTTTGCTGAATGCCGTTCACCAGAAAACTTGGGGACGACAGATTTAGAAATACACTCAGCAGGAATAGAGGATGTTGACAGAATTATTTCCCTTCGCAGCACGATTAAAGAATTTCAAATACGAAGTGATGCCCGTGAAATCTTATTAAAATCAATAGAGTCCAATACATCAAGGAACTATTATACTGAAGAAAACGGCATAATGACCGCATGTGTGTCAACAACAGCTGAAAATTCCATCTCTGCCATGATTGTCGGCGTTTGCACAAGAAATGAAAATCGCCGTCAGGGACTTGCCACTGGGATTATGCAAAAGCTTTTTAATGATGTTTTATCAGAAGGAAAAACTCTTTGTCTCTTTTATGATAATCCTGAGGCAGGTCGAATCTATAAAAAACTAGGCTTTAAAGATATTGGCATGTGGACGATGCACCGTTAATGAAAGAATCCTTTAAAAAAGGATTCTTTTTTATGTAATAGCCGAAAATTATAAGGGAAAATTACCAACATGAACTATGAAGGGATGCGATAATGCAATGTATGAATCCATAAAAAAACACGCAAAACCTTTCGACACAATTTCAGACCTTACCCCTTTAATTGATGCTATAGGTGATGCTAAATACGTGCTCCTCGGTGAATCCTCTCATGGAACTTCCGAGTTTTATTCAGTTCGTGCTGAGATATCAAAACTATTGATTAAAGAAAAAGGTTTTTCATTTATTGCCGTTGAGGGAGATTGGCCATCCTGCCAAAGTGTTAACCGGTACGTAAAGGGGATTGACAAAAATGGTATAGATGTAAAAGAGGTGCTTCAATCCTATAATAGATGGCCAACATGGATGTGGGCTAATCAAGAAATCATTACTCTAATCGAATGGTTAAAAAGATATAACCTGGAGCATTCACGAACACAAAAAGTCGGATTTTATGGTTTGGATGTATATAGTCTTTGGGAAAGTATGGATGAAATCCTCCGATATTTAGAAAAAAACAATTCCCCTAGCCTAATCCATGCGAAAAAAGCATTCTCCTGCTATGAACCTTTTAACCGAAATCATGAAACTTATGCAGTCTCGGCAGGGTTTCTATCGGACGATTGTATGAAAGAATCGTTAGAACTTTTAGAATCAATTCGAAAAAACAAATGGCGATTCGATGACCAAGAGGAA
Source organism: Paenibacillus sp. BSR1-1 (assembly GCF_030403775.1). Taxonomy (GTDB): domain Bacteria; phylum Bacillota; class Bacilli; order Bacillales; family Cytobacillaceae; genus Neobacillus. The sequence goes on from NZ_JAQMWQ010000018.1 coordinate 37,068, forward strand.
AGCAGTCTGAATATGGAAGTAAATGCCTTGGTTACGGCACATGCTGAGGAATACTATCGTACGATGGTAACAAGTGATGTAAGGTCGTGGAATGTTCGGGACAAACATATGGTAGATGCCCTAGATTCGGTAATGAAGTTTTATGGCGAAGACGCAAAAGTGATTATTTGGGAGCATAATACTCATGTTGGCGATGCAAGGGCAACTGACATGAAGGATGAGGGAATGGTAAATGTCGGACAATTAATTAGAGAACAAAACAAACCGGAAGACGTGTTCATTATCGGCTTCGGAACCTTTAACGGCACCGTTATTTCGGCAACTGAATGGGGTCTGGACTATCAGGTAACTGAAGTTCCGCCAGCGCAATATGGAAGCTGGGAATATCTTATGCACAATTCGGGTGCTTTTAATAAATACCTCATTTTTAATAATAAAAACCAAGAAGAATTTTCCACAACCATTGGTCATCGAGCGATAGGTGTAGTATACCGGCCTGAATATGAGCATTTTGGAAATTATGTACCCTCTAACATGAGTCAAAGGTATGATGGATTTATTTTTATCGATAAAACCACAGCATTGCGCCCCCTCGTCTTGGAGCATATTTTAATATAATTAGAAAGGTCTTCCAATTTTTTTAGGAAGACCTTTCTAATGCTAATCCGTAATAGGATTTTTAAAATTATCTGTTACAAGAATATTGTTCTCTTTTACCATTTTTTCAACCCGCCACTTATTTTCTGAAAGTTTATCATTAAAAGGTATGGTAATTTCCCTGCCATTCCTACTTTCAAATTGATATTGCAATATACTCGTGGTTCCTTGGTGGTTTCGATAAACGATATGAATTTTTTTAATTTTATCCCATTCATAGTCCTCTTCCCTAATTTTAGTAAGGGAGTTATAATGGATTCCTTTTTCATCAAAAAAATAATAATTGGTTAAGCTCATTACAAATACTGGTATGCTTCCAAGAATTAAGACCCAAGTGACCCATTTTAATCCGCTGCCATTCGATCGCTGCCGAAAAATAAGATAAACGGTTAAAGCGAACGCTATTATTAACATTCCTGCCGCAAAAGTGATATAGGCTGATAATGGCGTTGTAAAAAACCATTGATTTCGGGAGTAATAGACCATACTCTGATAGGAAGCCACAACAATAAATGGAACAAATAAACTGCTGATGTACAAAATAATTGTATAGGCAACAAGCTTTACCTGACTATCCTCAGTAGACTCTTTCCTTTTTTGCAACAACATATAAAAATACCATCCTTATGTATTTTATCCCTTTTATTTTACCATTATCTGAATAATTTTACGTAACTTTCCAGATAAAGTTTCACAAAAATCTGAATTAAAAAAACCAGTCAAACATTAACTGGTTTTTATCCCATTCTATTTTGTTCCAGGTGCTGGGTGATCCACGCCTTTAACATGATGACTGTGGCCGCTTTCTTCCGTAGTATGAAAATCATAGTAATGAACATGCATTCCATTTCCCACTGGGATAGCCGGTCCTGAATATGCACGGTAATGATGGGTATGCCCATCCTCAAATAAAACATATCCCTCAGTAAAATGAATATGTCCGCCATCCTGTGTTGGTATTGGTGGTGAGGTTACATCAAGACATTGGTGGACATGCCCTGAACTAACACCAGTATAGTCTACAGAACCATGATTATGGTGTGGAACAAAACCTGGAACAAAATCATCTTTTCCAACTTTAGGCATTACAATCACCTCACGATTTTAATGTTTCATCTATATGCACACATTCTAAAAAAAATAATTGAATTAGTGGTGGTGGAAAAATTTTCAGTCGCCCAAATATAAAAATAAGTACATAAGCACCAAGATAAATCACATACTATTTTTGTAATTTCAATCATTATCACGAAAGAAGGATTAACTTATGACTGTAGGAACACAGGTAAAACAAGCATTAGCTGGATTAAAAAGTGCACAGGCAAGTTTCGAAACCTTTGCGCTGGCAACTGATAACCAAAATGCAAAACAACTCTATCAACAGGCTGCCCAGCAAACACAACAAGTTCTTGATAGCCTTGAGCCTCGTCTTCAAGAAATCTTAACTGAAGAACCACAATACAATCAATAATCAATTAGGTTGGCGCTTAGCCAACCCATTTTTCATTTATTTTTTAGGCTTAAAAACAAACGAAAGGAAGTTTTTCTAGTGACCGTTGCTTCAAATGTTAAGCAATGTCTGATTACAATAAAAGGAATTGAAGCGCAGCTGTCTTCGCTTGCCTTAAATTCTTTAGATAAAGAAGCTCAAGCTGTGTTTCATGAAACTTCCTTAACGATGGCCGATATCAAAAAAGACCTTCAATATCGTGTTTTGGAACTAGAACGACAGGAACCACAATATAAAGGCTCATAATCATTGGGGTGAAAAATAGTGCCAGGATGGATATTTATCATTGTTCGTTCGCTTATATTTATCTTGCTCTTATTTCTAACAACTAAAATTCTTGGAAAAAAACAAATTTCTGAGCTTTCTTTTTTCGAATATATTGCCGGTATTACAATCGGCAGTATTGCCGGGGAGGTTGTAACCGGACTTGAAGCCAATATCTATCATGGAATATTGGCGTGTGTGGTATTTGGCTTTGTTACCTGGCTGGTTGACTTTATTTCCTTATACAGTAAAAGTTTTCGGGACATGGTCGAAGGAAAAGGAACGGTTGTTATTAAAGATGGAAAAATTTTGGAAGAAAATTTAAAGAAAGAAAGATATACGATTGACGAGCTTTCAGCACTGCTTCGTCAAAAGGATATTTTTAGGCTTGCAGATGTGGAATTTGCGGTCCTAGAACCCCGTGGCAATTTAACCGCCATGTTAAAAAAGGAAAACCGTCCGCTTACACCAAAAGACTTACAAATGAAAGTGCCAAATGAAAAAGAGCCGCAAACGGTCATAATGGATGGAAATATCATCGATGAACCATTGCGAATCGCTCGAAAAAGCAGAGCCTGGCTCTATACAGAATTAGAAAAACTAAACGTTTCTCTTGCTAATGTTTTCATAGGTCAGGTTGACTCTTACGGTGAATTAACCGTGGATCTGTATGATGATAAAATTCAGGTTCCCGAGCCGCAACAAAGACCTCTATTACTTGCAACACTGAAAAAGACCCAAGCCGATTTAGAAATATTTTCGCATCAGACCGATTGTGAACAATCAAAAGCAATGTACAAGAAAAATGCTGCGCTTATGCAGGAAACAATCGATAAGCTTAGTCCATTTTTAAATGGATAGAACACGAAAAATCCTTATCAACGTTTGATTGATAAGGATTCAATATTTTTAGGAATTAACTGAATTTTTTTTACTAGTAATTAGCGGGGGAGTGGCGGGACTTTTATGAGAAATATAGCTATGAAGCACCATTCCAGCCATAACTAATATCATTCCAATCCAGGAGACCATTGAGGGGAATAAAGAATTCAGCAGCAACAACTCCCCAACTAAAGCAAATAAAACTTCCATTGATTGTGTGGCTTCAACCGCTGCTAATTTCTGCATATTTCCTCTTACCAAATCGGTAGCATGAAAAAAGAGAATGGTGGCAATGACACCGGAAGAAATGGCAACAAGTCCTGATTGTATCGTTTGTCCCGAGCTGGGAGGTCCTTCTGTAAGAAAACCATATAGAGATAAAATAATCCATAGCGGGAGACTGGCCAATGTCATCCCTAATACACGTTGAAATACATCTAAACGTCCGTCGCATACTTCCATCATTTTTCGGTTGCCAAGAGGATAAGCAAAAGATGCAATTACAACGGGAATCACCCCTAAGAAAATCGCCAAAACAGAAAGATGGTTGGCCTGCTCAAGTTGCATTAAGATAATTCCCAATAAAATAATCAATGACATGGCCAATCCTTTGAATGGAATTCTTCCTCTTAATTGGATTGGTCCTTTATCTGTCAAAATGGTTTCATAAAATAGCGGAGCTAACAATGAACCGGAGATAATGGTGATTTGCCAGGTGGCTGCAATTAGCCAACCCGGAGCGTAAGCAGCTGAGAAACAAATAGGTGCATAGAACAATCCAAATCCAACAAAACTCCATAGAAACCATGCACCTGGACTTTTTTTCATTTCTGCAAATAATTGCTTTAGATTTTTTCTCATGCTTACTATAACGAAAAGAAAGGGAACCATAAAGAAATAACGTAAGGATGCACTCCAAATCCAGCTCCCGCCTCCTAAGTCCATTGACCGGTTTAAAATAAAGGTAAACGCAAAAAAGAAAGCGGCAAGAATGCCTAAAATGATGGGCCGCATCGACTATATCCCCTTCAAAAAAATTTTTCTCTTACGCAGATCAACTTTAATAGTATATCAGATTTCTGAATTATTTGTTTATAGAAAAATTGAAACTTTCTTCTTTTTCGCACGTACATATTTTGGTCAAAATAAATTACAAAGAGTGAGGTAGATACCATGTTCGGAAAAGTTGCTGCTGATATTTTGGGACTAAGTGATGTTGGTGCGGTTATTAAACCGGAAAATTATGATAAAGTGGACGCCGATGATTATGTGATGCATGAAGATAATGAAAAAATCTATTTCTTAATTAAATCAAAATCAGATGAATATTGTTTTACGAACAATGCTCTTATCCATTTAGACGGCACAAGCGCCACAAGTAAAAAGCGCATGCTGCACCGATATAGTTATGCTATCCACAAAATTTCCGATGTCATGCTTGAAACAGCTGGAACCGTCGATCTAGACGTAGAAATTAAATTCAAAATTGGTTCTATGCCATTTTCTATTGATGTTCATAAGAAACATATTGAAGAAGTAAAAGACTTATATAAAGCTTTAATCAAAATATCTGAAATCACACATGAAAATGACGTTTCCTTTCAATTCGCAAAGCAAAGCCTTGAAGTAGCCTCTACTACATTAGGCCGTGTAACAAGTCCTGACAGCAATTTAGTGGTTCAGTTTAAAATGCTTAACCAAGCGGCATTCCAATGGTTAGAAGACAGCAAAAAGCAATATTGCGTGAAGGACTTTGGCTCTGTTTTTGAAAAGTACATTAATAATTAAATCAAACAAAAATAACCCTAATCGGGGGTTATCAGGTTGTCGAAAACCCTTCGGCAGCATTTTATTTCATTCATATTCTTATATATAATGTATAGGTTTTTAAACAAGTCTTGTTGATTTGCGCTCCAGGCGCTTCGCTTTCCGCGGGCGTGCCAGGGAGCCTCCTTGTCGCTTCGCTTCTGCGGGGTCTCCCCTGCCCCGTACTCCCGCAGGAGTCTTCGCGCCTTCCGCTCCAATCAACAGAGTGTTTTTCAATAGGAAAAAATGCTTTATAAATTTTGAAAGGAAAAATTTGAGTGAAGCTTCGCAGACTCAAAAACTGTACAGGCTCCGCCAATCCCTGTTAAGGGGAAAGGCTGCTAAAAATATAAAAAAATTTGCAGCCCATTTAGCCAGGTTGGAAAAAGGTGTGTTGCAATAACTTTGGTTCATCTACCTACCTGTTGATTGAAGCGGAGGGCACTCGACTCCTGCGGGAAATAGAGGTCACTGGAGACCCCGCAGGCCAAAGCGCCGAGTAGGCTCCAGGACCTCCCCGCGGAAAGCGAGTGCCTGGAGCGGAAATCAACAGGCCAAATAGCAGGGACAATCAATTAATTAAACATCGGTAATTTAGATTTAGACAAAGAAATTGCCGAGAAAAATCCCCTTTCTCGACAATCTGATAATCCCCAACAGGGGTTATTTTATTTAGATATAATCAATTAAAACATCATCTAATGGCAATCTGGTTGTATGATGAGCCGGTGCAGCGGCTTTCCCAATGGCGATTAGGACAACAGGGAAAAAGCGTTCAGGCAGGTCAAATTTTTTCGCAAATTGCTCCTTGCTAAAACCGCCCATTGGCACCGTATCATAGCCTCTATCTTTAGCAATTAACATTAATTGCATGGAAACTAGTCCTGCATCAAAGGAAGCGATGTTTTTTAGAATCTCTTCCGAAGCAAAAGGATACGTTTTGTTGGTGTTTTCGATTAATCGACTCATGCTTGCTTCATCTAAATATCCAGCTTCAAAAGCACTGCGATAAACTTTTTCTACACTTTTATACATCTCTTTATCGCCAATGACCGCAATCACGGCAGAAGCTGTTTCCACCTGTTCTTGATTGTTCGCAATTGTTCTAAGTTCTTTTTTAACTTCTTGGTCTTCGATCACAATAAAGCGCCATGGCTGTAAATTACTAGACGATGGTGCTTTTGTTGCTTCTTTTACAATATCATTAATTTCCTCTTTAGGAATTTTATAATTTGCATCATATTTTCTTACTGAATGACGTTCATTAATCAACTCAGTCAAACTTTTTGTACTAACAGATGTTGTCATCGATGCTTCCTCCTTTTGGGTGGGAGATATTACTTATCGTTTGTTTATCCCCCGATAACGATACCATGAAATCATTACCTAGATACAAGTAAAATGCTTGCACTTTGAATAAGTGCAAGCATTAGTTATGAAGGACTTGGCCTGTGAAACAGCCCCATGACTTCAATTGTTTCGGTAATATTTACGAAAGCATTTGGATCAACTTCGGTTATCAGCGTTTTTACTTCATTAAGTTCGTAACGGGAAATAACTGTAAACATTACATTACGTTTATCATTTGAATAACCGCCTACTCCATCCATTATGGTTAAACCCCGGTACAGGTTAGTCAGTAAATGCTGTCTCATCTCTTCGCCTTTTTCTGTTATAATCATGATTGTTAATTTTGCATGATCGGTATAGATAGCATCCACCACTTTACCAGTAACAAATATCGAAACTAATGTATTAAGAGCAGCATCCCACGTGAACAAAAAGCCGCTTATTAAAATAACGACTGCATTCATGCCTGAAAGTAAAACACCTATTGGAAAGTCTTTTTTACGTGCAACGATCATCCCTATAATGTCAAAGCCTCCAGTTGATCCTGAACAGCGGAACACGATTCCCACACCTAAGCCTGTTAAAGCTCCACCGAATATGGAGGAAAGGATTGTGCCTTTTGCGATTGGGAATACTGGTATTACATAAAGCCCTACAGAAATAATTAATACTGAAAAGATGGTATTCATGATAAACTTTTTCCCAAGCATTTTATATCCAATGATTAATAACGGGAAATTCAAAAGAAAGTTGGCCAACCCTGTATTAATCGGGGTAATCATTCCAAACATCATGGAAATTCCGCTTAATCCGCTGCTTAACACTTCATGTGGAATTAAAAAAAGGTTAAAAGCAATAACAATAATAAGAGATCCAATAATCAGTCCAAAAATCCGCACGAGGAAATCCTCCCATACTTATCCATTTATTTAGAAATAATACCGACTTTATTTCCTCATGTAAATTTAATAGTTTTTTATAATAATAATAAATTATCTGACAATTATTTTCATCCTCTATACGGGAGAAATATCGGATAATATAATATTCATACCCAATTATGATTTTCCTTTTATATGAATATTTATTCATCAAGAAATTTTTATTTCATGCTTATTAAATTATTTTTTTGTGATGAATCATTGACAATTTTCCAATAGCATTTATACTTTAGTAATATATTAAACTTCATAAATAAATCCTCATCAAGCCGATGAGGTAGAGGTCGCGGTTTTTATTAGTATCACGGACGAAATGCAGAGACATTATTGACTCCGTATGAAAGGAAAAACTGCCGAAGTGTGCTTTCTTCTCTGAACAAGCATGCTGGGGCTGTCTCCAAATAGGAACAGAACTGTCACGAATGGCCCTACCAGCTGTTCGTGTTGAGCTATCTTTCGGAAGGTATGATGCGGGGTATTATAAATGCCATCGATGTCTATCTCGATGGCATTTTTTATTCCAAACTCCTTCCATAAACTAATTTTAAGGGAGTTATAATTATGCAAAATGCACGGGTATTAAAAGAAGATGTAAGCATAGATGTTAAACCTTCTAACAAAGATGGATTAAAACGGAGTTTAAAATCGAGACACCTGACGATGATTTCACTTGGAGGTACAATTGGCACAGGGCTATTCCTGGCAAGTGGCGGAGCTATTCATACTGCCGGTCCTGGAGGTGCTATCCTTTCTTATCTCGTTATTGGCATAATGGTGTACTTTTTAATGCAGAGCTTAGCTGAGATGGGTGCTTACATGCCAGTTGCTGGAAGCTTTAGCACCTATGCCACTAAATTTGTTGATCCTTCACTCGGTTTTGCACTTGGCTGGAATTATTGGTATAACTGGGCCATTACCATTGCGGCAGAATTAGCAGCCGTTACAATGATCATGAAATTCTGGTTTCCGCACACTCCTTCTTTTATTTGGAGCGGAATCTTCTTAGTCGTTATGTTTTTATTAAATTTCCTTTCTGTAAAAGGATTCGGAGAAGCTGAATATTGGTTCTCTTTAGTGAAAGTAGTTACGGTAATTATCTTTATCGTTACAGGCACGTTAATGATTTTTGGCATTATGGGAGAAGAAGCCGTAGGGTTCAAAAACTTAACTGTCGGCGATGCACCTTTTCACGGCGGTTTTATGACGATGTTAGGTATCTTTATGGCAGCTGGATTCTCATTCCAAGGTACAGAACTCCTTGGAGTTGCAGCCGGGGAAACAGATAATCCAACAAAAGCCATTCCGCGTGCGGTTAAACAAGTATTCTGGCGTATTCTTTTATTTTATGTTTTAGCTATTTTAGTTATCGGCCTTTTAATTCCATATACTAATGGCGACTTAGCGAATGGTGATGTTACAGTCAGTCCTTTCACACTTGTTTTCCAAAAAGCAGGCATTGCTTTTGCTGCTTCAGTTATGAATGCCGTTATCTTAACAGCTGTACTGTCTGCAGGAAACTCAGGCATGTATGCTTCAACTCGAATGCTTTGGGATTTGGCACGTGAAGGAAAAGCACCAAAATTTCTTGGTAAATTAAATAAAAACGGTGTTCCTGTAAATGCATTAATCGTAACAACACTAGTGGGTACACTTGCATTTCTTGCTTCTTTCTTTGGTGATGGAACCGTATACGTTTGGTTGTTAAACGCTTCAGGTATGTCTGGTTTTATCGCCTGGCTTGGAATTGCAATTTGTCATTATCGCTTCCGTAGATCCTATGTTGCTCAGGGTAGAGATTTAAACTTATTACCATATAAATCAAAACTCTTCCCATTTGGACCAATCTTTGCCTTTGCAGTTTGTGGTTTCGTTGTCCTAGGACAAAACTATTCCGCATTTATGGGGGATCATATTGATTGGAACGGGGTTATGGTTTCCTATATCGGATTGCCGTTATTCTTAATCCTATGGCTTGGATATAAAATCACAAAGAAAACTAAGGTTATTCCTTTAGATAAATGTGATTTAAATAATTAATGTTAAAGAGCACGCATTTGAGCGTGCTCTTTATTATTCATAACTGAACGGTTACTTCAGTTCCATCTTTAAATTTAGTTTCCACCAAAGTTAATCCCCGTTGCTCTATTAATGCCTTAAATAGTGGCTTTACGTCTTTTCTATCTATTTGCGGAATCGTAAACTTTTTCCCATCATTTTCGATTGCTTTATTTACCAAACTTGTTATTCTTTTTGAAGTAATCAATCTTAAAAGGAGGTTTAAGATCGGGTAAGGAACAGGTATGGTTACCTTTTTTTCTTTTAATTTCACTCGAACTTTAAGCATAGATTTATTCAATGACCACGAAAACTTTTTCACCTTTTGCCGAAGTGATATCGACAATCTGTCCATCTACTTCATTTTCGATAGCTTCGATTAACATATCTACATTAACATGCTTTACATACTTCTCAGCCTCAGGTATTTTCTCCGCAATACTCGTGCCAACTTTTAAAACAGCTTTAATTAACTTAATCGGAAGGTTTACATTCACGTTGTCTCCTTCTTCTGAAGATACGCGGATCTTTAATGTTTTATTTAAATAAGGAGCATCTTTGTTAAGTGGAATGAATTGCTCCTTACCTTGAAGTACATTAATTAATTCTGTTGCTTTTTCTTTATCCAGCTTCCCTTCTTCTACCATCGTTAACACCCTTGAGATCTCTTCTTTCATTTATAGTTCCCCCTCTTTTAATAAATGAATGGCCTCTTCAGCAGTGATTTCGCCTTTTTCAAGCATCGAAACTATTTTTTTCTTATCAATTTCCACCTTTTTATTTGTGGTGTAACCAAGTGAAGTAATAATATCGTCTAATTTTCCACGTACAGTTGGGTAGGAAATTCCAAGTTCTTTTTCAACTTCCTTAATATTTCCACGGCATTTTAAAAATGTTTCTATAAACTGAAGCTGATCCTGTCCAAGAGCTGCAAATTTAGATAGTTGAAATTCATTTTCCACAGTCGTTTGGCAATGGGTACACTGAAGCTTCGTAATTTTTAATTGTTTGCTGCAAACCGGACAATTTGTTATGAGCGGGTACGCCATCATATTCTCCTTTCCTTTATTAACCACATCATACAATAATTAATAAAATTTTTAAAGGTATTAATTTAATTATTTGATAAAAACTAATAAAAAAATTAATTATATTATATTTAAAATTAATTATATTGTTTCATTGATATAAAAAAAACAGACTCACAATTGAGTCTGTTTTTAATGGAACGATTAACTTAGCTTTTCCTCTAAAGACCAAACATATAAATCTTCAATTTGGCAATTTAATTCTTTGGAAATGGTCATCGCAGTATTTAGGTTCATTACCTTTTTTGATATGTAGTCGTTAAGTTGACTTTTCGGAATTTGCGTATTCCGCTCCAAACTATCCAAGTCCATACCGTTTTTCGCTAATAAGTCCTTGAGGTTGCTTTTCTTTGCTTTATAATTGGTCAAAAATGACACCTCACTTTTATTAAGCATAACACAGTAAAATGGTAATAGAAAGGGGAGTTGGTTACATTCATTATATGTTATAATTAAATAGATCATAAAAGGGGTGTTACTTTGAAAAACACAAATAACCGTTTTAATAACGGTCAAACTGTTAATATTAAGGATACTGGCGAGGTTGTTACCATATTAAAATGGCAATACGTTAAAAATATGAAAAGATTTTCTTATATTGTTAAAGAATATCCTGGCACATTTTATTTCGAGGAAGAATTGAAAAATATATAAGTTAACTTTAAAAAGAAGACCAATTCAGTGAATTGGTCTTCTTTTTGTTAATAAAGTTTAAAATTCAGCATTACCAGTTGTTCTTGGGAATGGAATGACGTCTCTAATGTTTGACATTCCTGTTAGATACATAATTAAACGCTCAAAGCCAAGCCCGTAGCCAGAATGCTTTGTTCCGCCGTATTTTCTTAATTCTAAATACCACCAATAATCTTCTTCATTCATACCAAGTTCATTAATTTTACCAGCAAGTACATCTTCGCGTTCTTCACGCTGACTGCCGCCGATTAGCTCACCAATTCCTGGAACAAGCAGATCAGTCGCGGCCACTGTTTTGTTGTCTTCATTTAAACGCATATAGAAAGCTTTTATTTCCTTTGGATAATCCGTAACGAAAACAGGACGCTTAAATACCTTTTCACACAAATAGCGTTCGTGTTCTGTTTGCAGATCCAATCCCCATTCAACTGGATATGCAAACGTTTCTTTGGATTCTTTTAATAAATCAATGGCTTCCGAATAGGTTACCCGGCCAAATTCAGCAGTGTGAGCATTATTTAAACGTTCTAACAAACCTTTTTCAATGAAGCTGTTAAAGAAGTTCATCTCTTCTGGTGCTTGTTCCAATACGTAACCAATCACATATTTTACCATCTCTTCTGCAAGGTCCATAATATCCGGAAGTTCAGCGAATGCGAGTTCAGGCTCAATCATCCAGAATTCAGCAGCATGCCTTGCAGTGTTTGAGTTTTCTGCTCTAAAAGTTGGACCAAAAGTATAGACATTGCGGAAGGCTAAAGCAAAGGCTTCAGCAGAAAGCTGTCCACTAACGGTTAGATTGGTCTCTTTGTTAAAGAAATCCATTGAAAGATCCGTTTTTCCTTCGTCATTTTTTGGAAGGTTGTCCATATCAAGTGTGGTTACACGGAACATTTCCCCTGCCCCTTCAGTATCACTGCCTGTGATAATCGGAGAGTGAACGTAAACAAAACCTTTATCCTGGAAAAATTTATGAATTGCATAGGACGCTAAAGACCTAACGCGAAAAACGGCAGAGAATGTGTTTGTTCTTGGTCTTAAGTGAGCGATCGTCCGTAAGTATTCAAAGGTATGCTTTTTCTTCTGTAAAGGATAATCCACACTAGAGATTCCTTCAATGGCAATGTTTGTTGCTTTAATCTCAAATGGCTGCTTAGCTTGAGGAGTGTGGATGAAATTTCCTTCCACTTTAATCGTAGAGCTAATTGGCAGCTTGGCAATTTCCTTAAAGTTCTCTAATTGATCATCGAAAACAATTTGCACACCTTTAAAGAAGCTTCCATCATTTAATTCAATGAAGCCAAAGGTTTTGGAATCACGGATCGTTCTAATCCAGCCGGATAATTGAACTTTCTGATCCACATAAGTTTCTGTATTTCGGTACAAATCCTTGATCAAGGCTTGTTTCATCAGTAAATCCTCCTATGTATTGCTTAATGGATAAATAAAAACCTTCCTCCCAATGCGGGACGAAAGGTAGAATTTGGCATTAATATCGTTTTTCTTTTATCCCTTCAATATTATACAAAAAATTTAACTCAATAAGCAATATACAACAAATTAAGGCTCAAGAAATTCTAATATTTCATTCGCATGTCCTCTATAGAAAACCGTCTTCCAGCCATTTTTAAGGATATACGGACCTTCATTAGGAGCAATTCCAGCTTTTAAAAACTTTTCCATAATATCATTTATATTTTTTGTTTCAAAACATAGATGAACATTTCCAGGAGGAGATTCTGCTTGATTTACTTCAATAAGTTCAAGGAGAAAATCTCCATTCCGTAAAAATAGGATTTCTTCACCGGCAAACTCTACCTTTTCATCCTCGGTAAACCCCAATAAACTTATATAAAAAGCCTTAACAATATAAACGTCAGTAACTTCTATTGAGTAATGGTGGAGTTTTAACATACTATTCTCCTGACATTATAGAATAAGATTCATATCCCCAAATTCATGCCATAAATAGCCCATTGAGATTGCCTCTTGATAAGCATTGAATAAATCCTTCTGTTTGATGAAGGCTGAGAGCATATCTAAATGGCTTGCTTCTGGTTCGTGCATACCTGTAATAATTCCATCAGCGATTTTTATGTTGTAATTCTGCTTAATATATAGATTTGTCCATCCAGATAAACAACCGTTTAAGGCAGCCGTTTCCATTGCTCGGACAACTGTCGTTCCTACTGCAATTATCCTTTTACCATTCATCTTTGCCTGTAAAATATCCTCCCATGCCTCACCTGGAATATTATATTCTTCACGGTTTTCAGTTGGTGAATGCTCCCACTTATCATCTAATAAATAACTTAAACCTGTATGGAGCTGGATAAAAACGAGCTTTATCCCCTTTTTCTGTAGTTTAAATAATAATTCCCAGCTGAAAGCACGGCCTGCTGATGGCATTTCAACTGATCCAAGATGAGTGGCAAAAACCGTTTGATAATAATCGAGTCCCCAAGCGCTATTAATATATTCATATCGAACCGGCTCTCCGATTGCGTAGATTTCATTATACAAGGCAGAACCTCGTTGATTAAACTGGATAGTAATAAACGGGGTATTTTTAGGTGCAGATATTACCTCCCCGGTCAGACACGGTGTAAAGACAAGCAAATCGCCATTTTCTACCCTCTCAGTAACAGCCAGTACTTCCCAAGTGCGTTCATTTATCCTCCGAGCTAAGCGAATTTCAATTTCTCTATAGATTAAAATCCCATTGCGCAGCAATTCCGATTTTAATATTGCTGGCACTGTTCTGCTGCTGTTTAGAACAAGGACATCTCCTATTCTTAAATAGTCATCAAGATTAAAAAAGTGATCATGTGTTGTAAGTCCTGTTTTGCGGTTCTGGACCATCATTTTGACCTGGTCTCTGCGGACTCCTCTTCTTTCTGGCGGCATGGAAGCATTTAAAATGGAAGGCAGTTCAAACTTAAGCGTTTCTTGCAGCATCTTCAACACTCCCTTTGGTAAATTCCTGCGCTTGGAATCGCTGTCCATTTACCTTCCTGGACTTATCTGAGGCGAGGTAAAGGAATACTTCGACAATATATTTGGGATTGGCTAATTCATAGTCACAATCGGGTACTGCTAATTGGTGCATCTCTGTATCCATTTCACCAGGATCAACCATATTAACCCGGACACCCGTTTCGCCCAACTCATCTGCCCATGTTTCTGTTAGTCCTTCAACCGCAAATTTTGAAATCCCGTAGGCCCCCCAGCCTGCATATCCTGTGTTACCCGCTTCTGAAGTTACATTTATGACAGATCCGCTATTTCTTAAAAGCATGCCAGGTAGCACCCTTCTCGTCACTAAAAACGGGCTCATAGCATTGACTTTTAACACTTCAAAAAAATCTTCCTCTGGAAAGTCTACTAACAACGGCATAGGACTTGGCCCAAGAATCGAAGCATTATTGATCAAGACATCAATTTTCCCATAGGCCTCTTCTGTAATCGCCACGAATCTTTCAACATCCCGTGATTTAGAGACATCAGCAGTTAGTGCTAGAACATTTGCTGCACCAAGAGCTTCCGCTTCCTCCTTTACCTGTAGTAAGTCTTTGCTTCCTCGTGAACAGATTGCTAAGCTTGCTCCTTTTCTTGCAAATGCTAATGTTAATGCTTTCCCTAATCCCTTTGATGCACCAGTAATTATCACTACTTGATTATTTTCCATTTTATAAAACCCCTTACGAATTAATTTGTTTTCTATGGTTTTATCATACGGAAATTGTATTTTAAGCACCTCGTAAAGAAGCTCGATTCTATCTACGACTTTAGTCTAATATTTTTTAATAATTTTCAGAAAATTAGCAGGAAAATAAATATTGAAGGCCGAATTATATAAAAAAGTTCGATTCTTGATTAATGAGGAGTGTTTGCAGTGGATAAGATTACGTGCATTGCCTATCTTCTTTACAAGTCTTCTAAGAATCAAGACATCAGAGAAAAAGCCATCCAATTATTGAATGGCGATGTATCAGTTCGAGAGTTAAAGAAAAATATTTCCATTCAAGCCCATCTTGTCATTGTCGAATCCCTACTTAAGAAAAATCAAATTGACAAGAATGAGGTGCAGCTATTTGTGGAGGAATTTATGACTGTTGAGGTATAAGAGCTTCCTTTTAGGAAGTTTTCTATTCAATTGATTTTTGATAGCACATTATTCCACTTCCATTTTTGGATACTGTCGTTTTATAATAAACAAATCCTTGCGACTCCCAAAAATGCTGCGCTTTTTTATTTTCTTGTAACACACCAATTCGGACAGTGTCCAAACCTCGTTTTAGCATCTCTTTTTCAAATAGTGCATAGGCCTGTGCACCAAAACCATAACCTTGATAATCACCATGTATCATCAATAAACCTAACCACGGATAATGATCATTTGGATTTTCCAGTATAAAATCAATAATGCCAATATAGGTGTCATCAAGTTTAATGAAAGAACAAATTGTGTTTTGATTTAAAAATTGATCTTCAAGGTCCTCGAGATTCCTTGTTTCTTTACTGTTTTCAAACACATTATACTCAGGGTTTGAATTAACTATTTCAACAGCAATATAAAGTGTATCTTTCTTTATCTCTTCAAAAAACATCGACATAATTGATCACCTAACAATCCATTTTTGGAACCATTATATCAAAAAACCATATTAACTTTAGCAAACTTACAAATTAAATATAGAAAGGTATGTGATTCCAATGGTACAAGTTGAAGTAACAATTACATTTGAAGGCAGAAGCTATTTAACGAATGTTATAACTACTCGAGACACTACCGATGAAGAAATCCTGCGACTTGCTTTTGAACAGGTTCAAAAGCAATGGAAAAAATAAATGAACCAACGAAAAGCTGCAGATTCTCAGAACCTGCAGCTTTTCACATTGATTAAATTATTTCATAGGTATCTTTCGGAACAGAATTTAATAACGGATTAATCGGACCAGCTGCAAATAGATGCAATTCGTGCATAGCCCTAGTGCATACCGTATAAAAGAGCTTTCGTTCATTTTCACTTTTATATGCTGAACTATCGTACAAAATGACCGCATCGAATTCTATCCCCTTCGCAAGATACGAAGGAATAACGAGAATTCCTTTTTCATAAGAAATAGTACCTTTTTCAATTAAATGGATCGAGACATTATTCTTAAGCGCCTCAAACACGCCTTTACTTTCCTCTGCTGTGCGGCAGATAACGGCGATAGTCTTATGCCCTTGTTTCTTAAAGCTTTTGATTTTCTCAGTGATGAGAGAAAATAGCTGTGATTGTTCTGCTTTTTCTAGAATTGGCTTACTGCCTCTCCTATTAAATGGTTCAATTTTATCTCCGCCGTCTATCAACCCACTCGTAAATTCAACGATTTCTCTAGTAGAACGATACGTTTTTGTTAAAACATACGTTTCAATGTCCTCACCTTTCAAGTCTAAATCTGTTAACACAGTCTCGGAACCCGTAGCGCCTGAAAAGATGGCTTGATTGAAATCCCCTAGCAACGTCATCTTGCTATACGGGAATAATTTTTGGATAAATGCAAATTGAAATGGTGTATAATCCTGTGCTTCATCAATAAAAATATGGCGGATAGAAGTATTCGATCTTCTCCCTTGAATTAAATCCTGAAGATAGACATATGGAGTGGCATCTTCATATGGAATTTCCCCATTTATTAATTTATCGACAGTTTGCCTGCCAAAATTGTCCCAGTTGGCTGGTAAATTCTCTATCATTCCATCTCTCGATTCAAAAATTTGCCGATAAATTCCCGGCATGTCGATAAATTTTAAATTTTTCACCCTTGCAAATAAAGGTTTAAATTTTTCTTTCACTACCATTTCAGCTAGAAGTTTTTGTTCTCTTTCAAAATCATTAAACGTATTCTCAGTAAAATGTTTCTTCTCTAGCAGCTGATTGTATGCCTCCATATAATCTTCTTTTTCAAGAAATTGAATTTCTTCTTCCACCCAGCTTCTTGAACGCTCACGTTTCATAGCACGCTTCAATTCTTTTATTAACCATTCTTTAACAAGCTGAATCCGATTGGGCATAGTGAAATTTTTATCTAAATTATAAAAATATCGATGGATTTCAGATTTCGAAATTAACACATCACCTCTAAAGATTAAATCTCTAAAAAGCAAACCCTCATTTGATAAATTAGATGCATATTGATCGATGATGTGTTTAAATTCGAGGCTTGCCTTAAATCGGATGCCTGAAACTCTCCCCTGAAATTCCTCGTCATTTTGTCCGTTTAACAAATACTCCATCTGATTGAATGGATCTTCTACTTCAAATTCATGACTCAAACGGTGATTAAGGAACTCCATAAAGGTCGCTTGCTGCATGTTTTCTTCTCCAAGTTCAGGAAGCACTGTAGCCACATAGCTATTGAACAAGGGATTTGGAGAAAATAGCATAATATTTTCTGACTTTAAGGTATCACGATATCGATATAATAAATAAGCTACTCTTTGCAGGGCTGCTGAGGTTTTCCCGCTTCCCGCTACTCCTTGGACAATAAGTAATTTACTTTTTTCATTTCGGATTATCAGATTTTGCTCACGTTGAATTGTCGCAACAATGCTTTTCATTTGTGTGCTTGCGTTGTTCCCAAGCACTTCCTGAAGCATTTCATCGCCAATTGTTACACCGGTGTCGAACATCCCTTTTATTTCAGAGGCACGAATAATAAATTGTCGCTTTAATTTCATTACTCCTTCAATGTTTCCATCCATGGTTCTATAATGAGCTGGTCCTGGGGAATAATCATAATAAAGGCTCGAAATGGGCGCTCGCCAATCATAAATTAAAAAATTCTCATCTTCCTGATCCATAAACGAAGCAATTCCCAAATAGACACTTTCTGTTCGCTTTTCTCCATCCTCTAAAAAATCAATTCTTCCAAAGTACGGGGAGTATTTAAGCCGATCAAGCGTTTTAAGGTGTTTATCCAATTGTTTATGGGTCCGTTCCCGCTCAGAGAGTAATTCTGATTGCTGCTTAATACTTGCTGCCGTTTCGATAACATCATCAGGATCATCCAAATTGACGGTAACATCTTCCCAAAAAGTTTTTCGAAGCTCTAAGACATCTGAACTGACTTTTCCGGTATTTTGCATTAATTTATTTTCTTTTTTCTCAATTTCATCGACAACCTCATGTACCCGCTCTTGTTCCATTTGCCAAACTTTATTCTGTATTTCGTTCATGAAACCACTCCCCAGAAAAAATTTTGGTCCATTTTGTTTGACTTTCACAAACTAATATGTTAATGTTATTATAGGGTATTATATTCAACAAACAACACTTTACATATTAAACCAAAAATCATTTTACCACGCTTTTTTCTTTTTCACAAGTAAATTTTGAAACTAATCAATAAATGCCATTAGGCATCTACTGATTAGTTTTTTTGTTTTCTAATGATTCGTTTTCTCCATTCTCGTAAATCCACTTGCTATATTCTCCATAAATTAAGATCATTATCAATCTTATTACAAAATAAGAAATTGGATGAAGATTATTTTTTAACAGCTTGATCTTTATGAAAAATTTATTTAAACAAGCGGCAAATAAAACAACTCCAAATTTAACTTTTATTGTATTCTTCTTCTTTAATGTAAGTGCTGTAAATAATGACAATAGTGTTGTGTATAAAGGTGATAAAATAAAATGTTCTCTCCATGAATGGTACTTTCCTATACCAAATCGGTAGCGTCTTATAAAGGCAAATAGTAAAAACAGATTAGTCTCGGTAACCATGATCATAAAAAAGAGTGAGGTAAACCGTATAATTGAAGTTTTTTTATTTAATGAAGCGAACCAGAAATCACTTAATTTAAAATAAAAAGGCAGAAATATTAACGTGTAGATTGTTTTCCAGCCAGATAATTTAAAAACCCCAAGCCATAAAAAAAGTTTTTCTACTAAATAAAAATAAAGTCCTGCTGCTACTTTTGTTCCCCAGCCTGATTTAATTCCTGTTAAAAAAACAGCCGTAAATGGCACATAGATCGCTTGCGATAAAAAAGCACCCAAAATATTATCAAAGAGTTTCTTTTGAAGAATTTTTGGTTTATAGGAATATGCCTTCATTAAATTAAAGACAAAGTACTCGAATAAATACGAAAAACCCATATTTGCTAACAACAAAACAAATATCTTTTTTCGATTTCTGCTTTTATGTACCGCAACAATTAGAAGGAATGTATGTATTAGAAAAAGGATGAAAAAAGGCAAACGATTTCGATTCAATCTTCTCAAAATACAACACCTCCTTATAAACCATTATTTATTAGTATTTGTCATGATTGAAAAAAAATTATAAAAAATCAATTGACAACAAGATGTCCAAAACCATATAATTTATTTTGAATTAAGTTATTTCAATTTCAAGATAAATTATTTCAAAACAAAAAAGGGAGAGATTTTTCCATGACTAAATCAAAATGGGCATTAGATGCTGCACACAGCAGTGTAGATTTTTCGGTTCGACACATGATGATTGCAAACGTAAAAGGTTCTTTCAACAGCTTTAATGCAACAATTGAAGCAGATCCATCTGATTTGACAACTGCTTCAATCGAATTTGCAATTGAAACAGCTAGTGTTGACACTCGCAACCAAGATCGTGATGGACACTTAGTTTCTGCTGATTTCTTCGATGCTGCAAATCATCCTAACATGACTTTCAAGGCTACTAGCATTGAAAAAACAGATGATGGCGAATATAATGTGACAGGTGATTTAACGCTTCGTGGTGTAACAAAACAAGAAACTTTTGCTGTAACATTCGAAGGCACAGGAAAAGATCCATGGGGAAATGAAAAGGCTGGCTTCAGTGCAACAGGAAGCATAAACCGTTCTGACTATGGCCTAGTTTGGAATGCTGCACTTGAAACTGGCGGAGTACTTGTTGGTGATAAAGTAAAAATCAACCTGCAAATTCAGGCTGCTAAAGCTTAAATCTGAATAAAAATAGAGGCAGTTCCAATCGGAACTGCCTCTTTCCTATTGTTTTAGTCCTCAGATAGTAAATTTATCTCATACTTCAAAAACTTGGCCAACTCTAACATGCCAAATTTACCTGCCATATCTTCTGCATCTGAATTATAGTTTGTATTGGTGTTGATATCATAGGTGAATATTTCACCAGCTGAATTACGAATAAATTCAAATCCAGCGACATTAATTTGGTTAGCAGAGAGAGTCTGTTCGTATTTAATAATAATTGGGGCATTAAATCCTTCATTGATTTGGAACTTTAACCTTGCGTACCTCTAGCTGGAGGGCACGTGTCCCATTAAAAACTTTTCTCCCATGGGAATTAAGCCAGGCAAGCACCTATAAATTCCTGTGCAAAGCGGTGTTCTCTCGTATGGGAAGAGGCACTCATCCGATTATAAAAAAACCCTTCTGGTGGTTCTTTGGATAGATCCAATCTTCCACGGTCTAGATGCCATTCTTCATATGGGACTTCTAATTCATCTAAGCGCTTCGTCAAATGACTGGTCCATTCGCTATCTTCGTGGATGATATAAACTTTTTTCATCGAAAAGTCTCCTCTTTGGCTGATTATTACTATATATATTTTTATTGTAAATTTCGCTTGTCGTTTTGTGAAGGTAGATACGGAAAGATGTGACAAAAATCCCTCCTGAAAAATAAGTCGAATTCACTATAATTTGTTCGAATTTACAGAAAATTAAGCAAATCATCCCGTTGTCTTATTTCAATATTCGAAATATTATTAAAAGGCACTCTATTTTTTTACTAAGGGGGAAGATTATTGAAAAAACTATTAAAAACAGGACTTACTACAGCCGTAATCGCAGGAACACTATTTTCCGGCTTTCCTGGAAACTATGTGAAAACTTCGGCTGCTGTCCTAAACCAAGGTCAAAGTCAAGCTTCAGTCTCTCATTCTTATGGTTCGCTAGACTTATCTGTAGTAAATGAGGACAAATTACTAGATTCCCTTATTAAACAGGGTATCATTTCTAAAGACGCATCCTCTGTGGAGCAACAAAAAGCTCTACATAATTACCTAGAGTTAAAGGGGAAACAAGATAAAGAAACCAGTGTAGATCCTTTAGCCGCAAAAGTAAAAGCAGCGGATGCTGCAAAGCAAAGGAAATTTAAAGATTTTAATAATGGTTTGTTAAAAGGAAGCGGAAACAAGTATGGGCAATTAAAGGGTAATCCTGATCCTGTACAAGAAGGAAAATCGCCAGGTGTACAGAAAAAAGGTAAACTATTAACTTTAATGGTAGAGTATTCTGATTTTGCACACAATAATATTAAGCCTGGTGAAACCGATAACTATTATCCAGACTATACTCCTGAACATTATGAGAATATGATTTTTGGAGATAAAGGCACATATAAAGGCCCTAATGGTGAAGAACAAGTTTCACAAAAACAATATTATGAAGAACAATCAGGTGGAACTTATACAATTGAAGGACAAGCATATGGCTGGTTAAAAGTACCAGGAACAGCCAAGTATTACGGTGCAGATAGAGCTTCTGGAGGTCATGATAACGTCACTCCTGGCGGGGCCAAACAATTAGTAAAGGATGCTCTAGATGCTGCAAAAGCTGAAGGAGTACCTTTACAAAACTATGATTTGGAAGATCCACATGATTTAGATGGTGACGGTAACTACTGGGAGCCAGATGGATTAGTAGACCATCTACAAATTATCCACTCTGGAATGGGTCAAGAAGCGGGCGGGGGCTCTTTAGGTAATGATGCTATTTGGTCTCACCGTTCAGCTGTATTCTATGATCCAGACGGTTTAGGAGAAGGATTACCAGGTTTCTACGATTACACTGTAATGCCTGAAGACGGGGCAACAGGTGTATTCGCACACGAATACGGTCATGACTTAGGTCTTCCAGATGAATATGATACAATTTATTCTGGTCAAGGTGAACCAATCGATTATTGGTCCATCATGTCAAGCGGTTCATGGGCTGGTAAAATCCCAGGTGCAGAACCAACAGGCTTCTCTCCTTGGGCTAAACAGTATTTCCAATCTACACTTGGCGGAAAATGGACAGCTCCCACTGTTGTGAATTGGGATGAGGTATCTACAAAAGGCACACAATTCTTGTTAGACCAAGCAAATTCACCACTAGGCAAAAATAATCAAGCAATTCGTGTGAACCTGCCTAAGAAGAAAACACCTATCAATACTCCAGCAGCTGGTAGTTATGAGTTCTGGGGCGGACAAGCTGATGAAATGGATTCCAATATGGTAACGAATGTGGATTTATCAGGAAAAACCTCTGCTACCTTATCCTTCGATGCTTGGTACGATACGGAAGAACAATGGGATTTTGGTTTCGTTCAAGTATCCACTGATAATGGCGCAACTTGGAAATCGTTAGGAAACGACCATACTCGTTCAGATGTGGTTGCCGAAGGATATCCAACTATCTTAAATTCAATGCCTGGTTTCACTGGAAATTCAAATGGATGGCAAGCACAGAATTTTGATCTATCAGCATATGCAGGTCAAAAAATTCAACTTCGCGTTCGCTATGCAACAGACTGGGGAACTTCAAAAATTGGATTCTTTGTTGATAACCTAAAAGTAGTTGCAGATGGCCAAACTTTAGTAAATGATGGTGCTGAAAATACACCTTCTCAATTTACTTTAAACGGTTTCACTAAAATGGATGGGAACAAATTAACCAACCATTACTATCTACTTGAGTGGAGAAATCATAAAGGTGTCGATGCAGGTCTTGCCCATATTAAGCGTGGTCAGTCCTTAATGAGCTTTGATGGTGGATTAGTAGTCTGGTATGTGGATGATAGCTATACTGAAAACTGGACTGGTCCAGTTAAAAATGGAGGACATCCTGGTGATGGGTTCCTTGGAGTAGTTGATGCCCATTTAGGTCAAAGTTTATCATGGAGCAATAATGACCCAGTACTTTCTCGATTCTATACTCGTGATGCTGCATTTGGTTTAGATCCAACTTCAAACCTATTTGTTGATTATGGATTTAGGACTATGACTGCACCAAGTCAAAATGCTGTTTCATTATTCGATGACAGCAAATCTTTCTTAAATCCATTTTTACCAGATGAAGGACGAAACATCCCTCACTTTGGACTCAAGGTTCGTGTGAACGGACAATCAACAGATAAGTCTGTTGGATCCATCGTAATCTATAAATAAGAAATTTTAGGCCCACCTTCCTCTTAGTAGAAGGTGGGCCTTTTATCTAAAATTTATGGACTAATTACAACCCTAGTTCCATTCGGGACCATATCCGCCAGCTGCAAAACATCTCGATTGTACATTCTTACACATCCATGGGAAACAGCCTTGCCGATTGAACTTGGATCATTGGTACCGTGTATCCCATAACCCTGTTTTGAAAGCGACATCCATAAAACTCCAAACGGCCCTCCAGGATTGTACTGTCGATTCACAATGACAAATTCTCCAGTTGGAGTATTTGTCAACATCTTCCCGACTGCAATTGGAAAAATTCTCACTAATCTCCCATTATTATATAATACAAGGTTTCTCTTCCCTACTGAAATAAGGATAGAAAAAGGGATCGTATTCGGCTCCGGCAGACCGGGAATTTGAATTTTTTGTCCTGCATGCAAATGCCCTATCCCGGGATTTGCTGCATAAAGCCGCCTGAGGCTAACCCGATAATTAGCGGATATGATAGGTAACGTTTCACCAGCTCTTACTGTATGAATCATCCCAAACCACCCCCTTTTTTTGATTAGCATATGAAAAGCCGCTTGCCCGTGATACCTCCCTATTCAAAGCGGAATAATGGCGACATATCCTCTCTAATATGATTAATATAAAAGTAATCATTGCTCGCAGGATCATATACATAGTCCTTTTTCCAGTCAGAAATGTTGCTGACTATTTCCGCCATTGCTCTAACAAACATTGAAATCTCGTCATTAGTCATGATGGGATGTAAGGAAAAGCGAACCCAGCCAGGTTTAGTGGACATATCACCCAGATTTATTTGGTCCGTAATTTGCTTTGATATTTTTTCATTTATGTTATAAAGGTAATGCCCATAAGTTCCAGCGCACGAACAGCCTCCCCTTACCTGAATGCCAAATCGATCATTAAGTAATCTGACAATTAAATTGTAGTGGATGTTTTCCACATAAAAAGACACGATTCCCAAGCGATCCTTGATGTGACCGTCTAATATGTGCAGGGTTGGAATATCCTCTAATTGTGATAGCAATAAAGCAAGCTGCTCTTTTTCTCTTTTTAAAATGTTCGGAACTCCCATTTGTTTTTTCAAATTCAAGCAAAGGGCGATACGAATGCCTTGAAGAATGCCAGGTGTACCTCCATCTTCCCGCAGTTCAATGTCATCATAATATTTATGATTGCCCCATGGATTTGTCCATGTCACCGTTCCGCCTCCTGGATGGTCGGGTACCTTATTTTTATATAATCGAGAATCAAAGACTAATACCCCGCTTGTTCCAGGTCCTCCTAAAAATTTGTGGGGTGAGAAAAAAATAGCATCTAGCTTTTCCAGCGGATCTTTAGGATGCATATCGATCTTGATATATGGGGCAGATGCGGCAAAGTCCACACAACAAATCCCGCCATGTTGATGCATTATTTTTGCTAATTGATGATAAGGAGTTTGGATTCCAGATACATTGGAACAGGCAGTAAAAGAACCGATTTTAATTCGGCGTTCTTTGTATCGAGAGAGTTGAAATTCCAATTGATGAACATCCACTCCACCTTCCGGATCGGGTGGAATGATCACCACCTCTCCCAAAGTCTCGAGCCAGGAGGTTTGATTCGAATGGTGCTCCATATGAGTCAGAAAAATAACCGGTCTATCTTCCTCTGGAATCTGCAGGTGATTCTTCCATTGTTCTGGCACCCTGATGCCTATGAGCCTTTGAAATTTGTTGATGACTGATGTCATTCCAAAACCATCCAAGATGACAGCGTCATTCATATCGGCATTAACATGTTCCTTAATAATCCTTCTTGATTGCTTATAAATTTCAGTCATCATTAGACTGGTAATATTGGATTCTGTGTGTGTATTGGCCATATATGGTCCAAATACTTCAGAAATTTTTTGTTCAATTGGTCTATACAATCGTCCACTGGCTGTCCAGTCGGCATAAATAATTTTCTTTTTGCCATAGGGCGATTCAAACTCTTGATTCATCCCTATCACTTGTTTTCGAAACGATTGAAAATACTCCTCGAGGTTATCCGGGATTTGATAAGTATTACTTCCAATTTTTGCTGTTATCATATATTGACACCTCGCTATTCCATCCTTCTAATCAATATATGCAAATCCCTTTTGGAGTGGTTCACGCCAAATTAAAAGGAGGCAGTCCCTTAAAGGATGCCTCCTAATACAATTAATAAGTTGTAATCTTAGCTGATTCTTTCTTGGTTACTTCTTCGATTTTTTGAATAAACATTTGGAAAACTCTTCGTTTTTCTTCGAGATCTTTTATGTATTCCTTCAGCTGGTTATAGCTTTCTTCGAAAGGTTTATGATACATTTGGCGAATTTTCTCAATAATTTCCTCATTAACTGTCGATTGAATAACTTGTTTGGTAATCCCATATTTATATGAATACACCTTTAATTCTTGGGCCACCTCATCATATTCAGACGCAATTTCATCAAGAACGAGTGAAATATCATCCTTCCACTCTTCTAGTGATTTTTGCAAATAAGATTTTACCATTGTCTCTTCCATATAAAAACACCCGCCCTACTAGAGTCTTTGTTCTATTATAGCTGTGATAGTTTACACGGAAGTTTCGTACAGATTACAATGCTTTGTCATTATCGAGATATTCATATAATTAATAGTAAGAACTGAGCAGCCGTAGATGCTCAGTTTCTCTATTTAGCTAAAAGATGGTTTTCTTAAGGAGCAATGTGTGCTTTCTAAATGAAGTTCTGGTGCAAATTCCGCTAATTTTTTAATAAAGTAGCAAGTTTCCGGAAAGTGGTGTTCTAAAAATCTTAATGTTGTTTTATTTAATAGTTTACTGCCTCTATATTTTTCCACGATTGACCTGACGAACTGATTCATTTCAATAACGCTTCTTCCTATTTCTATAGCAAGCTCTTTCTGACGAGGGAAACCCTGCTCCGTAAATCTAAGAAATCCCTTTACATGATGATTTTGGAGAATAAACATTTGAAACCTTTGTGCATACACATCTGTCTGCCTATCGACGGCCAATTCAATAGGATCTACAATATTCCTTAATAAAATGATATGACCGAGCTGATCCTCCAGCCATAAATCCAGCAGTTGATCGAGCCGTAAGGGAACAGGCTGCTGTCCATTGACAAAATAAGAAAGGATCCGTAAGTACTCTTGGTTTTCATTCAATGTTCCATTTAAATAGGTTGGCGATAAGTTTAAATTTATTTCATTTTTAATCCTAAGATTTTGTAAATGACCCTCAAATCGATAGTACTCAAATGAAACAGAATAAGCTTGTTTAGCAAAAGCAATTTGTTCACTTGCTGAAACAGTTAAGTCTGGATTCAATTGCTGCAGGCTATTGAGTAAGGCACCGAATGATTCTTTAAACCTTTCAGCGATGGAAATTGCCTCTTCAGCTTCTATTGATAAGTGATCGCGAACAAAAATTGCATGATCCTGGAGAATTTCCAGCCAAAATGAATGCTCTTGCCATACACTAATCCCCGAATTCATCCCCACTCCCCCCTAAAAAGAGCATATTATCTAAACCACAAAAAAAGACGATTACCTTGTAAAAAGTAATCGCCTATCTTTATGGTCATTTTACTATTTGTGCAAAGTCTTCAAGTGTTGTTGAATATTTCACGTACGTTCTAGGCAAAAGATAAACTTCATGCTTAATCCCGGTTTTTGTAAATGGCCCAGGAGTAGTAGTAAGTCCGTAGGAATAGTACATTTTCGTCTCGTTAACAACATGTTCATCAGCATTTCCATAAGGGTAGGCCAAGGCGATGACTGGTTTGCCCGTTATCCTCTGTATTTTTTCTTTCGATTCCTTTAGTTCATAAGTCAAATTCTCCGATTTGGTTAAATCTGGATGGGTTGCCGTATGAGATTGAATAGAAATCAAGCCAGAATCCGCCATCATCTTCAAATCCATTTGCGATAAGCGATTTGAACGGCCAATAAAATCTGATATCACAAAAATAGTTCCAGCAGGCTTGAAATGATTCGTTTTCACTGTTTGAAAAATTGCAAACGCGTTTAAATTATTTTTATATCCATCATCAAAGGTAATAAAAATGGGCTTTTTCACTTTTTGAACATCTTGCCAGCGTTCGAAAGTCAACAGGGTATAGCCATGATCTCTCAAATAAATCATTTGCTTTTTAAAATTATCCGGTGTAACATATAACTCTTTTGAACCATGACCAGTAAATTCATCAATCGAGTGATAGATAAGAATGGGTACCTTTTGCTGAGCGAAAACTACACCGGGAAGTCCAATTACGAAAAGACATAGGAAAAATAGCAGCTTTTTCATATATTCCCTCACTTTACCTTGAAACGACTCGCACATAGTTTACCCCAATAATTCGATCTAAACCCCTCGTTTATTGCCCCAAATATAAGTATGCAATTGTGGAAGGACTTTTACATTTGTAAATTCAACATCATCCATCACTTTATTAATAAGCCACTCATACTTATTCAATAATTGACTAACTAATGCCAGATTATCGGTTGTTGCTAATTCATCATTTCCAACCTGCAAAAAGAAAGGAACAGTCGGATAACGCTGGTATACTTTTTTGGCATAGTCATAATCTTGGTCATCAAAAATGACAACCTTTATACTTACATGTTTTGAGGGATCTTCAAGGCGGTTTAGGATTGTATCAAGAATGGAGAAGTCTGTTTCCATTTTTGAACTAGGCGGCTTTGGCGAAATTGTTAATTCATCAATATCCACGAACCAATCCTGCCATCTGCTGCCCTGCGTTTCTAGGCCGATTTTTATATTATTTTCTTTGAATAGTTCTATTAAAGTATCTAAATTTTTTAATAGTGCAGGGTTACCTCCAGATATAGTTACAAACGAGAACCCATTTCCCCCAAGCCTTTTTAATTCTTCCCAAATTTCATCTGCTGTCATCATATTGATGTCATTTTTACCGGTTCCGTCCCATGTAAAAGATGAATCACACCAGCTGCAGGAATAATCACAGCCCGCCGTTCTTACAAACATCGTTTTTTGACCGATAACCATGCCTTCGCCTTGGATGGTTGGCCCGAAAATTTCCATTACAGGCAATTTACTCAACTTCCATCCACTCCCTTCTGGCTTCCGCATAACTCGTCGGTGTTTCAAATAAACGGACAAATTCCACCCTTACACCGTGGTACTGTTTCTGTCTTTCATCTTGGCTTAGTGCTTCAGTCATTTTTTCATAAATCCAAACAACCATATTTTCAGCTGTCGTATTCATCGGCGGAAGAGTTTCATTTAAATACCGATGATCGAGGAAGACTTCAATTTCATTTTTCCAAATATCTTTAATATCGCCAAAGTCCATCATCAAACCGCGCTCATCGACAAAACCACTGAGACCAAATATCACTTTATAGGTATGCCCATGTAAGTTCTTGCATTTTCCTTCATAGTTGTGCAGGTGATGGGCAGCATCGAAGGTGAATTCTTTACTTACCATGACACGCTTTTTATGATACCTTAGCTGCTCTTTTTGGATATCTACATCAATCTTTTGGAGTTTATCAACAATTCGAAAACCATACATAGCTGTTAAAACTCCTTTCGAATTTTCAAGTATTCATCTAATCCATTTTGTCGTAACTTGCAGGCAGGACATTCGCCGCAGCCATCGGCAATAATGCCATTGTAACAAGTTAGCGTTTTTTCTCTGACAAAATCTAAAGCTCCTAATTTATCGGCTAATTCCCAAGTTTCTGCTTTATTAATCCACATTAGTGGTGTGTGGATTACAAATTGGGAATCCATCGATAAATTAAGGGTAACGTTTAAAGACTTCACAAAAATATCGCGGCAATCTGGATAGCCGCTAAAGTCTGTTTCACAAACACCTGTAACAATATGCTTGGCGCCGATCTGACTCGCTAAGATTCCTGCAAACGTTAAAAAGACTAAATTTCTTCCTGGTACGAAGGATGATGGCAATTCGCCCTCTTCGCCATCCTTTACTTCAATATCCTCCCGTGTTAATGCACTTGGCGCTAATTGATTTAGCAGTGCCATGTCTAAAATATGGTGCTTGACACCAAGTTCATTTGCAATATTTTTGGCGCAATCAATTTCAAGGCTGTGACGCTGATTATAGTTAAAAGTGACGACTTCCACTTCTTTAAATTTTTCCAAGGCCCAGAATAAACATGTTGTACTATCCTGACCGCCGCTAAAGACTACAAGTGCTTTACTGTTTTTCATTTTACTCATTCTCCTTAAAATAGAAAAACAGCACCACTAAGAAGCAGTACTGTTCCTCTTAGTTTTTTTTGAGAGGGGTGCTAGAACCTCTACCGCATCTGCCTGCGGATTATTATTTATTTCCGTTTCTAACTATACCACAAAATAAATATTTTCAAAGATAAAATTTTTGCTAATTCTATATCATTTTACCGAAATCAACTTCTAAATGATCGCCAACATCACAATAAAAATTGTTGTTCAATCGACATTTTGCTTTTAGTTTACACTCAACTATTTCAACTTACTCATTCCAAAAAAAGAAATGCGCTCAATTTGCAGTAATATGTTGTTATTTCTTGCATTAAGTCTTGTTTTGATAGCTTTTGTCATATAGCAGGAAAATAGGATACTTAATGGTGAATTACTATCATAACGATGATTATTTCCTAGATTTTTAAAGAGAGGAATGATTTGTAAATGAAAACCTATACCTTAAAAGAAGCAGCAAAAAAAATAAATATCGCGCCTGGAACCTTACGTCAGTGGGAAACAGAATTTAATGAGTTACTCGATATTCCCCGGACAAAACAAGGGGCAAGAATTTATGGAGAAAGAGAGATAAACCTCCTTTTCGATATTAAAAGTATGCAAGAAAAAAAGGCAAGTAAAGAGCTTATTCGCAAATCGCTACAACCAAAACCAGAGTCCGAAAATGTTGCTGAAACTGATTTAGAACCCTCTGTCATCTCTGTAGAAGTCATTTCAGAACCGAAAACGCCGGCGGTTGTAGAGGAGTATCCATTAAATAATGCCAATCTTTTTTTCGAAGCCATGGATACCTATACGCAAAATTTTTTAAATGAAGTAAAAGAAGAAATCCGAAGTGTTGTCCGTAAAGAGGTAATAGAGGAAGTAAAAAAAGAAATTAAAAATGGAACATTAACTACTGTCAAATCAATTTCCGATTCGATTTATAAATCATCAGCCAACACACAATCTGATATTCAACAGCTTTCAGAATCTATTGAAAAAGCTTCTGAACATACGCTAGAATCATTGCAATACCTTTCTAATAATATTGCAAACGTTTCAATGGAAACAACTGAAGAAATTTTCACCCTTTCAAAACAACTTTCCGAAACCACAGAAGAATTGTCTCATTATGTTGATGTAACCAATAACGAAATCTCAAACCTTGCTGAAGCTATTTCCATTGACCGTGAATTTTTTATCGAAGAACGAAATCAATACCGTCAAGAAATTACTCAAAGGGAATTAGCATTTCAACAAATGCTGACAAGCTTTAGAGATGTAGCAGCATCCAAAGAAAAGAAATGGTGGAAATTCTGGGCTTAAAAGATTGTTAATCAAATCGTCGTTCGGAGTTTACGAGAATTTTAACTTTGGAGGGATTCGATATGAATACAAGCGAGGCCGCTAAATTATTAGGAGTGTCTACTAGTACGATTCAACGCTGGGTAAAACAGCTCGACCTGCCAATGGAACGAAATGAACGAGGGCATTATCATTTTAATGACAAGGACATTAAGGTATTACAAGAAATTCATGAACAACTGCAAAGCGGGACACTAATTCAAGAAATTGTTCCTGTAAAAGAGAAGAAGATACCTCGAAAAGGTATAGTTAACTCTACGGAGAAGAATGAAACATTTGAAAAGCTGCTTGA
Organism: Paenibacillus sp. BSR1-1; assembly: GCF_030403775.1. Taxonomy (GTDB): domain Bacteria; phylum Bacillota; class Bacilli; order Bacillales; family Cytobacillaceae; genus Neobacillus. The sequence continues at coordinate 68,469 of NZ_JAQMWQ010000018.1, forward strand.
AAAAGTTAATAAACTAGAAATGGGTCTTCATGCAAAAGCAGATTCGGTTGCTTCCTACCAGCTTTTACAGCATCGCCGTGAAATTGAAGAACTGCAGCAACAAATAAAAGAATTAACACAACTGGTAGAAACACTTCAAACAGAAATGAACGAAATGAAAAGACCGCCTCAAATAGAAAAACCACTCGTCCTGGACAACGGAAAAGTCAAAAGAAAAAAGAAAAGTTTCGTTAGTTCATTACTTGGATTGTAATTGGGCAAAAAATTAGCCGAATGTGATCAACACATTCGGCTATCATACTTTTAATTCAACTAGAGGCTGCGTATATTTTTTCATCAAATAACTTCCAAGAACTTTACATATCAAGAAAGAAATGATGAAAAGTAAAAGATAATTTCCAGATATGGAATTTAATTGCTCATCCGGAATGAACGTTTGAAACGATTTAATAATAAAACCATGAAATAAATAAATATATAAGGTTCTTTCTCCGATTTTCGTTAATTTAAACTGAGTGGACGGTATAAGAGCTAAAAACCCAAACATTACTATGAATGTCACACCATATTGGAGTCCACGCAATAACCCATCTGATACCTCTTTCCCTCCCATGTTTGCATATGATGTATCACCTAACAACCATGGAACTGCATCTTTTGGGAAACCAAATCCAACCAATAAAAGTGTTACTGATATGATTAATATCCCCAATGGAAGGGAGTACTTTGCTCTGATAATCCTTTTTAACTGATTCCCATTTAGTAAGTACCCCAATAAAAAATATGGAAAAAATACAAATGTCCTTGATAAGCTTAAGAAACTGCCTATATGATCAACATAACCTACCCCGATACCGATTGCGATAGCAATCACTAAACCCTTCCATCTAAGTTCTGCGAAGATATATAACAACAAATTCCAGCAGAACAAACTCATTAAAAACCATAGCGTCCAATGCGGATGGAGTAAATCAAAATTCAATTTGTCTTCCTGTCCGTTTAAATAATAATAAACAGAATAAATAGATTGAAAAATAAAATAAGGAATTAATATTTTTTTTACAGACTTTTTCAAGTAGCCAGGTTTTTTATAACCTTTTGCGAAGTATCCGGAGATTAATATAAATGCTGGCATATGGAATAAAAAAATCGCGGAATATAAGGTAAAAAGGAGCCCATCGTGTTCCTTTAAAGGACTGATGAGATGCCCAAAAACAACAAGAAAAATTAATATAAATTTGGCATTATCGAAATATTTACTCCTTTTTGAAATTGAACCCATTTTATCACCCCATAGTTTAATTCACTCAAAAAGGTATATTAAAATTTTCCAAAACACCCTGTTCATCCATGATACCTCAAAACCATTACGGAAATATGTTAGCGGATTTACATAATATTTCATGTAAATTACAATTTTGAAATAATAATCAAATATACCCACGATTAAATTACCACTCAATTCTTAATAAACCCTTAAAATGGTTGGGGCAAGTCATTTCATTTTGCGAGGCATCATGGAACTGTTAAAATTTCTTTATGATTACCCATTAAAGTTTTTATGAAAGAGGCTGACAATATGAATCAAGAAAAAACAAGCAAACGTCTAAGTGATATTCCATATTCAGTCCTTGATCTTTCTCCCATCATTGAAGGAGGAACTCCTGCTGAGTCATTAAGAAACACGTTAGACCTTGCCCGTCATGTTGAAAAATTAGGCTATAACCGCTATTGGCTTGCAGAGCATCATAATATGCTAGGGATTGCGAGTTCTGCGACAGCTGTGGTTATTGGTCATGTTGCAGCTGGCACTACTTCCATCCGCGTTGGTTCTGGCGGGATTATGCTTCCCAATCATTCACCACTAATCATTGCCGAGCAATTTGGAACGCTTGAATCTCTCTTTCCAGGTCGTATTGACCTTGGACTAGGCCGTGCACCAGGAACAGACCAGATGACAGCCCATGCACTTAGAAGAGACCGGCGAAGCGATGGCCATGACTTCCCTGAGCAGCTGGGTGAACTCCGAGAGTACTTTAATCCATCAGGGAAAAATTATGTAAAGGCCATTCCTGGAGAAGGATTGGATGTCCCAATTTGGTTATTGGGTTCCAGCGGTTTTAGTGCTCAATTAGCAGGACAATTAGGATTGCCTTTTTCCTTTGCTAGTCATTTTTCTCCTGAATACACGAAACCTGCTCTTGCTCTATATCGCAGCAAATTCAAACCATCAGATGTACTCGAGAAGCCTTATGCCATGGTGGGAGTGAATGTTATTGCCGCGGAAACAGATAATGAAGCTAACTGGCTTTCAACCTCAATGCAGCAGCAATTCCTAGCGTTAATCCGAAATAACCCTGGAAAGCTCCAGCCTCCTGTCGAAAATATTGATTCGCTTTGCAGTGATTATGAAAAGTCACTGTTAGCCGGTCGATTGAGTACGTCTATTGTAGGCTCACCGAAAACGGTTAAGGAGAAACTGCAAGCCTTTTTAGATGAAACCCAGGCAGATGAGATGATTATCAATTCACAAATATTTGATCATCAAGCCCGGCTTCGTTCTTATGAAATTTTATCTGAAATAGTTAAATGAACATAAAAAAGAGCTTGGCTGCCCAAGCTCTTTTTAAATGTTTACAATATCCACAATCCTGTTACTAATTGTTTCAGGATATTTTTCTTTTATTTCCTCCAATGAAATCTGGAGATTTTTTGCAAGTAATGGAAGATATTCTTTGTCATATCGGAGCCAAGAAGCGTAGTTTCTTTTTAAAAATCGTTCAGCCTCTGCATAAGACAAGAATGATTGATTTAGCTTCTCCCCATTATGGAATACAATGTAACTGCTATTACCCTTCGGCTGAATAAAACTAATTTCCCCTTTATGGTTCTGATAACTGCTGCCATAGGAGGCTTCTTTCACATTAAATTCATTTCGATCTGCGTCTGGCTTAGGAGAAGAAAGATTAAAAACTCCCACAATAAACGTTTCAAATGCTTCAGCTGTTAAATCCGCTCCGGAGGCTTTCGGGTGGCCGCCGCCGCCATATTTTTGGGCAAATTGGGCTACATTTACGTCATCGTGAATAGTTCGGAATCCCATTTTTTTACCTCCGACATTCAATAATGCAATCATATCAAAATACGGATAAAGATTATTTAATGCATTTCCCAACTCAGATAAATATTGCTCCGCATGGACAATTCCGACACAATAATCGCCAACAAAGGTTTGGACCATTTGTCTGCTCTTCGACTGAATGTATCTGCTTATCTTCTGCTCTTCGATATCAAGTAGCATGTTTTCCGTTTCAGTCAGATCAAATGAATCTCTGTTTTCTGTCAGCCTTTTTAGCATCTCTTCTTCAAACTGCTCGCGGTTCCTGATATAGAATAAATCATTTAATCTTTTTGCTTTGATATTATCATTTTCATCCCATTCCCATGTATCATACTGGCGGACCAAGTCGATAAATTCCTCTAAAGCCTTATTTCGCTCTAACCTTCCATGTTCAACAAGGAAATCATAAAACAATGAGGTAGCGCAAGTCTTTTTACCCGTCTCATACTCCGCCCTTACACTTGCCCACTTATACTCATTAAAATGCATCGCGGTCGCATGATGGTCAATCATTTGAATATGCTTGCCCTGCCGAAATCTTTCTGCCAATTTTTTCTCAACATCGTTATTGACGGCTAAATCAGTTATATACACTTCTTCTGCATTATTCTCTAAATTAGAAATAAATGCTTCCACCCTTTGATTTAGATTTCGGTAGGAGCAATATGCTACATCTGCCTTTTCCCCAAATGCAATCTTAGCGATCAAGCCGCAGCCAAGTCCATCCAAATCAATGTCTGTAAAAAGTTTTACCATCTCTTCCCCACCATTCAAAAATTTATCCATAACGTATAGTTTGGATTCGGAAGTTTGTTCTTATACTTTGTTTTGTTAGAAAAGAAATATAACCTACCTTTATGACCAGGTAACAAACATCACATACAGTTTAAAAACAATATGATACGATTTACAAGTAGTTATAAAAGAAATCATATGAAATGGGGTTATGAATTGAACTTTCCACAACTCAAAATAGGTCATATCATGCCAAAGGTTCCGATCCTTCAAGGAGGAATGGGTGTAGGTATCTCTTTAAGCAAACTGGCATCAGCAGTCGCAAATGCTGGTGGGATTGGGATTATTTCTGGGACAGGAATTTCAGTTACGGAAATGCGTGCTCACATTAAAAAAGCTAGAAATCTAATCAAAGACACAGGGTATATAGGGGTCAATGTTTTGTTTGCTATGAATGATTTTGCTGAAAAAATGAAAGCTGCCCTAGAAGAAAAGGTCGATTTTATTATCTCTGGCGCAGGAATTTCAAGGGATATGTATACCTGGGGAAAACAAGCTGGAATTCCGGTCATTTCGATTGTTTCCTCAGCCAAATTGGCTAGAATTTCTGAAAGGCTAGGTGCTTCTGCAGTAGTGGTTGAAGGGTTTGAGGCTGGAGGTCATCTTGGAACTAATCGCCTAATGTTTGACATACTTCCAGAAGTTATTGAATCGGTTTCCATTCCCGTTATTGCTGCAGGAGGCATTATGAATGGAAGCGATATCTTAAAAGCACTTTCTATGGGTGCTTCAGGGGTGCAAATGGGGACACGGTTTGTGGCCAGCGAAGAATGTGATGCCCCATTAGCGTTTAAACAAAAATTCGTTAATGCCCAAAAGGATGATTTGGTTCTGGTTAAAACTACTGTTGGCTTACAAGGGAGGGCCATAAGGAATCATTTTACCAACTTAATCAGTGGATCAGACAAATTAAAAATTGCTAAATGTCAGGATTGTTTAAAAAATTGTTCTTATCGTTTTTGCACACTAGATTCTCTCGTTACCTCAGTGAATGGGGATGTTGAAAACGGGTTAGTTTTTGCGGGCGCAAGAGTGGATGAAATTAAAGAAATATTACCTGTCCAAAAAATCATCGACAATCTTACATTGGAGTTTAAAGAGTCCGTAAATAAAAGTCTTTTAACATAAAAGACAAAGCCAACCATAAAATGAAGGGTTGGCTTTGTCTTTATTTATTCTTATGGCAGCTTCTTTATTTTGCTATTAATTGAAGTTCTTGGCTTTGGAGCTGGTATTTCTTCTGGGTATCCAACAGCAAGAACGCCAATGAGGTCATAATTATCAGGAATTCCGAGGGTCTCTCGATTTTTTCCTTTCGCTCCTATCGATGACCAAAATGTCCCTACTTCCTCAGCCCAGGCAGCCAGATTAAAATTTTGGACAAAACAGGCAGTTGCCATTGCATTTTCTTCAGATTCAATTTTTGTTGCTCCATGTTTGGATAATATTGCCATCAAAAAAGGGGCATTCCCAAAATTTGTTTTATGGTTCAATTTTGCTCGTGTTTCACTTCCAATAATATAAATCTCCCATGGCTCGGTCATTCGATGATTAGGCGCCATTGCCGCTGCCTGGAGCCACGAATGAATCAACTCTTCCTTAACTGAAACTGGTTTGAATTTTTTTATATTTCTTCGTGTATTAATTGCGTCTAAAATATTCATTTCTATTACTCCACCCTTCATCCATCGGTCATTGTATTATCATATGTTAACTATTACCAACAATGTGCTTTTCAAATCTACTTGAGTAAAAAACATCCGCATGTACAAAATAATCATCGACCCTATTGAAGGGAGGGACTTAAATGACAAATCGTAACGACAATCGTGAGAGGAAAAATAAATATCCGGCCAACAAAAAACAAGATACTGAATTCTCAAAAGAGACAAGTATTCGAAGTGAGATAACGAAAAAAGATTTACAAAAATAAAGTATTTTTATTAGTAAAGGAGGCAGGTCCTCCTTTTTTAGTTTTTCAGTTTATAATAGCCTTTTTTCAAGCCGTAGTAACAAAACCAAAGTGACTGAATAAAGAAGAAAATCCCCCAAAGTGGCGCAGGAATAATATGCGTCAATTGCGAAAGATTTACAGCATCCCCCGCCGCACCGGGCTGAATAAAGCTAATAATTAAGATTTCATAAGCACTTTGAACGGAATCAACCAATAAAATTGAAGCAATCAAAAGTAAAATATGATCTCTTAGACCTTGACTTCCTTTTATCAATAAAATTAAAAAGGCGACCGCAAAGGAACAGAGCCAAAATATCCCATATGGATTACGTACCCAAAATAACAAATTTAGAAAAATAAAACCTAACAATATATCAATTAAGATTATTTGTTTTTTCTTTCCGATTAGCAAAAATGAAAGGAACGCCATAAAAGAAGCAAATGTATAGCCAGCAAGACTGGTAAAAAAGCTGCCAATCCATGTAGATTGATTACTATAGGTCGCACCTTCTGAATTCATAAACAACGATATTCTTTCGACATTGCCGCTAAATAGCGCAATCAAAGCATGGCCGGATTCATGGATAAGGGTATTAATAATTTTTACATAATTACCGATAATGGGCACATGAATCAATAGAAAAGCAAACACGAGGAAAAAGAAAAACTTCGAACTAAATTTATCTCGAACAAAGCTCATTTTACATTCTCCTCTTTTTTTGAATATTTTTTATTATCTTTATTTTAACATCTTTTAAGGAAACTTTTACAAAATAAACATAAAAGGCAGGCAATATCTTAGATTGCCTGCCTTCTTTTTTCATCCATTTTGTTACAATTTAGGAAGACTCACCTTAAAGACTGATCCCTTTCCCTTTTGACTTTTAACTTCAATTTTTCCATGATGTAAATCGATAATTGATTTGACAATTGATAAGCCAAGCCCGGTCCCCTCAACAGACCGTTCCCTTGAAGCGTCTGCGCGGTAAAACCGGTCAAAAACTCTTTCTATTTGTTTTTCATCTAATCCAATACCAGTATCTTTAAAAACAACTATTATATCTGACACTGTTTCCAATAATTCAATATCAATCGTCCCATTTTGATAATTATATTTAATGGCATTTGTCAGCAGATTTTCCCAGAGAGAGTATAACAAAGAAGCATCTCCTTTGACCCATGCATCCGGGAGCTCGTAACTGATCATAATCCCTTTTTCCAGGATGCTCCATTGGTATTGATGAATGACACTTTTAAGCAGACCTGAGATATCCACTTTACTTACATTCATTAAATCTCTTTTACTTTCTACTGATGAAAGAAGCAAAAGCTGCTTGGTCATTTTTGATAACCTGTCTGCTTCAGAATGCATGATCCGAATATATTGCTGTTTGTCCGGATCCTGTTTATCATTATTTTCCAAGAGATCTAAGTACCCTTTTATATTCGCAACAGGAGATTGAATATCATGGGAAATATTTGAAATTAATTCTTTTCGCAGCATATCGACTTTTGCCAGCTTCTCAGACATTTTGGTGAAATTGGCAGCCAAATGCCCGAGTTCATCCTTTCGTTCAATATTCAATCTGATTGAAAAATTACCCTCCGATATTTCTTTCGTTGCCATATTAAGTTTTCTAATAGGCTCAATTAAATATTTAGTACTAATAAGCACCATAAAAATACTTAACAAAATGGATAGGAGTAGAAGCCAGCCAAACAAAATATGCATTTCGTTAAACAAAAGTTTAATATCCGGCCGAATAAACAATGCATATTTTTTATTCTGATACTGAAAAGGGACTCCGATGGAATTGGATAATTCATTCGCAAAAAAGCCGGTCACAAACGTTTTGTGAGGAAATTGGCGAATTCCATGATACACTTCCCCATTCATCACCCTTTCCTGGACAACCTCCGGCAAATTCGTTCGCCTGAAAGAGGAACCAAAATAGATTTTTTTGCCTTCTTGATTTATCAACAAGATTTGATAACCAATCACTCCGATATGTCCAAAATAATCCTGAAGGCTTATTGAGGGATGTTTGCTTGCAAAATCAGCCATTTCTAAAGCAAAATTTGTGATTTTTTCATCATTTTGCTGCTTCAATTTTACTTGATAGTAGACATTTGAGATGAAAAACGACACAATACCGCTCACAATCATGATCATGATCGTAATAAAGGCAAATTTACTATATAAAGATTTCATGATCATGCGTTTTCTGCCTCCAGGGAGTATCCCACTCCTCTTATAGTTTTGATGGAAAAATCATCAGCGATGTCACTAAACCTCTCCCGCAAGCGCTTTATATGAACATCTACGGTTCGATCATCACCTTCAAACTCTAATCCCCAAAGCTTTTCAATTAAATGACTGCGGGTAAAAACCTGGTTCGGGTGGGCGGCAAGAAATGATAAAAGCTCAAATTCCTTTAGTGGAAGTATGAAGGTTTTGTTGTTGATTTTAACTTCATACCTTTTTTTATTTATGTATAAGGAACCTAAATTTACATTTGCTTCATTCGAATTACCATATCTCCGCAACAAAGCATTTACCCTGAAAATCAGTTCTTTTGGTTCGAAGGGTTTAATTAAGTAATCATCCGTCCCAGATTCAAACCCTTTCTCCTTGTCTTCAATCTGGCTTTTCGCTGTTAATAATATGACCGGAATATCGTACAATTTTCGAATTTTACTCGTTAAAAGATACCCATCCATAATTGGCATCATGACATCTACTATGGCCAAATCACACATTTCTTTTTGTAATAATTCAAAGGCAGCGGCACCATTATCAGCTGCTAGAATCTTAAAACCTTCTTTTGATAATAGACCTTTTACTAAACCACGAATATGCACATCATCATCGCAAATTAAAATTGTTTTCATTTTTCCACCTACTTATTTATGCATTGCTCACACACCATTTTACTTAATGACTAATCTTTTGAAAAGATTGATCCGATCCTTCAATTTTTCTTGAACTCGACAAAGTGACAACTTATGTGTTATCATTGAGTTGTCACATTACCGGTAACGTTTCAAAAAAAGGGGGAATGAACTTGATACAGTTTAAAGATATTGTTAAGAAATATCGAACTAAGACCATTATTAACACTTTCTCATTAGACATTGAAGCAGGTCAGTTGGTTGTTTTTATTGGTCCAAGCGGATGCGGTAAAACGACTTTGCTTAAAATGATTAATAAGCTTATTCAGCCCACATCGGGACAGATTTTTGTCAACGGGACAGATATCTCTAAGATGAATCCGATTGAATTACGGAGAAATATTGGATATGTCATTCAAAACACAGGATTATTTCCTCACATGTCTATTAAAGAAAACCTGGAATTGATTCCTAAACTGAAGGGTGAAGATCCGGCGTCGATTGAAAAAAAGACTTTAGAATTGCTGGAAATGGTAGGTTTAGATCCTAAGGAATATTTGCACCGTTATCCCAAAGAATTAAGCGGCGGCCAACAGCAAAGGATAGGCGTTGCCAGGGCCTTCTCTACAAACTCCGATATCATCTTAATGGATGAACCCTTCAGTGCATTAGATCCCGTTACAAGAAGCTCCCTTCAGGAGGAATTATTCCAAATGCAAAAGGAATGGAATAAGACCATCATTTTTGTTACGCATGACATGGATGAAGCTATTAAAATAGCAGATAAGATTTGTATTTTAAAAGATGGGGATATTCTTCAATATGATACTCCTGAAAATATCTTAAAAAATCCTGCTAATGAATTTGTTGAGGGATTTATTGGGAAACGACGTGTATGGAATAATCCCGAATTATTATTGGCCGAAGATATTATGATTCAGAATCCTGTAAAAATTACAGCGATGAGAAACGTCCTACAGGCGATTGAGATCATGAAGGACAATAAGGTAGACAGTTTAATGGTTACCGATAAAAATAACGTCCTAAAAGGACTAGTGACTTTAAAAGGCATTCAACTTCTTAATCGAAATACCTCAATTGAAATGATTATGGAACAAAATGTTCTTTCTGTTTCCCAAGATGCAAATTTAATTTCAGTGTTAGCAACTATGAATGAGCATAAAATAGGCTATTTGCCTGTGGTGAATAGTGCTAAACAATTAACTGGATTAATCACAAGAAGCAGCATTTTATCAGCATTAAGCAGCCAACTAATTGATTTGGAGGTGGCGTTTTAATGAGTAATTTTTGGAATTATTTAACGTCTAACTATCAGCAGATTTTTAGTTTACTAGGACAGCATCTTTATTTAAGTATTGTTTCCGTATTAATCGCGATTGTGGTAGGTATTCCGCTTGGAATTCTTATTTCTAGAGAACCAAAGCTTTCTAAGCCGGTTATTGGGACGACAAATGTTATTCAAGCTGTACCAAGCTTGGCTTTACTTGGATTCTTGATTCCTTTTATTGGTATCGGAAGCACGCCCGCAATTATCATGGTCGTTCTTTATTCACTGCTTCCAATTGTAAAAAACACTTATACAGGATTAACTAATATTGATAGGGATATTCTGGAAGCCGCCAAAGGCATCGGTCTGACCAAAGGTCAAACAATGAGAAAAGTGCAATTGCCACTTGCCTTCCCGATGATTATGGCGGGAATCAGAATTTCAGCGGTAACCGCTGTTGGATTAATGACTATCGCTGCTTTCGTCGGCGCCGGAGGACTTGGTTACCTCGTTTTTTCAGGGGTGCAAACCGTTGATAATAACATGATTTTAGCAGGAGCCATCCCTGCGTGTATTCTGGCGCTTCTGATTGACTTTCTTGTGGGTAAAATGGAATCTGCACTTTCGTATACAAGCAAACGACGGTACTCAAAGTCTTCAAGTAAGCAGACAAAACGATGGGTGATTGGTATTGCCTCCGTTCTGCTTGTTACTGCCGGAGCCTTTTCAATTTATGCAAAGGCCAATGCTGAAGATAAAATTGTGATTGGCTCGAAAAATTTTAGTGAACAATTAATTTTAGGAAATATGCTGGCAGATTTAATTGAAGACAAGACGGATCTTAAAGTAGAAAGAAAGCTTAATTTAGGGGGCTCTCAGGTAGCCTTTAGCGCCCTGAATAAAGGGGACGTCGATGTATATGTCGAATATACCGGAACTGGGTTGGTTAATATTTTAAAGCAGCCGCCCAAAAATGATCCTGAGCAGGTCTATAATATTGTCCAAAAAGAATTTATTAAAAAATATGGGATTGAACAATTAAAGCCCCTCGGATTTAACAACACTTACGCATTGGCTGTTCGCCAAGACACCGCTAAACAGTATGGGTTAAATACGATTTCTGATTTAGCGAAAGTCAGCAATGGCTTAATATTAGGTCCTACACTTGAATTTCCAAATCGTGATGATGGTTTGATTGGACTTTCTCAAAAATATAATATGAATTTTAAAGATGTGAAAGCTGTTGACGGTGGTCTGCGCTATACAGCCTTAGATAATCATAAAAGTGATGTTATTGATGCGTTTTCCACTGACGGTTTACTTGAGGCCTTTCATTTAAAAGTTCTAAAGGATGATAAAAATTTCTTCCCGCCTTACTATGCTGTGCCAATTGTTAAGCAAGAAACATTAAAGGAACATCCTGAATTGAAAAAAGCCCTCAATTCGCTTGCGGGTAAAATAACTGATGATCAAATGCGTCAGCTTAACTATAAGGTTGATAGTCTGAAACAGTCTCCAGCAAAAGTAGCAAAAGAGTTTTTGGAACATGAAGGATTAATTCAATAAAACTTAAACAAGCCAGTTTCCTTCGAAACTGGCTTGTTTTTATTCCTTTAAAAAATGCAAAACCCTGTCATATGTTTTATCATCACCTATTATAAGCAGCACATCTCCTTCTATAATTACCGCATATGGACCTGGTGAGATAATCATTTCCCCGTTTCGTTTCATACCGATGACGGTACCGCCGGTATTTTGCCAAAACTTTACTTCAGAAATCGTTTTACCAATATGGCTGCAGTCTGGAAAGACCTCTACCTCTATTGGGGCCAAGGGATTTGTATGCCTAAGCTTTCCTGAATAATCCATTATTTTTCTAAGAGTATCCAGCATCATCTCATCAAGCTTTTCCCTTTCCACGATTATACTATTCATTTCTTTTTCTAAATCTTTAATGCTTGCTAAATTGGAAAATCGATGAATATATTTGATGGCATTCTCTTTGGATGCGATCACAATTCCGCTGCCCATAGCCGATTGAACAATATCAACATCCTCTAATATCTTAATAGCTCGTCTAACAGTTTCCGGAGAAACTTTATATTCACTAGCCAGCGTCGACCTTCCGTGAATTTTTTCTCCGACTTTAAATTCACCATCATAAATTCTATTTGCTAAATCAATTGCAATCCGCTCATAGGTTGGGATTTTTGCCCTTTGCATAAAAACACCGCCACGTTTCGTCTAAAAGAAATTTCTTTCTTATTTTATACATTAACTCTAACCAGCAAAAGTCTAAATCACTATTTTAGACTTATTTTCTTAAGTTTGGACATAATTTTAAGGAATTCATTAGAATAGGATGAAATCATCATGAAAAAATTAATTATCATTTTAAGTTCGGCATTTATTATTTTTATGACTGTCTTACTCATATATTACCTTTTGAAGGGTGATTCCTCCCGATGGCAGGTTGCACTAGGCGGAGTTTTGGTCAGCGCATTACCACTAGTTCTATTACGTATGAAAAATAACCCCTTTAATATCCCTATTATAATCAGCTATTTTATTTTTTTATTTTGTTCCTTATATTTGGGATCAATCTCAAGCTTTTATTTGCACTACAAATGGTGGGATTCTACTCTTCATTTTTTAAAAGCGATTTTTATTGGGGTTGTTGGGATTGCTCTGTATAAACGATTAATACCGGAGAACGTCCGCAGCAGCGTTTCGGCTGCCATGCTTTTTCTTTTCATTCTCTCACTTGCAGTTTTTTCAAGTTTGATATGGGAGATTTATGAATTTCTTGGGGATTTAACTTTTACCCATACGATGCAGCGCGGCGGCAATACGGACACAATGTATGATTTATTATGTGGCTGTGCCGGTGGTCTACTTATCGCTATTTACTCTGGTGTTAGAAAACAAAAAGTTTAAAAATGGGGGATTCCTGAATGAATCGGAAGCTCGTTATTCTTTTAAGTGGATTGTATGTTGTTTTCATGGCAATTTTAGCATTTTATTATTATAAAAATGGAGCATCCTTCAAATCAACTGTTGCCATAGGCGGTATTGTTTGCGGGGCCGTCCCCCTATTGCTGGCGCTATTTACAAAGCTGCAGTTTAATTTGCCCATCGTCATCTCCTATTTAATTTTTTTAATCGGCTCACAATATTTAGGATCGATTCGAGGCTGGTATGGACTTGGCTGGTGGGACACTTTTATGCATTTTGTCAGCGGAGCAATCCTTGCTTTTTCGGGGATTGCCTTGTATGAAAGATTAATCCATCGGAATGCAGGGGATGAAATATCGCCGTGGTTTGTCTTTTTATTCACATTATCGTTTGCTGCACTTGGGGGTGTTTTGTGGGAGGTATATGAATTTAGCTCTGATCAATTTTTTGGCATGACCCTACAGGGCGGAGGCAACACAGATACAATGACTGATTTAATTGCGGATACGGCTGGCGGTCTTGCCATCGCCATTTGGGCTGGGATTCGGACGAAAATTAAATTAAAGAAAGGGTAAAAAGAGGCTCTTATTTCAAGCCTCTTTTATTTGAATCGGTATTTTTATCCAATCTTTTCAATGGATACTGGAACACCATTAAGTACTGCATTTCCTGAAATAGGATCAAATACTTGTTCATCCGTCAAAATATTGACATTCACACCTGGATGCTCACATGCGACGCCAAGTCGTGTACCTGTATGACTATGCCCCCATCCGTGCGGCAGGCTTACAGTACCAGGCATGATATCGTCTGTGATTTCGACAGGCACTTCAATTTTACCTGTTCGGGATTTAAGTATTGCCCTTTCTCCCTTACCTATACCAAAACGAGTTGCATCACTGGAATGAATCCAAAGCGTACAACGGTCTTCACCTTTTACCAATACTGGCAAATTGTGCAGCCAGGAGTTATTGCTTCGTAAATCCCGCCTGCCGACTAAAACGACAGGATTCGCTTCAGACTTAAGCGACTGTTTTAAGCGCTTAACATCCTTTACTAAAATTGAAGGTGCTAATTCAATTTTCCCAGATGGAGTTTGCAAAATTTCGATGATTCTAGGCTTCATTGCACCAAAGTCCATTCCATGCGGATTTACCTCAAGTACAGACAAGCTAAGCCCATCCGGATTTTTCCCAAAATGATCACCGTACGGTCCTACACGGAGATAAAAATCTAGTAACCGTTCTGGCCCATTTCTATCTTTTAGTAATGAAAAAATCTCAACTGCATCTCGTCCATAAATAGGCGAATTTTCATTTTTTAATTCATGATCGATCAGTTCACCAATCGTATAATCATCCATTAAAGTGAGAGGATCGCCAACTAAATTTTGTTCACTGACTGCTGCAGCTAAATGCAGAATTATCTGCCAGTCATCTAATTGTTCTGAAGGCAGGTCAAAAACAGGCTTTGAATAATGTGCTATATTTCTTACAGCAAGATTATAAAAGGCTATATCATAATGTGAATGTTCTAATGGCGAAGGAACTGGCAGCAGCACATTTGCAAGTCTTGACGTTTCATTCATGTAACAGTCGACACTGACCATGAAATCCACTCTCTCAAGAGCCGCCTGCAGCCGCTTACTATTTGGTGCTGATAGGGCTGGATTTCCGGCCATACAAATGAATCCTTTAATTTGTCCGGGTCCTTCCGTTTCCATTTCTTCCGCCAGGCATGAGACTGGAAGCTCCCCCAAGACCTCAGGCATGCTGCTAACCCGGCTTTGATAACGATTATACCTGTTTGAGCGGACTTTTTTCGAGGACGCCCGTCTAGTCGCCGGGGCAGGGAACATTACACCACCTTGACGGTCCAAGTTCCCAGTTAAAACGTTCAATACATCTACAAGCCAACTGTTCATCGTTCCGAAAGGCTGTGTACAGGTGCCCATTCTTCCGTAAATAATGGCTTTAGACGAGGCGGCCAGCTCTCGGGCAATCCGGCGAATTTCAGCAGCAGAAATACCGCATTTAGCTGCTGCCGCCTCTGGTGAAAAATCCTGGGATAGGGATTTCATTTCCTCTAAACCGTTAATAAGATGAACCAGTATCCCTGGTGATACTAAATCTTCCTCAAAAAGAGTATTAATCAAGGCAAACAGGAAAAAAGCATCCGTTCCAGGTCGGATAAAATGATGTTCATCTGCCTGTTTAGCAGTCACGGTACGTACTGGATCGATAACAACTAACTTACCGCCGCGGTCCCGGAGAGCCCTCAACCTACCTCTCATATTAGGCGCGGTCATTAAACTCCCATTTGAAGCAAGCGGATTAGCCCCAATCATTAAAAAATAATTTGTATGATCAATGTCAGGGATAGGTAGATTTGCATCACTTCCAAACATCATTTCAGAGGAAAGCTGCTTAGGAATTTGGTCTAGCGTACTGGCAGAATATATATTCCGGCTCCCTAATGCCCGTAAAAATATTGGCGCATATAACATGCTCCCCAAATTATGAACTGAAGGGTTTCCTAAATAAACGGCGACGGAGTTCCTACCATGCTCTTTAATAATCGTTTGCAGTCCTTTTCTAACTTCTAAAAAGGCTTCGTCCCAAGAAACCTCCTGCCAATCAGAACCACGACGAATCATCGGTTTTCGGATTCGGTCAGGGTCAGAATGAAGTTCTTTGACACTAAAACCCTTTGGGCATAAATACCCCTTACTAAACGGATCCAGTTTATCCCCCTTAATGTGGACAACCTCTTGTCCCCTCGTATGAATTTCCAGGCCGCATGTCGCTTCGCACAATGGGCATGTACGAAAGTTTATTTTGGTTTCCAGTTCATTCAAATTCAATTGCAATTCCTCCCCTGAGGCTTATTAAGGATTTAAGATAAGTTTCCCGATTGTTTGACGACCTTCTAACAGTTCGTGTGCCAATTTCGCATCTTCCAAAGCAAAGGTTTTGCCTATTATTAATTTTAATTTTCCTTCGCCAATATAATTCAATAAATCTCTTACACTATTTTTATATGCTTTTGAATCTTTCAGAAAATGAACAAGCCAAAAACCGACAACACTTACATTTCGCTGCATGAGGATAGCAGGATCGAATTTTGTTTCCTGCCCGCCAGCACGGCCATAAATGACAAGTCTGCTATTTACCGCCATGCATTTCAAAGTATTTTTAAAAATGTCGCCGCCAACCATCTCAAGAGCAACATCGACCCCTTTGCCACCTGTGACAGCTAGAACTTGCTTATGCCAATTTTCTTCAGTGTAATTAATTCCAACATCAGCCCCAAGAGAAAAAGCAAGATCAAGCTTTTCCTTGCTGCTGGCTGTGGCAATGACCTTGCCTGCGCCCATTATCTTTGCTAATTGCACCGCAAATGTACCCACACCACCTGCTGCAGCATGCACCAGTACGGTGTCACCTTTTTGGATTTGGCCAGAAGATTTTAAGATGAAATATGCCGAAATTCCCTGACCTAAAATGGAAGCAGCCTGATTAAAATCAACTGATTCCGGTATCTTTACTAACTGGGATTCATGAAGTGCAATGTACTCTGCATATCCTCCATCATCTGTTAATGCGACTACCCGATCGCCAATCTTAAAGTCCGTGACATCTGCCGCAACCTCTGTGATGACACCCGCTACTTCCGCTCCCGGAACATAAGGTAGAGGAGTTTTCGCTAAATATTGGCCATATCTGCGGGCAGTATCCGCAAAGTTCACTCCCGCAGCTTTTACCTTTACTAAAACATTTCTGGGCCTTAATTCTGGTGAGGGTACATCGACAAACTGTAAAACATCAGGTTTTCCATATTCTTTAAATTGAATCGCTTTCATTTTAAGTCTCCTTTATTTGAGAGATACTAACCGGTTAGTACAATGATAGCACACAATTAAATTTCATACTATTTAAATTTTTGCCCTCTAGAGACAAAAAAAGTAGTTCTTAATTAAAAGTAATTAAGAACTACTTTTACCTATTAAACCGTGACTGCAACAAAAAACTCTTCGTACAATGCTGCAACAGCTCTTTTTTCATCTACTTGTTTTACACCAAACATCATGCTGACTTCAGAGGATCCTTGGTTAATCATTTCAATATTAACATGTGACTTTGCTAACGCTTTAGAGGCTCGAGCCATTGTACCGACATTATGTCTCATGCCTTCGCCAACAACCATAATAAGAGCGAGGCTATGCTCAATTTTCACTTCATCTGCATGAAGCTCTGTCATAATACGGTCTTTTATTTCTCTTTCCATAATAGGATCCATTTGGCTTTCTCGCAAGATGACAGATACATCATCAATTCCTGATGGTGTATGCTCATAGGATAACCCGAAATCTTCTAATATACCTAAAAGCTTACGACCAAAACCAACTTCCCTGTTCATTAAGTATTTACTTACATAAATGCTGCAGAAACCTTGATCACTGGCAATACCAATTACCGGCCCATTTGAATTTTTTCGATCAGACACAATTCTGGTCCCAGGAGCAGCAGGATTGTTTGTATTCTTGATATGAACCGGAATTCCCGCACGGAATGCTGGGACAAGGGCTTCATCATGCAGAACGGTAAAGCCCGCATACGAAAGCTCTCGCATTTCCCGGTACGTTAATTCTTTAATTTCTTTTGGTTTTGTAACAAAATTAGGATTAACGGAATAAACCGCATCTACATCGGTGAAATTTTCATATAAATCCGCTTTTAGTGCGTTAGCAAGGATCGATCCGGTAATATCAGAGCCGCTTCGTGAAAACGTAAAAACTTCACCTTCCCTGCTATAGCCAAAAAAGCCAGGAAAAATCAAAATGCCTGGGCGTTCGTGGAGTGAAAATAAGCGATTATACGAGTCTGTTAATACTTGAGCATTTCCAGGCTCATCACTTACTAAAAGTCCAGCTTCCTTCGGGTCGATATATGAGGCTTCGATTCCCCGCTTACGGAAGTAGGCAGCCACCAATTTGGCATTATTATCCTCTCCACTCGCTTTAAGCCTATCCATAAACCGGTCAGGCCTACTTTTGTTCCCATTCAGCCTTTCTATCAAATCGTTTTGAATTTCATGAATAATTTCATCCCCGAGTTCTAATTCCTCTGCAATGGATGAGTATCTTTCGATAACAGCGTCAAATTTTTCCTTTGGATCCATATTGAGTAAGCTGAGTTCTGCACATTCTATTAATAAATCCGTTACTTTATGATCCTCAGAAAATCTTTTACCGGGAGCTGATACAACGACCACTTTCCGCTCAGCGTCAGCTATGACTATTTGTAATACTTTTTCAATCTGCTTTCCGGATGCTAAAGATGATCCGCCAAACTTTACTACCTTCATCATGACAACTCCCTATTGTGTAAAAATATAATCTTAATTTTATTCCAATTCTGAAAATAATCAAGTATTTTTTCCTTTTTGCATGGACATTTGTACGTATAGGGAGTACACAACTTTGCAATAGATAAAATTCAGCGAATCATTTCAATAAAATGAGCAAGAATTCTCGCTGTCAGACCCCAAATCACTTTATCTTCATAAATATAAAAGTATTCCTCCATCCCTCGTGTCCGCCAATTATAATTCTCTCCGCCGATAATTAAGTCAAATGGAAAGTTTTCTTCCGGCTCCGCTTTAAATTCAATTCGGTAAATTTCCGGATCTTTTTCGATAAAAAATGATAAAGGCACCGTGAATAGTTCCCCGACCTCAGAGGGATTCGCTTGAATACTGCCTGGATTTGTAATAAAGCCGGCAAAGGGAAATACCATCATCCCAAACGGAGACACCATAAAATTTAAAGGGAACACCTCACTGATATTTTCTTCAGCTATACCTAATTCCTCTTTCGTTTCACGAATGGCCGCTGCCTTTTCATCAAAGTCAACTGAATCAATTCTGCCCCCTGGAAAACAAATTTCCCCAGGCTGCCTCCGTAATTGCTGTGAACGGATTTCAAACAATACATGGATTCCATTCTCTTTTTGAATGAGCGGCAGCATGACAGCGTACCTTGAAAATTTCTCACTGCCAAGTATTGTAGGAACATGATCTTTTAATTTCGTCAAAATGGTTTCGCGATTCACGTTTTCACCCCTCATCTCGATATTAATGTGTATGTACTTACAATAGCATTTTTAACAGAATTATCGGTTAAAAATATCCTATGTATATAAAAAAACAATCCTAGCGCAAAAGGCAGGATTGTTTCTCCATTATTATTTCTATTTTTCAATCCAGGAATACATATAAGCAGTATCTTCTAAATCAACCGTACCCTTTACAACCTTTAAAGGATGGAAAGTATCAATCATCACCGCCAGCTCCAGCGTTTCTTTCTTTCCGATGCTCGCCTCTGTTTTTCCCGGATGAGGTCCATGAGGAATTCCGCTTGGATGGAGAGTGATGGAACCCTCTTGAATCCCTTTTCGGCTCATGAAATTACCTTCAACATAATAGAGGATCTCATCACTATTAACATTACTGTGATAATACGGTGCTGGTATGGATTCCGGATGATAATCATAAAGGCGGGGAACGAAGGAACAAACCACAAAGTTATTTCCTTCAAAGGTTTGGTGTACTGGCGGCGGCTGATGAACTCTTCCGGTAATCGGTTCAAAATCTTCGATATTAAAAGCCCAAGGATACAAATACCCATCCCAGCCAACCACATCAAGCGGATGATGCCCCAGTATGTGAGAATGAATCGCCCCTCTCGATTTTGTTATAACCTCATACTCCCCTTTTTGATCAAATGTCACCAAGGCTTCCGGACCGCGGATATCCCGTTCACAAAATGGGCTGTGCTCTAAAAGCTGGCCGTATTCGTTTCGGTACCTTTTTGGAGTAGTGATTTGACTAAACGCTTCGACAAAAAGCATTTTAGTTTCTTCATCTGCACTGGGTATGATTCGATAAATCGTCCCTATCGGTATGACGAGATAATCACCTGGACGGTATGTGATTGTCCCAAATATCGTCTCGAGCTTTCCTGAGCCATGATGAATAAATAGCATTTCATCGCCATCGCCATTTCGATAAAAGCTTTGCATCGACTCAGTAATCGATGCCGTTCCGATTAACAAATCCTGATTACCTAGAATATATTCTCTTGCCTTAAGAGCATCCCCTTTTTTGGTAATCTTGGTCGAAAAAAAATGTCGGTGCTTTAGCGATTGCTGCTCTTCAAAAACAGGAAAATAATTTCCAACTAGCTTTGATTTTACGACTTCTGTCGGCATGTATTGATGATAAAGAATCGATTGAGTTCCAGAAAAACCACGAGTTCCCATTACCTGCTCCCTATAAAGGCTCCCGTCCTCTTTTTTAAACATCGTATGCCGTTTATGGGGAATCTTTCCCAGTTGGCGATAATACATCCTCTCACCTCTTTTCTTCGATTATTGTATTCTCTAAAATCCCTAAATTCTCAATTTCTAACTCTACTTTATCTCCTGGCTTAAGCCATCGATGCACCTTTTCGCCAAGTTCAAGGATACATCCTGTTCCGACAGTGCCTGAACCAATAACCTCGCCTGGATAGAGGGTTACGCCTGCTGATGCCCTTTCAATCATTTCTCCAAAGGAAAAATAAAGCTCCTTTAAATTACCTTTAGAAAGTTGGACGCCATTTACCCGTGCTTTCATGCTAAGATCAAAGCCCTTCCCTGTCCTTAAATTTTCCAATTCATCTTTTGTGATAATCCATGGCCCCATAGAGGTGGAGAAATCCTTGCCTTTTGCAGGACCTAAGCCAACCTTCATTTCTTTACGCTGCAGGTCTCTTGCACTCCAATCGTTCAAAATACAAAAGCCAAAAATATAATCATTGGCCTCTGCTGCTGAAATATTTCTGCCTGATTTGCCTATAATGCATGAGACCTCTAGTTCATAGTCTAACCACTCACAATCTAAAGGTTTAATGATTTCTTCGCCTGGTCCCTTAATTGCTAGGTGGTTGGAAAAATAAAATACAGGAATTTCATACCATTCTGGAATCATTTTCAGGCCACGATTTTCCCGAGCTGTTTTCACATGCTGCTCAAAGGCATAAAAATCACGGAAGCTTCTTGGATTGGGAAGTGGTGCTTTTAAGTGAAGATCACTTAATTGGTAAACTCCTTTATGATCATTGGTTAACGACAATGCAGCCGCAATCTTTAAATTTTCTTCACTATTGTCTAGAAAGCCTATTAGATTACAAGGCAGCCTACCATCCGTTGCTTCGGACATATCAACAGCATAAGCCTCATTCAGGAGCCAGCCTGCCCGGATACTTCTATCTGGTTTTTCAAAGGTTACAAATTTCATTGACTCACCTTTTTCTATTTTCTTATCATTTCAAACGTTTTCGCCAAAGGATCGGTAAAAATATTACCTGCCATTCTTCCAATAGGTTTTAAAAGAGCGGTGTCTATTCTCCCTTTGTCCATTAATTCATCTTGAATATGAACATGGACCACTTTACCGATGACGAGACTGCCGCTGCCCGGCTTGTCGCCGAAATGGAGAACCTGATGGAGTACACATTCTAAATGGACAAGTGATTCCGCAATTCGCGGCACTTTAACCATATGGCCAGGTTCTTTTGTTAAACCCGTTTCCAGGATTTCATCAACGTCAGGAGAAAATTCTATCGCACAATCATTCATTTGCTCAGCCATACTCTCACTGACAATGTTAATAACAAATTGACCGGTATTTTCTATATTAACTAGAGTATCCTTTTTCGCCCCGTCCTTCCCTCTTCTCATCGGCGAAAAACAGACGAGCATGGGGTCCGCACAAACGGCAGTAAAAAAACTGAAGGGTGCCGCATTGGCGATACCGTCGACATCTATCGTTGAAACAAAAGCGATCGGCCTTGGTAAAATAGATCCGATTAATAATTTGTAGGCCTCTCTCCATTCCAGCGCTTTCGGGGTAATTTCCATTCAATACACCACTCTTTCCTATGACAAAAGGTTGTAAAAAAAGGGGAAAAAGTTCCCCCCTTTTATCTCTATTTAGCTATTAATTTATAAATTACCGCGTCTTTCCTGTTCCCGTTCAATCGATTCAAACAGGGCTTTAAAGTTTCCTTCTCCAAATCCACGAGCACCTTTACGCTGGATGATTTCAATAAATAGTGTCGGGCGGTCTACAATCGGCTTTGAGAAAATTTGCAGCAAATAGCCTTCATCGTCACGGTCCACTAAAATATTTAACTCGCGCAGCTTTTCAATTTCTTCATCAATCTTACCGATACGCTCCCCTAATGATTCATAATAAGTACTTGGAGTTTTAAGGAATTCAACACCATTTCTCTTTAAAGTGGAAACGGTAGATACAATATCTTCTGTTAAAATTGCAAGATGCTGTACGCCTGGACCGTTATAAAATTCGAGAAATTCCTGAATTTGCGATTTGCGTTTACCTTCTGCCGGTTCATTGATTGGGAATTTAATGCGGCCGCCATTATGCATAACTTTTGACATGAGCGCAGAGTATTCAGTCGTGATATCTTTATCGGTGAAATGCTTCATTTCGATAAAGCCCATTACCTTCGAATAATATTCGACCCATTCTTCCATGCTTTCAACATTTCCTACCACATGATCTATTCCGATTAAGCCAGCATCTTCAACTGGTACATCAGAAGAATAGGACTCAAATCCCGGCAGGAATGCACCTTGATAATTTTTCCGTTCTATTAACGTATGGATGGTATCACCATATGTACCTAGAACAGCTTTTTTTACAACACCCTTTTCATCCTTCATTTCAAAAGGCGCCACATGGGCAATTGCGCCGCGATTTACCGCCTCATCATATGCTTTATCGATATCATCCACTAAAAGTGCAATATCTTTTACGCCATCGCCATGCTTTTTAACAAACTGAGCTACTCTGCTGTCCTCCACATAGGAACCTGTAAGCACCAAGCGAATATTCCGCTGTTTTAACACATAGGAAACGGTTTCACGATTGCCCGTTTCTAGACCAGAATACGCAACTGGCTGAAACCCGAATGCAGTGCAAAAAAAGTGGCATGCTTGTTTGGCATTCCCTGTATAAATCTCTATATAATCTACATCTCTTACCGGAAAAAAGTCATTTACAAGCTGATCAGCTTTTACGCGTTTTTCTTTCAATTCAAGAACCCCCATTTTTTAAAAATAGTAATATTCAGAATATATTGTAATGGAAGAATTCTTGTCCCCTCAAGAGCAGGATGTAAAGCAATAACGCTTTTTTGCAGTAAAGAAATATTCTTTAACCATAGTATTTTTTTCCCTAAAAGAAAAAAGAAACATACCTAGTCCTAGGATGTTTCTTACTTTAGTGTATCGAGAATATTTTTTAAAAATATATACCTAAAATGACAATCGAAAAAATATTTTTCACTATGAAAGGACCGCTCGGTCACTTACCATTTGAACACCGCGAATTCGTTTAAATTCCTCTAATAATCTCTCGATGGTTAACTGCTGTTTCTTTTCCTCATCCACTTCCAAAATGATTTGGCCCTTATCCATCATAATTAACCGATTTCCCAAATCAATCGCCTGCTGCATATTATGTGTGACCATCAAAGTTGTAAGTTTGTACCTATTGACAATCTCCTTTGTCAGATTTGTAATCAACTCCGCCCTTGATGGGTCAAGTGCAGCCGTGTGCTCATCAAGCAGCAGGATGGAGGGTTCAGTAAAAGTGGCCATTAATAAGGAAAGCGCCTGGCGTTCCCCGCCTGACAGCAGTCCAACCTTTGCACTAAGACGGTTTTCCAAACCGAGATGTAATGATTCCAGTACTTCTTTAAAATAATCGCGCCGTTTTTTCGTCACACCCTTTTGAAGCGTTCTCCTTTTATTTCGTGAATAGGCCATAGCCAGATTTTCTTCGATAGTCATACTTGGAGCTGTTCCTGCCATGGGATCCTGAAAAACGCGGCCAATCATTTTAGACCGGTTAAACTCGGACATATTGGTTACATTTTTTCCGCCGATACAAACGTCTCCGATATCAGGGAATAAAACACCGGAAATGATATTCATTAAGGTCGATTTTCCTGCACCGTTACTGCCGATAACCGTCACGAAATCCCCTGGTTTCAGCGAAAGGTTAATATGGTCAATCGCAATTTTTTCATCTGGTGTTCCCTCATTAAAGATTTTATGAATCTGATTTAATTGCAGCATGGTTGTCCCCCTCCGTTCTCACAGAAGTCTGAATGATGTTCATTCTCTCCGATTTTCTTCTCGCCTTCCGTTTTTTCTCTTTGGTGCCTTCAATAAT
Source organism: Paenibacillus sp. BSR1-1 (assembly GCF_030403775.1). GTDB lineage: Bacteria > Bacillota > Bacilli > Bacillales > Cytobacillaceae > Neobacillus. The sequence continues at coordinate 92,781 of NZ_JAQMWQ010000018.1, forward strand.
CTTTGGTGCCGTTAGGGCAATAATAACAATTACAGCCGTTATTAACTTCATATCCCCTGGGTCCAGGAACTCAACACGGAGGGCTAGGGTAACAACAATACGATAAATAATGGAACCACCGATTACCGCAAGAGTTGCTCGTGCAATTGTTTTAGTACCAAACAGGGCTTCACCGATAATAACAGAAGCTAAGCCGATGACAATCATACCAATTCCCATTCCAACATCAGCAAATCCGCCTTGTTGGGCAATTAGGGCACCTGAAAATGCCACTAATGCATTGGAAAGTCCGAGTCCAAGAACTACTAGGAGATTGGTATTAGCTGAAAGACTGCGAATCATTCTTTTGTTATCGCCTGTTGCTCTGATAGCAAGACCAATTTCGGTTTGCAAAAACAAATCGGTAAGGATTTTGATCACTAAGGTGACGATGACCATAAAGATTAAAATTCCCCATGTCTCCGGAAGGCTATCGCCAAGCCCAATCGCCGAAAGAATACTGTTTAGAGATGAATCAATACCTGATTTTTCAAACATATCACTGATTTTTGTAAAAGCTGTATCCGTATTTAATAATGGAATATTTGATCGTCCCATAATTCGTAAGTTAATCGAATATAACGCTATCATCATTAAAATACCGGATAGCAAATTATTGATTTTACCAAAGGTGTGAAGCAGTCCCGTTAAGCAGCCTGCAGCAAATCCTGCAAATAATGCTACAATCGTTGCCAAAAACGGATTGGATCCCCCCGCAATCATAACCGCCGAAATGGCGGCACCTGTCACAAAACTACCATCTACCGTTAGATCTGGAAAGTCCAGAATACGAAAGGAAAGATAGACGCCCAGTGCCATAATCGCATAGATGATACCTGCTTCAAAAGATCCAAATATGGCTGTAAACATTGAAATCATCCTTTCTTTGTTCTATGTATCAATCAAGAAGTCAACCCTTTCAGGCTGACTCCTTATAGATTTATAGTTTGTTATTTTCCATCATAAAACTCGCCAAGCTTGCTCCATTCTTCCTTCACTTGCAAGCCTTGTGCTTCAGCTGCTTTTTTATTAATTACAAGCTTTAAGCTGTTTGGCAGTTCAACTGGAATGTCAGACGCTTTCTTTTTACCAGATAAAATATCAGCAGCCATTACACCAGATTGATAGCCAAGATCAAAATAGCTAAAGCCACTAGCTGCGACTGCCCCTTTTTTCATTGAATCAAGTTCGCCAACGAAAAGTGGGATTTTTTTGCTATTTGAGACAGCAATGACAGAGTCAAGGGCAGTAACTACTGTGTTATCAGTTGGAATGTAGATTGCATCCACGCGGCCTACTAGGGATTCAGCTGCCTGCTTAACATCTGCTGTCGTTGCAACAGATACTTCTACAAGTTTAGCGCCTTTTTCCTCTGCGATCTTTTTAACAGCCTTAACCTGAACAACTGAATTTTGTTCACCAGAGTTATAAATTACACCAATATTTTTTGCTTTCACTTCATCTGTAATAAAGCTGATTGTTTTTTTCGTTGCATCCGGATGATTATCGGTCGTTCCCGTAATGTTCTTTCCTGGCTTATCAAAAGCTTCCACAAGTCCTGCTCCTACAGGATCTGTTACGGATGTAAAAATAATTGGAATTTCCTTTGTTGCATTTAACGCGCTCGTTGCACTAGGTGTAGCATTGGCAAAAATCAAATCGACCTTGTCGCCCACAAAGTTTTTCGCGATTGTTTGGACATTATTCATATCTGCCTGAGCATTTTGTTCATCATACTTTACTTTTATACCTTTGTCGGCTAACGCCTTTTTAAAACCTTCAGTAGCTGCATCTAATGATGGGTGCGGAGCAAATTGGCTAATGCCAACTTTGAATTCCTTATCTTTCCCGCCCTTTTCTGCATCTCCTGATGATTCTTTGCTGCCGCATCCTGCAAGCATCAGCATTCCTGCCAGCGCAAAGGACAGCGCACTTACTTTCTTCTTCATTTTTAATATCCCCCTAACATTCATTTAAAAATAATTTTCTAAAAATTTATTATATTAAAAATTATTCTAGTATTTTTTTTGGACAAAAGCAATAGAAAATCCTAAAATATTTTTGTGCTTTAAAGCGTGTCAATTAATAGAAATGATAAAAAGAAAATGCCTTCTAATTAATTAGAAGGCATTCTGATAGTATATTTTTAAGTTATGAGCCAGGGAACCAAAATATGATTTACCAATCACGTGTGTTATCAAGCAATTTATCAATCTCAACCGGTTTTACTTTATTACTATTTTTCCCAGATGTTAGATCAACAGTGGCTTCTAGTAGTTTGTCGATATCAATTAATACGTTTCCCATATCTAACCTCCTAAGTAAATTAGTTTTTTTAAGTTACCAAACTATTCGTGTATTTTTTTTCGATTTTGGGGGTGCAATAAAAAAAACTGTACTAAAAATGAAAAAGCATCCAGTCTATCATTTGACTGGATGTCTTTTTCATTAAGCAGTACTTTTCATGGCTTTTTTATTCCGCTCCTGTTTAAAAAAGAATTTCATCATCGGTGGAGTAACAATCGTTGTAATGAGGACGACTATAACTAAAATAGAAAATAATGCTTCAGTGATTAGCTTTGTTTCTAAGCCAATTGAAGCAATAATTAGGGCAACCTCCCCGCGGGAAACCATGGCCGCACCGATTCCAAGCGAGCTTTTCCAAGAAAAGCGGGCCATTCTAGCTCCTAGTGCCGCTCCAATTAATTTTGTTAAGATTGCAAGAATACTAAGTCCAATAATCAGACCCCCATTTTCTAACAGACCTTCGAAGCTTGCTTTCACACCAATAGAAGTAAAGAAAACAGGAACAAAGACGGAATAGCCAATAGTTTCAACCTTTTCAAATATCTCCCGCTTGTAATCTGTTAAGCTAATAGCAGTTCCAGCAATGTAAGCTCCTATAATCGCCGCTACTCCCGCTAATTCAGCCGCATAGGCATAAAGAAAGCAAATAATCAACCCAGCCGAAATAAGTGATTCCGTCACCTTTAGTGGCGCAAACTTTTTTAAAACCCAGGGTACAACCTTCCAAGCTATTAAAATAGCACCTCCAAAAAAGAGTACCTTTTTCAAAACAATCATGCTTAGATTTACCTCACCGCCAGCCATACTCATTAAAAAGGCTAAAGCAAGGATTACAAGAACATCGTCTATTACGGCTGCACCTAAAATCGCAGTTCCTTCTTTTGACTGCATTTTATTTAGTTCTTTAAGCGCTTGAACGGAAATACTTACGCTTGTGGCCGAAAGCAATAACCCTAAAAATAATGCTTCGATTGTTGACATGTTCATTAGGTAACCAGCTAGATAACCTATTCCTAAAGGGACAATAATTCCGTTAATTCCTACAAGTGATGAAGCTTTGCCGCTTCGTTTAAATTCGTCCACATCTGTTTCTAAGCCAGCAATAAACATTAGTAAAATTACACCAATTTGACTTAATTCCTCTAGTGTAGCCGTTTCTGAAACGACTCCCAATACTGCCGGCCCGAGTATAATTCCAATCAAAAGCTTCCCTAATACCGAGGGCTGCCCTAGTTTAACACTAAGATCCCCCGCAATCTTAGATGCAAGTAAAATAATCGCCAACTCAAAAATTAAATTCATCCCCATCACCTTTCTTTCAATAAGGCTCTTTTCGTAAACTTTGTTGCTTTTGGAACTTAATAAGGTTCATTTTCTAAGTATCTAGGCAATTTTCGCAAAAGTTCTTACGAAAAGATGCCACGACGCTTCTGGATATACGGGTTAATAAACCTTTTACGAAAAACAACAATTTATGCGAAAATAGCCTTTTATAAAAAATAAAAAGGGTCTGTTATTGAATAACAGACCCTAATTTGATACAAAAAAGCCTGTCAACCAAAGGACATAAAAATCCCTTGGTGACAGACTCCTCCAAAAAAACGATTATTAAATTATTACTATTATAACAAACATTATGTTATTTTTCAATATAGTCTTATTGGTCAACATCAACAATCATTTTTTTCCTTTTTCTTAATCCCTCATATACAATTGGCACAATTACGAGGGTCAAGAGGGTTGAACTCGTTAAACCGCCAATTACAGTAACCCCTAATCCTCGAGATATAACGCCGCTGCCCTCAATTCCTAAGGCTAATGGAATAAGCGCGCCGATTGTAGCGATAGCCGTCATTAGAATTGGACGAAGTCTTGTTGCTCCTGCTTCTAATAATGCTTCTCTTGTGCTGTATCCTTCTTTTTCCTTGTTTAAAACTCGGTCAATCAGAACGATCGCATTTGTAACTACAATACCAATTAACATCAAAGCTCCAATCATCGCTGAAATACTGATGGTTTCCCCAGCAATTAATAATCCAACCAGGCCACCAATAATGCTGAATGGCAACGAAAACAGGATGGCAAATGGTGCTAGCGCTCCACCGAACGTAATAACCAAAATTAAATATACAATCGCAATCGCAGCAAGCATCGCTATCCCTAATTGTGTAAACGATTCTTTAATATCTTCAGTTACTCCACCTGTTTTCACTGTGACATTTGCAGGTACAGATATTTTATCTACCTTCTTTTGAATAGCAGCAGAAGTTTTAGAGATATTCTTTTTGGTAATTTCACCGCTGACAGAAACATAAATTTCACCATTTCTTCTTGTAACCGTATCAGATGTTTTACCTTCGTTTATTTGCACCAAATCTGCAATCTTTACTTCTTGGCCTATGGCTGATTTTATCGTCTTATTGGTCAAATCATTCACAGTCGTGAATTCTTGTTTCGGAACTTCCAGATAAACATTTAATTCTTTGCCGTCTTTTTGAATGGTTGTGATAACAGGACGGGAACGGTTTTGTGATAACTCCATCCCAATCTGTGCGGCTGTCAATCCAAGCTTACTCAGCTTCTCCTGATCAGCCGTTAATGTGTATTCGTCATACGTTTTGGACATGCTCGTATCTACATTTCGAAGCGATTTATTATCCTTCATTAAATTTTCGATTTTTCTAACTGTCGGCTCGATATCTGACAGCTTTTCACCATAAACAAAGTAGGTTAGACCATTGCTTGAACCACCGCCAGAGAAGTCTTGTGTTCCCCATTCACCTTTACCAGTGTTTTTTTGCAGTTCTTTAATGACTAAATCCTTTTCTTTATCGAAGTTTTCCGTATCCTTATCGTATTTTACGAAAAACATCGCTTGATTGGATGCCCCTGGATTCATTGGGTTTTCCCCGCCAACTGTATATTGGACAAGTTCTACCCCCTTACGGTCCTGAAAATAATCCTCTGCCTGATTAGCAATCTTTGTAACTTCATCCTGTGTTTGGCCAGGGTCAGGCTTGTAGGTAGCCACAACCATTTTTTCTTCGTCAGAGGGAATAAAACTTACGCCAATTAATGGCACCAAGGCGAAACTTCCCACTAACAAAAGTATAGCCAAACTAATGGTAATAATTTTATGATTCAGTGACCAATTTAATATCCGTTTATATACCTGAGCTAGTTTTCCAGGTTTTTCATCGTCATGATGGTGCTTTCGGTCAATTCCCTTTTTGAACATCGTATGGGCCATCATTGGAACGATTGTAATTGCTACAAGAAGTGAAGCCAATAATGCAAATACAATGGTTAGCGCAAATGGAAGAAACAATTCTCCAATTTGTCCTTTTACTAATCCTAATGGTAAGAAAACAGCAATCGTTACAATTGTAGAAGACATAATTGGAATAAACATTTCCTTCGTCGCAGAGCGAATGAGATTTTTTCCTTTTAGTTCCTCACCCGTTAATGACATTCTCCGGTAAATATTTTCAATCACGACGATAGAGTCATCAATGACACGGCCAATCGCGACCGTCATAGCTCCTAAGGTCATGACATTCAAGGTAATATCCATTTGGTTTAATAACAAAATGGCAATTAAAAGCGATAAAGGGATTGAAATGATTGAAATCAGTGTTGATTTAAAGCTTCTTAAAAACAACATGATAATGATTACAGCAAATAATGCTCCAAACAAGGCTTTATTCAGCATCGTGCTAACGGACTCTTCGATTGGTTTTCCTTGGTCAAAAGTTGTCTCGAATTCGGAGCCTTTCATTTTTTTCTCGAATTTCTTAATTTCTGCTTTTACCTCATTAGCAACCTCAACGGTATTCGCGTCCGCAGCCTTAATAACTTGAATTCCAATTGCTTCTTTGCCATTTGTCCGAGAAATTGACTCCGCACGTCCCACCTCATTGATATCCGCTATATCCTTAAGCATGATGGTTGGCATTTGTGGGGCCTGTTTGAGTGAACCTGTATTACTTTGTCCTATCTGTTGACCTGCTGAACTTTGTGCCGCCTGTGCACCCCCAGACTGCCCAGGGAAACTACCTGTCGAACCCTGAGACTGTGCGGGAACAACTGGGATTTTCATTTCTTTCAGATCATTCAGCGATTTTATGTTACCTTCCACCACAACTGATTTTTCAGTATCTTTAAAGGTATATAAGCCTAATGGGAAAGTGACATCTGACCCTTTGATTACGTTTTGAACGGTATCTTTATTTAGTCCATATTGTTTTAGCTTATCTTCCTTAAAGGTTAATTGAATTTCTTTAACTTCCTGACCGGCAATTTTTACAGATGAAACCCCGTTTAACCCTTCCAAGGCCGGGAGGATTTGCTTTTCCACATCATTTGTCAATTGATCCAAGGATTTATCCTCATTGGAGACGCTTAAAGCGAGAATCGGAAATGCATTGAAGCTAATCCGGGAGATTTCAGGTTTCACCGCTCCCTCTGGAAGGGTAACATCTGCCAAGGCTTCCTCTACCTCTCGTTTCGCTTCTTCCATATCCTTTTCGTAGGCATATTCAATTTGGATCGCTGAAGCATTTTGGAAGGAGTTGGAGCTGACTGTTTTTACACCATTTAGGTTTTTAAGGCGCTGTTCAATCGGTTCCGAAACTTTTTCTGCCACTTGTTCTGGCGCTGCTCCCGGATAAACGGTAGTAACAGTTACAACGGGAATTGTAATATCCGGTAATGTTTCTAGTTTCATATTTAATCCAGAATATAATCCCGAAGCCGTAATAATTAAAGTAATTAACCAAATAGCAAACTTGTTTTTAAGCGAAAAATTAATAATTCGATTCATTTGTTTGTCCTTTCTATTTTGGAAGAATCAATTAATGACTGACTGGTCATAACAATTCCTACTATATATGAAATAAATAATTAGGTCAACGAAAAATTATAAGTATTGCTTTGACTGATTGGTCAAAAACACCAAAATAATAGCAGACAGGCATTTAACCTATCCGCTAATAAATTACCACAAGACTATTTAGATTATTAGTCCCATTTTTTGATTCTATCAATTACCTTCTCCTTTAAGCTCGAAATAAACGTTTTTTCCCCTTTTAATACTTTTTGTTTATGCCATTCATTAAAGCTTGCAATAGAAATTAAGACTAAGCCAGCAATTAATAGGTAAAACCACCACGGCATATTGCCCCAGTAAGGACGTGTTTGCAGGAATACATTTAAAAGTAATACACCGGCACCCGTAAAAAAGTAAGACTTAATTTGTAAGAACATCCCTGATATCATCGATAATAATGAGAGGGAACCTAAAATTATCGCATCATATATCGTACTGCTTGATAACCCATCCTGAATTAAAAGAAGGGCAACAATAATTAGGACTCCCCATTGAATCGCTTTAGTAATTTCCGAATATCTGCCTTTTAAAAGGAACCTGCTGAAAATCACCAGCAAAATAAATGGAAGAACTACTACCTCCCGCTCCCACAGTGCTGGGATATTGAGTTCATGAATGATCGAATAGTACGGTTGTAATAAATAGGCCCCACCGAGGATCGACATAAATACAGAAATATTTTCAGGTACTCTTTTCCTTTGCATCCATATTAAGGCTGCAATGAGAACACCTGGAATAACATGACTCCACAAAGCTTGATTTTCAAAAAAGTACATCAACCAAAAATACAAGAAAGAAATGATAGTAAAACCATCAATTTTTATCTCCTGCAGTTTTTTTCCGTTTTCTAACAGCATTTTATACTTTAATTGGCCGAATACAGACAATACAATACCCATTCCGCCAGATAAAAGCATTTTTTCAACTTCATTCATGTCACTTACATATGATATTTCTGCAGTGGCTAAAAATGCCAATAATAATGGAATGATCCCAATGAGACTCCATTTAATTTTATGCAAATAAAATACGGTTGCAAATGCATATAGGCATGTAATGACATATGTAACCCATGAAAATGGATAATTTATGATCATCAAGCTTATTCCAATGATCGAAAATGGCACTAAATAATAGGATGTTCTTTGTTGCATCGCCTTATTAACCGCCAGTGAAACGATTAAGATGAGACAGCTGGTGATCGGGAATTCATAATTTCCAAAATATTGGACGAGGATTTCATCCATTGCCAAGGATACCGTAACGAAAAGTGTTGTAAAACTTCCATATAGAAATACCCTAATCTTCCATTCTTTAATTGCATATTTTGTACTTAGCCCGTATACAACTAATGCCGTGATAAAACTATAAATGGATTCAATGTTATAGGAAAACCAGGTAAAGGCAAGAGTGAATGGAAATATCATGTGTCCTGTCCAAGCAAAAGCATTGTATAATTTCTTATCCGATTTACGACTAATTAAAGCCATTAAAAGCAGAATAACTGCACTTGTTGAAGCCATTAAAGAATTAGTTGTTTGATTTAAATGGATGCTTTGGGAAACTGCATTTACGATGGAAAAGTATGTTAGAAAGGTTGCAGAGCAAATAAGATAGGGAACCCATTTTGTTCCAACCTTTTTATACAAATAATAATACATACCAATACCAATTAATAAAACAAATGGCTGAACCCAAAGAACATTAATTGGGCAAAAAATGGCACAGGCAATACTAATAGTGTAAAATCCTTGCGAAATATACAAAGATATTCGTTCTAACTCTTTTTCAGCAGCTTTTCTCCAAGCAAAGTTTGATACTAAAACAAGGAAAGCACCAACCGCAAGGTTTACAGCATATCCGTATTCAGCATAGTAAATTGGAGAGTTTGAATTGATTTCTTCTCCAAATGCCAGCGCGGCAAGACCAAATGATACGGGCAAAACCCACAAGGCTGCATCTTTATAGTAGCGCCTTTTTTCCTTTTTAATGACTAAAAAGGAAATGACAGTAACAAGCAGAAGCATGACTCCCAGCTCCCACCACTTGAAGAAAACAAGGGCTGCCATTATGGCCAAGGTCATAATCCCCAATCCAACATCTTTTGAACTGTTCTGAATGATTTTAATAATTTTATTTGAAACAACAATTCCAAAAACGATAAACAAAATAAAACCTGTTATAAAAACAGATAAAGAAATACTCAATTGAATAGGTTTAGTGACCATTGCGATCGCTTCATAGAGACTTGATGCCGTAAAAACTGCACTTAAATAAGGGAATAATGGCATCTTACTGTTATGGGATAAATAGAGAAAATTACCAGCTATAACTAAATAAGCCAGCATTAACACAATGGATGGATTGCCCGCTCGCTGTAAGAATCCTTCAAGGCTAATGTAGATAAAGGCGAAACCTGAGATAATCGCACTTGTATATTGAAAGACTTTATCCAGAGCGAATTTCCCGCCAAGTGCCTTTGGCACAAACACGATTGCAAAGCCAACCATTCCATAGATTACGGATCCGAAATAATCAAGGAAACTATGTTCAATCAACTGATAGGCCCCGTATACAACCATGATACTAAAAATAAAATGATATTCTTTTCTCCCGCTGACAAACATCATTGATAAATATATGATGGCTGTTAGGAGAAGATTGAAGCTGTATAATACTTCATTATTATATAAGAACAGCATAAAAAGTGTACAAAGAACGAGATTGACTTGTACATATAGGACAAATTCTTTTGAAAATAATTTATATGCTTCATTACCTTTTAATCTATGATATATGATAATTATTATGGCATTAAAAAGCATCATACCCAGATAAAAGAAATCGACACTAAGCTTCAATGAAGCAGCTAAAAATGCTGCCCCTGCAGTGACTGTTACATAAGAAAACCAAACAAATAATCTAGATTTCAACTTACTAGCAAATGTTGTATAAACGATGAGCGGAAGAAAACTCCCCATCATACCTAGGACATATTTTCCTTCACCGCTTATCGATAAATAAGTGCCTAAAAGACCAAACCATCCAAGTGACAAAATAAAAATAGGTAAAAACAAACTGCCTAACACAGTAAAAGCAAACGCTGTTTTGTCAATTTTTAACACTTTAGCTGCTAGCACGGCAATTCCGTAAAATAATAACGAAACAATGGCAATAGAACCGCTTTTCATCACACTTGTCATTGATTCCCAGTTACTAGTCGCTACAAATAAGCCCCCTATTAAGAGAAAAATAACCCCGATATTTAGGGACCACGTAATATTCCTTTCACGAATTTCTTCAGGAGATAGTGTCTTTTTTACTTTTTGAGGTTTAGGCGGATCAACTTTTTTATTTATCGGTATTTCCTTTTCAATTGGCATTTGCATTGCATCTTCCTCGATTAAATCCAAATGAAACTGATTATGTGCTTTCGCGACTAATTCTACGATATTCTTTGTTAAGTATCCTTCTTCCCTTAAGGTGAAAAGCTCCTGCCTGAAGATTCGTCTTTTCTCTTCCCTGCTATTAGGCTCCATCTTTATCCCCCTTAACGAACAATGATTAGGTATGTATTTTAAAGCTTAATGTAATCTTCATTTGCCACTATAGTGAAATTTTACACCATTTTGGTAATTATCTCAATATTTTACAGTAAAATAAATAACAGCTGTGTAAGTAATTACACAGCTGTTATCCTTTATTTCTCAGAGATCTCTGCATCTATCCATTGATCAAGGCGAATGATACTTTGTTTTGCTCTCTCATATTCAATTGTTCGGTAATGATGCATCCCGCCTTCTTCTTCATCCTTTTCATCTGCCCATTTTACGATTTGCTGCAACGGTGTCCGTACGATGTCATTCGAAGGCAAAAATGAATCAGTATGAAATAAAATGGCCAGAGCAATTGTTTTTGCCTTTATTGGATTTTCTCCAAGACGAATTAGCAGCTTATGGGCACGCTCTGCTCCTTTTATGGCATGAATATCATTCTGCTTGTACAATTCATAATCCCATTTTCCGTTTTTATACCATGTATAATGCCCCATATCGTGAAGAAGTCCTGCTTTTGACGCAATATCCACATCAAGCTTTTGCTCTCTCCCTAAGTGAAATGCATGATACGCGACTGCAATCGCATGGGCAAGTCCTGAGCGATTTAAATATTTTTGTGCAATATGATGTTCAAAGATATTTATTAATTTTACGTCTCGCATTTGCTCTCCCCCTACTGTTGCATATATTTCATATATTATATGATAATCATTAAATCTTAGCTATTTTAATATCATAAAAACATAAAAAAACAGTGAGCTTTTCTAACATTGCTCACTGCTCCTTTATAAGATTTATTATCCTACCGTTTTGATTTATGATGGCCAGCATCCTAAGCTTCCTTTTCAGTACAAAACCAAACAATATTATCGTTGGTGGAATTCCTGGGCATAATTTTCAATGGACCAAATACCAATACCCTTTTTTTGAGCTTCTTTTGGATCGCATAAAATACACGATTACCTATCAAACAAAAAAAGAGAGAAGAAAATTTCTTCTCTCAAGTTTAATTATTTCCAGTCGTCGTTTTGGTTCCTTTATTCCCTTTTGGTCCTAAATATTCATAATCGTTCGGATTAATAGGTGTATATCCCTGCGGCTTATAGAAACGTAATAAGTCTTTATAAACAACCTCATCGGACATTTGAAGCTCAGTATTTACCTTATCACTAATATCCTTACAAGCATTGGCTTTATCCGTTACTTCACCAGTCGCAGTGGAATAGCATTTGTCTTTAACCTGAATAACTTCAGGTGAGACAAAATCTCCATTTCTGAATAGAGCCCAATTGCGGTGGTCCTTAGATAATAAATCTGATCCAAACTCCATGTAATCCTTAGTGTCGATTCCTAGTAAGTGCAGAAGTGTAGGACGTACATCAACTTCACCGCCATACTGCTTCTGAATACCTCCTTTTACACCAGGGACATGAATAAATAATGGAACTCGCTGTAAATTAGCATTGATTGCTGGAGTAATTTCATCAACACCAAGAACCTTTGCCATAGCATCATTATGATTTTCTGAAATTCCGTAGTGGTCACCGTACATAACAATTACAGTATTATCATATAAACCAGAAGCCTTTAAATCATTAAAGAACTGCTCAAATGCTTGGTCCATATAATGTGCTGATTGGAAATACTGGTTAACAACTGTGTCACCGGTATCGCCTGCAGGAAAATCAGTATCTTGTGGATCCATTTCAAATGGGAAATGGTTCGATAAAGAAATAAACTTTGTATAGAAAGGCTGTTTCAAGTTTGTTAGTAATGGCATTGATTCCTTAAAGAAAGGTTTATCCTTCATGCCATAGTTCTTCGTATTTTCTTCGCTCATGCTATAGTATTCAGCATCAAAAAACTGATCATAACCTAAAGCTTTATACATTACATTTCGATTCCAGAACGTCTTATAGTTCCCGTGGAATACTGCGGAATTATATCCATAACCCTTTAGGATAGAAGGAGTTGCTTGATAAGTGTTTTGTGCTTTGTTAACAAAAACGGCACCTTGAGCCATTGGATATAATGAGTTTTCCATCAAGAACTCAGCATCAGACGTTTTTCCCTGCCCTGTCTGATGATAAAAGTTTTCAAAATAAAACGTGTTTTTGTCATGTGTTAGCGAGTTAAGAAATGGTGTTACTTCCTGCCCATTAGGCATTTTATAATTGATCATAAAGCTTTGAAATGATTCCATTGAAATATAAATGACGTTCATTCCTTTAGCTTTACCAAAATATTCAGGGTTTGGTGCCGCATAATTTGCTTTACGATAGTTCTCAACATCTGTAATATCACTTGAATCAGCTAATGCTCTTTGACTTGATGACTTAATGTTTTGAATCACATCATAGATCGTAAAGTTATAAGCACCTAGATACTTCACTAAATAATTTCGGTCAAAGGAACGGCTTAAGAGCTGCGGACGATCCTTTTCGGCTAGACCAAGATTAAATAAAAACGTAGTGATTGAAAAAAGCAAAACAATTTTAAAGGATTTTCTGTTCGTTACCGTTACTTTCTTAAATACTGTTAATGCTAAAGCAATTAAGATAAACATATCGGTAAAATAAAAAATATCTAAGGGTGACATTAATGAAAGAGCACTGTCCCCAAGCTGTCCCGCGTTTGTCTTAGTCTGCATTAAAACTGGCACGGTTATAAAATCATTAAAAAAGCGATAATAGGCAATATTTGCGTACAACAAGAATGATAAAATGAAGTTAGTAATAATCATGACAAGCTTAGTGCGCTTCTTAAATAGAAGTGCAAATCCAAAAAAGAAAAGCGCTGAGCTTAATGGGTTAATTAATAACAAAAATTTCTGCAGGCTGTTATCAATGCCTAAGTTAAATTCAATTTGATATGCCGCATATGTTTTGATCCAGAATAATACGACGGCAATGGCGAAGAATGTAATATGACTATTGCTGAATTTTTTAGGTAGTCTAATTTTATTCATCTCTATAATTCTCCTCTCACTTACCAAAATAAGCTCCGGTAAACGAACCTCAATTACTATAACACAGATTCTTTAAAAAGAAAAACATAAAATATTCCATTTCAAATGGTATTCGATCAAAAACTTACGTCTTTTTTCTAGCCCATTCGACAAACCGAATTCCCCATACGGCTTGTTAAATCCGTGTCCATTAATTATCCCTTTAATATTATGTTGGTTATTTGTTGGACATGACTCTTTTCAATCCTCAATTATATAAGACGATTCCACTTATAATTAGTTTCATCTTTTTCTTTATTTAATTTCAACCAAATGATGGAAATTCCAATATGAAAGTGATTTCCATCTATTCTATACCTGAAAAATTGAGGATGCAATATGATTTTTGACTTATCTTTAAAGATGGGGATTTTGCATGACTTCCGTGCTTACTGGTTAGTCTAAATATATAGTTATTATAAAAAGGAGAAATTAACATGCCGAGAATAAGGCCTGAATTTACGAAGAGTCCATATTTCGTTGATGAACCCGGTAACTGGCATTTAAAACCAGGTGCTCCAAAGGACTTGCAAGTAGAACTGACTAATTATTTAAATAGTCTTGAAGAGATTGACCAACCCGGTACGATCAATGGTGTTCAAATTGAGCCTTATGAACGATAATCATCAAGTAAAACCGAGTTTCTTCTATAATATATAGTTTTGGAAAACGGTTACAAATATTATAATTAGGAGTGAAAATATGAATGTGAATCGAGTAAAACAAATAATATCTTCTTCCGCTGATATTGAGGTCAAATATAACGGGGCTTCCGTATGGATTGACCAATTAAATGAAGATGGAAAAACAGCAACAGTCCATTTGCGGGGACCGCTTGAAGAAAGAACAGTAGTGGAAATTGGTGAACTCTTCGAAGAATAATTCATTTATATATGAAGGTAAAAGGCAGGCTTGGGAGCCTGCCTTAAATCATGTCCTCATTTTCCTTATCAATGTCCCCTGGATGCGGCTGTTCTTGCTGCACAATACTTCCAAGCACTTCTCGATTATATTTACCTGCATCCTTCCCAGCGCCAGGCGCAATATTTGCCATTGGCAACTGCTCTAATTCTTTCCCTCTGGGCATTATGCTTCACTCCTTTTTTATAACATTTCCATTGAGAATCTAAATTATAAAAATGATATTGAAAAGAACTTTTCTATATTATATGAAGTTTCTTGTCGAATCATTTTTTTTTGACTTGACTCGTTTTATGAGGATTCAAATTATTGAATCAGTCTCATAAAACAACCAGCCGGGTGGCTGGTTGTTTTTAATCGCAGTTAAGAATGCTATGTTTTGCAAGTAGTTGAATTGTCATATCATCCATCGGAGGATTATGCAGGCCTGCTCGTACATCTCGATAATATCGCTGCAGGGGATTTTGTATGGAAAGACTTTTGGCCCCAACGATTCTCATGGCAAGGTCTACTATAGAAATAGCCGAATTTGTAACGGTTAACTTTGCAGCACCCAATATTGGCCCCATCTTATTTCTTTCTTGTTCATTCGAAACATCCCATTGTTTTGCAACACTATATAAAAAATATTCTGACTGCATAATTTTCAACTCGATTTCGCCTATTTTTTGCTGTACGTTTGGTAAATCGATTATAGTTCCCTGAATACTATTAGGTGCATAGTTCTCAGCAAATTGTATAGCATACCTTTTAGCGGCTTTTGCAATTCCAAGATAACAAGCTGGGATATGAAGAAGCCAGCCGTTAGCTCTTTTGCTTTCGGGGCGAACTCGTTCAACGAAGTTCTCATCAGGTATCATTACGTTATTAAGAATTAAATCATGACTACCTGTGCCTCTTAAAGCGATGCTGTCCCACGTTTCTTCTATATCGACTCCATTTGCAGACCGTGGGATAAGGAAGTTGCCAATTTCATTAGAATCTTTTATTGCTGCACTAACAATAAAATAATCAAGAACAGGAGACATTGTCGTAAAGGTTTTCCTGCCATGAATCAACCAATTGTTCCCACTTTTTTGCGCACTGGTCTCTGGCCTGCCCCCGCGCGTTGGACTTCCGGTCATTGGTTCTGATTGAGCACTATTTATTAAAGCACCTTGTTTCACCTTTTCACATAGCTCTCTAAAAATGACTTCATCCCATGGTTCTTTTTCACATAAATTAAGAATGATTCCCATATGCCAGCCTATTGAAAGAGCGGTAGCACCATCACCTTCTGCAATTACTTCCTGGAAGCGGATTAACTCATATAGGGAAATTTCCTCCCCACCGTATTTTTGCGAGACTGTTAATGAGGTATAGCCTGTGTTTTTTAAATCCTGAATATTTTCAAAGGGAAAGCTACCTTCAATGTCCACCTGATGGGCTCTATTAATAAATTTTTTTGATAGATTTTTCAAAAACTCTAATCGTTCGTCAAAAGATTTAATATCTTGAAAATTCATCGAACATCGCTCCCATTTACATTTGTTATTTCTATAGTAACATGCCTGCATCCATCCATCATTTTTTATTATGAAAGGCAAAAATAATAGAGAGAAATTTAGCAATTTTAGCACAAAAAACTGCAAAATGCTGAAAAATTAAATTGGATAAGTCAAATGGAATAGAGGCTATGGCAAAAGGCGGCCAATTAGAAGTCATAGCCTATTCAGAGGATGTTAACATTCTTGTTCCCATTAAGGATTAAGGGATTGGGCTAATGGATTCACAAATAAAACGGCGGGGTCAGCTATATTCTACTACCAAAACAGCCCCCCAATTAATTGGGGGGCCTCTTTATTGAAGATTAGCAAACCGCTCAAGGTCGCGATTTTCACCAATGACAACTAAGACATCGCCATAACTGATTTTTTTATCTGGTGAAGGTGATATATTAATTTCGTTGTCATGGCGGATGGCAATTACACTAATATTATACTCTGCCCTAAGGTCTATTTCTCGTAAAGTTTTTTCTACCATTCGATCAGGGATCTTAACCTCCTCTACACTGTAATCCTTTGAAATTTCGATAAAATTCAACACATTGGGAGATAAAAGGTGATGAGCCACTCTAATTCCCATATCACGTTCAGGAAATACGACCCAGTCTGCACCCACCTTTTTTAGGACCTGACCATGAAGCTTATTTAAAGCCTTTGCGATTACCTTTTTAACACCCAGTTCCTTTAAGAGCAAGACGCTTAAAATGCTAGCTTGGATGTCATTGCCGATTGCCACTATCACATTGTCAAAGTTACGGATTCCAATTGATTTTAATGCCTCTGAATCGGTAGAATCCGCAATGACGGCATGTGTCACATACCGATGAGAGTCCTCCACCCTTTCTTCATTCACATCAATACCAAGTACTTCTTGGCCGGATTCAAATAATTTATTGGCAATACTTAACCCAAACCTTCCTAAACCAATTACTGCATATTGATCTGCCATCTCGTCAAAAATCCTCCTTGATGTTATTTTTATCGCTGCATAATATTCTCCCTATCCTGTGTCATATTCAATCTTAATTTTTCCAACCTGTTACCTAATTATTTTGGAATTTTAATAGATTTGTGTCTAACCTCACAGTCAATTTTAGAAAATTGTTTTATAATACTCAAAGAAAATTTTCGCAAAACATCATGCTTTCTTTTATTGTAATGAATGATTTAATAGTGGAATTTGATTGAATAAATGCACTAAAAGGGGGATTATTTATGAACCAAGGAACAAAACAACTTTTTCTTCAAACGGGAAGTCTTGTTGCCGGCTTTATGACATGGGTACTTATTTCTTCACTTATGCCTTTTATCAAGGCAGATTTTGAACTTTCCTCAAATCAGATTGCTTGGGCAACTGACGTACCTGTTATCTTAGGCTCCATTCTAAGGGTTCCGATAGGTTATTGGACGAATCGTTATGGTGCAAGAAAATTGTTCTCAAGCAGTTTTATCATTCTCCTTATACCAATTTCTGTTATTAGTTATGCAGATTCGTTATTCATGTTAATAATAGGCGGTTTTTTTCTTGGAGTTGGCGGAGCAATATTTTCAATCGGCGTCACTTCTTTACCTAAATATTATAAAAAAGAAAAACATGGCTTCATCAATGGAATTTATGGGGCTGGGAACATTGGAACGGCAGTTACATCCTTTTTAGCTCCTGTTTTAGCCAATGAATTTGGCTGGAGAACGACTGTAAAGATTTACCTCATTCTCGTTTTAGTCTTTGCCCTATTTAATCTTCTCTTAGGGGACCGAAAAGAAAAGAAAGCCTTTCATCCAATATCAGAGCAAGTCAAGGAAGTATATAAAAATCCGAAACTTTGGTTCTTAAGCTTGTTTTATTTTATTACATTTGGTTCATTTGTGGCCTTTACCATTTATTTACCTTCATTTTTAGTCAATCATTTTGAATTGAATAAGGTAGATGCCGGGCTCCGGACAGCAGGTTTTATTGCTTTAGCAACATTATTCAGACCAATTGGCGGCTGGCTAGGGGATAAAATTAATCCATTCCTTATTCTAATGGCGGTATTTTTCAGTCTGACATTCGCTGGATTTCTTTTATCTTTTACCCCTTCTTTACCGATCTATTCGTTTGGCTGTTTGCTTGTTGCCTTCTTTGCCGGCATTGGAAACGGAGCTATCTTTAAGCTTGTCCCGTTATATTTTTCAAAACAGGCAGGTATTGTCAATGGGATTGTCGCTGCAATGGGCGGCCTGGGAGGTTTCTTTCCCCCAATTATTCTAACCATTCTCTTTAATTTTACAGGTCATTATGCAATTGGATTTATGTCCTTATCAGAATTTTCATTAGCGAGCTTAGTCATGGTTGTTTGGCTTTATTATCAGGAAAAGCTCGATCTCTCCTCCAAAATTGTAAACCATGCCGTTGATGGAATCTGTGTAACCGATATTAACGGGATCATTCAAAATGTTAATCCGGCCTTTACAAAAATAACAGGTTATACGCAAAATGAAGTGATTGGGAAAACACCAAGTGTCCTTCAATCTGGTGAACATGACAATGAATTTTATAAAAATATGTGGTCTGAATTAAAAATGAATGGCGTTTGGGAAGGGTACATTTGGAACAAACGGAAAAACAATGAGATTTATCGGGAATGGTTAACCATAACCGCTATCAAAGACGGCATTGGCGAAACAAAAAACTACGTTGGCATGTTTTACGAAGATATGATAAAGCCCGCAAAATAATAAAACAAATGAGAAAGAGACCCTCACTTTAGGGTCTCTTTCTCATTTGTTTTGGGTTGATAGTGCGATAAATATTACAACTTTTTGTCATTGCCCTTCAGTTCACAATTCCTTCACCATTTTTGTGACGTACGTCACAAAAATCATGTTACCATCTGATTTATAGTTACAACATAAACAACATTAACTACTTCAAAGATAAATTTTAAAAAGATTTTAGGGGGAATTAAAAATGGCTCGAATTAATTATTGGAATCCAGAAGATGAAAAGTTCTGGAACGCAGAAGGAAAAAAACATGCAAGGCGAAACCTTTGGATCTCTGTTCCTTCATTAATGCTTGCATTCATCGTTTGGCAGATTTGGTCAGTTGTTGCAGTTCGTCTTAACGATATCGGTTTTCAATTTACTGAGGAACAATTATTTACACTCGCTGCAATTCCAGGACTAGTCGGTGCAACGCTTCGCTTTGTCTATACATTCGCAGCTGGTTCAATGGGTGGAAAAAACTGGACAGTAATATCTACCGCCATTTTAGCTATACCGGCAATTGGAATTGGTTTTGCCGTCCAAAATCCAGATACTCCTTTCTCTATCATGCTATTGCTTGCAGCACTTTGCGGACTTGGCGGCGGTAACTTCTCTTCTTCTTCTGCTAATATCAGCTTTTTCTTTCCTAAGAAAGAAAAAGGAACAGCCCTTGGTATTAACGGCGGTTTAGGTAATATGGGTGTATCAGTTGTCCAATTCGTAACACCTATAATTATTACTTCAGGAACATTCGCTTTGGTTGGTGACAAACAAGTATTAGCAAACGGTCAGGACGTATGGTTACAAAATGCAGCATTTATCTGGGTAATCCCAATCGTTATAATGACACTCCTTGCTTTATTTAAAATGGATAATGTCCCAGGCGCTAAACAATCTGTAACAGATCAATTTGTCATCGTAAAACGTAAGCATACATGGATTATGACCGCTCTATATGTGGCTACTTTTGGTTCATTCATTGGGTATTCTGCGGCATTTCCGCTTTTACTAAAATCTCAATTTCCTGAACATATCTCACTTGCCTTCCTTGGTGCACTTGTAGCCGCTGCTGCAAGACCTGTTGGCGGATGGCTAGCTGACAAACTTGGCGGGGCAAAAGTCACTGCATACGTATTAGTAATTATGGGGATTGGCGCTGCAGGAGTTATTTATTTCTTAAATGGTAAACAATTTGCAGGTTTCTTAATGGCTTTCTTGGTATTATTCCTTGCATCTGGTATTGGCTCTGGATCAACATTCCAAATGATTCCAAGCATTTTCATACCTAAAGAAGCAGCACCAGTAATTGGCTTTTCAGCGGCCTTCGCTGCCTATGGATCATTCTTCATCCCTAAACTTTTTGGATGGTCTGTAAATGCAACTGGTACTCCTGTAACAGCTTTCTATTTCTTCATCGGTTTTTATGTAGTCGCCTTTGGTCTTAACTGGTTCTTCTATCAGAGAAAAGCAACAGTGGCCAAAACGATTGCTAAACATGTAGGATAATAAAAAAAGTGTCAGGTACCGAATAATGGTACCTGACACTTTTTTTATTAATTTAATATTTTAATGGTTATTTGCTTTTTACCCCATTGAATCGCTTTTTGTTCAGAAGAAATAAACACATCTATGCGATTTCCTTTAATTGCTCCTCCTGTATCAGCAGCTGTGGCAACGCCATATCCTTCAACATACACTTTACTTCCTAATGGAATGACAGACGGATCAACTGCAATTACCTTTGCATTTGGGTTGGCGTTTAAATCAACTCCTGTAGCTGTAGTACCGGAACAACCTTCACAGGAAGCTGTATATGCTGTAGCCTTAACAGTAATTTCCTTTGTCTTCTCCGGTTCACTTACCTTAGCCTCAGGTTTAGGTGCAGGAGCTGGTGTAGCTTGAGCTGGAGTAGCTTGAGCTGGAGTAGCTTGAGCTGGAGCAGCTTGAGCAGGTGCAACTTGAACTGGAGCAGAAGCTGCTTTGGTCTCAGAAGGTTTACTTACTGCAGCTGATTTAACAGGCTCAGGCTTATTTATATTCTGATTGGTTAATCCTTGATAGATTACTAGATTTAAACCTGGATGAATTAAATCTGTGTTTAATTTATTCCATTCTTTTATTTGAGAAACAGATACTTGGAATTTTTGTGCAATATCCCATAATGTATCGTTCTTTAATACCGTATATTGCTTTTCCGTTGCGATTGTTAATACATCTCCTGGATGAATCAGGTCAGTAGAAAGGTGATTCCATTTTTGAATGTTCTCTACAGATGTATTATGTACTTTTGACAGATCCCAAAGGGTATCTCCTTTTTTCACAGTTAATTCCGCCGCATGTACATTAGCGCCTACAGTTCCTGAGAGTGCAGCAACTGCGATGAATGTTTTTATTTTACTTATCATTGTTTGTTCCTCCCATGTTCTTTCGTTGCTAACTTGTACTCATAATAACATGAAATTTTCTGAAACAAAGAACAGGGAGATGTTAATTAAATGACAAGCATGGCAATTATATTACGATAATATTTCTGACTAACTGAATAGTCTGACATCAGAAAATAAAAGAGTAGTGCAGTTTTTATCCACACTACCCCTAAAAACTAACTAGCTAATTTTTGAAATCGATACAGCGCATGCTTTATATTCGGCTGTACCAGAGATTGGGTCATATTCATTTAATGTTAATACATTCGTTGGGGTTTCACTCCAGTGGAAGCTCATAAACACTAGGCCAGGGACAACTTGTTCCGTAATCTTTGCCTTCACCTCTAATTCTCCTCTTCGCGAACGTACCTGTACAATCTCCCCATCGGATATGCCTAATGCTTTCGCGTCATCTGGATGAATATCCACGGTTTCTTCAGTTTGTTTAATTTTTACGCCTGCGGCATAATGACGAGTCTGAGAATGTGTATTATAAGACTCATATCGTCTGCCGGTTGTTAACATAAACGGAAACTCCTCATCTGGCAATTCCAATGGAGCCGTATAATCCACCGGTACAAAGGGTGATTTTTTATCAAGTGGTTCGGTTTGATGGAACCTTTCATGCATAATATAGGTGCCTGGATGTTTTTCATCAGGACAGGGGTAATGGATGCTGTATTCGTTCTCAAGCCGTTCATAAGAAATGCCGCCGTACATCTCCCAAGCAATCCTTCTGACTTCATCCCAAATTTCCTCACTGTTGTTATAATGCATTGGATAACCCATCAACGTAGAAAGCTCGCAAAGAATTTCCCAGTCTTCCTTTATATTTGGATGAGCCTCAACCGCTTTACGGACCCTTTGAATTCTCCGATCCGTATTCGTGTATGTTCCTTCAACCTCTCCCCACGACTTTGCTGGTAAGACCACATCTGCCATTTTTGCAGTTTCGGTTAAGAAAATGTCTTGAACAATTAATAGATCAAGCTTTTCAAATAATGTTTTTGTATGATTCATATGAACATCTGCAAGGAGCGGATTCTCGCCGATAATATATAATGCCTTTAACTCCCCCATTTCTAATCGGTCAAAGGTGCGTGTCTGTGTATCGCCAGCCTGAGGATTGAGCACAACGTTCCATTCTTTTTCATAACGCGTGCGAAACTCATCATTTGTAAGGCTCATTGCACCAGCAAGTTGATTTGGCAAACAACCCATATCCCCTGCCCCTTGAACATTATTTTGTCCTCTTAAGGGCATAATGCCAGTACCTTGTTTCCCAATATTTCCAGTTAACAATGAAAGATTGGCAATATCAAATACATTGTTAACACCGCAGTGATGCTCTGTAATTCCAAGGGTATAGGCGATCATAGATCCGCTCGAACCAGCATACTCTCTTGCCGTTTCTACGATATCTTTAGCTTCAAGCCCTGTTATGGATGCTGCATACTCCGGTGTATATAGCTCTACTCGTTTTTCAAGTTTTTCAAAATCTAAAGTAAATTGTTCGATAAATAGTGGATCGTACAGTCCTTCCTTTAAGATCACATGAATAAACGAATTGATTAAAGCAATATCTGTGCCGACATTGATTTGAAGATGACGATGGGCGATTTTGACCATGTCGATTTTTCTAGGGTCTATCACGATTACTTTTAGCCCTGATTTTGCTGCCTTTTTAATACGATTAGCAATAATTGGGTGAGCCTCTGTCGTGTTGGAGCCCATTAGCAGCAATACTTCAGCGCGATCAAAGTCTTCAAGTGTATTGGTAGGGAAACCGCTTCCAAAAACAGTTGCCAGACCGGCAACGCTCGGAGCATGTCACGTTCGGTTACATCCGTCGATATTGTTGCTATTTATGACGGTTCTCATGAATTTTTGTGTAATATAATTGGATTCATTTGTACTTCTCGCACAAGCGAACATACTAATCGCATTAGAGCCCCAATTGGTTTTAATTGCAGATAAATTATCTGCTATAAATCGATATGCCTCATCCCACGTTGCTTCAACAAGCTTACCTGCTTTCTTAATGAGGGGAGACGATAATCTATTTTTGGCGTGCACATATTCATAGGCAAAGGCTCCCTTAACACATGTTTGCCCTTTGTTGACTGGTGCTTCCTTGTCACCGCGGATTTTCATAATTTTATTATCTTGAACCTCGAGAACTAAACCACAGCCAGTACCACAGTATCCACAAATCGTTTTCACAAAATTTGGTTCACCCATTGTATACCCTCCCATAAAAACCTAAATACCTATATAAATATATTAGTCTATTTATCACGATTGTAGATTTCTTTTTTTCAAAAATTTTGTACATTTTATGAATGTAGAAAATGAAAAAACGAGAGAATAGTTCTCTCGTTTTTAGGCTGTTTTAGCTGGCAATAAGATATTAAACGTTGTTCCCTTATTTGGTTCACTTTCAACAAATACTTTACCGTTGTGGCTTTCAATAATTTTGAAGCTTACCATCAGCCCTAAACCATTGCCAGTTTTTTTAGTAGTGTAAAATGGTTCTCCAAGTTTTTTTAACTTATCCTTTGGAATCCCTACACCCGTATCCTGAATCGAAATCTGCACATTATTTTCATGTATCATCGTTTTCACATGCAAATCACCGCCGTTTGGCATTGCTTCAATTCCATTCTTAATGAAATTTAAAAACACCTGCTTTAAACGGTTCTCATCACATTCAATTTGAATAATCTCTTGATTACAGTCAAAATCCAGGCGGACATTTTTCTTTCTTGCTTCAAATTCAAGTAAGGAAACCACATTTTTAATAACTTGGACGACATTTTTTTCTTCCAATTCTACTGCCTTTGGTTTTGCTAGGACCATAAAATCCTCAACAATGGTATTTACCCTTTCAATTTCATCAAGAATAATATTTAAAAACTCTAACCGCTCAGGATCCTGCTCATCTAACTGCAAAAATTCCGCATAGCCCTTCATAGAAGTCAGCGGGTTACGAATTTCATGGGCTACTCCCGCTGCTAATTGTCCCACTGCAGCCAGTTTATCCTGACGATGAAGAACTTCTTCTGTTTTCTTTCTTTCTGTGATATCATTGCGGATCGCTAAATATTGATATGGCTTTCCTTGTTCATTTAAAAATGGAACTATTGTAGTATCCACCCAATAATACGTTCCATCCTTAGCTTTGTTACGAATTTCACCTTTCCAGACCCTTCCCTCTCCAATGGTTTTCCATAGGTTTTTGAAAAACTCCTTTGAATGATGGACCGAATTAAGTATTCTGTGATCTTTTCCGATAATCTCTTCACGACTATATTGTGAAATCTCACAGAACTTTTCATTGACATTAGTGATGATCCCGCGAGAATCAGTAAACGCTACAATAGAAGATTGGTCGAGGGCAAATTTGATATCATTATTTTCTTTGATGGTTTCTTTTAAGTGCTCCTCAGCGCGTTTACGATCGGAAATATCCGTTCGGATGGCTACATATTGATATGGTTTTCCCTTGCTATTTAGAAATGGAACAATCGTAGTATCCACCCAGTAAAGTGTGCCATCTTTAGCTCGATTGCAAATTTCGCCTTTCCATACTTTTCCTTGACCAATGGTTCTCCAAAGTTCCTTGAAGAAATCTTTTGAGTGATATCCGGAATTGAGGATTCGATGATCCTCACCAATTAGTTCTTCGCGGTTATATTGGGAAATCTCACAGAATTTCTCATTTACGGTGGTAATTCTTCCTTTTTCATCCGTAATAGCCACGATGGATGATTGGTCGAGAGCAAAGGTGATATCTCGAACTTCTTTTGTTGAATCTAAAAGACTCTTCTCCGCTAATTTGCGCTGTGTAATATCTGAACGAATCGCAATATATTGGACCGGCCTCCTCCGCCTATCTAAAAATGGAACAATCGTAGTGTCCACCCAATAAAAGGAACCATCCTTTGCTTTATTTCGTATTTCACCGCGCCAAACTTTTCCTGCTTGAATAGTCTTCCATAAGTCAGTAAAAAACTCTTTTGAATGGTACCCTGAATTTAATAACCGATGGTTTTTACCAATTATTTCATCTTTAGTATACTTAGAAATTTCTTCAAATTTATCATTAACATAAATGATTGTTCCAAATGGGTCAGTAATGGCCACAATAGTGGAAGCATCCAATGCTGCTTTGATGTCATTTAAATTTGTATCTGAGGCAGCAAGCTGTTTACTGATCAAGGTACTCGAAACAATTAGACCGCCGATTATAAGGACGGATACAAATATCACTAAATAAATAAAAAAGGAGCTATCTGTACCGGACATATTAATTCCTTTAGTTGCAGTGGCAATAATAGAAGATTTTTTTAACAAAATATTCCCTTCGGCAATGGCCCCAGAAATGATAATTGCACTTATGGGTTTTAACCAGACTAAGTTTCCAAATGTATTGTTTTTTGTAGAAAAAAGAATCGATAAAGAAAATAAAAAAGAAGCAAAAATAAATATGCCTGAAAAAATAAATAAAACTACATTATACTTAATCGTCACGTTCATGGCATAAATCCCAATTACATGGATTGCAATTACAGCAAGTGCTAGTAAAAAGCTCCCAATTATTAAATGGTAATATTGAATTTTGCTACCAAAAAACGGGATAAAGGCCATCCCTGTAAAAGCTACACCAATAAATATGGAAAGGATGGATAATGGGATATGATAACTGGATAACAAATTTGTATCAGAAGCAATCAGCACCATGAAATTCATAATCCATATTCCAACGCCCAAGGAAATTGTCCCGCCAAGGAACAACATTCGTTTATTCTGATTCGATGAACGGATTAAGGTAAACATGTCTAATGCTGTATATGAAGCCATTATGGTTAAGCCAATCGCAATTATAAAAAAATAAGGGTGAAACGTTCCTGCCATTTCACTCATTAACTAGCTTCCCCCCTTTATTCTAGTCTATTTCTACTATGATTGTAATTTAAACAAATTAGTTATGGAAGACCTAATTCGGAGAAACGATAGTAAAATTTATTTTATCCTTTTTCATAATAATGATGAATTAGAACAATTCAATGAAAATAACCGTGATAAAAGGCTTATTTTTAAAATAGTGCAAATTTTTTTAAAAAAGGTCTACACATTTTCTGTTTTTTTGTTTATACTGTACTATAACAAAGGGAATATTAATAAACTGTATTAATAAAGGAGGAGTTTTAAAATGTTAATGAATCCAGTAGAATTTTTTCGTACGTTACCTAAAAAGGAATGTCCAGAATGTGGTCAGCATATGGAGGAGCAAGCTGAATCTTACTTAATGGAATGTGATCGTTGTTTGTCAAAAAGAGAGGAATAATTTTATTACCTACACTGTACTACAACAAGCAAAAAATAAATATATCTGTATTATCAAAGGAGGAGTTTAATATGTTAATGAGCCCTGTTGAATTTTTTCGTAATTTGCCAAATAAACAATGTCCAGAATGCGGTCAACATATGGAAGAGCAAGCAGAATCTTACTTAGTGGAATGCGACCGCTGTTTATCTAAAAAAGATGAATAAAATGAAAACTCTCCATTGGCGGAGAGTTTTTTTATTTCAAAAAAATTCCTTTTTAAAAAGCAAGAATTAAGCATAATTCGATTTTCTGAAGCAAAACCTGTTCATAAGGAGTTGATTCGAATGGCAAAAAAAGAAGATTACCTCACAACGGCACCAAAGGAAAAACTCATTACTGTTAATACTGGTGCCGTTTTTCCTAACTTAAAAAATGTCCCAGGAGACTCAGTGGATGAACATGAGGCACTCGAGGAAGCAAATACCATTATTGCCGAAGGTGAAATTGGCCAGCAAAACGAAAATCTATAAAAAAGAAAGGACTGTCCGAAAACAGACAGTCTTTTTAAAAACAATGTATTATATTTTAGGAAGCTCACGAATTTCCTGTGCCATCTGATTGCCACACATTGGACAAAGTAAATCGTCTGTAACAAAATCTTTTCTCATCCAGCCAATACATGAGTCGTCCATACAGGAATAGACTTCGGTATCCACCAGGATTGTTTCAATTTCTTCGTCTTTTGCCCGTTTACCATAAAAAATTGGAACCGCCTCCTTTTTTTATAGTATGTCCTAAAAAGTACCTTTCATTTAGAGAAAATTTTTTGCTAAAGGAGTATAAAATAACATGACTTTGAACTCAAAAAGATTTACTGCTGCAGGTACAGATATTGAAGAAGTTAAGAGGTTAAATGCACAGTCAGGGTTAAGCTACAATGAAGTAAAGCAATTATTGGCCGAACAATACATCAAGAATATCAATAAAGGAATAAGAATTTAAAAAAGAATGCCTTCCTAATTGGAAGGCTATGCTTTTGCCTTTTTTAAATATGAAGGTTTTGCCGTTACTTTTTTCGTAAGTTTTAGCTGATGTTTTTGGTTTGAAGTTGTTGATAAAAACACATAGGTGCCGCCTACAAATAGCCCTCCTCCGATAATATTTCCAATTGTAACAGGAATTAAATTATGAAAAGCACTTGCTAGTGTTATGGTTTCTGGGTGGGGTAGTATTAAGGCAAGTGAAAACGTCACCATATTGGCCACACTATGTTCGAAGCCAGAAGCAACAAAGACAAACACTAAGAGCATCATAACAGCAATTTTGCCTCCATCTCCTTTCACGTGCATAGGGATCCAAACAGCTAAACAAACAACCCAGTTGCAAAGGATGGCTCGGAAAAATAACTCCATAGTTGAATATTCCATTTTATGAGCCGCTGTTTCCATTAAAAGCTGACTATTATCCAGCGATGAAAAAATCCCGGAATACAGGACTAGCAGGGCGAAAAAAATAGCACCTATGAGATTTCCAGTATAGCATGCAATCCAATTTTGGAATGTATCCTTCCATGAGGTTTGTTTATTTAATGTGCTCACTGTGAAATACATTGTATTACCTGTAAATAATTCTGAACCGCCATAGATAATTAATACCAAGGCAATACCAAAAAAGATGGAAGTCAACATAGATGCAACCGGTGAATGGATATCAAAAAAACCCTCCCCTAAGCGAAATGATAACATAATCCCAAATCCAATATAAATACCAGACAGAGCTGCTCTTATTAAATACTTAATGAAAGATTCATCAAGTATTTTTTTCTTTTTTAATGCCAGCTTAATCACTTGTTCCATTGGTTGAAGTTCCATGAGAAAGACTCCTTTTTTGTGAATTCATTCACAAACAATTTATATAAACATCATAAACCTCTATTACCCATTTGTTAATAAGTAAACCTTGAACGATATTTGACAGTTTATAAAGCGATTTCAAACCACATCGGTTGATTTGCGCTCCAGGCGCTTCGCTTTCCGCGGGCGGTCCGGGGAGCCTCCTGATATGAACGAAACTTTCAAGGCCCCCACTCTACATCAGGTTTTGATCTACTTTTGACCAACTCTAAGAAGAGAAGCTG
>NZ_JAQMWQ010000019.1 GCF_030403775.1 Paenibacillus sp. BSR1-1
AAAAACGACTAAACCATCGTGCTCCAGTTGAATATCGGATCACGATGGCTGCATAGTCTTTTTAGAGCTGTCTACTTGACGGGGTTAAGTCCAAATGATTGGTCTTTTTTTTTGCTTTTGTTTGTACATTTGCCTAATCATCATTGGGAGAAAAATCATATGTTACTCGTAAGGGGGTGAAGAAGATGAATTATGCAGCTGGTTTATATTTAGCGTGTATTTTAGCAGGCTTTGCCTTAATAAAAGTGCCAACAATCGGTTTTTTAGCTGGCCTATATCCTTTTTTTCATATCGTTGGAGTTCTTGCCATTCTAATTTTTGCTTTTGCACTTATATATTATGGATTAAAAGCACTTATTAAAAGTTAGTAAGCGTTTTCGATTCTGGATTAAAAAAAGATCAGGTTATCCGTAACCTGATCTTTTTTTATGGAATCCTTTATTTCGATTTAATCATAATAATTTCTTCTTCGGCTT
Organism: Paenibacillus sp. BSR1-1; assembly: GCF_030403775.1. GTDB lineage: Bacteria > Bacillota > Bacilli > Bacillales > Cytobacillaceae > Neobacillus. The sequence goes on from NZ_JAQMWQ010000019.1 coordinate 477, forward strand.
TCGCTATTTTGACTAAATGAGAATCGAGCCGGCGATTAATATTTTGAATTTCACTGCTCTTTGTCTCCTCAATTCGCTGAAGCGATTCTTTAATATCAGATAGATCAATTTGGTTCACAGCCACTCTGTGTTCGATACTATCTACTTTTTCTAATCTAGTAAGTCGTTTTTCAATATTATCTAATTTTTCATTAAATTTATTAATTAAAGTTTTGATATCATTAATATTCTCTGTCAAGTTTTCAAGTTCACGCTCCATGGTATCATCTCCCCTTCTTGTTGTCATTATTTTATCATCGTTTGCACTATGATGAAGTTGTTAAAAACGACAACAATGTTAACACTTAGAAACAAAAACGTGAACAATTTATTAACTCATCCTTAACGACAGAGCTAAGTGAATATTATCACAGGCAGATTACTAAAAAAATTATATTCTTTCAATATAGGGAAAAGATACTTCTTTCCTCTAATAATGTGATTCTTACCACGTGAAAAGGTTGGTGTAAAATATGTTCATTTCGATTGATGAAAAGGCTGCCAGATGGTTCACTAAAGAGTTTGAATTTAATAAGCCATTTAGTATTCGAATGTTCCCAAGATATGCGGGATTTGGACAGCAGCATAATGGTTATAGCCTTGCCTTCACTAAGGAAACTCCTGAAGACATGGGTTTTACAAAAGAAATAAACGGTATTACTTTTTATATTGAAGGAAACGATGTATGGTTTTTTGAAAATACGGAAACATATTTGTCAGTTAATGACCTGATAGATGAATTGCAGGTTACCTTTAAGGAAGAATTCGCAACTGCCATTAATTAAGGGATAAAAAAGCAAGCCGAATCGCCGGCTTGCTTTTTTCGATTATTTAGTTTACTTGTTTACCTAAGCTTGGAGCAAGCAATTTTGCCCCCTCAAATACTGCAGCAAGCTTCTGTTCACCTTGTGCAAAGGTCGCATCAGCTGCTTCAAATGCTGGCTTGTCTTTTTTCAATTCATCAGCCTTCGCTTGATAAGATGCAGCATAATCCTTAACAGCAGCCTCAAGATCCGCTTTCTGATCCTTTAATTCAGCAGGAATTTGCAGACTATTTAGGTCTGCCGCTACTGCTGCAGCAGATGCACTTGCAGCAGCTCTATCCTCAGCTGTAGGCAATTCTTCAGGTTTCGCATCCTCCTTTGAGGCCTTCGCAACGTAAGCATTTAAATCAACATCTTTTGCGTTAATACGCTTACCAAGATCCATATAGAATTTGACTAATTCTTTTTTTACGTCAACTTTAGGAGCAGCTGCTTCTTGTGATTCTTTTGTGTCCTTCTTAGCTGTCTTCTCCTCGTTGCTGCTTGAGCAGGCAGCAAGTCCAGCAGCCATTGTTAAAGCTGATAATAATAACAAAAACTTCTTCATATTGTTTTCCCCCTAATATTCTTTTTATAAGCCTTGCTTATTTTACAACATTTAATAAGACGAAAGATATAAAAAAAGGTTTCAAAGATAATAGTTTTATTACCAATTACAGAAATCAGACAAAACCTCCTCTCATTTTGAGAGGAGGTTTTGTTTATAGGTGCTGATTATTGAATCCAGGCACCATCTTTCCCAATTTTAAACTTACCAATCATGGTATTGACAGCCATATGTCCGTCATTGTATAGATAGTACCACTTGTTGCTCACTTTAATCCAGCCGGTTACCATAATACCGTCAGCATTTAAGTAATACCATTTTCCGCTAGATTGAACCCATGAATTTATTTTCATGACTCCATTCCAATCTACAAAGTACCATTTTCCGTTTGCTTGAATCCATGAATTTATTTTCATGACTCCATTATTATCGACAAAGTACCATTTGCCGTTGGAAAGAATCCACTTATTAGTTGCCATTTTTCCATTTGCAGCAACATAATACCACTTACCGCTTGATAGTACCCATGCATTTGAAAGCATTGAACCGTTTCCTGCAAAATAGAACCAAGAGCCGTCGATTTCTTTCCATCCAGTAACCATGGTGTATTCTTCTTCGTCAAGGAAATATTTCTTCCCGGCAATTTCTAACCATCCACTTACTAATTCTCCAGTTGCAGGATCAATATAAACCCAAACGTTCTTATTGACTTCAATCCAACCGGTTTCAGCTTTAATTACTGTGGTTTCTACCTTTTCACTTACATTACCAGAAGCATCAGTAGCTGTCAGAACTAATACCGTACCTACTGCCTGTGCTTGGATTTCAATTTCAAAGTATCCATCTTCGTCAGCAATACCTGAACCGATCAACTTATCTTTTACTCTTACTTCAACTTTTGAACCTGCATCTGCATAACCAGCAACAAAAGTATCGAATTGTGTTACATCATAAATTAATTCTGGCACCGAAGGCGCAATTACGTTCATAACAATTACTTCAAACGCATTACTTTCATTCCCTGCAGCATCTACAGCAGTTACAAGGATCTTTGTACCTGCAGCCTGCTTCTCAATAGTAATTGAGTATTTTCCATCTGCATCTGCTACTGCTTTTCCGATTTCTTTGCCACCGACTTTTGCAATTACAGTTGCGTTAACTTCGGCAGTTCCAGTGATGACAACATCGTTTTTCGAAACCGGATTGGCTATCGGTGTTTTTGGTGCTGTAGCGTCGCTTACTGTTACAATCACTTCAGTACTTACGTTGCCTGCTGCATCGGCTGCAGTTACGACAATCTTTTTACCTGCTACTTGTTTTTCAATTGTGATAGTAAATTTGCCTTCTTTATCGGCTGTTGCTTTACCGATTTCTTGTCCGTCTACCTTCGCGACAACTGTTGCTCCCACTTCCGCTGTTCCGGAAATGACAGTATCATTCTCAGATACTGGTTGTACTACTGGTGCTTCTGGCGCCGTAGTATCTGGAGCAATGGTTCCAACTAATTCTTTTGTATCTCTTACACGAATACGTGTACCCTGTGCAAAGGCACCAGATAGACCGACTGCTTCAAGAGTGTCACCCTTTGAAAGAACTGGTACCGGACCACTTTGGTTCACAATATAACCGTCCGTAAAGACTAATACATCACCAGAACCATCATTAATCACATAAGAATTATCATCAAACTTAGAGACTACAGTTCCCTTCACCTTCACAAGCAGTCCTTGGTTCGCAGCAGAAGTTGCTTCACCAGTTGCTACTTGTTTCGGTTGGACAGGATCGACAGTTCCAATTTTAATAACATCCTTAGCAAAACTTGTAAACTCTAATTCTTTGTTATTTTCAAACGTCTTAATGTGACCGTACACACGCACTTTGTCACCTGGTTTAATAGAACCTTCTGGAACCTCTTGGAATGCCATAATACCGCCCGTTGCATCTTGCACGTAGAAGGCATCAAAGAAATTGCCTGCACCAGTTGTAACGGTTCCTTCGACAACAACATCTGTTCCATCATCAAGAGTACGTACATCCGCAATATTAGAAACTTTTGCTTCGCGGTGCGCTAACCAGTTGATAGCGTTAAACGTGAACTCGTCGTTGCCTTTTGGTTCAAACGATTCATCCATTTGCTTATCGTTGAAGATGTTCATACCTGATACAATTATACGGCCTTGATTGCCAATTTCTTCTGAAGCAATCATTGGAATGGCAGAACCGCCCGTTGTATCGGATACAGAGTCATAAGTGTATCCACCCTTGACATTGCCTTGATAGGTTGTTTCGTTACCTTTTGCGAGGATGACAACCTTACCGCTTTCTGTTAGCGCTTGGTTATCAACACCTGAAAGACTTGTTCCGCTGTAATAATCGATAAACGATACGCGGTCAGTGATATAGTTTGAAACTAAACTAGGATGTAATCTCACAGCATATGGGCTGACTTTTGGATCACTCCAGAAGTTACCTGTTTTGCTGTCATCAAATACCCCGTCGTTACCCATGCGGATAGATGAACCAATATCACTTAATAATGCATTGTTAATCGTAGGGTCTGTGCTGTTATTGCTTTTTCCAGCCATTAACAGGGAGCCGCCGTTTTTCACGAACTTCGCTACGGCTGCATTTTCATCAGCTGATAAAGCTGTTCTTGCGTGTGTTAAAACTAATACTTTTACACTGCTTAACACTTCGTCGGTTAGTGCCACTTTATTTTCAACTACTGTGTAGCCTTCTTTTTGAAGCATGAGTGTAAATGCTTTTAAATTGTCTTTATACGTACCGCTGTCTGCACTTGTATTTTCGTTGCCGTGGTTGGCATCGATTAATACTTTAATGCCAAGCGGCTCTTTGATTTGAACTGGTACTTTAAAGGTTGTGTCACCTAGATCTAAGCCATCAAGCGATGTGACAACGGCAATGAGCTTATGGTCGCCTTTGATCGGACTTGCCCAAGTTGCTGTTGCAGCAGCTGATCCTTTAGATAGAATAGATGAAATATTGTTTGTTCCAATTAAGTTTTCAGGCTTAACTTCATCGTAATAGAAGTCTACCTTAAGATTTTTCACTACTTCTGTTCCGTTGTTCGCAACAGTTGCTTTTAATGTAGCAGGGTTGCCGCCGACAATCACGCCGCCATCGACATCGATGCTGTTTACTTTTACATCGACTGACTCTTCTTTTGACCAGATTGGTGCAGAGTAAATGCGTTCGCCGTCCATTTGTGTAACCTTTACAACAAACCATTGTTGTCCGCCCGTTACGGTGTATGATGGCTTCCAAGTGAATTCTTTTTCCATCGGTGAAATCGAATCTACCACTTTTCCACCGTTTGTAATCAATTCCACTTTTTGAATTCTATCATCAGACTTATAAGATGTTGGAAGGTAGTTATAGTCGCTGTCATTATGCGCTTCAGCCACTAAGTCGCTTCCTGTGATGTTGAAGCTCAATTTTTTGCTGTCAACTGTTGAACCCATGTAGTATCCATTTGCTAAAACATCCAATGTAAAGTTTGGATCTTCTTCCATGTACACGCGCATGTTACGCATAGAGTGTAATAGGGATGCTTGGGAAAGGTCGTCCGCTACGATTACGGTACGAGCATTTACTTGGCCCCATGTTCCTTCATGGTTGTCTTCTCCATAAGTTGGAGCAACGTGCCAGCCTAAATCAAGAGCAGAGTAGAATTTACCTTCTGCATTGGCATATCCATAATGACCAGAACCATTACCCACCTCTAACATCGTGAATAGCTTGTCTACGTCTTTGTTATAAGGTTTAAAGTTGTTAAACGCATTAGCAGACATATCTGGGTGGTTAAATTGACCGACAATGTCGTCGTATGTCATAACCCATGCATAATATTGATTTAAATCTTGATATTGCTTCCCATTAATGTTTCGGTCGATAAAATTATCTGTACCGAAGATATTGGAGTGACCCCAAGTAGTTGAAGTCATTTCAAATGCAGGAAATACAACATAATCACTTGTAGTGTATTGCTTAGCTAAGTCTTTTGTTAATTGCCATTGTGATCCGCCTGAACGCTCCGGAACAGACACACCTGAAGCTGTTTTACGATCTACTGTATCTGAACCTAATTTTTCAGGGTCGATATCATGTGAGTGGTCAGAGAAAGCGAACCAATCGTAATGATGGGCTTTACCAGCTTTTAATGCATCTTCTGGTGTACCCGCACCATCATGTGAAATATTCGTGTGGTTGTGTGTTGTCCCACGGTAATGGTTTCCACCTGTAAAACGTGGAACCACTTCAAAGGTCCATTCTTTTTCAGCAAGGTTGCCTTTACCGTCTTTTGCTGAAACCTTAACCGTATGTGTACCTAGTTCAAGATCCGTTTCAGGAACATATTTCACTTGTGTTTTACTGATCGTTGCTGCAGGGGCAGTAAGCTCCTTGCCGTCAAGCCAGAATTGAATTGTTGTATCGTCAACACCGCTTGGGTCTTCAAGTAAAGCGGAAATTTCCGGTGTTGGACTTTCTACTTTATCTCCAGACTGTGGAGTTTCACCGGTAATTGCTGGTCCAGTCTTATCCTCCACCAATACTACCGCATATGGTGAAGCACTTGTTCCAGCTGATTGGACTTGAGTCCCTGCCTTAGCTTCAATGTAATACTCGAATCCATTTTGTGGTACATTCGCTGCTGTTAAAGTCGCAGTATAACGTCCGTCACCGCCATTTACCATTGGTAATGCAGTATATTCAGTAGAATCTTTTGCTCTGTAGTATACAGTTACAGATTCTGCACCATCGGCATTAGCTTCGAATTCAACATTTGTCTCTTTGTATACTTGCGTTAATGCTGTGTGCGTAATGCCTAAAATTGGAGATATATCCTTTACATCACGTGGATAGACTTGATATCCGTTTGTTGCTGAAGCATTCGTTGTATATTGGCCTAAAACACCTGTAACGACATAGCTTTTTCCAACTACAAGGTCAGTGTCAGGTTTAATACCTGTGGCACCCATTACCCGTAAAGTAGTAGCTTTGGCGTTTTCATCAACAAATGTTACGTTATAGTTCGCACCTGATGCAGCAACTGCAGAAACCTTTCCAGTTACAGTTACAAGACTGCCTTCAACCGGCTCGGCCGATGCGTACGTATTTAGGTCTAATATCGTTAACGCTTTAGGTGTTGGAATTGCGTTCCCTTCATTGATTTTCTCAATAGAAGTCGGTTCGAATTCCGTTAAGCCGTTATAACCTAGTACTTTACCTGTGATCCGTAATTTATCGCCTTTTAAAACCTTGTATCCGATATCAAGAGAAGAGCTGAAAATGTTGATCCCGGCTGTATCATCTTGAAGATAAAAATTTTGTTTTTGTGTACCAAGAATTTGGTTATCAACAGTGGCTACACCTTCAACCGTGAAGAACTTATTCAGGTTTACCGGCTGGCCTTTTGAGTCAGAAGCACGTACGTCCGCAAGCTTTGCAAGTGCCGTTGTATCGGCTTTTGTCACTGAAACTGGAACACTTTCTAACTTAATTCCTGTTGCAGAGCTTGTCATTTGCGTTACATAAACCTTATCAGGAGCATTGTTGATCGTTACGGAGAAATCTCCCGTTGTTCCTGCTTTAATTTCTTGCGCATTTAATTTTTCTGTTTTTGTTGCCGTATCGTTTGGATAAACATTAATGATAGCATTTGCTGCGGCAGCTCCTGCGCCGCCGATTAATGTCCCGACACCATCGGCTACAGCATAGCTTAATTTTGCTTGTGTCACAGAGGCACTCGCTGTCGCTAAATCAATTTTTATCGCAGCACTTTCAGCCAGACCAGTCTGGGTAGCCGCTACATAAACCGATGTTAACGCAGTTGAAAAACTAATATCAAAGGAACCATCCGCATTGGCAGTTCCAGTCGCAAGAACTGTACCTTTGGATGCGTTATCATAAATCTTGATGGTAGAATTCGCATCAACCGCTTCAGCTAGACCTGTTACTTTTGCTGAAGTGCCATCTTGTAAAAATTGAATATTCATTCCTTTTGGCTGTAAGCTTAATACTGGAACCATTGGATCTTCTGTTGGACTTGCAGTGTTTCTTGGAACAACCGTTCCTACAGCAAAATCCGCTGCATTATCGTCTGTATCCCAAGCATTTCCTTTACCAGGTGCCGGGTCTACGTTTGCGTATGGTCTACGTTGAGCACTTGTTGAATTTCCTGGAGCTTTAGTAGCTGCAGAACCTTCAAAAGCAGTTGCAGTCCCCAAACCAACAAAATCAATTGCTTCTGCTGGTTTTGCCACAGATGATGCCGTAGTTTTATCCTTAAATAAAGCAACTTTTGCATTACTAGCACCCATTGTAATTGCGCCAGTAACATCTGGAGTAGGAAGTTCTACACCATTTCCAGCACCGGCTGCTTCAGCAATTAGGTAATAACCATGGGCTTTAATCGTTCCCTTTAGAGGAGTTACCTGCCAAGTTGCTCCGTTGTAGGAAGCATATTGGACAGACCAGTTATCAAGGACAACATCTTGATTAGTTGGATTGTATAACTCGATAAAATCATTCTTGTACGGAGCTCCTGTATTACCTCCACCGCCAAAAAACTGGGAGATAACAACATGATCAGCTTGCTCGGCATGAGCCCTGCCAATTAAACTGCTTGGCAAAAATGTGCTGATAAGTAGCAGTGCTGTCATAAATGTACTCGTCCAGCGCTTTAACTTTCGATTGCTTGCTATCATTCACCTACCACCTTTTGTCTATATATTTTGAAAACACAAAATAGAAAGCGTTTTCATAGGCCTTCTATCCTGCATCTAGTTCTCTATAATTCTACAAAATTTTCAAACTGAAAGATATAAATTTTTTGTAAATTTATTATATAGATATTAAAAAAAAATTTATTAAATATGTACAAACAAGCACAAAATATGATTATATAGAGGAGAAATTTTATTTCACTTTAAATTGGTAAATTCAAGTAATTATTTTAATATAATATTTATCGAGAGGATTTTTTTAATGTATCGTTCTAGCAAAATTCGACAAGGGTTGAAAGTCAGACCTCTAACCTTGATTTCCCTAGTGCTTTTACTATTTATCTTTACCTCCTTCCCCTCCCAGTCATCAGCACATGCGTATAGTGCAAGTTATACACAGATAACAATGAATCAAGTAAAGACAGAAGTGATCTTCTCCATTGATACGTTATCGATACTGGAGTTACTTCCAAAGATAGATAAAAATAAAAATTGGGTTTTAGAGAAAACGGAAATTAACAGCGACAGGCATCATCTAGATGAATTAATTACAGAGGGGCTTACTCTTGATAAGGGTAACAGGGAACTAGAACCGAAAATCGAAAAGATGAAAATCGTCAAGAAAGGAAATAAAGAATTTTTATCAACTTACATGAGCTATCCTGCATTCTCACCAGGTGAAACACTCTCTTATAATGATGGATTTTATTTCAATGACACGGGCACTAACTATGTTGATCTCATCTCAGCATCCTATTTGGGTGAAACGAGTGAAGCAGTTTTAGAGGGGAAAAATAGAACCTGGACCTTTCTGGCCACCGAGGTGCAACAAGAGCAACAGGCTCCAGGAGGGCAATCGGCTCAGCAAAATACAAATCAAAGCCCAACAGACCAAGCAGAGCTGGAAAAATCCAATACTCCTACTTCCTGGTTCTCTTTTTTCAAATTAGGAATGATGCATATTCTTACAGGATATGACCACTTATTATTTCTATTTGCCTTATTGTTAAGAAAACAAACCTTTAAACAATATGCTGCCATAGTCACTTCTTTTACCATTGCACATAGCATTACATTAAGTCTTGCTGTCTTGGGCTGGATCACTTTGCCTTCACGCTTCGTCGAGGCGACAATCGCCTTCAGTATTTGCTACGTAGCACTAGAAAATATTTTCCGAAAAGAGATTAAATATCGCTGGAGTATCACCTTCTTATTCGGATTAATACATGGGCTGGGATTTGCCACTATATTAAAAGAAATGGCCATTCCAAAAAGCCACCTTGCCGTGGCGTTAATTAATTTTAACCTTGGAATTGAAGCCGTTCAGCTTACAATTGTTCTAATACTTTTGCCTTTACTTGGTTTAATCCAAAAGAAAATTTCTTACAAAAAGATTGTCCAAATTGGCTCAATTATCATCACCCTTTTGGGTGGGTTCTGGTTAATTGAGCGAATCTTTACTTAAAAAAGGATAAATACTTCTTAAAAAATATTTCACTATTTTATTAAGAAGTATTTTTTGCTTTTTATAATGTTAAATTGAGATAATAACATTACCATATTTATCTAAGAACGAGGGGTACAAAAATGTTCAAGCAAAAAAATAAATCAAGGCATCTTGCCGCTATTTCCCTTGCTGTGATGGCAATTGGATTCATTGCTACAATGCCTTATCAGGATTCACTTTGGGGTTTAATCCTGCAGGGTGGTTTCGAGGCAGGACTTGTCGGAGGGCTAGCCGATTGGTTTGCCGTAACCGCTTTGTTTCGACATCCACTTGGTATTCCTATTCCACATACAGCCTTACTCCCCAAGAATCGTAAAAGAATCATCGGGGGCATTATTTCAATGTTGGAAAATGATTGGCTGACAAAGGAAAGTATTCGTAAGAAAATTGATACCTTTCATTTCTCGGATAAAATTCTTTCCTTAATTGAAAAGGAATTACACTCGCCTGGTGTGCAAAAAAATTTCAAAACCCTTATTCAATATCTACTTAACAAAGTAGATATTAATAAAATTGCTCCCATTATCGAAAAGGAAATAAAGAATTATCTAAATGAACTGGATATTAAACACTTTCTACCTTTACTTATTGATCAAGTATCGATTAGGAAATACGATGAAAAAGCACTTGATTTTGTATTAAAAGAGATTGATGAATGGGCAACTAAAGAAACAACGAAATACAAACTCGGGGGAATGGCAGTTGACGCTATTGAAAATATAAAGGCAGATGGTATCATGCAGTTTGCTTTGAAGTCCTTTAGCAATCTAGTTAATGAGGAAAAATTAGGAGGAATTCTCCAGAATCTAATCCTTAAAGGCGTAGATAGTTTCCGTGATCCCTTTAATCAAAATAGACAAACCTTGCTCATTCATATCCATAATAAATTGCAAAACATTAAAAGTGATGTAAAGATTTATGATGAGATCGAACATTTTAAAACTCAATTGATTGACAAATGGGAACCTGAAGAAAAAATTATCAGCTTTTTAACTAAACTTCAGCAGAAAGCTGTTGAAACTTTAGACGATCCTATATTTATTAATGAATACTTACTGCCTTTAATTGAAAATAGCTTAAATGAATTTAAAGCAAATCCTGAAAAAATAAACAATCTGGAATCTTGGATTAAGAGACATATTTCCAACTTTGTCGATAATAATCATTCAAAAATAGGCAAACTTGTCGAAGAGAATTTAGAAAAGCTTGATAACGAAACACTCATCAACATGATTGAAAACAATGTCGGAAAGGACCTCCAATGGATCCGGGTAAATGGGGCTGTTTGCGGATTTTTAATCGGCCTCGTACTAATTGGAATAAAAACCTTTTTCTAAGCAGCCTTAATTTTGGGCTGTTTCTTTTTGAAAAAAAACAAATTATGTCCTATGAAATGAAAGTTCTTTTTCCATGTAGTTCTTCATATTTAGTACTGAAGTCATATTTTTTAGCTAAATAAGGAGGCTGAGGAATGGGGATCAGGTTTATTAAAATCTCTGTCGTGTATTTTGTCATTGGGGTTTGTATGGGAATGTATATGTCCATGACAGAGAAATTTGACCTAACGCCGGTACATGTCCATGTTAATTTGTTAGGATGGGTGTCAATGGCCCTAGCTGGACTCATTTATGCAGTTTATCCAAGTGCAGCGGAAACAGGATTAGCGAAAGTTCACTTCTGGCTCCATAATATTGCATTGCCTGTCATGATGATTGCCCTCGCGTGCTTAGTTTCTGGAGTTGAATCCGCTGGTCCTTTCATTGCCATTGGCGGAACATTATTGGTTCTGGCCATCATTCTTTTCGCCATAAATATCCTAAAGAATGTTAAGAGCTAGAAAAGCAGTAAAAGAATAATGATATTAACAAAGGACCCCAGAGGGTCCTTTGTTTCATAAAATCGTAAATCATAATCTATATCCAATTATTAATTAAAGCTGTTTCGATAAACATAGGGATCTTTAGGCTGGTTGATTGTTTTATAACTTGTCACTTTGATAACAGGAATTCTTGTCTTCATTTGAGGATAATATACGGTATCCACTTTTCCTGTTACCTGGTACCATTGGTCATTTGGAATATGAATGTCATTCGGGAATTGAATCATCATACCAAAGGCCCCAGAGTCTGCTATACAATGGATGATCCCAAACCGAAGTAAAAAGATTTGATTGTTGTTTAGGTCAGGACCGTTATAAGAGAAACCTTTAAAAGTAATTGTTTTCCCGACGAAATCTCCAGAATAATTATAAATAACTTCCAATGCTTTTAAATAATCATTATCAGTCAAGGTAATATTGTTTTTTACTTTATAAGACTTGGACTCCTTACGAACTAAATCTAAGAAGGCATCTTGCCCTAAAAATTGGCTCATATCAGGATTAAGAACTTGATGCATTCCGTACTGATCATTGCCATCCTCTAAGGTAGGGAATTGAAACCCTTTAGCATTCACTAGCTGTGAATCCAATGTTGCAACAGGCAAAAGAACACCTGTAAGGGCAGGTATTAATACAAAGGTGTAAGATAAAAATCTTTTTACCTTTTTTCCTTTCGATACTGTCTTTTTGTCAATTTCATGGTTATGATTGTGTTCGTGATCATGGTCATGGTCGCAATCACAACCAATGTGTTCCTTTTGCAGCTTCCTGTCAGATAAATACCATCTTATTCCTTCAGCAATCGTCAACAGAAATAACACCACGATCATGCTTTTAGATAGGAAGGCATATTTCATGTTTATATATTTCGAAATGTTCCCTGAAAGGTGTAGAGTAAAAAATAAGTTGGTAAACAATAATAAGATTACAACTCTAAACATTTAAATCCTCCTTTACAGAAGAAGTGAGCCAATGAATACAAATACTGAAATTAAAGATACCAATATAATAACGATTTTTTTCTGAAAATATCCAGTCATCATCAAAACATTTTTTATATCTAACATGGGCCCTAATACAAGAAAAGCTACAATAGAACTTTGGCCGAAACTATTTCTAAATGATGAAGCAACAAAAGCATCCGCTTCCGAACAAATCGATAAGATGAACGCTAAGCCCATCATGACTAAAATTGCTGTAACTTTTGTATCACCTAAAGTAAGCAGAATCTTTGTAGGCACATAAACCTGCATAGCAGCTGCAATCATTGACCCCATGACAAGAAATTTAGCTACACTTAGAAATTCATCAATTGTATGTGTAACAACACTAATCAGCTTTTGTTTGGTGTTTTGGTTTGAATGATCATGCACGTGCACATCAATATTCTCTTTCAATGGATTTTCTTTTATAACAAAAGATAGAACAATACCAACCAAAATAGAAACAACCAACGCGAAACCTGCTCTGTAGAAAACCATTGTCCAACTATCACCAAAGGCGATGAATGTGGCGAATACTACAATGGGATTGATAATAGGCGATGAGAGCATAAAGGAAATAGCCGCATGAGGGGCTACCCCCTTCTTTATTAATCTTGAAGCTATTGGGACAATTCCACATTCACACCCAGGGAATAATACACCTAAAAAACTAGCTGTAATAACTGATAAAAATCTATTTTTAGGCATCAGTCGAATAATCATATTTTCAGAAACGAATACTTCTATCAGTGCAGAAATTAATGCCCCTATGACAATAAACGGGATAGCTTCAATCACAATGCTGATAAAAATCGTATTTAATTGTAATAATCGATCCATAGAAGTACCTCCTTGAAGAAACACTTCATTACTAGGTTTATTTAAAAAACAATTTCTATCATATCAAAAAACAATGTATTTTGTTATGTTTTCATTTTCCAAATGTGGTAGATTACTTGGTTCAAAAGAATAAATACATCATACTACTTTAATTTTAATAATAAAAGCAAAAAGACAGCTCCATTAAAATCGGAACTGCCTAATGATAATTACTATTAAATCATGGTTGAAATGGCTCTAAATTATCTTTCCTTAGCTTTGCTTTTTCAAGATCAGATCTTCTGGAATCATATTGATAAATGGCACCTTCCCAATCTCCATACATTGGATTAGGGAAAACAATTAACTTCCTTCCAAATTCATACCTTTGCTTGTCGGCCATTTGTGCTCTTTGGGTTACAGACAGCCCCTCAAATCCACTGAAATCTCCAAGATTATCACCGAACAACAACACAATATCATGTGTTTTGGCAACCTGCATACGGCGTGCTTCTTTTCCTCTTTCTCCCTTTTGCTTCAATAAAACATGTGCTGCATCCGCTTGAGGCGCTCCTATATTTTGTAAATTTCTTATCGTTGCTGCTTTTAGAGCCTCTTTACGATTGGATATATAGTAAATTGCTACACCTTTTGAATCAGCATACTTTAAAAAGTCTATCGCTCCTGGTAAAGCTTCGGCAGCAGAACGTTCAACCCACGTTCCCCAATTTAAATAGGCAGTCGGCGGTGACATGATTTTCTTAGCGAATAGCGGGCTATTATCAATAACGGTCTCATCTAAATCCAGAACAATTGCAGGCTTCAATCCTTGTTTCCATTGTTTTTTACTAAGGATGTCATCCAATCGCATTCTTCCAATGTTATATCCTTGATAAAATAATGCCCTTGCCTCCCCTGCTTTTTGAAACCATAGAACTGACATTGTATTTTGCTCCTGCAACGGGTTAATAATGGTTTGTGACTCTGCCTGATCACAGGAAAAAGAAAAAAATAAGGTTAATGCTGTAATGCAGAGCATTTTACTCTTTTTCAATATGCGGCCCTCCTTTTTGATTTTATCTTAGTATGTGGAATCAAAGTAAAAAAATGAGGCCCTTTTTCCTGGGCCTCATTTAAACTTAACTTATTTGTTTTTTAGATGTAGTTTGGTTTATATCTCTTTTATGAAAACCTTTTAAATAATAAACTCCAACCAAGAATACTAGGAATAGCGGGCCAATCACTAAGGCAATTCTTGTATCCGGATTATAAGCCATTAGAGCAATGACAAATGCTAAAAAGGCTAATGAGATATACGAAGTAATCGGGAATAAAGGAACTTTGTATTTTAAATTCGTCACTTCATTCGGCTTTAAAGATCTACGATAACGAATTTGCGATAACAGGATAACTCCCCATGTCCATATCGCTCCAAATGTTGCAATACTAGTCACCCATGTAAAAACTTTTGCTGGAACGATATAGTTCAGCACTACACCAATTAATAAAGCACCTGCAGAGGCTAAAACCGCAATGCCTGGAACCCCATTTTTTGTTATTTTAGCAAAATTCTGAGGTGCTTCGCCGTGCTCCGCTAGATTGAATAGCATCCGTGCTGTACTAAAAATACCGCTGTTACAAGAGGAAAGGGCTGCCGTTAACACGACAAAGTTTATTATTCCTGCTGCTCCTGGAATGCCGATTTTTTCAAAAGTAAGAACAAACGGACTTCCTTTCGTTCCAATTTCTTCCCACGGATAAATCGACATGATCACGAACAAGGCACCTACATAAAAAATTAAAATTCGCCAAAAGACAGAGTCAATCGCCCTTGAAAGAGATTTCTCGGGATTTTTTACTTCCCCGGCTGTTACCCCAATCATTTCAATTCCAAGATAGGCAAACATAACCATTTGTAAGGACAGGAGAACACCTTTAATTCCATTTGGGAAAAAACCGCCATGTTCCCATAAATTTTTAATTCCTGTTGCAAGGCCGCCGTTTCCTAATCCAAAGAAAATCATTCCTGCTCCTACAGCGATCATTGCCAAAATGGTTACAATTTTAATAAGAGCAAACCAGAATTCCAATTCCCCATACGCTTTAACCGCTAAAAAGTTTACAGTTGCCATAATGACAAGTGCAGCAAGTGCCCAAATCCAACGTGGAACACCCGGGTACCAATATTCCATATAGATTCCCACTGCCGTAATTTCAGCCATACAAGTAACGACCCACAAAAACCAATAATTCCAGCCTGTTATATAACCTGCAAGCGGTCCCAAATAATCACGTGCGTATTTACTAAATGAACCGGCAACAGGTTTTTGAATCGCCATTTCCCCAAGGGCCCTCATAATGAAAAACATAATCAAGCCGCTAAAGGCATATCCAAATAAAATACCTGGTCCAGCCATTTTAATTGCGGTTGCCGAACCTAAAAACAGTCCAACTCCTATCGCTGCCCCTAAAGACATCAAGGTAATATGCCTTTCTTCTAAACCGCGATGAAGTTCTTTGCCATGAGTGTTCTTGCTCATATATTAATCTCCCCCTGATTAATCAACTTCAATTTCTCTTCCATCCCAATTCATTTGATTTTATTAAAATAGTAACAATATTATTTATTTTACCACAACGGTATAAAGTATTAGTGTTTTTTTCTCCCTTTTTCCTAATTGATAACGCTTTCAAAATAGAGTTTCTTAAATAATTACTTTTTTGAATATTTCTTGAAATTATCTTAACATTATTGTGAGCGATTTTTTTTGTAAAAAAACAAGAAATTTGCGCTTTTATTTTGTAAAATTAAACAAAGGTTATTATTAATTCTTCCATTATGGAGGTCACAAGTTTGAGTAATAGATTACATGATCCTTTTAGAACAGCATTTGATAGTTTAGATGAATTTGCTGACCTCATTAGTCAGGTTTTGAAGTGTCCTGTGACCATTGAGGATTCGAATCATCGGCTTCTTGCCTATAGTACCCATGATGAACGGACAGATTCGGCAAGAATTTCGACGATTATTGGCCGCAGAGTTCCAGAGAAAGTTATTAATCAATTATGGAAAGAAGGAACGATTCCTGCTCTCCTTAAAACAAATGAGCCAATTCGTGTAAAGAGTATTGATGAAGTAGGACTCAGCAACAGGGTCGCCATTTCGATTTGGAAGCAGGAAGAGGTAATCGGATTTATTTGGGCATTAGAAATCGACAAATCCTTAACGGATGATGATTTTAGCCTATTAAAACAGGCTGCAGATGCTGCCAAAAATAAACTCCTTCAGCTTCAGACAAGGAAAAATAAAAAGGAAGAACGTTCTCAAGAATTTTTCTGGAAGCTTTTAACCGGTCATTTGAAAGTTCAGGAAGAAATATTGGAAAACTTCCATACTTTGCAAATAACACCTTCGTCTTCGTTTGCCGTTTTAGTTTTCCAGTTTAATAAAAATATTACCAGTAAAGAAGAGCAAAACATCTCTTATCTTTTAAAAACAAACCAGCGCCTGAAAATAATGCTTTATACCATAGACTGTAACCAGCTCATTCTATTAATATCTGCTGAAGGATTAGAAAACCCGCTTTCAGAGCTTGAACAATTTAGTAAGGTTTTTGTACTAAAGATGGGGGATCGATACGGAGTTAGGGATATCACACCTGTTTTGAGTGGTATTTATAAGGATTATCAAAAAATCAGGCAAGCCTATGAAGAGACATTATCTGTTTTATCTGTTAAACAAAAATTCCCTTTCGAAACAAAAGACATATACAATTATCAAAAGCTTGGCATTTATCAATTCTTAGGTCTCCTGTTGGAAAAAAGGAAAAACGAAGAATATGAAAACTATTCCTTAACAAAGCTACACGATTATGATCAGAAGCATAATAGCAATCTTGTGGAAACCTTAGAGATTTTTTTAAATAATGATAATAACATTAATGATGCTGCTAAGGAATTAAATGTCCACGCTAATACGTTAAATTACCGCTTGAAAAGAATCGCCGAAATTGGCGAGGTGAATTTTAAGGATCCGAATCAAAAAATGATGCTTTACGTAGATTTAAAACTTGAAAAATATCAGGGGATTTGAACCTTTTGTGAAAATCCCCAAAAAGTGAAAGAATCTTTCTCCTTTCTTAACAAAGAAATTTTTTGGCTAACCTTTTATACTTTAGCCATAGGTAAATTACTTTTAAGTTAATTAGGGAGGAATTTGGGTTATGTTTATTGGTGTACCTAAAGAAATTAAAAACAATGAAAATCGTGTAGCACTTACTCCAGCTGGAGTTGTTTCATTATTAAATGCGGGTCATATTGTTTTAGTAGAAAAGGACGCCGGTATTGGAAGCGGTTTCACTAATGAGGATTACGCAAAAGCCGGTGCTGAGATTATCGACAGTGCTGAACAAGTTTGGACAAAAGCGGATATGATTATGAAGGTAAAAGAACCTCTTACAAGTGAATACAAGTACTTCCGTCAAGGTTTAATCCTATTTACGTATTTACATCTTGCTGCTGAGCCCCCTCTCGCTCAAGCACTTAAAGATAGCGGCGTAATTGCTATTGCTTACGAAACAGTAACAGCAAACAGAACGCTTCCACTTTTAACTCCAATGAGCGAAGTAGCTGGACGTATGGCTGCTCAAATCGGAGCACAGTTCTTACAAAAGAATAATGGCGGCCAAGGCATCCTTCTTGCAGGTGTACCTGGGGTTAACCGAGGTAAAGTAACCATCGTCGGCGGTGGGATTGTTGGAACAAACGCTGCAAAAATGGCAATTGGTCTTGGTGCAGATGTTACCATCATCGACTTAAGCGCTGACCGTCTTCGCCAGCTTGATGATATTTTCGGAAATCAAATTAAAACATTAATGTCTAATCCCTTCAATATTGCAGAAGCAGTTGCAGAAGCAGATCTTTTAATTGGTGCAGTTCTAATTCCTGGTGCAAAAGCTCCTAAGCTTGTAACAGAAGAAATGGTTAAAACTATGAAACCGGGTTCAGTTATCGTGGACGTTGCCATTGACCAAGGTGGAATTGTTGAAACAATCGACCATGTCACAACTCACGACAATCCAACTTTCGAAAAGCATGGAGTGATTCACTACTCTGTTGCGAATATGCCTGGTGCTGTTCCTAGAACTTCAACTATTGCTTTAACGAATGTAACGGTTCCATATGCCCTTCAAATCGCTAATAAAGGCGTTTATAAGGCTATTGCTGAAAACGCAGCATTAAAACAAGGCGTGAACGTTGCTAACGGTGAAATCACATTCGAAGCGGTTGCCAAGGATCTTGGTTATGAGTATGTAACAGTAGAAGATGCTCTTCAAAAAGAACTTGCAGCTATCTAATAAAAAAATGTGCCCCTCAAGAGTTTTCTTGGGGGGCACATTTTTTATTCCTTCCATTTATATAAAGTAATATCATGATATACAGGGTCAAAAAGTTCATTTGATTGAAAGCTTGAGACCTTTGTAATTTTTCCGTCCAAAGAAACCCCTTGTGCCCGGAAACCTTTTACGACCTTATCCGTCAGCAAAATTGTTTTACCATGATAATACTTTAAATCCGAGAGGAAAAATTCGTACGTTTCGATTCGTTTGTGAGTATATGGGGCATGCAAGTATTGCAGAACCCTTGTTTCTTCCCATGTATATAGCACGATTGGCTCGTCAATTTTTTCAAGGTAAGCATTCATTTTATAAATAGCCGGGCTTTCTGTTGCCTCTGCCTTTACTAATATAACATCGTGCCAAACCTGTTGTCCCAATAGGAACAAAGACAGTGCAAGAATCAGAAAAGAGGATTTCCTTGAAAAAATGATGATACATAGTAAAAATACCAACAGAATTACAAGCGGCAGCGTGTGCCGTGCCTTATCAACGTTTTGTGCCAGCAGGCCCCATATAAAATAACTGCTGAACATTAAATATACCAACCTCATTAAAGGGTGAGCAGGTTTATTTTTTTTAGATAAAGCTAGCAGGATTGTGTAAATAAGAATGATTATGGCTGATTTGGCTGCGAGTCCTGTCCAGATGATATTATCCCAGGTAAAAATAAAAAACCTTTCAAAAAAACTTATTTTGGATGTTTCAATTGCACCGCCCCAGTCATTGAAATGACCGCTTGTAAAGGCTAAGGAGAGCTTGATAAAACCAGTCAGACTGCCTTCCGAATAAATGAGTGCCACTACCCAGCAGGCTTGAAAAGCAAAGCCAAAGAGAGAAAAATAAATAATCTCTTTCCAAGTGGTGGTATTATTTTTCATTTTAGAATAAAAAAGAAAAAGGATGCCGATTGCAAAAGGCAAATAAGAAAGGCGAATACCTAACATGATACTTAACAACCCTAATGGCAGCAAAATATAGGTTGAATTTCTCCTTTCAAATGCAAAAAGCAAACTCCATAAATACCACCAAAAGGCGGCAAGTGCCGCCCCTTCTGACATAGGCTGATTGACCATGATAATACAATAACTGGTTGAATAGATTATAGCTGTTGAAAGCCATGAATAAGGGCACGTTAATAATCTCCTGCATAACTTGTAAACGGGAAAAATTGAAGAGGCATAAAATAAAATATTAAATAACGTTAATGCCTCTGATGGATTTTTCACAAAAGGACTCAACATTTTACCGCCAAGAATAAAAAAGGGATATCCCGGAAAGTGTGGCTGCATCGCCATTAAATCAAAACGCAAGACGGCAAGAGTAAAATCAACTTGATCCCAGGACGAGGTAAACGGATTAACAAACAGGAGTTGAGAAATAAAAACGATTATGATTGACAAAATAGATAAGGTAATTAACAGGGTGCATTGCAACGGAATAGATATTTTCATATTTTCACACGCCTTATAGAGAAAAAGTACAAGGCATTATTGCCTTGCACTTTTATTATAAAAGATTATTTTGCTTGTGGTTTAAGAACCTGAGCATTGTTTGGAGCTTCTTCCTTTTTATGCTTTGCAGCCGACGGCTTAGAGGATGTCAGCAGCAAAATTGCGACAAAGTACCCGATATAAGCTAACACTTCTTCAATTGATGGCATCGAAGAATAGCCAAATAATGCTTTTAAGAATACACCGATATCTCCCGAAAGAATTGGAGCCGTTCCGTGGTCACGCAGATAATGTGTATAATCAATCGGATGCTCTGGCAGAAACCAGGTTAAATCATAAACATGAGGAAGAATACTTCCGATTATGTTAAGGTCCTGCATCATGGAGATTGCTTGAACGAGTAATCCAGCAGATATTAAAATGATAAAAGCACCTGTAAATTTAAAGAAAGTACTCAATGGCACTTTCATAGTACCCTTAAAGAACAAATAAGAAACAATCGCGGCTATAACTACCCCAGTGATGGCCCCCCACCCCTGCATGGCAGCGCCGATGTTTCCGCCCGTAATAGCCGCAAAGAAAAACACAGTCTCTACTCCTTCACGAAGAACAACGAGAAACGAGTGGATAACCATGCCGACGACATTGCCGGTGGAAATAAATTTATTCATTTTTCCTTCCATGTTCCCTTTTATATCACGGCTATGACTCGCCATCCAGAAAACCATTTGGGTTAATAAGACCGTAGAGACCAGCATAATCCCTATTTTGAGATACATTTCGCTTCCCATTGCAGCAAAGCCGGTAAAAACTAGTTGGAATAATAGGGCTACCCCAACACTCGCTAAAACAGCAAGCCCAGCCCCTAACCAAACATATTTATTGAACTGCTTATGATTAACTCTTCTTAAATAGGTTGTAATAATCCCAACAATTAATAACGCCTCTAAGACTTCACGAAATGTAATTAACAGTGCTTGAATCTCCACAGCCTTTTCTCCTCCCCAATGGTGTCTTTTTATTTTCTTCTTCTACGGATTACAAAAATAATAACGGCAATAAGGACAGCGACGATTAATACGAGCGGAATCCAGTTTCGAATATTAGAAGGATCCGTCCAGTCCTTTTTAGCTGCAGCTTGTTCGGTGGCACTTTCAGCAAAATGACCGACCTCAAGGCTTTTTAATTTAAATTCTGTTTTTAAACTATTTAAGATTTCATCTTTATTTTCTTTAAAAGCATCTAAATTTGCTTCCTTCTTCCCTACTCCAAACAATCCTGGATTCCCCAATGCTTCGAGTGATTGATCAAAATCCGCTCGAATCTTTTTATCATTCTCAGGATTTTCAGCCTCAACCTTAGGAGATAAAGCATCGTATGTAGCAAATCCTTTGGCAAGCAGACGTTTGGTTGTGTCATATTCTTTAAAATTGCTTTCAATGCTTTCCAAGCGTCTGGCAATATTTAAAACCAACAACTTTTCCATATTGGAAATGGCGGCTTCTTTATCTTTTGCATCGAGATTGCCAATAATTAATTTAGCAGGCTCAGGACCCATATGCATGTCAATTTCTTCTTTTACGGTTTCGAATAGCTTTTTCGCAGATGTGAAATTGGGAGGGTTCTCATCAAGCTTTACGACCATTTCCTTGTATACTTCAGCAACCTTCTCTTCATTTGGATCCCCGTAGGAATAAGCATGGGCCCCGGTAATGGAGAAGCTGTTCAATATGATTGCCATAATAAAAAATAAAACTGAGAATTTTTTCATCTACAAATTCCCTCCTACACTGATAATGATAATGATTATCATTCGTGATGTCAATGACTCAAAACAGAATGTCACATAATTAACATAATTATCTTATTTATTGTTCTTGGTTGCTATTCATATAGGGATGTACCTTTCCATTCACCTTCCGTTTTATCCTATCTTCTTTTTTCACAGGTCTTCGCATTTCTTTTAAAATGGCTGGTAAGACAGACGTCATATAGGCCTTAAACTTAATAAAGGATTCTCCTGTTTTCCGCACTTGATAACGAATCGGGATTTCCTTCATCCGAAAGCCCTTACGGATCAGATTAAGCGTGACTACTTGGGCATAATTGTAGTCATGGATAATTTCTGCTTCAATCATCGCATGCCGGGAAAAAGCTCTCATACCAGATTGACCATCATAAATCCATTTTCTTAGCAGAAGTGCCTGGAGAAAAGTAAAACAGTAATTTCCGAGTCTTCGGTTCCATCTCATTCCCTTTATTGTTCCAAGGAATCGGGAACCCATCACATAATCATGCGTTCCTAATAAGATTGGTTCAATTAATTCCGGAATTTGCTCAGCAGGATATTCATTATCTGCATCAATCATTACACCAATGTCTGCACCATTTGATACACATAACTCTAGACCTTTGCGGACGGCTGCACCTAAACCTTTATTTTTTGGAAAGGTGTGAACATAATCAGCACCTGCTTCCCAAGAAAGCTCTTCAGTTCGATCACTCGAACCATCATTGATGACTATAACTTCCACACTTACATTTTGATTAAAATGTCTTGGGATCTTCTGAATGACCTCAACGATTGATTCTTCCTCATTAAAGGCTGGTAGAAAAACAATGACTTTTTGCTGCTTCATTCCTTAATTACTTCCTTCCTAATTGCATCAATTAAAACAGGACCTCGGGATTTATCCGGGAAAGGAGCCCCTAATAAGTAAGAGATAGTCGATGCCATCGATACTAAACTATGCTTTTCCTCGACACTCTTTCCTTGTTCAATCGCAGGGCCGTACATAAAGAAAGGTACAAACCGTTCACCTTCATCCAAGTGGCCATGGCCTCCGATACCATCTGCCTGGCCATGATCGGCACATACAATAAAGGTGTAATTATCAAGCTTGCCTTTCTCTTTAAGCCAATTAAAATACTCTTCAATCAGGCTATCAGCTTCTTCAATTTTTTGAATGTATTCATCATATAAAACGCCGCGGCTGTGTCCGGTTTGATCTGTACTAATTAATTGTACAATCTGCAGGTCTGGATTCTTCTCGTCCATGATGTTTTTTGCTCGTTCAATAATGCTCCGGTCGACGATACTATTATTCATTACGGCCGTATAGGTCTCGACATCCTTACCAAATGAATCAACGAGGTGGGCAACAGCTAATAATGATCCCTTTTTCCCTATTTTTCTTAGACTATCGAACACACTCTCTACTTTAATCCCGAGCTTCCACACCATATTGGATTTAATTCCGTGTTCAAATGGATAGGTTCCTGTGAACATGGAAGAAAAGCAAACGACCGTTCTCGCCGGATAGACTGTTTCCATTCGGGTATAGTCTGTGCCATTTTTTCTCAAAAAATCAAGAAAGGGGGTATTGGCCTCTTCAAACCGTTCTTTCCTCATGCCGTCAATAACCATAACGATAACCTTTTCGTTAATGGCAGAATCTCTCGCTTGTACATTGGAGGTATAGGTAGGAATCACTTTTGGTTTCCAGTCAAATAGGTTTTTATGGAGAATCCATGAAAATAATAAGATCCCAGCATAAAAAAGAACCAATAATCCAACGTCTCTTCCAGACCAATCCGGTTCTGATGCTGCTAAATTCCAAAGTGACAGCAGAAGCAGAAACTTAGGTAATTGTTCTTGGGCATTTCCACTTGTTGAATCACTATTCTTTAAAACCAGCTTCCAAAACCGGGTAAAATTTAGCCATGACGTTCCAATCCGTAAATGATAGTAAAACGTTCCCCAAAAAAAGACGGTAAAAAAGAAATATAAACCGATTGCTGTTAGAAGCAGACCGAGATTAACATTGTTCCAGATAATAAGATAGGCGGTAAATGGAATCCATAAATAATTTCTTAAGAACAATGGATAGTCGAATAAATAATAAATAACCAGCATTGGTATAATAGCAAGCAGCCCTAAAGAAAAATCCGCTAAAAATGAAGGGTCACTTAGTTTGGAAAATGAATAAATGACGATGGTGCCAACCGTAAAAATAGGGGTAAACGGCTTTCCCTCATTTAAAAGGTTCCAGCACCTAGCTGCCGTTTTTTCAAATTTTGATGCTTTTTTCATTCAGGTCTTCTCCTCATTAAAAGAATTTCTCTAATTTGGTTGATTTTTGTTCTCGGTGAATGGATTAAGAGCAGGAATCCAACAAAATAGGAAAAAATAAATTTATAGCTATGGCTAACAAGCGCTGCCATATAGCCATCCTTGACCGGATAATGAAAACTTGATAATGCGGCTGTCATAACGGCTTCATAGGTAGAAATACCGCCAGGCGTAATTTGAAAAACCTGACCTCCTACAGTAATGGAATTGACCCATATTGCTTTGTAAATAGGCAAACAGCTCCCTAGCGAGGATGTAACTCCCCAAATAACAGCTCCTTCAAGAATCCAGCTACAGGCAATAAGTAAAACAATTAAATAAAACTTCCTGCCGGCTAAGTTTGTTCTTAATAAAAGAATATGCTTTTCCAGAAACAGCGGGCGAAATTTATTAAGAATTAAGAATCCAATGAAACCAAATACAAGTAAAAAAAGTGCAATGGGTAGTGAATATCGGAACGTAAATGACCTCGATAGGGCGATTAATCCAATAAAGGAAAACAACAAAAGAAAAAACATATCCAATATCCTGAGAACGATCACCGAGTGGGCAGATATTTCCGGCTTGATATTTTTTTCCCGCCAGGATAAAACACCGATTCGAATCGCATCTCCTACTTTAATCGGTGTAATATGATTGACAAACAGACTCAAAAGTACACCCTGAAGACAGCTGAAAAACCTAACGTTTTTTCCTAAATATAATCGCCAAGCTTCAGCCCTCAGGATAAAAGAACTCAAATAGGAAATTGTAACAATCAAAAGGATTATCGGGTTGTCAATAAAGAACTCTTTAGTTTCCTTTAAAAAATTTTCATGATGAAAATAACGAATGGATAATACGATAAATACTCCTATTAAGAGGACCCCTGTCAACCTGATGTATCTTTTAACAGATTTCCGTTTCATGTTTTTTCGCCCATTCGATTGTATTGGCAAGTCCTTCTGAAAAAGAAACGGAAGGATAATACCCAAGCTGCTCTTTTGCTTTTCTAATATCTGCCCATGTCGAATGAACATCACCTTGACGAAAAGCCCCCTGCCCAACATTTAATTCAGGAAAATGGCCCCTAAGCTTATCCACTAATTCCTCTAAGTAAATGGGCCTGCCTGATCCGATATTATAGGTCCCTACCCTTACTTTTTGATTGAAAGCACTTAAAATTCCATTCACACAGTCATCAATGTATGTATAATCCCTGGCAGTTCCCTTACCGAATAGAGTAATTTCCTCTTTCGCCAGTAATTTTTTTATAAACTTTGTAATGGCCATATCAGGCCTTCCCCAAGGTCCATAAACGGTAAAAAAACGGAGTATTGAGACTTTATAAGGAAATAATGAAGCATAAGCATGACAAAAGGCTTCAGCGCTGAACTTGGCAGCCGCATATGGGGAGACTACCCTTCCTGTTGCCATTTCCTCCTCAAGCGGTACGTTTTTTTGTTCTCCGTAAACGGAAGATGATGAGGCAAAAATAAATTGTTTTGCATCAGAATCACCAGCAAACCGAAGAGCGTTAATAGTTGCTTTTATGTCATAATCTACATATTCATTCGGGACTTCAATGGAATGAGGGACTCCAGGTATGGCAGCAAGATGGATGACGGCTTCAGGCTGAAAGGATAAAAAAATATCTCTGACTTCCTTTTCATTATGTATAAGACTTTTTTGGAAAAAGCGAAATTCTCCTGACTCCTTGATAAACTCAAGGTGACGGTTTTTTCTATTGATTGAATAATAGGGGTGAAGTTCATCAATGATGACTACTTCATGTCCCTCATGGATTAACTTTCTGGAAAGATGAGAACCGATAAATCCTGCTCCCCCCGTTACAACAACTTTCAATTTAATACACCTCTATTAAGTCATAATTCGAGAAAATAGGAAAAACCTTGTGTTTGTAACAAGGTTTTTCCTCTGCATTATTTCGCTTTTTCTACGATTGTATTCAGAGTAGAAATCAAGTCGTTTAATTGCGCATCACCAGCTGCTTTATCTTTTGCTTTTGCAGTATTGACATATTTCTGGGCTTTTTCATTTAATGTCTTATAAGCTTCTTCACCTAAAAGCGTTTTAATATCTTCGCCAATGATATCGATAAATAATGCTCCCTCTAAACCAGTAACTGCTGCCTTATCCTCGCCTTTTTCTAAGAACTCTTTACTCTCACTGTACTCAGAGATAGCAATTTTTGCAAATCCGCGGACAAACGCTTTGTTAACAGCTGCAGGATCTAGAGCTTTAACATCAGACTCAAGTGTAAAGGATTTTTCAATATAGGCAGTTTCTTCTGCAGCATGGCTATTCAAATAGCTGTATAAGGATTGAAAGAATGCCCAGCCTTCAGCCTGCTCAACTTTTGCTGCTGCAGCATCTTCTTTTGCTTCAGCCGCTGTTTTTGTCGCATATCCATTTGGAAGAGCGCCAGTTGCAAGATAGAAAGTCTTCATTAGAGTCTTATCAACTACTTGCTTGCCTAAGTTAAAGCTTAATTGATCATTATTTTTAATCGCCGTTTCGATTTCATTAAATCCGCCATCGATCACGCTGACAAGATTGGTTCCATAAGCCGCATCGCGCTTTTCTACCGTAGAATTTAGAATAGCATAATAGCCTTTTGCTTCTTCAAGTTCCCCATTTACTTCCTCTGTGTTACCCCATTTTTCTGTTACTTCAGTAAAATCGTGCTTAATAGATGTATAGAACACTTTTTGCATTAATTTATCAAAAATCTGTCTAACAACCACTTTGTCCATTGAACCATCTTTACCAGCAGTTAATGCTGCAGTGATTTTTTCATCAAGGGTATCTTCAAATTCAGCATCACGGTTTTGAACCAGCTGTTTTAAATTTTTATTGTATAAATCAGTTACTTTTGCAAAATCAACATCTTTACCTTCTTTGGCTTTATCAAGCTCAGTGATGGCTTCGCCAAAGACTTTCGCATAATCAACTTCTTCTGTTTTCTCAGCTTCTTCCTTCTCCGCTGATTTTTCCTTGTTTTCTACTTTTGGTTTAGTTTCGGTTTCATCAGCTTTTCCGCATGCTCCAAGTACTAATGAAAGTGCTGCCATTGCTGCAAGAAGTTTAAATTTGATAGACATCCTTTTTCCCCCGGTTTGTTTTATATTTTTCTGTTTGATAATGATTATCATTTACATTTTTCATTATAGAGAGAATGATTCTCAATGTCAATGAGGTTTTTTCAATTGTAACAAAATAGACACTATATTTATAGTAAAAAGTTCATTCTGTTATTTTCAGGATTAACCTAACTTTTTCAGACTTTAGTCGTAGAAAAAGCTGTACTTTTTTCTAAGGCTTGCTGGAATAAAAAACGTTATAATAATGGAAAGAGTTAGAATTTTCTGGGGGCCTTTTAAATGAACGAAAACCATCTTTCTGAATTAAAAATATTGAAAGAAATTGCCGAACTTCTTAACCGTGGCACTGATATTCAGTCTATCCTTACAGAAGTTCTTAAAAAACTACTTAATGTAACAGGTTTACGGACAGGCTGGATTTTTCTGATTGACCGTACAGGCCGATTTGAACTTGCTGCGAAAGAAAACCTCCCTCCGGCATTGACTGAGAATCAAAATACACTAATGTGCAGCGGGGACTGCTGGTGTATTAACCGTTACAATAATGGCCGTTTAGATAAAGCTACCAACATCATCGAATGTAAAAGGCTTGAAACTGCCATTGAACAAAGACTTGGAGATACGTGTGGATTAACACACCACGCCACTGTCCCATTAAAAGCGGGAAATGAAAAATTCGGCCTCTTAAATGTTGGTTCCCCCTATAAAACAAGATTTAACCATGAAGAGCTCGCGTTATTAGAATCTATTGCCCTCCAAATTGGATCTGCCTTAAAACGAATAAACCTGACACAACGAGAACAAGAAATTGCTTTAACGGCAGAAAGAAACAGACTTGCTAGAGATTTGCATGATTCCGTCAACCAGCTTCTCTTTTCCTTGAGTCTGACGGCACGGGGCGGCATGGAAATGACAAAGAATAAGGAAGTTAAAGAAACCTTTTGCTATATTCAAGATTTGGCTCAGGAAGCCTTGAACGAAATGAGAGCGCTTATTTGGCAGCTGCGTCCAAAGGGACTAGAAAAGGGCATCGTCAGTGCTTTGTGCAGTTACGGAGACATGCTCGGATTAAAAGTCAACATAAATGTGAATGGTGTTATCCATTTGCCAAGTTCGATTGAGGAAGGATTATGGAGAATCGGTCAGGAAGCTCTAGCAAATTGTAAAAAACATTCTGGGGAGACGGTTGTTCATCTTTCTATCCATTCAAGTGAAAATAAAATTTCCCTTGAGATTAAAGATCACGGCACCGGATTTCATTATGATGGAACCAAAGAACTCCCATCTCTCGGATTAAAAAGTATGAAAGACCGAACTGAAGCATTAGGGGGGACTTTTCAAATCAAAAGTGAAACAGATAAAGGGACAATAATTAAAGTTAATATACCTTTCTAAGGGGAGAAGAACAATGAGTACCATTCGAATACTTATAGCTGATGACCACCATGTTGTCCGAAGAGGCTTGGTATTTTTCTTAAAAACACAAGAGAACATCGAAATCATCGGGGAAGCGAAAAATGGAAAAGAAGCTGTCGAGCTGGCGGACACCCTTTTACCAGACGTAGTCTTAATGGATTTAGTCATGCCAGTAATGGACGGAATTGAAGCAACACGAAAAATTAAAGAAAAGTATCCGAATATGAATATCATGATCTTAACCAGTTTTTCTGACCAAAACCATGTCATTCCAGCAATTGAAGCCGGTGCATCTGGATATCAACTAAAGGATATTGAGCCTGATGAACTTGTTAAAGCCATTAGACACTTAATGAAAGGCGAAAATCAATTACATCCCAAAGCGACAACTCATCTTTTAACTCAATTCTCTTCAAAGAATAATGAAGAAAAAAAGTCTTTAGAAGATTTAACAAGAAGAGAATTGGAAGTACTCAAAGAAATCGCCAGCGGAAAAAACAATAAAGACATTGCTGCAACCCTCTTTATTACTGAAAAAACGGTTAAAACCCATGTCTCCAGCATATTAGCTAAACTAGAACTCGCTGATCGAACACAGGCAGCTCTTTATGCAGTAAGAAATGGTGTCATAAAAAACAGTTAAAACACGGCTTATGAAAAAAGCCGTGTTTTTTGGTGGAATTCTTTGTCCGGTTGTAAAGAAGTTTCTCACACAATTCTGTATCCACTTGTTTTTTTAGGAAAGACTATACATCGGTATCTCATTAGGATCGGCTTCTAAAGTTTCATTAGCATGGTCGATGTAACGAAGCAGGTTATATAGTTTCTTTTCAAGAACACTGTAGTCACTTTCAAAATTGTAAGCATGCAGGAATTGTTCAATCTTTTTGGATAAAAATTGATCTTTTGTTCGAACCATTAAAATCAGTAAATTATCCCATTCTGACCGATGCGTATAATATAACGCCCGGTCATAATCCACTTTATTCATTTTTTATCTCTCCTCCTTATTAGGAGTTGAGTTTATTGTATGACATTTTTAAAAGAACTTTCACAGAAAATGTTGGACATCCTATTCTTATGCCCTTTTCAACTTTTACCTGTATAAATTCTTTTGGGGAGGTTATATGATTAAATATCTTTGTTTACTAATAGTACTCTTCCATGCATTTCAAACCACAGCTAATGCCGCTATTGTTAAAACGAATAAACCATATTCTTATGAAATCCTAGAACATGACCTTAAGCTATTGAAGGAAAAATATAAAGAAGAAATGGAATTAAAAACAATCGGAAAGACCCATTTTGGACAAAATATTTTGGCGGTTAAGCTTGGCTCCGGGGAAAAAAATATCGTCTTAATTGGCTCCCATCATGGTCGTGAATGGCTGACAAGTATGCTTTTAATGAAAATGCTGGAGACTTATGCCCATGATTATCATGCATTGGAAACGACAGGCTCCAAAAATATTTTAAACGA
The DNA here is from genome assembly GCF_030403775.1 of Paenibacillus sp. BSR1-1. GTDB lineage: Bacteria > Bacillota > Bacilli > Bacillales > Cytobacillaceae > Neobacillus. The sequence goes on from NZ_JAQMWQ010000019.1 coordinate 30,803, forward strand.
TATTTCGATTTGGTTTGTCCCCATGCTAAATCCAGATGGTGTTGCCATACAACAACACAACTTTAAACAATTTTCAGCGAAACAAAAGGATCAAATATTCCATATGAATGATGATTCAAAGCGATATAAAAGATGGAAAGCAAATGGAGTAGGTATAGACCTAAACAGGCAATATCCCGCAGGATGGGAAAGTCTAGATACAAAAACGAACAAACCATTTTATAAATTTTATAGAGGAAAAAAACCGCTGCAAGCGAAAGAGGTCATAGCCTTGACCAATTTTATTAAAGAAATTAATCCTTCCATTGCGGTTGCTTATCATACGGCTGGAGAAGAAATTTTTTGGAAATATAAAAATGGAAAAAATCTTGTCCGGGATAAATTAATCGCTAAAAAAATTGCGAAGATAACAGGATATAAATTAAATACCCCCCCTGATGATGCGGTTGGAGGAGGATTCACTGACTGGTTTATCACCACTTATCACAAACCCGCCATGACGATTGAAATTAGTTATCTTGTTGGAGAGACAAGCCCTCCTTTACTTGTTTTTAAAAAGGAGTGGAAACGAAATCGATTGGTGGGACTAAAGCTTGCCCAAGAAGCGAAAAAAATTTCCAAATAATACATAATGCAGAACATTTTGGGCAAAATATTTTCAAATGCTTTTTTTTGGAGGGATTTTCTTGAGAAAATTTTTAGCAGGCCTATTTATTATGTTGTGTTTTTTAGTCTATGTTAACCTGCAAGGAGAGGCACAAAAGCCTGACTATGAAAAATTTGGCAGGATTGCCATAACAGTTGTACAGGCAGACTTTCCAGGAGCCCCAATTAAAGATTATGAATATTTGGGAAGGAAGAAAATTGATGCAGCAAAGGTAGAGGATGGTTTTCGTTTTAAGGTGCAAGAAAATAACCAGAACTTCTTTGTGATTGTAAGAGTGAGTCATGATGCTACAAATAATAAGGTTTTAAATATAACCGTGGAAAATCAAAAACAATAAGCAGCCTTGCTTATTGTTTTTTGGCTTCTTTCTCATCATTCCCTGTTTACCCTCATACATTGTGGTAAGAGGAAAAGGGGGGAATGGCAATTGAATGGAGAAGAACGCAAATCACTAGAATATGCAATTAGTGAAATTACGGAGATTGCAAAAGGATTTGGGCTGGATTTTTACCCAATGCGGTATGAAATTTGTCCTGCTGAAATTATTTATACCTTTGGAGCCTATGGAATGCCAACCCGGTTTTCACACTGGAGTTTTGGAAAGCAATTTCACAAAATGAAACTCCATTATGACCTGGGTTTGAGTAAAATTTACGAACTGGTTATTAATTCAAATCCATGCTACGCCTTTTTACTTGATTCTAATACCTTGATTCAAAATAAGTTAATCGTTGCTCACGTTTTAGCCCATTGTGATTTCTTTAAGAACAACGTCCGTTTTCAAAATACGAAGCGTGATATGGTAGAAAGTATGGCCGCTACAGCCGAACGAATTCATAAATATGAAATTCAATACGGAAAAAAAGAGGTAGAAACATTTTTAGATGCAGTATTGGCAATTGATGAGCATATTGATCCTTCGTTGATGAGGCCAAAGCTTGCTTGGTCAATTGGCGATCAAGAAGAAGAATCGGGGGAAAGCACAATCATCACTCCCTACGATGACCTATGGAGTTTAGATGAAAAGGAAAAACAGGAACCTGCACAGCCAAGGAAAAAGAAATTTCCACCTAGGCCAGAAAAGGATTTGCTCCTTTTTATTGAAACCTACAGCAGAGAGCTAGAAGATTGGCAGCGGGATATTTTAACGATGATGCGCGAAGAAATGCTCTACTTCTGGCCGCAGCTGGAAACAAAAATCATGAACGAAGGCTGGGCATCCTTCTGGCATCAACGGATATTACGAGAATTGGAATTAACAAGCGGGGAAGCCATTGAATTCGCCAAATTAAATGCTGGAGTCGTACAGCCTTCAAAAACAGGCATTAATCCTTATTATCTTGGTATTAAAATTTTTGAAGATATCGAGGAGCGCTACAATAATCCAACAGAAGAAATGAAGCTTAGGGGAGTACAGCCAGGTTCTGGGCGTGATAAAATATTTGAAGTTCGTGAGGTTGAATCAGATATTTCCTTCTTACGAAATTATTTGAATAAAGACCTTGTCATGCGAGAGGATATGTATCTCTTCCAAAAGCAAGGACGGGATTATAAAGTTGTTGATAAGCAGTGGGAGCATATCCGCGATCAATTAGTCAATATGCGGGTAAATGGAGGGTTTCCGTACATTACCGTTAATGATGGGGACTACCTCAAAAATGGTGAACTTTACTTAAAGCATTGGTATGAAGGCGTTGAATTAGATGTGAAATATCTTGAAAAAGTATTGCCATACGTTCAGCAGCTTTGGGGAAGACCGGTCCATATTGAAACCATCATTGAGGAAAGAAAAATGCTGTTTTCCTATGACGGCAAAGGTGTACATCGGAAATATTTATAATATTGGAGTGAGCTATCCTGCTTAAAGCGGGATGGTTTTTTTTGCTAGGCTTTCATTTACTGTCCGGGTTCCTTTTTCAGTCGCTTCGGGCATTGAATTGGCTTTTCATTTACAGTCCGAGCTCTTTTTTAGTCGCTTCGGGCAATGAAACTATATCTACGTAACCGTAATATCCTCTTCAGCATCATTCCGGTAACGTAGACCCTTTCTACGTTACCCTTTCCTCTTTCCAACCACGTTCTCGGTCACGTAGACCCTTTCTACGTTACCCTTTCCTCTTTCCAACCACGTTCTCGGTCACGTAGCCCCCTTCTACGTTACCCTTTTCTCTTCACCGCCTCGTTTTCGGTCACGTAGACTCCTTCTGCGTTACCCTTTCCTCTTCATCACCACAATTTCGGTAACGTAAAGTCATACTTCCTGCACTTGCTTCACTTTACCACTTCGATTTCAATCCAGTAACCATTTTCAAAATAATAACCCCGAAAGACACTTTAGCCTTTCGGGGTTATACTTATGCTATGGTATTAATTCTTCCTTACATGATGTTATTCATGGATGCTGTTAAATAATTAAATTTCTTTCACCATCTTGACTTTTTGATCTACAAGGTCCATAAAGTCCTTCTCAATAGCTTCTAGTTTCGCTTTACTATTATTCAGACTTTCACTATTTACTCCGAAATAGAATTTTACTTTCGGTTCAGTACCTGAAGGTCTTAAACATACCCAAGAACCGTCTTCGAAAGTATATTTTAATACATTGGATTTTGGCAATTCAATTCTTTCTTCCTTATTTCCGCTTACACGAAGTCCCGTTAAATAATCCTCAGATACTGCTGTTTTCAATGAGCCAAGGTTCTCAAGCGGATCGTTCCGGAATGAGGCTAAAATGCGCTGAATTTGTTCCGCTCCCTCTTTACCTTTTAACGTTAAAGAGCGTAGACCTTCCTGATAATAACCGTACTTTTCAAAAACCTGAATCATTCCTTCATAGAGGGACATTCCTTGTTTTTTATAATATGCGCAAACCTCTGTTGCCAAAAGTGCAGCTTGGACTGCGTCCTTGTCACGGGCAAAATCGCCAATGAGATATCCGTATGATTCCTCATAACCAAATAGGTATGTATGCTCACCTGTAGATTCATACTCTTTTATTTTTTCTGCGATAAATTTAAAGCCTGTTAATACATCAATCGTTTCTAATTGGAAAGCGGAAGCAATTTTTCGACCTAATTCCGATGTTACGATCGTTTTTAACACAACTCCATTTTGAGGCAAAGTTCCTTTTGCCTTTTTCTGCGTTAAAAGATAATCAAGTAAAAGAGCCCCTGTTTGATTTCCAGTTAAAACAACATACTCGCCCTCAGGATTAAGGACTGCAATGCCAAGTCGATCTGCATCCGGATCCGTCGCAATTAAAAGATCTGCCCCTACTCGTTTCCCATCACGAATGGCTAATTCAAAGGCCGCATGTTCTTCCGGGTTTGGACTTTTTACTGTTGAAAATTCAGGGTCTGGAAGCTCTTGCTCCTTCACCACTGTTACATTCTTATAGCCTAAAGCAGCAAGCGCTGAACGAACCGGTTTATTGGCCGTTCCATGTAATGGTGTAAATACTACATGAAGATCCGTTTCTTCTGCAAGATGCGGATTCTCGGAAATTGTTTTTAAGTTTTCAAGGTAAGCTTTGTCCACTTCTTGACCAATGGTTTTAATGAGTCCCGCAGCTTTTAACTTTTCCTCGCTGTCGACCTCGATTAATAATTCGTTCTCAAGTTCATTTACCCGGCTGATTACTATATCGGCATCAGCAGGAGGAAGCTGGCCGCCATCAGAACCATAAACTTTATATCCGTTATATTCCGGAGGATTATGACTAGCGGTAATAACAATTCCGGAAAAGGCATTTAAATACCTTAAGGCAAACGATAATTCAGGAGTTGGTCTTAATTCATCAAATACATATGTTTGAATTCCTTTGGTGGCAAGTGTTTTGGCAGCCTCCATTGCGAATTCCGGTGATTTGTGACGTGAATCAAAGGCAATCACAACTCCGCGTTGTTTTGCTTCTACGCCATGTTCTTCTATGTATGCAGCTAGTCCGGCAGAAGCCTTTCGGACCGTATAGATGTTCATACGGTTTGTCCCAACACCTAATTCACCGCGCATACCGCCAGTTCCAAATTCCAAATTCTTATAAAATGCCTCTTCAAGTAGTTTTTCTTCTTTCTTTATTTCTTCTAATTGATTATGTAATTCAACATCCAAATCCTTAAATTCAATCCAACTATTTGCTACTTCTTTCCAGTCCATGAGGGGCCCTCCTGTTTCATTCTAAGTTTTTATTTTTTCTTAGTTATAACATGTTACTCCTTTAAAAATCGCATAAAAAATCCGACAATTTTCGCAAAAATGTAAATTACTCAATATTATTGTACCTTATAATTTTAATAAATTAAAAAAATGCAAAGTAAAATGCCTGCAAAAAATGCAGGCATTTTACTTTTTATATGAGCAATTCGTTATCTGCTTTCGTGTATATACTAAGGATCGTATTTTTCAAACTCTTGGCTTCAATAAACTGTTCCAATTCAAATGGGAAAAACAATCCAAATTCCTGCAGATTCGCAACATTTTTATCAAATAAAGCAGCATACTGTTCATCAAGAGGTGACGCCTCAAGAATGGAAATAATCGTTTGAATGCTTGTCATGACCTGAAAGGCATCCTTTAAGGTACTAAAATCTTCAACATGCTTCCCTGATGTATGCAAGACTTTTAACTGTTCAAACTGAAAAATTTCCTCATCAGTAAAATAGAGTGGAAAAATATTAGAGTAAATATACCTCACAAGTTCACAAATTTCTTGCTCCTGACTTGGTGTCGAGGCAAAAACAATTTTCACTTATAACCCACCTTTGCCATCGCATAATTCTATCGTAATATATATGATAAGAATAACATAACAACCAATGAATAAAGTGTGGTAATTAATAGAAAGTAAAGGAGTACTTATGCTAAATACAATACGACAGGGAGATTGGCTGCAAATCATCATCCCAAAAGAGTGGGAAGGCAAAACAACTGATGAAATTTTCCGCCATGCTTGGAAAGCTCCCAAAAAAGTCATTCATTCTTTTAGGATGGAAGAAAAGGTACGCTTGGAAGGGAATCGAGTAGATTGGAATTTGCCGCTAACAGCAGGCATTAAACTGCAAATTCAAATTTTTGAGGAAGAAGATATTCAGGTCACGCCATATTACCATGAAATCGATGTTTTGTTTGAGGATGATCATTTTCTTGTTATCAATAAGCCGCCGTTTATGAATACTCATCCAAATGATACAAATACGGAAGCAAACACTTTAATCAATGCCGCCTCTTTTTATTTATTGTCAAAAGGTGAAATGAAAAACGTCCGCCAAATCCACCGCCTAGACCGGGATACCTCAGGAGCAATCTTGTTTGCGAAGCACGTTTTAGCTGGTGTTATCTTAGATAGAATGCTGGAAGAGCGTCAAATAAAGAGAACCTACCTTGCAATGGTTCATGGCTTATTACAGAGAAAAAAAGGGACCATTAATGCTCCAATAGGGCGTGATCGCCATCATGCAACGAAAAAAAGAGTTTCTCCTTCTGGCCAGGCAGCTATTACCCATTATCAAGTATTAAAAGAAGTTAAAGTACGGAAGCTGTCATATGTAAAATGCTGGCTGGAAACGGGGAGAACACATCAAATCCGCGTTCACTTAAGTCACCTCGGCCATCCTTTAGTTGGAGATATTTTGTACGGAGGTAAACCGATTGTAAACAGGCAGGCCCTTCATGCCGCTAAGCTTGAATTTGTCCATCCGTTTACACAAGAAAAAATCAGCTGTCACGCACCTTTTATCGATACTCCAGCTATTTTTGATGACATTGATGTATATTCGATATAAATAGATAAAGCCTCCCATATTGGGAGGCTTTTATTTCTTAATCGGCTCGTCTAAATGCCCTCATGATGAAGCTTAGCAGGAGAACAAGCACAGCAGCACCAATTATCGCCGGGATGATGGCAAAATCGGCAACACGCGGACCCCAGTTTCCTAAAATCATTGTTCCAAGCCATGCGCCAACAAATCCTGCAATTATATTACCAATAATGCCACCAGGAATATTTCTTCCAACGATTAGACCTGCTAACCATCCAATAATACCACCAACGATTAATGACCAAATAAAGCCCATTACGAACACTCCTTTTTAGTTTTCACCTTTTTTTAAGCGTCTGAGCCTGCATTTCAGGCAGTGGGTGAAGAAATTGAATTCTTCCTGCCTGTACCTATAAATTACCCAATTTTTATTTTATTACTCATAGAAAGAATAAAAACCGGATTCAATGAATCCGGTCTAGATTATGGTAAATCAATCAGCATTAATCTGCTTTTATTAGCAGCCTTTATCTGTATTTCATTAATATCTTTTATCCGAGCAGAATCACGCTTATTCAACTTATAATCTTGGTTTAGTTCTACATCTCCCTCAATCACAAAGAAGAAAATCCGCCGATTTTTTTCTTGTTGAAAAGTCAACTCACTGCCCTCATCTAAATCAGACAAATAAATGGTTAAATCCTGATGGATAGCAGCTACTTTTTCACCTGCACCATTTTTCGCTACAATTGGTAACAGCTTATTCTTCATTTGCTTTACATCAAATTCTGTTTTCTCATAGGATGGTGAAAGTCCATTTTGCTCAGGCATAAACCATAATTGTAAGAAGTTTACTTCTTCTGCAGCTGAAGGATTTACCTCAGAATGAATGACCCCAGTTCCTGCTGACATCCTTTGAACCCCGCCAAAGGTCGTCACAGCACTTCGTCCGGTACTATCTTCATGCTTTAATTTTCCCTTTAAAACTATGGATACGATTTCCATTTCACGATGCGGGTGTGCCCCGAAACCTCTTAAGGGCTGGACAACATCATCATTTAAAACGCGCATTGGTCCAAAATGCATGTTAGCTGGATCATAGTATTCAGCAAAAGAAAAACTAAAATTACTTTTTAACCAGCCATGGTCGGCAGTGTATCTATTCTCAGCTTTATAAATGTTTATCATTAGCTTTCACCTCAATTGTTTTATAATAATTTTTTGTACTTCACAATCTCAAAATCAAATATCTTTAATTCAAGATAATCATACTACCCGCATCTAAATTAGTCAACTTCATACATAATGAAACAATACTATGGAAAAAGTAAAAAAGTACTATTTAACATGAAGTATTATTATTCAGAAAATTCTAATGTTAAGTTTTTGTAAATTTCGTTAAGATATGTTTCTTTTTTCGACAACTTTCCGATAAAATAATTTTCGGTAAGTATACAAACTTTTCATATGAATATTGGAGGTAATTACATGGCATTCAAAAAAAATGATAAGTTCTCGGTTTTATTAAATAATATTTCCGCTAACTTAAAGGAAAGTGCCAATTTCTTTACAGAATACAAATTAAAAAACGTGAGTGATTTAAAAATTTTCTCTGAAAAAATGAAAGAGCTTGAAACAAAAGGAGATTCCTACGTTCATGAAGTGATTAAAGAATTAAATGACGCCTTTATCACTCCAATTGAACGAGAAGACATTCTGCATCTTGCCATGAGTATGGATGATGTCCTAGATGGACTTGAAGGATGTTCAGCGTTATTTGAAATGTATTCTATTACTAGTGCTGATGATTTTATGGTTAAGTTTGTAGAAGCTATTCAGGGAAGTGTTCATGAAATCGATAAAGCCGTTGTACTTCTTTCCAATAAGAAGCTTACTCAAATTAGAGAGCACGCCATCAAAATAAAAGATTTTGAATCAAAATGCGATAATATCTTAAGACAATCCATCAAAAATTTATTTACTGTTGAAAAGGACCCAATCCGCATTATTCAATACAAAGAAATTTATGAAAATCTAGAGGACATTGCTGACTACTGTCAATCAGTTGCCAATACTCTTGAAACCATTATTATGAAAAATGCATAAGGAGCTTAACTATGACTCTAATTATATTAATTGTAATTGGTGCCCTTGCATTTGACTTTATTAATGGATTCCATGATACCGCAAATGCAATTGCAACATCTGTTTCTACAAAAGCGTTAAAGCCCCGTCATGCCATCATTTTGGCTGCGGTAATGAACTTTGTTGGGGCGATGACATTTACCGGTGTAGCTAAAACAGTATCGAAGGATATTGTTGATCCATTCAGCTTAAGCAATGGTACTGTTGTAATATTAGCTGCCTTAATTGCTGCCATCGCATGGAATCTAATCACTTGGTATTACGGTATTCCAAGCAGTTCCTCCCACGCGATTATCGGTTCCATTGCCGGTGCAGCGGTTGTAGCAGAAGGATTTAATTCACTTAACTATGGCGGGTTTTTAAAGATTCTCGAAGCACTAATTATTTCTCCTATTTTAGCGTTTGCCGTCGGTTTCATTATTTATAGTATTTTTAAAATTGTTTTTAAGAATTTCAATTTAACAAAAACCAATCGAAACTTTCGTTATATCCAAATAGCTACAGCTGCTTTACAGTCCTATTCACATGGAACGAACGATGCACAAAAATCGATGGGGATTATCACAATGGCCCTTCTTACTTCAGGTACAATTCAAAGCGATGAGGTTCCTTTTTGGGTTCAAGCTTCCTGTGCAATTGCCATGGGACTTGGGACCTCCATCGGCGGCTGGAAAATCATTAAAACCGTTGGCGGAAAAATCATGAAAATAAGGCCTATTAACGGTGTCGCCGCGGATATAACTGGAGCTGCAATCATTTTTGGTGCTACTTACGTCCATTTACCAGTTAGTACAACCCACGTAATTTCTTCAGGAATCCTTGGGGTTGGTTCTGCTCACCGTCTAAAAGGGGTTAAATGGGGTACTGCCCAGCGAATGATTATCACTTGGGTTATTACATTGCCAATTACTGCGGTATTAGCAGGAATCTGCTACTTTATTTTAAATCTTGTTTTTTAACAGTGATAAAAAGAGGAAGAAACTTTTGTTTCCTCCTCTTTTTTTATTTGTTCACTTCTAAATGAAGGCACGCTTCATAACTTAAATATAAGAGGACAAGTTTTGAGGTGAAAATTATGTTTGAAAAAATATTCGCAATGATGATTGGTTCAATTTTATTAAGTTTAGGCGTAAACGGTTTTTTAGTCCCCTATCACTTGCTGGATGGGGGTGTAATTGGTTTAGGATTAATCATTCATTATTTTTATGGCTGGCCCACTGGACTTAGCATCATTATTCTAAGCCTTCCCCTTTATGTTTTAGCCTGGTTTTTTGAAAGGCGTTATTTCTTCTATAGCCTTCATGGTTTAATTATTTCATCCTTTTGTATTGATCTTTTTTCCTTTATTAATGGAAGAATCAATCTGGGCATTTTACCAAGTACAGTCATTGGAGGCTTGCTTGTTGGGATTGGCATCGGCGTCATGCTTCGCTATGAAACAAGTACGGGCGGGACAGATTTATTAGCCCAGCTGTTAACTAAATTTACTTCCATTAATATAGGAATTATCATTTTCATAATTGACGGGCTGATTATAACAAGCGGCATTCAAGTAGTTGGATTGGAAAAGTTTTTTTATTCCCTTTTGACAATAATTTGTGTTGGACTCATGACAACTGTAACTGTGGCAAGGAGACCGGAAACACATTAGAAAACCACCAGCAATTTTTGCTGGTGGTTTAGTTTTAATCAATCCATTTAGTCACGATTTTCTTAAAAACTTCATCATTCACAAGAATGCGATTCATCCAGTATGCATCGTTGTTAAGAGTAATTGATCTAGGTGCAAGAATAGATGCACTTTTAAATCCACTTCTCTGAATCACAGCAGCTAATTCATCTTTTCCATTTCCATAAGGGTAGGCAAAATCTTCTACCTGCACTCCTAAATTTTTCTCTATCGTCTTTTTACTAAGCAAAAGATCATTCTCAAATGCATGGAGATTACTTTCCACGAAAAAGATTGGTTTCTCACCAACTAATTTATGCATATCAAAAGTATGCGATCCCACCGTAGCTAGTCCGCTATTAACCATCTCTTGGAGTTGATCCCATGAAGTAAGTTGTAAATTGTCAAAATCCCTTCCAACATGTCCAGCAATCACAAACAAAGTAAAGGGTATATCATTTTCTTTCAAAATCGGAAATGCATTCTCATACATTGAAATGTCAATATCATCAAAGGAAACCCAAACACATTTTTCAGGAAACTTCCCCGTTTCCTGAGCTTTTCTTATTTCATCTGGATTTAAAAATACTGCTTTTTGTTTTTTTAAAATCTTTATTTGTTTTTTAAAAACATCCTCATACACATTATAAACGGTTAATTCATCTGTCCCTGTTAGGAATTCAACTGTTTTATTAAAAAAATTGTGTTTGCGTACACGATGGTAAGTTAAACCAAGACATCCCTTTTGGTCAAGTTCTTCTGGAAAACTCATCGCTGATTTAGAAAAATCCGCATGTAAATAGAGATTGCAGCCCCCAGTAATAACTATTAAAACGATACAAATGCCATAAAAATACTTTTTCAATGCTGCCACCTAGTTTCAAATATCTTTTATGGGGTTTTTCTCAAATACTACTACCCTTGATTGATGCAAGGATTGAAAATCTTCCTCGCTCATTAGCTTAAGGCGTAATAAATCTTCTTTTGTCGTATTATTTGGCATTGATCTCCTTTTTAATGGACCAAACCTTTTCAAATTATAATTTTTCCAACTCCATAGTCCGATATAAAAAAAAAGCAAAAGACAGAAAACCATTAATAAAAAAGAACGAATATCGCTATTTGTCATCTTAAATGCAATTCTTATGAGACCTAGATATTGATCATTATAATCAAATAATGCACCTATAAAAAAAAGCAAAACCCCTAAGCAATAAATCCAAACAAAGATTGAAAAGAACGATATAATGATTTCCCTAAACCAATTGATCTTTGTGCGGATAATTATCTCGTTTTTCGATTCCCTCTGTCTGGACTTACCCATGTAGCATAACCACCCTTCATTCTTGATTTAATTGCTTTAGGGAGAGCAAACATGACGATAAATGCATTTAGAATCCAATAGATGACTGGATACCATGCAGCCCATAAGTAATACTTTGTTATATTGTCATACTTTGAATCGACTTTTATCGAGGCCCAAAGTTGGATTAGGCTCATAAATACAAGGGCGAAGGACGAAAAAGTTATCCATATAAAAAGCTGTTGAATCGTAGAGACTGAAAAAAAATAATAAAGGGTGACAAATACCCATGAAAAGGACCAAATTAAACTAACCCATTGTTCAAGATAAACTGGCCAAATCCTTCTTTGCCGCCAGTCTAATAAAATCTTCCAGTATTTCATCATCACTTCTTGTCCACCTTGAGCCCAGCGAATTCTTTGTTTCCATATGCCACTTATCGTTTCCGGAACAAGCATCCAGCACAATGCACGTGGTTCATATCGAATGTCCCAAAATCGTTGCTGCAATTTCCAAGAAACAGATATGTCCTCTGTGATCATATCCCGATCCCATAAACCAACATCAACTAGTGCCCTTTTTCGAAAGGCTACAACTACACCCGAAACGGTCATAATTTTACCTATTATTCTTTGAGTTCTTTTGATCGCTCCTATGATCGACGCGTATTCTACAATCTGTAAACGACTTATTAATGTATCACGATTTCGAATTCTTGGATTTCCTGTCACCGCTCCTAGTCTTTCCCCCTTATGAAGGAAGTGGTAGATGAGATAGTGTGCTGCGTATGGATCTAAAATGGCATCAGAGTCAACACAGACTAAGAACTCCCCGTTAGATGCATGACAGGCAATGTGTAAAGCATTTGCTTTTCCCCTATTTTCTTTACAATCAATCACTTTTAGATCAGAATAACGATCTACAAGACTCCGAAGGATAGTAAAGGTGTTATCAGTACTCCCATCATTCACGGCAATAATTTCCTTTTTCGGATAATTGATATGAGACAAATAATGAATGGTTTCTTCAACAGTTTCCTCTTCGTTAAAACATGGTACTAAAATACTAATTAACGGCCATTCAATTTGATCAAAATTAATAAGGTCTTCTTGTTCACGATAATTAAAAAATAAGTGAGTACCAGCTATCCAAACCAAAGACATTAATAATGGATACCAAAACACAAATTCTGATACATACCTAATTATTTGTTCCATTTTTTTCACCCTTCATATTTGGATAAGCAGCTCCTTTCGTTTTATTTTTTCCAATTTTATAAAAAAAGGACCCATAAATGGATCCAAAGTGAAATCACCTTAACTTTTTTACCTTATCCGTACAGCTCTCCATCGCAGTTAGGATTGCTCCGCGAAATTGCTTTTTCTCAAGAGCAGCCACAGCTTCAATGGTTGCCCCCCCAGGAGTACACACATTATCCTTAAGCTCGCCAGGATGAACACCAGTTTCCAGAACCATTTTGGCTGCGCCTAGAATGGCCTGAGCTGCAAGTCGATAGGACTTGTCCCTTGGGATTCCTTGTTGAACTCCGCCATCTGCCATGGCTTCAATTAGCATATAAACATAAGCAGGGGATGAGCCACTAATGGCTGGCACTGCATCCATCCATTTTTCCTCGAGTCGCTCAGTTTTTCCAAATGTCTTGAACACGTGCTCAACTTCCATTAATTCTTCTTGACTAAGACGGTCATTGGGACAAATGACACTCATTCCTTCTCCTACTAGGGAAGGTGTATTTGGCATGGTCCGAACTGCTTTAACTTTCTGGCCAAAGGCATGTTCAAGATCAAGTAAAGTAATACCCGCTGCAATCGTTACAATAATTGTATCTTGTTTAATTTCATGCTTAATTTCCTCAATTACGGAAGTATGAAGTTCTGGCTTGACAGCGAGGATAAGAATATCTGCAAACCTTGCAACTTCAATATTATGTAAAGATGTCCTAATCCGGAAAATCTCAGCAATTTTATCAATTGTATTTTTTGTTGCTGAACTTGCCATGATGTTTTCACGTGAGATCACTTCTGATTTTACGATTCCCTCCAGCATGGCCTGCGCCATTTTCCCCGCTCCAATAAATCCTATCTTTTTATTCATGCTCTCCACACCCTATTCTTGTTACTTGTACATTTCATTTTCTAATATGATGACATTTTCTGCAAACGTTGTTCTCCCAACTTCTTTTGTATTTTCTACTAAGCGATAAATATTGTCACAGCATCTTTTTGCCCCTTTTACTAATAAAGGCACTCCGATAACATCAATTTTTAAACCTCTCGAAAAAAATCCACCCATTGACATTAAAAATGGTACTGTTGGGGATGTATTGGAAAACACAATTTTTTCATCAAACTTAAATTTTTCTTGCAGCAATAAACTCATTTCTTTTAATGCCGGAACTACATATTTATTTCTTTTCCGTCCAATTGTGTACACAGAATGACCTTCTTCATCCACCCCGTGAAAAATAAGCTTGCCAAAATCCTGTTTCGTTAATTTATTGAAATATTTCACATTTAATATTTCTTCGGTCGTCAATTTCTGTTCCGATTGCGGCAATTGTTTTAAATGATATGCAGCTGCTAAAGAAGTTGTATGTGTGCCACCATAATCATTATAGATATAAATCATGGTATCATCCTTTATCCTTTTGTCTATTTTTATTATGGATGATTATTGAAAGATTAACCAAAAAAAGAAGCTTTTAGATAGACCTAAAAGCTTCTTTCGAAAAATTATTTATTTAAATCCTTCGGCGAAAAAGCACCTGGAAGAAGATCTTTTACAAGAATTCTTTGAATATCACCCTTTAGATTGGTAAGAACCACTTCCATATCTTGATCACAAAGCTCAGAAATCACCTGACGGCAGGCGCCGCATGGAGGAACAGGCCGCTCTGTATCGGCTACAACTACAAGCGAAGAAAAGTTAGTTATCCCTTCTGAATAGGCCTTAAATAATGCGGTCCTCTCTGCACAGTTGGTCATACCATAAGCGGCATTTTCAATGTTGCAGCCATGAAAGACTTGACCATCGCTGGATAAAAGGGCTGCGCCAACTTTAAACTTTGAATAGGGAACATAAGCAAACTCTCTCGCTTTATTCGCCTCGAGCATTAAATCTTTTTCTTCCATCCTTCTCACTCTCCGCCGTGGAATATTAATGTTGAACTAATTTAGTAATCCATTCAAGTATTACACCGCCAAAGTATACGCCGAAAACACCAACGACTGCGGAGAATACTGGGGGTGCGGGTAATGGCAGTTTTAAAAACTTAAACAGCATTCCAACAACTAAGCCAGCTATTAACGCCATTAATACATCTCTCATGTTTTTATGCCCTCACATTAATTATTAGTAATTACTATAAGAAAGTTCACCTTTGGCAATTGATACTCCAGAACTTGCGCCAATACGAGTAGCTCCTGCCTCCACCATTGCCAGTGCATCTTCACGGCTGCGAACTCCGCCGGAAGCTTTTACACCAATTTCAGGACCAACTGTTTCACGCATTAAGCGAATATCCTCAACCGTTGCGCCTCCTGTTGAAAAACCAGTAGATGTTTTAACAAAGTCTGCACCTGCTTTAACGGATATTTCACATGCTCTTATTTTTTCCTCATTCGTTAATAAACATGTCTCAATAATAACTTTAACTAAAGCTTTTCCTTTTGCAGCTTCTACAACTGCACGAATATCTTTTTCCACTAAAACATCTTGTTTATCTTTAAGAGCTGCAATATTTATGACCATATCAATTTCATCTGCGCCGTTTTCAATGGCATTTAAGGTTTCAAATGCTTTTGTCTCAGGTGTTGAAGCTCCAAGCGGGAAACCGATAACGGTACATACCTTCACTTCAGGTTTATCCGCAAGAATTTTAGCTGCCGTACTTACCCAAGTAGGATTGACACAAACTGAAGCAAAAGAATACTTTTTAGCTTCTTCTGCTAATAGTATGATTTCTTCTTTCGTAGCGTCTGCTTTTAATAATGTATGATCAATCATATTTACAATATTTTGAGTCATGATTGGAATTCCTCCTCGATTTTTAAAGACATTTATATTTAAATATTAAAGGTTTAATTATCACACTGTTACTATAGCAAAGACACTGAACATTTGTAAATACTTTTATGAACAAATGTAAATTTTATTTATGTATATTCACATAAAAGACAAAAAAACAGCTCCAAGGCTGTTTTCTTTGAGCTATTATTCCTTTTTATCAAGTAAAAATTGAGCCGTAAATTGATCAGTTACAAGAACATTTGCATAACCGCCTTTTAAAGCACCGTATATACCATCAATTTTGTTTGGCCCACCAGCGACAAGAATAGAATGCTCTTTCGCCCTTAGATCATTTAAATTGACTCCTAAGGTTCTTTGATTCAGGCTTTCGTTGCAGATCCTCCCATCATTATCGAAGAAACGAGAGCAAATATCGCCGACTGCAGTTCCATACAATGATTCCAAGTCACTGTCGGTAAAATAGCCCAACTGAAATAGTAATGAATCAGTTTTTATTGGGCCAATGGTAAACAGGGCAATGTTCGCCTGCCTGCCAAGTTCAAGAATTTTACGAATATGCCGATCTGCCTCCATTGCCTGCCTTACCACCACATGATCCACAATAGCAGGAAGTGGAAGGTTGTGCGGCGTCGTATTATAGGCTTTACCAAAAAGATATAAAATTTCTGAGGCATACGTATTCGTTTCGGCATGGCTGACTCCGCCTTTTAGCTGAACAACTTTTACATCTTTAACAAACTTCTGTTTCAGCTCTATTGCGATATGGTAAAGGGTTGTTCCCCATGTTACACCGATAATGTCATTATCCTTCACAATTTCATCAAGAAATTGGGCTGCTTTTTCGCCAAGATAGTTTTTAATGATGTGGTTTTCATATTGCGGAATCGATGCGACAATGGCTTTTTTCAAATTAAATTTTTCTTCTAATTGATGTGACAAATTTTCAACATTTTCTGTAGGGTCCATGATGCTGATCTGAACGATACCATCACTTTTTGCTTGTTGTAATAACCTGGATACTGTCGGGCGGGAGACCCCTAAAACTTTGGCTATCTCATTTTGATTATAATCCAGTAAATAATATAACTTGGCTGCTTCAATCACCTTACTTAATTTTTCTCGATCCATAGGTCCCACCTAAAAAGATTTTTTCTATATTGTATCAAAAAAACGAGCATAGTCATAATAATTTTACATTTGTAAAAATCGATATGAACATATTCTAATTATTAACGGCATAGGAGTTAATTTAAACAGTGAATTTTCAAATTGATATAAGGGGAAAATTTATTAACCAACTGTTTTCCTGCGAATAGGGAGTGAAACGATGAAAAAATTTGGCGGATACATTTACCAAATGCGAAAATTGATTTTAGGACTATGGATAGCAATCATTATCTTTTTTGGATTTTTTGCATTACAACTGCCATCAGTTTTAAGTGGAAACGGCTTTGAATTTAAAGGGGAATACAGTGAAACAAGGAGGATTTTAGAGCAGGACTTTGGTCAGCCCAAATCATCGCTTATTTTAGTTTTTGAAAAAGAAAAACAAATAAGTGAAAAGAAATTTCATGACTTTATTCAAAATACATTTGATAAATTGAGAAATTTTGATGGTGCACATAAGGCTACAACTCCTTTTGAGCGTGATGGGATGCTAAAGGGAAACTATGCCTATGGGCTGCTCACTTTTAATAAAAAACCCGAAAGCCTTGGTACTGAGATTGATGAATTAAAAAAGTTCCTAAAAAATAAAAACGGCTTAAAGGTTACCATAACCGGTGAACCCGTAATCGTCAAAGACTTAAATGCCGCTAGCCAGGAAGATCTCGCAAAAGCTGAAATGATTGGCCTGCCAATTGCTCTCATTGTACTTATTCTAGCTTTTGGCGGTATTGTGGCTGCCTCACTCCCGCTTGTTATTGGCGTGGTTTCCATCTTAACAACTATGGGAACTGTTTACTTTTTTAGCTATGGTGCTGATTTAACTATTTTTATTTTAAATATTGTCCCGATGATTGGTCTTGCTTTAAGCATTGATTTTGCATTATTATTTATAAACCGCTTTAAAGAGGAAATCGATACGAAACCAATTCAAGAAGCAATTGAGATAACAGTGGAAACCGCCGGCCGTTCGATTATCTTTTCAGGACTTTGTGTGTTTATTGGTTTATCAGGGCTTTGGTTTATCAAGATAGATATTTTTCAAAATGTTGCCTTGGGCGGAATGACGGTTGTATTTTTATCTGCTCTGTGCGCTTTAACCTTTCTCCCTGCCATTTTGTCTATACTAGGGAAAAAGGTAAATAAATTAAGTTTACTGCCTGTTACAGATAAACAAACTAGTTTATGGTATAAGTTCGCTAAATTTGTGATGCGGCGTCCTGTTCTCATGTCGATTACAGCATTTTCAATTCTTCTTGCCGGCCTTATTCCAGTTAAACAGATGATCTTAACCATCCCTGGGACAGATTCATTGCCGGCGAAATATCCTTCAAGAGTAGCATTAGAAACCTTCAAGCATCAATTTATCGCTAAGGAGAAACGAGACGAGAAAAAAGTAACCATCGTCTTAACCACGAAAGGAAAAATCTTTGAAAAAAACAATTTTAATAAAATTGGTCATATAATAAATCGACTTGAGGAGGATCCTCTTGTTAATACTGTTAATTCACCTTTTTCAGTAACAGGAATAAACGATTCAGACCAGCTCCTTCAGTTTTTAACCACTGGGGACAAATCTAAAGTTGCACCGATAATAGACTATTTTATAAAAGATAATAAGATGCTTTTTGAGGTTTATTTAAAAACAAGTGAGCATTCTTCTAAAGCGCGAGCTTGGGTTGAAAAATGGTCAACAAAAGATTTAGGCTTGAAAGCTTCTTTTGGAGGACCAATAAAATTTGAACAAGAAATTTTTACGGAAATTTATAAAAAAGCACCTTATGGATTACTTTTAATTGTTATTTCCACACTTGTGATTTTGATGGCGGCATTTCGATCAATTCTTATTCCAATAAAAGCAATCTTAATGAATATATTAAGCCTTGGCTGCACCTTTGGCATTGTCGTTTGGATATTTCAAGAAGGCCATTTAGGTATGACACCTGCAAATATTGCCTTAATATTGCCAGTATTTGTTTTTACTCTTGTCTTTGGGCTTTCGATGGATTATGAGGTCTTTCTTATCTCGAGAATTCAGGAGTTTTATCTAGAAACAGGTAATAACAGCGAGGCGACAATCTATGGCTTAACCTATACAAGCAAGATTATTACGTCAGCAGCGGCTATCATGATTGTTGTAACTGGTGCCTTCGCCTTTACAGGAGTCATGCCAATCAAGCAATTGGGTGTTGGAATTGCTACAGCCATTTTTATCGATGCGACCATTGTCAGGATGGTTCTTGTTCCGGCCTTAATGAAGCTTCTCGGTGACTGGAACTGGTGGTTCTTTGGAATCAAAAACAAAAATCAATTGGAGAAACGAAAAAAGCCAGCCTGACTTTTCAAGGTTGGCTTTTCCCCATTTATCTAGGACTTCATTTAGGACATAAATGAAAGGATAACTTTTTGTGGTAAATCTGTCTCACTATCAGTTTTTCTTTTTAAACGTTCACAGGATGGCATTTCATATGAAAAATCCTCAACATTTACTGGAATGACTCCCCTTTGCTGCAATTGTTCAAATACTTGCTTCATCGCCTCTTCTGTGGTAATCGTTCCTTCTGAATCCTCCATTTGTAAGTAATCTACACATGTTTCGATAATATTTTCATCAATTTGTTCTTGAGTAAACACTAATTTTGCACCTGTGATATTTTCGACTTCCTGGTTTTCTAATTCAATAATGGTTGTAATGTTCATTTTTTCTTACCTCCACTTTTTTATGACTTCATTATAAATCATTTTCACTTCCCTAATGTTTGAAATCTCTTTAATTCGTTTTTTATTCAAATGTTTTTGACAAATTTCTGTCCATTTTCATTACTCCCTTTAAAAGGTATTAACAACCGTTTTAGGCAAAATAATAACAGTAGAAAAATGATGCAGGAGGTACAATATGCCTAGAAAAAAGGTTCCTTTCCTACTAATCACGTTCATTCTTCTTTATTGTTATATTTACCCTTTAAGCACTTATGCTGAAGAGGTTAACCAAAATAATAACGGAATAATCGATTTGCGAATCTTAGAAACAACCGATTTACATGCTTCATTGGTCAATTATGATTACTATCAAACAAAAGTGGATAACAGGATTGGCCTTGTTAAAACCGCTACCCTTATTCAAGAAGCAAGAGGCGAGGTTAAAAATTCATTATTATTTGATGATGGGGACCATCTAAAAGGCAATCCACTTGGTGAGTATCTCGCAAGAATCAGGGGGATTAATAAAGGTAAAACGCATCCAGTCTACCGTGCCTTTAATTATTTAGATTATGACGCAGTTGCCATTGGAAATCATGAATTTAATTACGGTCTAAAGTTTTTAAACTCAGCGATAAAAGGGGCCAAAATGCCTGTTTTAAATGCGAATGTTTTTTCGGTAAAAAACAACAAGCCATATTTTACACCATATACAATTTTAAAAAAGACTGTTGTCGACCAAAGTGGAAATAAGTACTCATTGAACGTAGGGGTTATCGCCTTCATGCCCACCCAGATTATGAAATGGGATAAAGCAAATTTAGAGGGAAAGGTCTATGCAAAACCGATTGTTGATGCAGCAAAGGAATTTATTCCGATTATTAAGGCCGAAGGAGCAGATATAATAATTGCCCTAGCTCACACTGGTATCAGCAGTGAGCCATATAATCCCGATACAGAAAATGCTGTCTATTATTTAACACAATTGCCGGAAATAGATGCTATACTAGCCGGCCACTCACACAGTGTTTTCCCTGGCCCTGTATTTCAACACCTTCCCAACACAGATATAGAAATGGGCATTATCAATCGAAAACCCGTTGTAATGGCTGGTGCTTTCGGAAACCGTCTTGGTATAATCGATTTAAAAATCAGGAAAACAGCTGGGAAGTGGACGGTTTTAAAAGGGACCTCCACCACCAGGGCTATTAGTAATGAGGATGGGAAGGCGCTTGTAAAAAATGATAAAAATTTATATAAAATTATAAGACCAGAGCATCAGGAAACGGTAGATTTTATTAGAAAATTAGGGTTGTAGCAGCCTTCCCAAAAGGTCTTACTTTACATCCCAGTTATATTTTAATAATATTAAGTTAATATATATGGTGTAATTTTGGTGGAGTCTGTCAAAGCAGGCTCCTTTTTGCATTTTTTTAAACACGTATAAAAATAAGGGGGATGAGGAAAAACATGTCAACACAAGCATACATTGCATTGGGCGTATTTCTTATTACATATGCCTTTATCGTCACAGAAAAAATTCACCGAACCATTATTGCAATGGCCGGCGCCATCATGATGATCCTTCTAGGAATCGTCGGTCAGGAAAAGGCCCTCCATCATATTGATTTTAATACGCTCGGGTTACTAACTGGGATGATGATTATTGTCGCAATAACCTCTGAAACGGGACTTTTTAAATACATAGCGATTTGGTCTGCAAAAAAAGTAAAGGGTGACCCGTTAAAAATACTGCTTGTCCTAGGGGTCATTACGGCTTTAGGTTCAGCCTTTTTAGATAACGTTACCACCGTTCTATTGATGGTACCTGTAACTTTCAGTATCACCAGACAATTGCGGGTAAATCCGATTCCTTTTTTGATCACCGAAGTAATCGCTTCCAATATTGGCGGAACTTCGACCCTGATTGGAGACCCGCCGAATATTATGCTTGGAAGCGCTGTAAAAGAGCTGACATTTATGGCGTTTATCAACAATTTAACAGCTATTACTTTTTTCATTTTATTTGTGAATATCGGAATTTTAGCTTTCATTTACCGCAAGGAGCTTAAAACGTCTGTTGAATTAAAATCGAACCTGATGGATTTGGATGAAAAGGAAGAAATTACAGACAAAGCTCTTTTAATAAAGTCGTTAATTGCCCTAACATTAACCATTTTTGGATTCTTTCTGCATCAGCTTTTTCATATAGAATCTGCGACAGTAGCTTTAGCAGGAGCTTTTCTTTTACTTTTATTAACAGGGGAAAGTTACTTAGATAAAGCATTTGGCAAGGTAGAATGGACGACCATCTTTTTCTTTATCGGTCTTTTCGTTCTTGTATCCGGATTGATTGAGACAGGTGTGATATCGTTATTAGCGGATTATTCGGTTCATTTAACGGGAGGAGATGTTACCTCTACTTCCATTTTAATTCTTTGGGTGAGTGCAATTGCCTCTGCCTTTATTGATAATATCCCATTTGTGGCGACGATGATTCCAATGATTAAAGATATGGGTGACCTCGGTGTCCAAAATTTAGAGCCGCTGTGGTGGAGCTTGTCTCTTGGAGCCTGCTTAGGCGGAAACGGAACTTTAATAGGGGCCAGTGCTAATGTCATTGTCGCTGGTCTTGCAGCAAAAGAAGGATATAACATAACTTTTGGCAAATTTCTGATCATTGCTTTTCCATTAATGATTCTTTCTATCATAATCTGTACTATTTATATTTACTTGAGATATTTAATATAGGAGGAATTGGAATGAAGACTGAATATAATTATAATGAGCAATTACTTGAGATAACGGAAACGGTAAACGGGGATGATATTGAAATCTCCATTACTCTATTTGACAGTCAGCTAAAGAAAAACCTAAAAAAAGTTCGGGAGTTTTTTGATGAAAATGACGTTATTTCAGATATCTACTTTTACATTCATCCAAATAATAAATATCAAATTATTGTAAGACAAGACTTCTACAATGAATTTTTCATTCAACTATTCAGACAGCAGTTATTGACGGAAATTAAATGGGTATAACAGAAAGAGGATGTCCTAATAAGATGGACATCCTTTGATTGTCGAGAAAGGGAATTTTCTCGGCAATTTTTTATTTGAACGTACCTGCTAAATGACCTGTTGATTTCCGCTCCGGGCACTGGCTTTCCGCGGGGAGGTCCTGGAGCCTCCTCGGCGCTTTTGCGCCTGCGGGGTCTCCAGTGACCTCTCGATACCGCAGGAGTCGAGTGCCCTCCGCTCCAATCAACAGGGGGCAAATCAACCTAATGTATTGGAACACACTTTTTCAAGAAGAAACGTGATGTCAATTTATTTTTTGATAAAACGAAGAAGGTGGTCATCTGGAACAAAATCATCAATAGAAACAAATTTACATTAACTTTGAAAAAACTCTTTGGCTTAAACATTCTTTATTATTTACTGTGATTTGATGTTCTTATTGAAAACACCTGTTGATTGGAGCGTAAGGCGCGAAGACTCCTGCGGGAGTACGGGGCTGGGGAGACCCCGCAGACGCTTCAGCGTCGAGGAGGCTCCCCGGCACGCCCGCGGGAAGCGAAGCGCCTGGAGCGCAAATCAACAGACTAGTTGAAAAGCCTATAACCATTAAAATATTAAATATATTAACGCAGTGAATTGTTTAAGAATATAAAAAAAAATAAAAGGCTATCGAAAGTTTTTCGACAGCCTGAGGATGTCCTAGTAAATGGACATCCTTTTTTGTTTGATTATTACCCAATCCACTTTTTCTGGAAGGCTGAAATGTTTGCGTATTCTTCTTTTAACAGTCGTGATAGGCGAATATAGATTGGGATTAATTCCTGATAAATTTCAACATTTTCAGGAACAGGTTCATGATGATTTGTTGCCCCGACCATTTTTGAAACCACATTTAATGAATTTACTTCTCCTAAACTATATAAGCCTAATATGGCAGCACCCAGACATGAGCTTTCAAAGCTTTCAGGAATACTTACTTCTTGATTAAATATATCAGCCATCATTTGACGCCAAAGCTCTGACCGGGCAAATCCGCCAGTGGCCTGAATTTTTTTCGGTTCCCCGATTAATTCCTCTAAGGCCAAGAGTACTGTATACAAATTGAAAATAACTCCTTCTAATACAGCCCGAATTAAGTGCTCTTTTTTATGATGCAATCCTAATCCGAAAAACGAACCTCTTGCATTCGCGTCCCAAATTGGCGCCCTTTCTCCGGCAAAATAAGGATGAAATAAAAGTCCGTCCGAACCAGGTGTGATGCGTGAAGCAATCTCTGTTAACACTTCATAAGGGTCCTTCCCCAGACGTTTTGCGGTTTCCACTTCGGCGGACCCAAGTTGATCCCGAACCCATCTAAAAAGCATGCCGCCATTATTAACCGGTCCCCCGATAACCCAATGATTTTCGGTCAGTGCATAACAGAAAATCCTTCCTTTTGGATCGGTGACTGGTTTATTTGTCACAGCCCGTATGGCTCCACTCGTTCCAATGGTAACGGCTACAACTCCTGGATCAATTGCGTTTACACCTAAATTGGACAACACTCCGTCACTTGCACCGACAACAAAGGGAGTGTCTATCGGAATCGTCATCTCTTCCGCAAAACTTTCATTTAAACCCGTTAGACTGAAGGTAGTGGAGACCGGCTTTGATAACTTGTCAGAAGAAATCCCTGCAACGCTTAGTGCTTCTTCATCCCATTGCAAGGAAATTAAATTAAACATCCCCGTTGCTGATGCAATCGAATAATCGATTACATATTCTTTAAAAAGTTTATAAAAAACATATTCTTTAATTGAAATAAATTTATATGTACGATTAAAAATGTCTCCCTGTTCATTCCTTAACCAAATTAACTTTGAAAGCGGGGACATTGGATGAATAGGGGTTCCAGTTCGAAGATATATTTCATGCCCATTCATTTCGTTTAATAATTTCTCCGCCCATTCTGCACTTCGGTTATCTGCCCATGTAATACAATTGGTGAGAGGCTTACCAGATTCATCTACTGCAATTACACTGTGCATTGCTGAACTAAACGATATACAAAGGATATCTTTTGGTGCAGTTCCACTTTTTTTAATGACTGTCTTTATAGTATCAATCACAGCTTGAAAAATTTCTTCAGGGTCTTGTTCCGCAGTAGCTGGCGTTGGCGAAAATAAAGGGTATTCAATTCCATGAGTCGCTATCACTTTCCCGGTTTTTGAGAACAGAACTGATTTTGTACTCGTTGTACCGATATCAACGCCAATAACATATTTTTCATTCATAAATCCATACCTCCAAAAAGGAAACTAGTTAATATTTTTTACTTTTGTAATCGTTTGCGGGAAATATTTTTTCACAGCTATTATTATGTTATACTGATAGTATCTACTGACTTAAGAAAGGAAATCCGTAATGACAGAAAGCTGCCTTGGAAAAATACGTTCGTATTACGCAAGATTTAGCGATAAAGAAAAGAAAATTGCCAATTATATTTTAGATAATCCAGATAAAATTATTCACTGCACAATTAATGAGGTAGCTGAAGATTTAAACGTTGCCGATGCCACAGTGTTTCGTTTTTGCAAACGAATTGGTTATAAAGGCTATCAAGCATTGAAAATTGCCCTTGCTTCAGAAATCATCACGCCGATTCAGCAAATCCACGAAAAAATTTCAGAACATGACAGCGAAAAAACCATTTCGGAAAAGGTCTTTCAATCCAATATTCGCACCCTCGAAAATACATTACAAATCATGGACAGTGATTCCATCCGAAAAGCAGTTGAATTGCTTCATTCTGCTGACAAAGTGGAGTTTTATGGAACGGGAGGCTCGGCACTTATTGCCATGGATGCGTTTCACAAGTTTATTCGAACTGGTATCAAAGCATTTGCTTTTTTAGATTCCCATTTTCAGCTCATGTCTGCATCACAGTTAACAAAGAATGATGTCGCAGTAGTCATTTCCCATTCTGGAACCAATAAAGATACAACTAATATTTTAAACACTGCAATTGAAAGCGGTGCCAAGACGATTGGAATTACCAGTTTCCCCAAGTCACCGATTAGCCAAAATGTCGATGTTGCCTTATATACTAGTTCAGACGAGACAGAATATCGCTCTGAAGCACTTGCTTCGAGAATTGCCCAATTAAGCCTTATTGATGCCCTTTATGTAAATTTGATGATCCTAAATAAAGAAAGAGCTAAAACAGCCATTGAAAAAATTAGAGGTGCCATTTCTGATACGCGTATATAATGAAAACTTTAAAAGATGAACCCAATGCGGGTTCATCTTTTTTATACAACTCGTGATGCTATACAAATACATTTAGGATGAGAATAAACACTAATGCTGCTGTTGCTATGATTGTTTCAAGTGCAGTCCATGTCATTAATGTTTCTTTTACTGACATTCCAAAGTACTCCTTGAACATCCAGAAGCCCGCATCATTAACGTGTGAAAGAATGAGTGACCCTGCTCCAGTTGCTAATACCAGTAGTTCAGCGCTGGTACCAGGCATAGCTGCTGCAATTGGTGCAACAATTCCAGCTGCTGTCATCATAGATACAGTAGCAGATCCTGTTGCAACGCGGATCATCGCTGCAATTCCCCAGCCTAAAAGGATTGGTGACATATGTGATTCTTTTGCTAAGTCAGCGATGTATGTTCCGATACCAGAATCAAGTAATACTTTATTAAATGCTCCGCCTGCACCAATCACTAATAGGATTGAAGCAGTTGGTGCTAAACAGTCATTCGTAAATTTCAAGATTTTTTCACGATTCATGCCACGAGAGAAACCAAGGCTAAAGAAAGAGAAAACCGTTGCAATTAATAACGCAACTACTGGATCCCCCAAGAATTTAAGTGCTTTATAACCAAAGCTTGCTTTATCTAATTGGATTTCCGCAATAGATGCAACAAGCATAAGAATAACAGGAAGAAGAACTGTAAAAATTGTATTGAAAAAGCTTGGTAATTCTTTTAAATCCTTCGGAGCTGACATTTGTTCAGCTAATTCTTTTGGAACATCCTTGTGAATGCGTTTTCCAATCCAGTTTGCATATACTGGACCTGCGAGAATTGCAGTTGGCAATCCAACGATAATGGAATAAAGAATGGTTTTACCAACATCTGCTTTAAAAATTCCTACTGCGGCCATGGCTGCTGGATGCGGAGGAACCAAACCGTGCACTACTGAAAGACCAGCTACCAAAGGTACCCCAATTTTAACTAAAGAAACACCTGTTTGACGAGCAATCGTAAAGGCTAATGGAATTAATAACACAAAACCAACCTGGAAGAATACAGAAATACCTACGATAAAACCAACAAACATCATGGCCCAGTGTACATTCTTTTGACCAAAACGGTTAATCAGCGTTTGAGCAATTCTTTCGGCACCGCCGGATTCTGCCATCATTTTACCAAGCATTGTACCAAGACCAAGGACAATAGCAAGGAATCCTAACGTATTACCCATACCAGCTTTAATGGAATCAATAATTCCTGGATGATCTGGAGCTGCTGGATCTGTAACCAAAGGCATACCCGTTGCCAACCCTACTCCAACCGCTGTGATAATTAATGCGACGAACGGATTTAATTTTGCAACTGTAATTAACAATAGTAACGCTACAATTGCGGCAAATACAATCACTAATAACATTGATGAACCCCCCCATATAAACTAACTTGTTTTATTTTTACATGCATATTTCTGAAAGCACTTTCATGTGATATTGATTATATGAAAAAAAATTTCTTAATGCAATATGTTTTTTAAAAAAATATTTATTGAAATATTAGGAAATAAAAAAAGTTACTGTCATGATTAATCTGAGCAGTAACTCTTTTTTTATTCTTTATTTAATAAATCGTATCCAGTTTATCTTAGCTTAATGCTTTCCAAACCTGTTCATATACTTTCTTTAATGGTACATTATGCAGTCTTGAAATGGTTTTGCATTCCTCAAATTCCGGTGCACTTTGCACAACCTGTCCATGATAAATTCCCTCTTTTACCGTTACCGTTCCCCATTCAGTCATAATTTTTCTAAACTTTCTTACTAGCCGATGAACAGTTAAAGGATAATACCGTATACCAAGTGTGGTCTTTTCATGAAATAAAATTTCTTTCATTCTATTTACATTTTGAGATGAACATAGCAATTGGAGCATAATGCCCGGCCGATTTTTTTTCATATAAATAGGAGTATAAAAAACATCATTTGCACCGACCTCGAATAGCAGGTCCATTACATTTCCCAGCCATTCACCTGGAATATCATCGAGATTGACTTCCATTTTGACCATTTGATCATCAAGGTGTTCATGATAGTGAAATCATTTTACCTCTCCAATAACGACACGAAGTACGTTTGGCCTGTCCTTAAAAGTTTTTGTTCCTGCTCCATAGGTGAATGCCCGCAACACCTACGTCGTATATCCGATGAACTTTACTCCCAAGGACTTCAGCTGTAACGGCTGCTTCTTCGGCTACTCTTAAATCAGATGTTCCTGCAGCAACCACCGCAATGTATCCCTGAGTATTTCCTGCCGGGCGTGCTTCATCCTTCCAAAATAGAATATGTGCTATTTCGTTATAAGTAAAATCAGGACAGGTTTTCTGGACCGCTTCTGCTTTTTCTTTGGAAATTCTTGTTACTAAAACTTGATTATTTCGTGCTTTTAGTACCTGAATAATGGTGGCGATTTGCTCAGCCGTTTGTCCTTCGCCAAAAACAACTTCAGGGAACCCCTGTCGTTTCTTTCGATGGTGATCAACTTTAGCAATGCCCAAATTCTCAAATGTAGCTAGCTTCTCTTTTGCCTCTGCAACGCTGAGGGTACCTTTTGAACCTGCTCCAAAATTTCCTCAAGCATGAAATTCCCCCCAATCCGAATCATAATGATTATTAAAAATACTTCGCGATATCTACTGCCAGCTTCTCATATTTCTTGTAAACCTTTTTATAGATCTTACTGTTTTCTATATTTGGAAGAATCGCTTCTCCCATAGGGATATTCTTTTTAATCTCTTCGAAGGAACCAGCTTTACCAGTGGCCACTAATGCCGTCCATGCTGCCCCCCATGCTGCACTGTGATGACTTTCAGAAACATAAATTTCAGCTTCAAATACATCAGCCATCATTTGCAGCCAAATCGGAGACCTGGATAAACCGCCGTTTACATAGATTTTTTGCGGCTCGCCAGCTAATCTCTCTAAAGCTTTCCCAATTTGATAGAGATTAAAAGTAATTCCTTCTAATACGGCACGAATAAAATGTTCTTTACTGTGGGTAATCGAAACCCCATAAAAATTTCCTTTTGCCTGCTGATTCCAAATCGGCGCTCTTTCACCATTTATATAAGGAAGAAAAATAATACCATCGGCCCCAGGAGCAACTCGTCCTGCTTCTGCAAGGAATTCATCATAACTTCCTTCGTAATTCAGAAGATCTTTTAACCATTGCAAGGCAATTCCGCCATTGTTCGTTGGTCCGCCAATGATGGAAGTGTCCGCTGTAAAGGAATAACAAAAGGTTTCTTGGTTTTCACTTATTTTAACGCCTTTGGTAAATTGTCTAATTGCCCCGCTAGTACCCACTGAAACAGCTGCTTCCCCAGGAAGAATAGCACCGATTCCAAGGTTTGCTAATTGTCCGTCAGCAGCTCCAATAACAAAAGGTGTACTAGGATCGAGACCAATTTCTTCCGCAATATTCGGGTTGATTCCTGTTAATATCGCAGTCGGCGGAACGACGTTCGAAAGCTGTCTTTCGTCTATACCGGTTAATCCTAATAATTCCGAATCCCAGCTTTGTGTCGCTGGATTAAATAAACCTGTTGCAGAAGCCATCGAATAGTCAATCACACGCTGATTAAACCAAGTGTGAAGCACAAACTCTTTAATTGACATATAGTAGGCTGCCAGATTATAGGGTTCATAGTTTGTTTCATTCATCCATAAAAGCTTGACGAATGGTGTCATCGGGTGAATAGGCGTGCCTGTGTTGGCATAATATTTGCTCCCGGTTTTTTCCAATATTTTTTCAGCCTGATCAAAGCTTCTTCCATCTGCCCATATAAGTGCTGGAGATATCGGCTTTTTATTTTCATCAACACATATGAGTGAATGCATTGCCGCTGAAAATCCAACGGAAAGTATTTCATTTTTTTCAATGGCTGCTTTGTTAATCGCATTTCTTACCGCTTTAATTGTTAACCTTTCGATTTCTATTGGATCCTGCTCTACCCATCCAGGCTTAGGATAATAAGAGGTAATCATTTCTTCTGAATCGGCGATGAGTTTTCCAGTCAAATTGAATACACATGCTTTGACGCTAGTTGTTCCAAAATCAATACCCATTACATACTCTTTATACATGCTTCCTCTTCCTTTTCAAATAAAACATAGTATATCTTTATTTTTAGTATCGTTAAAAGAAAAAGCCTTGGAGGATTCCAAAGCCTTTTCATTTAGCTGTTTAGGATAAAACTTTGTTCATACTGCCACTTTGGTAGCCAATTAAATCTAAAGTAATATATTTATATCCATAGGTTTGAAGTTCTTTGACTATAGAATCGTGGTTAATCAAAACAATCTTCATGTCGGCCGGTTCTACCTCAATTCTAGCAATCTCCTGATGAGTTCGAACCCGGACCTGCCGAATTTGTAAAGATTTTAAATAGCTTTCCGCTTTTTCAACCTTTGTTAACTTTTCTTTAGTAATATATTCACCATATGCAATCCTTGAAGATAGACAGGCAAACGATGGTTTATTCCATGTTGGTAAATCGAAATTTCGTGAAAGTTCTCGTATTTCTTCTTTGAAAAGATTCGCTTCTTGCAGTGGTCCGCGGATTCCTTTTTCTTTTGCAGCCTGCATGCCTGGTCTAAATTCATTCATATCATCAGCAATGACGCCATAAATCACATTCTGAAATCCCTTTTCTTCCATGACCGGGATTAAATGGTCAAATAGACTGCTTTTACAAAAATAGCATCGATTCTTATTGTTCTCCGCATATCCAGGAATCGCTAACTCTGATGTTTCGATTACCTGGTGCTGAGCACCTATTTTATCAGCAAGTATTTTTGCCTCTTCCAGTTCACTTGAAGGATACGTTTCTGAATCTGCAGTTACAGCCAAAACACGGTCCGTGCCCAATGTCTCCACAGCTGCTTTTAAAAGAAAAGTACTGTCCACCCCTCCTGAGAATGCGACCACCACTGATTCCATTTCACGGAGAATTGACTGTAGGTTTTTATACTTCTCTGTTTGCATTGTCCCCTCTCCCATCTTTTTAGAGCCAATCACTAATATATAATTATGTGAGATATTATATTGTCATGCTACCAAAGCCGCCATCTACTCGAATCAAGGCTCCTGTTACGAAGCTTGAAGCCTTTTCAGATGCAAGCCAAACGGTTGCCCCTTGTAGTTCCTCCGCTTCCCCAAAGCGATTCATTGGAGTATGACTCATGATCGATTCAATTCGTTCTTTATCTAGGATTTTTCGGTTTTGTTCCGCTGGGAAGAACCCTGGAATAATAGCATTCACACGAATTCCATTCGGTGCAAATTCTCGTGCTAAGAACTGTGTAACGCTGTTAAGGCCCGCTTTGGAAACGGAATACGTAAATACTCTAGAAAGAGGTGTTGTGGAAGAAACAGACGAAATATTAATGATACTTCCCTTTCTTTCCTGCTCTATCATTCTTTTAGCAAAAATCTGACAGGTTAATATAATCCCCTTCAAGTTTATATCCATAATTTTGTCATATTCATCCATTCCAAGATCAAAGAAAGGTGTTGCACTATTCGTACCAGGAGCATTTAAAAGAATGTCCCAGCCGCCGGACCATTGTTCAATTTCTTTTGCTGCTTGAATTAATGAATCCTGTGAGCTGACATCCGCAGCAAATGCTTTGGCTTCTCCGCCATTTTGTTCAATTTCTTTGACTACTTCTTCAGCTTTTTCAAGGTTTCGCCCGACAATTGCCACTTTCGCACCGTGTGCTGCCAACCCTTTTGCCATTGCTGAACCCAGTACACCATTTCCCCCAATGGCTACTGCGGTTTTCCCTGTTAAATCAAATAAATTTGTCATGTCTCTTCTCTCCCCTATACTCTAGAATAAATTTCCGTTCTCCTCAAAAGGAAACTCATAGACTTCTGATATTTGCTCCATATTTGGATGATTTTTTATATACTCAAGCAATGGTTCAGATACTTCAATTTCACTAAGCTTTAATGTATTTTTAATCCGTACGAGTTTGACAGTTGTAAAATCTAAGATATTACATGTTTTTATGGCTGCTTGAATGGTCTGTTTATCATTAGGTAAGGTTGTTGCAATTTTTGTAGGAGCGACAACAGTAGAAGTCAACCCATTGGCATAGGTTCCTTCTAAATCCATTTTGTCAACAAGGCGCTGACAGGTAAAATCTGCAGTTCCAACACCATTGGCATTTCCCTCTGACTCTCGAGTGACATCAAGCACGACCATCTTGCTTACATCGGGACCACCTGACGCATAAGGTGTTGGATAGCGGCCAGTGATATTTGGGTCCATTCCATCACCCGAAATATTTTTACCAATTTCATCAATCACCAAGACATCTATTTGATCAAAAAACAATTTTGGCAATAAGGCTTTGGCTTGTTTCTGTAAATCTGGTTCTTTTTCAATAATCTCATCTGGTGTTAACACATCAACAATGGCTACCCTGTCAAATGCATTTTCAACCGAAGCAACGCCAAAAAGGAATGGTGTTTTTTCCATGATAATCTTGGCCATGGCCGGTACATTTTCAGCCATATACTTAAACCCCATTTGATGACATGCTTCTGCCCCTTTTTGTTTCCCTAAACCAATACTGATCATCTTCATGATGCCGCTTTCAACTGGGCCCCTAAAGGCGGTATGGGGTTTCACCCGATTAATCACTACGATTCCATCAGCATCTGAAGCATATTTATCCACATATACTGGCAGACCGTTTGGCAGTTCGCTAATCTTTACAACTTCCATCGATGAGCGAATTTCACAGCCAACACTTTCCTCGGTGACGCCAAGATGCGCTAACACTTCTCTCTGTCCTTCTGCAGTCGCACCGCCATGGCTTCCCATACTTGGCACAATAAAGGGTTCGGCTCCTAATTCTTTTAAAAATTTCACGGTTACTGCCGTAAGTTCAACAAGGCGATCAAGCCCTCTGCTGCCGACAGCAATCGCAATTTCCATTCCAGGTTTAATTTGTTTCTGGATTTTTTCTCGTTGTAATTTTTCTTCTAGTTCTTTTTCAAGGTTTTCAATTTTCGTATCATCAAAATTTACTCTTACTTTGGCCATCTTCGGAATTGGAATATCTTTAACTAATTCTTGCAGAATACCCATGGATATATTCACTCCTTTTCATTGTTTAAAGTGTTCCTCGCGGGATTATATTCCATGTAATTACTTTGTCAGTTACTTGAAATCCCTTTCATTTTTAAGGCGATTTATAAATTTATTCATTTTAATTTGTTTACCAAACAAACTAATTACCTGTATAATATCATTATGCCTCAAAAACGTCAATAAATATGTTATTAAAGGAGAAATTTATGCTTACTGGGGATGCAGCTTACATTAAAAAAATCAATCGTTCCTTAATCCTTAGCAAAATTATTGAGCACGGGAGGGTTTCTCGTTCAGATATAGCGAAAATAACTGGCTTAAATAAAGCAACAATCTCTGTTCAGGCAGCTGATTTATTAGCTGAAGAGTTAATTATCGAAACACCCAAGGAGCATAAAAATCTTGGCAGAAAGCCAATAATGCTTTCGATTAATCAGAATGCTGGATTTTCCTTAGGAATTGACCTTGATAAATCTACCATAACTTTTACGTTATCAGACTTATGCGGCAGGCCTATTTCTACGGAAACACTTGCGCTTCAAACCAATGATTATAATGAGATTCTCTTTTTATTATCAAGGTATATTAAAGATTATAAAGGAAAATATTCCAATACCCGCTATGGACTGATTGGTGTAGTGATTGGAATTCACGGTATTGTGAATAACGATGAAATCATCTACTTCGTCCCCCACCACCAATGGCGTAACAAAAATTTAAAAAATGATTTGAAAAATGAAACCGGTGTCAATATATTTATCGAAAATAACGCAAATTTGTGCTCGTTTTCTGAAATCGTCTATAAACACCATCAAAGTGAAAATTTGTTATCTGTTAGTCTGTATTCTGGAATTGGTCTGGGACTGATGGTTAATAAAGAATTAATAAAAGGATACCATGGTTATGCAGGAGAAATAGGACATATGATTGTTGTTCCAGAAGGAAAATTGTGCAGCTGCGGGAAAAAAGGCTGTTTTGAACAATATGCTTCTGAAGCCAGTTTTATTAGGCGATTAGCTGAGATAAAACAAATAGACGCCATTAGCTATGAAGAATTGAAAGATTGGATTAACAATGGGGATTGTGCTACTTGTTATCTAATAAAACAATTTATTAAAGTATTAGCCGGCGGCCTTAATAATATTATAAATCTATATAATCCTGAGATTGTGGTTATTAATAGCGAACTTCTCCGATTGTTTCCTGAAGCTGTTTTTGAATTAAAAAATCATTTGAACTCTTCAGTTGGTCACTATCGTGAACTGGTAATTTCAGATTTCGGAAAAAAGGCTTGTATCTTAGGCGCTTGCGCGATGGCGATTAAGAAGTTTTTAGAGGTGCCAGAACTAAATTTGTCTTTGGTTGATCATGGATAACGAGCGATTCTTTCGATAAATTAACAAACTCTTCACTTTTTTGACAAGCCGAGTCGGTTTTATTTTATAAAATGGACTCGGAGTGATCAAAAACATAAGGAAGTGTCACATGGCAAAGAAGAATCGTATTAAATCCAAAGAATTAAGAATTTTAGGATCCTTGAACACACGAATGACGCTTGCTGAAAAAGATCAGCAACGTTATTACA
The DNA here is from genome assembly GCF_030403775.1 of Paenibacillus sp. BSR1-1. Classification (GTDB taxonomy): domain Bacteria; phylum Bacillota; class Bacilli; order Bacillales; family Cytobacillaceae; genus Neobacillus. The sequence goes on from NZ_JAQMWQ010000019.1 coordinate 65,267, forward strand.
GCCTTAAAAAGGGTTACGAAGGTGAAGTAATGTTTGATACATTAACTGCGAAGTTACAGTGTGAATGCACGATCTTAAACGACTTGTTATTCAAAGTAAACAACTCCACGTTCCAAATCGATACACTGATAATAATTTCAGAGAATATGCATGTTTACGAAGTGAAAAATTATGAGGGTGAGTATTTTTATGAAGATGAGAGGTTATACAAAAAGCCCAAAACTGAATATAGTGATCCCCTAGTTCAATTGAACCGAAGCGAATCACTACTCCGCCAATTACTGCATCATGAAGGTTATCAATTCCCCATTGAAGGCAAGGTTGTATTTATCAATCCTGAGTTCACTCTATACCAAGCACCACTAGATAAGCCTGTTATTCTTCCAACACTAGTAAATAGTTATTTAAAAAAATTAGATTTGACGCCATCGATACTAACTACCCGGCAGGAAAAACTTGCTGACAAACTAATGTCACTTCATATTGAAGAAAATCCTTATACGATATTACCTCCCTATAAATATGATGATGTTCGGAAGGGGCTTACATGTGCTTTATGCAACTCGTTTTCGATTTCTGTCACTGGAAAGAAATGTGTGTGTGGAGATTGTGGGCATGAAGAATTGGTAACAGTTGCTGTTATGCGATGCGTACGGGAATATGTGCTTCTTTTTCCTGATCGAAAAATTTCTACTAATGTTATTCATGAATGGTGTGGGGTTGTGGAGTCAAAAAAAAGAATTCGCAGGATTTTAGAGAAAAACTTTAAAATTGTCGGTGTTGGACAATGGGCTTATTTCGAGTATTGATTACAAATAATTTTTATAAACTTATTAAGGACATTTCTTTTGCATTTTTTACTAGTTTTGTCCCTAAGAGCCATTATTGGGGACATTTCAATTGATTTTTTTACTAGTTTTGTCCCCAAGACCCGTTATTGAGGACATTTCAATTGATTTTTTAACTAGTTTTGTCCCCAAGACCCGTTATTGAGGACATTTCTATTGCATTTTTTACTAGTTTTGTCCCCAAGACCCTATATTGAGGACATTTCAAATGGTTTCCATCCTAGTTTTGTCCTCAATCGCCTATTTAAAATCAGAGCATATACACAAAGGCAGCTGCATCGCAGCTGCCTCTTACATTCTTAAAACCAATCTCCGTAGCCTATTTCTCTTAGGTAGTCAGCTGATTCTTTAAGACAATCAAATGGATCTCGTCCATAAGTATCATCTTGTTCAATTAAATAATATTGAACCCCGCTCTCAACTCCAGCATCAATAATCCCTTTGATATCAAGGTTCCCTTGGCCAAGCTCTGCAAATTCAATAATATTCGTGAATTTCTGCATAAACTTACCCATATCTTTAAAATCATCGGCTGTTAAATCCATATGACCAATCCGGTAATCCTTTAAGTGAATTAAGGAGACACGTCCTGCAAATCTCTTAATAACATTGATCGGATTCTCACCGCCTCTTTGAGCCCAATGAACATCTAACTCAAAACCAAGTTTTGTTGTATTATTTTTCATAATATCTAGCAGACATTCATTATCATATTTCTCAAATTCAATATGATGGTTATGATAATAGAGTTCAATTCCATATTCCGCCAATCGCTCAGCCATTTCTTCTGCCGTGTGTATATATTCCATCACTTTATCCTTTTGGCCCATTAATGTAATTGGCATCATCCCGATTCGGATGAAGTTACAATCAAGGATTCTGCAATCATTGACGATTTTATCAAAGTCCTTTGCCAATGACTCCCCTGGCATTCCTGGCATAGTGTCTAATGGAGCTGAAATCGAAGCGATTTTAATATCAAAATCCACACTTGCCCTTCTAAGCTCCGCGACATTTTCCTCTGTCATTTGAATTTGTGTAACCTCAACAGCATTGAATCCAAGCTCTTTTATTTTTCTTAACGTTTCATATGCGCCTAACTCAATAATTTTATTTTTAAGATTAAACATCTGCACGCCAATTTTACCTTTATTCATTCGTTATCCCTCCAATTGAATTGCTTGCTTCGAATCTGATGATTTTCGGATAGCATCGATTATTTGAATTGCTGGAAAAGCATCCTTAGCATGAACATAATTTTCCGTACCTTGTTCAATACATTGATAGAATTGATGAATTAACTTAACATGGCTCGCACCATAATAAAATTTAGATCCAGGAAGCTTTGCATCTTCTGCTAATTCTTCCTTTTCCCCATTTTCAGTTATCCGAGTTAAGATGCTATCTTTAATCGTAAATTTACCTTTTTCGAAAATCATTTCAAGTTCGACACTTGAATTTTCTGCATTTGCGTTTGTAGCTAAGAACAACCCCGTGACGCCGTTTTCAAAATTAATCCGTGCTGATGCAGTGTCTTCTACTTCAATTCCATAATCAAGCAGTTGATCAAGACTTCCGCGAATGGACTCGATTTTACCGCCAAGTAATTGCATCAAGTCTAGCGTATGAAGTGCCTGATTGATCATGACACCGCCGCCGGCATATTCCATCTGTCCTCGCCATGGCTTTACGTCATAATAAGATTTCGGTCTATACCAAGCGACAATCCCTTTAATTCCAACTATCTTTCCATATTCGCCGCTAAGCGCCATTTTTTGGAGCATTTCAAACGACTCATTATATCTGTTTTGGAAGCAGATACAAACCTTTACCTCCTGATGTGCTTCCTCCAGATTAACGATCTCGAGTGCCTCCTCTGTATTCAATCCAAGCGGCTTTTCAAGAAACACATGGACGCCATTTTCGATACAGGTCTTTGTAACTGGATTGTGCAGGTAATGAGGCAGGCAAATATGGACAACATCAAGAGCTTCTGATTCCAGCATGTCTTGGTAGTCAGTATAAAAGCGAGCTTCCGGTACAAGAGTTCTTAAGTCTTCATTTACATCACATACCGCTGTCAGTTCTACATTTGGGTTTTCTTTAATTGCAGGCAAATGAATTTTGGAGATATCACCAAGCCCAATTAACGCTGCTTTTAGCATAACTATTCCCCTCTTTAAAACGAACTCAAAGCCTTTCAGCGATGAGTTCGTTTATTATGATAGATTAGCCTCTTACAGGATATTTACCTTCTTCAGCAATTCTCTTATTTAATTCTTCCAGGAATAAATTTTCATCAAATGGTACTTCTACTTCTTTTCCTAACCAGCTTGAAAGATGAATTGCATTTGCAAGTCTAACACCATTGATACCATCACTGCCTGGCGCTAATAGTGGAGTACCTTCTACAATAGCAGAAGCAAAATCTTCTAATACCGCAATGTGCTGTGCGCCCCAAACACTGCCAAACTCAAGCACTTCCTCTGTGAAAATATCATCCGCATTTCCGCCCATGAAAATTTTCATTACATCTTGCATGTTCATGGTAGCACTCATTTCTTTTTCTGGTTTAACAAGACGTTTAATTGTTACCTTTTTGCTGTCATCAACAACAATTTTCCCTTTATCTCCTAAGATTTCAAAGCGGTCCGTCCCGACAACATCATGTGTACAAGTTACAAATACCCCCGTAGCACCATTTCCATAGTCAAGTACAGCTGTTACTTCATCTTCTACTACGATATCTCTTTGGTATCCATATTTTACGTTGGAGTAAACTTTTTTCGGCATCCCGCAGATCCATTGAAGCAAATCGATTTGGTGTGGTGCCTGGTTTACAAGAACACCACCGCCTTCGCCGCCCCAGGTTGCTCTCCATTCACTTTGGTTGTAATAGCCTTGTGGTCTCCACCAAGTAGTAATGACCCAGTTTGTACGGCGGATATTACCAATTTCACCATTATCAATAATTTCTTTTACTTTTTGATAAAGAGGATTTGTCCGTTGGTTAAACATGATTCCAAACTTAACCTCTGGCTTAGTTGCAGCAAAATCATTTAACTCTTGAACCTGTTTTGTATAAACACCAGCTGGTTTTTCAACTAATGCATGGATGTCTCTCTTTAACGATTCAATTCCCATTTCTGGGTGTAAATAGTGAGGTACACATGTAACAACAGCATCAACAGTGCCACTTTCTAACATTTCAATATAATTATCATAGAATGGGACATCAGGATACTTTTCCTGTGCCAATTGCTTTTTAGCAGGATCAGTATCACAAATGGCACCGATAACCATATTTTTCACTTTGCCGTCTGCAATGAAACCTGCATATGCACCGCCTTGAGCACCTAAACCAATAATTCCCAATCGTACGTTTGCCATAATTACATTTCCCCGCTTTCAATTTTATTTAGAATTTCTAATAGCGCTTCATATTGTAGCTGGTAACCGCCAGCACCATCGAGTCCTTTATTATCCTTGATAATTTGAATAGCGTCTTCGAGCTCTAAATCCTTTAACGAATCAAAAAGTACCAAATGCGGCTCAAGAGTTAAGAAGCCTTTATAACCTGATTTAATGAATTGAGAAAGAAGTTCAGGAATTTTCCCTTCTCCTGTTCCGCAGACAACATTTTCTTTATCAGATGAAACAGCATCCTTAATGTGTATATAAATGACTTCATCCTTAAGTAAGTCGTAGAAAGCTTGAGTGTCCTCACCGCATTGTACAAAGTTTGCAAAGTCAAAAATCGCCTTAAAGTTTGGAGATTCAACCGCTTTCAAAATTTCATGGCAGCGTCGTGCAATATCGCCGAATATGTCTTTCTCATTTTCATGTAATAAAATGACATTATTTTCAGCAGCAATTGCAGCGAACTGCTTTAACTTACTGATTACATCCTCTCGAAAGGTATCAGCTTCCTCGCCCTTTGGAATATAAAAGCTGAAAATGCGGATATACTTGCAATCTAGCAAATTACTAATTTTGCAAAGCTCCTCAAGCATCACCTTTTGTTTGGCAAAACCCTCTTCATCGTTGATAAAGATCTTTCCGAGCGGTGATCCGATAGAAGAAACGCCTATTCCGGCTTTTTGTAAACGAGGCTGTACATTTTCTTTGATTTCGGCAACAGAAAAGTCGCCAATATTTTTCCCATCAATTCCACGCAGTGAAAGATAACGCATGCCCAGGTTTGCAACAACCTCAAGCTGGGTATCAAAATCAGAGGAGATTTCATCGGAAAAGCCAGAAATCAATAAATCCTTATTCATTAATTTAAATCCTCCTGTTTTACATTAATTCGTTTATTTTTTCGATAATTGGACGGCGTCATCCCTGCTTTTTCTTTAAAGAAACGACTGAAATGGGCCATACTTTCAAAGCCTGTTGCCCGAGCAACCTCAGATAATGTTCGGTCAGGTTCCATTTCCAGCAAGTACTTTACTTGATTTAGACGGCAGCCCATCACATACTCCATAATCGTAAATCCTGTCACTTCCTTAAAGACATGAGAAGTATAATATTTACTCAAATTCAGTTTAGCGGCAATTCGGTCCAATGTTATCTTTTCGGAATAATGGTCATTAATCCAAGAGGCAATAGACTCGGCATGAATCTCTTTCTCTGCCTTTTTGCTCGGGAGCTGAGCCAAATCCTTTTGACTCATTTTATAAATTCCTAATAATAATTGAATAAGTTCAAGCCTTATTTCTGCTTCAATGGGTTCACATTTATGACCAGTTCGCTGTTTTTCCTCATCCGTTTCTGCGATTAGACCGGCAATTTTCTTGATTCTTCCTTCGACCAATTGCCCTGATTCATCATACCCAGTACGGAGCAAATAATTATTTAGTTTTTTAAATGGGTCTAACAAATAAGGCATTCCTAATACTGACAAAATCTCATCTAACCATGTAGGGGAAAAATGAAGCATGCTCCTGGTATACGTGCTGCCAGGCCTAGGATTTGGTTTATGCAAGGTTAAACCATCCAGAAGGATAATATCTCCCGGCTGCAATTCATAAATTCGATTGTTAATTAAATACTTACAATCTCCAGAATGAAAAAAGTAAATCTCATATTCCTGATGTGAATGAAATTGAAAGGTATTAGATTCTACCCCCCGCACTCGATAAAAAGCGTTAATCCACTCATTCATTAATTTCATGATCTCATACCCTTTTGAGTAAGCGCTAACAAAATTTGTTTGTTAACTTAACATACTTTAATTTTATTAAAAATATAGATGAAAATCATTCTCTAAAACTGCTTAATTATTAAATATTTTTGACTGAGATTGCTTTTTATATGTTAATTTCAGTAAAAAAGGACAAAACCATTGATAAGTTTTGTCCCTTTTGGCGGATAAGATTATTCCATCCAGTTTGTATGGAAAACGCCATCTTTATCGATACGTTGATACGTGTGAGCACCAAAGTAGTCACGTTGTGCCTGAAGCAAGTTCGCTGGAAGAGTTTCAGTCCGATAGCTGTCATAATAGGCAATCGCACTTGCGAATGACGGCACAGGAATACCGCGTTCAATCGCCACAGCCAGAACTTGACGTAATTCCTTCTGATAGCTTTCTGCGATTTCCTTAAAATATGGATCTAATAACAAATTAGCTAATTGTGGTTCACGGTCATAAGCATCCTTAATTTTTTGCAGGAATTGGGCACGAATGATACACCCGCCTCGGAAAATCATTGCGATATTTCCATATTGAAGATTCCATTCGTACTCCTCCGATGCAGAGCGCATTTGAGCGAATCCTTGTGCATAGGAGCAAATTTTACTCATATATAAGGCTTTTCGAACCGCTTCAATCAGCTCTTCTTTATTCCCGTCAAATGGCTTTATTGCTGGGCCATTCAAGATTTTACTTGCTTTAATTCGCTCTTCTTTCATGGCTGAAATAAAGCGGGCAAAGACTGATTCAGTAATGATTGGCAGCGGTACTCCAAGATCTAAGGCATTTTGGCTTGTCCATTTTCCTGTGCCTTTTTGTCCGGCCGTATCTAAGATCATTTCTACTAGAGGTTTGCCTGTTTCTTCGTCAACCTTTGTAAAAATATCTGCTGTAATTTCGATTAAATAACTGTCTAATTCTCCTTTATTCCATTCTGCAAACACTTCATGAAGTTCTTCCGCATTCAAGCCAAGGACATTTTTCAATATAAAATATGCTTCACAAATTAATTGCATATCGCCGTATTCAATGCCATTATGAACCATTTTCACATAATGCCCTGCGCCATTAGGTCCAATATAAGTACAGCAAGGGTCTCCGTTAACTTTCGCAGAAATGGCTTCAAAAATAGGTTTGACAAGCTCATAAGCTTCTTCTTTACCGCCTGGCATGATGGCAGGGCCCTTTAATGCTCCTTCTTCCCCTCCGGAAACACCTGTACCAATAAAATGGAACCCTGCTGTTTCAAGATCCTTATTTCGTCTAATCGTATCCTGGAAGAAGGTATTTCCGCCATCGATCAGGATATCTCCCTCTTCAAGGTAAGGTTTAAGCGAATCGATCGTAGCATCTGTTGCTGTTCCAGCCTTTACCATCAATAAGATTTTTCTAGGCTTTTCTAGTGAATTGACAAACTCTTCGACAGTGTGGGCACCAACAAAGTTTTTACCTTCGGCTTCATTCTTTAAAAACTCTTCTGTTTTCTCGTATGAACGGTTAAAGACTGCAACAGAATAGCCTCTGCTTTCAATATTTAGAGCCAGGTTTTTCCCCATTACAGCTAAACCAACAACACCAATTTGTTGTTTCGACATCTCTAATCCCTCCGCTTTCTTAGATATATTATCTTTTATAATTGTACCTTTTTATCGTTGTAAAAAGTATTTTTCAGCATTGTAATAGCCGATATTCCTTACCATCTGCTCCAGGAATGCCATATTATTTGGTGCTAAGCCTTTTTCCACCCATTCACCTAAAATGTTACAAAGAATTCGTCGGAAATAGTCGTGGCGGGCATATGAAAGGAAGCTGCGAGAATCGGTCAACATGCCAATGAAATGACTAAGTAGTCCAACGTTAGCAAAATCCTTCATTTGCTTTTCCATACCATCAATATGGTCGAGGAACCACCAGCCGGAACCTAATTGAACTTTCCCTGGAATACCTTCTTCATAGAAGTTCCCCATCATTCCTGCAAGAACTACATTATCTTTAGCATTTAGATTAAACAAAACTGTCCTTGGCAAAGCATTCTCTTTGTCAAGAGCATCCAGGAATCGAGACAATCCTTCAGCAAAATTTGCCTCACCAACAGAGTCAAAGCCTGTATCTGGACCTATAAGTTCTTTCATTCTAGAATTGTTATTTCTTAGTGCTCCCATATGAAGCTGCATAACCCATTGTTTTGCAGCATACATTTTTCCTAGTTCTTTCAATAAGAAAGCACGGTAGCTCACTAATTCATTATTAGATAGCTGCTCTCCGCTTATACGCTTATTAAAGATTTTTTCTACGTCTTCCATTGTGGTTTCTACATATTCCATTTTTTGAATATCATGGTCAGATGCCCGTCCGCCATTTTCATGGAAGAAATCAACACGATGCTTTAATGCCTGTAAAAAGGTGTCTAAGGAATTAACCTCAATCTCAGAAACTTCACTTAACTTTTTAATCCAAGCTCCAAAGGTAGGGCGTTCAATAAAAAGTGCTCCATCAGGTCGGAATGTCGGTGCAATAATTGCTTTAAAGGAATCATCATTTTTTAATAATTTGTGGTATTCAAGTGTTGAAACTGGATCATCTGTGGTACCGATAAATTTCACATTAGAACGTTCGATAAAAGCTCTTGGTCTAAAATCCGGCTGCTTTAACTTTTCATTACATTCGTCGTAAATTTCACGGGCTGTTTCCGGGCTAAGGTTTTTTTCAATTCCAAAAAACATTTTCAATTCCATATGTGTCCAATGATAAAGCGGATTTCCAATTATAGATGGAACTGTTTCAGCCCAAGCAGCAAATTTCTCCCAATCACTTGCATCCCCAGTGATGTAACGTTCACTAATACCATGCATTCGCATTAATCGCCATTTATAATGGTCCCCGCCTAGCCATACCTGTGTAATATTTTCATAAGGCTTGTTCTCCCAAACCTCTTGTGGATTTAAATGGCAGTGGAAATCAAAAATCGGCAATCCAGTAACAGCATTTTCATAAAGTTGTACGGCTGTTTCTGTATTAAGTAAAAAATATTTGTCTAAAAAGGCTTTCATAAGGTCCCCTCCATATCTGTAAACCCTTACAATGTTTATAAAAAAAATAAAGTGTTCTTTTTAATTTAATTTGTTTAGTGAACAAATTAATTACACTCCTAATTTATCACGATTATTTTGTTTAGTCAATTAACAGTTTATGAATAAATTGAAATAACCTGTTATAATAGGAATATATTTAAATGATCTGCGTGAAATGGAGGATTTTAATGATTACCGGTGATGCGGCTTATATAAAAAAAATCAACCGCTCCTTGATTATTCGAGAAATTGTCAAGGAAGGTATGATTTCGAGGGCTGATTTATCCAAAGTTACAGCCTTAACAAGAGCAACCATCTCAGCGCAGGTGGCTGACTTATTAGAAGAAGGGCTTATTATTGAAACACAGCTGGAACACAATTCAGTCGGCAGGAAGCCGATTATGCTTTCTTTAGATGGCCAAGCAGGGTATGCCCTAGGCATTGACCTTGATTATGGGCAAATTTCTTTTACCCTTTCGAATCTTGCAGGACAACCTATCTCTTCAAATTTTATTGAAATAAACACAATTGAATATTCTGAGATTCTTCCACTATTAATTGACCAAATTAAACAATATGTGGCACTACACTCCGATAGTCGTTATGGTATTGTGGGGATTGTCATTGCAATCCATGGTCTTGTGGCAAAAGATGAGATAATTCATTATGTTCCACGCCTGCATTGGAACGACCTTGACCTCAAAGGTGATTTGGAAAGACAGATTAATATTCCAATCTACATTGAAAACAACGCAAATCTCTCTTCCTTTGCAGAGCGTGTATTTTTTCACCACGAAACAGAAAATCTTTTAAGTGCATCCCTTTACTCCGGAATTGGCCTCGGAATGATGATGAAAAATGATTTTTTTCGGGGGCATGACGGTTTTGCAGGTGAAGCAGGTCATATGATTATTGTGCCTGATGGCAGACCTTGTAATTGCGGGAATAAAGGCTGCTGGGAAAAATACTCGTCAGAATCAAGGATTTTTGAATTTCTTTCTGAAAAAAGGAACATTAAGAATTTAACCTATGACCAAATTCAGAACTGGCTTGATGAAGGTGATCAAGAAGTTCACGAAATAATGGAGCAATTCATTTATTATCTTGCTATCGGTTTAAATAATATGATAAATATGTATAACCCAGAAGTGCTTGTCCTTGATAGTGAATTATTGCGGATGTATCCAGACTCTTTAACAAAAATTAAGGAAAAACTAAATTCCTCCATCAGCCACTATCGGGAGTTAACCTTATCTCATATCGGAAAAAAATCATGTGTTCTCGGTGCGTGTGCCCTTGCAATTAAACATTTTTTAGATGTGCCTATGCTGAATTTATCCTATGACCAGCAAACCACACAAAATGAAAGCGCAATCACTTAGGCTTTTCAAAAGTAAGAACCCCTTTCAGCAATAAAGTTGAAAGGGGTTCTTTATTATGCACTTTTTAATTTTTCATAATTCTTTACTTTTAATTCCTCTACAATATTTTTGTATTTTTCATCAGTTAAATTATAGACAACAATTAAAATCACACAAGCAATTAAGTTGAATGCCGCAGGGACAAGGAACATTAAGCCTTTAATTCCCAATAAGGTTTCAGCTGTTTGTTGTACATTTGGAACATAGCCAATTAATCCAAGTGCTACCCCAGGTATAAAACCAGCCAGTGCTTGTGCTAATTTACGGAAGAAGCTATAAGAAGAATATACAACACCTTCAGTTCGTTCTCCTGTTTTCCATTCATGGTAGTCGATTGTATCTGCAACCATAACCCATGGCAATCCAAGAGCAAAGCTTAATCCAAGACTGCCGATTGATAATAATACTAGAAATGTTGGAACATTAGCCGGTAAAATAAAGTTTGCAGCATCTGCAGCAACACCAATTAATAATCCAATAATGAATGTTTTCTTCTTGCCAAATCTTTTAACAAGAGTTGGAATAAAAAAGGAACCAACAACAGCAATTCCTACACTAGTAAAAGATAGTAGTGTTATAAGACCTGTATTTTTTAAATTATATTGTAAATAGTATAGCTGTACTGCTGTGCGGAGATTGCTTGCTGCAACCATAAACAAACATACAAAACAAAGGGCGATTAGCGGTCTGTTACTTAACAGTAATTTAAATAATCTTGACATAGGAATCTTTTCTTTATCCGCCTTTGGCTCTCTTACAATATTCTCACTCGTATTACGATAACAAATGTAATGGAAAATCACTCCAATAGCAGCCATTACTGCAATACCCACAGTGTAACCTATCTTTTCATTCGGAAAATGTGAAACAATCGGAATAACGGTCATTCCGGAAACTAACATGGCAAACTGGCTGCCAATTGCTCTAAATGACCCAAGAGAGGCACGATCGATAGAATCTTGAGTCATGGAAGCTGCAAGTGAACCGTAGGGAATATTGACAAATGAATAAGCAAGTCCGAAAAGCATGTAGGTTACAAATGCAAAGACAATTTTACCTGTACCAGCGAAGTCAGGTGCTAAGAATGAAATTACCGTCATTATTGCTAAAGGAATTGATCCAAACAAGATAAATGGTCTAAATTTCCCGCGTTTACCTATGTTTCGTCTATCAACAAATGCTCCAACCGATGAATCGGCAAACGCATCAAATATTTTAGAGATTAAAAATACTAATCCGCCCCAATACGCTGAGATCCCTAATACATCCGTATAAAATTTGAGCAAATATAATTGGCCCATATCGAACATAAATCCATTTCCAACATCCCCTAAACCGTACGACACTTTCTCCTTTAATGTCAGTTTCTTTGTGCCTGTCGCTTCCATCCTTCTTCGCTTCCCTTCTCATTTACAGACAATAATTATGAAACCCTTTTCATTACTAAATAAAAAAAACTAAATTCTCCAATAAATTTTCAGATTTCTATTAATTTGTTTAATGAACTTACTAATTATCTATGACTGTATAATAGCACCTTCGACACTTTTCGTCAATGAAAGCGTTATATAAATTTTGTATAATTTATGAACGAAAAAAGCTCCGATTACCATTTAATCGGTAATCGGAGCCTTCCTATTAATTATTATTGGACTGATTTACTTTTGAAAATTTCTTTTTTCTGCTAAATCAATCGCAAGCTGCTGTGTTTTAACTTTATTTAATGGATATAAGAAGACAAGAATTAAGAAAATCACGATTAAGACTATGAACGGAACTAGCGTACCTAATGTATGAATACCATCTAGTGTGCTTTGTGATTGAGCTTTAAGAGTTGCATTATAGCCAACTGCCGCAATCGCATAACCACCAAGACCGCCGGCAATAGCCTGACCCACTTTACGCGCAAATGAATAGATTGAGTAAACGGTTCCATCTTCACGTAATCCTGTTAAATATTCATGATAATCAATAACGTCTGTTACAAACGCCCAAACTACTAAGTTAAAGATTCCATAACCGAACATAGCAATAGATAAAATTCCAATAAATTGATTTGCAGATAAGCTTGGCAAGAAATATAACGCACCATAAACCACTGCGGCAAGTAAAATACCTGCTGATGCCACTTCTTTTTTACCAAATTTAGCAACTAACGGTTTAATTAAAGGCATTCCCACAAATACAGCTACTGATTGAATAAGTCCTACCATACTTAATGCTTTGGCATTGCCAAAATAATCTTTAAATAAGTACACGTTTACTGTACCAATTAACATGAAACATACCATAAAGGTTAAAGAAGCGATTAAAATCCATAATAATGGCTTATTTTTTCCAAGACCCTTTATGGTTTGGCCTAATTTAACTTTTGGTTTTTCTGTTTCATCCATGGCAATACGTTCAACTGACAATTTATAACATGCCATATAACATGCGATTGAAAGAACTCCAAAAATAATTGCACCTAATAAGAAATGATTGGCATCTGCTTTATTGTTTACAAACAATATCATCGGACCGACAACGTTAATGATTAAACCAGCTAAATTGCCACCTAAAGTACGGAAGCTAGATAGGCTAGTACGCTCAACAGGATCACTTGTAATAACGGATGCCATTGAACCATAAGGAATGTTAACAGTACTATATAAGGTTCCCCATAAAATATAGGTTACAAAGGCATAAGCCTCATAAAATCCTGTTGACATGCCTGGAATGTGAACAAACATTAATACACCAGTGATCACAAGTGGAAAGGACATTCTAAAAATCCAGGGTCTAAACTTTCCATTTTTACCCGCTCTTCTAGTATCAATAAAGCGGCCCCATGAAACGTCTGCTACAGCGTCCCATAATCGCGCAATTAAAAACAGCGTACCAACAAATGCCGGATTAAGACCATAAACGTCTGTATAGTACACCATTAAGAACGCAGCTACTAAAATAAAGAAGAAATCATTCCCGAAATCACCAAATAAATAACCTAGTTTATCTTTCATTCCAAAAGGCTTGGTTTTTGCAGCCATTGGTTCACTTGTTGGTGCCTCTACTTTAAGCTTAGCGTTTTGATTCATCTTTACCCCTCCATTACTAGTTTGATTTTTGTTTGGAAAATTTAAAATAAATTCTTCTAATTCTTTTTTCTTCGATTAACTGACTTTTTAAAAACTTGAAACCCTTTTCATTTCACTTTAAAAAAATTTAATCTCGAGATTTTATTAATTAGTTTACTAAACTAATTAATGTTATTTGTATCTTATCACCCACTGTTTGGTTCCGTCAATAATATTTTGAAAGCGCTATTAAAATTTTTTTCCATTTTAAATATTCTGTATTTAATTGGAAATAGACATTTACTGGACACTAATTGTTCAAGAACTTCACCTAATGTTCAATTTTGAGCGAGGAATTTTTTTTTATAATAATGGTAATAAACTAATTTTTTGTTGTTAGGGCGTGATTATTTGGAAAAGTTACTTTATATTACAGCCAATCCTAAAGGGCTGGAAAAATCAAAAGGCCTACAGATTGGTGAAGCCTTCCTAAAAGCTTTTCACTTGGAACATCCGGGGATTGAAATAAAGAGTTTGGATCTATTTAATTTGGACTTTGCCCAAATGGATGCTGATCTGGTATTTGCCCGCGGAAAATTAGCCGGTTATGGTTATACACTAGCCCAGCTTTCGGAGATTGAGAGAGAGAAAATTTTAAAGATGCATGCATTGGCAGATGAATTTATTACGTATGATTATTATGTTTTTGTTTCACCCATGTGGAACTTAAATTCACCAGCAGTTTTAAAAGCTTTTCTTGATAATCTTTTTATTGCAGGCAAAACCTTTGCACATACACCGAATGGTCCAAAAGGACTTTTAGCCAATAAAAAAGCCCTTCATATTCAAACACGCGGGGGACAATATACTGGGACCCCGATGCAGGAATTAGAATCTGGCGACCGTTATTTAAAAATTGCCTTGCGTTTTCTCGGCATTGAGGTAATGGACACTATTGTTGCTGAGGGATTCGATCTATATCCTCAAAGGGTTCCTGAAATAGTGGCAGCTGCAAAAGAAAAAGCAATTATCGCTGCTAAGGATTTCGCTAAAAAAACGTTAGCTGTATAGTTTACAAAAAAGAAACTTCCTTTTTACCAGAAGTTTCTTTTTTGTATGGTTTTATCAAATTTTGTCGAAAATAGTTAATTTATAGTATAATCAGAAGAATAAACTGAAGCATTTACTTTACAGGCCAGGAGTTATCAAATGTTAAAAGATTTTGTTACAAATACCGCATTTTTAGTTGCGGCCTTTTCTCTTATGGGACAAATTTTTAAAAACAGGCCCTTAACCTTAGCAGCCCCATTATCTACAAAGCTTTATTGGGGACTTTCCTTTGGTTTGCTTGGCAACATATTGATGGTGTTCAGCATCCATATTAGCACGAATATTATCGCCGATTTAAGACACATTGCTATTATTATTGCAGCTATTTTCGGCGGCTTTATCCCCGCCTTACTGGCTTCCCTGCTAATTGCAATTGGTAGAATCGTATTTTTTGACTTTAATCAAGCCGCCCTTCTCCCTTCCTTTGGAGCACTTTTAACAGGTATTGTTTGTGGCCTAATCTCCAAATTTAGATATCATCCATCAGCAAAAGCAGTTGTCATGAACCTGTTCGGATTATTGATCATTTCATTTATTTTTTTTCTTAGAATTCATGACTTACAGGTCCTGAAGAATGTTTTAGTAGTTCATTATACATTTTCTTTAATCGGCGGATTTATTGCATATCATTTTTTAGAGTATGTTGCAAAATCAAATCAGGCACAAAGAGAACTTGAGATCAGTGTCATTAAACTCAAGCAATCGGAACAAAAATTGCATAAGGCCAATGTGCTTTTGAATCGGTTATCCTTTATGGATGGTTTAACCGGCATTGCCAATCGCAGATATTTTGACCAAACACTAGAAACTGACTGGGTCAAATCAATATCCACAAACTCACCTATTTCTTTACTCATGTTCGATATAGATTACTTTAAAAAATACAATGATACATATGGTCATTTATCTGGGGATTTTTGTTTACAATCTATAGCCCAGGCCATTCAAGATTTGTTTCCTTCTGATTTGAACTATACATTCTGTCGATATGGCGGTGAAGAGTTTGCCCTTATCCTCCCTGCTGCCGTTGAGACGGAAGGCAAGAGAATTGCCCATCTTATTCTGGATACCGTTCAGTCACTGAAAATTGCTCATTCAAGTTCAGAGATTGCCAATATTGTCACAATAAGTATCGGTATTGCTACAATGGTTCCAAATTCTTTATCTAATGCCAATGAATTAATTCAAAAAGCGGACACTGCTCTTTATTTATCCAAAACTAAAGGAAGAAACACCGTTTCATCTTTACGCTAGGGGATTTGTGAAAACATTCCCCTTTTTTTATAGATTTTATTTTTTTGTCGTGTTTTTTCGAAATATTATGCAAATTTTGTTGTATCTTCCCTAAAATACCTGTAAAATTTTCCTAAAGGCCTTTAATGGACGGTGAAGTAAATGGAAATTACGAAACACTTTTTCTTAAATCTCACCATTTTAATTATTCTTCTATTTTTTTGTGTCATTTTTTTTGAAAAAAGCAAAAGGATAAATATATCTAAACCTTTTATCATACTATTTTCAATTTTTATTCTCTGGGTTTTTATTCAGTTTTCTTATAATCCGGTTTCCTATGCCAGATATGATTTAAGAATCATACCTTTGGTAATCGGGGGACTTTATGTTGGAATTGGACCTATTCTAATAGCGGCCACTATTATTTTAAGGATTTTTTATGGGATTAATTTAGGTTTTTATCAAACATTACTACTTTATATCCCGCTTAGTATTGTTTTATGGAGGATTTATCCGTGGTTTTCAAGGCAAGTTCCTGCTCGCCGCATTTTGATATCAGTCGTTATGGGTATCATTCTTGGAGCTTTTACGGTTTTTGGAATGGAATTTGAGAACACTCATGCTAACCTGTTCGATGCTTTGTTTGCTTACTTAGTGATTCCTCCTCTTGGAGTTGGAATCATATCCTATTCAATTGAATTTGTAAGAAGAAATAGTGAAATGAGGCAGCAACTCATAAAAGCGGAAAAATTAAAAGCAGTTGAGCAAATGGGAGCAGCAATATCCCATGAAATTCGAAATCCTCTTACAGCGGCAAGCGGTTTTGTCCAATTGCTGCAGGATGATTATCTTTCCAGGCAAAAAAGAAAAGAATACCTCTCCATCGTAAAAGAAGAATTAATATCAGCAGAAAGGGTTATTCAGGATTATTTAACGTTTGCCAAGCCTTCATTAGAAACGTTTGAGGAACTTAATGTGAAAAGTGAACTAAGACAGATTATTAATATTCTTCAACCATTAGCTAATCAAAATTCTGTAGAAATTTTGACTGATTTTTCCGTTATTGGTTTCATCAAAGGTGATCAACAAAAATTTCGCCAATGCTTTGTGAATGTGTTGAAAAATGGAATAGAAGCAATGCCAAATGGGGGCTATTTATCTATTACTACTGAATATACCCAAAGCAATGTAACAATTCGAGTAAAAGACACCGGTATTGGCATGACTAGTGAACAGCTTGAACGGTTAGGAGAACCGTTTTATTCGACAAAAGGGAAAAACGGCACGGGCCTAGGAATGATGGTTGTCTACAGCATTGTTCGGGCAATGGACGGGAACAATTGGGTCGAAAGTGAGCTAGGTGTCGGAACAACCTTTCATTTTGAGTTTCCAACTATATCTACCTTAATGAAAAATGAATAAATTGTAAAACGACGGGCTATTAATAAACCCGTCGTTTTTTATGATTACTTCCCGATAAACATTTGTGACCAATGTTTACCTGTTCCCTCAAAGCCCACTCCAATGTGAGTAAATTTGGAGCTTAAAATGTTGGCACGATGCCCTGGACTGTTCATCCAAGCAGTAACTACTTCCTGCGGTGTGCGCTGTCCTTGGGCAATGTTTTCACCCGCTGCTCTGTAGGTTACTCCAAAATCTCTCATCATGTCGAATGGAGAACCATAAGTTGGGCTAGTATGCGAAAAATAATTGTTTTGCTGCATATCTACAGCTTTCTTTTGAGCAACTCCACTTAGCTGGGTATCAGCTTTTAAAGCCGGAAGACCATTTTTACTTCTTTGTGCATTCGTTAAATCAATAACCTGCTGCGCATATTGGCTGACTGCCCCAGTAGCGGGAGCTTGGGTCTGTGCAGGCTGCTTTGGTGCTGGTGCGGCTGCCTTTGGTGCCGGTGCAGCTGGTGTAGGAGCTGGTTGTGCCGGCTGCGTTTGTTTTGGAACCGGTGAAGTTACATTTGGTGTTGGTGTTGTAACCCTCGGCGCTTGTTGTCCGGCTGGTGCTCCCGCATTAGGAGTTTGCTGCTGTAAATACGGCTGTAATTGTTGCTGTAAATATGGCTGTATTTGCTGCATCATTCCCGACAAATTAGCTTGGCTTGGATCAAGACGAACAAATTGGTATTTTGCATCCCTGATTAATACCGGTTGTGTATGCGGATATTGATCGCTGTCTAAGTTCGTTTGATAAGCCGAAATCATATCGTCTTTATCACGTCTAATTTTACGATTATCATTAAACAGATTTAAATCAAGATCCCGGTCATTGTTATTTCTATTAGTGTAATCCTCGGTAAGCGGCCCGTTGTGGTCGATGCCATCATCCCTGCCATTACGGACATCCATAATACGGTTATTCCTATCAGTGATATTCATTCCGTTTCGATCATTTAAATCATTTTTATTGTTGTTATTACAAGCAGCAAGTCCCAAAGTTAAGACCCCTGTTAAAAGTAACCCCACTTGTTTTTTTATCAATTGAAATACCTCCTCCTTGCAAGTGAATCTCTTGCCTTCTTATTTTTAATTTTTTTGGAGAAAGTATTAATGGTAATAAACGTCTTAATCACCAAGGAATAAAAAAAACAGGTGCAGGAATGCAGCTGTTTAGCGTTTCATTTGAATCTTAAATTTATATCGATCTGCTCTGTATACAGATTTTACAAATTCCACAGGGGTGCCATTTTGTAGGTGAGTATTTCTTTGAATCAGCATCACCGGTGCCCCTTTGGCAATATTTAAATTATTTGCTTCCGATTGACTTGCAATGGATGACTCAATAACTTGGGAAGCACTGTCGATTCTCAAGTTCAATTGTCCTTCAATGTAAGCGTACAAGGATTGATTGACAATTTCTTCTGTAAGTCCTTTTACAAGGTTTGCCGAAATATAATTGGTTTCTAAAGCCATGGGAACCCCATCAGCTAAACGAATCCGCTTTATCTCATATACCGGCCCATATTCTTGTATTTTTAACTGCCCGGCAATTTGACTTGTTGCAGGAATGATTTCGAAATGGATTAATTGACTCCCTGGAGAAAGTCCTCTTGATATCATGTCCTCAGTAAAACTTGTCAATCCTTGTAAGGGTTGTTCAATTTTCCGTTCGGCGACAAATGTTCCCTTCCCCTGCAAACGATTTAAATACCCCTCATTTACTAGCTGAGTAAAGGCCTGTCTGACTGTCATCCGGCTTATTTGGTACTTTTCAGCATACTCTCTTTCTGGAGGCAAAGCATCTCCAGGCATTAACTCACCATTTTCAATTAATTCCTTTATATGTTCTTCCAATTGATAATAAAGTGGAATCGGGGAGTTTTTATTAATCATCTCCTACATACACCTTTCTAATTAAACTAGGGCTGCTTTCGTTTCACACTTTATTTTACAACTTAACAATGAACCTTTAAACCCGCAACCGCCGCTTTATCTGCAATAATTGTAACACATGGATGATTTTTCAATACAGATGCTGGGAAACTTTCATTAATATCATCATTCAATAGCTTGAATAAAGCATCTTTTTTGTTTTCTCCAGAAACCAAAAGAAGAATTTCTTTACTTTTTAAAATGGAGGATATTCCCATTGTAATCGCCTTTGTCGGAACTTCTTCGACTCGATTAAAAAATCTGGAGTTTGCATTTATAGTTGATTGAGCTAATTTGACAATATGGGTAATCGAGTTAAATGGGGTTCCAGGCTCATTAAATCCTATGTGTCCGTTACTGCCAATTCCAAGAATTTGCAGATCAATGCCACCATGTTTGCTAATTAAATCCTCATACCGAAGGCATTCGGCTTCTATATCCTTTATATCACCTTTGGGGATATTTGTTTTATTCAAATTTATATCAATATGATTAAACAGCTGATCATTCATGTAATACCGGTAGCTATTTTTGTTTTCACCCGAGAGGCCAATGTATTCATCTAAATTAAAAGTCGTTACATTTTGATATGAAGTTCCATTCTTTTTGTGGTTTTCAATTAAGTTTTTATAAGTCCCAATTGGTGTTCCTCCAGTGGCAAGTCCCAGCTTTATCCGTGGATTTTGACAAACCTTTTGGATAATATATTCAGCGGCTTTTTGACTCATTTCAGCGTAGTCTTTCACTTCAATGACTTTCATTGGATATATCCTCCTTTTTATAGGCAAGTGTGCCGCGGCAGAACGTCATAACCACTTCCATTTTGTCATCCAGGATGACAATGTCAGCATCCTTACCTGCGGCGATACTTCCTTTCCGTTCAAATATATTTAATTGCTTCGCTGGATTTACGGACGCCATTTCAATGGCTTCTTCAAGCGAACATCCCGTATAGGTTAAGATGTTTTTAACCGCATGCCCTAATTTTAAAATGCTTCCTGCCAGAGTTCCGGTTGCTAACGTTGCTTTTCCATCTTGAACCGTTACCTCTTGGCCTCCAAGATCATACATGCCGTTTTTCAAGCATTTTGCTCTCATGGAATCCGTAATTAACAGTAACCCATCACTCCGCTTTTGCTTATACGCGAGATGGACCATTTCTGGCCGGACATGTACCCCATCTACAATAATTTCTGCCTTTAATTCATCATGTAAAAATGCAGCACCCACTACACCTGGTTCACGGTGATGCAGTCCCCTCATTTGATTGAAAAGATGCGTAACATGGTTTGCACCCGCTACGATTGCATCCTCAACCTGTTCATAAGTGGCATTTGTATGGCCAAGGGATGCAATAACACCGTTTTCCTTTAAGTAGCGAATCATTTCAAGTCCCCCAGGCTGCTCAGGAGCTAAAGTAACAAGTTTAATCGATCTATTGGACAGCCTCTGCCATTCTTTAAATAGATCAAGATCTGGGTCAACAATATGCTGTATCGGCTGTGCCCCAGCCATCTTTGCATTTACAAAAGGACCTTCAAGGTGAATGCCTAGTATTTCTGCAGTACCTTGAGGATATTGATTTTTAATATAGTTTCCAGCATTAATTAATGCCTGCTCAATTTGTTTTCCTTCTTGTGTCATCGTAGTAGCTAAAAAGCTTGTGGTTCCTTCCTGTGGCAGGGCCCGAACCATTGTATCCAGCGCTTCACTTGTTGCATCCATGGTATCTGCACCAGCCACTCCGTGAATATGGACATCAATAAAGCCTGGAACTGCTTTAAAATGGCCAAGCAATTCTATAATCTGATAGTTATCTTCATTAGTTAGCTCACTTAACGTTCCCAGTTCAATGATTTTTTCGTTTTCTATTTTTATATAGCCATCTTCAATTATCTGGTCATCTGAATAAACCCGTATACCCTTAAGTAAAATATGATTAAGGTTTAGATTCATTTTCAAAACTTCCTTTCAGGTTATACCTAAATTTTAGCATCACCATTATCTAGTTGTCTATACCAATTTATAAGAATAAAATATCTGAATTTATTTTTCCCTTATAGAATAAGATTCTCTTCCTATAAAGCGGAATCCTCTAAAATTTTTTAAAAATTGGTATAGACGTCTATAGATATTTAATGTTATATTTACTTTGGAAAAGCGCTTACACCATCAACAACCTTTTTGAAGAAATCATTCATTATATTGTTTATTTTTTTCAATAATTTTAATAGGAGGTACTGAGATGAAGAAATATTTACAAAGAATTGGTCGCTCATTGATGCTTCCTGTAGCTGTTTTACCAGCTGCAGCCATTTTAATGGGTATTGGTTATTGGATCGATCCATCTGGCTGGGGTGCTGATAGTCCACTGGCTGCTTTCTTAATTAAAGCTGGGTCATCCATTATTGATAATATCCCAATCCTATTTGCAGTTGGGGTAGCACTAGGAATGGCGAAAGAAAAGGATGGTTCATCGGCGTTAAGCGGGTTGGTTGCTTACTTGGTAGTAACAACCTTGCTTTCAACTGGGACAGTGGCATTACTGCAAGGAATTAAACCAGAAGAGGTTGATCCTGCGTTCGCAAAGATTGGTAATGCTTTTGTTGGTATTCTTTCAGGTATTGTTGCTTCCATGATGTACAACCGCTTTAGCCATGTGAAATTACCGGATGCTTTAGCATTTTTCTCCGGTAAGCGGCTTGTACCAATTATGACCGCAGTATCTATGCTTATTGTTTCAGCAATTTTATTCTTCCTATGGCCTGTAATCTTTACTGGACTAGTATCATTTGGTAAAGGTATTTCTCATTTAGGTGCTTTTGGCGCAGGTTTATATGGATTCTTTAATCGTTTATTGATTCCAACTGGTTTACACCATGCCTTAAACTCAGTATTCTGGTTTGACGTAGCTGGAATCAATGATATCGGTAATTTCTGGGCTGGAAAGGGAACAAAAGGCGTTACTGGTATGTACCAGGCCGGATTCTTCCCTGTCATGATGTTTGGTCTTCCAGCAGCTGCATTAGCAATGTACCATACTGCAAAAGACAGGAAGAAAAAAACAGTTGCTTCCTTAATGTTAGCCGCAGGTTTCGCAGCATTCTTTACAGGTGTTACAGAGCCAATCGAATTTGCTTTTATGTTTGTAGCTCCAATGCTCTATGTAGTACATGCTGTTTTAACTGGGATTTCATTAGCCGTTGCAGCAGCATTCCATTGGACAGCAGGATTCGGTTTTAGTGCTGGTTTAGTTGACTTTATCTTAAGTTCAAGATTACCATTGGCAAACCACCCTTATATGTTAATAGTCCAAGGTTTAGTGTTTGCAGTTATTTATTATTTCTTATTCCGATTCATTATTACGAAATTCAACTTAATGACTCCTGGACGGGAAGAAGATGATGAAGAGTCATCTGACGTAACTGTACCAGCAGGTGACAGCAAATTTGCCGTCATGGCATCACAGATTTATGAAGGATTAGGCGGAGACGCAAATGTTACTTCTGTAGACAATTGTGTTACACGTTTAAGAATGGAAGTAAAAGACATGAATGCTGTCGACAAGCAAAAAATTAAAGCGACTGGTGTTCCTGGAATAAATATTGTTGGAAAGCAAAGCATTCAAGTCATTGTCGGAACCAATGTACAATTCGTGGCAGATGAAATTCTAAAACTTCGAGGAAAAAAACCTACTGGAATGAATCCAGCTTTATCAAAATCGTCTGCTCCGGTTGAATCAGTTGGTCTTTCTCCGCTTTCTGATAAAGATTTTGTTATGCCAATTGAAGGGGAAATTATCCCGATTACTGAAGTGCCAGACCAAGTTTTCTCCCAAAAAATGATGGGTGACGGTTTTGGAATTGTTCCATCAAAAGGTACTGTTGTTTCACCAGTTGACGGTGAAATTATGAATGTTTTCCCTACGAAACATGCCATTGGAATTAAATCTAATCAAGGTTATGAAATCCTTATTCATATTGGCTTGGATACCGTCAATTTAAAAGGTGAAGGCTTTACTTTACTTGTTGAAGAAGGACAAAAAGTAACTAAAGGTCAGGAAATCCTGAAATTTGATTTAGATTTCCTTAAGAAATCAGTACCATCGGTTGTGACTCCGGTTATCTTTACAAACTTAACAAAATTAAATGTAAAGAAACAGGGACACTCTGACCAAGGTCAAGACGGAATCCTCTCCATTGAATAGCAGCAAAAATCGACAGGTATCTACCTGTCGATTTTTTGTTACGCGTATTGTTTTGATTCCTCTTTTTGAAAGAAGCTTTTCATCGCATGGAATACATCTGCTTTTTGTTTTAGGATATAGTAGCGAAACCGCTCATCTTTTATGTTTTTGTAAGCGGACATTAAGGTCGAATGGCGATTGTATTGATTTACTTCCCCATATCCAAACATGTTGGATACCTTCATTAATTCTTCAACCAACTTCACACAACGGGCGTTATCCGATGTGAGATTATCACCGTCTGAAAAGTGGAATGGGTAAATGTTGAATTTTCGTGGATTATATTTAGCGTCAATAATCTCTAGGGCTTTGCGGTATGCGGATGAACAAATCGTTCCACCGCTTTCTCCTTTCGAGAAGAAGTCTTCTTCTGAAACTACTTTTGCCTCGGTATGATGAGCAATAAACTCTATCTCTACCGTTTCATATTTTGTACGTAAAAATCTTGTCATCCAGAAGAAAAAGCTGCGCGCCATGTATTTCTCCCAAATCCCCATAGATCCACTCGTATCCATCATCGCGATAACAACTGCCTTAGAATCTGGTTTAACTACCTCGTTCCAGGTTTTAAATTTCAAATCATCCTTGTAAATCGGGTGGAATGCCGGTTTCCCACTCATAGCATTCCGCTTAAAAGCAGACATCATTGTCCGTTTCTTATCAATGTTCCCCATTAGTCCTGTTTTGCGGATATCATTGAATTCGATGTTTTCAACAAGATGTTCCTGTTCTTCTTTCTTTTTCAGATTCGGAAGCTCTAATTGTTTAAATAAAGCCTCCTCAAGCTCCATTAAAGACACTTCGGCTTCAAAATAATCCTCGCCTGCCTGATCTCCTGCTCCCTGCCCTTTGCCTGGAGCCTTTTGCCCGCTGGAACCGTCACGTGCTACTACATCACCGACTTGACTGTCACCGTCACCTTGGCCCACGTGTTTGTTTTTGTCATAATTATAACGAATTTTATATTCGTCCAATGAACGAATTGGGATTTTTACCACATCTCGACCATTAGACATAATTATGCTCTCTTCTGTAATTAAGTCTGGAAGATTGTTGCGAATTGCCTCCTGGACTTTTTCCTGATGCCGCTGTTGGTCATCGTGGCCTTTACGGTGGAGGGACCAATCTTCTCTTGAAATGACAAATTGATGGTTATTATCTGACAATGTAAACCCCTCCTTATGAAATTATTCACTTTCAAAATGCACACTTTTTTATCACACACATACAATAACCCGAATGAAAAAATCAGATAAAATATGGATTACTCTATCCTATGCAGAAACCGCAAATAATTTACAAATAATTTTGACAATTGGGTTTTTGCCTACTAATTTGGACAAGATTTATTTTTACATAGGAAAAAAACAGACTGGCAGATTGCTTCTACCAGTCCCTTGGCTATTATCGATTTAATAAACTTCCGACATAGCGCAGCAATTCATTCGCTGAAGTCGAATTATAACCATGTTCATCAATTAAACGTGCTACTACATCATTAATTTTCTTTAGCTGCTGCTCATCTGGTGTTTTTGAAGACGTAGTTATCTTAACAACATCCTTTAGATCCGCAAATAGTTTCTTTTGAATGGCTTCGCGAAGTCTATCATGTGAATTATAATCAAACCGCTTGCCTTTTCTTGCAAAAGCTGAAATTCTTATCAATATTTCTTCCCTAAACGCCTTTTTCGCATTTTCGGAGATTCCAATTTGTTCTTCAATCGAACGCATTAATTTTTCATCCGGATTAATCTCTTCGCCTGTTAACGGATCACGCAGTTTTGCTTTATTGCAGTAAGCTTCAACATTATCAAGATAATTATCCATTAATGTCTTCGCCGATTCTTCATAGGAGTATACAAATGCCTTTTGAACTTCATTTTTGGCAATATTATCATACTCTTTTCGAGCAACAGAGATATAATTCATATATCGTTCACGCAGCTCCGCTGTGATAGATGGATGTTGATCCAGCCCATCTTTTAATGACCTTAATACATCTAAGGCATTAATGGAAGGTACTTCTTTTCGAATGATAGTTGATGAAATCCGGTTAATGACATACCGCGGGTCAATACCGCTCATGCCTTCATCTGGATACTCTTTCTTCAGTTCTTCCACATCTGCAGTATTAAATCCTTCTACATTTTCCCCGTCATAAAGGCGCATTTTCTTCACTAAATCAATATCACCTTTTTTAGGATCCTTCAAGCGAGTAAGAATGGTAAACATGGCGGCCACTCTTAAGGTATGTGGTGCAATATGGACATCAGAAACATCACTTTCTCTAATCATCTTTTCATAAATTCTTTCTTCTTGTGAAACTTTTAAATTATAAGGAATCGGCATGACAATAATCCTGGAGTGTAATGCCTCATTCTTCTTATTAGAAATAAAGGAACGATATTCCGTTTCGTTTGTATGCGCAACGATTAGCTCATCCGCGCTGATGAGTGCAAACCTTCCTGCTTTGAAATTTCCTTCCTGAGTTAATGAGAGTAAATGCCAAAGGAATTTCTCATCACATTTTAGCATCTCCTGGAATTCCATCATCCCACGGTTTGCTTTATTTAACTCACCATCAAAACGGTACGCACGCGGATCTGATTCAGAACCAAATTCAGCAATCGTTGAAAAATCAATACTGCCTGTTAAATCTGCGATGTCTTGTGATTTTGGATCCGATGGACTAAAGGTTCCAATTCCTGTACGTTTATCCTCTGAGAAAAAAATACGTTCAACTAACACGTCTTCAATTCTGCCGCCATAATCCTGTTCAAGCCGCATCATATTTAGCGGTGAAAGATTTCCTTCAATTCGAATTCCATACTCTTCATAAAAATCCGCCCGTAAATGATGTGGGATTAAATGAAGCGGATCTTCATGCATTGGACAGCCCTTAATGGCGAACACAGACCCTCTAGCAGTATGGGAATAGTTTTCTAAACCTCTTTTAAGCATCGTTACTAGCGTAGATTTACCGCCGCTCACCGGCCCCATTAATAACAAAATACGTTTTCTTACGTCCAGCCTTTTCGCTGCTGGGTGGAAATATTCTTCAACAAGACGCTCCAGTGCTTCCTCTAAACCGAATAATTGATTGCTAAAGAAATTGTACTTCTTCGTCCCTTTTTCCTCTTCAATTCCTGCATCCTTAATCATATTATAAACTCGAGAATGTGCAGATTGTGCTACCCATGGCTTTTCCTTTAACAACAATAGATAATCAGCGAATGATCCTTCCCAACGCAGTTTTTCCTCTTCTTCACGAAACATCTCGATTTTTTTTAGAATATCCATAAGGCCCTCCCCCGAAAGCTTAATCAGAGACGATTAATATACTCTATGCACGTTGTCTATTGAACATGCGTAACCAAGAAGAGATACTGTCTATCTTTTTTGTTTCAATAAAGGAATATTGCACTTTTCATTTTTTTAAGATAGGATATAATATTTATATGTGTAGAAAATTGTATGACGAAGGGGGCATTACATAACATGAACACTTTCATTGTTATTTTAGTAATGATTACATTTTTAGCAGCGATCTTCACCGCAGGATATAATGACAAACCAGGAACAAAATAATCCTTCCATACAAAAGGGCTGCTATTTTTTAGCAGCCTTTTTTCATCTCAAGTCTAATTTATTTTTTTGGATAAATTCCTTCATGTACATTCTATTTTGTTTTTCAAGCATTTTCCCCATCTGTTCTGTCCAACGGTCGTTTCTTTTTCCTTCCGTTCTTTGAATATAATAGTTTGAAATTAACTCATCATATTCCTCCAGCTGCCGGTTATAAATTTCCGTATTTTGTTGATATTCGTCTTCATGGTAAATATGTTCAAAAGGCAGCCTTGGTTTACGCTCATTTTGTTTTACTGGATACCCAACCGCTAGTCCAAATAAAGGAATTACTCTTTCTGGTGTTTTTAAAACCTTTTGAACTTCCTCTAGTTGATTGCGAATTCCTCCTATGTAACAAATACCAAGTCCCAAAGATTCCGCAGCAATCGCCGCATTTTGTGCAGCTAATGCTGCATCGATGAGAGCAACCATAAATTTCTCCGTGCTTTCAATCGATGTATTAACGTTTTTCTGTTCTTTTTCACCAATAATCGTATGGCGGTAGAGATCTGCACAAAAAACAAAGAAATGGCCATTTTTTTCAACATATTCCTGATTTCCTGCAAGCTCAGCGAGTCTCCTCTTTTTCTCTTTATCCTTAACCCCAATAATCGAGTAGGCCTGAATAAAGCTTGAGGTTGATGCGGATTGAGCAGAAATGATAATGGCTCGTATTTGTTCTTCGGTTAAAGGTTTGTCCTCAAAGTGTCGAATAGAGCGATGATTAAGTATAGTTGCTATCGTATCATTCATATCATATCTCCTCTCTTTTTAGCAAAAGGAGGCCCAAACCCTAGGACCTCCTTGCAATTATTTCAAATGAATATAGTTTTGCTGGCGAAGTGCTTCATAGATAAGTATCGCCGCTGTATTGGAGAGATTCAAAGAACGAATATTATCATTCATTGGAATCCGTAATGAAACCTCTTTATTTGTTTCAATAACGTCTTTTGGCAGACCTGTTGTCTCCCGGCCAAAGATAAAATAATAGTCCTTGTCTGGATTACTATAATCAAAGCTGCTATGCGGTTTTTGCCCAAACTTTGTTAAGTAAAAGAATTCACCGCCGGCATTTTTTTCGTAAAAGTCCTCTAATGAATCGTAATATGTGATATTAACATGTTCCCAATAATCCAATCCTGCTCTTTTTAACATCTTGTCATCGGTTGAAAAGCCAAGCGGGCGAATTAAATGTAAAGCGGTATCGGTACCTGCACAGGTTCTCGCTATATTCCCTGTATTGGAAGGGATTTGTGGTTGGTATAGTACTACATGTATGGACACGAATTTCACCTCAGATAAAAAACTCTATCTGAATTATACCACTATGACATTTGCTTTCAAGATAAGTGCCTTTAATCAAGAATATGGAAAAACCTATATTTGATATTGGGTGTGTAGGCGGAAGAATCTTCATACGCCCAGTATCTCATTCGGCTATTATAGGTATGGGCATTTACTAAAGGCATTCCATTCGCGTCCTTTGCCGTGACAATGGTATTATGGTTGAATCTGCCGTCCCCTTCAAAATCATAGCAAATCACATCTCCCAATAATAATTGATCGGGGCTGCTTACCTCTTTTGCCCTTAATCCGGCTGTAGATTTAGCTAAATATAAGCGAAGGGAGTTGGCAATTGCCCAGCTATAGCTCCAGTTATGATTTTGCATCCACCATCCTGTTCCGCGATTCGGATAGCCTCTCATTGGTGCCCCTGCAACATGAAGACATTGGGAGATGAAATTCGTACAATCATTTTCAAACTTTTTATAAGCTGGATTATAGCTGTTCCACCAGCGTTCCGCATACTGAATCGCTTTTAACCGATTATATTGATAGCTTAAGCGATCGAAGGTATCCGCCATGAAAGGCTCGGAATATCCCACAGGCTGAGATCCATTCTCTATGGGCTTGATTTCCCCATCCATTATTAGTGTTTCTTTATAAAATTTAGCTGCCCTCTCTTCGACTTCTTCTTCCAAATAAAGATTGCCCTTTTGTTTAATTAAATATTGATAATGAGCATTGTATTTTATCGTTTGAACATCATCTTCACTTGTATTTTCAAAGATCTTCCCAGCAGCTTTCACTTTGACGATTTCTGCTGATCTTTTTGCTAGGGACTCAAGCTTCCTATCTGCTTTTGAAAAATTATCCTTGGAATTTCTGTGATTCGCTACAAATTGTTGAACCCTTTTTTCAAATAGTTCTTGAAGAATTTCACGCATAATCCTCCCTCCTTCCCTTCATACTTATGAAAGAAATTAAAAAAAAAGAGCGGAACCGTTTTGGTTCGCTCCTAGAATTAGTTATAAAAGCTTAAGCCTTTTTTAATTTCGCGTTGTACTTCTTGATCAGTTTCTTGTTCTTCAGCCCTTTTTAATGCCGCAAATGCATTTTCTCCCCCAATTTTACCTAGTGCCCATGCTGCCGTTCCCTTTGCTAGTGGACTTACTTCATTTTCTAATATGTCTATTAAATCTGAAACCGCAGATTCATCTTTAAAATGGGCAAGCGCAATAATGGCATTTCGCTGAATCGGCTTCTTCCCACGCCAAGATCCTGCCAAAGAACCAAATTGTTTTTTAAATTCCCGGTTGCTTAATTTTAATATCGGTCTTAATAATGGTTTGGCGACTTCAGGATCAGGTTCCATTTCGTCGTGAAAATGAAAGTTCCTACCTTTATTATGTGGACAGGCAGTTTGGCAGGAATCACACCCATATATTCGATTTCCAATCTTTTCTCGAAATTCATCCGGAATGATTTCTTTTGTTTGAGTTAAAAATGAAATACAGCGCTGGGCATTAATTTGACCACCTTGGACTAATGCACCGGTTGGACATGCATCTAAACACTTTGTGCATGTTCCACATTGGTCTTCTATTGGTGTATCCGGCTCAAAAGGAATGCTCGTAATCATTTCACCAATATATACATATGAGCCAAATTCGGGCGTAATAATGGCACAGTTTTTTCCGCTCCAGCCGATTCCAGCTCTTTCTGCAACTGCCCGATCTGAAAGCTCACCAGTATCGACCATTGATTTTAATCGTGCATCAGGCACCTTTGTTAAAATAAATGCTTCCAGCTTTTTGAGCCTGTCTCTTAGAATATGATGATAATCGAGCCCCCATGAGGCCCTGCTAAAGAAACCTCTTCTTTCTCCCTTTTTACTCTCAACACGTTCGTTCATTTTAGAAGGATAGGCAAGAGCAATCGAAATGATTGATTTTGGTTCTTGCAAAAGTAGTGCTGGGTTCACTCGTTTCTCAATATCTCGCTCTTCAAAACCAGATTGGTATCCAAGTTCTTGTTGTGTTATTAGTCTGTTTTTTAGTTCGGTGAAAGGGTCGGCACTGGTGAAGCCGATTTTATCGATTCCGATTTCTTTGCTGTAGGCAATAAGTTCTTCTTTTAAATTTTTGGCGTTCACATCCGCCGCCTCCTTTCTTAAAATATGATCTATTTTAAACGTCGTTTAATTATTTGTAGCACATCTATTTATGATAAACTATTTTCAATGATTTTTGGAGGTGTGATTGTTGGAAATTCATGTTTCATCAGGTCTTTTTAAGGAGATTCCTCATTTTAAATTAGGAGTCATTGAATACAAAGGTATTACCGTTGGGAATTCCCCGCAAATGCTTAAAGGAAGACTTCAGATGTTCCAGGAGTCTATATATTTTGATTTAGAGGATAAAAATGTTCCAGAGCTGCCTGGGATCCAGGAATGGCGTGCTATTTTTAAAAAGATTGGCAAGGACCCTAATCGGTACCGTCATTCCGCTGAGGCGCTTTACAGGAGGGTTCAAAAGCAAAATTATCTGACGTCTGTTCAAAGTGTAATTGATATTAATAATTTTTTCTCGTTGCAATATCAAGTCCCCATCGGTATTTATGACCTAGATCGTTTAGAAGGGCACGTGGATGTTCGGTTAGGTACCGAGGGAGAAGAGTACATTGGATTAAATGGCCGTTCTAACTCTTTGGAGCGCCTTATTGTTGCTTCTGATTTAATTGGACCGTTCGGGAGTCCGTTTGTGGATTCTGCCAGAACACCAGTAACGTTAGATACCAAGAATGCACTGCAAATTATTTATTTAAGACCATCAACAGACTTGGAAAATGCGAATAGGCTGACTGAATCATTAATGAATATGTTTATTCAGGTGCATGGCGGAGATGGTTCTTTCAGGATTTTGGAGCGCCAATAAAGCTTCTGTATTTATGCAAAAATGAAAAAAACGCAATGCATCGTTCTCCTTTGTAACGATACACTGCGTTAGTTAATATGTATGGAGCGGGTGATGAGAATCGAACTCACAACATCAGCTTGGAAGGCTGAGGTTTTACCACTAAACTACACCCGCATATAATTTAATAATGTCAAATTAGTGAACTAAAGTCGACTTTTTCATAATACACAGTTTTTTTATAGACGTCAAGTAATTGTTGCGATTTTTGTCGAATTTTCTCCAAGAAATTTAAAAGCCTTCAATTAATTATAATATTATTAATTGAAGGCAGAATAAATGACTAATTTTGTTGATGGTCTTCAAAAGAACATTCATTTAGTTTGACA
Organism: Paenibacillus sp. BSR1-1; assembly: GCF_030403775.1. Taxonomy (GTDB): domain Bacteria; phylum Bacillota; class Bacilli; order Bacillales; family Cytobacillaceae; genus Neobacillus. The sequence continues at coordinate 97,047 of NZ_JAQMWQ010000019.1, forward strand.
ACCTTTGTTTTATGGATGAATTTATAACCAATCCAAATCACCAAAAAAATGGGCAAACCAATATATGATACGGCGGCTCCATACCAATCAATGTTTCCTGTCATAAAAGCTTGATAATTTTGGCCTAGAATAATAATAATGCACATTGCTAATGCAAGAATGGGGCCAAGAGGGAACCATTTCGCCTTGTATTTAAGTTCATTCAGGTCTCTTCCCTGGGCAATGTAGGCTTTTCTAAAACGGTAGTGGCTCAACGCAATCCCAACCCAGGCAATAAATCCAGTTAAACCTGATGCATTTAATAGCCATGTATACACTTGATCCCCAAAAATGGACGTTAAAAAGGCAAGTCCGCCAATAATCGTTGTCATAACAAGCGCATTTATCGGAATCCCTCGATTATTTACTTTTTGCAAAAATTTCGGAGCCTGTCCGTCCTTTGCCATAGACCATAGCATTCGAGTTGAAGCATATAGCCCAGACGTTCCGCATGATAAAACAGACGTTAAGATAACTGCATTCATAACAGAGGCTGTAAAGGCAATTCCTGCTTTTTCAAAAACGAGAGTAAATGGGCTCACAGCAATTTTGTCAACATCCCCGCCTAACAGTTCAGGACTAGTATATGGGATTACTAGTCCAATGACTGCAATCGCTCCAATATAAAATAGAAGAATTCGCCAAAATACTTGCCTGATTGCTTTCGGTATGTTTTTCTTGGGATTTTCACTTTCCCCTGCTGCAATCCCTACCAGTTCAGTCCCTTGAAAGGAAAACCCAGCTATGAAAAAAATACTTAACACAGACATAAAGCCTCCGCGTACCGGAGCATCACCCAATGTAAAGTTTTTAAACCCGATATACTCACCTCCGAAAATCCCAAAGATGGTGAGGACACCGACGCCTATAAATACAATAATAGTAATAACTTTTATTAAAGCGAACCAATACTCAGATTCTCCGTAACTTTTAACCGACAATGCATTCAATAAAAAGATTAGTCCTAAAAACAGGGCACTCCAAACGATGCTTGGCACATCCGGAAGCCAGAATTTCATAATGATGGCTGAAGCAACGATTTCAACTGCCAGGGTTACAGCCCAGTTGAACCAATAATTCCAACCGAGCGCAAATCCTAATGCTGGGTCAACAAAACGGCTGGCATATGTGGCAAATGATCCGGAGACCGGTATAAAGGTAGCCATTTCACCGAGGCTTGTCATCAAAAAATAGACCATGATTCCAATCGCGCCATAAGCTATCATGGCACCACCGGGGCCAGCTGTTTGAATGGACGCACCTGTCGCTAAAAACAGCCCCGTACCAATTGATCCCCCAATCGCAATCATGGTCATGTGACGTGCCTTTAAATTGCGTTTAATTCCATCATTAGTTTCTTGATTATTCTGACTCTTTTCTTCAATTTTAATGGCTTCCATCCTTTTTCCACCTTTACAATTAGGATATTATCGAAATGGCAATGGATAATTTATCCCCCCTTAGATAGAGGGAGATAAATTATCCGATATTATTTTTTTCTATCCGCCATAAGATGGATTACTATTTGGAAAAATCAAAGTAGTTTCGCTTTAATAAACGTGGAGCAGCCATAAGTGTGACAAATGCCAAGCTTTTTTCAAGCTTTGAAGTATCGATTAAAAATAGCTGATCTTCAATTTTCTGTACAGTTTCATCAGTTTGGTAGGTAATACCACATTCTGAGCAATGGAAGGCTGGTGTGTCCTGAATTTCAATTGTTTTCGTACCATCCGGTAGTTCCCAATACACTGTGTTGCCCGTTTCAACCGCTGTGTCAGATCCGCACCATTGACAATTCAACATTATTCCTCCCTTGCTCCCACAGTCTCATACTTGCTCATTTGGGCATGGAATTTTTTCTCTTTCAATTCATCACGTTTCTCTCGCTTATCCTTTAAAGAGCTATGTTCTGGATTTTCCTTATACGTTTTGCGGCGGTCCAATCGTTTTAAACCTTCTGGAATCAGGTTAAATTTAGTATCATCAATAATGGACAGTACACCATTGCTTTCGAAATTTTCAAATACTTCAGGATAAATCTTTTTATAATAATCCTCTGCACTTCCTGGATGGTAATTTTCAGGTTCCGGATAAGATGTAATGACACCCTCAAAGTTACGCAACACTACTTTATTGGAACTTTGAGAAATGATATAGTTCGGCTGCAATGGAATTTTGCCGCCTCCTCCAGGAGCATCAACAATGAAGGTTGGAACGGCATAACCCGAAGTGTGACCTCGAAGCCCTTCCATGATTTCCAATCCTTTGCTGATTGGTGCACGGAAATGACCGATCCCTTCTGATAAATCACACTGGTAAATATAATATGGACGCACGCGAATTTTAACGAGGTCATGCATAAGCTGCTTCATGATTGGAACGCTGTCATTAATGCCTGCAAGAATAACTGCTTGGTTGCCTAGTGGTACGCCCGCATTTGAAAGCATTTCACATGCTCGCTTCGAATCTTCCGTAATTTCCATCGATGTATTGAAATGCGTATTCAGCCATACTGGATGATACTTTTTCAAAATATTGCAAAGATTTTCAGTAATACGCTGTGGGAATACAACCGGTGCTCTTGTACCGATTCGAATAATTTCCACATGCGGGATTTCACGTAAATTCTTTAAAATATACTCTAAAATATTGTCATTGATAAGGAGTCCGTCTCCTCCAGAAATTAGCACATCACGGATTTGCGGAGTGGAAGCAATATAATTAATGGCATTGTCTAACTGTTTCTTAGGTACACCCATTCCAATTTGACCTGAGAAACGTCTTCTTGTGCAGTAACGGCAGTACATCGAGCACTGGTTTGTTACCAGGAACAATACACGGTCCGGATAACGATGCGTTAGCCCAGGTACCGGTGAATCCTCATCTTCATGGAGCGGATCCTCCAAGTCATATCTTGTTTTATACAATTCCTGAGAGATTGGAACAGACTGCATACGAATCGGACATCTTGGATCATCTTGGTCCATAAGCGATGCATAATATGGCGTAATGTTTAATGGAATGGTTTTGGTAGCAATTTTAACTCCTTCTTCTTCAAGTGGTGTTAAATTGATCACTTTCTTTAAGTCCTCAAGTGTTTTAATGGTGTTTGTCAATTGCCATACCCAGTCATTCCATTGCTCGTCATTTACATCTTTCCAAAGCTCGATTTCTTTCCAATGTCTTTTTGGTTTAAATAAAGTGTTTCTCATCTTTACCCCTCCTGGAATTCGTTTTTTTAATTATCAATTTTTCAGAAAAATTTCTCCCCTGATTCTGACTATTTAAGAAAGGATGTATTCCATATAATAGCGGTTTTCCCCTTCGCCAAACTCATCGATTCTCGTTCCTTTAATGGCAAATCCCATTTTTTCATATAATTTCACAGCTGCCTTATTTTGGGTATTGACTGTTAAGCAAACTTTGTGAAAACCATCCTGCTTTAAAATAGGATAAATTTCCTCTAAGAATAACTTTCCAATTCCTTTACCCTGCTGGTCGGAACGTACATAAAAGCCGAATATGTAGGCTTTATGAATATCATTGTAATCTCTCATCAACTCGCAAATGGCAATCGGTCTTGCATCATCTTGTTGTCGGTATTGAATTAGTTTCCCGTATCTAACTAAAGGAATCAGGGTTTGTTCATCAACTGCTCCCATTCCCGGAAATGCATCTTTCTCAAGGTCCATCATTATGTGTAACTGTTCCGGGTTTAGTGAAGTCGGAACTTCGACATAATAGGATTTTTTTAATGTTTCCATGTTTCTTTCCTCCTTAGTTCCACCTCATATTTGATTTCATCCAATGGCCAGATCGGCCTTGGGATGTGATGGTACGTAAATGTTGTTAAACGGTTGGAAGCAACACCTGGTGCATCCACATAAATGATGTGTCCTACAATCGTCTCAAATGCAGCACGGAAATGATTTTTTGCCTTAAGACAGAGAATTCTCTTTGTTGAGGGCTCAAGACCAATATGACGGAACATTTCTGGATCATTCGCTGACATCGGCCTTCCAATGAGGAGGATATCCATCTTACCAACACGAATGTGTGCCGCACCCTTTAAATCGACCTTAAGATTTTGATTAAACGGCCCTGAATTATAAAATACACCGTCTGATAAGGCAATGATTGTTGCTTCAACTTGGACAGGTTCTCCGAATTCAGGAGATACCTTGCCGCCAAGTAACAACGATACCTTAGTTCCGACTCCCGCCTTCCGACATGCCTCAATCGATTCCGGATCATAAAGTCCTCCAAACAGCATTTCAGCGAGGTTCAGGTTCACCACTTCTCTAAGCAATTCGGTTGTATCCCCGCTTCCGCAGCTTAAAGGATTATCCGAAATGTCAGCCAACACTATCGGTTTATCATCTTCAATCGACAGCGCTATATCCAGCCCCTGTTTTACATTGGGAAGATCCATGATGAACTCTTCTCTAACACTCCAAAACAAGGAAGCTAGTTTTTGAGCTGTTTCTTTGCCTTTTTGTGGATTGAGCGCAACTACCAGTACACTAGCTCCTGCCATGGGAATATCCGAATATGGGAACCCTCCAAAGATGGAAACATTGTATACTTCTTCTTCTTCTTCCACTTGTTTTGCCCATTCAATCATTTTGTACATGGGCCCCTCTGCAGTTCTCATATTGATAGAGGGGAGCATCATCGGCAATTTTTCAAACGCAGCGTAGTATGACACGCCATTCTTTATTTGTTTTAATAAAGCGTTTGCTGCCTGAAGGCCTTGTTCATACATATCAACATGCGGATATGTTTTAAATCCAAAATGAAGCGGTGTATATTCAATCATCTTTTCGCTCAAATTGGCGTGCATATCAAGAGTTGTAGCGATTGGAACATCAGATCCAAGAACGCCGCGGATTTTTCCCAGTAAATGCTCTTCCGGATCAAACAGGTGCTCCACAACCATCGCTCCATGGAGTGCCAGCAATAATCCATCCAGCCTTCCTGCATTCATGAGTGACTCTAGCATTTGCTTTTCAATAAAGGAATACGCTTCTGTCGTTACAATACCTGAAGGAACCGCGGCCGCACAAAGCAGCGGCACGATTTCAACATTCTCTGCCTGCCTCAAAACATCCAGAAACCCACCAACTTCAGTCTTCGTTCCACTATAGGCATCATAAATTTCATCCCCTATAAAATAACCTTCATTTCGAAACTGTTCCATTTCGGTTTTCATTGGACTGAAACTATGGGATTCATGGTAGAAGAAGGCAATGCCAATACGATGTTTTCTCATAATCTACCACCTTTTAAAAGACATGAATCGCTTAATAGTTTGTATAAATGGACTTCCACTCTGTCATGACATCGAATGCATGATGAGAGACTTCACGGTGTCCGTTACCAGACATTTTCATGCCTCCAAATGCAACCCCCATTTCAGCATTAGAAGTTCCATTATTAATATAGACAAGTCCGCTTACCGCTTCAGATGCACCCCGATTCGCATAATGAAGACTATTGGTATAGATGGAAGTTGACAATCCATAAATCGTGCCGTTATTTACCTCCATTGCTTCCTCATATGAATCTACTTCAATGATGGCAAGGACAGGACCAAATATTTCTTCCTGTGCAATGGAGTCATTCGGCTGGACGTTTTCAATAATCGTCGGCTCATAGTAAAAGCCGTCCAATTCAATCACGCGCTGTCCGCCTGATACAATTTTTCCGCCTTCTTCAATCGCTTTTTGTACATACCTCTCAACTGTATGAAGCTGATCTTCATTTACAAGAGGCCCAACCTGGCTGCCTTCTTCAAGACCATTTCCTATTTTCATAGATTTTGTTAATTGTACAATTTTTTCGACCAGCTGCTCTTTTACCGAACGTTCAACAATAACCCGGCTTGCTGCTGTACAGCGCTGACCAGTTGTTGTAAATGCTGATTTGACAATTCCATCTGCCGCTTTGTCAAGGTCCGCATCCTTCAAGACAATAACTGCATTTTTCCCGCCCAATTCCAAGGAAATTCGTTTTAACGTTTTACTGCTCATTTCTGCCAGCTTCTGCCCTACCTCTGTTGAGCCGGTAAATGAAATTACTTTGACAGCCTGATGCTCAGCAAGTTTTCGTCCAACCCTACTTCCAGAACCGGTAATCAAGTTCACTACTCCCTCAGGCAATCCGGTTTCAGCTAATATTTCGACAAAGATTTTTGCCGACAAAGCCACCTCTGATGCTGGTTTCCAAACAACCGTATTACCGGCAATCAAAGCAGAAAATATTTTATAGGAAGCGAGCGATACTGGAAAATTCCATGGGGTAATACATGCTGCCACTCCAAGCGGCTCACGCACCATTCTAACGTTCCTCCCCGAAAAACCTGCTGGAACCGTTTCTCCAAAGAGGCGCCGGCCTTCCCCTGCCATATATTGAGCGGTCGCACTGACCACCCCAACTTCTCCTAATGACTCGGTTAGAACCTTGCCCATTTCCATAGTCATTACCCGAGCTAGTTCTTCCTTTCGTACTTCAAACAATTGGGCTGCTTTCGACAGATAAGATGCCCTCTCCGGAATTGGAGTGTTCTTCCAGCTTGAATAGGCTTTTTCTGCCGCGGCTACTGCCTTGTCGACCTGATCAGTTGAAGCCGCGGCACAAACACCAACAAGCTCCCCGGTAGCGGGATTAAAACTTTCAAAGTAGGCTTGGTCTGGTTCATGTACCCATTTCCCATTAATATAAAGATCTCCCTTAAGGATCTCAGTTTTGATTTGATTTGACATAATCGTGACCCCCTTTTCTGAATTACTGCATAGAGAAAATGACATCTAGCTTCCTAGGATGGTTTCTGACACAGCCTCCTCTAAAATGACCAATCCTTTGTCGAGCACATCTTCCTGAATGTTAAGCGGAAGCATTAATCTGATGGTTTGACCGCTTACACCACAGTTCATGATGAGCAATCCATTTTCTAATGCTTTCGCTTTAATTTGAGGTACTAAAGTTGCTGCTGACTGCTGATCAAATTCAATCCCAATCATCAGACCCAATCCTCGGACTTCAACAATACCAGGTAAATGACCGATTGATTTTTGGAGCCTGTCTACGATTTCTGCCCCTAAGTCTGCGCTTCTTTCCACTAACCTTTCTTCTTCAATGACCTCAATGTTTGCCAGGGCTGCCGCACAAGAAATCGGATTTCCGCCAAATGTTGAACCATGTCCAGCTGTTGGCCATTTTTCATGGAGCTCACGATTTGCTACTATCGCACCCAAAGGCATTCCACCGGAAAGGGCTTTTGCCAAGACTAAAATATCAGGGGTAACTTTTGCATGCTCTGCAGCGAACATTTTACCTGTACGGCCAAAGCCTGTCTGTACTTCGTCAAAAATCAGCAGAATTCCATGCTCTTCCGTCATCCTTCTTAACTCTTGCAAAAAGCTTGGCGGTGCTGGATAGTAACCTCCCTCGCCCATTACCGGTTCAATAATAATAGCTGCTACTCGGGATGGATCGACACGTAAATCGAATAACTTTTGGAGCTGGTTCAAGCAATACTCTTCTGTTTCTTCTTTATTAATGTTTTTCAGCTGCCTTGGATAAGGATACGGGACATGGTACACTTCTCCTAAAATCGGTTCATAATAACGACGGTATTTAGAGCTTGATGCTGTAATGGCTGTTGCACCTAATGTACGGCCATGAAATGACCCTTCAAAAGCGATAATTGCTGGTCTTCCTGTTGCAGCTTTTGCTAATTTAAGCGCTCCATCGATTGCTTCGGCACCAGAATTAGAGAAAAAGATGGTATCAAGGTTACCAGGAGTAATTTGAGCAAGCTTTTCTGCCAGATTTGCAGCCGTTTCATAATACCCATAGTTCAAGCCAAGATGGATTAGGTTGTCTGCTTGCTTTTTAATCGCATCAACCATTTTCTTGTTGGTATGCCCGACGGCATTAACAGCAACACCTGATACGAAATCGATATATTCCTCACCATCTGTTGTCCAAAATTTAGCCCCATGTGCCTTATCGATGACAAGCTCTGTCACTCTAGTCATTACCGGAGATAAATGTTTACGTGCTTTTTCTTGAATTTCATTCGTTTTACTTTGCAATTTCAACTGTCTCATCCTTTCGTAATTGGCTTTTGAAAATCGATAGTGATTCATCTAGTATTCTCACAATTTCATCTATATCTGTTTTTTTAACATTTAGTGGGGGGCTAATAATGAGATGCTCCCCATTTATGCTATCAATTGAACCTGTTCCCGGATAAAAAACCGCACCAAGTTCCATCGCTATGCTATTGATTGTTTCAGCTGCTTTCTCAGATGGTTTAAATAAAAGGTCCTGCTCACTGTCCTTCACAAGCTCGATTCCAATTAAAAGTCCTCGGCCCCTCACGTCGGATATACAAGTATGATTCTGCTTCAATTCCAAAAGGCGCCCAACAAGATAATTCCCTTGTTCGTTCACATTTTCCAATACATTATCACGCTCATAGACTTCTAAGGCTGCAAGGCCGGCAGCAACTGCAACAGGATGACCGCTATAGGTATAGCCGTGAATAAATTTCCCGTCGCTATTTTGTATCAACCCATCAATTAACCGCTCATGAACAATCATGCCAGCAAGTGGAGCATAACCGGCTGAAACCCCTTTTCCAAATGTGATAATATCAGGCTCGATTCCAAGCTGTTCTGTCGCGAAATGGGTTCCGGTCCGACCAAAGCCTGTCATCACTTCATCGAGGATTAAGACTATTTGGTATCGGTCACAAAGCTTGCGAATTTCCTCAAAATACCCCGGCGGCGGCGGCACAGCGCCTTGCTGGCTCCCTACTATCGCCTCGGCGATAAATGCCGAAACGTTCTCAGGGCCTAGCTCTAAAATCGTTCTTTCTATATCTGCTATACATGTCCAGTTTTGTTTTGCGAGACAATCATCTTGTTCTCGGCCGTATGGACATCGATGGCAGTACGGAGAGTATACATGGGCATAGTTTAAAAGATTGGGAGTGTATGCGTGCCTTCTTTTTACGTCACCGCCCGCTGATAGAGAACCAATCGTGTTACCGTGATACGATTGCCAGCGTCCGATGACAATGTGTTTTTGGGGTCTTCCGGCATCCCTGTGATATTGTCTCGCCAATTTCATGGCACTTTCATTTGCCTCAGATCCCCCGGTGGTAAAATAAACTTTATTTAAATAACCTGGAGCCATTTTTCCAATTTTTCCAGCCAGTTCATGTAAAGCTTTGGTTTCAAAACGCATCGTATGAACAAATGCTGCTTTTTTGGCCTGCTCTGCCATCGCGTCCCCAATTGAAGCAATCCCATGACCCAAGTTGGCTGCAACTGCTCCAGAACAAGCGTCCAAATATTTTTTTCCAGTATCATCAAAGAGATAGACTCCTTCACCGTGGGTAATGATTGGGTATTCCTTTTTAAAATCACGGTGAAATACATAATCTTGCTTTACTTTGTCCATCTTTCCACCACCATTGCCATTCCTAATCCCCCTGCTACACAAATTGTCGCCAGACCATATTGACGTTTTTGTTTTTCAAGCTCATGGCATAATGTCGTGACAATCCTTGCACCGGAGCATCCGAGCGGATGACCCAAGGCAATTGCACCTCCGTTTACATTCACGTTATCTCCCTTTATTCCCCACTCCTTTAAGCAGGCAAGACTTTGGGCCGCAAACGCTTCATTCAATTCAATTAAGTCCATATCTTCTAACCGGAGACCTGCTTTTTTAAGGGCGATTTCAGAGGCAGGTACTGGTCCGATGCCCATTTCCTTAGGTGATACACCTGTTGCGGCAAAGGAACGAATCCTTGCCAGCGGAATGACTCCAAGCTGTTTCGCTTTTTCCTCTGACATCAACAGCAGCATAGAGGCACCATCATTTCTTCCGGAGGAGTTTCCTGCCGTTACAGTTCCAGCTTTATCAAAGACAGGATTTAGGGTTGCTAACTTTTCGATGTTCGTCAATCTAGGATGCTCATCGATTGCAAAGTGCCTTGTCCCACTTTTCCCCTCTTTAACAGGAATAGGAATGATCTCTTCTTCAAACAGCCCCAGTTCAATAGCACGCTTCGCTTTCTGCTGACTCTTAAAAGCAAATTCATCTTGCTCTTCCCGACTAATATTATATTTTTTTGCAAGCCATTCTGCGGTTTGCCCCATCGTGAAGTGGCCATAAACTTCCTCTGGCTGTGATTTAGGTTGACTCTCTGTATTCGAGTCATAAAGCATTACATTTCCCATCTTGAGACCAAATCGTGTTTCAACCGAATAATATGGAGCTTGAGACATACTTTCGACTCCCCCCGCCAAAACGACATTCGCCTGGCCGGATAAAATGGCCATTGCCCCATTAATGACGGCTTGCATACCCGAACCACACTGGCGATGGACTGTGTAGGCGGGTATCGATTCTGGGAAAAGTGCCTTTAATGACGCGACCCTTGCTATGTTTGGAGCATGGGCACTCTGCTTTGTTTGACCTACGATTATTTCATCGAGAATATTTGCTCCGTAACCGGAAGCGGAAAGATTATTTTTCATATTCGTACATACGAGCTCTTCTGGGAGCGTGTCGGCCAGTGAACCACCAAACTTTCCTATGGCGGTTCTAAAAGCGTTGACGATTACAACCATTACAACGTCACCTCAGTGCCATTAATAATTGAGTCAGCAATATGAAAAGGTGCGTCAGTTTTTTCTTGTACTTCCTTGAGAGAAATCCTAGGTGCCAGCTCAATCAAATGCAATCCATCTTCCTTTACTGAGAAAACCGCTAAATCGGTAATAATTAAATCCACTGTTCGTTCTGATGTGATTGGATAGGTTAATTCCTTAACGATTTTTGACTCGCCTTTATCCGTCGTGTGCATAGTTGTCACGATCACTTTTTTTGACCCCTCCAATAAATCCATCGCACCGCCTACACCAAGAACACTTTTCCCCGGTACAGCCCAGTTGGCAATTCGACCCCTTGCATCGATTTGGAGCACCCCAAGAATCGAAACCGTCACATGCCCTCCGCGAATCATGGCAAAGGAGAAAGCGCTATCAAAAAAGGACGATCCCTCTACCACCGTGACAGGAAGTTTACCTGCATTGACAAGGTTTTTATCAACATGATCTTGATCAGGAGACGGGCCAACTCCAAGAATTCCATTTTCCGAGTGTAGAAAAACTTGGATATTTTCTGGAATATGGTCAGCTACGAGCGTAGGAATCCCAATACCTAAATTAACAATATCCCCATCTTTTAGTTCCTTTGCCGCTCTTTCAGCAATATAATGTTTCACATTCATACTATTTTCCTCCCGACAAGACGATAAAATCGACGTATAAATGAGGGGTCACGATTTCTTCAGAAGAAATTTGACCGCTCTCAACAATTTCATCTACTTCTGCAATGACTACATCTGCAGCTGTTGCCATCATTGGATTGAAATTTCTAGCCGATTTGTTATAGATGAGGTTCCCTAATGTATCTGCTTTTTTTGCTTTTATTAAGGCAAAATCGGCTTTAATCGGCTCCTGAAACACATATTTTTTTCCATTGAGGATGCGCTCTTCTTTGTTTTCTGCGATTTTCGTTCCGACACTTACCGGCGTATAAAAACCACCCAATCCGGCACCGCCTGCCCGAATGGCTTCTGACATTGTTCCCTGTGGAACAAGCTCGACTTCCAATTCTTTATCCTGAAAAGCTTTAACCACCTCAGGGTTGGAGGTAAAATAAGAACCTATTGCTTTTTTTACTCGTTTTTGCCGTACCAATACACCAAGTCCTCTGCCTGGCTCTCCAAGGTTATTACTTATAATCTCTAAATCTTTTACCTCAGAGTCTGCCAAAGCATCTACTAAACTAAGTGGACATCCTACTAGCCCAAATCCGCCTACCATAATTCTTGAGCTGCTTTTAATCTTTTTTACGGCTTCTTCACATGAAATTAACTTTCTCATCCCCTTTTTCCGTCCCCTCTATTAATTTTTATGGATTAGCAGTTCGGATATAGAAAAAAACCGGACAAGACATAGATCCCCCATAAAGACTGTCTTCTAAAAAGAAAACTTTCCTTACAAAGTGTCTATACCTGCCCGGTTTTAATAAGACCATGGAGAGAGGTTGTCTCCCCACTTTATTATAACCAAACGTTATGTATTTAAATGTTTCACATTATCCCAGTAACGTTGAAATGCAGCCTGAAGAGCCACAATGATCGCTTGCTGGGATGGAGCAAAATAAAATTTTTGAATTCGTTCAATCAAATACTCAATTCCACTCTCGAGGCAATAGCCTATCAGTAGTTTTTGAAAATGTTTTTTTGTCAATTCAGTGACGAATGTGAATTCAGCTCCCACAATCTTATGCTCTTTTGGATCCACTTCTAGTACGATTCCTGCGTGCTTAAACATTTCATACATGGAAGTTCCCTGAGGAGCTTTAGCATAGCCTGTCACGATCACTGTACCCAGTGTTTGCATGTTCTGTATCGCTCCCTTCAAAATCATATATCTAATTGTTTTCTTGCATCCGGGATCTTTGAATGAAATTGAAGATTAGAAGATTACCTATTAAGTTGATTAAGAAACCAACAACTCCACAAAAAAAGGAGGCTATATTTCTAATCTAGGCAAAACCTAGACGAAATAAATAGCTCTCCATACGTAACATATGACAGTGAATGGGATCCTGCTCCCATTCCCCTAGCTTAATTCCAACCAGCAGCGATTATATCTTCACCCTGGAATCAAACTATCGGCGATAAAAACCTTCATCCTTTAAAGGACTACCCTTTTAACGCTCCTCTATTTGATTATTCAATTTTTAAATTGCCAATGATTACTATTGTTAACATTGTATTTATAGTATAATTGAAAGTCAATGCTTTTTTTTGTTAAACTTTATTTTTTGAGAGTTTTAAATAGGTGTCTTCAATTTCTAAATATTATATTAACTAGTTGAAATTGGAAAGTCAATATATTTTTAATAATGAAAATTTATATAACAAACCGTAGTACAAATCACCTACCATGAGTGTTTTAACCTTTATTTAAATGTGCAAGGTAATCCATCTAATAATATCTGCTTGAACTTCTTCCCTATTTTTTTCATTTAACAATTCATGGCGTGCATCTTCATATAACTTATAGCTTACCTCTTTAATTCCCACCTGTTTATAGGCTTTATAGGTTTTCAAAACCCCTTTTGAGTTATTTCCAACTGGATCCCTGGCGCCAGAAATTAGAAATATAGGTAGATTAGCAGGAATCCTCCTTAGATTTTCGCGTTTATTAATGATTGCTATTCCTTCCAATAAATCATAAAAAAATCCTGCAGAGAAAATCCCTCCACACATTGGATCTTCAATATATTTATCTACTTCCCTTTCTTCTCTGCTTAACCAATCAAATTCAGTACGAGTTGGTTTAAAACTTTTATTGTAGCTTCCAAAGGTCAAGTTATTTAGCAGCAGGCTTGGCGTTTGGGCACCCTTTCGTTTTTTTTCTCTTGAAGCTATCCACTTTCCGATTTTCCCCATGATTCCAGGGTCTCCGCCAGTACCACTTAATATAACACCAGAAAGCTGATTTCCGTACAATTGAATATATCTTCTTGATAAAAATGATCCCATACTATGCCCGAATAATATAATCGGAATACCAGGAAACTCTTTTTCAATTATTATTGTAAGCTCATGCATATCTTCCACTACCTTTTTAAAACCCTGTTCATCAGCAAAATAACGACTCCTATTATTAATCTTCGCAGTTTCGCCATGCCCTCGATGATCATTGCCATAGACAATGAAATCGTGGGTCATTAACTCTTTTGCAAAAGCATCATACCGCTCAATATGTTCAGCCATGCCGTGAGCAATTTGAACAATGACTTTTGGCCTATTTTCATTTTCTGAAGCCCATTTTTTAGCAAATATTTCAACGCCATCTTCTGTTTGAAAGGTGAAAGATGATGGTTGGCTCATTCAGACCACTCCTTTATGCAGGTTTAATTAATAAAGGCTATTTTCGCATAAATTGTTGTTTTTCGTATAAGTTTATCAACCCGTATAACTTGTAGCTTCGGGGCATCTTTTCGTAAGAACATTTGCCAAAATTGCCCAATAACTTAGTAAATGAACCTTATTAAGTTCCAAAAGCAACAAAGTTTACGAAAAGAGCCTTAATAAAAAAAGACTCACCCAATTACTCCTAAAACAGGGCATTGAGTGAGTCTCTGTATCTCCGTCACATTTTAACTTAACATGAATATAAATGAGTCCTTAAAAATTGTCAACCACTTTTAAGTATAGCATGCAGCTCCGCTCTTATTGACCATCACGAATAATTTTTGGGTTGACGGGCATTATGAAGCCCTCTTATTTACCGTGACATCTTTTTTTCGGGCCTGACGGGCATTATGAAGCCGTCTTATTTACCGTGACGGCTTTATTTCGTGCCTGACGGGCATTATGAAGCCCTCTTACTTACCGTGACATCTTTTTTTCGGGCCTGACGGGCATTATGAAGCCCTCTTACTTACCGTGACATCTTTTTTTCGAGCCTGACGGACATTATGAAGCCCTCTTACTTACCGTGACATCTTTTTTTCGAGCCTGACGGGCATTATGAAGCCCTCTTACTTACCGTGACATCTTTTTTTCGGCCTGACTGGCATTATGAAGTCCTCTTATTTACCGTGACGGCTTTATTTCGAGCCTAACGGGCATTATGAAGCCCTCTTATTTACCGTGACAGTTTTTTTTCGGTGCTGACGGGCATTATGATCTGCTCTTATATTTAATGACTTTAGGATAGTTAATATTAATTATGTACATAACAAAAGGTTAAAATAAAAACGTCTCTCATGCAATATGAGAAACGTTTTTGATACCGGTGGTCGGGGTCGAACCGACACTCCAGAGGAACACGATTTTGAGTCGTGCGCGTCTGCCAATTCCGCCACACCGGCGTGACAATATTTTTTTTGAATCTAATGCCGAGGACCGGAATCGAACCGGTACGGTAGTCACCTACCGCAGGATTTTAAGTCCTGTGCGTCTGCCAGTTCCGCCACCCCGGCGAAATTAAAATAACCTGTTCATACCCATACTCAACGTAAGTTTTATGGAGGCGGCAACCGGATTCGAACCGGTGGTAAAGGTTTTGCAGACCTCTGCCTTACCACTTGGCTATGCCGCCATAAAAATTGGAGCGGAAGACGGGATTCGAACCCGCGACCCCCACCTTGGCAAGGTGGTGTTCTACCACTGAACTACTTCCGCAAAATGGCTGGGCTAGCTGGATTTGAACCAACGCATGTCGCAGTCAAAGTGCGATGCCTTACCGCTTGGCTATAGCCCAATGTCATTAATAACTAAACAAGAATTTATTTAAAATATTATGGGGCGACTGATGGGAATCGAACCCACGAATGTCGGAACCACAATCCGATGCGTTAACCACTTCGCCACAATCGCCACAATATAATGGCAGGGGTAGTAGGAATCGAACCCACACCAAAGGTTTTGGAGACCTTCGTTCTACCTTTAAACTATACCCCTGTAAATGGTGGAGGGGGACGGATTCGAACCGCCGAACCCGGAGGGAGCGGATTTACAGTCCGCCGCGTTTAGCCACTTCGCTACCCCTCCACATATAATCAACTAAAACATAAATGGTGGCTCAGGACGGAATCGAACCGCCGACACAAGGATTTTCAGTCCTTTGCTCTACCGACTGAGCTACTGAGCCACGTTAAAATTTTATTTAGCCATTTCCATTTAAAATGGCGGTCTGGACGGGACTCGAACCCGCGACCTCCTGCGTGACAGGCAGGCATTCTAACCAACTGAACTACCAGACCGTATTGCGGGGACAGGATTTGAACCTGCGACCTTCGGGTTATGAGCCCGACGAGCTACCGGACTGCTCCACCCCGCGACGATAAAAACAATATATTCTGTTCATGTACAAAAGTGCAAGTACATTATGGTGGAGGATGACGGGATCGAACCGCCGACCCTCTGCTTGTAAGGCAGATGCTCTCCCAGCTGAGCTAATCCTCCATATATAAGTGGTGACCCCTACGGGATTCGAACCCGTGTTACCGCCGTGAAAGGGCGGTGTCTTAACCGCTTGACCAAGGGGCCATTTTAAAAGATTAATGGCGGAGAGCAAGGGATTTGAACCCTTGAGACAGGGTTACCCGCCTACACGATTTCCAATCGTGCTCCTTCGGCCACTCGGACAGCTCTCCATTAAAATGGCTCCGCAGGTAGGACTCGAACCTACGACCGATCGGTTAACAGCCGATAGCTCTACCACTGAGCTACTGCGGAACAATGATATAACAGCCTGGCAACGTCCTACTCTCACAGGGGCGCGTGCCCCAACTACCATCGGCGCTGAGAAGCTTAACTTCCGTGTTCGGTATGGGAAC
>NZ_JAQMWQ010000002.1 GCF_030403775.1 Paenibacillus sp. BSR1-1
TGGAGGAGTAGCGAACAGACCCAAATCCCTCATCCGATTGGCCACCGTCTTTTGGGAAACCTTTATGTTATCCCGATTTACTAGCCTTTCATGGATTCTAGGGCTGCCAAATGCCGAAAGGTTATCATAAAAGTGAAACTTAATTCGCTCATCCAATTGATGGTTCCACTTTTCCCTTTCTGTCGATTCCTGGCTCTGGCGCTTTTCCCATACGTAAAAACCGGAGGTTGACACACCTAATACTTGGCACATCTTCACAATGGTATGTTCATTCTTGTGCGCTTGAATGAAGGCAAACCTTACTTCTTTTCCTGCGTGAAGATATGCATGGCCTTTTTTAGGATGGCATTTTCCTCTTCTATCTCGAGCCTTTTTAATCTTTCTGCTTCAAACAGTTCCTTGTATTCAGAAGCTGTGAGTAGTTGATCCTGTTTAGCTTTCTCTGCATCCTGCTGCTTCTTACGATAGCTGCTAACCCACTTATGCAGCGTATCATAGGGAATCTTAAGCTCATTACAGACATCAACTTGTTTCCGGCCGTCGAGAACGATCAATTTAGAAACATACTCTTTAAACTCAGTAGGGTAATTTTTATGTTTTTTCGCCATGTTAAACACGTCCTTAATATTGTTGATTATGATTTAAACATGACGCCACTACCCGTGTCCACTTTTTATACTAGCATCATTCTGACTAGTTTATCGGCGAATCTAACGAATTTATCAGCGAATTGCTTTTTATAAAAGGAAATTCAGTAATTACAGCGAATTTAAATATGTCAGAAGGGGGACAAAAAGGATGAAACCTATTTTAAATGACTTTCCAGATGAGTTTTATTCAGAGAGACTGCTGATCCGCAAACCAATGCCTGGCGACGGGCAAGCCGTTTACGAAGCTATGCAGGCTTCAATAGAAGAACTGAAGCCATGGATGCCATGGGCCCATCGGAAGCAGAATGAGCTAGATGTAGAAGCAAACATGCGAGATGCACACGCCAAGTTTTTAACTCGGGAAGATTTAAGGCTGCATCTTTATGATAAAGAGACTGGCCAATTCATTGGATCTTCTGGTTTACATAGAATTAACTGGGATGTGCCAAAATTTGAGATTGGTTACTGGATAGACTCGCGTTATAGTGGGAGAGGATACATTACGGAAGCGGTAGAAGCAATTACAAATTTTGCATTTACTGAATTGAAAGCAAGAAGAGTTGAGATTCGCTGTGATTCAAAAAATGTAAGAAGTAAAGCCATCCCTGAACGACTCGGCTTCAATTTAGAAGGTATTTTAATAAATGATGCTTTTTCAGCAGAAGGTAATGAATTAAGAGACACTTGCATATTTGCAAAGACCCTATAACCAATTAAAAATAGAGTACCAAAATTGGTACTCTTATATACTATCTAGAATATATTTCTTTAAATAAAACTTCGTAATCGCTAGATATTCACGAGTATAGGATTTCGGTACAGCTATCAAAGGAGTCTTCGCAGGTATGCCCTTCACTTCTAAATCATTGTCACGTGCAATTGAAATGGCCCGATATAAATGAAAATTATTTGTAACGATGATGCCAGCCTTAGCTTCCTTTGGAATCAGTTTTTTTGAGAAACGAATATTTTCATATGTGTCAGTTGATTGATCTTCTAGGATAATCCGATTCTCGCTAATTCCTTTTTTAATTAGTTCTCTCTTGATGGATTCTGCTTCGGATATATCTTCCCCAGGTCCTTTCCCCCCAGAGGCAATGACGATTGTATTTTCATTTTCCGTTAAATATATCGCTGCTGATTCTATTCTGCTTGCAAAGGCTAGTGAAGGGACGGTTCCTTTCACCCGTGCCCCCAAGACAATCAAATAATCTGCATTCTTGGGTGCTTCCACATCACTATATTGACCAATCTTAACTTGTAAAAAGACGAAATAGATCAGCCCTAGAGCCATACATAACCCCAGCAACTGAATTCCTTTTTTCTTATTCTTCATGATTACAAATCCATTTCCGTAAAATTTTTAAATATCAATCTATCAATATTATACAAAATAATAAAGTAGTATTGGTTGAAATTACTAACATATTTTTCAAATAGAGTATAATAATAGAAGAATCTTTTATCAAAAGATAGGACTTCAACGGTACATTTTAGGAGGGAATGAAATGTCAACAATTAGTTTACTTAAGAAAAAAGCAGGTATCGTTTTAGAAAAGAAGAAGCTGACAAAAGTTGTGGCTCGAGTTGGTTTAGTGTTAGATATTTCTGGGTCAATGAGAGGATTATACAAAAATGGCACTGTTCAGAAGGTGGTTGAGCGGATTTTGGCAGTTGCCAGCCAATTCGATGATGATGGCACACTGGATGTTTGGGTGTATGACAATGAATTTTCTCGTTTAAAATCAGTCACTGAGAGTGATTTTGTCAATTATGTTGAAGACTATATTTTAAATAACGATATGATTCATAAATTTGGGAGAAATGATGAGCCTCCTGTAATGGAGGACGTTATTGAGAAATACATCATTGAATCTTCATCAAAAGAACCAGCATTTATCGTTTTTATTAACGATGGCGGCTGCAAAAGAACGATAAAAAAACCAGTGGTCGAATCTTCAAATAAGCCCATCTTTTGGCAATTTGTTGGCATCGGAGATTCCAATTTTGAGGTACTAGAAAAATTAGACTCGATGGAAGGACGCTTTGTCGATAATGCGAACTTTTTCCATATTAAAGATATCGAAAGAACAACGGATGAAGAATTGTATAATCAGCTTCTAAACGAATTTCCTTTCTGGTTAGAAGAGGCAAAAACTAAAGGGATTTTATAACTTAACGATTAATTTTTTGAGGACAGAGTTAAATTTATAAACATGGTTCTGTCCTCATGGATGTCTTAAAATAGAGTCCTTTTATTCACATACCCACGAAAGTCCAAGTGTCCCAACCCCCGTATGTACTCCCGCAACCGTTATTAGCATTAAATTTTCTGTTTCAATCCCTGGGAATGATTCGTTTACTAATTTTTCAAGCCCGATTGCCCTATCCAAGTCATTGGCATGGACGATGGCTACTTTTTGAACCTTTTTAGATTCGAGGTCTTCCTTTAATTTATTAACAAGCCACGCTTGTGATTTTTTATCGGTACGGACTTTATCTTTTATTTTTGCAGCTCCTTCTTCAATTGATAAGATTGGCTTGATATTAAAAAGAGACGCCAATAGTTTTTGGCTGCCTGACACACGTCCGCTTTTGTGGAGCTGATCTAAATTGGAAGGCACTAAAAATAATCGTGTGTCCTCACGATAATAATTTAAAGCAGCAACCACATCATGAATATCCAGCCCCTGCTCCACCAGTTCGATTCCGCGTTTGATTAAAAAAGATAACGGATAAGACCCAGTTTGGGAATCAATCGCAAACAATTTAAAATCTTCCATGTCAGCTGCCATGACAGAGGATTGATAGGTACCAGTTAAAAGGCTCGAAGCGTGGATAGCAATTCCAAAGTCATAGTCTTCTTTTAATTGACGATAAAGTTCTACAAAGTCATTAATGGAAGGCTGAGAGGACTGAAACTTCCCGTCCTCGTTTTTCATTCGGTCGTAAAATTCCTGTTCCGAAATATCAATTGTTTCCTTATAAAATTCATCATTAATTACAACGTGCAAGGGAATCACATGTACATGGTGCTGTTGAATAAATTCTTTGCTTAGAGAAGAAGTGGTATCGGTGATCCAAGCAATTTTTGCTTTCTTCATATTTTCCTATCCTGCCTTTATAAAATCCTTTTTCTAACTAGGTTCACAATACAAAAATAGCAAATTTATCACTAGTTATATTTGTCATATGAAAAAGTGAACAATTTGTGAAAATTTTCGCAAAAATTAATGAATCATAGCAAAGTGTGATTTAAATCACTTAATTGATGTCAATTTAGCAATATAATCACTTTGGAAATAGGGAAAACAAGTAAGGAGTGTTAAAAATGCTAAACCAAAAAACAATTGATATCATCAAATCAACCGTACCCGTTTTAGAACAACATGGAGAAAAGATTACCACGCGCTTTTATCAGCTAATGTTTGGGAATCACCCAGAACTTTTAAATGTTTTTAATCATGTAAACCAAAAACAGGGCAGGCAGCAAAAAGCTCTTGCAGGAACGGTATATGCCGCTGCCATGTATATTGATAATCTTGAAGCCATTATTCCTGTTGTAAAACAAATTGCCCATAAACATCGAAGCCTTGGGATTAAACCTGAACAATATCCCATTGTCGGAAAACATCTGCTGCTTGCAATTAAGGATGTTTTAGGCGATGCAGCAACAGATGAAATTATTGACGCTTGGGCTCAAGCTTATAATGTCATCGCAGATGCCTTTATTAGTATTGAAGCAGAAATGTATGATGAAGCTGAAAGCCAAAAAGGCGGATGGGATGGCTTCCGAAATTTTGAAGTTGATAGGAAAGTGGTTGAAAGTGATGTCATTACGTCCTTTTACCTTAAGCCTAAGGAACAAAAGGAAATCGCGGACTTTATTCCAGGTCAGTATATCAGCATCAAGCTAGAGATTGAGGGAGAGGAATATACCCATATTCGTCAATACAGTCTCTCTGATGCACCTGGTCAAGATTATTACCGTATCAGTGTTAAGCGTGAATCAGGAGTACAATGTCCTGATGGTATGGTCTCCAATTACCTTCATGCTCAAGTGAATGAAGGGGATATTTTGAAGGTAAGTGCTCCAGCGGGAGATTTTGTCCTTAATACAAAAAAATCAACACCATTAGTTCTATTAAGTGGCGGAGTTGGGGTAACACCAATGATGAGCATGTTAAAAACTGTTGTGGAAGTGCAGCCGGAACGAAAGGTTACCTTTGTCCACGCCGCTGCCAATGGAAATGTCCATGCTCTAAGGCATGAAGTTGAGGAATTAGCTCAACTGGAAAATGTAACATCCTATTTCTTCTATGATTCACCAACAGAGGAAGACCGCAAGAACAATCGTTTCGATGTTGAAGGCTATGTAACAAGTGAATGGCTGCAAGAAAAAGTCTCCATTGAAAATTCCGATTTTTATTTCTGCGGGCCTGTACCTTTTATGAAAGCAATTAATCGCTTTTTGAAGGAACTAGGAGTGAATGAAGAAAGAATCCACTTTGAATTCTTTGGTCCTAAGGGCAATTTAGAAGATTAATAGAGGAATTTGCCGGTTTCCAAATAGGAAGCCGGCATTTTTTATTAAATAAATAATGGTTATTACAAAAGATGGATAAAATATAGTTATGACAAAAAATGGTCTTAACTATTTTTTAGGGAGAGGTGAAGAATATGGAGTTTTTACTTTCCTTTATGAACGAATATGGATACCTCGTCCTATTTCTCTCATTGGCACTTGGGATCATCGTACTGCCGATTCCAATGGAAGCCTTGATGGGTTATGCAGGTTTTCTTTCATTTCAAGGTCAGCTAAACTGGATTGGCTGTGTCATTGCAGCTACACTGGGCTGTGTGATTGGTATGATCGTCTCATACTATATTGGAGCAAAGCTTGGTATGCCCTTTTTTGAAAAATATGGTTCACAGTTGCGTTTTCGTCCGGAAAAGATTCATTCCACCTCAGTATGGTTTAATAAATATGGAAACAAGCTTTTAATTATTGTTTTTTTTATCCCGGTTTTAAGACATATTACGGGCTATTTCTTAGGAATCACCCGGCTGCCTTTAAAGGTATTTTCCATCTATTCTTTTTTAGGTTCTTTTCTATGGGTTTCCAGCTTTATTTTTTTAGGAAAAATGCTCGGTCCGAATTGGGAGCTCTTATTTCACGGGATCATTAAGAAATACATAATGGTAATTTGCATTATTCTCGGAATATTACTTTTAGGAGTTTTGCTATTTAAAAAATATAAAAAAGGAATCTTAAAACAAGAACAAACAAGGTAAAAAGAAAGTAGGAATCCATATGCGGATTCCTTTTATTTTTACTTTGAAATAGGTCATTTTTATTATTTAAGACTGTTGATTGGAGCTGAAGGCGTGAAGACTCCTGCGGGAGAACGGGGCATGTGAGACCCCACAGGCGCTAAAGCGCCGAGGAGGCTCACCGGACCGCCGCGGAAAGCGAAGCGCCTGGAGTGCAAATCAACAGCCCAGTCAAACAATGAAATGTTAATAAATAATGAACATTACATATATGAAAGTCCTGAAAGTTTGATTCATTCTTCATCTGTGATTAAATAAGAGAAAAGGCCAGAAAGGATGAGTTTTTTGAATAAAAATGTCATACGATCCATTACTGTCATATCAGTCCTATTTTGCCTCCTCTGGCTGATCGGTCTTGGCTTTGCAGTGGGTGAGTATTATGCAGGAAAACCAGAAAAAGTACCGGAAACAAACACGGTATCTAAAAAAGTGGAAAACAAAAAAGGATTAACCATCCTGGCTCTAGGCGATTCACTCACACGTGGAACGGGGGATGAGACTGGTAAAGGATACGTCGGCGTTTTAATGGATGAAATTAAGGAAAAAACAAAGCGTCCTGTTCAGCTAACAAATCTCGGCATCAATGGACAAAGATCGGACCAGCTTAGAAAGCAAATCAGAGAAAAGGAAGTACAAAGACAAATCCAAAAAGCTGACATGGTGCTCGTAACAATTGGCGGAAACGATTTATTTAGAGGCGGACAAGGATTAGTTGACTTCCAAGCAGGAAACATTGCTGCTATAGAGAAGAAATATCTTGATAATTTGAAGTTTATTTTCGAACAAATCCGTAAAAGCAATAGCAAGGCAAACGTTTTTTTTATTGGATTATACAATCCCTTTATTGAATTGAATCAAGGAAAAGAAATGTCAAAGGTCGTTCGTCACTGGAATTACGACAGTGCAGAAGTAAGTGCAGCTTTTCCTAAAATCGTATTTGTTCCTACATTTGATTTATTTGAACTGAAAGTTAATGATTATCTTTATTCGGACAAGTTTCATCCAAATTCGAAAGGGTATCGTTTAATTGCCGAAAGAGTGGCTTCATTACTCACCTGGTAAGGAGAGGGAAATAGTATGGAGAAAAAAATCACGTTATCAGTAAAGAATTTAAAAAAAGTAATCGGAAGGAGAGAGATAATTAAGAACTTGACTTTTGATTTGCGTGAAGGGGAGGTATTCGGTTTCCTTGGGCCAAACGGGGCCGGCAAAACAACCACCATTCGTATGCTTGTAGGCTTGATCAAACCGACCTCTGGCAGTATTCAAATTTGTGGAAACAATATTGAAGACCATTTTCAAGAAGCGATGACCAGCCTTGGCTGTATTGTTGAAAATCCGGAATTGTATCCATACTTATCAGGGTATAATAATTTGCTCCATTTTGCCCGCATGCTTGATGATGTTGGCGATGAGCGAATAAGAGAAGTTACTGAACTTGTTGGATTGACGGAAAGGATTCATGATAAGGTGAAAACCTATTCCTTAGGGATGAGACAGAGATTAGGAATTGCTCAGGCACTCCTGGGAAAGCCTAAAGTGTTAATTTTAGATGAACCAACAAATGGGCTGGATCCGGCAGGAATTCGAGAGATGCGGCAGTTTATCCGTTTTTTGGCAGAAGAAGAAGGATTAAGTGTCCTCGTTTCCAGCCATTTATTGAGTGAAATCCAACTTTTATGTGACCGGGTGGCGATTATTTCTAAAGGAGTCATTATCCGTGTTGATACGGTACAACAGCTTCTGGAGAATCGAGAAAGAGTGGTTTGGCATATAGATCCTTTTGAAAAAGGAAAACAAGTATTAAGCTCCTTAACATCCATTGAGGAAAAAGACGATCGAACCATTTTAACTGATTTCGATGAAAAGAAGACACCGGAATGGAATAAACGACTCGTGGAAGCAGGAGTGTCTGTCATTGAAATCAATCGAAAAATGCCTGTACTCGAAGACTTATTCCTCGAATTAACCGGGGGTGATACGATTGAATAAACTGATTCAAAATGAAATGATGAAGCTGATAGCTAAAAAACGCTTGATTGTCATTGCCATCATTATCGGTATTCTCGTTATGTTATTTACATATGCACAGTATAAGCAGGTTCAAACTCAGCGGGAAAAATTAGGGACCAGTGACTGGCGAACGATTTTACAGCAGCAGATCGTCGATACGACTAATCGGTTAAGCAGCAGCCGAATTTCAGACGAATGGAAAAAGCAGCTTCAAATCTCTTTACAGCAGCAGCAATATTATCTGGACCATGACATTAATCCAGCAGAGCCTGGTGCTCCAACTTTCATGAGGATTTTCCTGGAAAGCTCGATTGATTTATTTATCCCTTTAATGGTCATGGTCATAGCCAGTGATTTGGTCTCATCTGAACATAGCCTTGGCTCGATAAAGCTGCTTTTAACACGACCTGTGAAACGGTGGAAAGTGCTCCTAAGTAAATACATAACTCTCTGTTTAGCAGTGTCATTAGTGATTGCGATTGCAGGTATTTTGTCTTATGCCATTTCTGGGGTTGTTTTTGGCTATAAAGGCTGGGGAGCCCCGATTTTAACAGGATTTAATGTAACGGATACAGGTTTAAATACGTCAGAAGTGAAGCTTTTAAGTCTATGGAAGTTCTTGTTAATGGATTTTGGGCTTGTATGGTTCGTTTCTATCGTCGTTGGTACATTATCCTTTATGTTATCCGTTTTGATTCGGAGTACGGCCGCTGGTATGGGAGTAATGCTCGCTGCATTAATTTCAGGTGCAATCTTAAGTAATATGGTTTCATCTTGGGAATCAGCAAAATACTTTTTTATGGTCAATTTACGATTAACCGACTACATGAAAGGTACGGCACCACCCATTGAAGGAATGAATCTTTCATTTTCAATGATGGTTTTGTTTGTTTGGTGGGCAGCAGCCCTTCTTGTTTCCTTTATAGTGTTTACAAAAAAAGATGTTTATTAATAAATGCTCTTTTCGTAAACTTTTTTCTTTTGGAACCTAATAAGATTCAATTACTAAGTGTATGGGCATTTTTCGCAAAAGTGCTTACGAAAAGATGCCACGACGCTTCTAGTTATACGGGTGTTTAAACTTATACGTAAAACAACAATTTATGCGAAAATAGACTTAATGAAAAACTATTTCCGTTCTGGCGGAAATAGTTTTTAATTCGTATAACTTATATTTGATAGAAAATTATTAATTTTATAAAATAGTAGTGTATATATGAAGAAATGGAGGGGTCAGTATGTCATTTACCATTAAAAAAATCGATCATGTTCAGCTTGCGGGACCTAAAGGGTGTGAGGAGGCTGCAAGAGAATTTTTTGGTGAAATCCTTGGATTGACTGAGGTAGAGAAACCCGAGGAATTAAAAAAACGCGGCGGGGTATGGTTTGAATTTGGTACCTTCCAAATTCACATTGGAGTGGAGGAGCCGTTTGCACCAGCTAAAAAGGCCCACCCAGCTTTCGTAGTTGAAAATATTGAAGACTTAAAAGCCCGCCTTCAGGGTAAGCAAGTTGATTTTACATCTGACGATAATCTTCCTGGAGCTTCACGGATTCATGTCCATGACCCATTCGGCAATCGTATTGAATTTTTAGAATGGGTATAAAGTCTATAATGATATTATCAGATATTAATAGTCAACAATATGAATTACTTAAAGAGGAATGTTCTTTTTGGGATCAAAAAATTGCGGAAATACTGATTCAGGAAAAATTACCATTAACTGGCATTCGAAAATTTCATTATGGTGCCAACATTGTTTACAGTTTCGGAGGAAATCAATTTGTCATAAAGTTATTTCCAAAGCACTTAAATGAACAGTATACGAGAGAATTAGAAGTCCTCACAATTCTTGAAGGAAAAATAAAAATCGTCGATACACCAAAACTGGTCAATCATGGTTCATTTGAAGGCTGGAATTATTTAATCATGACCCAGCTGCAGGGGGAACTGTTAATTGATATTTGGGATCGATTAACAAATGAGGAACAAGAGAATCTAAGTAAAGATTTAGGAAAGACGATAAAGGAATTTCATGAAGTTCCGATTACGGGTTTAAAACAATTGCCCAGTAATTGGAATGGTTTCATACAAAAACAATTCAAAAATATGAAGCATTACCACCAAAATATGGAGTTAAATTCGAATTTATATTCAGATTTAGATTTATATGTGGAAGAAAAATATATTAACACAAATCCTGAGAATAAATTGCTTACTGGTGAATACACTCCTTTTAATTTACTGTTAAACAATAGAAATGGAAATTGGAAGTTAACCGGCGTTATTGATTTTGCTGATTGTTTTTTGGGAGATGGTGACTATGATCTATTAGGACCTATCATGTTTATGTTTAATAGTAATCAAAAACTTATTAAGCATTTCCTTGAGTCTTATGGTTTTCCAAAAATAGAGGTTAATCACGTACTGCAAAAAAAATTAATGACGTATACAATCCTCCATCGTTTTAGCGATATAAATTATTTTGCATCGCAAAACCAGGAGGCTAAACTTGCAGCTAATTTTAATGAATTGGCGAGAATCCTAATTCCGATCTCCTAATCGAACAGCCCCATTAAAAAAATGGGGCTGTTCTCCTTAAATGGGGGGATTACTGAATAAAATAAGGTTATTGTTTTGCTGTAATTTTTACTGGTTCACGGTTAACACCAAAATGCTGATTTACAATAAGAGCAGGACCACCAAGATTATATAGGTACCTTGCTTCAATGATCTGTTTCATAAAGCCTCCAAATAAGCCAGAAAGGCGGAAATTGCCAACTTTTCCAACTGCCGCCGTTGTTCCAATGGAGGCAACAGACCCTTTATGGTGGTATTCAAAGCCTGTTAGATCTTTCCCTCGTATGGTGGCAACAATATTTTTTGCACATACATCGGCTTCCTGTAAGGCAACCTGTGCGGTTGGAGGCAATGCTGTTTTTTCATCCTTTATGAATAATGAACAGTCTCCGATGCTAAAGACGTTTTTCCTGTACTCAACTCGAAGGAAGCGGTCTACAGGGACTTTACCCTTTATGAGTGGTAATTCGCAATTTTCCAGGATTGAGTTGCCTTTTACCCCGCATGACCAGATAAGTGTCCGTGCGGCAATCTCCAGATTATTTTCTAGACTAACTTTTTCAGGCGTACATTCCAAAATTTTGGTTGCCGTGTGTAATTCCACATTCATTTTTTCTAACACTTCAGTTGTATATTGAATAGATTCTTCTGGAAAAAATGGAATCATTGAATCTGCAGCCTCAACCGCGACTATTCTCACCTTATCATATGGAACCTTATGCTTTTTACATAGCTTAGGAAGTCCTTCACATAATTCGCCCAGTATTTCAATTCCAGTGAAGCCGCCTCCAGCCACGACAAAGGTCAAGCGGGAAGGATCTTCATCCTCATTATAAAGAGTTAGCTGTTTGATAATTTGATGGTAAATGGCTTTAGAACTTCTAAAACTTCTTATTTCAAATGCGTTTTCTTTAATACCAGGGATTCCAAATGTTTCAACCTCAAATCCTAATGCCACTAATAAATAATCATATTCCATTGTATCACCGCCTTCTAGGTGAATTTCCTGGCAGTTGATATCAATAGAAGAGACTGTGCCTTTTATAAAATGAGTTTTGTCTTGGTCAATTAAGTCGGGAATGGACATGGCAATTTGCCGGTCTGCTGCTGTTCCAGCACCGATTTTATGAAGCTGGGTTGTAATATAATGATAATCATGCTTATTTATCAGGGTTACATCTGCCTCACCTGGTTTTAGCAGCTTTTCAAGTTTTTTAGTTGTCATTATTCCGCCGTATCCGGCACCCAAGATTACGATTTTCGGTTTTTTCATGATTATTCACTCCTAGTAATGTGAAATATTTCACAAGTATTATTTTAAAAAATAGAGCAGTCGCCCTATAATTATTGTGAAATATTTCACATAAATTCTTATTTATAGATTACGACACATTATAAAAGAACTCAAGAGTTTAATCCCTAAATTTTTGTCAAAATGGTAAATTTTTTTTGAAAAATTGGGAATGATAATTTCGTGCCAATTTAAATCTGGTTTAATCTTCTAAGTATAAAAGTGAGGATGGGATATTAAATGAAGTTAAAATTGTTCAGTTTGTCGTTGGGGCTATTATTGACATTTCCAGGAATTGCGGGTGCACATGAACATGCACCGGTAGACCATATGGAAAAAACGCCTTGTGATTGTGCAGAAGGCAAACAGCATCATCAAATGCACAGAGACTGGCAAGCTCATATGCAGGAAAGAGAGCAAAAGCTTCTAGCTTGGGTAGACCAATTTACACCCAATAAAAAAGCAGAATGGACGAACGTTCTAAATGAAAGAAAGACGCTTCACAAGCAGTGGATGAGTCCTGAAAATGCGAAAAAGCGCGAGCAATGGAAAAATGAGAAAATGGCAAAAATGCAGGAATTAAAAAAGCAATTGGATGAAGGTAAAATTACAAAAGAGGAATTCATAAAGCAGGCGCATGGCGGCAAGGGGATGGGACATTGGAAAATGTACCATGATTTAAGTCTTGCCGTTGAGAAAAAAGATTCCAAACAAGCAACGCTGCTATTAAATCAGTTATTACAGCAAACCAAAGAACATAACCAAAAGCTTAAAGAATTATTAAAAAAATAATAACTGTAGTGAAAAAGCCGATTCTCTAGGATTGGCTTTTTCTAATTTCGGTAGTTAAAATGCAAAACCTGGGGAAATTAATAATGATGCTTATATGAGGAGGTATCTGAATGAAAAGAAAAAATTTAATGCTGGCAACTGTAGGATTAGGGGCAGCGTTTTTACTACGAAATGGAAAATCCAGAAAAATGCTAATGAACCAGTTCCAAGAGATGGCAAAGAAATCCCGGAAATAAATAATAATAAAAACATCCCTTTCGAAAGAAGGGATGTTTTTCATTTGCGACATTACTTTTTTAATTCAATTTTTTCCGGTTTCACTTCTTTAATTTCTAGCTGTTTCGCTTCTTTTATATCTTCTTTAATTTCTTCCTTGATATCGTCCGCAATTCCTTCAGTCGCTCTCTTAAACTCACGAATTGACTTGCCAAACGCACGTCCAATTTCCGGCAGCTTATTTGGCCCAAAGATAACCAAAGCAACCACTAAAATTAAAATTAATCCCGGTACACCAATATTTGAAAACATAATTACATCTCCTAGTGAGTGGCTGGTAAATAGTCTATATTATTATAACGGATATATTATAATTATTCTAGTTTTTCAGCGATTTTGCTTCTGCTACTGTATCAGATACATTTTTCCCATCATAAAAGTCCTTTATAACTTTATCCGTATATACCCAGCCTTTCCAGCCAATATGAATCGTATCCTTCATAAAATAAGGGTCATATTCATGATTTGAAAAATCGGCAATTTGAAAGCCCTCGGACTCAATTTGCTTTTTTATTCGGGTGTAATAAGCTTCCCGGCCTTCTAACGGAAAGCCTGTATAATCATACCACTTACCATTTACGGGAACTGATACAAATAATGGTTTCGCTCCTGATTCCTTCAGCAAATCAAGGATAAGCTGGAAATCACCATATTCAGGGGATTCACCATAGGATGCCCCGACCTTTGAATTCTTTAAGGAAGGAACCATTTTCTTTATTTTATTGTATTGATAATTACTAATATTAAAAGGATTATTCGTTGATTGTCTTTCTCCCATATGCTCAGCTTGGATTTCTAATTGGTCCCAGGATTTATTTCGGACTTTTTTGTTAATATCACGATTACGGGAAAAACCGCCTGCAAGCGTATAATAAAAATCCTTCTTAACCAATAAAGCATGATAAAGAGTAGCAAAGGGACGATAGATAGCAGCCTTTTTCTTTATCCAAGGATCATTCGTAATTTCTGCTTTTAATATCGTTGAAAGAAGTGGATCACTATTTATCGGCGAAAAAGTAAGCAAACGCTTAATGGCTTTTTTCTTTATCACTGGATCTATATTTTGATTCAAGGCAAAATCATATCCTTGAAGGGAAGAATAATTGGGAACAAAATGGCTTTCGTCGGCTCCTCCCGGTTGAAACCATTGTGGAGACAGGACAAAAACGAGCTTTTTCCCCTTAAGCTGATTCGTATGTTCTGAAAAATTTAAAAAGTGAATTAACGATTCTGTCCCTCCACGGCCAACAAGAAATGGTGTAAATCCATCCTTCGATTCCTTAAAATAATTGGACGGATGAAAACGGTCCAGCCTTGAAAGCTCTGATGAGCCATAAATCGGCAAATATTGTTTATTCTCCAACATCTTTTCTTGAACATATTTTCCTTGAAACATAAATGGATTTAATTCCGTTGCCGCTTGGGCAACTCTAGATTTTGGAATAAGTTCTTCAATCCATTGATTGGGTATTAATATCAGCATAGCCAGTACAAGGAAAGCTAAGAAAATTGGTGAAAATAAATTTTTTTTCATCTTCTATCAGCCAATAAATTGGCAATGTTATTTGGCGTGTTCCAACTTTCGCGATCGAATTCTGTGATAGGAATGAGAATATTAAACCGTTCCTCGGCCTGAACAAGTAATTCAACAGTGCCAAAAGAATCCAACAAACCAGATGTGAATAAATCAATATCTGGATTTTCCTTCACAACATCGTCCTGACAGATTTCAGCTAATAATGCGATAACTTCATTTTTAAATTCCATGTTAATCAAACTCCCTTTTGAAATAATTGTCCTGAGAAAATATAAAACCCAAAGCAAATGAAATGGAACGTAATGATAATAGCTGCCACATGGGTAAATTTATTGTTTGGCCACCATTTATGCTTCTTGTTAAATCGTTCAAATGAATTATATAGAACCATCAGCAGGGCGTGATAGATTCCATAGAGAATATATTGGATTTCAAGGCCATGCCAGAAGCCCATGATTAAAAAGAGTAAAATATAGCCAAGATTTGAGACAATGTTTCTGTTTTTTATCCATTTCTTCTTTGTCATCCAAAAAACAAACCTCATGTAAACATAATCTCGAAACCAGAAGGAGAGACTCAAATGCCAGCGATTCCAAAAGTCTTTGATGTTCCGGCTGATAAAAGGTTTGTTAAAGTTTTCCGGAGATTTAATTCCCATAATATAACTAACACCAATCGCGAAAGCACTATATCCTGCAAAATCGAAAAAGAGATAGAGGCTGTAAGCATACATATAATATAAGTGGTGCTGAAATTGGCTATGGGCAATAAATCGTAAATTAGCGATAAAAAAATGATTGATTGAATAACCAATAATATATTTATATAAAAATCCAAGGAAGATCTTATTGATTCCATCATAAAGGAACTGCTTATAATCATTTCCAGATATTTCTGTTTCTAATTCCTTCTCAAACCGGCGATACCGGTCAATCGGGCCAGATGAGATGGTTGGAAAGAATAAGATAAAATAAAGCAGCTTAGCTAAAGGCGGTTCCTTTTTAATAAGCCCATCTCTAATCTCCATGATGATTTGTGTACCCTTAAAGGTTAAATAAGAAATTCCTAGAAAACCAATAACATTAATGTCTGAGAAATAAGGCAGCAGCTTCGAAATGGCCAAGGGCAGAATTGATAGAAAAACCGCTGTGTAAAAAATGGCATTGCTATTTGATTGTTTTCGGTAATGGATATATAACCTTATTAATAAAACCTGCCAAATGGTAAACAGTATTAACGCCAATGCCTGATTAAGTGAAGATGAAAAAATCAAACCTAAGGCAGCAATCGTGGCCAACATATTATAGGTATGAAATCTTTTTCCCCGTAAACCAAGAATAATCGTTGGAGCTAAAAGGATGGCGATTATGAAAAAGAATGTGAACGAACCATATGGCGTCATGTCCGCATCATTTCCTTTATTGTTTTTCGATCCAGTTTCCCATTGGCTGTAATCGGAAGCTCTTTATGATAGGAGAACTTCCTCGGAATCATGTAAGCAGGGAGGAACTCGCCAAGTTCTTTTTTTATCGCTCCAGTTAACTGATATTCTTTTTCAAAATCATGGTTATCAGGGATAATTACGGCTTCTAAATAATCAATTTTTTCATTTTGAAACACAGGAATGACGGCTGCAGCTTTCACAAATTTTGATTTGGCAATATGGAATTCAATCTCTTCTAATTCCATTCGGTAGCCATGGAGTTTAATTTGAAAATCAATCCTGCCTTTGTAAAAAATAAGCCCTTCTTGATTTTGGTAGCCGGCATCCCCTGTGCGATAGGCAAGATGCTCATTATATTGAGAAAAAGCCCGTTCCGTTAGCTCCTGTTGTCCAAAATACCCTTTACTAACACTTGGACCGACAATAACCATTTCTCCATTTTCACCAGTGGAAACCTCATTACCATTTTCATCTAGAAATAGGATCTGTGTATCTTCTTTCGGTTTTCCAATCGGGAGATATGGATAGGAATTTAACATTTCAACAGTAACCTCAATCGAGGTTACTGCTACCGTCGCCTCTGTTGGTCCATAGGTGTTGAATATTTTTGCTTTAGGAAACCTTTCGAATAATTGCCGGCAGATGCCAACAGGGAGGATTTCCCCGCAAAATAAAAACACGGAAAGGTTTGGCAGCAACTCCTCATTAAAAGAGGGGTCCATTAAGCACATCTGCACAAAAGAGGGTGTAGATGTCCAAATTTGTGTGTTAGAAACATATAATGCCTCAAATAATAGTTTTGGCCTTGCAATCATTTCTTTCGTGATAGCAAAAAGGGTTCCTCCGCTGACCAAAGCAGGGTAAAGGTCCATCACAGATAAATCAAAGGAATAAGGTGCTTGATTTAAAAATCGAAATGGTCCATTGATCGGAAAATCCGCAATCATCCAATCCACAAAGCTCTCCAAATTAGCTGCTGAAATTTGAACTCCTTTAGGGTTACCAGTGCTTCCGGACGTATATATGATATAAAAATTATCTTGGCTTTCAACCCAGTTTTTGGGGTCAACTTGGATTTCTAAGGGTTGCCCCAAAAGAATATCCTCTAAAGTCACAACAGAAATTGAAGAATTATCAATGTCCATTTCATGCCCAGAACAATTAATGACTAATTCTAATCGAGCACTGTTGATGATATTTATCACGCGCTCCGACGGAATCGAGGTATCTACTGGTATATAGGGATGACCTGACTTTACACTGCCTATGAAAGAAACCAGCATCGAGGCTTCCATATGTCCATATACCAATATCGGTGACTGTTTTTGTAAATCTTGGTTTAATAGAAAGTCAGCTACTTGCTCAGACTGTCTCCAAAGCTCGGAATAACTAATTTCCGAACTTGGTGAAATATAGGCCAATGTTTCTGGTTGTATTTGTGCAAGCTCTCTTATGGTGTTTAATATTCTCATTGTTTACCTACCTCACATTAAAAGTCGTTGTAAATATAAGAACCGGCACTTGCATCATTAAAACCGTACATAAAAAATAACAAAAGAAGAATCAGCAAATAATAGACAAAGCGGCCGAACCACTTTAACTTTTGATTGACAATGAAAGCTTTAAATTTAGCAAACATCGTGGTGTACCCCCTAAAATCCCAACTGACTTAATTATAATAATGCGGTTTTGAATCTGTTGCATTAAAATTAGATGAGAAAAGAATTAAATTTAAGTGACCAAATCCTAAAAATAAATATAAAAAAGGCCAAGTTGTGATACTTGGCCTTTTTGGAAGGATGTTTATAGAACTAATTCTGATTGAATGTAATGGAACAAAAGCTTAGCTGTATTTTCAAGCGACGATTGATGAGTCCGTTCAAAGGCATGAGATGAATCAATCCCAGGTCCGATTAGCCCATGGACAATATCATGGCCGGCACGGATGGCGGCAGACGCATCGGAACCATAAAACGGATAAATATCGAGTTTATATTTAATTTGATTTTCTTCTGCTAAAGCCACTAAATTTTTTCGTAATCCATAATGGTAAGGGCCGCTTGCATCCTTTACACAAATGGAGACAGTGTATTCATCGGTAGATTGTCCATCGCCCATAGCTCCCATATCAACGGCTAAATATTCAACTGTTTCCGGTGTTATATTAGAATTGCCGCCATAGCCGATTTCTTCATTGTTAGAAATCAGAAAATGAGTCGTATAAGGGAGTGTTATATTTTCAGTTTTAATCTGCTTCATTAACTGGAGCAACAGAGCCACGCTTGCCTTATCATCTAGATGGCGGGATTTAATAAAGCCGCTTGGCGTTATTTCCACTCGCGGGTCAAAGGATACGAAGTCGCCTACTTCAATTCCAAGTGCCCGAATATCGTCGGCATTATGTACTTTTTCGTCAATTCGAATTTCCATGTTTTCCTGATTTCGTTCTGCTTTTCCGGCATCTTTATAAACGTGAACCGAGGTCTGGTGCATTAAAATGGTCCCTGTATATTTTTTGCAGCTGCTTGTTTCAATTTGGCAATATTCTCCTTCAATCGAATTGAACTTAAATCCACCGATCAGGTCAATTTTGAGTCTCCCATTCGATTTGATTTCTTTGACCATTGCCCCGAGTGTATCAACGTGAGCCGTCAGCATCCGGTGGCGGCTTTGGTCCTTACCTTCAATCGTCGCAATTAATCCGCCTTTGCGGTTTCTTTTCGTCTCAATTTTCAGCTCGGAAAGGAATCTTTCAACAAAAGTAATAACTTCATTCGTATTGCCGGAGGGGCTTGGAATTGATACTAAGTCCGTCAATAATTTCATGGTTTCCTCTGTATATGTATTAAGCACGGCATTTTCCCCTTTCTGATTTTTGATACACTCTTATTATACATAGATTGGCTCATATCGAAAATTTAACAATAGTGCTAGTAAATTAAAACCATCCCTTTTTCTTAAACCAGAGAAACATAGACAATCCGATTACGCCCATTAAGACAAGAGAATAGCCATAGCCATATTTCCAATCCAATTCGGGCATATTTTTAAAATTCATCCCGAAGATTCCCGCAATTAAGGTTAGGGGCGCGAATATGGAGGTCATAATGGTAAGAACCTTCATCACATTATTGGTTTGATGGGAATTTAACGAGAGATAATTATCCCGGATATCAGCGGTTATTTCCCGGTTTGCCATCAGCATTTCCGATAACTTTAAAAGATGGTCGTAGATATCAGAATAATATTCTTTTCTTGTAATTAAGTTTTTCAAATGCTGAGAATTTAACATTCGGTAGAGC
Organism: Paenibacillus sp. BSR1-1; assembly: GCF_030403775.1. Taxonomy (GTDB): domain Bacteria; phylum Bacillota; class Bacilli; order Bacillales; family Cytobacillaceae; genus Neobacillus. Next base: position 19,221 of record NZ_JAQMWQ010000002.1, read on the forward strand.
AGATCACGCATTGGATTAACAGTATGCGTTAGATTTAATAACATATATCTTGTTTCGAATAATTCTTTTAATAAATTATTCATTGGTTTATTAAGAGTGTTATCTTCAATTTCATCTAACTTATCCTCAATTTTGTAAATAATAGGGAAGTAGTTGTCTACGATTTTGTCTAAAATTTCATAAAACACATGAGTATTTGTAAACTTATCAAAGCTTTTTTGAGCTGTTAATCTTTCCACCACTTGAGAAACTTCAAGAGAAGGCTTAAGGTGGAAAGTTACTATATAGTTTTCACCTACAAAAAATTCTAGCTCCTCCTTTATAATTTCCTGTCTTTCTTCTCGAACAATATGTGTAATAAAAAATGTATATTCATCGTAATAATCGAGCTTAGGCCTTTGAAGGGTAGTATTTACACAATCTTCAATAGCAAGTGGATGAAAATTAAAAGTTTCGCTTAAGTGTTTTATCTCCTCATCAGTCGGTTCATTAAAATCTACCCAAAAGCGTTTATATTTGGGTAGAGCCAATTTATCAATTGTATCTTGTTTGACTAATGTATTTGCCTGGGTAATACCCATGAAACTAATCATATTAATAACTCCTAATTACTTTTTTTGGGAACTTGGGATGAAATAACAGCCTGCTCATCCCACTTCTTTTTATTCTTTCTCTCTTGAATGACTTGAAACAAGCTTTGGAAACCAAGTATGGCTACCACAATAATACCACTAAAAACAATAAAGACGGCGAAGTATTCAAAGGGATTATATGACTTAAAATGTGACCAATGAATCTTCCCTTCTAGGTCCTTGGCAAATAAATTCATGCTGAAGATTCCACAGATTACTGTATAAAGTGTAAGGACTAGAAGCAGCATACTGTCCTTTTTTGTCACTGAATTTTCCTCATATTTAAACAAGCTAAAAAGAGTGTCTTTTGTATTTGAATACAACGTGTCAATATTATAGGCACTTTTGAAAAGTTTAAAAAGCTCCTGACCTTCTGAATTAATAGGATACTCTATAAAGAAAAAATTTGAAGTAAACGAATTAATAAAATATATTAGTTTTTCTATTTCATTATAATCTTTCTCAATGCGAATGGTTGAATAGTTTTGGGCAATTTTAACAAACACCAATTTATTAAATAGATTGATTAGATGCAAATAGTAATATTCTCCGTAAAAGCGTTTGGCCACAGCCATTATTTTTGGGGTACTGCTATTGATTAGACATGAAAAACAGTGTTCATTTACACAGATATATGTATTGGGAGCCCAACGGCTATAGCTGTGGTCTTTTACATAGTTGGTTATATATTCATGGTTTCCTTCGTTTTCACCACTAAGCGTTGCTGAGCGGAATAGATCAATTTCATCAATGGATTCTCCATCAGCGAAATGAAGAAGCGATTGGATATGCATTTTGTCTGGCTCCAAGAAAGGGGGAGGGGAATCCCAATCAACAAAGGATTCCAAATCCGGAAGCAAGTCTTCAAAATCCTTCTTATTAAATTGATTGGCAAATTCTATCACATTCGATAAAGCGGCACCCTTTATTTCTGTCCGTACTGTTATGAATCCAAGCTCATAAGGACAGAGGATTAAATCAAAGGAATGGATTTGAAACGGAATTTTTAGATGGTCAATGTTCAACAAGCTTTCTATGTTAATTTCTTTCGAATATCTTTGTAACCCCTTCTCATGTCCGGATTTTGGAAAAAGAAATTGAGTGGTTAATGGATGAAAAAAAGCCTCCATATCACTGTGTGAGACTTGGCAGCCTCCATAATAGGCCGATTCATTTTGTAATTCATTTAAGCGATATGGAGTAAATTGATTCTCTTGTAGAAATAAGATGAAATTGCGTATCGTAACTGCCTTCCATGAGAAGGGAAGAATGAATTGAAAAAATGCCTGTGATACCTGTTTTTCCTTTATCATCATTTCCTTATTTTCCTTTCAAATAAAAGCTGTCTAAAATCAACATTCCCGATTTAATAGAATAAAATTCCAATCTTTGAGGGAAATTAGGTTGAAAGAAATTGTTAGGAGCATGGAGATGCCATCTAATAAAGTTCAATCCATAAAAGAAGAATTAAAAGAAAAAATAATGCAGTCAGAGGATGCTGTTTTCAAGGAACTCCATACGAAAGAAAAATACATTGAAGCTTTATATATAAAAACTATTAGTGATGAGACCGTCATCCAAGATTATGTGGTCAAACCTTTTTTCGAAATTGCAACAGCAGAAACGTTTTTGGCTTATCTGCAATCACACCCGAAGGTAAAACCATTTGAGAGTGAAGAGCAAACTCTTGAAGAGTTAATCAGGGGAGTGGCCGTACTATTTTATCAAGATTTTATTTTTATATTTGATAGTAAAGTAGACAGGAATAATTCGGTTTTAGATACGACGGTTGAAACGACCATTCAAGGTCCTCAATCAGGACTTAGTGAAAGCTTGCCGACAAACCTCGGTCTCATTCGCCACCGTTATCCAGAAACTACCTTAAATGTGGAATCCACTACAATCGGAGAAATTTCAAAGACAAAAGTAATGATTCTTCACGATGAAAAATTAGTAGATCAGGATGTCTTAAGAAGAGTTAAAGAATTTCTAGACGAAGTTGATATCCAAATGTTTCAAACTGGAGAGCAGTTATTGGACCTAATAAAAAAAAGCAATCGGGCTTTATTTCCTGTCATGCTTGTAACAGAAAGACCGGATAGAGTGGCGGTGAATTTAGCGGCTGGAAAAGTTGTTCTGCTTGTATCTGGTTCATCCTTTGCCGTCATTTTACCAACTGTCATGAAGGATTTTATGGCTTCCATGGAAGATATCTATCAAACCTATTGGGTTTCCATTTTTCTACAGGTTCTGCGATATGTCGGATTTGTTACCAGCCTTATCCTGCCAGGGTTATATGTAGCAGTAACAAGCTATAATCCGGAACTATTTAGGTTTCAATTGGCGCTGTCCATAGCCGGAAGCCGATCAGCAGTACCTTACCCATCCTTTGTGGAAGTTGTAATTATGTTGTTCATGATGGAGCTATTAACGGAGGCTAGTATTCGTCTTCCAAAAGCCATTGGACCTACGGCAACAACAGTTGGAGGCTTGATTTTAGGGCAGGCAGCTACTGAAGCGGGTCTGGTTAGCAACATTATGATTATCATCGTATCAGCCGTTGCCATTTCTAACTTTGTCGTGCCAATTAATGCCTTTAGTTTCTCTGTAAGGATCGTAAAATATATCATCTTAGCGTTAGCTACCTGTTTCGGATTGGTGGGCGTTGTCCTTGGATTTTTTATGTTTCTCGCTTATATGGTTAAGCTTGACAGTTTTGGCCAGCCATTTTTAACACTTGTACAAACCAAATCCACCAAAGAATAGTAACTGATTTTTGAGGGGGGAGGTCAGTGAATCGATATTTTTTATATTTAGTTTTCTTGAATATGCTGATCAATGTTATTATCTTTGTTCCGAAAATATTGATTGAGCATCGGTATAACGGTTCGGTTATGGGGGTTCTTATTGCGATACCAATCGGGATTGGAATGAATTATTTATACAGTCACTCCCTTAATAAATTCCCAGGCCAGGGTTTACCAGAAATATTAGCCGATTCAAAGCACCGGTGGTTGGTAAATCTTCACTTAGGGAGTATTCAAATTTTGTGGTTTTCAGCTGGGCTCATTACTTTACTTGGTTTTATCGATATATTAAGCCGTTTCGTAAATCCGGAGATGCCGAAACTTTTTCTGATCACGATTTATTTAGCAGCGATTTTTTTAATCATCCAGCTACCGACCAAAAGGGTCATGTATTTTCTGGAAATTGTCCTATTTCTCAATACGCCGTTAATAGGTTTTATAATCTATAAGACGCTTACAAGCGAGTTTTTAAGCTGGGATTCTATACTGGAAGTGGGAACACACTTATTTGAGAAACCAAGCTTAAAAGCAATGGCTGCAGCGACGTATACTTTTTCTGGATTCACAAATTTAATCATATTTAATCGGGTAATCAAAGAAAAATTAAAGATTTGGAATTTTATTATTATTTTATTTTTAGGGGTTTTTAATTTATTTACCACCTTTTTTATTCCTATTGGTTTTCACGGTTCAGATGGGGCACAGGAATATCTCTATCCGTGGATTTCTACTTCAGATTCCCTTAGATTAGTATATAGTCCAATTGAACGAGTCCTATATATTTTTTTAATGTTTTATATGAGTATTTCATTAATGAGTATTTCCATTCACTGGCATGTTGCCTTTGAATTATTGAAGGGGACCTTTAAGGAAAAAGAAAACAATAAGAAGAATTGGATGATTATGGCTGCCTTTATGTGCTGTGCAATTGCTGGTGTCCTTTTTCTCAATACGGTTCTCCTAAATAAAATAACGGCTTATTGGATGATCCTTCTTCTTGGTGTTGAAGTGATGACTGTCTCTATCTTTTTCATTTGGGCTAGGAGGCGAACAGCATGAAAACTCTTGTGAAGTGGAGATTGATCGTAATTTCTTTATCAGCAGTTTTATTATTAAATGGCTGCGGCTTTAAAGACATTGATAAACGCTTATTTGTTGTCAGTATCGGAATAGATAAAGCAAGAAATAGCACAAAGAAATATCTGGTCAGCCTTAAATTTGCGATACCGGGTGGAAAGAATAAGGCAAATGATTTTTTTATTGTTACTGAAAAAGCTGATTCTATGGCAGAAGCTGTAAGGGCTATTAAAACAAAAGTGGATAAGGAAATTGATTTTAGTCATGCCAAAGTATTTGTATTCAGCGAAGAAATGGTCAAGTTAACAGATAACGCAGGGGTATATTATTGGCTAGCAAGAAGAAGAGATATCCAAGAAATTGCCTGGGTGGCAATCGGTACACCAACCGCCATGGATGTCCTTAAGGTAAAGCCTAAATCAGAACAGCTCCCATCAAACGCCTTATTCCTATCTCTCGGTAAAGATGGATCTGAAACGCCCTATATCATTTCCGAGTTTTATTTCGATATGAAAAAAAGATTAATTGAAAGAGGATTAGACCCCTTTCTGCCAATCATTGAAGCGAAAAAAGATTTACTGGAAGTTAACACAGTGGGGCTTTTTAATAAAAGCAAATTGATTCTTAATCTATCTCAAGAAGAGACGAAAATCCTAAATCACATAATGAATCGGGAAAATAAAAGTGCCTTATGGGTGAAAACAGGAAACATTAAATTTATTGTGAACACGACTAAAATAAAAACAAAATATAAAATTATTACACTAAAAGGAAAGCAGCCATTCATTAAAGTTAGTGTTAAGGTTAATGGGACTATTGAGGAAACGACAGCAAAAATAACAAATGAAAAATTATCACGTTATGAAAAAGCTGCCGAAAAGCGATTAAAAAAGCAAATAAAAGGGGTATTAGTTAAAATTCAAAAAGCAAATGTAGACCCAATTGGTTTTGGCTTACGTTATCGCTCCAGACATTTTAATAATAATGATTGGGAAGAATGGCAGCGAATTTATCCTCATCTAGTCTTTAAGGTAGATACGAAGGTAAAGATTAGTGATACGGGATTAATTGAATGAAAAAGCAGGGCATTCCTAAATTTGAAATGCCCATTCTTATTTTAAACTAAAGCGGATGTTTCTTTATTCCTCATGGCTTGTGGAATATATACACAAAATGGTTCACTCTCTAAATAGTCTCCAGTCACCGCAAACGTTCTTGAGCGGGAACCGCCGCAAATTTTGTTGTATTCACAGACACCGCATTTGCCTTTATAGTTGTCAGGCTGACGAAGCTCCTTGAATACATTAGATTCCCGGTAAATTTCTGCAAGTGGTGTATCACGAACATTTCCACCGACAATCGGCAATAAGCCGCTTGGCATGACATCGCCAATATGAGACACGAATACAAAGCCGTTTCCATCGTTTACACCTTTTGGAGCACGCTTTAAGCCATCGTGCATCGAGGCGAAATCAGTTGTAATCGTATCTTCGTAGTTAATTTCGCCTTTTTCGATTAAATGGTCCCGCTGTTTTTGCTGCAATACCACCCGGCGGTAATGCTGTGCTGCGGTCGTCTTAATATCATATGGAGCTGTTTTGCTTAATTCGTATAGCCAGCGAAAAACTTTTTCATGCTCTGCTGGTGAAATGCATGCGTCTAATTGGCCGCGGCCAGTTGGAACAAGCAGGAAGATGTACCACATTACTGCCTTTAATTCACCAACCATCTTGGCCATATCTTCGAGGTGATCATAGTTGTATCGAGAGATAACCGTATTAATTTGCAGCGGCATATCTAATTCATTTAAGTATTTTATTTTTTCAAGCGTAAGTTCAAATGAACCTGGTGTTCCTCGGAAGTGATCGTGAATTTCCGGGGTTGGTCCATCAAGGCTGAAACCCCAGCGTGAAAGACCTGCTTCTTTTGCCTTTTTCATTTTTTCAATAGTTACATTGTGCGTCGCGCTAGGTGTCATCGAAACTCGCATACCTTTTTTTATGGCATAATCAGCGAGTTCAAATAAGTCTTCTCTCATCATGCAATCCCCGCCAGTGAACACAAGCATTGGATTATCCATATCGTAAATTTGGTCAATGAGATTGATTCCTTCCGAGTGGGATAATTCCCGCGGGTCAGGGGTAACCTGAGCATCAGCGCGACAGTGAACGCATTTTAGCTGACAAGCTCTTGTTACTTCCCAAATCACGATAAATGGGTTTTGATCATAATCAATTGTCTTACCCATTCCATGTGGATGGCTTTTGAGATTCGGATGCCCTTTACTAATTCCATGCATATTCATCACCAGATTCAATATTATTTTTTAAAACAGTTAATTTGTTTCTATAGGTTCATTATAATTTTATCGCCGGTGTGTGCATGGGAGGTTTGTTACAAAATTTCTACATTGTTTTATAGGAAACTAGTAAAATATCTAGTTCGTAAAATATTACAAATATGTTACATAGGTATAGCCTGTTTTTGAAAAAAGTGGTTCTAGCCTAAACAATACCTAGAAAGGCAATATTTCTTTCGTGTAATAATAGGTGCATTCATTACCAACTTAGGTATGAACTGTATTGAAAACCATATCTTTGCCATATTAACCAGGTATCTATCTCCTTTATGATATATGTACCAATATATTAAAAGGAGTCGTGCCTCTATGAAAAAACATCTACTGACCGTTGCGGCCGCTGCCGGCATCTTGTTTACTTCTTTTGGAGGGTCTGTATACGCACATGAAAATATCTATACGGTCCAATCAGGGGACACCCTATGGAAAATCTCGCAAGCGAACGGTGTGTCAGTTGCTGATTTAAGAGCATGGAATCAGCTTACTAGCGATAATATCTTTGTAAATCAAAAACTATCATTATTAGCTCCGCATACTCAAGAAACAACATATACAGTTCAAAAGGGGGATTCCCTTTGGGGAATCGCAGCCCGAAATAATCTCTCGGTAACACAGCTTAAATCTATCAATAACTTAACATCAGATACGATTTATGTGGGCCAAGTGTTAAAGGTTACAGCGAATTTGCAATCAATAATTCCGACTCCAACGGTTTCAAAGGCTCAAATGGCAATGGATGAAGCAAAGAAATATATCGGAACCCCGTATTTATGGGGAGGAAATACTCCGGCTGGCTTTGATTGCAGCGGGTTTACGAGTTATGTCTTCAATAAAGTTGGCATATCAATTCCACGTACAGCTGCAACTCAGTGGTCTGGTTTAAAGGTGATCAGCACCCCAAATCCTGGTGATTTAGTATTTTTTGAAACGTATGCACCGGGACCAACACATGTTGGAATTTATTTAGGCGATAATAAATTTATTCAAGCGGGATCGCACGGTGTGGCCATAGCGGATATGACAAATACCTACTGGAAACCAAGGTACCTTGGGGCAAGAACCCCTTATTAATAAAATATTAAAAAAACCTTTTATCTAAAATGATAAAAGGTTTTTTCTTTCGGAAAATTCGAAAATTAATAGTTTATGAAATAGGGTTTTAGCTTTATACTAGATAGGTATCTCTTTTTAAAGCTGCAAGCTTGCCGGGAGGATTTTATGTTTAATTCCACACTTTTAAAAGAAGTATTTTATCAATCTAGGATTCCTCAATTAATAGGCTGCATTGATTTTACAAATATGCAATATAATCCTGCTTTCTGTGATTTTCTTGGGTTTACAATGGACGAATTAGCTTCATTATCTATTGAGGAAGTTTCACATAAAGAGGATCTTGCCAATGATGTCCATTTGTTTCGAGAGATTTTAAGTGGACGAAGAAATGAGTATGAAATTGAAAAAAGGTATATACATAAGTCTGGTGCAATTAAGACCGGTATTTTAAATGTTTCCAAAATTAAGGCCCAAGGAACTGAGGAAGAGTATATACTTGCACAGGTTATTGATATAACAGAAAAAAAGCAAATGGAAACGGTTCTAAGGGAAAGCGAACAAAAATACAGACTCCTGGCTGAGCATTCATCAGATGTCATCGTGCTGCATCAGGTGGATTTTTCCTGCCAATATATATCACCCTCAGTAAAGACGGTTCTAGGCTACGAACTAGTGGAATTGCTTGGAAAAAATCCAGAGGAATTCATTCATCCCGATGATATGGAGGCAATGTTAATACAGCTTAAACTAATAGGACCGGAAAATACTTCGATGTTAGTTACTTACCGCTGTAAAAAGAAAGACGGAAACTTTATTTGGTTAGAGTCAACCATCAAGGCTTTAATAGATCCTATTACTGGTAAAGTGAAGGAAATTGTGACAGTATCGCGGGATATCCAGCACCGAATTGAAACGGGCGAACGCTTGCGAAAATCCGAAAAGCTGGCTGTTGTTGGCCAAATGGCTGCAGCTGTAGCCCATGAAATTCGAAATCCACTAACTCCTATTAAAGGATTTATGCAGTTATTAAACACAGAAAAAGAAATTAACCCAGTTTACTTAGGTATTGTGTTGGATGAATTACAGCGCCTCGAAGTCATCATTTCTGAATTTTTAACGATGGCAAAGCCCCATGCAGAAAAAACCAGTCTTGTTCAAATAAATAGTCTTGTTGGACAGGTGGTTCAATTATTACAAACGCAGGCATTGATGAAGAACTTAGAAGTCAACTTTACATCTATTAATTCAGTGCCTTCGATAATTGGAGATCCCAATTCATTAAAACAGGTTTTCATGAACGTCATTCAAAATGCCCTAGATGCATTGTCCGAAAAGGGCCGAATTGATGTTTCTATTTGTGTAGATAAATTAGCAGTTATTATTAAGATTAAGGACAACGGTTGCGGGATACCAGAGGAAAGGCTGTTAAAGCTTGGTGAACCATTTTATTCAACTAAGGAAAAAGGAACGGGGCTCGGATTAATGACCAGCTTCCGAATTATAGAAAGCCATCACGGAAAAATAAAAGTTGAGAGTGAAGAGGGACGAGGGACCACCGTAATCATTTGGCTTCCCATTCATCAAAAAAATCATTCAAATTAATTGAGGTCTAGAGGAGATAAAATGTTAAAGCGATTCGTAAGCTTAACGATTTTACTGTTGATCGTTGCGATTGGATTTTTTCAAAAGGATGAATTATTGCAATTAATAAAAGCAGGCGGCTCTGCCTCACTTCTGATCAGTATGTTTCTCGTAGCTATTTGTGTGTTTTTTCCAGTCATTCCCTTTCCTGTATTGGCAGGAATCATAGGTGGTGTCTTTGGAACAGCCCAGGGGGTGTTTGTTTCATTAACAGGTGCTATGTTTGGGACTATGGGATTTTTCTTCTTAAGCAGGTATGGATTTCGGGATTTCGCGCAGGCAAAACTATCTAAGCATCCAAAAGTCCAAGAATACGAGGATTTTCTTAACAGAAACTCCTTCGTAGCAATCCTCTCATGCCGATTAGTTCCAATTATTCCTGCACCGATAGTTAATATTATTTGTGGATTAAGTCATGTCAAATGGCCAATCTTTTTTATTGCGTCAACAATTGGAAAGCTTCCCAATATTTTAATCTTGTCTTTTGCAGGAGCCTTATTTAAAAGCAGTAAGCTTTATTCCTTTGGCTTATATGGAATCTATATACTCATTATTTTCCTCATTAATTTTGTCATCGTTTATCGAAAAACAGCCAAAAAATCTCTAGATTAAATGACAATTTGTATATTTACATCATTCCGGTTCTCAACCTGGATAATGTCGGTAAAATAGCTTTTTAAAATAAGCCATTTGGCGGGATAGCTATAAATAAAATCCTCCAAAACTAGATTGGAATAGTGTATCAAGCAATCAAATGCTTGTTTTTCTTTCTTTAAATCATATAAAAGGGCATGTGGAATAGTGTAATAATCATTTAATTGATAGGGATTAAGTGGAACAATCTCTATCTTTTGCTGCTGTATATAATTTTTAATCGACTGTTCCTGAAGTCTTTTGCTCTCATCCATTGATAATCCATTTAAACTTATTCGGTCATTGATAAAATAAATACCCTTCAATCCTAACACCTTCTTATTAGAGTGATTGGTATTGTTATTGACAGGGTTCGAAAGAAGTATACATTAAGATTTTCCTCAAAAAAATATACCCGGCCTAATGCCGGGTACCAAACAAAATCTATATAAAGGGGGGCGGAGGTTAAGGTTCTCTTGTGAACCTATTAATATCTTAATCGATAAATATGAACAAACTATGAAAGAAAGTTTAATAGTTTAAGAAAGGTGAGCAGGTTGAAAGATTTCCATTGTTGTGCTACGTGCAAACACTTTATAGCCGAGAGGAAACCGGAAGGAATGCGATATTTCTGCAGCCGTTTAGGCTATGAAACCAAAACTAACTATAAATTTAACTGCTGGAGTCCGAAAGAGAATATCCTGCCATTAATGACGAGAAAAGAGTCTGGAGGCGGTCTTTAATGGGTGATAAAACATTAATATCCTTAAGTGGAATGAATTTAAAGGAGGATTCCTTTAAAAGACCTTATTTCGAATTAGAGGAATTTCAAGGAGTTGTCATGCTTGCAAAGGAAAATGATTCTCTTTTATTAATTGAGCAATATAGAGGGCCAGTTAATTCAACTGTATGGCAGTTACCGGGCGGCGGTGTGAAAAAAGGGGAGGATCTGGAACAGGCAGTTAGACGCGAATTTCTAGAAGAAACAGGATATACATGCGGCTCTGTACATTTTCTTGGGACTTTGCAGCCTGCATCCTGGAGAACAAATGAAATAACTCATGTTTTTTTTTACGGATGAAGTTGGAGAAAACCTAAATCAACAGCTTGAAGACCATGAAAAAATTATTGTGAAAAAAATAAGTATTCATGAATGTTTTCATCTTGTCAAAGAAAATCAGCTGCAGGATTCAGAGCTTTGCTACGCATTGCTACAAGCTATTTTGAAGGGATTTATTTCAATTGATTAAGCAGATTTTTTAATGATGATTACCAATTAGGAAAACTAAAATTTGCTCCCGTTTTTTCAGACAAATGAAAACCCGGTGGATATAAATCCACCAGGTAAATTTTTAAGGCTAGTGCTGAGGATGTACAATGTATGGCCGCATCATTTCATAATCCTCATGCTCGAGCATGTGGCAATGCCAGACATATTGCCCAGTATAGGGGAAGAACGGAATGATGATTCTTGTAATTTGACCAGGAGGACATCTTACCGTGTCTTTCCAGCCCCGTTCAGTATGATCTGCGGAGACTGGCGGGCCTGTGAATTTAATACGTTTGGTCGATTTAAAATATTCCACATCAAACGGGCGGCGGTCGATTATTTGAAATTGAACGAGATGGACGTGAATTGGATGGTCATCGCCATTAGTATTAACGAAATTCCAGACTTCAGTTGAACCGACAATGGGATTTTCGGTAACTGGATCATCCCATTTCTTCTTATCAAGCAGCAAAAGCGGTCTTCCATATTGATCCTTTTCCTCACTTAATTCTAAAAATCGATATTTCCATGCAGTCTGTTCCGGCAGGCTGCCAATCGAGTCTAAATGGGGCGGAATCACAGTGGTATCAATCGTGGCCAAGGTTTTATTTACTCGAAACTGCATAATTACTCCGGTTGTTTCTGGGTCAACAGGGTCCCCAATTGGGAAATGAGTAGGTGCATCATTTTTCAACGTAACCACTTTACCCTCTAAGTTTGTAAAGTCTATGATAACATCGACTCTTTCCGCTGGTGCAAGCAATAATCTTTTCACTCCAATCGGCTGCTCCAAAAATCCACTATCTGTTCCAATTTGGTAAAACAATTGCTTTGAATCCAAGGATAGTCCGAAGAAACGGGAATTTGCCCCATTTAACAACCGGAAGCGATATTTTCTTGGTTCAACCTCTAAATAAGGCCAAACCTTGCCATTAACAAGAATTGTTTCTCCAAAAAAAGACGATATTATCGAGGGACCGATTCCAGATTCATTTTTCTCAGGCTGTTCCGGATATAAAAACGATCCATCCTTATGGAACGATCTATCCTGGAGAAGCAGCGGTATTTCATAAAATCTGCTTGGAAGGTTCAGCGAACGTTCCTTTTCATCCCTAATCAGATAAAATCCAGCCAGCCCGGCATAGATATTTAATCGGGTTATCCCGATTGCATGGTCATGATACCAAAGGGCACGAGCGCTTTGCTGATTAAAGTACTGATAAATTTGTTTTTGAAAAAAGGATCCTTTTATTTTATAGTCTTTGGTAAACCAGGCATCGGGGTAGCCATCACTCGCTGGTTCTGTCCTGCCACCATGAAGATGGACGACAGTTCGAACATCTGGAATTTGTTTTTCCGCTCCATGAACGGTGTGATCAATTGGAAAAAGATGTCTGGCTGGAAGATCGTTCTCCCATTTGAAAAATACTTTTTCTCCTTTTTCAACCTCAATCGTAGGCCCTGGATAAATTCCCTCATATCCCCAAATCGTTGTTTTAGGCAAATCACGATGCAACGATTGTTTGGTCTCCCTCATACTAACTTCATAATACGTGTATTCCTTAGATTTCCACTTTGGTTTTAAAACAGGGGGGATAGGTAAAGGATCTGTAAATTTCGTTAATTTCATGAAAACCTCCCCTTTTTTCTTGATGTTACTAATATCTATGAATGATTCGAATGAAAAATTAACCATTCTAGGAATAGCTTCCACCTTAATATAAATAAATTAGGAATTTACTTGTCTGAAGTGAGGGAGTTTTGATGGAAGATATATTCCTAATTTTGGATGCAATAAAGGGCTCTGGGAAAAAGGTACTTGCGACTATCATTCGAGTAAACGGCTCTGCCTATAAAAAAGAAGGAGCTTCCATGCTGTTTTTTGAGGATGGCAGTCAAATTGGCCTATTAAGTGCTGGTTGTTTGGAGACAGATTTAGCTGTAAGGGTACAGGAGGTGTTCGAAAAGCAAAGGGCCTTTACTCTCCATTATGACATGAGCGACGAAAAGGATATAGGCTGGGGGCAAGGGTCAGGCTGTAATGGGACAATTGATATTTTGCTAGAACCCGTTACCACACAGCTTCAAAAGGATTTGATATTAGTCAGGGAAGAATTAGAAAATAATACTCCTGTTACGGTTTTGAAAAATTTAAGCAATGTAGGAGAGTATGTTTTTCTTACCAAAGAAGGGCGCCGATTTGGTCAATGGTCAGGTGTTATACCAAAAGTTGAAATCCAGGGTAAATCTGGAGTCACGGATGGACTGCCTATTTACCAGGAAACCTATCAGCCAAAGCCACGATTGATTGTATTCGGAGCAGGACCTGATGCCAGACCATTGGTATCCTTGGCGGCAGAAACTGGATTTTCCGTTACGATTTGTGACTGGCGCAACGAATTCTGTCAAAAAAAATATTTTCCAGGTGCTGACCGTCTTTTACTGGGCTTTCCTAGTGAGTTACTAAAAGAAATTTCGTTTACCCCCTATGATTTTGTGATTATCATGACGCATCATTTTCAGAAAGATCAAGAGATTCTTTTGTCCATATTTAATAAGAATGTTAGATACTTAGGTATTTTGGGACCGAAAGAAAGAACCAAACGGCTGCTTAGAAATGAGGAAATTCCCAAATGGCTCCATTCTCCCATTGGCCTCGCAATTGGGTCAAGGGGTTCTGTTGAAATCGCTGTCAGTATCGTAGCAGAAATGATTGAAGTGTTAAGAAAGCCGGTTCGTAAAAAGGTGGAGTTATTATGGACAGTTCCAGATTAGTTGGAATATATTTGGCGGCCGGCAAAAGCACTAGGATGGGCAGGAGTAAACTGAATTTACCGGTCTATGAAACCTGGCTGGGAAGCTTGGCCTTACGGGCTGCATTAGAATCAAAGCTGGAGCACACCATAACGGTTACAAGAAAAGGAGATACACTTAAGTGGTTAGCTCCTTTTTCAAATAGAGAAGATGTAAGTATTCTAGTTTGTGATGAAGCTGACCGGGGACAGAGTGCTTCCTTAAAGTCAGGAGTAAAGGCTGCAGCAGAACTAGGAGCGGACGGAGTAGTGATACTCCTAGCGGACCAGCCATTTGTGACAAGTGCGCTGATTAATCGTTTAGTCGATGAATTCTCTGCATCTAATGAGTATTCTCATTTAAGTTATTCGCAAAATGGAAATTCTAAACCGCCTGTTCTTCTTGGAAGAAAACTTTTTCCATCCTTAATGGAATTGGAAGGGGACCAGGGAGCGCGCTCCTTAATTCGCAGTGAGAAAGCATTGCAAGGTAAACAAGTGGAACTAAATGGCGGCATTTATTTTTTTGATATTGATACCTTTGAGGACTACCAAGCATTACTGGAAATTTGGCCATTAAAAGGGAGGTCTGGAGATTGGAGGTTATAGGCAAAAGCGTCATTCGAAAAGAAGCACTTGAAAAGGTGACGGGCAGGGCGAAGTATACAAATGACTATCATTCAGTTTCAATGCTTTCGGGGCATAAGGTTATCAGCCCTTTTGGTCATGCCAAAATTGTCGATATTGACACAGAGGAGGCCTGGAAAGTTCCGGGTGTACATGCAATTCTCGCCGGAAATCACTATCCATTAACAGGGGAAGCGATTCGTGACCGGCCTGTGATTGCGGTTGATAAGGTTCGTTACCACGGAGAAGTTGTTGCACTTGTCGTCGCTGATTCTCCTGAACAAGCCAAAACTGCTGGCGATCTAATAAAAGTCCAATATGAATTACTGCCCGTTGTCAACTCGCCTACACAGGCATTTCAAAAGGATGCTCCGCTTGTCCATGAGCGTTTAGGTGAATACAAAAAGGAAGAAGATTCACATCCGGTGCCTGACACCAACATTGCTACCCATATTAAAATCCGTAAGGGAAATATGGAAAAGGGCTGGTCGGAAAGTGACACTGTAGTAGAAGCAACCTTTTCGTTTGCTCCATCCGACCATGCAGCAATGGAAACAAGGTGTGCCACAGCAGAGATTATGCCCGATGGAAATATTATCATTATGACCTCTTCTCAAGCACCGTTTATGGTTAAAAGGTTAATCTCCGATTACTTTGGCGAGGATCTTGGGAAAATTATTGTTCATACCCCTTTTGTTGGCGGAGCATATGGTGGCAAAGCACCTGTTCAGCTTGAGATACTTGCTTATTTAGCTTCGAAAGAGGTCGGAGGCAAGCCTGTAAAAATTTTTAATACAAGAGAAGAAGATATTATTACCTCCCCATGTCATATTGGATTGGATGCAACGGTAAAATTAGGGGCCGATCGGAATGGGAAAATCAGGGCAGCGGAAATTCAGCATTTATGGGATGGCGGTGCCTACTCGGATAAAGCGATAGATGTGACGAGGTCTGGAGCGGTTGATTGTACAGGTCCTTACAATATTGAAAATGTTTGGTGCGACTCATACTGCATGTATACGAATCATCCCTATGCCTCGCCCTTCAGAGGCTTCAGTCACTCAGAACTTTCCTTCGTAATTGAAAGAACAATGGATCTGCTTGCGCAAAAATTAAATATGGATCCGCTTGAACTAAGGTATATCAATGCAATTAGACCGGGAAATACCACACCCACAAGGGTAAGGTTAAATAAAAGTAACCTTGGGAATTTACCTAAATGTATCGAAAAGGTCAGGGAAATATTCAATTGGGATGAAGGACCTGTTAAAGAAATAAACGAAAGGTTTATAAGGGTAAAAGGGGTTAGCTGCAGCTGGAAGACGTCAACCATTGACACGAATGCTCCTTCAGGCGCCATTATTACCTTTAATAAAGATGGCAGCCTTAATTTGATGACAGGCGTGATTGAAATTGGAACGGGAACCAAAACGGTTCTCGCCCAAATACTGGCTGAACGTTTGAAAATGGATGTTGATAAGATTCATGTCCGAATGGAAGTGGATACACAAACAATGCCAGAGCATTTTAAAACGGTTGCCAGCAGAGGAACCTTTATGGCAGGAAGAGCGGTTCTGAATGCGGCTGATGATGTCATCAATCAATTAAAAGAAGTAGCCGCATGTGCTTTAAGGGCCCCCAAAGAAGACCTGGAAGTTGCCGATAGCAGGGTGTTTTTAAGGGATGATCCTGCCATTGGACTCCATTTTAAAGAAGTGGGTTATGGCTATACCTATCCGAATGGAAACGCAATTGGCGGACAAATCATTGGCAGGGGGAAATATATTTTAAGGCATTTAACGCATTTAGATCCCGAAACAGGTGCCGGCAAGCCAGGCCCGGAATGGTCGGTTGCTGCTTATGGAGTGGAAGTTGAATTTGACCGGCGCGATTACACGTACCGCGTTGTTAAAGCATGTACCGTTGTCGATATTGGGAAGGTCTTGAATGAAAAAGCGGCATTAGGCCAGGTCATGGGCGCGATGAGTATGGGTATTGCCTTCGCCAGCCGTGAGACTTTTTATTTCGATGAGCTCGGAAGGGTATTAAATCCACAGCTTCGAACCTATCGGCCCCTTAGATATGGTGAAAATCCTGAATACTTGGTTGGATTTGTTGAAACTCCACAGCTCGATTCACCCTATGGAGCCCGGGGAGTGGGAGAGTTCGGTTTAATGGGAATGCCGGGAGCGCTTGGAAATGCTCTGTCAGTTGCAGCTGGGGTATCCCTCAATCATTTGCCTTTGATTCCGGAGTTAATTTGGAAGGCGAAGGAGGGAGAAACGTAATGCTTCCATTTGACTTTGATTATTATAAGCCTGAAACACTGAAAGAAGCTGTTGATTTATTTCAGTATTTAGACCAACAGGGAAATCAGCCGATGTTTTTTTCTGGTGGAACGGAATTAATTACACTCGGAAGAATTGATTTAGCCTATACTGATGCGGTCATAGACATTAAGGATATTGCTGAGTCTAAGGTAATGAAGGTAAGCGGGGATCATTTAATACTTGGGAGCACGCTTTCTCTGACAGAAATTGAAGAAGCTAACCTTTTTCCATTATTAACGAAGACAGCCAGTGAAATAGCTGACCATACCGCTCGTGGGAAAATAACTTTAGGCGGAAATATTTGTGCACAAATTTTTTACAGAGAGGCTGTTTTGCCCTTTTTGCTTGCTGACAGTCAAGTATTAATTATCGGACCTGAGGGTAAAAAGGTGATTCCAATTAATGAAATCTTTCATGAGCAGTTAAGGCTAAAAAGAGGTGAATTTTTAGTCCAATTAGCAACCGACAGCCGGTTTATAACTGCACCATTTATTAGTATTAAACGCCGCCAGCAATGGGATACAGGCTACCCCTTAATAACGATTGCGGCGTTAAAAACAGGTCAGGAATTACGTGTTGCCATCAGTGGATTATGCCCATTTCCATTTCGAAGCAAGGAGGTTGAGTCTGTATTAAACAATATAGAAATGTCGCTTGAGGCAAGAGTGCAGGGTGCCATTGAGCTCGTACCAGATCCAATATTAGATGATGTTGAAGGGTCTGCAGAATATCGTTTATTTGTTTTACAGAATTTGTTTTATGATGTTTTGGCGAGGCTTGAGAGATGAGAGTTTGATAGTTTTGTTAAAGGCAGGTGAGTGAAATTTGAAGTTTCATACCATCACATTAAACATTAACGGAAATAATCGAGTTGTCACGGTCAGGTCAGCTGATACTCTTTTATATGCCTTGCGCGGGAAGCTTGGACTGACAGGATCAAAGCCAGGGTGTTTAAATGGTGATTGCGGTGCATGTACGGTGAACCTAGACGGTTGGCCAATGAAATCATGTTTAATGCTGGCCGTAGAAGCAATTGGAAAAAAGGTAACAACCATCGAAGGATTGCAAAATGCGCCGATTCAACAGGCATTTGTCGAAAATTTTGCCTTTCAATGCGGCTACTGTACACCTGGTTTTATTATGAATTGCCACTCGTTAATTGAGCAGCATCCAGATGCCGATGACGAGAAGATAA
Source organism: Paenibacillus sp. BSR1-1 (assembly GCF_030403775.1). GTDB lineage: Bacteria > Bacillota > Bacilli > Bacillales > Cytobacillaceae > Neobacillus. The sequence continues at coordinate 37,637 of NZ_JAQMWQ010000002.1, forward strand.
AGGAGTGGCTCGAATCAAATATTTGCCGCTGTACAGGTTATGCTGAAATTGAGCGGGCAGTTAAATCGGTGTTAAAAAAGAATAGGGTGCCCTAGAGGCATCCTATTTCTTTTTCATTTGAAAATACATATCCAATACCCGGCGTCCAATTTTCAGGTTTGCTCTGTTATCCTCTTTACCGGCGTAAGCCCAGGGAACCAATACTGCCATGGCTACTTCGGGATTTGTACTCGGTGCATAACTGACTAAACTAAGGTTCATGACAGGGGGTGGTTCTTTCCCAAAAAGACTGCGAAGCGGTCCGTCATAGAAGGCTTCTGCAGTACCCGTTTTACCTGCTGGAGCATAGTTAACACCGCTGAAAAATTTATAGGCTGTGCCGCCCGGCTCCTGCATGACCTTTCTAAAACCTGTTTGTACACGGTTCATCCACATTTTTTTCGCATCAATCGTATTTAGGACCGTTGGATGAATATCTTTTACAACTGCACCAGGTTCATTGGACCCTTCAATCGGTTCGCGAATTTGCTTGACCACATGTGGCTGCATTCGGTAGCCGCCATTAGCAATCGTCGAAACATACTGGGCTAATTGCATTGCAGAGTAAGTATCATATTGACCAATTACGAGGTCGAGTAAATATCCAGGGAGTTTGCTTTGCCCTTTAACACCCGTTTGTTCATTCGGTAAATCAATTCCGGTTCTTGTACCAAGACCAAATGATGCAAATGAATTTCTTATTGTTTCAAAGGCGGTATTATCAATTTTCAAAGGTTTATCATATTCATAATGTCCGTTACCAATTCTTATGGCTGTACGGAACATATAAACGTTGGATGATTTTTTTAGGGCATTGATTTCGTTCAATTTCCCAAGGTAGGTATAAGATTTTTTCAAGGGGGTGGCTTGAATTTTCAGCCCGGCATCGTCAAAAATGGTACCGGGAGAAATGGCCCCTGTTTTATATCCTGTTAAGACGGTGGCTCCCTTCACAGCAGAACCTACGTTATAGGTGGTCGTAAATGTTCCCAGAGCATCATCTACCATTTCAACTTTGCCAGTTTCCTTATTTCTTTCTATTTTTTTTCCTGACATGGCCAAGACTTCCCCATTTCTAGGGTCCATTAACACCACATAAGCCCGGTCGGTCAGACTGGTTCCAGGAAATTGCTTTGCTGCCCAAAGTTCTTCTTCAATAATTTTATCAACCGACATTTGTAGATCCATATCAATGGTAAGGACAAGGTCATTTCCTTTTTTGCCGTTCGTGATTGTTTGGGTTTCAATCACATTTCCTGTTTTATCGGTTACATTCTTGACTCTTGACTTGTAGCCATGAAGAATATCCTCGTATTGCATTTCCAGTTGGCTTTTCCCAATCCGGTCATTTCGACTGTAACCCTTTGCTAAATAATAATCCAATCTGTCAGCGGGCAGACCTTCATCCGACTTTGTTACCTTTCCAAGCACGGATCTTAATGTATTTTTGAACAAGTAGGTCCGGTCCCAATCTGTTGTGGTGTCAACACCAGGAAGGGATTGAAGATTTTCGCTCACGGCCGCAATTTCCTGCTCTGTAACGCTTTCATTTTTAATAATTTGCGATGTGTATTTATACCCGCTGATAAATTCTCGATAAAGGGCGAGTACTTCAAGGTCCTGATTAATTTCCTTCAATTCCTGAGGAGTTATCCGATCCCGCTTTAACTTATATAAATCCCGATCATTCAGTTTTTTTGCTTCATATAATTCTTTTTCATTTTTGGTAATTTTGGCTTCGGCGCGCTTTGGATTCTTCAAAATCCAAAAATCCTGTTGATCCCTGTCTGTCACCTTATCTGTTTTCTTCTCAATAAGTTTGGCTAATTTTTCAGCTGTTTCAATCATTTCTTTTTGGCTAAACCCTTCATTGGTGAAGGTGATGGCGTTTTTGGGAATGTTATCAACAATAACTTTAAAATCACGGTCATACATTTTTCCTCTTGGGACCGGATTACTAACCGTTATATCCTCTTTTCTTTCTAAATCTCTTTTAAAATTTTCCCCATACACAATCTGTACAAAGCCAAGTCGTAAAATAAGGATAGAAAATAGAAGAAATACACTAAAAAACAATATATTTAAACGAAAGGGAAAATGAGACTTTTTCTTTTTTTGCTTTTCCAAAGGTTCGCACATCCTTTACCAGCCAGTAAACATCATACGATATTATTATTTTACGTTTCTCATCAAGATTATGTAAAGTATTTCCTAATCAGCTAATAATTAGGGGGTGAGAATGAGGTATCGACAGAATTTTTTCGAACTGATTTTTTTGTCAATCAAAAGATTTTCTAATTTTTTCCCTTATTAGAATTTTTAATTTATAATGAATTTGGATTGGTAATGTTCATCAACCATTTCCATTAAAAATAGAAAATAGGGGGTCTTCTACATATGGAACAGAAAGTAATGGATCCAGTTTTACAGAAGGCATTAGAACAATTTACAGCATTAGATGAAAAAATCACCCATTTTTCAAGTATCATAGGGTTGACTGATTGGGACCAAAAGGTCATGGCACCGAAAAAAGGCAGAGCAATTTTCGCCAAAGCAACCGGTACTCTTAGAACTGAAGTTTTTAAGCTAATGATATCAAGTGAAATGGGTGTATTACTGGAAACCTTATCTAAACCGGAAAGCGCAAAGGAATTAGACGTTAATACGAAAGCAAAGGTTCGCGAATACAAAGCATATTATCAAAAATCAAAGAGTATTCCTGCCGACCTTTTTCAGGAATACAGTATCCTAACAGCACAGGCTAATGATGCCTGGGAGGAAGCAAGAGCGAATAATGATTTTGCGCGGTTCCTCCCTTACTTGGAAAAAATTGTTGACTATAAACGTAAGTTTGCTGAAATATTCGGCTATGAGGAGCATCCATACGATGCTTTATTAGATGAGTTTGAACCAGGTTTAACAGTTAAAAGACTAGATCCATTGTTTGCTAAGTTAAGAGAATCAAGTGTTAGACTCTTAGAGCGTATTAGAGGGAATGGAAAACGGACAAAGGCCGAAATTTTTCAGCAGTCTTTTGAAATTGAAAAGCAGAAAGCCTTTAATCGTTATATTCTCCCGATTATAGGGTTTGATCTTGATGCCGGCCGCCTAGACGAAACTGTTCATCCATTTGCTCAAACCGTTAATACAGGGGATGTCCGATTAACAACTCGCTATTTAGAAAAAAATGTCCGCTCAGCCCTGTTCGGTACTATTCATGAAGCCGGCCACGGAATTTATGAGCAGCATGTAACTCCTGAATTTGAAGAATCCATCCTTCAAAGCGGAGCATCGTTTGGAATTCATGAATCCCAATCAAGATTTTTAGAAAATATGGTCGGCCGCAGCAAAGAATTTTGGAAATTCTTTTTCCCTAAACTGCAGGAATATTTTCCGGCCCAGCTGAAGAATGTTTCTGTTGATGATTTTTATCGGGCAGTGAATACGGTTGAGCCGTCCTTTATTCGTGTGGAAGCAGATGAGTTAACCTATAATCTTCATATTATGCTGCGCTATGAAATTGAAAAAGCGTTGATTGCCGGAGAGATTGAGGCAAAAGACCTTCCTGTAATTTGGAATCAAAAAATGCAGGATTACCTTGGGGTTACTCCAAGTACGGATACGTTAGGCGTACTTCAGGATGTTCACTGGTCCTTTGGAGGAATTGGGTATTTCCCTTCTTATTCTTTAGGTAACCTTTATGCGGCACAAATTCTTCGTACGATTCAAAAAGAACTGCCTGATTTTTATTCCCATATAGAAAATGGCAGATTCGACGTGATTCAAGAATGGTTAAAAGAAAATATCCATCAGTACGGCAAGCTTTACACGCCAAATGAATTAATTGTTAAGGTGACGGGTGAGGAATTAAACGCAGATTATCTTGTTGAGTATCTGGAGAAAAAATATGCTGAGGTATATGGAATATAATTTATGATCCCACGAACTCTAGTTTTTAAAGACGTAATATCAACATTTGAAGAGCTTAGAAGTTTGATAGGTACTCCGAGTGAAAGAGCGGAAAAAAAGGTTATACATTTTATTGACAAACATTGCCAAAATTTTATTTCCTTGTCTCCCTTTTTGGTCATGTCAACGGCTGATAAAAAAGGGAATTGTGACGTTTCCCCAAGAGGAGACCAACCTGGCTTTGTCATGGTTTTAAATGAAAAACAGCTTCTAATCCCTGAACGACCAGGCAATAAACGAGTGGACTCGATGAAGAATATTATCGAAAACCCGCATGTTGGACTTCAATTTTTGATCCCTGGATTAGGCGAAACACTGAGAATCAATGGAAAGGCCTGTTTAGTGAAGGATGATGAATTGTTAGAAAAAGTGGCGGTAAATGGAAAAAAACCTCTTTTAGGGATAGGGGTTGAGGCTGAAGAATGTTTTATTCATTGTGCGAAAGCAATATTACGCTCTGGACTTTGGAAGCCGGAAACATGGAAAGATAAGGCCCACCTTCCAAGAGCTGCAAAGATCTTAGCTGAGCACGCGAACATTGAAGGGGTTTCAGTCGATGAAGTCGAAGCAAGCCTTATAGAAGGTTACAAGAAGAGACTATATTAAATTGACATTTCGAATAAAATATCGTATATTAATAGTAATTAAATATTTCCTTTTTAAAGGGGAGTAGCTGCTACAATAAAGTCGTCATTCCGAGAATTTTATTCTCCGGCTTTATTGGCAACATTTACGTTGTTAGCAAGACCTTTACTTTACTGTAAAGGTCTTTTTGTATGCTTTTTTACATGGCCTTTACTGTATACAGTAAAGGCCTATTTTTTGGCATAAGGAGTATTTTGAAAAAAATCTAACTTTTAGGGAGGAATTTTCATGGATTTAACTCTTTTACTGGAGTATGGATGGGTATTATTGATTTTGGTTGCATTAGAGGGACTCTTGGCTGCCGACAATGCCTTGGTTTTGGCGATTATGGTAAAGCACTTGCCTGAAGAGAAAAGGAAGAAAGCATTATTTTACGGATTAGCAGGGGCGTTTGTGTTCCGCTTTGCTTCATTATTTGCGATTTCTTTCTTAGTCGATGTGTGGCAGGTCCAAGCAATCGGTGCCCTTTATTTATTGTTTATGGCTGGTAATCACATTTTCCGCAAGGTTGTAAAAAAGAAAGAGAATAAAAAGGATGGTAAGGTTCGTAAAGGCGGGGGCTTTTGGAGAACAGTCTTTTTGGTGGAATTAGCGGATATTGCCTTCGCTGTTGATTCGATTCTTGCAGCGGTAGCGATGGCAGTTGTCCTTCCAGATACACCGCTTCCAGCAATAGGCGGACTTGATGGAGGAAAGTTCCTGGTTATTTTTGCCGGTGGAATTATCGGACTCATCATCATGCGCTTTGCCGCAAATCAGTTTGTGAAGCTATTAGAAAAAAGGCCGGGTCTTGAAATTGCCGCTTTTACAATTGTCGGCTGGGTGGGTGTAAAGCTTGCTGTTTATACACTTTCACATCCAGAGCTTGCTATTTTAAATGAAGATTTTGCCCATTCAACTGCCTGGAAGATAAGCTTTTATGTTGTATTAGCTGGTATTGCTGCAGCAGGCTGGTTTTTCTCGAAAAACAAGGAATCAAACCCGCTGAAAAAAGAACCAAAGGTTTCATAATGAGTGAAAGCAATTCCTCTTTGGCGGGGAATTGCTTTTTTTACATTTTCTTCTTTTTCTGTTAAGGTAAAAATATACTAAGGTGGAGGGAATTTTTTATGTTTTTAAGGGCCTATTTGATGATGGCTTTTATTGTAAGCGTCGTGTGTATAATAGGCTTTAGCTTCATCACCTTATTAATCAGCGACCAGAAAATAATCAGGTTTGACCGTGCGGTAATTCAGATGATACAAGATCAAGAATCCCCTGGATTAACAATCGTCATGAAGGTGTTAACGTATATTGGTTCAGCATCCTTTGTTATCATTCTTAGTCTGGTACTAATGATTTTCCTTTATAAAGTATTGCATCATGGAATTGAACTTATTTTATTTATTACAGCCATCCTTGGTTCTGCCTGTCTAAATGGTATATTGAAAAACATTTTTCAGCGGGTAAGACCTGATTTACATCGCTTAATTGAAATCGGGGGTTATAGTTTTCCAAGCGGCCATGCAATGAGTGCTTTTTCGGTTTATGGGATTATCACCTTTTTACTTTGGCGGCACATTCCAAATAAATGGGGAAGAAGTATTTTGATTGTCTTTAGTATTGTGATGATCCTTTCTATCGGTATTAGCCGCATTTATTTAGGGGTACATTATCCAAGTGATGTTATCGGCGGTTATTTTGCCAGTGGATTTTGGCTGGCTGTGTTAATATGGTTTTTCCAATATTACAAGGAAAAACGTTATAATAGGAAATATAAAAGCGAGATATAAGGTTCAGAACTGAAAGCTTCGCGGTTAAAAATTGGAGTGATACATATTATTAGAAATAGTATTCCTAACTTATTTACACTGTTAAATTTATTTTGCGGTTTCTTATCGGTGATGTATTCGGCACAAGGTGATTATAAAAATGCGGCCATCCTTATCTTAATAGGGATGATGCTGGATAGTATGGATGGTCGGATTGCTCGGATGCTGAGGGTCGAAAGTGAACTGGGGAAAGAGCTCGATTCATTGGCGGACATTGTCACCTTTGGTGTGGCACCTGCAATGATGGCTTACTATTCCTATTTTATCTATTTCGGAGTTCCTGGAATGGCGATTGCCGGCCTTTTCCCATTATTCGGGGCCTACCGGTTGGCCAGGTTCAATATTAATGCGGTTAAATCGTCGCTTAAATACTTTACAGGTGTTCCGATCACCGCAGCCGGCGGCGTACTGACATTGTTAACGTTGTTCCATTGGAAGATGCCTGAAATCATCCTGCCCATTGCATTTTTTCTCCTTTGTTATTTAATGGTAAGCACGATCAAAATTCCAAGTTTGAAAGATATTCCTTTACCGAAATATGGTATTATTATTACTCTTTTCTTGGGTTACGCGATCTACCTAGTGTTTAAAAAGGAACAGCACCGTTTTCCGTATTTTATTTATGTGGCGATTCCATTATATGTCGCCTTTATCAGCTACCAATTAGTACGAACAAAACGGAAAAGAAATCCAAAATAACAAAAAGGGTGTCAGACACCAATGTGAAAATTTCACATGGTGCCTGACACCCTAATTTTGTCTAGCTCCAGCGCCTAGCCCCTCGAGTTGTCGGGGCTGACCAAGGCGCTTCCGCTTTTCCTATTACATTCCGAATGACATAACCCAAATGGATCCCGCAACTGTGACGACTGCGATGAAGAAGCCGTAAGCTACGTTGATTACCTGGGATTTTCCATCTTCGCCTTCGTTCATATGCATGAACATGTATAACTGAAGGCCTGCTTGGACGACTGCAAGCGATCCAATAATCCAAAGTATAGTTTTAAACGGAAGGGAGGTTTTGATGGCAACTCCTAGTGCTGCAAAGGTAAGCACTAGAGACATAATAAATCCGATTACATGTGTAACAGGGAATCCTTTATGATTTTTCTCCATCTTAGGCCACCATCCTTGCTAAATAAACAAATGTAAAGATAAAGATCCACACAACATCCAAGAAGTGCCAGTATAAACCGATAATAAACGTTTTACGGGCAGTGACAGGTGTTAAGCCGCGCTTGAAAATTTGGATAATGACCATCGTTGCCCAGCCAATCCCCATGGAAACGTGAAGACCATGTGTTCCAAGTAAAACAAAGAAACTTGATAAAAATGCACTTGTCTGCATTGTTGCGCCTTCATGGACATAATGAATGAATTCTGTAACCTCCATGAAAACAAACCCAGCCCCAAGTAAAAGGGTGATGATGAACCAAAGTAACAACCCATTACGGTTCCCGCGGCGCATTTCATAGATTGCGAGACCGCAGGTGAAACTGCTCGTTAACAGCAGGATGGTTTCTACCATGACATCCTTAATTTCAAAAAGATCCTTTGGGGTAGGCCCGCCAGCATAGCGGGCATTTAGAACAGAAAAGACAGCGAACAATGTTCCAAATAGGATGATTTCAGCACCAAGGAAAATCCAGAACCCCAAAATATTCATTCTATTTTGTTCTGTTTGATATTCAAGCGGCAAAGCAGTATTGACGTTAGCTGACATGGTTGTTCACCCCTTTATTCACACTTCTCCATGCCTTTTCAGTTTTCTTGATCTCATCTTTATGAACGTGGAACCCATCATTGTAATCGAATGAACGGATAATCAACCCAGCAAGGATTCCAACCGTAGCCACGAGGGCGGCAAGCTTCCATTCGAATACCAAGAGGAATCCGGTGATTCCAAAAATAACACCCATATAAAATGGCAGACCTGAATTGCTTGGCATATGGATTTCTTCTACTTCTTCATCTTTTAAAGTAAGACCTTCATTGTGCTTCTTCATATACCAGAAGGCGTCTATAGATTTCACTTCTGGAAGTTTCGCAAAATTATAGAATTGAACTGGAGAAGCGGTAGCCCACTCAAGTGTACGTGCATCCCATGGATCGTTTGAAATATTACGGTCTGCATATCTTGCACTCCAGTAAATGTTATAGCAAAGGGCACCAAAACCAATCGCGAGAATAACGGCACCAATTGTTGATAATAAGAATAATGGAGCATAACCAGATTCAGCAGAATAAGTGTAAGAACGTCTAACAGCCCCATCTAATCCTAGGAAGAACATTGGCATAAACGTTAAGTTAAAACCAATCGTAAAGAACCAAAAATGAATTTTACCAATTTTTTCATTTAACATGTGTCCAAACATCTTAGGCCACCAGTAATAAAGACCGGCAAATACGGCAAATACTACACCAGGTATTAGTACATAGTGGAAATGGGCCACAAGGAAAAGGGTATTATGGTACTGATAATCAGCTGCACCCATTGCCAGCATAACCCCGGTAACTCCACCAATGACAAAGCATGGGATGAATGCAAGTGCCCAGAGCATTGCAGTGGTTAATTCAATCCGGCCTTTTCGCATCGTGAACAGCCAGTTAAACATTTTAACACCGGTTGGAATGGCAATCATCATCGTCGTAATGGAGAAGACGGAGTTGACTCCAGGTCCTGCACCCATCGTAAAGAAGTGGTGCACCCAAACTAGCATACTTAAAAACGCAATACCAACGATGGAGAATACCATCGAATTATATCCAAACAATCTTTTACGTGAGAAGGTTGAAATAACCTCTGAGAACATCCCGAAAGCAGGGAGTACAACAATATATACTTCTGGGTGGCCCCAAAGCCAGAACAGGTTCGCCCACATCATATCCATTCCGCCGCCTGAGATCGTAAAGAAATGGGTACCGAAAATACGGTCAAATGTCATCAATGCAAGAGCAACGGTAAAGATAGGGAATGATGCGACAATAATGACCGAAGCAATGAATGATGTCCAGGTGAACATTGGCATTCTCATTAATGTCATGCCTTTTGTACGCATTTTTAAAACCGTGACGATGAAGTTAATCCCCGTCATCAATGTCCCAATTCCGGCAATTTGCAGGGCAACTGCATAATAGTTATTACCGATACCAGGCGTAAATTCTTTACCGGCAAGAGGGAAGTATGCCGTCCAGCCAGCATCTGGAGATCCGCCGACAACGAAAGAAATATTAAACAGCATCGCACCGCTGAAGAACAGCCAAAAGCTTAAGGCGTTCAATTGCGGGAAGGCAACGTCACGAGCTCCAATTTGCAGCGGAACGACCACGTTCATTAAACCAATTAACAATGGCATTGCTGCGAACAAAATCATGATAACGCCATGAGTTGTAAAGATTTCATTATAGTGCTGTGCATCTAAAAATTTCATTTCAGGGCGTGAGGTTTGTGCCTTCATTAACAGACCATCTACACCTCCGCGGAAGAACATCAATACACCTGAAAGGATGTACATTATCCCAATCCGCTTATGATCAACGGTTGTCAGCCATTCGCGCCACAGCCATTTCCATTTTTTTAAATAGGTTATACCGGCAACTATACCAACCATCGTTAGTACTATAGCAATCTGTGAACCTAGGATTAATGGGTTTCCTACTATGAAAAAGTCATGCCAATTAATTCCCATTGTGTTCACCTCCGTTAGAATCATTCATTTCCGTGTTGTTTTCTTCATCTTTAAAAATCTTACCTTGAACTCCGTGAACCTTGTATAACTCAGGATTTGTATAAGTTTTGGAATTCATTTTCCCATGGTCGACCCATGCTAAGTGGGTGCCAGTAAATGTTTCACGTCCTAAGTGAGTTGGTTTTAAAAGCTCATTGTATTTTTTCTCTGTAAGCTTAGGAGCGTTTGCTTTTACTTCTTTAACCCATTTTTCAAAGTCCTTAGAGGATTTAGCTTCAACCGTGAATTCCATATCGGCATATCCCTTGCCGTTAAAGTTCGTATTTCTTCCTAAAAATTCACCAGGATTATCAGCTGTCAAATAAAGCTGTGTTTCCATTTTGTTCATCGTATATTTTTGACCGCCAAGTGCAGGAACCCAAAAGGATTGCATTGTACCAGCAGAGGTTAATTTAAACTTAACCGGTGTACCAGCCGGAATGTTAACATAGTTCACAGTTTCAATGCCTTGCTCAGGATAGCTGAAGATCCATTTCCAGTCAGCTGAAGTGACATTGATGGTAATTGGTTTTTTATCTTCATAACCTGCAGGCACTTTTTCTAGTTTATAAATGGTATTTACAGTAGGGATTGTTAAAGCAATAACTATCAAAATCGGGATCGCTGTCCAAATGATTTCTAATTTTGTACTGCCGTGCTCTTCAGGCGGCACGTAGTCTTTATTTTTTGATGTAGCACGGTACTTCCAAACAATATACCCAAATAATCCGAAAACAACGACAACGACAATCAGCATAAATACGAGTGACCAGTTTATCAAACCAAGAATGTCTCTGGCAGCAGGACCTTTTGGGTCAAATACCACCATTTTGTTGCAGCCACTTAATAATAAGACAGGCAGGAAAGCCAGTAGGGGGATTAAATAGCCCTTTTTAAACATTTTAAAGCTCCTCTCAGGCAAATTGTTCATTTTTTCACAATCCTTACGTGAATTCATTCACAAACTTCAATAGGATAACTCCATTTTTAAAAAAATACAAGCAGAAAATCCAATTAAACTAATCATTATTTTAGATTAACTTTCGGAGTAAGTTTCCTCTTTCACAATATTACCAAGATGTCTATGATGATAATATAGGTTTTTGAAAAAAGTTGTGACAAATTTGTTAAGGATTTAAAATGCTAATCATGGAATAGTTTGGAAATATGATTCCACAGCCTTAATCATTGGTGAAAAATGGCTTAAAATTGTCTATTTTAGAATAATAATGAGATAATGTTAATACTACATAGATAGAGGAGACAGTTACGATGAAAGTCAAAATTAATCGAATTGCAGCTAAAGCATTGAAGAAAATGATGGATGTGGAAGAAGCAGAAGGAAAAATGTTCCGAGTATATGTCACCAGTATTCATGGAGATCATGCGCATTATGATTTAATGCTTGATACGCCAACTGAAAATGATGAAGTTGTTAAAACCGATAAGGATATTGATTTTATTCTCGATAAAAACGATGAGAACTTGGATGGCGTATGGATTCAATACTTCCAAGTGCCAAAAGAGGAATGGGTCATTACCAATCCATCAAAAGGCAGCCATCACCATCATCATTAAAAAAAAGAGCACTTGGAAAATTATCCAGGTGCTCTTATTATTATGTAATGTACAAGTGAGGAATTTTTGATTTTTATTTATAAAAAGTGTTTACTTAAACAATGAAACCATTTGAAAGGGGAAGGTTATTTCGTGATGGATACTGACATTAAACTAATTGCTCTGGATATGGACGGGACACTTTTAAACAAAAAAGGAAAAATATCAGAAGGAAATCGGCAGGCAATTAAGGAAGCACAAGGAAAAGGCATTTTTGTAGTTTTAAGCACTGGACGTTCCTTGCTCACCAGCCGTGAACACGCGGACTCACTTGAACTCACATCATACTTGGTTACTGTAAATGGCAGTGAAATATGGGATGAAAAACGGGAAATCGTCGAAAGAAATCTTGTTAAATCAGAGCTTATCGAGTGGATGTGGGAGTTGTCTAAACAGCATAAGACAAAGTTCTGGGCAATCAGCACAGAACGCAATTGGCATGATGAAATGCCTGAGGATTTACATACAAAGGAATGGTTAAAATTTGGCTTTAATATCGAGGATGATGCAACAAGAGAATACATAAAAAATGAATTAGAGGCAAAAGGGGAGTTTGAATTAAGCAATTCCACCTTAAAAAACATCGAGGTAAACCCAACTGGAATCAATAAAGCAAAAGGACTCAAAATTGTCTGCGACCGCCTTGGGATAGAAATGAGTCATGTGATGGCAGTCGGGGATAGTTTAAATGATATGGCGATGATTAAGGAGGCTGGAATTGGGGTGGCAATGGGTAACGCCCAAGATGCCGTTAAAGAAGCTGCCGATTGGGTTACCGCAACGAATGAAGAGGATGGAGTAGCCAAAGCGATTCGAAAATGGGTCCTATAAAATACAAAAATTAAAATATTTTGTAAAAGATTTGTATAGGAAGAAAAAGGATTGGTAAAAATAATCAAGCAAGAATATTTTGCAAAATAATGTTATGGCTACATGCTAGGAGGCTACAAAGAAATGGAAACAGGCAGAGTAAAATGGTTTAACGGTGAAAAAGGTTTTGGATTTATTGAGCGCGAAGGCGGCGACGATGTATTCGTTCACTTTTCAGCAATTCAAGGTGAAGGCTACAAAACCTTAGATGAAGGTCAAGAGGTTACGTTTGAAATCGAAAATGGACAACGTGGACCACAAGCGGTTAACGTCCGTAAATCATAAGTAACAATAAAAAACAGACTCAGTAATCTGAGTCTGTTTTTTATTGTCTTAGCCCTTCATTAGACACCCATTTTTCTGCGCGAGTTGCTTACTTTTTTAGTTTGCTGGCTCTTTAGTTTTTTAGTTGCTTGGGAGCCATTCAAATTCGCATTGTCAGCGGCTGCCTTATTCTTTTTATTTTCAAGCTGTTGTTTCATTGCCTCTTGTAAGCTGATTTTCCTTTTTTGTGTTTCTTGACTAGAATCGGACATATTAGCCTCCTATTAATGGTGTTAAGTACAGTATAATCTATTTTTTTACATATTAAAATTTCCTAAATACAATTTTTTTGGACGTTATTTCTTGAATTTGGAAATAACGTCCTTTTTTATTACAAAATTGATAATCAATATTAATTTATAATAATTATAAATTAATATTGATTTTAATAAAATTTATATTATAATTTAGTCAATGGTTCAAAAATTGTTACGAGGTGATCAAATGAGTAATGCAAACAAACACTTAACAACAGGAACAGGAGCACCAGTCGGTGATAATCAAAATTCAATGACAGCAGGTTCACAGGGACCAACATTAATCCAGGATGTTCATCTTCTTGAAAAATTGGCCCATTTTAACAGGGAGCGTGTACCTGAGCGTGTTGTTCATGCAAAAGGGGCCGGTGCGCATGGATATTTTGAAGTAACAAACGATATGTCAAAATATACAAAGGCCAAGCTATTCAACGGTGTTGGAAAGAGGACACCAATGTTTATCCGTTTCTCAACTGTTGCTGGTGAATTAGGTTCTGCTGATACCGTTCGTGATCCACGCGGCTTTGCGGTGAAGTTTTATACAGAAGAAGGTAATTACGATCTAGTCGGAAATAATACCCCAATTTTCTTTATTCGGGATGCAATTAAATTTCCTGATTTTATTCATACACAAAAAAGAGACCCGAAAACTCATTTGAAAAATCCAAATGCGGTATGGGATTTCTGGTCATTGTCACCTGAGTCCCTGCACCAGGTCACATATTTAATGGGAGATCGCGGACTTCCAGCAACATTAAGACATATGAATGGCTACGGCAGTCATACCTTTAAGTGGGTCAATGCAGAGGGTGAAGCAGTTTGGGTGAAATATCACTTTAAGACAGATCAAGGTGTTAAAAACATGGCAGCGGATGTTGCAGGTAAAATAGCAGGCGAAAATCCTGATTATCATACTGAAGACTTATTTAATGCAATTGAAAAGGGCGACTTCCCTGCCTGGAGATTGCAAGTTCAAATTATGCCATTTGAAGATGCCTATAAATACCGCTTCGACCCATTTGATGTAACAAAGGTTTGGTCTCATAAGGATTATCCACTGATCGATGTAGGACGTATGGTGCTTAATCGCAATCCTGAGAATTATTTTGCAGAAGTGGAGCAGGCAACCTTCTCGCCTGGAACATTGGTACCAGGAATCGAGGTATCACCAGATAAAATGCTTCAAGGACGCATTTTTGCTTATTCAGATGCTCATCGATACCGCGTTGGCGCGAACCACAATCTATTGCCGATTAACCGTCCAAAGGTAGAAGTGAATAACTATCAACGTGACGGTGTGATGCGTTCAGACAATAATGGCGGAGGTTCCATTTATTATGAGCCGAACAGCTATGGCGGACCTAAGGAAGCACCAGAACATAAGCAAACGGCCTTCCAGGTTTCAGGTGCAGCTGAACAAGTGGCATACGATCAAAACGATCATTACACTCAAGCTGGTGATCTTTATCGACTCATGTCTCCGGACGAACGGACACGTTTAGTAGAAACGATCGTTGGGGCAATGAAGCCTGTTGAAAAAGATGATATTAAGCTCCGACAAATCAAGCATTTCTACAAAGCTGACCCAGAATATGGTGAGCGGATAGCAAAAGGGCTTAATCTGGCCATTCCTCAAGAAGTTAACTAAATCTAAATCTATTAAACTAGTAAGGCCGTTCGGTTACTGAACGGCCTTTAACAACTAAAAATATCTAAATATTCTACAAAATATGACAATATTTTCTCTATTCTCCAATTAAACTTATTCATATAGACAGGGGGAGGAGAATTGTTTAAATTTAGAATCTTGATCACCATGTTGATTTTTATAGTTGGTCAACTACTATTAGACTCAACGGCTTATGGCAAACAATACATAACCAACGATAATAAATTGTTTTTCAATTTTTATGCAGATAAGCTTTTTGAAAGAATTAATAACCAATTTTCTGCAAAGGATAGGAAACTTTCCTATTACGATCAACTTGTGGCTCTACAGCAAACACCCAATAATATCTCAGTAAAACAGAAGGCGGCTTTAACACACATTGAGGAGCCAATTCGGCTAACGTTTGCCGGGGATGCGATGTTTGATTGGTCAGTAAAGCAAACAGTCAAGCAAAAAGGAGCGGATTATCCCTTCGAATATATTAAAACGGAACTTGCTTCCAGCGATTTAAGGGTAGTCAATTTGGAGACATCCATTACCACTGGAGGGACAAAGCAAGGAAAACAATATACGTTCCGTTCAGACCCAATTGCGTTATCAGGACTAAAGAACGCAGGTTTTCAACTTGTTAGTCTTGCCAATAATCATTCGCTGGATTATGGGCTGCAAGGGTTTACGGATACTGTCGCCAATTTAAAGCAATATCAACTGGATTATGTCGGCGGCGGTTTGAACAAGGATGAAGCATATGCAGCCAAATCCTATAGTATAAAAGGGAAAATAGTTAAAATCCTGGCTTTTTCGAAGGTTCTGCCCGACTTTAGCTGGGTAGCAGCAGCTTCAAAACCTGGACTTGCGAATGGTTATGATATCAGTCTGATTAACCACACCATCCAAACAGAAAAAGAGGACGCCGATTATTTATTTGTGTTTATCCATTGGGGCATTGAAACGAAGCGCTCACCTGAACCCTTCCAGCGAGAATGGGCAAAGTTAATGATTGACGCAGGTGCGGATGGGGTCATTGGAAGTCATCCCCATGTGCTGCAAGGCTTTGAATATTATAAAGATAAACCGATTGCCTATTCACTCGGAAATTTCCTTTTTCCTAACTATATAAAAGGGAATGCAGCGCAAACGGGTGTACTACACTTAGATATAAAAAATGAAAAAATTGGGATGACTTTTGTACCTTATCGAATCTATAACGATCAAATTGTCAAACAAAATGATCGGGAAAAACTTACTGTATGGAATGAACTTCAGCGACTATCGTTCGGTGATCTGCAAATTCAAGAAGGAATGATTAAAGATTCGGCTAGCGTTGCAGAAGCAGGAAACTAGTGAAGCTGTGGGATTTTATTTGCCGCTGCTTTTTTTAACATAAATTTACAATTTGCTGGGAAAAATATTGGTAATTAGAAAATGAAGGAGCAACTATGTGAATCTGAACGTGATATATGGGGCCATTTTTATTTTTTCAGCAATAAAATGGGGTGATTGGAAAAATTGGGGGGCCTATTACCCTACTTTTCTTTTCTTGATGGTTGGGGATTTGGTGTATCAGTTTTTATTTTTTAAACATAGCATGTGGGAATATGTTCCGATTGGAAGTGATAAATCATGGGCAAAGCATACGCATATTGCTTTCTTAGTTATGTTAATAAAATATCCTGTTACGATCAGCATATTTCTAGGTCATATGCCGAAGACGGCTTGTAAAAAAATATTGAATATCCTTGCTTGGACACTTATCTACACGATAAATGAATACATAGATTTGAAATTGGGTGCATTGATCCATAAAAACGGCTGGAATTTATGGTGGTCTGCATTCTTTAGCTTTGTTATGTTTTCCGTTTTAGCTGTCCACTATAAAAAACCATGGTTAGCTTGGATTCTATCAGCGATATATGCTACTTTTCTATGGAACATTTTTAATGTTTCTCAAGATATTTTGAAATAATTTCTTTCGCAGGCAACCTAGGACATAGGTTGTTTTTTTAATGGAAATTTTTATGAAATATTATATTAGCCGAATTACTAAGCAGGAATTTAAGTACTAAATTTAGAATATTAATAATATGATGATTTTTAAAGGGGGGATTAGCTTGGGAATCCAAGTAGTAGAAAAAGAAGAGATAAAAGTAGTTGGAATTTCTTGGAGTGGAACCTATTCAGAGGGTGAGATCATTCCAAGTCTATTTAAGAAGATGGAAAATCGCTTAAGTGAAGTGCCAAATCAAACGGTGGAACCAGTGTTGATTGCGCCATTTCATAGCAGGGAAACAGAGTTTACCTATTATGTCACGAAACCAGTAGAAAAAATTGAAACCATCCCCGAAGGCATGGTTGGATTTTCTATCCCGCGAAAAAACTATGTCGTCGGGGTCCATAAGGGCACGCAAGAGGAAGTTAAGAATACATACCTTCAAATGTTCGAATGGATGAAAGAATACGGCTATGAACAGGATCACCATGCCTTAAGTTTAGAAGTCTATAAAGAAGAACATAAACAACAAAATGTGAATGGAGATCTCCATTTTGAAATCTACTTACCTGTGAAAACTTATTAAAACAATAGGACATTCCGGGATTTTTCTGAAAATAGGAGTCCTTTCTCTTTACTCTTTAATTAAAGTATACTAACATAGAAAGTATATTTTAATAATTCCTTCGGGGTAAGGTGAAATTCCTAACCGGCGGTGATGAAGCGATGCTTCTTAGTCCGTGACCCGGTTAACGTACTCGTTAAACGGTGGATCTGGTGAAATTCCAGGGCCGACAGTTAAAGTCTGGATGGGAGAAGGAAAAAACAGGATTATGAAAAAGGCAAAAATCGCCTGTTTCTAAGCCTTGCTTTCCCATTGTCTTTTATTGGCCCTGAAGAGAAAATTCTTCAGGGTTTTTTGTATTCCTTTATAAAGGAGAAGAAAAAATGTTTACCGGAATTATTGAAGAAATTGGGTCAATCTTAAATATTCAGAGGACGGGAGAGTCGTTTGTCCTAACCATTTCCGCGAAAAAAATTCTTGAAGATGTCCATCTTGGAGATAGTATTGCTGTTAATGGAGTATGCCTGACTGTGACCTCCTTCACGGCAAATCGCTTTACTGTTGACGTAATGCCGGAAACCGTTAGAGCTTCGAGTTTAAATATTGTTAAACGAGGTTCTAACGTCAACCTTGAAAGGGCGATGGCTGCAGGAGGAAGATTTGGCGGTCACTTCGTATCAGGGCATATTGATGGGACAGGAATCATTAAAAGTAAGAAAGCATTCGAAAATGCCGTATATTATGAAATTGAAGCAGACCCCGAATTATTAAGATATGTCATTGAAAGAGGATCAATAGCAGTTGATGGGACTAGCCTTACCGTTTTTGAGGTATCCGAAAATCGCTTTACCCTATCTTTAATCCCGCATACCCTTGGTGAAAGTATAGTAGGGCAAAAAGACTCTGGTGATATCGTAAATTTGGAATGCGATATGATTGGTAAGTACGTGGGACATTTTATGAATAATCTTGGAAAAAATAATCAACAAAAGAGTAGTGGAGGGATATCCGCTAATTTTTTAGAAGAAAACGGGTTTTTCTAGGAGGAATTTATCGTGTTTGATACGATTGAAGCAGCATTAGCAGATTTAAAAGAAGGTAAGGTTATTATTGTTTGTGATGACGAGGGTCGGGAAAATGAAGGAGATTTTTTGTCACTCGCTGAAAAAGCAACACCTGATATCATAAATCTTATGGCTACCCATGGTAAAGGCCTTATATGTGTTCCAATTGATCAAGAACTGGCACAAAAGCTGGAACTAGATCCGATGGTTTCAAAAAACACAGACCCGCATGGTACCGCCTTTACGGTAAGCATTGACCATAAATTTTCAACAACAGGTATATCAGCATTTGAACGCTCAGCTACGGTTCTTAGCATGATTGCTACGGAATCAAAGCCTGAAGATTTTAAGAGGCCAGGGCACATTTTTCCGCTTGTCGCAAGAAATGGCGGGGTTCTTAAACGAACGGGACATACTGAAGCGGCGGTAGACTTAGCTAAACTATGCGGCGCATCGCCTGCGGGAGTGATTTGCGAAATTATGAATGAAGACGGAACGATGGCACGTGTCCCAGAACTTCGTAAAATTGCCGATAAACTAGGGATAAAAATGATTACCATTGAAGATTTAATAAAATACCGAAAGAATAAGGAAAAAGATACAGCAAACAATTTATAAAGTAAAATATTTCATTGGAGGAGTTAAGATGGGACATATTTTTGAAGGTAATTTAGTTGGCTCAGGATTAAAGGTTGGAATTGTAGTTGGACGTTTCAATGAATTTATCACAAGCAAATTATTAAGCGGTGCGCAGGATGCGTTAAAACGGCATGGAGTAAGTGAGACAGATGTAGACGTTGCTTGGGTTCCAGGCGCATTTGAACTGCCGTTAATTGCACAAAAAATGGCGAACAGCAAAAAGTATGATGCAGTCATCACACTTGGAACCGTTATTCGCGGCTCTACACCACATTTTGATTATGTTTGTAATGAAACTGCAAAGGGAGTATCTCGTATCAATTTAGACAGCGGCATCCCAGTTATTTTTGGCGTATTAACGACTGATTCGATTGAGCAGGCAATTGAGCGTGCGGGTACGAAAGCCGGCAATAAAGGCTGGGAAGCAGCAGCTTCTGCCATTGAAATGGCAAACTTGTGCAGAAACCTTGATAAATAATGTTATTATTGCAAAAAAACATATACAATTTATAAAATATTATTTATAATTTCAATTAACAAAAAATATATATTGAAATTTAGGTGTTTAAATCTTTTTAAGATGATAACTTAAAAGGGAAGTTGGTGCAAAGCCAACGCGGTCCCGCCACTGTAAATGGGAGTTTACCTATAATTAAGTCACTGTCAAATTGATGGGAAGACATAGGAAGCAATGATCATGAGCCAGGAAACCTGCCTATCTTTTAATCGCCGAAATACCTACGAGGATAGGGGGTGAAAGACAAGTCTATGCTACATATGACAGTATTTTGTTTTTCAAACCAACATCTTCCGTTAAGGGGGATGTTTTTTTGTATCAGAGGACCTATAGTTTGGCGAGAGAAAAATTTATTTTTTGTAAAATAGCTATTTATATAGTATAAAGGGGAATTAAAATGAAGAAATTATATTCGCTATTAATCGTAATTTTATTGATTTTAGGTGCTTTAGCAGGCTGTGCGGAAAAGAAAGATGAAAGTAACACAAAGGTTGAAAAAAAATCTGAGAACATTACTTTTCCCGTCACAATAAAGGATGCATTAAATAATAATGTTGTCCTCAAAAAGAAGCCTGAAAAAATTGTTTCGCTAATTCCTAGTAATACCGAGATTGTTTTTGCATTAGGCCTTGGTAAGAACGTAGTGGGTGTATCTGATTTTGATAACTATCCAGAGGAAACCGCTAAAAAAGAGAAAGTTGGCGGACAAGAGATTAATCTAGAAAAAATCATCTCCTTAAAGCCAGATGTAGTATTTGCACATGCATCCAATGCTCAAAATTCAACTGATGGGTTAAAGCAGTTAACGGATGCGGGGATTCCGGTTATCGTTGTGAATGATGCACAAAATTTTGACCAAGTATATGATTCTATTGAAATGATTGGGAAGGCAACTGGGGAGAAAAAGAAAGCTGATGAGATGATTCAAGGAATGAAAGATAAATTAGCAGAAATTAAGGCAAAGGCTGAAAAAAATAAAGTAAAGAAAAAGGTATTGGTTGAGGTATCACCTGCTCCAGAAATTTATACACCTGGTAAAAATACTTTTATGAATGAAATGCTAACGATAATTAATGCAGAAAATCTCGCTAATGATCAAGAAGGCTGGATTAAAATTGATCAAGAAGCTATGATTAAGCGAAATCCTGATGTCATTATAACTACATATGGATATTATGTGAAAAATCCAGCTGAACAAGTGTTAACCAGAAAAGGCTGGGAAAATGTCAAAGCAGTTAAAAATAAACAAGTAATCGATGTTGATTCTGATCGCGTTACACGTCCAGGACCAAGGATTGTTGAAGGAGTAGAGGACCTTGCAAAGGCTATCTATCCAGAAGTTTTTAAATAATAAGGTATTCGCCTATGTGGCGGCAGGCATTTTCCTTATTTTTTCCATGTTATTAGGAATATCAATTGGCACCGTTTCTGTACCGGTGCCTGCCATTATTAAAATTATCAGCGCGAAATTCTTGGGATTTATTTCACTTGATTCAGTGGATCCAATGTATACAAGCATTGTTATCAACATTCGCCTGCCTCGAGTGTTATTATCCGGTCTTGTAGGAGCTGCTCTTGCGATAGCAGGGGCGGCTTTTCAAGGTCTGTTAAGAAACCCGCTGGCAGATCCATATACACTGGGTGTATCATCTGGAGCCTCTGTGGGCGCGGTCCTTACCCTTTTTTTCCAAATTTCACTTCCATTTATCGGCCCATTCACACTCCCATTGCTTAGTATCGTTTTTTCCTTTATTACCATTTTCTTGGTGATAACATTTGCCCGTAAAATTGAGCGCTCAATGAGAGTGGAAACAATCATTCTAACGGGGATTATTTTCAGTTCATTTCTGGGAGCTATAATTTCTCTAATGATTGCGCTTACCGGAGATGAGCTAAGACTGATTATAGGCTGGCTTCTTGGAAGTGTATCGATGAGAGGCTGGGAATACATAAAAATCATTTTGCCATTTTTCATTCTCGGTTCAGTAATCCTTATATTAAATGGAAGAGAGTTAAATTCCATGTCCTTTGGGGAAGAGAGAGCCCGGCACTTAGGTGTAAATGTGTATAAGAGAAAGCTGATTATCTTGTCGGCAGGTTCTATTTTAACAGGAGCTGCGGTGGCTGTATCGGGAACAATTGGCTTTGTTGGGCTAGTTATCCCACATCTTTCGAGGCTGCTATGGGGGCCTGATCATAAACATCTCCTTCCTTTATCTATTATTACAGGAAGCGGATTTTTAATTTTAGCCGACCTTGTTTCAAGAATCGTAATTTCTCCGACTGAACTTCCGATTGGAGTCATTACAGCCTTAATCGGTGCACCCGTATTCGCAATAATCCTATTACAACGAAAAAGGATAGAAAGAAGTGGTTAAAAGAATGCTCAGCGTCCAACAGGTTACAGGTGGTTACTCGGGCGAAGCCGTTTTAAAAGATATTTCTTTTGAAGTCAAACAAGGGGAATTGTTTGGGATATTAGGACCAAATGGGAGCGGAAAAACGACACTTTTGAAAATGCTAAGTGGTATTTTACCGATACAGAATGGCCGGATTCAGATAAAAGAAAAATTGCTGCAGGACTACAAGCCAAAGCAGCTGGCCAAAATTATCGCGGTCCTTTCACAGCACTCCTCTCAATCGTTTGCGTATTCGGTAAAAGAAACAGTTTCTCTTGGCCGATATGCTCATCAAAAGGGATTGTTTCAAACATGGAGTACGCAGGATGAAGAAATAGTTCAAAAAGTTATGAAGCAGGTTGGTATATCCTCGTTTCAACATAAAAATATTCAGGAATTATCGGGCGGTGAGAAGCAAAGGGTTTTCCTTGCACAAGCGCTGGCTCAGGAGCCGGAAATCCTTCTTTTAGATGAACCGACGAACCACTTGGATTTATCTTATCAAAAGGAATTACTTGACCATTTAAAACAATGGACAGCACAAAACAGATTGACCGTCATTTCTATTTTTCATGATTTAAATCTTGCGGGACTTTATTGTGATCGCTTACTGTTGCTTGAAAAAGGTACCATTAATATCGATCATATTCCAAATGAAGTACTTAGGGAAGAACGGATTATGGATGTATATCATACAAATATCCAAAAACACCCGCATCCAAAAGTGGCTGCACCGCAAATGGTTTTATTACCTGAAGTTATTAAACAGGAAAACATTGAAATAAATGAAGATATGGTACATGTTACATGTGATTATATCGAGCTTAAATCCCCCATTCCATTAAGAACAATGTCCTCGGGCGTTATAGGATCAGGAACTGGGTGGCACCAGACTTTTGTGAACCGGCATGTTGATAAAAACTACAACTGTGATGATCATCGATTGGAAATGGCGGCTTTCTTACGATCAAAAGGATTTGAGCCATCCGAAACCGTAGGTATGATGACTGCTGTAATATTGGAAGACGTCGTATACCAACAACTAAAACTGGATGAATTCTCCATATTTGTACTTGTCACAGCAGGGGTTGGCAATGCGGTTGATGCATCTAGAAGTGATAGGCATACGGTTGAAGTGGTGCCTGGCACGATCAATACATGGATTTTTGTAAATGGAGAGCTGACAGAGGAAGCTTATATTCAAGGAATTATGACCGCTACCGAAGCAAAAGCAAAGGCCTTGCATGATTTAGAGGTTATCGATCAAGTTACTGGCACGATTGCTACAGGGACATCGACCGATAGTATTCTTATTGCCGCTACTCAAAATGGAAAGTTATTGGAGTTTGCCGGAACCATTACTCCTTTAGGGCAACTTATTAGTAAAGCGGTATATCAGTGTACCGTAGAAGCGATTCAAAAGTCCTGTAAGAGGAAACCATGATGATTATATATCATTTAATATCGATAACCATTGCTTATATCATTGACTTACTTATAGGTGATCCTCCACGGTGGCCGCACCCCGTTCGATGGATTGGTTCGATGATTTCGTTTATTGAAGTGAGATTGAATAATGGAGAATCCAAAAAATTAAAAGGGGTTATCATGCTCCTTTTTGTGTTATTCATATCCTTTATTGTTTGCTTGTTAATAGTGTTAATAGGTTACAAGATTCACCCCATTGCAGGGATTTGTATAGAAAGTATGATTATCGCAACTACAATTGCCCAAAAAAGCTTGAAGAAGGCCGCGTTGGAGGTTTATCTCCCATTAAAAAAAGGAGATTTAATGGACGCAAGAATAAAACTTTCCTATATTGTAGGCCGGGATACTGACTCATTGAATGAAGGGGAAATTGCAAGGGGAGCAATAGAGACGGTTGCCGAAAATACGAGTGATGGAGTAACAGCACCGTTGTTCTGGGCTCTAATTGGCGGTGCACCACTTGCGATCGTTTACAGGGCAACCAATACTTGCGATTCGATGGTTGGTCACGTAAATGATAAATATAAAGAATTTGGCTGGGCTTCTGCCAAATGGGATGATCTGATGAACTGGATTCCGAGCCGGATTACGGGATTCTTTATGCTGATTGCCAACCGTCCGGAACACATGAGTTTACGTATGGCTTGGGCTATATTATATCGAGATGCTAAAAAGCACCCAAGCCCAAATAGCGGCTGGGGAGAAGCTGCTGTAGCTGCCATTATAGGTATTCAACTTGGCGGTATCAACTATTACAAGGGAATGATATCAAATCGGGCAAAGATGGGGGAACCAATCCTGCCTATTCATTCAGGCCACATCATAAAGGCAAATGAAATTTTAAGTAAAACGGTCGTTTTATTTTTACTATTTTTATGGATCGGAGGGGCAGCCCTTGAATTGGCCTTCACATGGCTCAAATCCGCAGTACCTTTATAAAGCAATGGGACTTAAACACCCTGACAAACAGATTGACTTTAGCGCCAATATTAATCCACTTGGTCCGCCGCCATCTTTACAGGAAAATTGGAATAGCTTTTTTCAAAAAATAATGGTTTATCCAGATCCCTTTGCGTCCAATCTTAAGGAAAGAATAGCATGTAAAGAAGGCCTATCAGATGATTCTATTTTGATCGGGAATGGAGGTGCAGAGCTCATTTCCCTAATAGGAAGGATGATGGCTGGAAAAAAAGTATTGATAGTGGAACCGGCCTTTTCGGAATATGAAGCAGCGTGCCGGGCTAACCAGTGCGAAATCTTTTACCATCAATTAGTCGAACCAGCCTTTGAATTTAATCCTGGTGATATATTTGCAAAATTGAGGCAGGCAGATGCCTTGTTTCTATGTAACCCAAACAATCCTACAGGCGTTCAGTATTCAGCATCAACGATTCTTTCAATTATAAAGGCTGGTGAAAAGCACAATTGCTTCGTAATCTTAGATGAGGCTTTTTATGATTTTTTAATAGATTATGAATCATTGACACCTTACATAAACAGATTTTCTAACTTAATCATAATTCGTTCGATGACAAAGATGTTTGCTATCCCAGGTATTCGCTTAGGCTATATGTTGGCAAAACCTAAAGTCATTGCGGAACTAAGCTCCTTGCAGCCTCATTGGAGCATTAATGCCATTGCATTATTGGCAGGTGAAATTTGCATGCAAGAGGAATCCTTTATCGAAAGGACTAAAGACTTTATTTACAATGAACGGAAAAGGCTGTTTCATTTCCTTAAAGATCAAGAATACGAGATATCGGATTCTAGTGTTAATTTTTATTTATTGCGGGATCCTTACATTGAAAATCAGTATGAGTTATTTGAGTTCCTAATCCTAAAGGGATTTGTTCCACGACATACCTTTAACTTTCCTGGTTTGGATGGAAAATGGCTTCGCTTTGCGATTAAAGGTTCTGAAGAAAACAATCAGCTCATGGAGGTGCTGGCAGAATGGAAAAGGTCTCATCATTGATCTTTATAACAGGCGGAGTACGAAGTGGTAAAAGCAGCTTTGCAGAGAGGGTGGCAGTGGACATGGCAGAGTCCTGTGGGGGAAAGCTTCACTATCTTGCAACTGGAGTCCAATCTGATGATGAGATGAGAAAAAGGATCGTTAAGCATCAGCAAGATCGGGCAGGAGGGAAGCACCATTGGATAACGGTTGAGCAATCTGTCCAAATAGGAAAGTTAGGGAAATATTTTACCGATCGAGATATTATTTTATTAGACTGTGTCACGACTCTATTAAACAATGAGCTTTTTATAAGTGAGCGGGAATGGGATAAAAGCTTTTTAAAAAAGGTTACAGAAAATATCATCACTGGAATTATGGATATTAAAAGCCGGGCAAAAAAAACAATTGTTGTCAGCAATGAGGTTTTAAATGTGCCAGTGGACGGTAACAAACTGGTTTTCATATACGGGAAAATTCTGGGCCATATTCATCAGCAATTAGTAAAGGAAGCGGACCAGGCTTATCTTGTTGAGGCAGGTATCCCGATCCTAATGAAAGGAGTGAAAGGATGAAAGGCGTCATGATCCAGGGCACTGCTTCAGATGTTGGGAAAAGTCTCATCGTCACAGCATTGTGCCGGATACTTTCCAATGAAGGAGTAAAGGTCACCCCATTCAAATCGCAAAATATGTCTAATAATTCCTACGTTACGAAACAAATGAAAAGCCATATAAGATGGGATGTGCTGAAAAATCGAATCATGAATTGGAGTGCAAAATGATAAAAATGCTTAAAGGTTTCTTGATTAATCTACAATTTTTTACGTCTATTCCCGTCCCGTTAGAAATACCCATGGATAAGGACTATTTAAAGAAATCTGTACAATCCTTTCCCCTTTTGGGATTATTTCAGGGGGGTATTTATACTATTCTGATTTATATTTGTTTGGAATGGACCCCTTTCTCACAGCTGGCTATTGCCCTTCTGATATGGCTGGCAACTATTCTTCTGACAGGCGGAATTCATTTAGATGGCTGGATGGATGCTAGTGATGCGTTCTTTTCATATCGGGACAGCGAGAAAAGACTTGAGATTATGAAAGACCCCCGAACCGGTGCATTTGGAGTTTTATCGGTAATCATTTTATTGACCTGCCGATTTATCTTTATTTATGAAATTGCGAAGAACATCCAACTTTTATCTTACATCTTGATTATGGCAATCCCTTTTTTAAGTAAAAGTGTAATGGGTGCTCTATTGCTCACCGTTAAATCAGCCAGAAAAGAGGGATTAGGCTCTTTGTTTCAAAGTGCCGCAACACCGAAGACACTGTGGGTTTACCCTGTTTACATTGCATCATATCTGTTAGCAGTAATGGTATGGGCTCAATCAATCCAGTTATTAAGTATTTTAATAATTGTTGCTTTGGGATGTTTCTTTTTTAGCCGCTATAAATCTGAAAAATGGTTTGGTGGTATTACAGGGGATGTATTGGGAGCTGCAGTTGAAGGGACTGAGCTATTACTATGGATGACTGTGTGGTTATTGCATTATTTCGCCATGGAATGACCGAAGCAAATAGAAGAAAAGTGTATCTCGGTTGGGAGGATTCCCCTTTATGCCCAGAATCGATGCATTTTTCGACCAATAAGAGATATGAATGCTATTTTTCAAGTGATCTAAAAAGATGTCAGCATACGGCGGAAATTCTATTTCCTGATCATCCCCTTATTCTATTAAATAATTTACGAGAAATGAACTTTGGTAAATGGGAAGGGAAAACCTATGCTAACTTGAAAGAAGACAAGCACTATCAAAGCTGGTTATCAGATCCAATGGGATTTGCTCCCCCGGATGGGGAATCCTTATTGGGATTTACCAATCGAATTGGAGCCGGATGGAAACAAATTGTCAACGAAATAATGAATCAAAACCGGCATCGCGTAGCAGTAATTACCCATAGCGGGGTCATTAGAATGTTATTAACGCAATATGCGCGTGATAAGAAATCGTTTTGGGATTGGGGAGTAGAGCATGACAAAGGCTATGAACTAATTTTTGAAAAAGAGGCGTTAAGGAGGGGTCAGCGATGCACTTTGTTACAGGAGGTGCCTTTAACGGTAAAAGAGCCTGGGTAAAAAAATCCTACTTGGTGCAGGACTATGATGGCTGGATATCTGCATATGATCATCGTCCTCTCCCAGAGAAATTGGAAGATGACCAAGATTTGTTAATACTCGAAGGTATAGAAAAATGGCTGAAAGGTCTATCAGTAGAGTATGAGGCAAAGCAATGCCTTGAAATCTGGAATAGCTATTTGGACCTTTGGACTTCATGGGAAAAAGCAAAAACAGATCGGAAGATAGTTATTATTGGGACGGATATTACCAAAGGGATTGTACCTATGGAAGCGGAAAATAGGAATTGGCGTGATATTACCGGATGGGCATATCAGGATTTGGCCAAAAGGTCAGAACAAATGGACGTCATTTGGTATGGATTAAATCAAAAAATAAAGTAAAGGGGTTTAGGAAATGAGAATTTATACAAGAACAGGTGATAAAGGAAAAACAAGTATTATTGGTGGAAGGGTAGATAAGGATGACACTCGGGTAGAGGCTTATGGGACAGTGGATGAAGTAAATTGCTTCGTGGGCCAGGCGATAACAGAACTCGACTCTGAATTATTTAAGGATATTCTTCTTGATTTGGAAAAGATCCAACATGAATTATTCGATTGTGGCGGGGATCTGGCTAATGTGTCTGAGAAGCGGGAATTAAAGCTTCAAAAGGAATCGATTGAGTACTTGGAAAAGAAAATTGATGAATACATTGAAGAGGCACCTGAACTGGAACGGTTCATTTTACCAGGTGGAACCAAGCCCTCGGCATCGATTCATATTGCTAGAACGGTGACAAGGCGAGCAGAAAGATTAGTAGTGAAACTATTAAAGGCTGATTCGAAGACACCGGAGTTGGCTCTCCAATACTTAAATCGTCTGTCAGACTTTTTCTTTGCGTTAGCGAGAGTCATAAATTATCGCATGAAGGTTAAAGACGTTGAGTATGTTCGCAGTGCCATTGTGTTTAGGGAAGGGAAGCGTAAAAATGAAAAGTAATACAGCCGGTAAACGGATTACTCTGCTCGCCATGCTTACAGCCTTGTCGGTAATAGGCGCTTCGATAAAAATACCTGCAATTGTAGGGAGCGTAGCTTTGGATGTTTTCCCAGCCCTGCTGGCAGCCGCTTTATTAAGCGGCGGGGCTGGAGCTGTCGTTGCCGCATTTGGTCATTTAATATCATCCCTGCTGGCTGGTTTTCCGTTAGGGCCGCTGCATCTACTTATAGCAGGAGAGATGGCTGCGCTGGTTTGGATGTTTGGCCTAATGTATAAGTATAATAAAAAGATTTCAGCAGCGAGTCTTTTCATTGTGGGAAATGCTTTAATTGCACCAATACCTTTCATATTTTTAATGAATAAGGGTTTTTATGCGGCTATTGTCCCTTCGCTATTAATTGGCTCTGTTATTAATACAGGGATTGCTCTAATTGCGATTCCAAGTCTTTCTTCCATTGTTATATCAACCTTAACTAAAGGCGATAGAAAAGAATGAGGGATATTATTTCGCTGCCATTGGATACAGAAAACTCTTTAATTATTGCCAGTGATAACAGCGGTGCGATTGGAATGAAAGAACATGATCATGTTCAAGTTTCTTACGAATCAGTGGCCTATTATTCCTTTCGAGTAGCGGCTATGGAGTGTATGGCAGCAGGCGGTGAGCCGATGAGTGTAATCCTTCATAACTTTTGTGGAAATGAACCATGGGAAGAGCTATTAAAGGGGATACAAAAAGGGTTAACGGAAATAGGAATGAGCAAAGTTCCGATCACTGGGAGCTCGGAAAGTAATTTTGCGTTGCTGCAATCAGCCATTGGCTTGGTAGTGCTTGGGAAAAAAACAAATGCTAAAGTAACGGAACTTGTTTTTTCCTCCCGGATAAAATTTGCTGTTATTGGACAGCCATTGGTAGGGACCGAAGTTATAGAAGAGTCGGAAAAAATTGTTCCTCTTACCATTTTTCAAGAAGTATGCAAGATGGACGAGATCATGGTTTGGCCAGTCGGCTCGAAGGGAATCTTTTTTGAAATGAATCAAATGTTCTCCCAAGTAAGATTTACCCTGGAGATGGTCAGCACAGAAGTGGATATCTTTAAATCGTCTGGCCCTGCCACCTGCTTTATAGTGATGTACAATTCTAAGCAGGAAGAAAGAATAAAGAATTTAACAGGTACCTATTTCCATTCATTAAGAGTGTCGAATGTTTAGACTCCAAGTTTAACAGAGCTAATGATAAAAATAGCACGCCTCATCGGGCGTGCTATTTTCCAATTTCTTTCAGTTTTTCGACTAACGAATTTACTCCCTCACCAATTGAATATAAAACTTTATCTAAATTCTTTTTCCAGGATGGGGCTTTTTCTTTGATGGCGGCGCCGATTTTTTCCGCATTTTCATTTAATTCCTTACTGATTTTCTTTGCTTGTTCATTGATCCTTTCCCCAGTACTCGTCTTTCCTTTAAGCTGATCGTTAATTGAAGTCACCTCAAAGCTATCTTTTGGAAGGTAGCGTTGTGATTCGAGCATGATTTCTCTAAAAATTGGAACCACATTGGCTGAGCTTGAGCTCGGCAGGTAATGCTGCTGGTCTGTCTGGTCATAGCCAAGCCAAATCGCACCGACAAGGTTTGGCGTGTAGCCTACCATCCATTGATCCTTTGTTCCATTGACCGTGAAGGGAAGCTGAGTTGAGCCTGTTTTTCCGGCAATTTGCATACCAGGGATATGAGCACGCTTTCCAGTTCCCGTTTCCACCACATTTAAGAGCATCGAAGTCATCTGATTTGCAACAGATTTAGAGGTAACTTTAATCGTTTTCGGTTCTCGCTCAGCGATAATATTCCCAGTTGGACCAACAATTTTTGTAATCAAATGGCTGTCCTGCCGCTTTCCGCCATTTGGGAAAGCTGAAAAAGCATTTGCCATTTGTAAGGGTGACACGCCCTTGCTCATTCCTCCAAGGGCGATGGCTAGGTTTCGATCTTCCTTTTCAACAGGTATTCCAAACCGTTTTAAGGAATCAACCCCTTTATTTAAGCCCACTTGATCGAGCAGCCAAACGGCAGGAATATTCAACGATTCTTCCAAAGCCTTATACATCTGAACCTTGCCTTGGTAGTTTTTTGAAAAATTTTCCGGTTTGTAATTACCGAACGTCATCGGCTCATCGACAAGCTCGGATGAATAGTCATAGCCATTTTCAAGTGCAGGTGTATATACAGCAAGTGGTTTGATTGAGGACCCAGGCTGTGCCTTTAATTGAGTCGCTCGGTTAAAACCGCGAAAAACGTGTTCACCCCTTCCGCCGACAAGGGCACGGACTCCACCTGAGGCGGGGTCCATTAATACCGAACCACTTTGAACCAAAGTATTTCCGCTTCCTCTAGGGAATAATGAGCTTTTGCTATAAACTTTTTCAAGTCCCGCCTGAAGGTTCTGGTCCATTTCGGTATAGATGCGGTACCCTCTCGTTAAGATCTCATCCTGGGTTAATCCATACTTGGAAATCGCTTCATTCAAAACAGCATCGACATAATAAGGGTATTTACGGTCAACAAAGCTTCCTCCGCCATCATGAAGACGGATTTTTTCTTTTTTGGCCTGGTTATATTGAGTCGTATTGATAAACCCTAATTCCTTCATTTTGGCTAATACCACATTTCGCCGTTTCATCGAAAGGTCATAGTTTTTATACGGGTCAAGGTAATTAGGTGCGTGTAATAGCCCTGCAAGCATGGCAGCTTCACTCACGCTGATGTCCTTGATATTTTTATTGAAATATTTCTTTGAAGCGTTGCCGATTCCCCAAGCGCCGCTGCCAAAATATACTTGATTGAGGTACATTTGCAGAATTTCTTCTTTTGTATAAACCTTTTCAATTTTTACAGCTAAAAACAATTCCTCAGCTTTTCGCTTATAGGTACGTTCCGGTGATAAAAGGGCATTTTTCGTCAGCTGCTGGGTTAGCGTGCTGCCGCCCCCAGTAACCCTTCCTGCAAAAAGGTTTCCAAAAAAGGCACGAGCGATTCCTTGTACATCAAAGCCGCTATGCTTATAAAAGCGTTCATCTTCAATGGCCACTACGGCATTTGGCACATATTTTGGCAGTTCTTCAATTTTAACGCCTTGTGTTCGATTTGTTGCGACATTACTTGCCACTTTGCCGCTTTTATCATAAATAACGGTCGGCTGGCTTAAACCTTCTTTTAGGGATTGAACATTCGCCCTTGTAGCAAGCCATCCAAAATAACAAATGGTTACGAGAACCACAACAAGAATGATTAATAAAAAAATTTGAGTTAAATGTCTCTTTTTCCAAAAGCGAACGATCATTTCCCATAACGGATGTAACTTGTCCATAATGACTCCTTATCTTTTAGGGATGATTGATTTTTACTATTATAAGTTTTCTTTTGAAAAAAGACCAACAATAAGTAATTTCGTGATATTCGTGGACAACCAATTTCAGACCCAGCATATGTTATAGAAAAGCTAATTTAACATAGGAAAGGGGATGGGATGATGATTAACTGGAAGGTCCGATTTCGCAACAAAAACTGGGTAATCGCATTTATATCACAGCTAATGATTGTTGCCCAACTGGTGCTGGCTGGATTACATTCACTAGGGATTACCGATTTCCAACTATCTGACACTATTCAAAATTCAATATTGACATTAGTAAATGCCATATTTGTAATACTATCCATGCTCGGGCTCGTTCAAGATCCAACCACCAAAGGCTTTGGAGACAGTGAAAGGGCTATGAATTATAAAGATCCGAACTAACGAGAAAAGTCAGTTTCCCTG
The DNA here is from genome assembly GCF_030403775.1 of Paenibacillus sp. BSR1-1. Taxonomy (GTDB): domain Bacteria; phylum Bacillota; class Bacilli; order Bacillales; family Cytobacillaceae; genus Neobacillus. The sequence goes on from NZ_JAQMWQ010000002.1 coordinate 70,118, forward strand.
TGGGGGCTGACTTTTTTGTTTGCAGTAAAATTAGGAAAATTCTTTACAATTTCCCTCTAACATAGTTTACTAATTAAGTAAAAAATAATTTGCGAGGCCATACATATGAATAAAATAAAAATCTATATTGGGCAATTCCACCCAATTGTCTGGGTATTATTAATTGGCACGGTATTATCCAGAGGCTCAGCCTACATGACACTTCCATTTTTATCGATTTATTTATCTCGTCATATCGATCTTTCACCAATTATTATTGGGTTGACAGTCGGTATGAGCCCTTTAATGGCCACAGTGGGAGGATTCATTGGGGGCCATTTATCAGACCGGTTTGGCAGAAGGCCGATTATGCTCACTGCTTTGTTTACGTTAGCATTTGTCTATTATGGGTTTACTGTAGCAAATAGTCAGGGATGGTTCATTTTATTAAATGCCATTATTGGACTATGTACTTCCTTTTTTGAACCAACATCACAAGCACTTATGGCAGATTTGACTGATAAGAAAATTAGAATGAAGGTGTACTCTTTAAGGTATACCGCCATGAACATTGGAGCTTCAGTAGGACCTCTTGTAGGTGCCTTTTTGGCTAATCATTCTGCAAAGCTTTCGTTCGCCATTACTGGTTCAACCTACTTGGGATATGGAATCGTTCTTTTTATTTTAATGAAAAAACTCATTATTGCTAAACAATTAGAAACGAAAAAGGTTGTATCATTTGTGGATGCATTTAAGATTATCAAGACAGATAAAGCGTTAAGATACCTTTTATTTGGAATCATTTTAATTAACATTGGCTATGTCCAAATAGACTCCAATTTGCCGCAATTCTTGGAAGGGAAACTGGAAAACGGTGTAGCCATTTTTTCTGTTTTGCTTACCGTTAATGCTGTAATGGTGGTATGCTTGCAGATGCCGATCAGCCATTTTGCTGAAAAATTTAGCTTAATGCAGGCGATGGCTGCAGGTTCTTTATTTATTGCGGCAGGATTACTTGGCTTTAGCTTTATCAATGGCTGGGTGATTGCCATTATTGCAATGATTCTTCTGACGATCGGTGAAATTTTAATTTTTCCTTCTAACAGTATGATGATGGACAAATTAGCACCGGAACATTTACGTGGAACTTATTTTGGGGCTGGCCAATTCCGAAAAATTGGGAATTTCCTGGGTCCTATATTTGGGGGATTTCTCCTCAGCCATTACCATGGTCAATTCATGTTTTGGATTATTTCCATCCTTTCGCTGGGAAGTATTATTTTCTTCACTGCCGGAAACAGGACATATATCAAAACAAAAATATCCACAGTGGAAAAAACGGTGTAAACCTTATTCCTCCACATTTTTCCATTAATCTGGTAAAATAAAGAATAGATAGAATTTTTCAAATAGAATGCAAGGACTATTTGAGAAGGGGGTCCATGGAATGTGGTACTGGGCTGGTATCTTTGCTTTGTTTTGCTGCTTATTTCTTATCATTGAGGAAATAGTCTATTATTTGTGGAATCGCTATGTTTACGGGCCTAATTACGAAGGAAAAAGCAAATGGAAAAATAGAGCTAAAGCTTTCATCCGTTTATTCAAAAGGAAATCTCCAACTGGTATTCATGAAACTCATAAAGAAGAAAGCCCGCTTTGAGTGAAGGCGGGCTTTCTTCTTTATGAGTTTGAAGGAGGATTGCTTTGCCGTTTCTTATTTAAATAACCTCCAAACGAAGCAATTAAAAAGAAGAGAATAGAAAGTATTAATATGATATATTCTGCTGGTTCCATTACTTTAAAAGGGTTTATTGCTTTCCAAATTACCCCAGGTAATCCTGCTCCCATAATCATATCGAGTGCAATAATTAAAGTTATTAACAAAGCCGCTAATAAACCAGTTACCAAAATGATTTTCATTATCCTCACCCATATTTATGTGTTGTTATTATAGTTCTACTTAGAATTGGAATTATCCATTGGATAAAATATATCACTTTGGGGATTCTAACCATTATTGGTAATAGTGAAAATGAAACTTCTTTGAGTGAGGCGGAGATTACGTGTCGATTTTGTCTAATATTTTGAAAAAAAAGCAAAAAAAGAGACAGAACGATAACTTTAGGCAAATGCAGGATCCAGGAAAACCGGACGAATTGCCAATCCATAGAGACTACAAAGATAATATTGCAAGAATTAAAGAAGAATATGGAAACAGTACAGATATTTCATACCGCGAGTTTAAATTTTGCGGCAGCAGGGGGATCGCCGTTTACATTGACGGTCTTGCCAGTAATACTTTGATCAGTGACTTTTTTATGGAAACGGTGACAGAAGAAGTGAGGGAGATGGTTACCGACAGTTTCCAACAAATGATTGATTTCACAGCTGGTCTGGGAAACGTCGAGTCAATCACCAACTGGAATGAGGTACATGATGCCATTTTAGTTGGAAATACGGTATTTTTTTTAGATGGCTTCCAAAAAGCCCTTAGTGTGGAAACAAAGGGATGGGAGAAACGTGCCATCTCTGAACCTTCAACCCAATTATCGATTCAGGGACCGAAGGATTCGTTTACAGAAACACTCCGAACAAACACGGCACAAATAAGGCGGCGGATAAAAAGCCCAAATTTATGGATTGAATCGATGAAGCTGGGTACCGTGACGCAAACCGATATTGCCATTATGTATATAAAGGGTATTGCAAATGAAAAAATTATTGGCGAAGTAAAGGAAAGACTCAACCGCATTAATATTGATGGCGTGCAAGCTTCAGGGTTTCTCGAGCAATTATTTGAAGACCAAACCTGGACACCATTCCCAACCACTCATCATTCTGAAAGGCCAGATGTTATTACTTCTCATTTGCTTGAAGGAAGAATTGCCCTTGTAGTGGACGGTACACCCTTTGTAGTTACAGTACCAGCTTTATTTATTCAATTTTTCCAAGCACCGGATGATTATTATGCTAGATTTGATATTTCAACAAGTATTCGGCTTTTACGAATTTTAGCCTTTTTTATTGCTTTAATTGGGCCGGCAGCATATATTGCCGGGACTACCTTCCATCAGGAAATGATTCCTACCACCATGGCTATAGCGATTGCAGCACAAAGAGAGAATGTTCCTTTTCCGGCATTCTTTGAAGCATTAATTATGGAGGTTACTTTTGAAATATTAAGGGAAGCAGGATTAAGACTTCCGCGGGCAGTGGGACAAGCGGTTTCCATCGTAGGTGCGCTCGTAATTGGGCAGGCCGCCGTTCAGGCAGGTTTTGTTTCACCCGTAATGGTCATTGTCGTTTCCATTACTGCCATTGCCAATTTTTCAACTCCCGTTTTTACAATGGCGATTGCCGCAAGATTAATCCGCTTTATTATGATGGGACTTGCCACCATTTTGGGCTTTTATGGAATTATGCTGGGTATTATGTTTATGACCATCCATTTATGCTCTCTAAGGTCTTTTGGAGTTCCCTACATGATGCCGATCGCTCCATTTAATATAAGAAATCAACAGGATGTGTTTATTCGTTTTCCAATTTGGGCGATGAAAAATAGACCGATGTTTATCAGTAAAGGAAATGTGGTCCGGACAGGAGAAAATCAGAAACCGGGTCCGCCTAAGCAAGACGAAGACCAATCATCGCAGGGTGATTCTTGATGAAACGATATTTGTTGCTGACTATTTATGTGTTTTTTCTTTTACCTTCTTTAACGGCGTGCTGGAATCAAAAGGAGTTAACCGATTTAGCCTTTGTAATGGCCATTGGAATTGATAAAGGTAAAAACCAAAAGTTTGATGTTTCGTGGCAGCTTGTAAATCCGGGCAATGTTTCCTCTGGGCAGACTGGCGGAGGGCAAGGACTGCCAATTGCTGTATATAAAAGCTCAGGGGACACCATTACAGAGGCAGCAAGACGCGCGACAAAGAAAATTTCCAGGCGTCTATATTATGCTCACACAAATTTAGTGGTAATAAGTGAAGGCGTGGCAAAAACTGATTTGCTGGATATTGTTGATGCATTAGATCGAGACCCTGAATTTAGAACGACTACTGAAATGGTGATTGCGAGAGGTACGTCTGCCGAAAACCTTGTTTCAGCACTGACAAACCTGGATAAACTTCCTGTTAGTAAGATTACAAAAGAGATCAAATCGACCCAAAATATGCTCGGGGAAAATATGAGTGTTAACGTAGATGATTTTATTAGTGGAATTATCAGCAGTGGAAAAGAACCAATTTTAAATGGATATTTATTAATGGGCAAAAAAGAACAAGCTCAAAAGGCGGAAAATCTTCAATCTACCAAATCAGATGCCTACCTTGAGGCGAATGGATTAGCTATTTTTAAAAATGGTAAGCTAAAAGGCTGGATTGAAAATAACAATGCCAGAGGGGCTATCTGGATTCTAAATAAGGTAAAAAGTACGGATATTAATGTTGAATGGAATGGTAAAAAGGACGCCATTTCAATGGCATCCATTCGCACTAAAACAAAAGTTTCGGTTAATTTTAAGAATGGAAAACCAGTCATTCATATAAGAATTGAAGATGAAGGCTGGATTAGTGAAGCCAATACCGCGATTGATTTAACGAATCCGAAAGTAATTGAGAAACTTGATAAGCTTGTGGAAAAAGAAATTAAAAGACAAATAGTCAATGCGGTAAAAGCGGCCCAAAAAAAGAAAAGTGATATTTTTGGGTTTGGAGAACGGGTGCATCGAGCAGATCCCAAGCTTTGGAATAAGCTTAAGAGGAATTGGAACGAACAATTTGCCCGTCTAGAAGTAAATGTCGAGGTAGATTCCTACATTCGGCGAGAAGGAATCCGGACAATACCGTTTTGGTCCACGATGAATAAGTAACCCGTTGTGAGTAGGGAAGTGTAGCAAATGGAAAAGGCAAAAATAAATGCATCCCAATTATTTGTTCTCGTAGTTTTGTATGAAATGGGCAGCGCGATTTTGGTTGGTATGGGGGCGGGTGCAGGACAAGACGCCTGGATATCCATTTTGCTGGGAATGACAGCAGGAGTGCTTCTCTTTTTCGTTTACTACTGCTTGTTTTTGTATTATCCTGACCTTCCGTTTACAAGTTATATCCAAAAAATCACCGGTAAATGGATAGGCCGTTTAATCGCAATACTTTACATCGTATACTTTATCTACGGTGCCTCAAGGATATTACGTGATTTTGGAGAGCTGTTAACCACAACCATCTATACGAGTACACCGTTATTTGTCATTAATACCTTAATGATCTTGACAATTGTTTATGCAATCCATAAGGGCTTTGAAGTCATTGCACGAGTGGGGGAAATATATTTTGCGGTTATCTATATCCTGGCAATAGGAGGATTTTCTTTAATCCTCTTTTCTGGATTAATTCATTTTGAAAATATATTACCGATTCTTGAAAATGGATGGAAGCCTGTTATTAAAACTTTTCTTCGTGAAACTTTCACTTTTCCATTCGGAGAAATGATTGTTTTTACGATGGTGCTGCCATTTTTAAATGAACCAAAAAAAGTAAAAATGGCTTGTATTGGCGGGATACTTCTAAGTGGAATTAATATCGCGATAACGGCTGTCATAAATATTGCTTCGTTAGGAACGGATTTATTTGTTCGTTCCAACTTTCCATTGTTAACAACAATCGGGAAAATTCAATTAGCGAATTTTATTGAGCGGCTCGATGTATTATTTATGCTGTATCTTGTGATTGGTGGTTTTTTTAAGATAGCTATATATTATTATGCAGCTGTCGCTGGGGCGGCAGATATATTCAATTTCAAGAATCAACGGAAGCTTGGGTTCCCAATAGGGGTGCTGGTTTTATTTTCTTCCGTGACTATTGCTTCTAGTTATGCGGAACATATTAGAGAGGGACTGGATGTAGTCACGATTTATTTGCATTGGCCCTTTCAGATTATTATTCCCTGTATGTTATTAATCTTGGCATTTTTTCGAAATAGGAAAAAAAAATCAAGCCCGTCCTAAGCGGGCTTGGTTTTTTTTGAACAGTCTTGCTTCATTGGCAGGGTAATATTAACGGAGGTTCCCTGATTTTTTTGACTCTCAAAACTGATTGTTCCTTTGTGAGATTGAACAATCTTAAAGCTGACAGTAAGACCTAAACCAGTTCCTTTTTCCTTTGAAGAATAGAACGGTTCGCCAATTTTTTCTAACCTCTCTTTAGAAATCCCGCAGCCATTGTCTTTGACAGCTATTATTACCTGTTCGTTTTCAGACTGTTCAAGGATAATGGATATTTTCCCGCCATTTATGGAGGCTTCAATTGCATTTTTAATAATATTAATAAATAACTGTTTCAGCTGGTTCGGATCGCATTCTATAAGGATCTCATTTTCAGAATAAATTGATTCAATTTGCACATTATATAAACTCGCTTCGGTGCTTAATAAGGAAATAACATCGTTCAAAAGCTTTTGAATATCTGCAGTTGTGTATTTCAACAGCTGTGGTTTGGCTAATAGTAATAATTCACCCACAATGTGGTTAATCCGATTTAATTCATCTAACATGATTTGATAATAGAATTGGTGCTTCTGATCTTCCATTTGTAAAAGCTGAACAAATCCCTTTAATGAGGTGAGCGGATTCCGTATTTCATGGGCAACACTCGCAGATAACTCACCAACCACAGACAGTTTCTCCGTCCTTCTTAAACGTTCCTCTGTTTGTCTTAAAGCCGTCACATCTCTGCCATAGCCAATGATTCCTGTTATGTTCCCATTAATAACAATTGGGAGTGAGGTAGCTTGGATCGTTAGTGTTTTCCCATTGGCATGTGGAATTTTCAGTTCATACATAATAGGCTTACTATCATCAACTAAAGAAGAAATAAATCGGTTGAGATACCTTTTATACTTTTGGGGCAATAATGTCCTTATATTTTTACCAATCATCTCTTCGCGTTTGAAGCCGGTTATAACATCAAAGTGAGGGTTTAGATTGGTTATGTTTCCGTTCAAGTCAAACATATATACGATATCCGGACTGTACTCAAACAGTGATTTATATTGCTGCTGACTTTCGGCTAATTGTCTGGCCATATTTTTTCTTTCCGTAATATCCCGGCCGATAATAACCAAACCTTCTCTGCTCCCATCAGGATGGAATAAAGGAACTTTAATGGTATCAAAGGTTTTAATGGTTCCATCTGGTACAGGCAGGACTTCTTCAATCCGGGTTATTCCTTTATTTTTCCATGCTTCTTCATCTGAAATTTCGCAATATCTGAGCGCATTTGCATAGAACTCGGTGTATTCCGCTAATTCTGAATCCTTTTTTCCACGATAATCTACGTGTTCAAGCTGAAATAATTGTAAACCAAATTCATTGGCCTCAATCCATCTGCCTTCTCCATCCTTAAAGTTTACAAAATCAACCATTGAATTGATTAACGTCGAAAGACGCTTTTGGTCTTCTTTTGATTCATTTAATTCTTGTGATTTCACAATTAAAAAATAGATGAACCATCCAGTAACAAAGATGTATAGAACCTCTTTAAATCTTGCGGCAAAAGACATATAAGCAGACGGCATAAACTCATTAATTAAATAATTTGTACCGTATATCCATATAATACTTAAAATGCAATAGAGGAAAATTAGCTTTTTTTTCTCCATGAGATTCTCCAATTCCTTCAAGGAAATTAATTTCCAAGAATGTAAGAAAATATTTTCTCACATAATATAGTACAGGAAAATTAGGTATTTTGGAATATTTCTATTGTGGAAATCTATTTTAAATCAGTTATGGCTTTATGTACCAATGTGAAGGGTCTCCTTTTATAGTCTTTTACCGAGGATCAATAAATCTCTTTCCACCCCATCCAGTTCAGCTACATTTGGAAGGAGGGCCCATCTTTCAAAACCAAAGCTGTTGAATAATTTAACACTCGGTTCATTATGGGCGAAAATAAATCCAAGCAAAGTTTTGATTTTCAGTTTTGGACAGGCATCAATTGTTTGTTGAATTAAATATTTACCAAGTTTTTTTCCTCTAAAGTCTTGATGAATGTATATACTAACTTCAGCCGTGGCATTATAGGCGGGTCTGCCGTAAAACGATTGAAAGCTTACCCAGGCGCATATATTGCCATTACTTTCAACCACCCATAAAGGACGAAAAGAAGGGGAATGTTCGTCAAACCATTTTCTTCGGCTTTCCACACTTACTGGTTCGGTATCAGCTGTTACCATTTTGCTGGGAATCGTAGAGTTGTAAATTTCCACAATAATCGGCAGATCGTTTACTTCTGCATCTCTGATTTTAAACTCTTCAAACATTGCAATTGTCTCTCCTGTAAGTTTTTTAACTTGAATTTATGTTATCGTTCAAAGCAAAGAATATCAATTAACAGAAAGGCCTTTTCCCAATTTTTTTAATCGAGAAAAGGCCCATTTCGTTTCCATTGCCAAGCTCTTACCAGCGGTGAGCTTTAGCATTGCTCCTTAAGATGATTTGGTTTTGAGACTCTCTTGTTTGGCCATTCACTTGTGATTTCTGGCGTTTCGGCCTGGTAAATGTATGGTGAAATAGCTCAGAGTGGGGATCTAAATGATCTTTATAGCTCATCAAAAATCACCTCATCATAGGATTTGAAACGGATATTCACTTAGGAATATCATATATATCATTTGTAATATTACATAAAAATAGTCAATAAAGAGAAAAAAATTCAATTTCATATAAATTAAACTTGTATTTTCTGAAATTTCGAAATAAAATTAAATTACATACCAACCGGTAGGTATGTTTCGATTGATCATTGCATATTATTTTTAATGGTAAAAAAACTAGATTGCAAGAATAAGAATGGAGTGATTACTTTGCATTTGCGTTTGACAGATGAACAGAAAATGGTGCAAAAAACAATTAGAAGATTTGTAGAAAAAGAACTGATCCCACTAGAAAACGATGTCCTTAGAAATGAGCGGGAAGGCAAACCAAGTCTGCCGCCAGGGAAATTAAAAGAATTACAATTGAAGGCAAAAGAGGCAGGTTTTTGGGGAATAAACACACCTGAACAATATGGCGGTGCAGATTTAGGTCAGATGATGATGGCGATTGTGTTAATGGAAGTTTCCAAGACGTTTGTTCCGTTTTCGTTTGGCGGTTCTGCGGATAATATTCTTTACTATGCAAATGAAGAACAAAAGAAAAAATATCTAATCCCAACCATCAATGGCGAAAAGAAATCATGCTTTGCCATGACCGAACCTGGTGCAGGCTCTGATACGCAAAATATCAAAATGACGGCTGTAAAAGATGGAAGCGAATGGGTTCTCAATGGTGAAAAGACCTTTATTACAGGCGGAAATGAAGCTGATTTCGTTATGGCGATTGCCATTACGGATAAAGAAAGACACCAAGCTACACGCGGACGTGAAGGTGTAACCTGTTTTATTGTTGACCGTGATATGGGCTGGAAATCTGAATATATACATACAATGGGAGAATGGGGTCCAGCTGGCTTGGTTTTTGATAATGTGCGCGTTCCTGAGGAAAATATTCTTGGCGAATTGCACAAAGGCTACAATCTTGGTTTAGAATGGATTGGATTTGCAAGATGGATTGTCGGTGCAAGAGCAGTAGGGGCTGCTGAACGCTTATTGCAAATGGCCATTGATTATTCCAAAGAACGAATTACCTTTGGCAAGCCGATCGCTGAGCGCCAAGCAATCCAATGGCAAATTGCTGATTCTGCCGTTGAGATTGAAGCGGCCCGCTGGCTTGTTCTAAATGCTGCCTTTACCCTTGATCAAGGCGAAGATAATCGCCATCTTGCATCTATGGCTAAATTATATGGAGCAAATATGGGTAACAGAGTGGTAGACCGAGTTCTGCAAATTCATGGCGGTATGGGTTATACAAGAGAATTGCCAATTGAACGCTGGTACCGTGAAGCAAGACTATGGAGAATCTACGATGGAACTGATGAAATCCAGCGTATGATTATTGCCCGTAATTTGATTAAAGGTCATGCAAAAGTTGGTCAATACGTTTAATTCTTTTTTGAAAGCGTTGTCTAAAAGAAATTTTTAATTTGGGAGGAAGAAAAATGGCAGGAAGATTCGCTGGAAGAGTAGCTTTTGTTACAGGGGGAAGCCGTGGAATTGGAAAAGGCATTGTCGAGCTTTTTGCAAGCGAAGGGGCAAAGGTTGCTATTATTGATTTAAACGAAGAGGCATTAAGTGAGACTGCTAATGAATTCAGGGAAAAAGGCTATGAAGTGTATACAAAGGTGGCTAACGTTGTAGATGCTGAGCAGGTAGAAGCTGCTGCAAAAGAGGTACATGATACATTCGGCTCGATTGATATTCTCGTCAATAATGCCGGTGTGATCCGCGATAATCTGTTGTTCAAAATGACAGACTCTGATTGGCAAACAGTTATGGATGTACATTTGAAAGGGTCGTTTAATGCGGCACGTGCAGCTCAGAAGTATATGGTAGAACAAAAGTATGGACGTATTATTAATATCTCTTCAACTTCAGCTCTTGGAAATCGCGGCCAAGCCAATTACGCAGCTGCTAAAGCAGGTTTACAAGGCTTTACTAAAACATTGGCCATTGAGCTTGGAAGATATGGAATTACTGCGAACTCTGTTGCACCTGGATTTATTGAAACCGATATGACAAAAGAAACGGCTTCAAGAATTGGCATTTCCTTTGAGCAATTAATCCAGGCAAGCGTATCGAATATTCCTGTGGGAAGAAGCGGGAAGCCTGAGGATATTGCTAATGCTGTTGCTTTCTTTGCGGATGAAAAGTCCTCATTTGTAAATGGGCAAGTCATCTATGTTGCCGGCGGACCAAAATGTTAATTAGGTGAGGTGAGGATGAATTGTTTAAAGATCAAATTGGCAAGCAATCAAACAAAGTGAAAAATGTTGTTGAAAGAGGAGCTGTTAAGAAATTTGCCGAGTCCATCGGCGATCTTCATCCGATTTACTTTGATGAAGAAGTTGGCGAACAGTCCAGATACCGTAAAAATATTGCACCGCCGACATTCCCAAGGGTTTTTGATTATGGTGTGATTGAAGGATTGAATCTTCCAAATAAAGGCTTAATCCATGGGGAACAAACCTTTCATTATGTCCGTCCTTTATTAGTGGGGGAAGAGGTTTACTGTTATTCAAAAGTAAAAAACTACTTTGAGAAAAAGGGTAACTTTGGTGAAATGGGCTTCCTCGTTCTCGAAAGCTATGGCGATGATGCTGCAGGGAATACCATTTTTAGTTCAACCTCAACGGTTGTCATTTCTGAAGCTGTTAGGAAGGTGTTGACCCGATGAGTACACTTACTGAATTACAAATTGGCGAATCGTTAAAAGACATTCAATTAGAACCTGTTTCAAGAATGGACCTGATTAAATATTCAGGGGCTTCCGGGGATTTTAACCCGATTCATACGATTGACGATGAAGCGAGTAAGGCAGGATTGCCAGGCATCATTGCACACGGGATGTGGACGATGGGTAACCTTGCAAAGTTGTTTACTGAGTACTATGAGGAAGGTTTCATCGAAGATTATTCAATCCGTTTTAAAGGCATGGTATTTTTAAACGATGTCATTACCCTTAAAGCGGTATTGAAGGAAAAAGAAGAAAATAAACTTAGCTTTACCGTTCAAGCGGTTAACGGCCAGGGCAAGGATGTTTTAAAAGGTGAAGTAGTATATCACCAATACTAACAAGATAAACAGAATTGAAAATTTAAAAAAACCCGGCATTTAATGGATCATAATGCTGGGTTTATTTCTATCAATTATTAAAGGGTGATAGTATGTCCACTAAAATGACTTTGAGCTATAAGCCGCCAGTTTTCTTATCAGTTGAAGAGGAAAGACAGCATTTAAAACAAAAATTAGCGGCCTCTTTCCGTTTATTTTCTAAATTTGGCTTCGATGAAGGGGTCGCCGGACATATTACGGCACGCGATCCTGAGCGGAAGGATCACTTCTGGGTGAATCCATTCGGGATGCATTTTAGTCAAATTAAAGCCTCCGACTTAATTCTATGTAATCATGACGGTGTGGTCGTCGAAGGAAATTATCCTGTTAATCGTGCAGCATTTGCCATCCATTCTCAGGTTCATGCCGCACGCCCAGATGTCATTGCCGCTGCACATGCCCATTCGGTGTACGGGAAATCATGGTCTTCTCTTGGACGACCCCTTGATCCGATTACCCAGGACGCCTGTGCATTTTATAACGATCATTCTTTATTTGATGATTTTACCGGTGTTGTATTGGATATTGAGGAGGGCCAGCGGATTGGAAAAGCTTTAGGAAATCGAAAAGCATGTATTTTAAGAAATCATGGTCTATTGACAGTCGGAAAATCTGTAGATGAAGCGGCATGGTGGTTTATTACAATGGAACGGTCGTGTCAGGCACAAATTCTTGCAGAGTCGGTAGGAACACCTATTGTCATTGATGATGAAAGTGCGGCTGTAACCTATGAAACAGTCGGAACCCATGAAGCAGGCTGGTTCCAATTCCAGCCATTATGGAATCGGATAGTGAAAGAACAACCTGATTTATTGGATTAATTAAGTGATCTGAAAAGATGAAGCTGAGTCTTTTCAGATCCTTACATATTTTTTCTGGAGGATTTTTATATGAAGATAGGGGTAGCAGGCACAGGTGCCGTTGGAGGATATTTTGGCGGGCTTTTGCAAAAGGCAGGTCATGAGGTTATTTTTTTAGCACGTGGAACCACACTTCAAGGAATGCAAGAAAAAGGACTAGCGATTGAAAGTGAAGTGGAGCGATTTACTGTTGACGGAGTCTTTACCGATCAATATGAGTCCTTTTCAGATATTGACCTGTTGTTATTTTGCGTGAAATCAACAAGTACAACGGAAGTTGCAACAAAGTTCCTTCCGTTTTTAAAAGAATCCTCCCTAATTATGACGTTTCAAAACGGGGTGGATAATGAAGAAATTCTTGCGGACATTTTTGGGGATAAGCGGATTTTATCCTGCGCTACTTATATCCAGGCCATTGTAACAGAAACGGGTGCTGTGAAACAAATTGGCGTACCACCTAGGCTTTTGATTGGGGCATTGGATAATCGTTTATCTGAAGAAGTAAATGAAATTGCAGCTCAATTTAATGCGGCAAACATAGATACATTCACCACGAGCAATATTTTGGAGATTAAATGGAAAAAGTTACTTTGGAATGTTACCTTCAATCCAATAACTGCATTAATTGAGTCAAAGGTGGGGGCTGTCTTTGAAAATGAAGGCTTGTATTCCTCTGCCGAAAAAATATGTAAAGAAGGAATCGCAGTTGCTAGAGCATTGGGTTTTACTATTGATGAGGATTTTTACGAAACCATTTTTGCACAAGGAAACTTGGCAAGAAATCATCATACTTCGATGCTGCAGGATAAGCTGAAAGGAAAAACACTTGAGCTTGAATCCATCGCAGGCTATATCGTAAAAAAAGGCAAGGAATTAGAGGTAGCAACTCCTGTCCTTGAAACCATTTATCATCTTTTAAACTACCAGACAAATAAAGTATATATTTAAGAGATTCCATTTAGTGAGGTGAAAGGTTTGTTTACAGAGCACAAACGTCCCTGGATGGATCATTACCCCGAGACGACCAATCTTTCCTTCTCAATCCCGGAAGTGAGTTTATATTCATTTTTGGAGGATACTGCAAGGAAATATGGTGACAAGACAGCAATTATTTATGAAGATGAAAGCTTGACCTATAAACAGTTGAAAGATCAAGTAGACAAGCTAGCCTCTGCATGGAGAAACAGAGGAGCTAATAAGGGGGATAGACTTGGATTAATGGTGTCCAATCATCCATATTATGTAATCTCTTATTACGCCGCTTTGAAGCTTGGAATGATTGTTGTTCAGATTAATCCGCACTACACCCCAAGAGAACTTCTTGAAATTTTTCATGATGCTGAAATAACGTATTTGGTTACTGAACCGTCTGGTGTTGAAAAAATATCACAACTCAAAGAATCTTATAGCTTTAAAGAAGTTTATGTCACGGAAATTTCCGCAGGAAGTAAAGATTTTTACAGTGTTCGCCAGTTAATTAACAGCTATCCACCAATGACTGAATCATGTGCTATTGATGCGCAAAATGACATTGCCGTCATTCAATATACAGGTGGAACGACTGGTAAAAAGAAGGGCGCGATGCTGACTCATTTTAATTTGACAGCCAATGTTCTTCAAAGTAAAGCGCTTTACGGAGCCAGAATGTTTTTTGGCGAAGAAACCATCTTAACTGCAACTCCCCTCTACCATGTGTATGGGATGACCAGTGGAATGAACCTATCCATTTACATTGGCGCAGCCAATGTATTGGTCAATAAATTTGAAATGGTAAAAGTACTCCATCTCATTCAAGCTCACAGACCGACGTTCTTCCCAGGTGTCCCTAAAATGTACAATGCCTTTGTGAATTATCCAAATATTGAAAATTATGATCTAACGAGCTTTAAAACCTGTACCAGTGGTTCTGCTCCTTTACCAATCGAAATCTTGAAGAAGTTTGAAGTTTTAACAGGCGCATCCATAGGTGAAGGCTATGGGTTATCTGAAACATCGCCATCTACTCACAGGAATCCACCGGATGGATTGATGAAGGTTGGAAGCATTGGAATTCCGCTGCCGAAAACGGACTGCCGCGTTGTTAATGATAATGGGGAAGATCTGCCGGAGAAGTCAGTAGGCGAATTATTGATAAAAGGGCCGCAGGTGATGGCAGGATACTGGCATAAGCCTGAGGAAACGAACCACGCCCTGCGTGATGGCTGGCTTTATACTGGTGACTTAGCCACGATGGATGAGGACGGATATTTTTATATAGTCGGCCGAAAAAAAGAAATGATTATTGTTGGCGGGTTTAATGTATATCCGCAGGAAGTTGAAGGAGTGCTGTACGAACACCCTGATGTCCTTGAAGCAGCAGTGGTTGGCATACCGGACAGCCAAGCGGGGGAATTGGTGAAGGCCTATATCGTGCCAAAACATGGCAGGGAAATAAATGAAGAGGCGTTGCGTGAGCATTGCTATCAGCTTTTAACCCGATACAAAGTGCCTAAACAATTCGAGATCATCAAAGCATTACCGCGGAATACGGTTGGAAAGGTATTAAAGCGAGTTCTGTTAGAAGAAGCAAAGAAAACGGTTTAGAAGATACATTTAGATGAACTAGGGGTGACAACAATGAACTTTGAATTAGACGAAGACATTCTGTTTATGAAAAAGAATATTAGAGATTTTATTCAAACCGAGGTTGAAGCTGTTGCAATGCAAATTGAAGAAGATAACCATATTCCTGAAAGAATCATTAATCTCTCCAAGGAACTGGGACTATTTGGTTTAAGTATACCTGAAGAGTACGGCGGCCTTGGGATTGGCATGGTGGGTAAATGTGCTTTATATGAGGAAATCGGACAAACACATAATGGGTATACCACATTAATTGGAGCACATACAGGAATTGGGACTGTGGGCATTGTTGAAATGGGAAATGAACAGCAAAAGAAAAAGTATCTTCCCGATATGGCAAGCGGAGAAAAACTGGGAGCATTTGCTTTAACGGAGCCGGCTGCCGGATCAAATGCTGCTAATTTAAAAACAACAGCGGTGAGACGCGGGGATAAATACATTTTAAACGGTTTGAAGCATTACATTACAAATGCCACAGAGGCAAGTGTTTTTACGGTGATGGCCGTTACAGATCCTGATCAAGGTGCCAAGGGGATTACTTCCTTTATTGTGGAAAAAAATTTTCCAGGCTTTCAAGTGGGAGCAATTGAAAAAAAGATGGGTTTAAGAGGATCGCATTCTGCAGAATTAATTTTTGAAGATTGTGAAGTTCCAGTTGAAAATGTATTGGGAGCTGAAGGCCAAGGTTATGTAAATGCGTTAAAGATATTGGCAAATGGCCGTGCTGGTTTAGCTTCACGGAATCTAGGATCCTGTCAAAAACTATTGGATATGTCAACAAGATATGCGAAAGAACGGATCCAATTTGGCATGCCGATTATCAAAAATCAGGCAGTCAGCCATATGCTGGCAGAGATGGCGGTTGAAATTGAAGCACTTCGTTCGTTTACTTACCGTGTCGCCTGGATGGTTGATCAAGGAATGAAGGTGATCAAAGAAGCAGCGATGCTGAAGCTTTATGGTTCTGAGGTATATAACCGAGTGGCAGATAAAGCTGTGCAAATCCATGGGGGGCTAGGCTATATCGCCGATTATCCAGTAGAACGCTATTATCGCGATGCCAGAATTACAAGGATCTATGAGGGCACTTCTGAAATCCAGAAAAATATTATCGCCGCACAATTAGAAAAAGAATATAGCTAATCTATTAATCCAGGAGGGACTTTATAGTGGAAGAGATTGTTATTTTAAGTGCTGTTCGTACACCTGTCGGAAGGTATGGCGGTGCATTAAAAAGCCTTAATTCTGGACAGCTCGCCTCCATTGCAATAAAAGAGGCGATTAACAGGGCTGGGATCTCAGCCGATCAAGTTGATGAAGTAATATTGGGGGAAGTCAGACAAACAACTGAGTCTTCGAATGTGGCCAGAGTTGCGGCCTTAAGGGCAGGGGTCCCTGAAAGCGCTGCTGCGTTTACAATTAATCGCTTATGCGCTTCCGGCATGCAGGCGGTCGCATCCGGCGCACAGCAAATTGCTTTCGGGCAGGCAGAAATCGTAGTTACGGGCGGTACAGAAAGCTTGAGCAATGCCCCTATTTATCTGAGAAACTCCCGCTTTGGCGGAGATAATACGAAACTTGTAGATTCGAATACTGAAGCAGGTCAACAGCCAGTTGAAATCTATGGCCAAGATCTTGGTATGGGCATAACCGCAGAAAATGTTGCTGAGCGGTTTTCGATTTCCCGGGAGGACCAGGATGCTTTTTCGCTGCAAAGTCAATTAAGGGCTTCTGCTGCTATCAATAATAATCATTTCCAGAATGAGATCGTTCCGGTTGAGATTAAAAGCAGAAAAAGCTCATTTATCTTTACAGTTGATGAACATCCAAGACCGGAAACCTCTTTGGCAGCACTTAATAAGCTTCGCCCTGCCTTTAAAGAAAATGGCACAGTTACGGCTGGAAATGCCTGTGGCAGAAATGATGGGGCAGCTGCATTAGTACTGACGTCAGCAAGTCATGCTGGTAAATTAGGGGTAAAGCCGCTGGCCAAAATCGTAGATTGGACCTCTGTTGGGGTTTCTCCTGAAATCATGGGGATTGGACCGGTACCGGCGGTTAGAAAGCTTTTGGAGCGCACAGGATTAACTCTTGATGATATTGATTTAATTGAGCTGAACGAAGCTTTTGCCGCGCAAGCCTTAGCGGTTATTCGTGAATTAAATTTAGATATGGATAAGGTAAATGTTAACGGCGGCGCTATTGCCCTTGGACATCCACTGGGTGCTACAGGAGCAAAAATCATAACCACCTTAATCCATGAACTAATACGCCGTGAGAAAAAGAGGGGAATCGCTACTCTTTGCGTCGGCGGAGGCCAAGGAATGGCATTGATGGTCGAGGTTATGTAGAAAGGAACATGGGAGTGAACCTACCAAAGACATCATCTACATTTTTTGATTATATGGGGTTTAGAAGCACGATTGCTGATAAGTTTGAATTAACTTTACCCTTGCAGACGCATTTGCTCCAAGATGATGGAACGATTCATCCTGGTGTTTTTTCAACGATGCTCGATATTTCTATGGGTGCCACCATCTCCATAGAAACGAGTTCCTTTGCTACCACGATAAATTTAAATCTTTCCTTTTTTGACCTATTGCCAAAGGATATTTATCAGGCGGAAACAAAAATCTTGAAGCATGAAGGCAAATATGTAACGGCTGAGGGGACGATCTTCACCGAAGACGGGGTTTTAATTGCTAAGGGAATAGGTACTTTCAAGGCAACTCCGAATAAACAGAAGTAAGGAAGGGAGGGGGGAGGAAGTTGCTGATGGTGGAAAAAGAAATTTATAAAATTTTTGAAAAGAATCCATTTTTTAAGCATATCGGATTTGAGATTGTAAGCGGAAATGAAGATGAAATTTTACTCAAGCTGGCTGTAAAAAAAGACTTATTAAACACTAATAATTCTCTGCATGGCGGAGTCCATGCCTCCATGCTTGACATGGTTCAATCCATTCAACTGCGTACAATTTATCAAACATCTATATCAACTGTGAATTTAGATGTGCATTATTTTGCTCCTATAAACACAGGAGATCTCTTTGCCAGGGCAAAAATACTCCAGCAAGGTTATAAAATAGCCACGATTGAATCGGAAATAATCGATGAAAATAATCAACTTATTGCAAAAGGCACTGGTGTTTATAAGATAGTTCGACAGTCGTAATAAAAAAAATTTCAAAAAATTACTAGATTAATATAAGAATATCTTTGTTAATACAAGAAAAACAGGCTCTTTTGGCTAAACAAATATGTTTCTACTATATCAATGAGAAATTTGTCGAAAATCAGTGTGTTGAATATTCTAAAAATTATGGATATATTAAATTTAGTAACATACCAACTAGTTAGTATGTTAAAAGGAGTGTTAATGATGAATTTCACTTATTCTGAAAAAGTGCAAGAGTTACAAAAAAAGCTTAATGACTTCATGGAAGAATATATTTATCCAAATGAAAAGGTTTATCATGAGCAAATTGATAAAAATGCTCCGTTTTCAAAGGTTCCTCCCATCATGGAAGAGTTGAAGGAAAAAGCAAAACAGCACGGTTTATGGAACTTGTTCTTACCAGAAAGTGAATATGGTGCCGGATTAACGAATTTGGAATACGCCCCGCTTTGTGAGATTATGGGCCGATCCAGCATTGCCCCTGAAGTATTTAACTGTGCAGCACCAGACACAGGAAATATGGAAGTCCTTGTTCGATATGGAAAGGAAGAGCATAAAGAGCAATGGCTTAAACCGTTATTAAACGGCGAGATTCGTTCCTGTTTCTCGATGACAGAGCCAGATGTGGCTTCCTCTGATGCGACCAACATCCAGTCTAGTATTATCAGGGATGGCGACGAATATGTCATCAATGGAACGAAATGGTGGTCATCAGGTGCCGGAGACCCACGTTGTAAGATAGCGATTGTCATGGGTAAAAACGATCCAACTGCTCCAACTCACGAGCAACAATCTATGATTCTAGTACCACTAGACACTCCGGGAGTAACGATTAAACGGATCTTGCCGGTTTTCGGTTATGACCATGCCCCGCACGGACATGCTGAAATTGAATATAAAAATGTTCGAGTGCCTGCTTCCAACATGCTCTGGGATGAAGGAAAAGGCTTCGCTATTGCACAAGGTCGACTCGGCCCAGGAAGAATTCACCATTGTATGAGAACCATCGGAGCAGCAGAACGTGCACTTGAAGAACTTTGTAAGCGTGTTCAATCCAGAACAGCTTTTGGTAAAAAGCTATCCGAGCAAGGTGTTATTCAGGAATGGATTGCCGAGGCAAGAATTGATATTGAGCAGGCTAGATTACTGACACTTAAAGCGGCATACATGATGGATACTGTAGGGAATAAAGAAGCGAAAGCAGAAATCGCCATGATTAAAGTAGTGGCTCCAAATATGGCATTAAAGGTAATCGATCGCGCCATTCAGGCATTTGGTGCAGCAGGGGTCAGTGAGGATACACCGCTGGCAGCCAGCTGGGCTAATATCCGAACTTTGAGATTAGCGGATGGGCCGGATGAGGTTCACAAGCGAGCGATTGCAAGATACGAATTAAAAAAATACCGTTAATGGTTTTATAGGAGGAAGTACCATGCATGTTCAAAAGCTGTTTGATTTAACAGGAAAAGTGGCAATAGTTACTGGAGGCGGCAGAGGTCTAGGCCAGCAAATCGCTGAGGGCTTTGCGGAAGCGGGAGCAAATGTTGTTGTTTGTTCAAGAAAGCTTGAGGCATGTGAGGAAGTGGCTGAAGGGCTTAGAAAGCTGGGGGTTGAAAGCTTTGCATTAAAATGTGATGTTTCCAATCCTGAAGATGTAAAAAACGTCGTAGAACAAACAGTGGAGAGGTTCGGACGAATTGACATTCTCGTAAATAATAGTGGAGCCTCTTGGGGAGCTCCTGTTGAAGAAATGCCGCTTGAAGCCTGGCAAAAGGTTATGAATGTTAACGTAACCGGAACCTTCTTAATGTCCCAGGCAGTCGGAAAGGTCATGATCGAGCAAAAAGCTGGAAAAATCATTAACATTGCATCTGTTGCAGGCTTACAAGGAAGCAATCCGAAATATATGAATGCCATTGGCTATAACTCTAGTAAAGGGGCAGTCGTAACCTTTACAAAAGATTTAGCAGTTAAATGGGGTCCACATGGTATATACGTTAATGCCATTGCACCGGGGTTCTTCCCAACGAAAATGTCAAAAGGACTGCTTGACGAGGGCGGTGAAGCGATCCTCGAAGGTACACCATTAAGAAAGTTTGGCTCTGATACTGATTTAAAAGGGGTTGCGCTATTTTTAGCAGCACCAGCTTCAAATTTTGTTACTGGTGATATTGTGGTGGTAGATGGCGGCGCTCATGCAATGTAGAAGACAATCGGAAAAAGTTTGAATAAAAGGAGTCGATATATTTGAAAAGAGATGCTGTCATCGTTTCAGCTGTTCGAACAGCGATCGGCAGGCAGGGCGGTGCCCTAGCAGGCGTTCCAGCACATGTGTTGGGTGCAGAAGTGATCAAAGAAGCTGTAAAAAGAGCGAAAATTAAGCCTGAAATGATTGATGATGTTATTTTTGGCAATGTTCTGTCGGGTGGAGGAAATATTGCTAGATTATCAGTCATACAAACAGGATTATCGATTGATATTCCAGGGGTAACCGTTGACCGTCAATGTGGATCTGGTATTAATGCTATTAATCTGGCAGCCCAGGCGATTAAAGCAGGTGATGGAGATATCTTTGTGGCTGGCGGAACTGAAAGCATGAGCCGTGCCCCGTATTTGATGGCCCGTCCGGAAAAAACATACCATGCTGAACCACCAAGTTTTATTAAATTACAGGTATCAACTGAAAAGGCCGGTAATCCGCCAATGGGAATAACTGCAGAAAATCTGGCGGAAAAATACCAGATTTCAAGAGAAGAACAAGATCAATTTTCACTTCAAAGTCAACAGCGGATGGCAGCAGCAATGAAAGAGGGACGTTTTGACGAACAAATTGTCCCGATCACAATCCCCGTTAAAAAGGGTGAGCCTGTGATCTTTAATACCGATGAACACCCAAGACCGCAAACGACGATCGAGGCATTGGAAAAGCTTCAGCCAGCCTTTTTGAAAGGCGGCACAGTTACAGCTGGAAGCAGCTCAGGATTAAATGATGCCGCATCCGCTCTTGTTATCATGTCGAGAGAAAAAGCGGAAGAATTAAATCTTACTCCGTTAGCTGTTATCCGCCAATATGCCGTAGCGGGAGTAGATCCGAATATCATGGGAATTGGACCTGTTCCGGCGGTTAGAAAAGTACTGGAAAAATCAGGCCTTTCGCTTGAACAAATGGATCTAATTGAAATTAACGAGGCTTTCGCTGCTCAAGTGTTGGCCTGTAATCGTGAGCTTGAAATGGATCTCGCAAAAGTAAATGTTAACGGGGGTGCCATTGCCCATGGACATCCGTTAGGCGCAACTGGTGCTATCCTGGCAACAAAAGCTGTATACGAGTTACATCGCTCCGAAGGAAAATATGCTTTGATTACCGCTTGTATTGGCGGCGGTCAAGGAATCGCTACGATCATTGAACGCGAATAATATCAAAACTAAACATTAGGAAAAGGAGGCAGCTTGTTGCCTCCCCTTCCCTCCACCTAGATTAATAGTCGAAAGGAACATCCTATGAAGCAAAAAATTATGGAAACAGGTATCCATTTATTTCACCAAAATGGTTTTAAATCCACTTCTGTGCAGGATATTGTTCAAGAAATGGGTGTTACGAAGGGAACCTTTTACTATTATTTTAGCAGTAAAGAAGAACTTTTGAAGGATATTCACTTATCGTATATTGAGGAGATTGTGAAACAGCAGGAAGTCATTTTAAAAAACAATTCCTATGATTTTACGAAAAAACTTTATGAGATTATCTTTATGCTCATAAACAACATACAATCTAAAGGCCCTAGTGCCCGGATTTTTACAAGGGAAAATAGGCATTTAAATGAAAAACATGTAGAAGAGATAAAAGAAAAACGAGCTCAATTCCGAAGAAATACGCAGAAATTGGTTGAAGAAGGAATTAATCAAGGTGTACTCAAGAAGGAATTCCGAGCAGATATCTTAACCTTGGGGATTCTTGGAATGACGAATTGGAGCTATTATTGGTTCAATCCTGACGGCGAAGTCCCAGTTGAAAAAGTGGTTGAGATTTTTCTAGATATGGTCCTTAACGGAATATCAAATCCTGAGAAGGTTTCAAACTCCATTTAACATTCTAATTGAAAAGGAGAGCTGCACCATGTTAACTCTTCATCACAAATATTGGCCAAAACTTGCAAAATCTCTGAAGGTTCCTTCCACTTCACTTTATGACAACCTTCTAGTAAGTGCACGCCGTTATCCCGAACAAGATGCTATTTATTATTACGGAAACAAACTTACATATCAGGACCTGGATGCTGAAGTCAATGCCTTAGCAGGGTATTTAGAACACAAGTTAGGAGTCCGTAAAGGTGACAAGGTTTTGCTGTTCATGCAAAATTCGCCGCAATTCATCATTGGCTATTATGCAATTATAAGGGCAAATGCCGTTGTAGTACCGATCAATCCAATGCTGGTTGCCAATGAACTAGAATTTTATATCCGAGACTGTGGAATCAAAACAGCCATTGCTGGACAAGAACTATATGATCGAGTCCAGCCCCTATTAGGCAGAACTTCGCTAGAGAATTTATTAATTGCTGCTTATTCCGATTATAAAGGGGAAGATTTTCAAGGAGTATTGCCGACTGAGGTTGAATTGCCAAGAGCAACCTTCACTGAACCCAACCATTACCATTGGTGTGATGCTATTCAGGCAAATCTGACCCCATCCGAACATACATCGAAGGGTGAGGACCTTGCCGTCCTTCCTTATACATCCGGTACAACAGGGCTGCCGAAGGGTTGTATGCATACGAACAAGACAGTTCAGGCTAACACGGTTGGCTGTTATCATTGGTCACAGTCAACGCCAAATGCGATTCACCTTATGACGCTCCCACTTTTCCATGTCACAGGAATGGTGCATAGCATGCATATGCCAATATACAGCGGCAGTACAATTGTGATCATGACCAGATGGAACCGGGATACTGCTGTTGACTTTATTAAGAATTTAGGATGTACTCATTGGGTTACAATAGCGACAATGATTGTCGATTTCTTAGCGAATCCAAAGTTAGTTGCAGAGGATATTTCCACATTAACCTCCATTTCTGGAGGGGGCGCTGCACTGCCAGAGGCAGTTGGTGAAAAATTATATAAACTTTCGGGATTACGATTTGTGGAAGGATATGGACTTTCCGAAACGATTGCCCAAACCCATTTCAATCCGGCAGAACGTCCTAAAATGCAATGCCTTGGTATTCCATCCTTTGATGTGGATGCTAAAATCATTGAACCTGCAACCGGAAAAGAACTAGGTGTCGGTGAGGTCGGGGAAATCATCGTCAATGGTCCGCAGGTAATGGTAGGTTACTATAACCGTGATGATGAAAATAGAAGTTCATTTATCGAAATTGACGGGAAGAAGTTTTTCAGAACAGGTGATATTGGACGTTATGATGATGAAGGTTATTTCTTCATAGTCGATCGTGTGAAACGGATGATTAATGCATCTGGATTTAAGGTTTGGCCGACAGAAGTAGAATCCTATCTTTATAAACACCCAGCCATTCAACAGGCCTGTGTTGTAGGCGTTCCTGATCCAAGGAGGGGAGAAACCGTCAAAGCATTTGTCATTTTAAATGAAGGCTTTGAAGGGAAAGTGACTGAGGAAGAAATCATCGAGTGGTCAAAAGAACATATGGCTGCGTATAAATACCCAAGATACATTGAATTCAGAAAGCAGTTCCCAATGACATCCAGCGGAAAGATTTTATGGCGTACTCTGCAGGATGAGGAAAAAGCAAAAGCGGAAAATACAGTTCAATAATAGTGAATATCAAACGGTGAACTCTAAATGGAGGGCCCACCGGATGGAATATTTTGTGGACAAGCAGTGTTTCAACCAAAAAGGGGGAGAGCAATGGAGATTTTAATTCAGCAGTTATTTAATGGTCTGACCATTGGAAGCGTATATGCCCTAGTAGCGTTAGGATTAACGTTAGTTTATGGTATTCTGCACATACCAAATTTCGCTCACGGTGCGTTATACATGATGGGTGGATATGTAACCTTAACCATGATGACCAAATTTGGACTTCATTACTGGATTGCGATATTCGTTTCAATAATTGTGGTTGGTCTTATCGGGGTATTAATGGAAAGGTTAGTTTTTCATCCGCTTAGAGAGGCACCACCAATCCATGATAAGATTGCTGCCATTGGTATTCTCTTATTCTTGGAAGCATTCGCTCAAAAAATTTGGGGTGCTGATTACCAGTCAATGCCAACCCCATATGAAAGTGTTGTACAAATCTTTGGTTTAACGATTACTATGCAAAGGCTGTTAATTGTTATCGCTGCAATTGTCGTAATGATCTTGTTATATCTATTCCTAAAAAAGACCTATACCGGTGCAACGATCATTGCCATGTCGCAAAATCGTGAAGGAGCAAACTTAGTTGGGGTAAATACAAACAAGGTTGCCATGTTAACTTTTATGATTTCAGGGGGCCTTGCTGCAATCGCTTCGTCATTATCGGCACCTATTAATCTAGTATTCCCAGGAATGGGACAACTCGTCATTTTAAAAGCATTTGTAATCATCATCCTTGGCGGAATGGGAAGTATTCCAGGCGCGATTGTAGGAGGCTATATTTTAGGGTTTAGTGAAAGTTTAGGTGCAACCTATATTTCAAATGACTATAAGGATATCATTGCCTTTGTCCTCCTCGTTATTATCTTAACAGTTAAACCGACAGGACTGTTTTCAAAGGGGGGCCATTAATGTCAACGATCTCAAATCGAAAAATTGTTATTCCTGTATTAATTTTACTTGCCGTTTTCTTTCCTTTAATGACTCAAAATAATACGTATATTATTCACGTCATGACATTGTCCTTCATCTGGATGATTGGGGTTTATGGTCTCAATTTACTAGCTGGTTATACGGGATACCTTTCCTTGGCACATGCCGGATTCTTTGCCATCGGTGCGTATTCACTTGGAATTTTAACAGTTAAAGCACAAATGAATTTCTGGCTGGCGTTTTTGTTAGCTCTTGTTATTACAAGTGTCATAGGACTTATCGTTGGCATAATTGCCTTACGGACAAAGGAGCATTTCTTCGCCATTTATACCTTGTGCTTAGGTTATATTCTTTATCTAGTGATTGATAAATGGGAGAGTCTTACAGAAGGCGTCCGCGGATTAATTGGGATTCCGGCCCCAGCCAATATTGGCCCAATCAAATTTGATAACGAACTATCAAATTATTATCTTGTTTTAGTGTTCTTACTCCTAGTCGTTCTAGTTATGTATCGAATTATTCACTCTTTATCAGGAAGAACCTATATTGCGATTCGTAATAGTGAGGATCTTGCGCAAACCATCGGAATTTCAACGATGAAAAACAAATTAACCGTATTTGTTCTTTCTACGTTCTTTGCAGGTCTCTCTGGTGCTTTGTATGCTTCATTTGTACGCTTTATTGGACCAGACATTGGTGCTATCCAGATTACGTTTGACTTACTAACCTATTTACTAGTAGGGGGTATTGGAACATTAACCGGTCCTATTGTCGGTACGCTGCTCATCGTTTGGCTATCCCAATTTTTGCAAGATTTACAGGATCAACGGATGCTCATATTTGGACCAATTTTAACTTTATTGGTTATTTTTTACCCACGTGGTATCGTCGGAGGAGTTTCTAGTCTTTTCCAAATGATCAGATCGAAAGGCAGTCAGAAATCAACAACTGTGTCTAAGGGGCGAACTGCCAAAGAAATGGTCATTGAAAAAAATACAATCTCAGATAAACAAGTGAAGGAGGGATAGGCGTGATCTTTTTAGAAACAAAAAATCTGACGAAGAGGTTCGGTGGTAATACAGCCGTTAATAATGTCGATTTCACGATTGAACAAGGGAAAATTAATGCGATTATCGGTCCTAATGGTGCTGGGAAATCTACCTTTTTTAACTTGATTAGCGGATTCCATCAACCGACTTCCGGGCAGGTTATTTTTAAAGGAGTGGATATTACTAAGATGCCATCCAATAAAATAGCGGAACTTGGAGTCGCCCGTACCTTTCAAACAACTAATTTATTTGAGCAATCGACTATTTTAGATAATGTAATCGTCGGTCATAGATTAAGAACGAAATCAACATTAGTTGATGCCATATTAAGAACACCTCGTCTAAAGAGGGAAGAAGCACAATGCCGTGACAAGGCAATGGAAGTGTTAGAATTCGTTGGTTTGAAAAACATCGCTGGTAACATTGTTGGCAGCTTAACTCAAGAAGAGAAGAAGCGGACAGCATTTGCGCTAGCGCTAGCGACCGATCCAGAAATTGTTTTCCTAGATGAACCGGCCGCTGGTGTAAACCCGGATGAAACCGAAGGCTTAGCGGAATTAATGCAAAAGATGGTGTCAAAAGGGATTACGGTTTGCTTAATCGAGCACAAAATGCAAATGATTATGAGAATAGCTGATAAAATTATGGTCTTGAACTATGGTGTAAAAATTGCCGAGGGCAGGCCAGACGAAATCCGTAATAACGAAACGGTTATTAAAGCTTATTTGGGAGGGAGCGCCATTGCTTAAACTTAATAACGTCTCTGTCAAATATGGAAGCTTTACAGCCGTCCATGACATTAATATTGAAGTAAATGCTGGAGAAATCGTTGTCCTATTAGGCGCAAACGGGGCTGGAAAGAGTACAACATTCAGGACTATAAGCGGATTAAGCAAGCCAGCAGTAGGCGAAGTTCTCTTTGAAGGGGAAAAAATCAATAGGAAGTCAGCTGATCAAATTGTCCAATTAGGAATTGGTCAATGCCCTGAAGGACGAAAACTGTTCCCTGCCATGTCTGTTGAAGAAAATCTTAATATGGGTGCCTATGTACATCGTCGGAAGAAAGGGCAAATCAAGCAATCTCTTGAACATGTCTATGAATTGTTCCCGATTTTAAAGGATAAGCGCCATGACGCAGCGGGTTCTCTGAGCGGCGGTCAACAGCAAATGGTTGCCATCGGCCGAGCTTTGATGTCAAAACCAAAGGTAATGCTCCTGGATGAACCATCCATTGGCCTTGCTCCATTAATCGTTGAGCAAATGTTTGAAGTCATTCAGAAAATCAATAAAGAAGGAACCACTATCCTTTTAGCTGAACAAAATGCCAACGCTGCATTAAAAATTGCTGACAAAGGCTATGTTTTTGAAAACGGCTCCATTGTCCTAAAAGGTACTTCAGCCGAATTGTTTGCTAATGATGAGGTCAGAAAAGCCTATATTGGGGCTTAAAGTCTAACATTGCCTTTAAGGGGGTGATGAAGGGACCATTCATCACAGTCAAAATCTGAAAAATTATTTTATTACTAGGGGGAAGACCAATGAAAAGAATGAAGTCATTATTTATTATGTGTTTTATCTTCGTTATGATTTTCAGTTTGGCTGCATGTAATAGTACAAGCGATAAGACAGCAAGCACAAAGCCAGCATCCAATGGCGGCGGAAGCAAATCAGGAGATGTTGGAACAGTTAACATTGGTTATACGGGCCCATTAAGCGGACCTGCAGCATTTTATGGTAAGCGTACCCTAAACGGAATTTCGATGGCAGCTGATGAAATTAACAGCGCTGGCGGATTTGAAGTTGGCGGTAAAAAGTACAAATTAAATATCGTTTCATTAGACGATAAATACTTACCAAATGAGGCAGGAGCCAATGCGAAAAGGCTGATGCAGGAAAACAAAACGCCAATTATTTTTACCCCGCACAGCGGCGGCGTATTCGCATTACAAGTATTCAACCAACAAGATAAATTCATTATTGGTGCTTACACAAGTGAACCGAAAGTTTCTGATGTTGGCAACAAACTAACTGTCCGAATTCCTCCTCGTTATGATGGCTATCTAAAGCCGTTTACTGATTATGCAATGGACAAGTTCGGAAAGAAAATTGCTTTCCTTCCAACTGCATCACAATATGGCAAGGACTGGTCTGCAAAGCTTAAACCATATTGGGAAAAACAAGGTGGAAAAGTGGTTTACAATTCTTCCATTGACTTTGCGAAAGAAACTGATTTCTTTACAATCGTTACAAATGCTCTTAAAGAAAAGCCGGATGTATTATTTATTGGTGGTGCATCTGAACCAACAGCAAAGGTGGCAAAACAAGCAAGAGAGCTTGGATTTAAGGGTGGTTTCATCATTATGGACCAGGCTAAATTAGATGAAATGAAAAAGATTACTGGCGGCTATGATGCACTTAACGGAGCAATTGGTGTAATGCCATTAGTTGATTCTGATGAGGCTGCTGTCCCTGAATATGTGAAGAATTATAAAGCTAAATATAATGAAGATCCAGGCTCTGAAGCAGGCTTAAATTACATTGGTATGTATGCATTCGTTGAGGCTATGAAGGCTGCTGGCTCCGTTGACGATGTTGAAAAAATCCGTGCCAATATGCAAAAGGGTCTTGATAACTTACCAGACAAAGCAAAGGTTTACAATATTCCTAAAATTGGCGAGGATGGCGGTTTCGAATCAAAGTTAGTAGTTGCTGCTGTTGAAAATGGTAAAATTGTGCCAATTCAAGTGAAATAATTTCCAAAAATAAAAGAGTAATAGCCAATTTAAAAAAGCTTTTCCCCCTTGTAGAAATTACGAAAATGCTTCATCCGTGATTGTACACAAGGGGGATTTATTATTTTTTGAAAAAAATAAATAATTTTCATATTTTGGATGAAGATAATCATATTATAGGATTGCTAGTAATATAGTTTTGATAGCAGATGGGGGGTAACCTTCTGCATATTGTGGTGGTAGAATAATATTTTTGGAAGGGAGGGGCAATGGATTGGTTAAAATAGTCCCACTTGAATTAGAAACGCACTTTGCTGATGGTACGGTAAATGCCTTTTTAGCGATTGGTGAAACCGTTACGTTAATAGATACTGGAAATCCCGGCAAAGAGTCCTTTCAGAAGCTTAAAACAAAATTACATAACTTTGGAGTTACTTTAAAAGATATTGATCAAATTGTGCTTACCCATATTCATATAGACCACGCAGGAGCTATACCACATATTCAAGAAGAAATAGATATACCTATATTTGTCCATGAACAGGCGAAGGGTTCGATTAATACTGGTTTTAACGAGTTTGAGAGAGTCCAGCAGTTTTTTAATAATTTTATAGAAAGCTGTGGGGCAGATCCCTTCGAACATATCATTCAACGCCGCTTCAGAGAGGAAAAGTGGCGAAATGTTTCCTACCTAAATGAAGGGGATGAAATTCATTTGGGTGGACAAAGGTTTGAACTAGTACATGTTCCCGGTCACAGCCAATGTGACATTTTGCTCTGGAATCCCGAAACAGGGGATGCTCTTGCCGGTGACCATCTTATAAAGGCCTTTTCTGTAAACGCTTTTATCGAACCGCCTAATTCGGGGGAGAATGTCAGGCCAAAGCCGCTTCTTCAGTACCGTCACTCTCTCGAAAAAGTAAGCCAGCTGCCACTAACAATGATTTACCCAGGTCACGGAGAAGCATTTTCTGACCATTTATCGTTGATTAAAACAAGATTGCTAGAACAGGAAAAGCGTTGTGACCAGATCATACAAATTCTGCGCAGGGGTGAAAAAACAATATTTGAAATCTGTTCTGAAATGTATCCACGTTTACATGGCAGAACCGTGTTTTTAGGATTATCACAAATTCAAGGTCATTTAGATTTGTTGGAGGAAAGACAACTTGTCCGCTATGAACATAAGGGTTCAATTGTCGTCTGTCACGCCATATAAGTTGGGGAAATTCTTTCATTTTTGAAATTTCATTTTTTTAAATAGGAGAGGATTTAATGAAGTTAAAGGACCTGCTAGAGACCAATATCGCTGAGTTTGGGGAATATCCGCTATTATTTTTCAAGGATAAGACCTTTACAAATGTGGAAACGAAAAATTACGCTGAACAATTAGCCAATGGATTACAGAGGCTTGGCATTGATAAAGACGACCGTGTTATTGTCTGCATGCCCAATTGTCCTGAAGTCCTTTTTGCCTATCAAGGAATTTCGAGGGCGGGAGCGATCATCGTTCCAGTTATGTTCACTCTTCATCCAAAAGAGCTTCATTACATTGCCTTAAATTCAGGGGCTAAAGCAGTTATAACTTCCTCTTATGTTCTTCAAAATGTTGAAAAAGCTTTAGAAGGATTACCGTCAAAACCTCAGTTAATTGTGGTTGATCAGCCGTCAAATGACCAGGCGAAAAACTTTTATGATGTATTGGCTCAGGGGGAAAGCCGTGAGTTAGGTGAAGTGAAACCAGAAGATACAGCAGTTATTTTATATACATCTGGTACTACAGGAAATCCAAAAGGTGTTCTTTTAACTCATAAAAATCTCTTCTCTAATGCAGCAAATTCCGCCAAACATAATGATACAGAGCGAGGGACTACACTTGGGGTTCTGCCGCTTGCGCATGTCTATGGTCTGACGGTTTCCAATGTTTGCTTCCTTACGGGAAGTTCGATTGTCGTTTTCTCCAGCTTTGATGTAAAAGAAGTGTTCAGCGCGATTGAGAATTACCGAGTTAAAACTTTTTCAGCTGTTCCTGCGATGATTCACGCCTTAGTTTCTTATCCAGAAGCTGACCGATATGACACTTCGAGCTTAGAGTCAGTGGGTTCAGGATCAGCACCGCTTCCCGTCGCATTATTAAATGCGTTTGAACAAAAGTTTGGCGCAAAGGTTTATGAAGGCTACGGGCTTTCAGAAGCAGCACCGGTTGTCACGGCCCATAAGAAAGGCTATGAGGTCAAACCTGGTTCGGTCGGCATTCCGATTCCGGGGGTAGAAGTGAAAATTGTGAATGAAATTGGTGAGGAACTTCCAATAGGAGACGTGGGCGAATTAATCGTTCGCGGTGATAGTGTAACGCCAGGATACTACCAAAATCAGGAAGAGTCACTTCGGGTGTTAAAGGATTCGTGGTTATATACCGGTGATATGGCTCGGATTGATGAGGTTGGATATGTTTACATTGTCGATAGGAAAAAGGATTTAATCATTCGCGGCGGCTTTAATGTTTACCCGCGTGATGTCGAAGAAATTCTCAATGCTCATGAACAGGTGTTTGAAGCGGCAGTTGTCGGAGTCCCAGATGAGCGAATGGGTGAAGAAATGGTTGCATGCGTTGTCAAGAAACCGGGTAATGATGTGACGGAAGAGGAATTAATCAGTTATTGCCAGGATCATCTCGCTAAAAACAAAACACCTAGAAGAGTAGTGTTTCTTGAGTCCTTGCCTCGAAATGGAGTAGGGAAAATCTTGAAAACTCATTTGCGTAAAGCGGCTTCAAATATTGTAATCAAACCCTAAAGAAAAGGCTGTGTTACATGCCACCGTTGATTTTTTTAACAATTGGTTGGAGCTCAAATCAACAGCCAAGGTTAACAGAAGAACCAAAGATAAAAAGGAGGAATAAACGCATGGAAAAAAGGACCATTTTAACGACAAGTAAACGAGGGTTACTTGAAGATTCTTTCCCTTATCGTCTTTATCAAAAAGCAAAGCGGCTGGGAACTTGGAATCCGGCAGATATCGATTTTAGCAAGGATCAGCAGGATTGGAAAACTCTTAACCCTGTTCAAAAACAGGATATACTGAGGCTGATTTCGCAATTCCAGGCAGGCGAAGAGGCGGTTACTCTTGATCTTCTTCCACTAATTATGGCAATTGCCAAAGAAGGGCGTCTTGAGGAAGAAATGTTTCTAACCACCTTTTTATATGAGGAAGCCAAGCACACCGAATTTTTCCGTCTTGTGTTAAATGCTCTTGGCGAGAGAGGGGACCTTTCCCATTTTCA
The DNA here is from genome assembly GCF_030403775.1 of Paenibacillus sp. BSR1-1. Classification (GTDB taxonomy): domain Bacteria; phylum Bacillota; class Bacilli; order Bacillales; family Cytobacillaceae; genus Neobacillus. The sequence goes on from NZ_JAQMWQ010000002.1 coordinate 102,358, forward strand.
TACAGAAACATATCAGAAAATTTTCTATGAAATTCTCCCAACAACGATGGAACGCCTTATAACCGACCAGTCTCCAGAAGCAATAGCCGAAGCATCTGTCGTTTACAACATGTTCGTTGAAGGCGTATTAGCAGAAACGGGGTATTACTCGTTTTATGAAGCGTTAGAAAAGTCAAATATAATGCCAGGTCTCCTCGAAGGAATAGGGAATTTAAAGAAGGATGAGTCAAGACATATTGGCTACGGCACCTTCCTTTTGCAAAGATTGATTTGTGAACATCCGCATCTCTTTGATTTTGTTGCTGCCAAGATGGCAGAACTGACTCCGTTAGCTATTCGGTTAAATCAGGAAGGAATTGACGGAAGGGAGGTAAGTTCATTCGGGGGAAATCCTGATGATGTCATGAATTTTACCTTAAAACAACTATCTGTCCGGATGGAAGTCTTAGCTAGAGCCAAAGGTAAAAAAATCGAAGAGATTTATAGATTAACAGACAGTGAGATTGGAGTTTTGTAATGAAAATATGACTAAGGAGGTTTTTACGATGACAGTAAAGGTAGAGGTGCCAGCATTTCCACACTTTATAAACGGAACGTGGGAGCAAGCAAGCAGCCAGGAAATGTTTGATGTGTTCAACCCGGCAACGGGTGAGCTAGTAGCTAAGGTTGCAAAAGGAACGCCGGCTGACGTGGATCGTGCTGTGAAAGCAGCGCGCGATGCCTTTGACCATGGCGATTGGAAAAGTATGAAGCCAAAGGATCGGGCAAATGTACTCTACGCTATTTCCAATCAAATCGCTGCGAATGCTGAAGAATTGGCGTACTTGGAAGCAATTAGTTCAGGTGGTACAGTACGCCGAATTGGAAGCAGCGATATTTTACAAATGGTTGATTTATTTCAAACGCTGGCAAAATTTACGTTAGAATATCCTTTTTCTGAGACTCTGCCAGTTCCACCATTCCCTGGGCCGGCCCATAACTTTATCTGGAGAGAGCCTATTGGCGTTTGTGCAGCCATCACCCCTTGGAATCTGCCAATGGTAATCGCGACATGGAAGATCGCTCCGGCACTGGCAATGGGGAACACTATTGTGATTAAACCTGCCAGCTATACCCCGCTTTCTACTCTGAAACTAGCAGAAATTATCTCTGCTGTGGTCCCTCCAGGTGTCATAAACGTTGTGGCAGGTCCTGGTGCCGAAGTAGGAGAGGCCCTGGTAACACATCCAATGGTTGACAAGGTTGCCTTTACAGGATCAACCGAGGTTGGCAGAAGAATTATGGGACTTGCCGCTGGGTCGATAAAAAATACTACCCTAGAGCTTGGGGGGAAATCGCCAAATATAATTTTGGAAGATGCTGACCTAAGTATCGCCCTCCCTGGAAGTTTGTTTGGTGTATTCCTTCATTCCGGTCAGTTATGTGAATCGGGTACCCGGTTATTTGTCCCAGATAAACTTTATGACCAAGTTGTAGAAAGACTTGCGGCCTTGGCTGGAAAATTAAAGCTTGGAAATCCGCTTGATCCCGCAACGGATGTTGGACCTGTCATATCAAGAAAACAAAAAGAAACCATTCTCTCTTATATTGAGGCTGGAAAACAAGAGGGAGCAACATTGGTTTGCGGCGGCAAAGAAGTGAAGGTCCCAGGCTGTGAAGAAGGTCATTTTATCGAGCCGACGATTTTTACCAATGTAACTAATGATATGAAAATTGCTCAAGAGGAAATTTTTGGACCTGTACTATCTGTTATCCGTTATTCAGATTTAGATGATGCAATTAAAATGGCAAATGATACGATTTATGGATTAGCTGCAGGTGTTTGGACCCGTGACGTAAATAAGGCCTATGAGGTTGCGAGAAAGCTTCAAGCAGGTGTGGTTTGGATCAATGACTGGCATATGCTTCGCAGTGATGCCCCGTTTGGCGGCTATAAACAAAGCGGCATCGGCCGGGAAATGGGACAGCATTCGCTTGATGCTTATACACAAGTGAAGCATGTTCACACTTCCATGTCTCCAGAGCTGGAAAGGCGTAATTGGTACGGTATTTTATTCGGCCAAAACAAATGAAGAGGTGAGGATTTAAAATGAAAACAACCTTATCACAGTTCATGTTACGTACTGGAATTTACAGCGGTTCAAATTCACGGGCCATGGTACCGAGTTTATTTGCCGGACTTGGTGCCAAACGTGTACTTCTTCTAAGCGATAAAGGCCTAGAAAAAGCAGGTATCGTCGAAAAAGTAGCGTCTATTTTTGAGCTGACTGGCCATGGAAGCGGCCCGCAGCTAGTTGGAACGTATCTTGACATTGCTCAGGATGCGGAAAGCCGTTGTATTAATGATGCGGTCCGTTATGCAAAGGAAGTCGGGGCAGATAGTTTGCTGGCGGTTGGCGGCGGAAGTGTCCTTGATACTGTCAAAGGTGTGAAGTATGCACTCCATAAAGGGCTTGCCGACATTAAAGAGGCCATTCCGGGCGGCTTGTTATATGAGTCTTTTCCAAAGGCAAATCATATCGCAATTCCGCATATTGCTATTCCAACTACAGCAGGAACCGGATCAGAGGTTTCGCCAATTGCTGTTATTTATAATGAGGATATTCAAATGAAGACGAATATCATCAATCCGTTTATAAATGCCGATATGGCCGTTTTAGATCCGGACTTAACTGTCGGGCTTCCGCCATTCATTACCGCTTTTACTGGGTTTGATGCGTTAACTCATGCAATTGAAGCATTGGCATCACCGACAGCGACAGGATTAACAGATGCTTATGCCCTTCATGCGATTCGCTTAATTGAGAAAAATCTTCCGGTTGCGGTATACAATGGCGAGAACCTTGGAGCCCGTATGGATCTGCTTCAGGCGAGTTTAATGGGAATTACCGCCTTCAGCTTCGCTTTAAATGCGATTCCAGTTCATAATATGGCCCATGCATATGGTGCGTTATTCCGCATTCCGCATGGCTTGGCAAACGCTGTGTTCTTACCGGTGGTAATGGAACTGGTTCCGCAGCTGTATTTGCCAAAGGCGGCTGAACTGGCGGAAGCCTTAAATGTAGATGCGAAGGGAGATTCGGCTGAAACCACTTTATCTAAGGTTGTGGATAAAATTCGCTTGCTCCAGAAAAAGTGCGGCCTGCCGGCTGATTTTAAAGAATACAATATTTCGGAAGAAGCACTGCTGCAGACGATTCCAGCCGTAATGAAGGACCCGGCGGCATTGAGTTTCCCAATGCCAAAGGAATTGATTGCGGCGATTGGGCAAAAGGTTGTTCCGTTGACGGTTAAGTAAATTAGAATTGTCCCTCGGCCGGGGAATAAAAATTCCTTGGCTGGGGTGATTCGCAAATAAGTGGGCTAAATTCGCAAATAAAAAGCTTAGATTCGCAAATAAAATAACTAGCTTCGCGAATAAACAAGGAAAATTCACAAATAAACCAGGATTCTCGCAAATAACCTTACAATAGACTCAGGAGGAACATAACAATGATGGATTTTTCACTTACAGAAGAACAAGAATTACTAAGAAAAACAGTAAGACAGTTTGTAGACAAGGAAATTAACCCATATATTCGGGAATGGGATGAAAAACAGCATTTTGAATCGTCCATTCTAACACGTCTTGCTGATTTAGGACTTATGGGTGTATGTATTCCTGAACAATATGGCGGCAGCGGCATGGATTATAACTCTTTGGCTATTGTCTGCGAAGAATTAGAAAGAGGAGATACGGCCTTCCGTACAGCGGTATCAGTTCACACTGGTCTTAACAGCATGACCTTGCTGCAATGGGGTAATGAAGAACAAAAGCAAAAGTATCTCACACCTCAGGCAAAGGGTGAAAAGGTTGGTGCTTTTGGATTAACCGAGCCAAATGCAGGCTCCGACGTTGCGGCAATGCAAACTACAGCCGTAAAAGAAGGCGATTATTACATATTAAATGGGTCTAAAACATGGATTTCCCTTTGTGATGTAGCCGATCATTTTTTGGTGTTTGCTTACACGGATAAGAGCAAAAAACATCATGGAATTTCCGCATTTATTGTAGAGAGGAAATGGGAAGGATTTTCTTCAAAAGCGATTAAAGGGAAACTGGGAATTCGTGCAGGAAATACGGGGGAACTCTTTTTTGATAATGTGAAAATCCCGAAAGAAAATTTACTTGGACTAGAAGGGGAAGGCTTTAAAATTGCCATGGCTGCCCTAGATAATGGCAGATTTACCGTGGCAGCAGGTGCTTGTGGAACCATCATGGCCAGCTTAGAGGCAAGCTTAAAATATTGTCATGAAAGGAGTACCTTTGGAAAAGAAATTGGCAAGCACCAGCTTGTACAGCAAATGATTGCCAAAATGGAAGCGGGCCTAGTGCAATCACGTTTACTTGTATTTAGAGCCGGCTGGTTAAAAAATCAAGGGAAACGAAATACACGTGAAACCTCTCTAGCAAAGTGGCAGGCTTGTGATTATGCCTGGGAAGCTGCAAACGATGCAGTACAAATCCACGGGGCATATGGATTCTCCAATGAGTACCCAGTAGAGCGTTATTTAAGAAATGCCAAGGCACCAGTTATTTATGAAGGAACACGTGAAATTCATACTGTTATGCAGGCGGAATATGTTTTAGGCTACCGCGAGGACAAGCCCTTATTAAGCATACTTCCTGCATGGCCGTTTGAAGAAGCAAAAGAAACAGTAAAGTAAAACGTAAAACCCATTATGGCATATCCATAATGGGTTTTTAGTTAAATCCTAATTTAGTATATATTAGTTCTTGTATTTCTTTATAGACCTTTTGATAAGGATATTGGTCCAACAGCATCGCAAAATGTAAGGAGATACCGTCAATAACTCCCCAGAATATGAAGGAAAGTTCATCTGGATTAACGTGTGTTGAGATTTCCCCTTTTTCAATTCCTTCCACCAAAATCCTTTTAAAAAGGTTTTTATACAATTCATATCGAGCCAGCATGATATCGCGCAGTTCGTTTTTTCTAGTAGAATACAGCCAAAATTCGATATGTACCCGGGTTGAATTGGAAAATTGGGGATGTTGATCAAGGTGACTATATAGATGGAAAAAATAATCCAGCTTTTCTCTTGTATCAGCCAATTTTTCGAGTTCGCGTTTTAGCGAAGTAATATTCTCGTTGGTATGCTGATTCATTAATTCAATGTAAATATCATCTTTGGAATTAAAATAATTATAAATGGCTCCCTTGCTGATTTTGGAATGGGCAACAATATCGTCAATAGTGGCAACTTGAAATCCTTTTTCAGCAAAACATTCGAAGGCACTCTTGAGGATTGCCGCTTTCTTTTCTTGCTTATATTTATCGGAAACAACTGGTGGCATAAACATCCTCCCCAAAAATTCTTGACTAAGACTAATCTTAACAAAAAACATGTCAAAATGTAATGAAAGATTTTTATCAGAAAATATTGAAAAAGGGCTAAGGATTTGATTTAATAAAAATAGACTGAATAGTCGGTTTTGATTGGAGGGAAAAAATGAGCGAGATTAGAAAATTAAATAACGACGAATTAAAGGAATTCGTAGATATCGTGACAAATGCTTATCCTGGGATGATGCAACCAACAAAAGAGATGAAAGAAGCCACTTTAAAAAGATTTATCGAGCGACAGAACCAAGATGAGTCCCTCGATTTTTACGGCTTGTTTAGAAATGATAGATTATTGGGAGGGATGAGGCTTCATTACTACCAAATGAACCTTTTCAAAAAATTCATTCCTGTAGGGGGAGTTGGGCTTGTAGCAGTCGACCTTTTACATAAAAAAGAAAAAGCAGCCAAGGAGCTTATTTCATATTTTCTAAGTTTCTTTGTAGAAAAGGGAACAAATATGGTGCTACTTTATCCATTCCGTCCTGATTTTTACAAAAAGATGGGGTTTGGGTATGGACCAAAGATGCACCAGTATCGAATCAATCCGCAAAACTTCCCGCTAGGTCCGAGTAAAACAAGACTTAGGTTTTTAAGCTTAATAGATAAAGAGAAAGTTAGAGATTGTTATTCAAGGTATGCTATAAACACCCATGGAATGTTTTATAAAACCGATGCGGAATTAGAAGGGATGTTTAAAAATCCAGACAACAGAATAATTGGATTTGAAGAGGATAATGAAATCAAAGGCTATATGCAGTTTTCATTTGAAAAAAGGAGCCCAACCAATTTTATAAACAATGACTTAGTCATCAAAGAAATGATTTTCGAAACCCCAGAAGCTTTGTTAGAAATTAGCACGTTTCTCCATACACAGGCGGACCAGGTAAACCGAATTGTATGGAATACCCAAGAGGAGAATGTCCACTTTTTGATTGAGGATCCACGTAATGGTTCTGATAATCTCCTTCCTAGTGTATATCATGAAAGCAGCCTCTCAGGAGTAGGATTAATGTATCGCATCATTAATGTTCATGGGATTTTTGAAGATTTAAAGAATCATAATTTCAACCAGGTAACGGCGAAGGTAAAACTTAAGATTAAGGATACATTTTTGCCGCAAAACAATGTCGAGTTAATTCTCCATGCTCATAACGGCTGGGTAAAAGTGGCTTCAAATGGGGATTATGATGTTGAAATCTCATTGGATATATCAGATTTTTCTTCAATGCTCATGGGAGTTGTAACCTTTAAAGAGTTATATATATTGGGAAGAGCAGAAGTATCAAATTCCAAGTATATCCGGACTATGAACTGTCTGTTTTTCTCAATCGAAAAGCCTAGATGTATTTCTGTATTTTAGCTTAGGAGGGGAAAAGGAATGCAATATACAATAAAAAAATTAACCGAATGCACCATACAAGAGGCGGTTATGGCCTGGAACCGAGGATTTGAAGGATATTTTGTCCAAATTGAAATGACACCTGATATGTTTTTTAATCGCTTGGTAAATGAAGGTCTTTCATTGAGCGATTCCGTTGTTGTATTTGATCAGAAGGAACCAATCGCTATCGTTGTGAATGGGTTTCGCACGGTGGAGGGTAAAAAAACAGCCTGGAATGGTGGAACGGGAATTGCTCCAGAATATCGAGGGAAAGGTGTTTCCCAACTATTAATGGAAGAAACTTTAAAAATTTATCAGGAAAATGGGGTCGAAGCTGCCACACTTGAAGCAATAAAGGAAAATGAAAAAGCCATCCGCTTATACCAACGATTTGGTTATGAAATAATCGATTCACTCGTTTTCTTAAGCGGGGCACCAAAGGGTACAAATGTGAACCCAATTCAAGCCGAATCAATCCGCCCAGAAAAGCTCCCGCTTCTTCCATTTTATAAAGAAAATGTCCCATGGCAATGCCAATGGCAGAGCGTAAAGTCTGGTGAAGCACAAGTATATTATAGTAAGTCCGGAAATCCACTGGGATATGGCTTGTATAAGAAAGTGTGGAATCAAAATGGCCAGCTAGAGAAGGTATTTTTATATCAGGTGAAATTATTAGCTGACGTGAATGTCCAGAACATAAATGCCATTTTGGCCGCGATCACTGAAAATGCCGATAATACGGTGAACTTCACGATCATCAATGGGGCCATCTCCAATTCAGTTATTCAACACCTTATGGATCTTGGATTTAATAAAACCACAGAGCAGGTTCAGATGCTAAAAAAAATCACCGAATAAATTTTTTTTGAAACCTATATCGTATTATTATATAATTTCCAATAGGGCCATGTTCATTTAATGGGGCGGTCTTACATAATTTAATACGATTAGGAGTAATAAAAATGGAAAAAGTATTGATTTTCGGACATAAAAATCCAGACACAGATTCAATTTGTTCTGCTATCGCCTATGCAGACTTAAAAACACAGCTAGGGTTAGAGGTTGAGCCTATCCGCCTTGGCCAAATTAATGGCGAAACACAATTTGCGCTTGATAAATTTAATGCTGAGGTTCCACGGTTAGTTGAAGCCGTGGCTACGGAAGTCAACTCCGTTATCTTGGTTGATCATAATGAGCGCCAGCAAAGTGCAAACGACATTACTGATGTTCGTGTATTAGAAGTAATTGACCACCACCGGATTGCCAACTTTGAAACAAGTGACCCCCTTTACTACCGCTGCGAGCCAGTTGGATGTACAGCAACGATTTTAAATAAAATGTACAAGGAAAATGGCAAGGAAATTAAACCTGAAATTGCCGGACTTATGCTTTCAGCGATTATTTCTGATTCCTTGTTATTCAAATCACCAACCTGCACGCAAGAAGACGTGGCCGCAGCGCGTGAATTGGCAGAAATTGCTGGTGTCGATGCAGAAAGCTACGGATTAGAAATGCTTAAAGCTGGTGCAGATGTTAGGGATAAATCAATTGAAGAACTTTTAAGCCTGGATGCTAAAGGATTCGAAATGGGCGCAAGCAAAGTGGAAATTGCACAAGTGAATGTAGTTGACACGGCAGATGTCCTATCACGTCAAGAGGAATTAGAAGCTGCTATTTCGCAAAAAATCGAAGAAAAAAACCTTGATTTATTCTTATTTGTTGTCACAGATATTTTAACTAACGATTCAATTGGTTTAGCGCTAGGAAGCAAAACTGTGGCTGTAGAAAAAGCTTATAATGTGACACTTTCCAATAACACTGCAACCTTAAAAGGTGTTGTTTCCCGTAAAAAACAAATTGTTCCTGTCTTAACAGATATTTTCACTAAAGGTGAAATGTAATAAAAAAACCGTTCATGCTTACAATCAGCATGAACGGTTTTTTACTAAGTTTAGTTTCTTGGTAAACCAGGCGGATAATAATAGGGAGGGATTTTGAGCCAGCCGCGGTTTTGCATCATTAATTTAAAAGAGCAGCCATATTTAAATATTTCATATTGGATTTCAAAAAACTTTTGACAGACATCATTTCGAATGCCCATGGCTAAAGCTTGTCCGATGAGAGTGATTTCAGCGGCAATCTTAGCAGAGACCAAGTTGGCCAGTTCCTCATCTGTATATTTGACACCAAGAGGAATGGTATCCTGATTAGACTTTGGTTTGGCTTCCGAAGCGGGCGGCAAGGGAATGCCTTCTTTGATAAAAAAGTTCCGTAAACGATCAATTAAACTTCTTGATAATTGTTCCCCGTTAGTGAAGGCATGGACTAACTGATCATCTTTTGTGGTATTAAGTCCTAATTGATAAACAATCAAGCCTTCTTCAAGTAAAGTAAGCAACACCCATAAATTCGTTACTTCACCGGTATGTAACGGTTTTTTTTCTTCCCCATCGACCAAGGGTGCAAATAGGTCTTTGATCGATTCAAAAATATTCGTCATGACTTGCCTCCCAATTTTATATCTCATTTACTACCTAATTCTATTTTGTGTGAAATTTGGAATTTTATTTCCAGTTTTTTTGTTAAAAAAAATCGTTCACAGACAAAAACTGTGAACGATTATGTTTCAGTATGATTCTGCTTTTCTTCCTTTTTATGATTTAAAAGAAAGAAAGTTAGTGGTTGTTCTGAGCCAGTCATTAGTTTATACACATAAGAGGAGGTTACTTTATAGCCATCTTCAATTTTTTTCGCTAAATAATTCGTCCTTTCAAAAAGGATAGAACGAATATTGTTTAGCTGCCGTGACATTTTGTCAATCAGGGCTTCCTGTGTATCTAAACGCTGCAAAACCCCCCCTTGAAACTCCGCTTGTTCGGCAAGTTTTCCTGCCAAATCTTTTTGCAATTCTAGCTGCTTATCATTAATAGTCTGTAAGCATTGGATGATCTGCTTTTCAAATTCCTTTTGGTATTGATGATTTTCTCTTAAGTCGTGGAGTTGATTGTCAACCTGTTTCCAATGAATGGCTTCGGTCTCTTTATGAAGCTGTGATTGCATTCTAAGTTCATTAATTAGCTCGGTAAAATAATCCTTCCGCGAGTACGCTTGATTAGGTTCATTAATATTTTGCTTATTTTTAAACACTTCAGGGTGCTCACGATTGTTGATAAATAATCCCATACCTCACCCGCCCTTTTTATCTTTAGTACTGATATTTTATGTCTGAAACCACAAGCGGGGGACAAATATGGGCAACAGTCTAGGTAAAAATGATGAATCATAGAATAAAGTAATAATAATAATTAGATGAAGGTGAACCATTGTGTTTTTATTTAATTTCTTTAATAACAAATGTGCGATTTGCAAAAGGAAGGTAAAGCCTCTTAGAACCTATATCAATGATAAAGGTGAAACTTTAAAAGTATGTATTCCTTGCTCGGAATATGCAGAAAGACGTGCGTATCGAATTAAAAAGTAAAACAGCCAGGCTGATTGCCTGGCTGCTTGATTTTTAAAAATTATTCTCTGCTAAAATCGGCTTCTTTTAATGGTACCATTTTTGACTTTTTAGTTATTTTATAGCTTAAATAACCCAATATAAATAGTGGCAGTCCAATATAGGAAACAGCAATTCCATACCAGTCAATCTTATCGCCGATAAAGGCTTGATAATTGGTTCCGAGCATGGCAATTAAACATAACACTGTTGCTAAAATTGGGCCTAATGGGAACCATTTTGCTAAATATGGCAGCTCCTTAAAATCTCTGCCTTGAGCGACAAAGGCTTTTCTGAAGCGGAAATGAGTGATGGAAATACTTAACCAAGAGAGATATCCAGCTAAGCCTGCCGCATTCAATAACCAAGAATAAACGGTACCGTCACCAAATAGGGAAGTCAGGAAGCAAAGCATACCAACTAATGTCGTAATATATAAAGCGTTTACTGGTACGCCTCCTTTATTTACTTTTTTCAAAAAGGCTGGAGCTTTACCTTCCTCCGCCAATACCCATAGAACACGTGACCCAACATATAGAGATGAGTTTCCGGCAGATAAAACAGAAGTAAGAATGACAGCATTCATAGCTGCGGCCGCAAATGCAAGTCCTGCATGCTTAAATACAAGTGTGAACGGACTGACGGCAATATTATCAAGATCTCCGCCTAATAGATTCGGATCCTTATAGCTGATTAATGCACCAATAATGAAAATGGCTAAGACATAAAACAATAGAATACGCCAGAAGATTTGCTTAATCGCTTTAGGGATATTTTTCTCTGGGTTTTCACTTTCCCCAGCTGCAACCCCAACCATTTCCGTTCCTTGGAAGGCAAATCCCACAACCATGAAGACACTGAAAATGGACAATAGACCGCCTTTAAAAGGAGCCTCACCTTTTGTGAAGTTGTCAAAACCGCCAGTGTGGCCATTCATAATTCCAAAAATCATCAATAAACCGACAGCGATAAAAATGATGATAGTTGCCACTTTGATAATGGAAAACCAAAATTCGGATTCTCCATAGCCTTTTACAGATAATACATTAAGACCAAAAATCATGGCAAGGAATAGGGCGCTCCAGACGATTCCTGGAACATCCGGCAGCCAGTATTTCATAATTAAAGCTGAAGCTGACAATTCAAGTGCAAGAATGATCGCGTTGTTATACCAATAGTTCCACCCTACAGCAAAACCTAAAGCAGGGTCGACAAATCTGGCAGTATATGTACTAAATGAACCAGAAATAGGAATAAATGCAGCCATCTCTGCAAGACTTGTCATTAAGAAATAAACCATAATCCCTGCGATAAGATAAGCAGCTAAAGCACCGCCAGGACCGGCATCATGAATGGTTGTCCCACTTGCTAAAAATAGGCCGGTTCCAATTGTTCCGCCAATGGCGATCATCGTTAAATGTCTTGTTTTAAGCTTACGTTCCAAATGCTCTTTTTCTGGTAAGGAGGATTGTACAACAACGTCAGATTTACGTGCAGAATTTTGCATAGAAACACCTCTTTTATAATGAAATAATAATAGCTAGTTTAAATGTTAGATCGGTAGTTGTTAATTGAAAATATTTACCACGTTAATGTTTTATCGAACTCATGTGTGATAGCGTTTACAATAATTTTGATTACACTTATTCATTAAAAACATTTAAGCTGGTATACATTTTTTCTAATTTTTGTTGATGTTTTTGGACCCGTTCCTGGTCTTTTTCGTGGATCCCTTCAATAATCAAATCCACTAAGCTGATAACGGATGCGATTGAATTGCTGCCAGTTAGGGCATTCTCCTCTGTGGTTAGGACAATATTTGCAATTCTTCCAACAGGTGAAAGCAGGCGATCGGTTACGGCAATTAAACATATATCATTTTCAGCTACATATTCAGCTAATTTAATCGTGTCATTGGAGTATCTCGGAAAGGAAAAAACGATCACTACTGAGTCCTTCGTAAGGTTTGAAAATTTTTCTAGAAATTCTCCAGTAGGTGAACATAATGTTACATGATCTCTAATGGAGCTGAGCATATAGGAAAACCAGTAGGCAGCTGCATGAGAAAGCATATGTCCGGCGATTAACACTTGATCTGCCTTGATAATGGTATCAACGGCTTTCCAAATTTCCTCGACATTTGATCGATTAATTAATTGCTTTAAGAGTTGGATCTCATTTAAAATTACTCTTTTAAACGGGTCGCTGTTTCTGAAAGACAAGCGGTTATTATTTTCAGAATCTGCTTGATTCTCCTGAAGGAGCCCTTGTTGAATCGTCGTTTGCATTTCGCTAAAACCTTCAAATCCTAATGCATAGGATAATCGTATTACGGTGGTTTCACTTACAGCTGCCTGCCGGCCAATCTGAAAGGCCGTTTTGAAGGCGGCTTGGTTGAGGTTTTCACTCAGATATTTGGCCACTTTTTTTTGACCTGCAGATAAGTCGGAGAACCTATTCCGAACCAATTGTTGAAAAGAGACATTTTCCATTCTTCCGTCCTTTCCAAATGAAGGGAATCCTTCATTTAATTTTCTTGGTGCAGTCAATCCTTTTTCTGTTATATACACTATCATAAGTTAGTTAAAATGAGAAGGAGTATTTTTATTTTTTAGATTATTTTGATTAACGTAAGAAAATGGAATGTATCAGTCTTTAGAATTCGGACTAGATAATAACGAGGAAATCAATGATAATAGAAGGAATTAAACAATTAGGGAAGTGGAAAATTTGAATCGATGCGGCTGGGTAAATAAGGACCCATTATATATCCATTATCATGACGAGGAGTGGGGAGTGCCTGTCTATGAGGACCGTTTGCTGTTTGAGTATTTAAATCTTGAGGGAGCCCAGGCTGGTCTAAGCTGGTATACGATTTTGAAAAAGCGGGAGAATTATCGGAAGGCTTTTGATCATTTTGAAGCAGAAAAAATTATTACATATGATGAAAAGAAGATTGAGGAGCTTTTATTGAATGAAGGAATAGTTAGAAATAGGCTGAAAATCAATGCGGTAATTACCAACGCAAAGGCGTACTTGAAGATCATAGAGGAAATTGGCTCCTTCAGTCAGTATATCTGGTCCTTTGTGGGTGGCAAACCAATTCAAAATCACTTTAAGGAATTAAAAGATGTCCCTGCATCCACGGAAATCAGTGACAAATTAAGCAAGGATTTAAAAAAACGCGGTTTTAAATTTGTCGGCACTACGATTTGTTATGCGTTTATGCAGGCTGTTGGAATGGTAAATGATCATATCCTAACGTGTGACTGTTATCAAAAAACAGCAGAGTTGAAGAATTAAAAAAGGCGATCATCTCTGTGAAGAGATATCGCCTTTTAATCTATTTACTTAACTTGTTTTCCAAAAGGAAATCTGAGGTTGGCAGGGTAATAATTTTTCCGCCAATTTGAACGTGAATGGTATCGTTAAATATGGCCTTAACAATTCCTTTTAAAGAAATTGTAGAATTAACCGAGATTTTTTTTGATTCAGAATGATTTGCCAAATTAACCAACACCTTTCAAAAATGTTATTTTATCTATTATATATGATGGAAAGTAAAGAATGCGAGAAAAAATATCAGAAAAATGGAAAAATTATTAAATATATTGAAATGGCAATTATTTTGATTCCATAAAGGATACATCAATTTGAATAATTTCAGAACGGCTGCCAATTCGAAGCGGAGGACCCCAAAAACCAAAGCCTGATGACACAATCGTATGAAGCTGATTTTTCTTCAAGTAACCCCAGTCTACTTCAAACATTCTCCTTGTTATGAGATGGTTTGGTGCCAATTGTCCACGATGAGTATGCCCTGACAATAGAAGGTCAACTTGATTTTTCTCTGCTTGAATGAGATCCGATGGTTGATGATCCATCATTAGGATCGGAAGGGTATTAGGTATATCAGATAATAAGTCAGAAATAGACTTTCGATTACGATCGGTTTTGTCTTTCCGGCCTGCTAAATAAAAGCTGTCAGCAATGGTGATTACTTCATCTAGTAATATAGTAATGCCGATCTGTTCCATTTCCTGCAAAAACCGTGGAATTCCGCCTCCATAATATTCATGATTTCCTAGAACCCCATATACGCCTAATGGAGCAGATAGCAGCTTCAATACATCTCCCATTTTCTTTTGGATAAATGGCTCAGGATCATCGTCAATGATGTCACCCGGCAATAAGATGATATCGGGATTGAGGGAGTTCACTTCGTGAACAAGCCTCCTGGCATGCTCTAAACCTGACAATCTGCCAAAATGCATATCGGATGCCATCGCGATTTTAAGATTCGAAAGATTACTTGCTTGATTTGGAATGGAAATAGAAAACTTACGAACAATCGGGCTGTATGCGTTATAGCTGCCATATATAAACACAATAAGAAATGCCGAAAATACGATACTTCCAATCCAATTAACGACAGCAAGTGAAGGGAAATTGAAAAATATCAAAATCAACCCAACAAGGTTCGCAAGTGGAAGGAAAAGGACAGCGTATTGAAGGAAGCCAAACCAATATGCGCCCACTATTTTAAAAATGGCGATTTTTTTCAGAAAATAACCAATAAGATAGGAAAAAGATATTAGTCCAACAATGAATCCATATATCCATTTGTCCTGAAGTCCAAATGCGGAGTGAAGCCAAACCCATCCATTCCAGCCAATATAAAACGTTAACGCTGAATAGAGAGTAATCATTAGCGTAAAACGTATGATCCGTTGATTCATAAAAACCTCCCTTAGTAAGGTTTCATTAGGCATAAATACCTGAAATGTAGTTCAAGTATTGCATGAACGTTTTTTGAAGTCAATTAATCTACACAAGGGTATTGGGGACCAAAATAATTGGGTCACGTAGAAGTTTTCTACGTGACCCTTCTTTATGTTTAAGTTATCCTTTGGTTACCAAGACCATCAAAATGTAATCCCGTTTGCCCTTTTTCCTATATAATTTATGTGTAATTTCCGGTCTAATTCTGTAAGTGTTCGCTGGTATTTTTGATGCTCTCGCTCACTTCGTTTTTCAACCTTCATCCTGACTCGATGGTTCCTCTGATAAACCTCGTAACAAACTCCATGGGCTTTCATCATCGCTTTTTCCATTTCATTTGTGTAATTCAGCTTTAAATAATGAATAACGAATCCCTCCGGTTAATTTCGCTTTGAGCGATTATTTGTCGTGCACAGTTTTAATCTTAGCATTCAGATTTTGAATGCACAAAGTCGATATAAAGGGGTGTGGCGGGGTATAGTGGATTGAGATGGAACCTCAATAAATTACCTCGTGCATGCTTAAAGATTGAACCAAATCCTTCCTTTAAGAGCATGTATTGTTAAAAATGGGCATTGGGACAGTCTTGAATAATGAAACAGTCAAATCATAAGAGCGTCTAATATAGTAAGAAATAAGTCAACATCTGAAAGGAAGAACGCCTATGTTCTTTTTTATAATTTTTCTTTTTGGACTCCTGTTACCATTCCTTTTGTTGAAATTTAAGTCCAAATGGGCGAAATGGATTCCTGCCCTTCTATTCCTAATAGGGACATTCATTATAGGGATAAAAGCTTGGATCTTTCCAGGTCAAGAGATGTCAGCATTGGGAGACATTATCTATTTTATGATTCTTGGCTCTGCCACAATAGGGGCCATTATTGGGGCGATAATTGTGGGGGTTATGAAGAGGTAAAGGGCTATCTGTTAGCTCTTTTTTTATTTAAATGTTGTGTCTAAGGCACTTTTGATTTTTTTACACTTGTTGATTGGAGCGAAGCGACGAGGAGGCTTCCTTGCACGCCCGCGGAAAGCGAAGCGCCTGGAGCGCAAATCAACAACAAATTTATCAGTACGTATTGAAAAAAATCCGGAAAAATATTTTATTTTTTATTGACCAAATAGGGTAGGGGGGTATAGTATATAAATATAAGATAAATAATAAAGAAATTCCAAATAGATTGGAGGAAAGAAAAATGAGTTCTGATTTAAAAGAAATTCAATTACCGATAACAGGTATGACCTGTGCGGCGTGTGCGAACCGAATTGAAAAAGGGTTAAACAAACTAGATGGGGTTCAAGAAGCAAATGTAAACCTGGCGCTTGAAAAAGCGGCAATCAAATATGATTCTGCAGCAACAAGTGTTGATAATTTTATTAAAAAAATAAATGATCTCGGATATGGCGTAGTAACGGAAGATAACAGCACTAACACTCGCCAACATGAAATCGAAAAACAAAAAGGCAAATTTATTTTTTCACTAATCTTATCCTTTCCGCTACTTTGGGCGATGGTTAGTCATTTTGAATTTACCTCGTTTATCTATCTGCCGGAAATGTTAATGAATCCTTGGGTGCAATTAGCCCTGGCTACTCCTGTACAGTTTATTGTTGGAAAGCAATTCTATCTGGGCGCTTATAAAGCACTTAGAAATGGAAGTGCCAATATGGATGTCCTCGTTGCACTTGGAACATCAGCCGCTTATTTCTATAGTTTGTATGTATCTATCCTCTCAATTGGAAAGGGGCAGCATTCTTTAGAGCTCTATTTTGAAACCAGTGCTATTCTCATCACGCTGATTATTTTAGGTAAATTGTTCGAAGCCAGGGCAAAGGGCCGCTCCTCTGAAGCCATTAAAAAGCTAATGGGTCTCCAGGCAAAGACTGCAACAGTGTTTAGAAATGGCCAGGAGCAAGCCATAGCCATCGAAGAAGTTATAGTTGGCGATATCATTTTTGTAAAACCAGGTGAAAAGGTCCCCGTGGATGGCGAGATTATCGAAGGCCGTTCGACCCTTGATGAATCCATGCTGACAGGTGAGAGTGTTCCAGTTGATAAAACAATCGGAGACCAAGTGATTGGCGCCACCATAAACAAAAACGGATTTATTAAAATCAGAGCGACGAAGGTTGGCCGGGATACGGCCTTAGCACAAATAATAAAAGTGGTGGAAGAAGCCCAGGGGTCGAAAGCTCCAATTCAAAGGTTGGCCGATCAAATTTCAGGAATTTTCGTACCAATTGTCATTGGAATTGCGGTTTTAACATTCCTCATTTGGTTTATTTGGGTCAGCCCAGGAAACTTTGCGGAAAGCTTAGAAAAAATGATTGCAGTGCTTGTCATTGCCTGTCCATGTGCGCTGGGACTTGCGACACCAACTTCGATAATGGCTGGATCCGGCCGTGCGGCAGAAGCCGGCGTTTTATTTAAAGGCGGCGAGCACTTAGAAATGACACATAAGATCACCACAATCGTCCTTGATAAAACAGGAACGGTAACAAATGGAAAACCAGAATTAACAGATGTCTTTGTGGAAGGACCATTTGATCATGAAACATTTATGCACTTGGTTGGTTCGGCTGAAAAGCAGTCTGAACATCCTCTTGCAGAAGCAATCGTAAAAGGGATTAAAGAAAAGGGAATTGAGTTGGTTGACCCAACTGAGTTCGAAGCGATTCCGGGATACGGAATAAAGGCGATAGTCGCAGGTATGGAAGTAGTAATCGGAACCCGTAATTTACTCAATCAATTCGGAATACCTTTCCAATCTTCCGAAAAGATGCTCGAACTAGAGGAAACGGGAAAAACAGCCATGCTGGCTGCGATTAATGGCGTATTTGCTGGAATTGTAGCGGTAGCCGACACTGTTAAGGAGTCTTCAAAAGAAGCAATAAAGAAATTAAAGTCTATGGGCTTAGAAGTAATCATGATGACAGGTGATAACATTCGCACAGCCAATGCGATTGCGAATGAAGTGGGTGTCGACTCTGTAATTGCCGAAGTGTTGCCAGAAGGAAAGGCGGCTGAAGTCAAAAGGCTGCAGCAGGAAGGAAAACTTGTTGCTATGGTTGGCGACGGAATCAATGACGCGCCTGCATTGGCTGTTGCTAATATCGGAATGGCCATTGGAACTGGAACAGATGTCGCAATGGAAGCTGCCGATATAACCTTAATGAGGGGCGATTTAACTAGCATTGCCGATGCCATCTATATGAGTAAGCAAACCATCAGCAATATCAAGCAAAATCTTTTCTGGGCCTTTGGTTATAACACACTTGGAATACCAATCGCCGCAATCGGATTTCTCGCACCATGGCTGGCCGGTGCAGCAATGGCCTTCAGCTCCGTTTCCGTAGTCTTAAACGCACTGAGACTACAAAGAGTTAAACTCTAATATTGGTATGAGTTGAAAAGAAAATAATATAATAAATTCGAACAAATAATGTCACACGATCTTCGAAATACGGTACCGGGGTATGATATAATAACAAAAAAGGAGGCGGTCTTGATGTCTTTAGATCTTGGCAAAGAAGAAGAATCCTGCTGTGAACCTGAAGGGAGCCATCGGAAAAGCCACCATTCAGATAAAGTGAAGAACAATCTGATTACAAGGTTAAACCGGATTGAAGGCCAAATTCGCGGTATTAAGGGACTTATCGAGAAAGATACCTACTGCGATGACGTAATCAACCAAATTTCCGCCACCCAATCAGCACTTAATAGTGTTGCCAAATTATTACTTGAAGGACATATGAAAAGCTGTGTCGTAGAGCGAATCCAAGATGGGGATTATGAGGTTTTGGATGAGGTCTTGACAACAATCCAAAAATTAATGAAAAAATAATGGAGGAATCAAAATGGAAAATGTAACGTTAAATGTAAGCGGAATGTCTTGTGGTCATTGTGTGAAAGCCGTAGAGGGCAGCGTCGGAGCTCTTCAAGGAGTTAAAAAAGTGGCAGTTAAACTTGACAAGGGACAAGTTGATGTAGAATTTGACGCTAATGTCGTATCCTTAAACACCATTAAAGAAACCATTGATGATCAAGGATACGATGTTAAATAAAGATCACAACAACACGAACCGGAGGGTTCGTGTTTTTTTGAATTTTTCTGTCTGTCCTAATGCGAAGAGGGAAGGAATAATTCAAAAAAACGTCGAATATTATATTTTAAATATTCAGATAATTGTGAGGTGAGGTGTATTAAGGCCACAAAAATAATTTTATGGTTGGTATCCTTGCTATTACTCGGATTTAGCTTTTATGTATACTCACAATTTTATGGAACACCATGGGAGAAACAACAACAAGAGATGAATATGGAAAAATATTTAGAAGAAAAATACCATCTTGATTTTGCCATAAAGAAAACTAGATATAACTTTTTAAGTGAAACCTATCAGGCCTATGCTTATCCACTAAACCAATCCCAACTCCTATTCCTGGTCGAACAATCTCCAAATTCGAAAGAAGGCTATTCAGATACCTATTATAAAGTAAAATAAATGACTCCGGAAATAAAGCCAGGGGTCATTCTATTTTTTTGATAATAGTAAAATCGACCTATAAAACTTTCGGAATTAAATTAGTAATTTTCCCAAGTAGCGCTGAATAGTTATAAAGTACCGTCAAATAGAAAAAAATCCAACAATAGAAAAGAGAGTGTGCACTCCAGGAGATAAAATAGTCCTTTTGGAGCATTTTTTAATAGGGAGGTTTGACCTTACTGATGACGGCCCCTAGTCCACCATGAGGAAAAAGAAAAAATCTGATCTTTTATGTGCTTAAAGGAGGAAAACATGAAGAGAAGAGATTTTGTAAAGTATGCGGGAGGCGGCATTGCATCATTAATTGTAGGGAGCGTCATGCCTTCATGGATCTCCAAAAACCCGTTGCTTGCCACCACTACAAAACTAGTTCAGGAACTTAATTTTACTATAACGGATGCCGTAAAGGATATGGTTACGCACAATTCAATAAATAAGGCACAATGTTATTTTTGGTTTTATAAAGAGAAAACTTTCCCAGCAGAGGTTCCAGGTCCTCATATTTTTACAACGGCTGGCAATACCGTAAAAGTTACACTAACCAATTCCCTCGATGAACCTCATGCGTTTTACATAAGCGGATTGGTTGATAGTGGACCTATACGTCCAGGAGAAACAAAAACAATCGAATTTACGCCGCAAACAGCGGGTACTTATTTATATTATGATAATTTAAACGCACCTGTAAACCGGGTGATGGGACTTCACGGGGCATTAGTAGTCATGCCAAGTAAGGCTGTGAGCGGGCACCGTTTCACCCCATATTCTAATCCAACTCCGTCTGTCCAACAGTTATTCGATGATTTTGGTTCAACTGAACATTTTCCTGGAATAGCATGGGAGGCAGGGGATGATGCCACCCATACCCCCGCATTTAGACAATATGTTTGGGTGCTTCATGAGGCGAGCTCCCGTTTGTTTGAAGAGGTAGGGAAATATACACCTGGAAAAGATTATCCGGCTGCCCAGTTCATGAAAGCTTTTCAATTTGACCGATACAGGCCGGATGGATTAAACAAAAAACCTGAATTCTTCACAATTAATGGACATTCAGGCTGGTTTGCGGCCCATAATCCTTATATTACCCCGAACCATAGGGTTGGAGAGCCAGTTGTAGTCAGGATTTTAAACGCAGGGCTGTCCATGCATTCTTTACACATTCATGCAAACCACGTCTACCGAATTGGGGTAAATGGCGTTGTTCAAGAGAATCCCATTTGGATGGACACTTTAACGGTTGATCCGCTGGAGATATATGAATGGGCCGTTCCGTTTATTCGTCCGCCTGATGTTCCGAATGAGCGTGGAATCGGGCTTCCTGATAAACCGTTAATGTCCATCCCGAATCCAAGGATTGTCGGTTCGACCCCTCACCCTGTCTGGCCGCCTACAGAGGAATTAAACATACACTTGCCAGACATTGGTGAAAAGGTCGGTGATTATGATCTCGCTGTTCAACTATCACCAATTTGTTATCCCATGCATGACCACTCGGAAGCAAGCCAATCTTCGCAGGGCGGAAACTACGGCCTGGGAATGATGAGTGGACTTCATTTTATTGGAGATCGGAATACACCTGGAGGAGTAACGACTTTTCCGAATGCTCCAACCTATCATGGTCCGGTCGAAACAGGAACTGCTGCAGGACCAGAAATGGGAATGGATGGATCTCATACCATGACATCCAATACCACAAACACTAATGCACGAACGCAGATAATCAATAACCCGATTAACACTGATCCCGTAAAGAATGAACACCAATCACACGGAAACTAAGAAATAGATTCATAGTCTTGAAAAATATTTATGAATGGGCGAAGGAGAAATGCTATGTCATCATCAAAACCAGGTTATCAAATCCCACGCAGGTCAGTTAAAGGCCATGAAGCCAGCTGGGTAAAATCATTTAATCCGCCTAAGGCCAGTCCGCCCACGCCGGAGCTCTTAGCGCCGACAAATCCTGTCCCTGCCTTTGTTGCAGCAAATATTCCGGGTGCCACGATGCAGATTCCGAACACGCAAAGGGTTGACTTGATGCATGGCACGGAATTAAAAACGTGGGACGGCAAGAAACTGGAATTCTTTCTAATTGCCAATCCTGATGTCCCGGAAGCAGCGGATGGAATCTTTCCAGGTCCAACGATCCGTGTCCCCCGTGGTGTTATTTATCATGGACAGGTTAAAGGACATGGGCAGCCTCCTCATACCGTTCACTGGCATGGGATTGAGCCAACAGCTATAAATGATGGGGTAGGGCACTGTTCAATGGAAATAGGAGACTACGCCTATCAATGGCAGCCGAATCATATAGGCAGTTATTTTTACCATTGTCATAGGAACACTCTTCAGCATTTTGAGTATGGCTTATATGGTTTTCTTATCATTGAGCCGCCTGATGCGTATGACCCAAAGGATGGAAAAAATGTAGGGGGTTATCCACGTCGGACAGCCGCAAATCTTACAAATTTCCCGAAATTCCCTGGATTTGTTGGGGGCAGTCTTGAAAGCGGTGATCCACATGCGATGACGGTTCCATATGATGTCGAGGCATTATGGGTTATTGACGATATAGATTCCGTCTGGCGTGAACAGGCACAGGATGCACACCAGACCTTCCCTGAGCATGGGGATGAACCTGGTATCAATGATGAATTTCACTTTAATGGCTCTGGAAAGTACAATTTCTTTGCCTTTAATGATTACAATCCAGATTATTTTGTAGTTACCGGCGAATATTTCCCTGGCCGTGTAGGGGGGACTGCGACTATGCGCTCTGGTGTGACCGTACCTGCCGCCTATAATAGCGGAGTTGAGGGAATGCAGATTTCCATCAATGCAAAAATCAACCAGACAGTCCTAGTTCGGATGCTATGTGCCGCATATGTGAAAATCAATATTACGTTCCCGGTGGATGTCGTCGTGATTGCCTGTGATGGACGTTCCTTTGGTGTTCCTCCGTTTGGTAAATATAATCATCCATACACGCTTAAGGCCGGTACACCGTTTGAGATGAGTACGGCACAGCGCTGTGATGTTTTATTCAGGACTGAAAAACCAATGAATACATTTGCTCAAGTAGAATATAGACATCATTTGAGCGATGCGTTTCTTATAAATGGCAGGATTCCGATTACAGTTAAGTAATCGTTGGCAGACAGCCTCCCAGGCGATAGGGGGGCTTTTTTAAGGACATTTGTACTAGTTTTCTTTTATTTTGAATAAATTTACTTATCATAATTTTCTGATTTATGGAGGATTTGTAATAGATTGTGAGAATTTAAATAGATAATCTTTCTAAATTCCTAGGAACAAAGAAGGGGGTGTATTTTATGAGAAAATTAATGGTATTATTTTTTACAGCCTTTTTGTTGATCCCATCTATTGCGAGTGCGCATACGCAGCTAACAGCTTCCACCCCCGCCGAAGGAGGGATTATTTTTATCCCTCATCCTTTAAAGCTTTAAAAAAACGAGTGTCGTCTTTACCGTTGTTTTTGCTATTAGTTTTATTCTCACAATATATTTAGGACTAATGTTCTCTGTAACAATAACAATATAGCCGGAAGGATGATAAAAGTAATATTAGATAAGTCCTAATCATATAAATTTTTGTAGTGTTTTAATCATTTATTTATGCTATTAATTTTTGACCTGCTATTGGGAAATTTTTATCATTTTAATAGAAGGTGAAGTGGTCAATTTTGAATAAAAAGTCGCTGTTTCTACTTTTATTTAGCTTAATTATTTTATTGACCATTTCTGCAATTTCTGTAGGTTATATTATAAAATCATCTCAGCCACCACAGATGCTAGCCCTTGAAAAGACGAGCCAGGCACCAAAGATTGTGGCCGCATCCAATCAAAGTCTTTCAAGTGCTCAAGTCTCTTCATCCAACCACCATGATCCATCACAACCAAACAAACAAAACTATCCCATTTTGCGAACTAACTCAGCGCAGGGGGGAGCCCCGACCTTAACTGAACTGACAAAAAATTTACAAAATAAATGCGAACCAGCCTCACGCGTTCGTTATTTCGAAATAGTTGCTCTCAATATAGATATGGTATACAACAAATTTGGAGACCATGATCCTGATGCCAAGATTTATGCCTTAAAAGAAGAGGCTGATGAAATACAAAGCTCGATTGCCAGGAATCCCGGCAAACCGGTCAAAGAAGTGCAGCCACTTACCATTCGGGCGAATAAGGGTGATTGTATTGAGGTTACTTTTACCAATAAGTTAAAAGAGAAGTCCTCGATTCATATTCAAGGAGTGGGCTATGATGTTAAGGGATCGGACGGAACGGCCGTCGGATTTAATCCCGATTCCACCGCCGCTCCAAACACAGAAATTCACTACCGTTGGAATGCCGATGAAGAAGGTACGTTCCTTTTTTCCAATGGTGCAGACTTTACTTATTTTACCGATCCTGCCCATGGTAAAGGAACTATGGGAGATGGCTTGTTCGGCGCTTTAATTGTAGAACCAGAAGGAGCCAAGTGGACGGACCTGCAAACGGGGAAAGAGATCAAGAGTGGACTATACGCCAATATTGAACTCCCTAATCAACCAGATTTTCGAGAATATGCTTTATTTTTCCATGATGGTATTGACGCAATTGCCGGCGGTACTAAACCTGCTCCACCTAAACCGCAAGAGGAAAACCCTCTTCCAGAGCCTCCAGATGGAGACGGGCAGGAAGTGAACGGCATCGAAAAAGAGCTTTATGCGGTTAATTACCGGGCTGAGCCATTAGATGAACGAATGCAAAACGCATTAACCAAAGATGGAAAAGACGCTACGATGTTTTATTCCTCATGGGTATATGGAGATCCTGCAACCCCGATTACCCCTGCCTATATTGGGGATCCGATTAAATTTAGAATAATTGGGGCCAATCAAGATGAAAATCATGTGTTCCATCTTCATGGACACCGCTGGAAAAGTGAAACGAAAAAGACCAATACGGTGGACTCCGAAACTCTGAATATCGGGAGTGCCGAAACACTCGATTTGACCAATAATGCCGGATATATTCAGGATGGTAAAGGGGCACCAGGTGATTATTTATGGCATTGTCATTTGTTTCCTCATTATTTACAAGGAATGTGGGGATTGTTAAGGGTTTTTGATAAATTACAACCGGATTTATTGCCGCTTAAGGACAGAAAGGCCCCAGAAAGTCCTACCGAAGCGAACCCAGGATTTCCGAAATACATTCCGGGAGAATTAGGGAAACAAGCTCCTAAGCCGCCGGATCCTGAGCTGCGCCCGCCAACAGAGGGTGAAAAAGCCGCATTAGGGGCATTGGTTCCAGGTGCTCCCAATTTTGACCGCTGTCCAATGAATGCTCCCGTTCGAAAATATAACATTGTAGGGATTGAAACGGACATTGTCTACAATAACGCAGGAGATCATGACAAGGAAGGCAGGATGTATGTCCTAGCAGAAGATGAGGCCAAGATCTTAAACGGAACCTTAAGGCCCCGCCCTCTTGTCATTCGCGCCAATGAAGGGGATTGCGTCGAAGTGACATTGGAAAACCATTTGTATAAGGCTAAAGACCCTAACAGGCTTTCAATCCATATCCATTTTGTCGGCTTTGATCCGCTTGGATCAGATGGAACAGCGGTCGGCTGGAACTATAATCAAGGTGTTCTTCCAGGTGAAAAAATTCGTTATCGCTGGTATGCCGATGAAGAGGGGAATATTTTCTTCCATGACCATATGTCAGCTGGCGAAAAAGGCTTTCATGGGACGTTCGGGACATTAATAGTAGAACCAAAAGGCTCAAAATGGCTGAATCCTAAGACAGGACGGGAAATTCAATCGGGAACGGAAGCGATGATTGTCCCGCCTGATAAAGAGGATTTTCGTGAGCAGGTTCTCCTATATCACGATTTTGCCCGGATGTGGGATAAAAATGGAAATTTACTTCCGTTGGAGTCAGATCCATCCCAAGTATATAAAGCCCATGGATATGCCGCAGTCAATTACTCGAATGAACCATTCTTTAGAAGAAATAATGCGGATCCAGCCTATGTATTCAGTTCCTGGGTTCATGGTGACCCGCAAACACCTATTATTGAAGCCTACCCTGGCGATCCGATTAAAATCCGGTTAATACAAGGCGCCCATGAAACACAGCATAACTTTAATATCCATGGATTAAGCTGGAAAAAAGAATCGGGAAACAAGGATTCAGAGATAACATCGACCCAATCCATTGGAATGTCAGAGCAGTTTTCCATGGAAATACAGCCAAATCCGGTCGGTGTCAAACAAAGGGATTATCTATGGTCATCCCAGCCAATCGAAGATTTATGGAGCGGATTATGGGGATTTGTTAGGGTTTGGGGCGAGCAAAATGCCGGTTTGAAGAGCCTGCCGGACCGACCAGCTTTGAAAACGAAAACGGACCCGGAAAAAATGAAACAAATGAAAAAAACCAATCGTAATCCGATAAAACCGAAGAGTACCGGTAATCCATGCCCGCCTTCGGCACCAGTGAAAAAATTTGATGTGACTGCTTTTATGAAGGATATTCAGTATAACAAAGCGGGGGACCATGATCCATTTGGAATCATGTTTGCTTTAACCCAGGATGTTTCCTCCATTCTAAAAGGTCAAAAAAGTGCCGAGCCCCTTGTTATCCGGGCTAATGAAGGTGAATGCATTCAAGTGACGTTGAAAAACAACTTGCCGTTTAAACCGCCAGTAAATAAGAATGACCCAGACCTGCTAATGGCAGGGCAAGTATATTGGAAAAATTCTAACCGTATTTCCCTTCACCCGCAAATGGTCCAATACGATGTACAGGGATCGGATGGTGCAACTATAGGCTATAACTATGATCAAACCATCGGTCCAGGAGAAGTCATTACCTATAATTGGTATGCAGACAAAGAGTACGGGGGCACAATCCTTTATGATTATGGGGACATTCGCAGTCATCGATTGCACGGCGCCTATGGGTCGCTCATCATAGAACCGAAGGGTTCTCAGTACAGAGATCCGATGACCGGGAAAACCTTATTATCCGGCGCTCGTGCTGATATCGTTGTCCCTGATAAACCTGATTTCAGGGAACAGGCGCTTATGTTTTCAGATGGACTTTTTACAATTGGAAAGGATGGCAGTGCGCCAACCCCTGGTGAAGTGGATCCAAAAACGGGTGAACATGCTGATATGGAAGACCGTGGTGAAAAAGGGATTAATTATAGCTCTGAGCCGTTTAAACATCGTCTGGCTAGCAACCCAGATAAGTCACTCGTGTTCAGCTCGGTTATTCATGGTGATCCTTCAACTCCGATTCCAGAAGGCTATGTAGGGGACCCAATACGTTTAAGAGTAATGCAGACAGCAGACCGCTCGAGAGGAAGTGTCTTTACCCTTCATAGCAATCGCTGGCATTATCAGTGGACGGATTCTAATTCCAAGCTTGTTTCGAGTCAGGGATCGCTGACTACCGGAGAATCGCTCGATATTATTCCGATTCAAAAAGAAGGTTTCCTAAATCCGGCAGGTGATTATCTCTATCGCGAGATGAAGCTGAGACGATATTTGGAAGGTGGCTTATGGGGAATTATCCGCATTCATGACAAGCCGAAAAGCCAATTGCTCCCGCTTCCTGACCGACAGCCTAGTCCACCTCTAAATGTTAGAGAAGGGAAACAATCCAAAACCATCGTTTGGGATAGCTTAGTAAGCAAGGATATTGTCGGTTACAACATCTATCGGAAAGCGATTCTTGAAAAGGAATTTAAGAAGGTAAATAGGGAGATTATCAACACGAATTCATTTACTGAAACAGATCCGCTGCCGCCAAAAAATTATTATTATGCCGTTACCGCGGTCGATCGTTATGGTAATGAATCGTTATATAGTAAGGAAATAATCACTAGTCCATCAAGAGTAAAAACGTTATGGAGTAAAAAGGAAGAGCACAATAAAACTGGTCACATGTTTAGCTATAAAACTTTGCAGCCTAACGAATATCTGGAGATAAAAAATGAGGATTTGAGTTTCATAGAACCTTTGTTTCAAAATGTAAGAATCGAGATTAATAAGATAGGAAAAGAATATCCAGGTTTCAGTAAACCAGTTGAAGTAAGAGATAAGGTTAGTTAAATTACCCATTTTGAAGTAATTTTTCGAAACATATTTCCATTTGTAAAGGTGGGCGGTTAAGGTTGGAACCTAGAAAAAATATTCATTCTAGAAAAAAAATAGAGCGGAAAAGAAATCCTTTAAACCGATTATTTATTATGATATTAACAGTGCTAGTTGTGCTTAGCGGAGGTATTTTTTGGGCTAAAGCCGAAACAATTCAAAAGCCAGATTTTAAATTGAAATCATACGGGCCAATTGATGAGGATAATGGATTTCCTGTATGGTACAAGGACAGCGCTGACACCAGGCTGCAGCTTTGTCTTGATGTAAACGACCCTTATTGCGCATTAATACCTGAGGAGATTCCTAGACCAGATGAGCCCATTTCTCTCAAAAATAATAATTTTCCAGAAGAAGGCTTTTACCAGTTAGCAAGTTCAGTAATCGATCTTCCGAATGGAGGAAGAGCAGTTGGTACCTTTGCTCTTGAAGCCTCTTGGGCTAATGGAATCCCGCAAGATGGCGACCAGATTGTTTTCGGAAGAGTTCGTTTTCGAATTGATGGACTAGTGACAGGAAACACATACACCATCACCCATCCATATGGCGTTGATAAATTGGTAGCTACTGCAGCCGATAAAAAAGATCCTACAAATGGGGAAATAAGATTTGTAGAAGACATTGGTACCACTGGCGGCTTTACTGCGGCCATGAACAGTCGTATCGGACGATTTTTAAAATGGGATAAGGATGCACCGCCAGGCTATGTCGGAGATCCCAACAGGGATCATGCAATTACCGGCGGCTACAATAATCAGAACTTTTTCAAAGTAGAAGGTGTCGGAATTGGAAAAGGTTCTTGTGGCGACAACTGTGCCGAAACAGACCAGTTCAGTCTGATGGGGAAATTAGCGACTAAAGCAGGTGTAGATGTTGTAAGGGCAACGTATAGCCGTAATGTTGATCAGGATGGTAAAGCATTAGATGGAGGCACAGTCGATGTTTTTGCTTCAACTGAAGAGGATAAAGCATACGACATTGATGTTACCACAAATAAACCAGGAGATCTCCCTATCAGGATGAGGGGGGCGAATGGCAAATATTTTGCACGAATTCCTTTTACAGGGGATACCCCGCCATTAATAACAGTAACGAATAAAACCGACAAACCTGTTACTGTCAAAAAGGATATTAATCCTGTGGATAAAATAACTGGGTCTGCAACTTATAATATAGGGAATAAATCCCTTTTTGTTAAAGCGTTATCGAGTGATAAAGTGAATAAGACAGAGCTTACAGTTGAAGGTTTCCCTGGAGTTATTCCCGAGAGTGGTGTGAATATACCAACTAATTATGTCCCGCCTTCCATTACGATAAAGTCGTCTATTGGCGGGGAGGTTGTCATTCCGGTTGATATTGACGGGGATCCATTTGGTCCGCTTGTAGCAAATGCTGGTGCTCCATTGACGGTCAGGGTAGGTAATTTAGTTACACTTGATGGCACGCAATCGATTGGTGTTGTACCTGGAACTACTACAATAAAATGGACACAATTATCACCTGGAGCTAAACCAGTTACCTTAACAGGTGCCGATACGTTAACTCCGACGTTTACCGCTGCAACTGGAATGGGTGTGTTG
Organism: Paenibacillus sp. BSR1-1; assembly: GCF_030403775.1. Taxonomy (GTDB): domain Bacteria; phylum Bacillota; class Bacilli; order Bacillales; family Cytobacillaceae; genus Neobacillus. The sequence continues at coordinate 131,732 of NZ_JAQMWQ010000002.1, forward strand.
GAATTTCAACTGTTGCTGACAAATCCTAATGGAGTCACATCCACCAGCACGGTAAAAGTGACGGTAGAGAATGTGGCGATTCCAGACCCAATCCCAGATGTTGGATCAGATCAAAAAGTTGTTCAAGGTACATTAGTCACCTTGGACGGCAGTAAATCAAAAAATGCCATCGATTACACTTGGATACAGACAGATATTAATCCAAAAGTAACACTGGATATGACAAATCCAGTTAAGCCAACGTTTATGTTTCCAAAGAAAAATGTTAAATACACATTCAAATTACAAGTAAAAGGTGCTAATGGAAAGATAGTCGAGTCCACCAAAGCAGTTAGCATTTCCACAGTACCGGATAATATTTCCAATGTTACTGCAGAATTCCGTACAAGGATATCGACATGGAGGGTGGATGGCAATTCCGATATATTTGGTCCAGGTGTATCGGTGACCATCTATCTGGTAGATACTGATGCGAATGGCAATCCCAGAGAACGTGAATTAGGAAAGGCAGATGTAGATACGTTAGGTGTTTTCAGGTTTAGAGGTACGGGTCCTGCACTCAATCAGGGAGGTACACTTAAAATAGTCTCCAGCTCTGGGGGAATAAAAGAGAATGTATCATTTGTACGTAAATAATTAATATTTTTAATATTCCCCTGCATGAATATTCTTCTACCGAGAACTTCCTGCAGGGATTTTTTTTATTTTCTTCGAACCGTATAGGCGAACATTTCGTTAACTTATAACGAAAGCCCAATACGATATACGAAGGAGATGTCTGTTTATGAAAAATCGTTTCACCCTAGTAACAGTATTATCATTAATTTCTATGCTTTTGTTTGGTGCGGTGGCCTTTGCTGCGGGAGTACCTGATTTTACGCAATTAGGTTTTCCAAAGGTAGTGGCTGAAAAGAAAATTGAAGCAGGAGAAGCGGCGAAAATTAGTCATAGCGGAATTAAAATTGATATTCCATCTGGAGCATTTAATAATGGTGTAAAATTTCAGGTGCTTGAAGGAGATAATGATAACTTCCAAGCAAATGCTCCTTCCGGTCAAACGGTGATTATGAATTTTGCTTTTAGAGTATTAGATTCAAAGACAAATGAGATTATTGGTAAGTTTAATAAACCACTTATGTTCAGCTTTAAAGATAAAGATGTTAATCAGTGGAGTATTTACAATAACGTGACAACAGACGGGACCATTGCTCCGAACCAGGTGCCTGCCGTAATTGACGGTAGAACATTAACACATGGGATTGGCGGCGCGCCTGTTGGCTGGGTGATAACATCCCCAACAAACAGCATCAAAAAATAACGGAATACCAAAATACTTAAGCAAAAAGCCCCTGATTCTCATTTCCGAGAATCAGGGGCTTTATTTCTTCTAAGTACCTAATACCTTTTTTCCACGGGGCTGGGTTCCATTGGCATCTGGTTCGAGTGAAACTCCGATCGCATCAAACGCTAAGTCATCACCATGTAAGGGATAGGAAAGGAAGCCATTTCCATCCCGATCCACTTGAAATGTACCACAGCTGGTTCGTTTTCCATCATGGATTAACCAAACCTGATAGGCTTCTGAACCTTGAGTGGAGGCCAGTCCTTGAACCTTAAACACCAGCTGTCTTGTATCACCCTGCTGATAGATCCAGGCATTTCCTTGTGCGGAGCTTGAAGCGGGATCCGCAGATTTTAATGAATAAACTTTTACGACCTCAGCAGGGAGCTGTGTTTTTTCTTTTACATTCGCCAGCTCTTCCCTAAGTTGAAAATTATTCCACAAAACACCGCCAAAGGTTAATAAAAGGACTGCAGCAGCAGCTCCAAATACGGTTTGCCGAATACGTCCTATTGGTTTAGAATCTGGACGAGGTCTATTTTCCACAGGGGTGGTAGTATTATTAGAACTGTCATCTTGAAAAATGGCATTCATGACTTCTGACTTTAATTCAGAAGGTACTTCAACATCATCCAATTTAAAAGGGATCAAATTCCACGCCTCCCGCATTTCTTGGACTTCATTGCGACAATCTGAACAATTTAAAAGGTGTTCTTCAAATAGAATCATTTCTTCTTCTGTTGCTTCGCCAAGCAAGTAAGAGACTAATTCAATGGACAATGAACAGCTATGATTAATCGTCATTTTTTCATTCCCCCATCTCCGTAACCATACGATTTCTTAAGATTTTAAGAGTTTGATGCAGCCTGCTTTTAATGGTGCCGATTGGTTCTTGTTTCATATCCGCTATTTCGCGGAGCGTATAGCCTTCCCAGTATAGCCATTGAATCAGTTCAATTTGGCTGTTTGATAGATATTGATAGGCTTTTTGTATTTGTTCTCTCAGGAGCTTTCTTGATACAATCTCAGCGGGATTATTGGCAGGATATCCAGGGATTTGCTCCAATTGTTCCTGCCCAATCGAGACAAACGCAGCATCCTTTTTATCTTTCCGATGATGGTCAATCGTGATATTTCGTGTAATGGTGAGAAGCCAATTCACAAACTGGCCTTTTTCAGGGTTGTACCCCGAATCTGACGTCCATATCCGCATAAAGACAGCTTGGACAATCACTTTGGCTTTATCAGGATCCTTCGTCGCTTTTAAACTGAACGAGTATACAAGTTTTATATAGCGATCATATAATTCTTCTAAAGCAGGGCGATGTTTTTCTTTAATTAATTGCATCAACTCGACATCACTCTTATTTTGCATAAAAAAGGCAATCCCCCTCATCATTTCCCTGATCTCTTTACAAAAATAAACGAATCAAAAAGAAAATCGGTTTGTAACATTATATAGAAAATTATTTGAAATTATGGTGACAAGCCCCTTGTTTATTAAAAAAATAGACCTCGCCGTGGACGAGGTCATAGACAGGTTTTTATTGAGAAATAGAATTTGATTTTGAGATGTTGGTTGTTTCTGGTACTCTGAGGAGGATCAGACCGCCAATGATGAATAAGACGACTAAGCTGAATACTCCGCTGTTTGTATTTCCTGTTACATACGCTGTAAATCCCATTAGTGAAGGTCCTAGAATAGCTGCGAATTTATAAAAAATACTATAGAAGCCGAAAAATTCGTTTGCATGATCCTTTGGAACAAGCTTGGCAAAGTAGGAGCGGCTTAATGCCTGAATTCCTCCTTGTGAAGAAGCAACAAGCATCGCAAGAATCCAAAAATCTAACGTTGTTTTTAGGAAATAAGCATACGTACAAATGACGATATACACAAATATACCGACGAGCAGCATGGTCTTGGCATTAAATTTATCGGCTAGTTTCCCATATAAAACAGCAAATGGCGCCGCCACGACTTGTGTTGCAAATAAAATGATTAATAGACTTTGTGAATCGATACCTAAATCTGCTCCATATGTGGTTGACATGGTAATAATTGTGTTAACCCCATCAATATAAAAGAAATAAGCAAGTAAAAATAGAAATAGCGGGCGATATAGTTTAATTTTGGAAAACGTCCCAAAAAATTGTTTGAATCCATTCACAATCGGGTTTGGCACACGTTCCTTATAATACACCTGATTTACATTCCTTAGCATCGGGATGGTGAATAAGCCCCACCACAACGCTGTGATTGCAAATGAGATTTGGCTTGCAACTGAAACGGAAAGAGGTAGGATTTCTTGCTGCGCAAGAATGATAAGGGCTATCCCAATAATAAAGGGAATCGTGCTGCCGATATAGCCCATCGCATAGCCTTTTGATGATACCTGATTCATTCGTTCTTCGGTCGTCACATCAACTAGAAAAGCATCATAGAAAATATTGGTGCCGCCAAAGCCAATCACCGTGACCATATAACAGATTAGAAGGATTAGCCATTGGTTGCTTGGGACTACTGCCAGTAAAAAGGTAAAAATAATGCCTAAAGCAAAAAAGAAGGTGAAAAATCGTTTCTTGAATCCTTTGAAATCGGCGATGCTGCCCAAAACAGGTGCACAAATGGAAATTAGCAAGGTCGCAAACGAATTGGCATAGCCCCAGTAGGCTGTGGAGGTTGCCGCCGCAAGTCCTGCCTCATTGGCAGCTGCCTTAAAATATAACGGAAAAACGGCAGTGGTGATTATAATGGAATAGGCAGAATTGGCCCAATCAAATAAAACCCAGCTTTTTTCTTGCTTTGTCATCCGGCTCATCTCGTATCCCCCTTTATTTTTTTATAAATCTAGTAATTCTTCAACCACGCTTCCATCTGTATCGCCTAAGCTGACACCGAGTAATCTTGCGAAGGTTGGGCCTTCATCAATAAGTCGGATTTCAGGCAGGGTGATGTGCCGAATCCCTTTTCCTGCTGCCATTAGAATCGTTCCATAATTCTCTTTCTCTGGTGAATACCCGTGAGTGGCCAGGGTGTATTTTTTATCGAGAGTTACTTCTTCTTGTGTAATTGATTTGAGATATTCTCCTTCATAGTCTTCTAGAAAGTAATATCCCTTCCTTGCCTCTAACATAAATGCACAATTTCCGTCTGCCCCTTTTTCCGCAGCCTGTTTACCTGTGAAAACTTTTTCAATTCCGGAGTCAGGATCTTGAAGCAGGGAATCCAGCAGTGTCTGGAGGTCGCGGATTGTAGTTAGATCTTCCTGGTCCTTAAGATAAATATATGCGGAGCCATCACAACTTTTACAGTAGGCCTTCCAATTAATTATTTTGCCTTTTGGATTGGTGGTGATGAGGTTTTGCTTTTTCAAAAGAACATTTAGATGAAGCGCTATATTTTCATCCAAGGCACTATGATCACCTAATACAACTATGGTTGAGTTTTCTTCGATTCCACTTTCCTTTAGTGCATCGAGGATTCTTCCAAGCCGATTATGATGGCGGTGAATCGCTGCGATCGCTTCAGCGCCGGCAAAACCGTGATAATGGCGCTGGGAATCTAAATCAGTAAAGTGAATCATCATTAAATTCGGCTTCTTTGTTTTTATGGTATCTACTGCTGATTCGAGCACAAAGTCGTCCAACTCAGGCTGATTCAAACCGTTGCGTATATGTCCGAAGCGTTTATTTAATTCCCATTGAAACCGAGGGGTTCCACTCATTAAAGAAACAAGAATTTGATTTTGCCATGGGCGGTTGGCGAAAATCTCCGGCATATTAAAATCAATATTGGCTTTGGCTGTAACAGGCCATAGCAGCGCTGCAGTAGTCATGTCTGCTTTTTTGACTTCATCATAGAGGGTTGTGCCTCGAATGGAATCACGAAACCAATTCCAGTCCGGGGAAAGCCTTGCAGGCTGGAGCAGGGTATTATTTATGACTCCATGGCGGATTGGGTAGTTGCCAGTCACGATTGTGGCATGACAGGGATATGTGACAGATGGGTAGATGGATTGAACATGCTGGACGTAGGCCCCGTTGTTTAGAATGGTCTTAAAATGGGGCAGGTCTTTAATGATGGGATAATCTAAAGCTGAGAGACAATCAAAGGATATAATAATTAAATGGTCAGTAAGACGATTCATGAAAAACCTCCGGATAAGGTTGTACCAGTTAATTCAATTGTACTACAGGAAGGTAGAAATGGAAGAAGGGTCAAAAAAAATTTACGGAATCTTTGAAAAATTAATATTGGAAATAATATGCAATAATGATTTTTCTAGTATAATGTAAATATATAAATCGTTGGCTTATAGAGGGGTAAGGAATCATGACAAGTTTCAAAAGTTATTTTTTAGAAAAAGTAATTAAACTTTCTGTTAAAAGAGTTATGGGAAAACGGATGCTGGAAGTGGGGATTGAAGAAAGACGCCAAAAACTTGATGCAGCTTCAAAAAGGTTAAGGATGCCTAAAAACAGTATTGTTGAATCCATTCAGATAGAAGGAATGTATGCTGAGTGGATTTCCTTTCCAGATTCTCTTAATGATAAGGTGATTCTGTATTTACATGGCGGCGGGTATGAATACTGCTCCGTTCAAACCCATCGTACGCTTGCGGCTGGAATTGGGAAGGCTGCTGGAGCGAAGGTTTTGATCCCAGAGTATCGGCTGGCACCAGAGCATCCCTTTCCCGCGGCTATTGAAGATGCCGTCCGTGTTTATCGGTGGCTGCTTGAAGAGGGATATCAAGCTTCCAATATTATTGTTGCAGGGGATTCTGCTGGCGGGGGCTTAAGTCTTGCTGCCGCTTTAGTTTTAAGGGATCAGAATGAACCGCTCCCTGCTGGGATTGTTTGCCTTTCACCATGGGTAGATTTAACAAGCAGTGGTGAAAGCTATGAAACAAACAGAAATTTGGACCCCTATTTGAATGTAGAGGGTGTATGGAAAGTGGCCCGCGAATATGCTGGCGGGGAATCCCTAGACCACCCTTTGATTTCACCTGTTTTCGCTGATTTAACAGGACTGCCGCCATTGCTTATCCAAGCGGGTAATCATGAAATTTTGCAAAGTGATGCGGAGCTGCTCGCCGCCAATGCAAGAAAGGCTGGAGTCGATGTATCGTTCAAAGTATGGGATGGGATGTGGCATGTTTGGCAAATGAGTGGCGATTTTTTGCCGGAAGCGAGAAACGCAATTCAAGAAATTGGAAAATTCGTGAAAAGAATATTCAATCGAAGGTAAATCGTAATAATATTGCCAAAATTTATACGGGATTTGAACTATTAGCTTTATTTTAATGATCTTGAATGTTAAAAGTTGTTTAAACGTTTCTGGTTACGCAGGAGCGTTTTTCTTTTATTAAAATAATTTTCATGTTATAAAATTTGTTTTGTTGGAACATAATGGAAAAGTCCTAAATTACAACATGAAAGAGGTTTCATATGAAGATTTGGTTTAATCGATGGTTTACGACGGTTTCGCATTACATGGATTTGATTCGTGCGAACAATGAGGGTCGGAAATTTCTTATTTATGGTACACATCCTAATAAGGATGCACTATATCTGCAAAATTGTGATTACGCATTTATTGAGCCAGAAGTGTCAGGGGATGAATATATTGCTTTTTGTCTTGATTTTTGTCAGTGGCATGGGATTGATATTTTTATTCCCCGAAAAGAAAATGTGCTCATTTCGAAACGTTTGGCGGAGTTTGAGGCTATAGGTGTCAAAGTGTTGGTTTGCCCTGATGCTGATTTAATGGAGACTGTGGACAATAAAGCAGCCACCTATCAATCCATTGCTCAGCGGGTTCCCAGCTTTTTAATACCCGATTATTATGTTGTGAATAATATTGCTGGATTTAAAATGGCATATGAGTCTTTGAAAGAAAAAGGACATGAAGTTTGTTTTAAACCAGTCACTGGTGAAGGGGCAAACGGTTTTCGTGTGATTAAGGAAGAGGTTGATTCCATTCAGCAGCTTTTTCAGCATGGGATTCGATTTCGGATGCCGTACAAATATGCCTGTGAAATTTTTAGTCAGCAGGAATCTTTTCCTGATTTAATGGTGATGGAATATTTGGATGGTAGAGAATATAGTATTGATTGCTTGGCGTCTCAAGACGAGCTGTATGCGGCAATTCCAAGGATGAAGGGGGATGGCCGGGTAAGGGAGCTGGTGGAAAGCCTTGAATTGATGAATCTTGCTCGTGATTTTCACGAGGAATATAAATTGCCCTATGTTTTCAATATCCAAATGAAATATGGAAACGGGGTACCGAAGCTGCTTGAGATTAATCCAAGAATGAGCGGCGGAATGCATATTAGCTGCCTTTCAGGAATCAATCTCCCATACCAGGCAATAAAAATCCTGCTCGGAGAAACCCTGCCTCCTATGACACCTAAATTTGGAATACGAGCCAGCCACATCGAAAAAGAAATGATCCTCAAAGTTGAGGACATAAGCTAAATATAAGAAATAAGTAAAAAATGTCTTTCTGTGGTGTCAGGCACCATAGAAAGACATTTTTGTGTTTTTGTCCGCCTGGGGTGGACGAGCTTATTGATTGCGTGTTAGCTTACTTTGGATAGTGGTTGTTGCTTTTGTTGTTTTGATTTTAATATTGTGTAGATTGGAATTCCGATTATGGTTACAAGGATCGATAGGAATGCGTCTAAAGGTTTGTTTATGACGGTGCTGCCAATTATATATAAGGCACCAAGGATGGCTACGATTGGTGTAATTGGATATAAAGGTACTTTATAAAGATTTTGGTTGTTGGAATTTGCCTTTTTTCTTAGTAAGAAGACTGCCACAAAGGATAGTGCATAGAAGGTGAATACTGTAAAAATCGCTATATCAGATAGACGGTCAGGATCTGCCGCCAGCATCATAATGATAGAGATGGCCATTTGAAGCAAGGTCGCCCCCACCGGTGTTTTATATTTTGGATGAATGGAAGAAATGGTTTTAGCTGCAGGCAGGAATCCATCCTTTGCCATCGCATAGGGAATCCGCGGGAATGTAAGAACTTTCCCATTTAAGCAGCCGAAAATAGAAACGAGAATGCCGACGGATATTAGGTTTCCGCCCATTTTTCCAAATAGAATAGCAGCTGCGGAACTTGCTGCATTCGGACCTAATTCTACAATTTTACTCGCAGGCAGGACATGCAGCATGGCAAGGTTCACTGTCAAGTAGGCGGCAATAACAATTAATATCCCTGTAATAATAGCTTGAGGTAGTGTTTTGCTGGGATTTTTCATTTCGCCGGCCATATATCCTACGTTCATAAAGCCATCATATGCCCATAGTGTTGCTAATACTGCTGCTCCCATGCTTAATGATTGTGTTACCCCGCTGTCCATATTCATGATTTGAACATCGCCCTGGAAAAGGCCGAAAACGGCAATCAAAATAATAGGAATTAATTTTCCGATCGTAGAGATGTTTTGAATGAATCCACCATATTGCGTGCCTAATAAATTCATAAAGCCTAGAAAGAGTATGGTTATGATTCCAATGATGGTATTACTTGACGCAGAGAAACCAAACAGGTTCGCCACAAGTGTACCAAAATAGAGACCAAGTGCGCCCATGATCGCAGGGCCGTAAATAAGAGTTTGAACCCAGCCGCATAAGAACCCCCAAAACTTCCCATATACCTCTTCAATATACGCATACAAGCCGCCTGTTTTGGGGATTTTCACACTAACCTCTGCAATGGTCAAGCCGCTTGCCAAAGTTATGATGCCGCCAATAATCCAAGCCCATAGAGCAAGCGTAGAGTTACCGGTTGAAGAAATGACGATTCCAGGTTTCATAAAGATTCCAGAACCAATTACTGTACCAACCACCAAAGATGTTGCAACAGCGTAACCAATATTTTTCTTTAAATGTGCCTCATTCCCCATATATCCGCCTCCTGTAAACATTTGTCTTTTCTAGATTCACACGAATTATAACATGAAAAAAATCTTTTATATTTTTTTGAAATATTTAAATTATTATTGAAAAATAGTTCTGGTGAGTGTTGTTAATTGCACTGTTTTTGGTTATGGTAAGTGTATGAAATTAGAGGAAATTGAGGCAGAGTTTAGTATGAAATTTTTAATTAGAACACAAGTTTTAGCTTTGTTGGTTTCATTTTTATGGATTGTCTATCTCTTTATTTTAACTTTTTTTAATCAGCCAGGCCGTGCTCTTCAGTATATGAACTGGTTTGTTTATGGCTTCGCTATCCTATTTGCGATAATTTTTATATTTTTAACCAAAAAAATGATTAATCGAAATCGGCTGGCTGTTCCCTTAGTGCTTATTCCATGTTTAATCCTATACGAGCCGCTGATGGAGGGTATTCTTTTAAGAGTGGTTAATGAAAGCAACAGAATGACCCTAAATTTTCTTTCCCTTTCCACAGGTTTAATAAAGTTTATTTCCATTATTTTCGGTGTTGTTGTGGGGATTATGTTTTCAAGAGTAAAAAAGATTGAGAAAAGACCGCTTTAAGCTGATCTATTTACAAGATCAGTTTTTTTCTTATTTAGAAAAATGGATTCTTTCTTTCATATGTTAATAGATTGTTATACAGTATAAATAAGAATATTTACATAAGATCTAACTTAAATGAAAGGAGCTATCCCATTGACTTACACCGAATTAGAACTCATTGCCGAATCTAAAAAGGGTCATGTAAATAATGTGAAACTCTATGAATACTTGGATCAGGCAAGGAAGGAATGGTATCATTTTTGTATCCTGCTTGGTGTCGAAGCAGTAGCGGTACATATTGGCGTTGATTATAAAAAGGAAGTATTCCAAGGCGACAAGCTATTTATCACAACGACGCTAGAACGCGTAGGGAATACCAGCTTTACGTTGACACAAAAAATAATCAGGGATGAACAAGAACTTGTCGTTTCAGCAGAGTCAGTCCTTACAACCATCGATCGAAAATTAAGAAGTAAGGTTAAAGTTCCTGATGAGATCCGGAGCATGTTAATTAAAGAATCCTTACTTGATGCTAAACTATTCATTTCAACTACCTAAAAAGAAAAGGGACAAATCCCACACCAATGGGTATTTGTCCTATTGTTTTTCATTAATACGGGGTGTAATCCACATTTGGTGTATAGTTGTTCGCCGCGTTCCATAATAAATATTCATTGACGCCCTGTGAATGAAGGGCGCGAATTTGATCCTCAATTTCCTGTTTTCCGTACACTTTATAATTTCCTTTTCCAAGCCAGGCAGCGGTGAAATCCTGAAGCCACGGTCTTGAAGCAGGAGGGGAGGTCAATTTATTTAATCGGGTTTTTTCAACTTTTGCATATTCGGAAACAAGACGATATGGCTCTAAATCAGGCTTGGTAATTCCGAAAATGCCGCTCCAATGGCTGGGATATATCATCGCAGAAATGACATCTACATTCTTAGCGATTTTGGAGAAATTTTGGCCAATTCCCGGTGCTTCCGGTATAACGGTCGCATTTCCAAACGTATCGACTGACATCTTGACCCCATAAGGCTTCAATTTTTCCTTCGCATATTTAACAAATCCAGTTACGGCGTTGACACGGCTGCTTCCTTCTCTTTTACCAATGTAGGTTAACGAACCCTCAAACGTCGAAAATTTTTCCGGAAATCTAACATAGTCAAACTGTATCTCTTTAAAACCCACTTTGGCAGCTTCAATCGCCATACCGATATTATAGTCCCAAACCTTTTTGACAAAAGGGTTTGTAAACGAATCACCCCGTGAATTTTTCCAAATCCCTTCTGTAGTTTTAAACGACCAATCGGGGTTAGCGTTCGCCAAAACATTGTCCTTAAAAACGACTATCCGGGCGATCGGGTATACTTTATTTTTCTTAAGTGTCGACATTAATGCAGATGAGTTCTTAATATAAGGACGACTGGCCGTATAATAGGGTGAATTTTTAGAGGGCTGAAAGGTGAGATTGCCGTGGTCATCCTTTATATCAATAACCATCGCATTCAATTCTGTTTGGTTGATCAGATTCATTAATTTTTCAAACTTTGGACCTTGCGTGTTTTCGGCTTTCACATAAATTCCCTTTATCGGCTCTTGTGCGCTCGCTGTGATAGGGGTATTTATTGAAAAAGCGAACAGGACGATGAAAAAAACAACAAATTTCCTCATATGCTCACACCTTTTCATTTTTCATGGCTATTTTCGCAAAGGTCGACGTTTTTCGTATAGAATCATCAACCCGTTTAACATGATTCATCGTGGCATCTTTTCGTAAGAACATTTGCGAAAATTGCATAGAAACTTTGTAAGTAACCCTTAATAAGTTCTAAAAGCAACAAAGTTTACGAAAAGAGCCTTTTTTATTATCGTTTACCACCGGATCCTTTTTTTATGTATAATGTTTCTGAAAGGGGTGAGCGAGGATGGAAGGAAAATGGCTTATTGCCGACCGCGATTTAAACGAGCGAGAAGGATTAAAGTGGCTGCTGAAAACTTCCTCCATTCCAGTAACCAACATAATTCTAGCATCGAATTTTCAAGAATTCATCGTTCATTTTGAAAAAGAATCCCCGGATATTGTGCTGATGGAGCTGGATATGGTCAGCAAGGAGGAATGGTCCAGCTTTCGCGAGCTCATGCAAATTTATGACCCCATTCTACTGCTGACAAGTGCCGAAGCGACCTTCGAAAAGGCAAGGCTCGCGATTGATATGCAGGCATTAGAGTTAATGATTAAACCTTTTTCTACCACCAAGATTAAGTCCGCGTATCAGAAGGCGTCGAGGAAGCTTGGCATAAAAAACAATTTTAACAGCAATTATCATGTAAATTCATATAAAGATATTTCTTATGAAGCGCTTTTTATTCCACACACCATGAACTCAGAGAACTACCATATCGCTGCGTTCCAAACAGAAAGTATCGAGACGATACCTACCTTACATTCTTTTTTAACAGAGTATCCTTTCAAGGATGTGCCCGGAATTTTTGCTTTAAATGATATGGTGATTCTTCTCTTCAAGGAAATCTGCCCTAATATTAAGGAACAATGTCAAAAAGCAATGAGAAAGTGGGATGAGGAATTCTCCGAACCCCTTGCGATTGTGGTCCATAAGGGGAACTCGTCACCATTAACGCTCAATCAAAAATATTTGCAAACGAGAAAAATGCTCGAATTTACTTATTATAAGGGATACCAGCAAGTAGTTGAACTTAATTATTCGCCGGATTGGGTTCATATCGATCCCTTCCTGGCGCCTCCTGAGCAGCGTGAATGGGTGGACATGCTTGCCAACAGTGACTTAGAAAAAATAAAAAAATGGCTTTATGATGAATTTCTACAATTAAAAGAGCGCTATCCCGATCCAGTTTTGGTTAGAATCAGATTAACCAGTATCCTTGCTCAAGTGAGAAGATATATGATGACCTATAATCTTGATGGGGACCAAAGCTTCGAACGGGAATACCGTTATATTTTTAATTCCATATTATATGACACCGTTCTTTACCGTACGGTGCAAAATTTCATCCTGTTCGTGCAAAAATTATTTTTAGGTGCCGAAGCAAGTATTCGCAACTTTAAGCAAGACCCGATTGAGCGCGGCATTGCTTTTATGGAGGCAAATTTTTCGAACAGCGTTCTTAGACTAGAAGATGTTGCCAATTATGTCGACCGAAATCCATCCTATTTTAGCCATCTGCTGATTTCAAAAACGGGCTCAAGCTTTACTGATTTTTTGACTAGGATTAGAATGAAGGAGGCAAAACGGCTCTTAACGGAAACCAACTTACCAGTTAAGGAAATTTCGCAGCTTGCTGGCTATCAAAATTCGAATTACTTTAGCAGAATGTTTAAGGAAGCTGTTGGAATCGCACCAAGGGAATTTCGAATGAAAAAAATAGATATACACCACAGTGAAAAAGGCTCAGAATAAGCTCTGAGTCTTTATTTTCTAAAAAAAATGCTCTTTTCTAAAAATTTTATACTTTTACTGGCTTGTCCCCTAAATATCCTCTAGATGAAAACATAAATATTATCCTTCATCCAATTTTTTAACCGTATTATTCAGAAGATTATATTTTTATAATACTAATAGAATCATATTAAGGAGTGACGATAATGGAAACGACAAATACGACAAAACCACGCGTAATTCAAAACTATAAAGGAACTGAACTTCACGCAAAGGGATGGATTCAAGAAGCAGCGCTGCGCATGTTATTGAATAACCTTGACCAGGAAGTGGCAGAAAGACCAGAAGACCTCGTGGTATACGGCGGAATAGGAAAAGCAGCTCGAAACTGGGAATCTTTTGATGCTATTGTGAAAACGCTTTTAGAGTTAGAAGAGGACGAGACACTTTTAATCCAATCTGGTAAGCCGGTTGTTGTCTGGAAATCCCATAAGGATGCACCACGCGTATTACTGGCAAACTCAAACCTCGTACCAGCTTGGGCAAATTGGGAGCATTTCCATGAGTTAGATAAAAAAGGCCTCATGATGTACGGTCAAATGACAGCTGGAAGCTGGATTTATATTGGCAGCCAGGGAATTGTTCAAGGTACTTATGAAACATTCGCAGAACTTGCTCGTCAAGAGTTTGGCGGCTCTCTAAAACACACCATCACCTTAACCGCTGGTCTTGGCGGCATGGGCGGCGCTCAACCGCTTGCCGTAACGATGAACGACGGCGTATGTATTGCAATTGAGGTAGAGGAATGGCGAATCGACCGTCGTATTGAAACACGATATTTGGATGTAAAAACAAAAGACCTTGATGAAGCGTTAAAATTGGCCTTCGAGGCGAAAAAGGAAGGCAAAGCACTTTCTATCGGTCTTCTTGGTAACGCGGCAGAAATTTTACCATTAATGATTGAAAAAGGTTTCACTCCTGATGTGTTAACAGATCAAACTTCTGCTCATGATCCGCTAAACGGCTATGTGCCAGTGGGCTATTCTTTAGAAGAAGCAGCGAAGTTAAGAAAAGAAGATTCCACACTATATGTGAAGCTTTCTAAACAAAGCATGGCTATACATGTAAAAGCGATGTTAACAATGCAGCAAAAAGGGGCCGTTACTTTTGACTACGGTAACAATATTCGTCAGGTAGCAAAAGATGAAGGCGTTGAAAATGCGTTCGACTTCCCTGGATTCGTCCCTGCTTACATTCGTCCATTATTCTGTGAAGGTAAAGGACCGTTCCGCTGGGCAGCCTTATCCGGCGACCCAGAAGATATTCGCAAAATTGATGAAGCATTACTTCGTGAGTTTAAAGATGACGAGCATCTTTGTAAATGGGTTAAAATGGCTCAAGAAAGAATCGCTTTCCAAGGTCTTCCTGCCCGTATTTGCTGGCTAGGCTATGGGGATCGTGCCCGCTTTGGTAAAGTCATCAATGACATGGTTGCTTCTGGTGAAGTTTCTGCACCAATCGTTATCGGCCGTGATCATCTGGATGCTGGTTCTGTTGCTTCGCCGAACCGTGAAACAGAAGCAATGAAGGACGGAAGTGATGCAGTTTCTGACTGGCCAATTCTTAACGCAATGATCAATGCAGTTGGCGGTGCAAGCTGGATTTCCCTTCACCACGGCGGCGGAGTTGGTATGGGATATTCGCAGCACTCTGGTATGGTAATTGTTGCGGACGGAACTAAGGATGCAGAAATTCGATTACAGCGCGTATTAACAACTGACCCTGGTATGGGTGTAGTTCGTCACGCTGACGCAGGCTACGATTTAGCCATTAAGACAGCTAAGGACAAAGGCATCAAGATGCCAATGCTTCAACAAGACTAAGATTGAAGGGATTGGAAACGAATGAGTAAAGCACTTTTTATTAGAAATGCTTCTCAGCTCGTTACCTTGCAGGGGAGCTCTAAAGCTCCCCTTGTTAAGGGTGCGATGTCTGAGTTAAGTATAATTGAGAATGGAAGCGTTTGGATTGAGGACGGAGTGATTCAGGCGGTTGGTACGGATGAGGAATTAGCAGCAAAGTATATGGCTCGTTTAGCTGTCGCAGAGGTTGTCGATGCAACGGGTAAACTTGTTACCCCTGGTCTTGTCGACCCACATACCCATGTTGTTTTTGCCGGAAGCAGAGAAAACGAGTTTAATATGCGCCTTCAAGGGGCTACTTATATGGATATTATGAATGCTGGCGGCGGGATTCATGCGACGACTCGGGCAACACAGGCTGCCAGCCATGAACAGCTTTTTAGTGAAAGTTATGAACGTTTAAACGCGTTCCTTCGCCACGGTGTTACTACAGTAGAAGCAAAAAGCGGCTATGGCATGGAATGGGCAACGGAATTAAAGCAGCTGGAAGTGGCTAAAGAGCTGAATGAAAAGCATGTCATTGACCTTGTTTCAACCTTTATGGGAGCCCATGCAGTTCCGAAAGAATATAAAGAAAATCCGGATGTGTTTGTGGAATTGTTGATTGACGAAATGATTCCAAAGGTGGCAGAACTAGGCCTTGCCGAGTTCAATGATGTTTTCTGTGAGCATGGTGTGTTTACACCAGAGCAATCCCGCAGGATCCTTGAAGCGGGTAAACGCCACGGGCTGCTGGCGAAAATTCATGCAGATGAAATTGAACCGTATGAAGGGGCTGAGCTTGCGGCTGAAGTGGGGGCGGTTTCTGCAGACCACTTATTGAAGGCATCTGAAAAGGGCATGAAGGCAATGGCGGAAAAGGGAGTAGTAGGCGTATTACTTCCAGGAACCGCGTACTTTTTAATGGCAGAGTCGGCAAATGGCCGGAAAATGATTGATTTGGGTGTACCGGTTGCCTTGTCAACGGATTGCAACCCAGGTTCATCACCAACGGTTTCCCTTCCATTCATCATGAGTCTTGGCTGTTTGAAAATGGGGATGACTCCTGCAGAAGTTATTTCGGCGACCACAATCAATGCGGCGCATGCGATTAATCGGGCTGCTGAGATTGGCAGCTTGGAGGTTGGCAAAAAGGGTGATGTAACCATTTTTAATGTGCCGAACTATATGAAGCTTCAATACTCCTATGGGGTTAACCACGTGGACACGGTTGTGAAAAATGGTGCAGTGGTTGTCAAGGGAGGTCAGCTCAGTGAAGAGCTTTCTTTATCCAAAAATTAATCCTCACAGCTTTACATGGGTAAGACCGGAGGGACGTGCTCCGGAGAAGGTTCATGAATGGATTCAGCCGCTCGATGCTGCGGCTGATGCTGAAAAGAGCAAAGAAGCGGAAATTGTCGTTGTCGGAGTGCCTTTGTCACGTTCATCGATTAGTGCTTCAGGAGCGTCGGAATTTCCGGATGCGTTTAGGCGTGCTTGGAAAGGTTTTACCACTTACAATCTTGACGAGGATATTGACCTAGCGGATATGAACGTCTTGGATGTGGGGGACGTTCCTATGCATGTCACCGATATCCGTCGCTGTCATGAGAATATTATTGAGGCCTCGGAGGCTCTTCATGGTCATTTTATTAATTCGAAAGTTTGTGCAATAGGCGGCGACCATTCGATTACGGCGATGATGGTGAAGGGGCTCCAAAGGGCGAAGCCTGAGGAGCGAATCGGAATTCTCCAGTTTGATACTCATTTTGATTTACGTGATATGAGTGATAACGGCCCTTCAAACGGTACACCAATGCGGAACCTGATTGAAAGTGGTGTAGTCGAAGGCTCTAATATGTACAACATCGGCTTGCATGGGTTTTTTAATACCAAGGATTTAAAGCAATATGCGGATGAAAAAGGCGTTAACTATATTACGTTGGGCCGCGCTCGGAAGAAGGGCATCGAAGCGACAGTTCTTCAATGCTTAGAAGAGCTTTCTGCGAAAGTAGATACGATTTATTTAACCGTGGATATGGATGTCCTTGATATTGCCTTTGCTCCAGGGGTACCGGCCTCAACGCCGGGTGGCATGACAACCGCAGAACTGCTTGAAGGAGTACTAGCAGCAGGCCGCCATCCAAAAGTAAAAGCCATGGACATCGTCTGCCTGGACCCGCTTAAGGACACGAACGTCCAACCAACCGTCAAACTTGGCACCCACGTATTTCTGACCTTTGCAACAGGGGTAATGTTGAGATAGGTGTCAGGCACCAAAAAAAGACAAAACAAGGCAAATGTCCACCTCAGGAGGACATTTGCCTTGTTTATTTTTATTCAGTTAACATAATATTATTATGTTAACTGATGAAATCACCAACATCTTATAAGTTGTGGTTATGTGTTTATTTATGAATTAATTAAATCCGGCTAGTTTTTTGGCATAGAGCATATTGGTTTTAAGGATTTCGTAGTAAAGGTCGGGGAAACCGGCAACGAGTGCGATTTCATGGGAAGGGTTTCGATGCTGGACATCTAGAATCCAAATAGCTTCATTCTCATCAACTTTTACATCTACACTGGCATTGGCAAAGTGAACGCCTTTTTCTTCGATTACCTTAACCGCTTCAATCGATTTATCGGCAATTTCCTTCACCAGCATGGCCGTTTTCACTTCATTAAGATCCCAAACTTCTTTCAACGTTTCTTTCCCCAATTCAACAAACGGATATATATTGCTTAAAACAGTGCCTGGTTTACCTTGTCGTGCAAACATGTTCATGGCCTGCCATTTACCCTTTGGATTCTTGATAACAATCACCCGAAAGTCAATGGTCCGATCATGTGTAGTTTGCAGTTCAATTGATTGCTGTATCATATATTCTCCTGCTTTAAAATACTTAGCAAACACTTCATAGACTTGGTCCTTTTCAGCGAATCGTATTTTCTTCGATTCTCCCTTTTGTGGATTCGTGAAGATGATGTAGTTATTTTCTTTTGAAATTTTGTAAATATAGGATTCTTTTGAGGTGCTGATAGATTTAACCATCACCTTAGAGTATTTCTCTAAGAATGAGTACAGTTCTTCAGGAGATTCATACAATATGGAATGTGGCAGATAATCCTTCACAGCATAGGAGGACTCTAAAATCTTATGAATATTCCATTTATTATAATGAAAATCATTAAAAACCGCATCACCGATAACAGATTGAAAATGCTTAATCCATTTGGAGCTTGCCTTCTTCGTCAGAACAAAAATAGAGGAAGGATAAGGAAACGTCCCTTTTTCCCATTGTTTCGATCTAGGATTAAATAGATAACCTTTTATGGTTCGATCTTCTTTATTTACACCTTCAAGTGAAAAAACAAGAACAGCACCCTTGATTTCACTGTAATATAATAAATAATCCAATAAGTCCTCTAGTTGACTATTAAGAGAATTAGATGAATTTCCAGCTAGTATGCCAATAAAGGGACCGAAGTGGATCTCGTCGCCTTTTAATAGAATTTCATAATGGCAGTTAAGAGGAATGTTTAGCTGATCTAGAATATCTGAAGAAATGCCCACCTCATTTTCCTGAAGGTTATGGGACGTATAAACGGGTGCCCTTAGTGATTGACTTCCAAAGAAAAAAATCCTTTCAGTCCAGCGGGTGATACCGATAAATTTGGCAACCTCCGGGTGCAGTCTTATAACACCTTCGCTATCTTGATCCCGCCTTATGCGAAAAAAACTTTCCATTGTTTACCCCCTAACATAAATGTGGATAAGTTATTGTATGATTACTTTTTTAATATTGTTTTGATTTAAATCAAAAATGGGGGGACAAGGGGTTAAAATGGTCGAATGTTTATTGAAATTAAAGATAAAATCTCTGCCTAAACGCAAAAAAGCAGGTGTCAATTGACGCCTGCTATGTGGAGATGACTAATTTTTATTTTTCTTGCATGAGAGATACCCTATATTTATGTAATTCTGAGCTCATGATTCCGTTTGATACTGCAGGGTCATTCATCATCACTTTTTCTGCATTTTCCCATGAATCTTCTTTAAAGACGCAAATTCCAAATGCACCGTCTAAACATGGACCTGCCAAGATTAATTTTTCTTTTGCTAACAGTTGTTTCAAATACTCGAAATGATCAGCCATGATTATAGACTCTTCATTTGTCATTGATTCGATAAAATCTGCACGATTTGGCCTAATTAGATAGACGAACTCTTCCAAATTAATCCCCCACAATTATTATTCTTTAAAAAAATACTCCTCTACTAATATAGCATTCTTTAGTAAAAATGCTTAAATTTTATACAATTTCCTTTAACGGACACACAGTTTGTCCACTCCTATTAATGCTATTAAACATATAATATTTTAATTCGTTATGTGACGAAGAATTTTGGCTGTTAAAAGGGCAGGATGCATCACCAGTGTATTTAACAGGAATAAAATAAAATAGATTCCCCTTGGTTACAGTCATGCGGAAGGAGGGGATTCAATGGCTGCCATTCAAAAAAGTGTGGACTCTTCAAGCTTAGCTGAAGTAATCGACCGCATATTGGATAAAGGTGTGGTAATAGATCTATGGGCTCGTGTATCACTTGTTGGTATTGAGGTCCTTACAATCGATGCCCGCATCGTTATTGCAAGTGTTGAAACATGGTTAGTATACGCAGAGGCAGTTGGACTTCTTAAGAAAGACAAACCACTACTGAAAAATGAAGAAGAGTCTAGCAGTTAAAGGCTGTGTTTTATGTGTGAGGAGGGGCCAAGGCATACAAGTAACAAGCCTTGGCTCCTTTATTAAATTTTAAAAAATTAAGGAGGTTTGATTCAAACGATGCAAAATGAGGAAAAAGATACATTTGTGAGCACTGCTTTATTTAAAGAAATTTATAATAGAGCCTTACATTACATCAACGCTGGTTTCCCGGTTCATTTTGTCGGACCTTCTGGTGTGGGGAAAACAAGTTTAGCCATTTATATTGCAAAGCAATTAAACAGGCCAGTAACGATTATCCGTGGCAATCATGAATTATCGAATAAGGATTTAATCGGGGATTATCAAGGAATATACAAAAAGGAAATCATCGATAATTATATTCACTCTGTTTATAAAACCGAACAACAAATAAAACCAAATTGGGTTCCAGGAAAGCTCGTCGAAGCAGTAAAAAATGGACATGTCGTAATTTACGATGAGTTTTCACGTTCCCGCCCAGAGACGAATAATATATTTCTAGCCTTATTGGAAGAAAAAGTTCTTCCTATGTATGGGAATGGAAAAAAATCATTCTTAAAATGTCATCCTGACTTTTCTATGATATTCACAAGCAATCCGGAGGAATATGCTGGTACATTTCATACACAGGATGCGCTTTTAGACCGTTTAATTACGATAAGCCTAGAACAATGCGACAAAGAAACCGAGATTGAAATTCTGAAAAGGAAAATTGGATTAAGCCACACGAATTCCCAGGAAGTTGTAAGACTTGTTTCCAATCTAAGAGCTTACGGAAAGGGATTTTGTCCTAGTTTAAGAGCTTCCATAATGATTGGCACCATTGCTCAAAAGGCCGATATACCAATCGCTGCAGATAATCAGCATTTCCAGGCGCTTTGTCTGGATGTTTTAACAAGACCAGTTAATCAAGTTCTTCCCAAGATGAATCGGATTGAAGTTCAAGAGCTAATTTTAAAAGAATTATTAAGAAAGGAAGAACAGAAATGAGTCATCAAAGTGGGGTGTATGTTTTCTGTGCTATTCAGGAAAATGAACCTAAAACCTTTGGAAAAGTATTGTTAAACGGGCAAGAACATGAGATTTACACCATTCACTTCCAAAACATTGCGATGGTGGTATCAAAAGTAATCGATGAAGTCTTGCCTAATCGGAATAATTTAATTGCTCATCAGCAGACATTATCAGAAGTGATGAAACGATATAGCCTAATACCAATGAGCTTTGGAAATGTATTTAACTCTGAGGAGGACGTTCTTCTTATAACTGGACATATAAATGAAGAATTAGAAAAAGTATTTTCTAAATTAGAAAACAAAATAGAGCTAGGCTTAAAGATTGTCGCAAAAAAAGAATGGATCGATCATGAAATGAGTCAGGATCCCATCATAAAAAAGTGGAGAACCGCACAAAAAGACTTCACCGACCCTGCCTCTTTTTATGAGCAGATTCATTTAGGCGAACAGGCTCGAAACTTTGTTCTACAGCTCGAAAAGGAAGTGGAAAGGCAAATCTATGATTCTCTCATGGAATTAGCTGAAGCAGGAAAAATAAATCAAACGATTCCTGGAAAAACTTTACTGAATGCCGCTTTTTTAGTCCATTGTGATAGGGAAGAGGCCTTTGATCAAAGAGTAAATGATTTATTTGAATTATGGAAAGAAAAAGTAGAGTTTAAGTATTCAGGCCCATGGCCGGCCTATAACTTTGTCGACATTCGATTAAGGATTGAAGGAAAATGATTTTTAAATTTTTTACACTACCGTTCCGTTCCATCATCAAGCTTGGGGAAAAAATTCAAGAAGAAGCAGACCAAGAATTGTACGATATCCAATATATTCAACAACAGCTCATCGAGTTGCATATGATGTACGAATTAGAGGAAATTGAGGAAGAAGCCTACGTAATTCGGGAACAGGAATTGCTAGACAGATATAAAATAGCCAAAGAACGTGAAAAAAATGAGTTTTTAGAGGATTAGAGGTTTAATAAGGAGGATGCACTATGACTCTAGCAAAGATTGGTACAGACTTTTTATATGTATATGGGGTCATTTTAACAGAGGAACTTCAACATTCAGAAATTCCTTCACTTAAGGGGATTGATCAAAAACCCATTTATACGAAGAAGTATAAAGATTTAGCAGCCGTCATTACCCCGGTCAATGCCCCTAGCTTTTCTCAACAGCAAATAGACCTTCTTGTTAAGGATGCTGAATGGTTAAAGGAAAAGGCTTTTCATCATCATGAAGTCATTGCCGCGATGCATAAAAATACTACTGTCCTTCCCTTGTCGTTTTGCACCATTTTTCAAAAAGAAACAACTTTAGAAAGTTTCCTCTCAGAGCAATATGATGCTTTTTATCAAAAACTCCTTTCCCTTAAAAGTAAGCAAGAGTGGAATGTAAAAATGTTTTGCCTTAAGGACAAAGCCTTAGAATATGTCCTAGATCATAATCCAGCTGTATTGGAATTAAAAGAAAAATTAACGTTTATGCCAAAAGGGAAGCAGTTTTTAATGAAGAAAAACCTGGAAAATTTGATTGCAGCCCAATTTGAAGTGGAACAAATGAAATGGTGGCAGGCAACCAATCAAGAACTATTATCAGTTGTCCATGAAGTCAATCTTCGCAAAAATTGGGGTAAAGAAGTTACCGAACGAAAAGAAGACATGATTATGAATGCAGATTACCTGATAGAAACCAGCAATACTGAACAGTTTTTAAACAAAGTCCAGGAAATAGAAAAAACTTACACAACACTAGGCTGTACTTTTCATGTTACCGGTCCTTGGCCGCCTTATCATTTTTCCAAAATGGAGAAGGAGACCTAAGATGGAGCGGTATCATCTTTTTGAAAATAAAGAAATGACTTTGCTGGATTTATTGGATGGCATTATTGATACAGGAGTTGTAGTTCGGGGAGAAATCTTAATCTCGATTGCCAATATTGATTTAATTGTTGTCGACCTTAAGCTTCTGATCTCATCAATTGAAAGTGCCTTTGGACAAAGGGAACTGAATAACGGAGGGGAGGTCATTTTGAATGGAACGGATGCCCTTAGACTCGAACAAGGTAGAGCAAGGATTGGCGAAATTAGTACTCACGATCATTGAACTTCTTCGCCAGTTAATGGAACGTCAAGCAATGAGAAGGGTTGAAAGTGATACCCTAACAGAGGAGCAGCTGGAGGAATTGGGGTTAACCTTAATGAGGCTTGAGGAAAAAATGGAAGAATTAAAGGTAATTTTCGGTTTAGAACATGAAGATCTCAATATAGAATTGGGTCCGTTGGGGAGACTTCTTTAAACCATTGACAGGAGAGATTGATATGCCCATACAGCATGCATCACAATCTACGAATTTACTAGAAGTTTTAGAAAAAATCTTAGATAAGGGAGTCGTGATTGCAGGGGATATAAAAATAGCTTTAGCGGAAGTAGACTTGCTAACCATTAAAATCAGACTGCTTGTCGCTTCAGTTGATAAAGCGAGAGAAATTGGAATGGACTGGTGGGAAAGCGATCCATATTATTCCTCGAAAGGCAGAGCGGCTGAACAAGAACGTGCTCAATTACTGGAAAGAATCAATCGCCTTGAACAACTCGTAGAAACAAAGGCAATCCCACACGATGTTGAAGAAAAATTATTACTTGAACCGGCCGTTGAAAAGAAAGAAGCAGTACAAGTTGCAGAGGAAAAGGATTCTTCGCAGGTTTTAAAGAAAACTGATGCTGCAAACAATGAGAAAGAAAAAGACTCTAATAATATGAAAAACGAAAAGAAAAAGCATCCAGGAAAACATTAATTGAAAAATATAGATAGTGTTGATGAAAATTCCTTCTAAATAAAAAAACCTTGGATATCAAGGTTTTTTAGCCACCATACACTATTTCTTTTTTGAATCATATAGTTTCTTGAATATTTTAATCATATAATTATTTAATTCTTTTAATTCTAATAGTTCTTTTTTTAATTCTGAAAAATCATTAGAGAGTTTCTCAAGTTGCTCAGATAAAGAAGCAAGTTCTGCATTTTCCTGTTTTTCAGGAGCTGTAGATGGGGCAGGGGTTTGGTTCTGTTTATTAAGTTCGGTAAACGAATTGATGATGGATTCGTTGTTTAGAAGAGTTGTTGCAACTCGCATGATGGAACTTAAATCAAACGAATTTTGATTATTTAATAAATTGTTGGTGAGATTCTTTAACGGGTCCTTGTCCATATTATTACCTGCATCCTGTGCATTATTTTCATTCATGTTGCCACTCATAAATTAACCACCTTTTTAGTTTAATCTTAATTAGTTCAAAAATTCTTTATATCTTATGTCGCTTGTATCATCATGTAGTGTGTTAATATCACCATGTAAGTAAATATTTTGATATCGATAAAAAAAGACCCTCTTTGCCTTAGCTAAGAAGGTCTTTTTATAGACTGCGAATTTAATATTGCCCTAAATTAGGAGCAAGTAAAAGCAGTTGCGATGGCATCTGATACTGCTGCAAGTGTACTTGGACGAGCACCTAGAAGGCTGCCAAGTAAAAATGCAACAACTAAAACAAGTCCTACAACAATATCACCAAGAGTTGGACAAGCTGGTAGTGTAATTGCCACGTGTGATCCCCCCTCTCGATATTATATTTAAGGTAGTTTTTTAACTCCTTATATTAGACAAGCTATGTTGAAAAGAATAGATTTGTTCTAGTTAAATCAATCAATTTATGAAATTATGCTAATATCATAATAGATTTGTAATCACGCTAATCATTTCGGCATATCCAAGAGGGTTGCTTCTCGAGGCGAATAATTCTCCAGGACACGCCGGCTTGCAACAAAAAATATATTTTGATTTGATCTTTTCATAGGTTCTGTAACAAAAAGCTTCACGCTAGGGTAGATACTTGAAATTGTCGAATAAAGGGTATGAAATAATTCATCATTTTTTATTTTTCCAATATAATTCATGATGAAAATTCCTTTGTCGGAGAGCTTATCGTTTGTTAGAGAAAAAAACTCCTTTGTTGTTAGATGAAGCGGGATTTCACTGCCGCTGAATGCATCCAAAAAAATGATATCCTGCGATTGCGCCTTCTGCGTTTTTAAGAGCGCTTGTCCATCACCAAGTTCCACGTTCTTTCCTGTATGTCCAAAGTACTTCTTGGATACCTCGACGACCAACGGATCAATTTCTGCAGTGAACAAATGTTTATTAGAATAATAAGAGCTTATCGTGCCAATCCCATGTCCAATAATAAATCCATTTTGGAAATGAAATGCATAGTGATCAATAAGATCCACAACAATTCGATATCCTGAAGCTACAAGTAATTGAGGCTGTTCTAAATTTATTATTCCTTGGACAGCATCAGAAGAAAATTGAAGCATTCGAAATTTTCCTCGCATTCCGTCGAATTCATTCCGCTCTGTAACATAAATTGTTTGATAAGAGCTGGAAGTCTTATAAATTAACGTTGATCTGTAAAGAAAAATATGGCGCTCCGAACCATCATCTCTATTAATCTGATTCATATTTTCACCTCCATAGCGGGTTTACTACAGAGTATTCATTTAAAAGGATTTTCGATTGAATAAAAAGCTTATGTTTGCTTAGGAAAATATTAATCCCACAAAAAAATGTAATGGCTTTATACCATTACATTTTTCTCATGTTTCGATTTTCGTTTCTTGTTCATTTTCCTAATTAAATAGATACCAGCAATTAATGCAAGTAAATTTAAAGAATCACCAAAATTGATAGTAAGACTAAAATGATTATTAACCCTTACATCAGTCTTATTATTGTTATTCGTACTAGAATGCGACTTCGAGCCCTTAACCTCATTTCCCACCAGAAACACCCCCATACTATTAATATATTATATTTCTATATACAAATCATTCCAAATATTTTTCATGGTGTCAGGCACCACAGAAAGACAAATCCCCTTAAATGTCCACTTGAGGTGGACATTTAAGGGGATTTGTCTGTATTTAGAGAAGAAACGCGGAAAAAGTCGAAATGATGAGGAACTTAAGTTATTTCATGTTTTCATGTTTTTTAAGAATAAGGAATGGTAAAATGGCTTTATTATAGGCTCTAATGAAAATTAACGGTCGAGGAAATATTTCTTTATTCCTTGGGAAAGCGCAAGAACAGACATTTCTCGATTTTTTTGTCGGATGAAAGCGCTTTAAATGTTGATATAAAGGGGTTGGTCCATTTGTTTAAGATGATTGATGCCCATATTCATCTTGATCATTACAATGATGGTGAAATTAAACAGATAATGAATGATTCTCTTCTGATTGATAAGGTAATCACAGTTTCTTGTAATCTTGAATCTTGCAAAAGAAACCTAAAGTTAGCAAGAAAATATCAAAAGGTGAAGGCAGCCTTCGGTTACCATCCAGAGCAGGCTTTGCCAAGTGAAAACCAGGTTTTAGAACTATTAAATTGGATGAATGATCACCAAAATGAAATGGCTGCTATCGGAGAGGTTGGTCTTCCATATTATTTAAGGCAGCAAAATCAAGTTTCTGAAAGCCAACACGAACAATACCTAAATATTTTGGAGATATTTATCCAAAAAGCAGCTGTATGGGGTAAACCAATCGTCCTTCATGCAATTTATGACGATGCACCTATCGTATGTGACCTCTTAGAAAAATACTCTATTAAAAAGGCACATTTTCACTGGTTTAAGGGAGATCCGAAAACCATTACGAGAATGATAGAGAATGGGTATTTTATTTCTGTTACCCCTGAAATTGTCTATAAAGAAAAAATAAGGAACATCGTTCACATGTACCCTTTAGAGCAGATGATGATAGAAACAGACGGGCCATGGCCGTTCGAAGGTCCTTTTTCCGGGAAAATGACCCATCCGAATATGATGAGTGAATCAATTAAAGAAATTTCAAATATTAAAAAATTGTCATTGGAAGAAGTTTCTGATACATTATGGCGAAACACCATATCATTTTATGAATTAGAGAATCGTTAAAAGAAGGGGAAAACAATGATGAGCAAGCAAGTGATCGTCTATACGACAAACGACTGTATTGAATGTACGATGGTTAAAAAAGTACTTACAGAAGAAGGAATCCCGTTTGAAACAAGGAACGTTTCGACCAACCCTGAATATCAAAAGGAAGTGGAAGATTACGGATTTTTAGGGGTGCCAGTTACAGTAGTTGGTAATCGGGCAGTTAAAGGATTTACCAATGAATTAAAGGAGCTAATGGACCTGGCGAAAAAAGAATAAAAACAATTGGTATATGAAGGTCTCGAATTAATTTAGCATAATAATATTATGTAAACCTATTTGAATAATTTTTTAAGTAATTAAATATTTACTTATAAGTTTAATAGGAGTATTATTGATTTAAATTTAACATGTTTAGTATCTACTAGGGGTGCCCATAATGCGGGCTGAGAGGAAACGGCAACGTTTTTAACCCTTCGGACCTGATCTGGATAATACCAGCGTAGGAAAGTAGTCGAGAAAAGTCATTACGCTTACTTGCTTATGAACCAGGTCCATGAATGGATCTGGTTTTTGTATTTTAAAAAAGGAAAGAGGAAAATCTAATGGAAAAAAACAGTTTGTATGAAACATTACAAAAAGTAAGAGAAGTGAATCCACTTGTACATAATATCACAAATGTTGTGGTAACGAATTTTACAGCAAATGGGCTTCTGGCACTTGGGGCATCACCGGTTATGGCTTATGCCGAGGAAGAAGTTGCCGATATGGCTAAAATCGCTAGTGCACTCGTTTTAAATATTGGTACATTAAACTCTCAAAACGTCAATTCTATGATTCTTGCAGGAAAATCTGCGAATCAACATAATGTCCCGGTCATTTTTGACCCAGTAGGAGCTGGGGCTACGAGGTATCGAACCGAAACGGCACAAAGAATTATGAAGGATGTCAAAATCTCCATCATTAGAGGCAATGCGGCAGAAATCGCAAATGTTGTTGGTGAAAAGTGGGAAATCAAGGGCGTAGACGCTGGAAATACCGAGGGGAATGTCATTGACCTTGCGAACACAGCTGCCCAAAAAATGAATTGCGTAGTTGTCATTACCGGAAAAGAAGATATCGTCAGCGATGGCAAAACAACCTATGCCGTTGCTAATGGTCATCCCATCTTAACTAAAGTGACCGGCACAGGATGCTTATTGACCTCCGTAATCGGTGCTTTTGCAAGTGTCGAAAAAGATCTCATAAAGGCTTCTGTTGCTGCGTTAACTTTTTATGGAATTGCAGCGGAAAAGGCAGCACAAAAAACAATTGAACAAGGACCAGGCAGTTTCCAAATCGAATTTTTAAACCAATTGTCAGTTGTTTCCACTGATGATATTAAGCAACATAGCGCAATCAGACAGGTTTAGGGGGCTAATAAAATGAAAAAAGCATTAACGATTGCAGGGTCGGATAGCGGCGGCGGAGCCGGAATCCAGGCGGATCTTAAAACTTTTCAGGAATTACAGGTTTTTGGAATGTCAGCTTTAACCGCTGTTACCGCTCAAAATACCTTGGGTGTTCATGGGGTGTATCCGATGACAGTCGAGGCTGTGGTAAAACAGATACAGGCAATAGGCGATGATATGGGAACGGATGCCGTGAAAACCGGAATGCTTTTTAATGCAGAAATCATCGAGGCGGTTGCTGAAATTATAAGTAAATTTAATTGGGAAAACCTTGTGGTAGACCCTGTTATGATTGCCAAAGGTGGCGCTTCATTATTGCAGATGGAAGCCATTTCAGCAATGAAAAAATATTTATTGCCGCTTGCAAAAGTAATTACACCGAACATACCAGAAGCCGAGGTTCTGACTGGCATGTCGATTCATACGGCCAAAGAGAAAGAGGAAGCGGCTAAGAGATTAATGGAATTTGGCGTTCAAAACGTTATCATCAAAGGCGGCCATGATGAGGATGAATCTGTATCCATCGATCTATTGTTTGACGGGACAGAATTCTACACTTTTGCCAAGGAACGAATTCAAACGAAAAACACTCACGGAACCGGCTGTACTTTTTCAGCAGCCATCACAGCTGAACTTGCAAAAGGCGCGCCTTTATATGAGGCAGTCGCATTAGCCAAGGATTTTATTCATGATGCGATCCAATTTGATTTGGAAATTGGCAAAGGACATGGTCCAACCAACCATTGGGGATACAGAGTAAAGAATGAGGGCTTGCGCTTATGAAAAATTTACGAGACTACCTAAAAGTATATTTTATCATGGGCAGCCCTAACTGCCTGAAGGACCCAGCTGAGGTATTAAAAGAAGCCATCGCTGGGGGGATTACCCTTTTTCAATTTCGTGAAAAAGGAGAAGGTGCTTTAACTGGAGAGGATAAAAATACTCTCGCCAGAGAACTTCAAAGCATATGCAGAGAGCATCACATCCCGTTCATTGTCAATGACGATATCGAGCTGGCACTTGCGATTGATGCTGACGGTGTCCATATAGGGCAAGAGGACGAGTCTGTGAAAACGGTTAGGAAAAAAATTGGCGATAAACTACTCGGGGTGTCTGTTCATTCTACAGAGGAAGCGATGACTGCGATCAGAGAAGGCGCAGATTATTTTGGTATTGGGCCAGTTTTTCCGACAAAAACAAAAGTGGATGCTAAACCATCCAGGGGGACAGAACTTATTGAAACACTTAGGAAAAATGGATACCAAACCCCAATTGTCGGCATTGGCGGAATTACGGCAGAAAATGCCCGATCCGTTGTGGAAGCAGGCGCAGATGGGGTTTCCGTTATTACGGCAATCAGCCATGAAAAGTCACCTTTAGAAGCTGCCAAGAAATTAAAAGGAGCGGTGACAGGATGAAAAGAACCCATAAACTTACTTTAACGGCCATGATGATTGCGATAGGCACGATTTCTAGCAGTTTAGTATCGATTCCAATCGGATTTACCAAGGTCTTTCCTGTTCAGCACTTTTTAAATGTATTATCGGCAGTATTATTAGGACCTTATTATGCAGTGGCCCAGGCCTTTTGTGTATCCCTGCTGCGAAACTTAATGGGGACCGGATCCGTATTTGCCTTTCCTGGCAGTATGGTTGGGGCATTATTGGCATCCTTATTATTTTGGAAAACTAGAAAAATATATCTTGCTTTTATAGGTGAGGTCATTGGAACGGGCATCCTGGGAGCACTCCTATCCTATCCAATCGCAACCCTGATTCTCGGACAAAAAGCGACCTTATTTGGATTTATTCCATTGTTTATTTTTAGCTCCTTTGCTGGTGCACTGATTGGTTTTGTTATTCTTACTATTTTTTCAAAAAATAAAGTTGTCAATTTGGCAGATTCCAAGGCTGTGAACAAATGAGAAAAGAGTTGCGGGAACGGATATCGAATGAAGTGGAAGCGAGACAAGAGGAATTACTGGAACTATTAACAAAGCTTATAGCCTTTCCAACCGTAAGTCCACCTGCCCGAAATACCACGGAGGTACAGGACTTTATTAAAGGCTATCTGGAAGATTTGGGATTTGAAACAGAAAAATGGGACGTATACCCAGGAGATCCGAATGTCGTAGGGATTTTACACGGTGAATCTTCTAATCAATTTAATAGCTTGATTATAAATGGGCATGTGGATGTGGCCGAGGTAGGGGATGATAAAGAGTGGAATTCATCGCCATTTGAAACCATAACCAAGGATGGCTATATTTACGGCCGTGGTGTTGCCGATATGAAGGGCGGAATCGCTGCCTCCCTTATGGCTATTAAACTTTTAAAACAACTCGGCATTCCGCTACAAGGTGACCTGCAATTCCAATCGGTTATTGGGGAGGAAGTGGGGGAGGCCGGTACGCTAGCCTGTATGGAAAAAGGATACAAGGCAGACTATGCCGTTGTTGTCGATACAAGCGACCTACATATACAAGGACAGGGCGGCGTCATTACGGGCTGGATTACCATTCAAAGTAAAAAAACCTACCATGACGGGCTTAGAAGGAACATGATTCATGCTGGCGGAGGCATTAACGGGGCCAGTGCGATTGAGAAAATGACAAAAATCATTACCGGGCTTCAAGAACTTGAACGGCATTGGGCGGTAACGAAAAGCTATGATGGGTTTCCGTCTGGTACTAATACGATCAATCCTGCAGTCATTGAGGGAGGCCGGCATGCAGCTTTTGTTGCTGACCGCTGCTCTTTATGGATCACGGTACATTTTTACCCGAACGAGGATTTCGAAGACGTGATTAAGGAAATTGAACAGCATATTGGTGCTGTCGCTGCTTCTGACCCATGGCTAAGGGAAAATCCTCCGGAATTTGTTTGGGGTGGTAAATCGATGATTGTTGACCGCGGGGAAATTTTCCCTTCTTTAGAAATCGATCCTGAACATTCTGGAACAAAGCTTTTAACTAATTCCTTTGAAAAATTGCTTGGCTTTGAGCCAGCGGTTGGTATGTCAACCACTGTAACGGACGCAGGCTGGCTTGGCCGGGCGGGGATTCCGACGGTTATCTTCGGGCCCGGAAAACTAGAAGATGCCCATGCTGTCAATGAAAAAGTAGAAATCAAACAATTGCTGGATTTTACAAAAGTGTTAGCCGTATTTATTGCAGAGTGGTGCAATACAAGGAAGGAGGACCAACAATGAAATTTTCACAAAGGCTTTATCTAAAAGTAGAGGATATTTGGAAAAAAACGCATCAGCATCCTTTTGTGGTCGGAATGGGTACCGGGGAATTACCTGTTGAATCCTTTATCCGTTACATGAAGCAGGATTATGTGTTCCTAATCGACTATTCAAAGTTGTTTGCATTTGGAGCAGTGAAGGCAGGGGACCTGGAGACGATGGCGGCGTTCGCAAAACTCTTAAACGAAACCTTACATGGAGAAATGGAACTCCATCGTCAGTATGCGGAAAGATTTGGAATTACACATCAGCAGCTTGAAGAAACAAAGCCGACTCCCATCAACTTGGCATATACACGGTACATGCTGAATGTCGCCCAAAATGGCTCATTAGAGGAATTAATCGCTGCTTTACTGCCGTGTATGTGGAGCTATTGGGAGATTAGCAAGATGCTAGCAGATAACTATCCGAATTCTATCAGTCACTATCAGTACGGTGATTGGGTAAAAATGTACTCTTCAAGTGAATTTGGCGAGCTTGCCACTTGGCTCATTAATTTATTGGACGCATACGCGGATGGAAAACCTGAACGGGAGCTGGCCATTTTAGAAAATCACTTTTTGACGACTTCCCGATTTGAATACATGTTCTGGGATATGGTTTATGCGGGGGGCGATTGGCCTGTCTAATTCGTCCATGTTATCTATCAAAGATCTGACCTATTCATTTAGCGGCGAAAGACCCATTTTTCAAGAAATTTCATTGGATGTAAAGTCAGGCGAATTTGTATCCGTAATAGGGGCAAGCGGGTCTGGAAAAAGTACTCTTTTTAAATTGATTACTGGTTTACTAGAGCCAGAAGCGGGAAAAATTCGTATTGGGCAGCAGGATTCAAAAAGAAGATTAGGACAGGTAGGCTACATGCCGCAAAAAGACCTTCTTTTGCCTTGGAGGACGGTTTTGGACAATGTGTTGCTGCCACTGGAGGTAAAAAAGGAAAAAAGCCAGGAAAAAATCCCGGAAGTCCGCGAATGGTTAGCCCGTTTTGGACTGGCAGATTACGAAAATGCTTACCCAAATGAACTCTCCGGAGGGATGAAGCAGCGGGTCGCTTTTTTAAGAACATTGGTGACGGGCAGAGACCTCTTATTGTTAGATGAGCCGTTTGGCGCATTGGATTCTTTAACAAAACGCAACATGCATAGCTGGTTACTGGGGCTGTGGGGAGAATTACAAAAAACGGTCCTGTTCATCACCCATGATCTTGAGGAAGCGATTTTATTAAGTGATCGAATTTATTTGTTAAGAGGCAACGGCATCCAAGAATTAAAAGTCAGCTTGCCGAGACCTAGAATCTCAGAGCTAATCTATCAATCTGATTTTATGGCGATGCGAAAAGAATTGGAGTGGCTGATTCAACATGAAAGGTAATTTAAAAAAATGGACCGGCGATTATGGGTTATTTTTGCTTGTGGTCATCCTTCTTGTCAGTTTGTGGCAATGGATCGTCAAGCAGGGAATGGTTCCAGCGTTTATCCTGCCTTCCCCATCGGCGATTTGGGCATCTCTGATCGATAACCGGGAGCTTTTGTTCGAAGAGCATTTGCCTGCAACATTAAAGGAAGTCCTAATTGGATTCGGATTTTCTCTTGCTGGAGGTCTACTGTTAGGTATAGGGATGCATTTTTTCCGACCGGTAGAAAAAATCTTATATCCCTTTCTCGTCATCTCACAAACGGTTCCGTTGATCGCGATTTCACCTATTTTTATTATGTGGTTCGGCTATTCGATTTGGAGTAAAATTGCTGTCACGATCTTAACGGCATTTTTTCCAATTGTCGTGAGTACTTATGATGGCTTGAAGGCAGGCGGGAAGGAATATCGTGAATTATTGCAAACCATGGGTGCGGGCCGCTGGATGATTTTTAAGAAAATCCAAATGCCAATGGCACTGCCTTCCATCTTTTCTGGATTGAAA
The DNA here is from genome assembly GCF_030403775.1 of Paenibacillus sp. BSR1-1. Lineage (GTDB taxonomy): Bacteria > Bacillota > Bacilli > Bacillales > Cytobacillaceae > Neobacillus. The sequence goes on from NZ_JAQMWQ010000002.1 coordinate 165,243, forward strand.
ATGTCTGTTGTCTATTGTGTTGTGGGAGCGACGATCGGAGAATGGCTGGGGGCAAGTGAAGGGCTCGGTTATTTCAGCCGAAGGATGTCGGGAAACTTAAAGGCAGATGCAGTATTTGCTGCCATATTTCTTCTGTCTTTGCTTGGGATTGTCTTATTTTTACTAATAAGTTTAGTAGAAAAACAGTTATTGAAAAATCAAAATCGTTAACATCATGGAAGGTTGTATGTAGAATGAAAAAAAGTTTCTTAATAATGTTAAGTCTATTGTTATTACTTTTAAGTGCATGTGGGAAAAGTGAATCTGCTAAATCCTCGGGCAAGGATGCAGGGCTTCAGAAGGTCAGCCTTATGTTGGATTGGTATCCGAATGCCGTTCATTCTTTCCTTTATGCTGCACAAGAGAAGGGTTATTTTAAAGAGCAAGGCTTGGATGTGGATATTCAAATGCCAGCTGATACAAATGATCCTCTAAAACTAGTAGCGGCAGACAAAATTGATATGGCTTTGAGCTATCAACCGCAAGTATTAGTGGCGCGAGGTGAGGAAATCCCTGTGAAATCCTTTGCGGCAATCGTCCGTCATCCCTTAAATCAGTTAATGGTCCCTGCTGATAGTTCGGTACAATCACCGAAGGATTTAGCCGGTAAGACGATTGGCTACCCATCGATTCCACTGGATGAAGCGATTGTATCGACAATGGTGAAGGCAGATGGGGGAGAAGCAAGTAAGATTAAAATGGTTGATGTGGGCTGGGACTTGATTCCGGCGATGGCAACAAAGAAAACAGATGCCCTTATTGGCGGCTATATTAATCATGAGAAATTATTGTTAGATAAAGAGGGCCATCCTATGCGGACATTAAACCCTGCCGACTATGGGGTTCCCGATTATTATGAATTGGTATTGGTTGGCAGTGAAAAGGGATTAAAAGCGAAGCCAGAGGTATTTAAAAAGTTTATGGCGGCGATCACAAAGGGCCAAAAATATGTGTCTGAACATCCAGAAGAGGGACTTTCCGTCCTAATGAAACACGAAGACAAATCCTCCCCGCTTGAAAAGGACGTCGAAACGAAAAGCTTGGAAATCCTGCTTCCATTAATGGATGCCAAGGATAAAACCTTTGGCTACCAGGACCCTGAAACCTGGAACAACGTTGCACAATGGCTGAAAGCAAACAAAGTAATAAAAGATTCAGTGAACCCTAAAGATTCATTCATTAATTTTTAGCTAATAAACAATACGAAAGACCCCAACAATGTTAGGGTCTTTCGCTTTGTTTATCCCATTCCATTTTCGCCGCTGTCATAATTGAACAGCCAATGTATTCCAAACTTATCCGTTACCATTCCGTAGCATTTGCTCCAGAAGGTTTCTTGAAGCTCCATGCCCACTTTTCCACCTTCCTTTAGTTGATGGAAAGCATTTTTAATCTCATCCAAATTCTTACTGACAAATGCTAAATTTACGTTATTTCCTTCAACAAACTCCATCCCTGGAAAAGTATCAGAAAACATAACATTGCTGCCACTGATGTTAAGCCGTGTGTGCATAACTAAATTTTTTGCTTCTTCTGGCATAGGATAGTTGGGATCCTGCGGTGTTTCTCCAAAGGTCATAATTTGTGGTTCTTCTGTGCCAAATACCTTTGCATAAAACTCCACTGCTTCCCGACAGTTGCCATTAAAATTTAAATAAACATCAACAGACATTGTTTTCCTCCACACACAATTATTGTAAATCAATTTATTTTACCATTTCTAAGTTTGTAATAAAACATTCCCTTATAAAAATCCTTGATAATATGGCCTTGATATGAGGTTCATGAGGTACGCGGATTTGGAAGGGCCTGGTTTTCTTTTTGTATTTAAAAATTTTATAATTGTGCTGGCATTTCGAATTCCGACACCATGGCCGTAGAATTGGTCATTTCCAAAGAAGACGACATTTTCGGCGCGCCAATGCGCCTGCTTTGGGTCAAAATCAGGATTGTTGAAGTGGAGCACATCACCAGGGATAAAATCATCCCCATACTTCTGGAGAATCTGCAGATCCTCATCAAATTGCCAGTCCATTAAATAAAGGCGGTCGAAGAGAACATTAAACCGTTCGCTGCCGATAGAATAAAGAGTGGCAATGTATAAGACAATCGCAATCCCAGTGGAGCATTCAAATGCATAGAGAGAGCCGTTTTTAATGATGTCTAATATAGCAACAGAAGGGCTGACGCCAGGTTTTATTAGGAAGCCGCCATTACTCAACCGGTCCCAAAGTTTCCGATTCGGAAAAGCATAATTAAACGTCGTAAATTTTACCCCGCTCTTATTAAGTTCCCTTGCCGCTCTCAGGGTATTGGTGCGAAATAAAAGCTCAAATTTTAAATGGGCTGTATCTTGATATATATATTCGACTTGATTGGCTGCCATTATTTTTAAAATCGTCCGCTGTTCTGCATTTGTAATCTCTTTATAAAGGGTCTCCGGCTTAACTGTCTGGTTATTTATAATAATCATAGTGTCCTCCAGTTTTCATAATCAACTCCCTATATTAAAGTATGAAAGTCCCAAACTATATATTTCAGCAAAAAAAGCTAGGGCAGGCACCCTAGCTTTTTTCCAAAATTGGTTTCTTAGTTTTCATAAATCGCACGTGCATTAACAAAAATATCAGTGCACTCATAAACCGTAGAATTGAACTAATTCCCATAGAGTTTTGTATCCCCGTTACTTCTAACAGCCAAATCCCGATTTGAGGGGCGATAAATGCAACTAAGCTTAACAAGACATTATAGGTGGTAATGCAATAGGTTCTTTTCTCCGCCGGAGACTGCTCCAACAATAGATTGAACAATAGTAGGGTGGTTCCGGATAGAAAAAATCCCGAAATCATGCTGACAATCGTTAAATAATAAAGATTTGTAGACATAACGGTCAAAATCGGGGCAGAAGCCATTCCCGCTGCCACCCACACAAGCACTAACGTATTCGATTTTTGCTCGGCCCACTTTTTCCATAATGGGAAGGTGAAGATCTGCACCAATTGATTGCCAACAGAAAATAAACTAATCCAAAGAATCGTTGCATGTGCGTATTTGACATTGTAAATATTAAATAAGCCCCAAGCCATCTGCCAGGCAAAGTTAAAGCATAGTGCCGCAATAAGAAACCACTTATATCCTTGATCTTTAAAAATAGACCAATCCATCGAAGAGTTCTTTCGATCGATATTTGTTTTGAGCTGGGCCGTTTCTTTGTGCTTCAGCAGGAAAAACATTTCAAGTAAGCCAAAAACAAAGGCCATAAAAAATAACCACTGATACGCAGCAGCATTGTCTGTTTCTTTTTTCATAACAATACCAATAATAAGTGTTGTCACCATGCCTACAATTGTTAGCAACCGACTTCGATCACTGAAAAAGGTTCCTCTTCGTTCTTCCCGAATCATTCCGCTAATAAGCGTTTGCCAGCCGATGGTAGAAATCGTCCCAGGTACATTCATTACCGCGATAAGGATTAAGAAAGTCCAAGCCTGATAGGAAGGTGGAAGAAGAACCACACCCACTAAAAGCAAGAACATCACTCTCGCCCAAAAAACATTCATCGCAACCGTTTTCTTTTGCTCTTCCAGCTTATTTAACAAAATCGCTGCTGGAATCGTCATGATGAGTGTAACCAAGGGAGGAAGAGAACTAATTAAACCTACTTGGTAATTATTCGCTCCAAGAATTGAAATGGCGAAAATCGGAAAGTAGTTACCAGCTAAATTTAAAGCGATTATTGACACCATTCCATGATAAATACTGATTTTTTCATTATAGGTACGCATGTGCCCCCACCAGCTTCGCTATTAATATCTAAAGCTATTATACATACAAAATCCTTCGCTGAACTAAGTATTTTTTGAAAAATAAAAGTAATGCCGCTGGTGCGATCGAACGTTCTAATTTTAGGATTTATAAGGGTTAATGTTATAATAAAAACACCTACATAGATGGAAGGGAGTGGCCAGATTGCCAATCCAGGAAACACAAAAGGATTTGACTCAATATATTCCGCCAAAAGGGGAATATGAAAGCTTCCGAGACGAGGATCATTATAAGGAAAAATTAAAGGAATGGGGTTTATCCTCGGCAAGGGAAGCCAAAAAGGAATTCTGGTACAAGGACAGAAACGCCCAGCGCATTGTAACCATCAAAGGCTTTGAAGCCTACGGAAATAATGGTGGATTTAATACCCTTGTCATTGAATTCCAAGACGGGCATCTAAGCTGCATTCATCCTGCTTATTTAAAAGAAATGCAGGCAGGAAGCTTCGGTAAAGAAAGTCTGCTGACGATTGAGGAAAAAGAAATAACAGAGGATACGGAACCAGCCCCTGTGATAAAGGAGACAGTTCAAAAAGAAGAGTCTCCGAAACCAAAGGCAAAGGAGGCCAAACCAAAGAAAGAGAAAGCGCCTAAACTCGAGCTTCCGTCTGATAAAGTTCATTTTACAGCTACTGTGAAACAATTTGCGATGACCTATAATCCATTTAATGAAGAAAATGATGAAGTGGTGGTTTTAGAAAATGTACTGATCGTACAGGATAACCCGCTAGAACTCGGTCTTGCTTGGTGCAGTCACAGTAAAACACTCAAAAAATTCGAACTAGCTCCGGGTGATTCTCTTGAATTTGACGGCAAAGTGGCCGCAAAGAAATTGGCAAAAGGAAAAGACGTCGAAGAAGAATTCCTCGTTGACGAACCAGTATTGTACAAGGTTAATAACCCATCAAAAATAGTAAAGAAATAGGACTTCCAAGGGAAGTTCTCTTTTTTTGGAAATATTATTAAAAAGTGGGGAATTATCAACCAATATAGAGTATAATGAAGTTTCGGGTTTTTATTTCCTCAAGGAGCACGCACTTATGAATCAGACTTTTACCATAAAACAAAAAACGAAACAAATTTTCGTCTTGTTAATTCCAATCTTAATTACACAGCTTGGCATGTTTTCAATGGTGTTTTTTAATACGATTATGTCAGGAAAATACAATTCTTCCGATCTGGCTGGTGTCGCGATTGGCTCCTCAATTTGGAGTCCGATTTTTACAGGGATCAGCAGCATACTGCTCGCGGTTTCCCCTATAGCAGCTCAGCGGTTTGGTGAGAAAAAGAGCCATGAAGTATCCTCGGTTGTAAAACATGGTGTATATCTTTCGGTTTTCATAACAATCCTATTAATTATTCTCGGTTTCTTCTTGTTAGATCCAATTTTAGATAGTATGAATCTATCGGCAAGAGTTCGGGAAACCGCATTCGATTACCTCGTTGGACTTAGTTACGGAATTCTGCCACTGTTTGTTTTTAATGTTCTGAGATCCTTTATTTATGCACTTGGAAAGACAAGGGTGATCATGATCATTATGATAATATCCTTGCCGCTTAACTTCTTGTTAAACTACGTGCTGATTTTTGGAAATTGGGGCTTCCCAGAGCTTGGCGGGGCAGGGGCTGGATATGCTACAGCCATTACGGATTGGGCTTTTATGGCAATGACCATTTACATCGTGAAAAAACAAGAGCCGTTTTCTTCCTTTCCTATATTTGAAAACATGAAGGAATTTTCATGGGAAAAATGTAAGGAGATTTTAAAAATTGGCGTGCCAATGGGGCTTTCTACTTTTTTTGAAACGAGTATGTTTGCAGTGGTGACGATCCTTTTAAGTAAATTTAATGTGACCACTATTGCTGCTTATCAATCGGCATTAAATATTGTATCCTTTTTGTACATGATTCCAATCAGCATATCCATGGTTCAGACCGTACTTGTCGGTTTTGAGGTCGGGGCAAAGCGTTATAAAGATGCGAAGCAATATAGCTGGCTTGGCGTCTATCTCGCCATATTAATCGCCATTTTAACAGGATTACTTGTCGTAGCCTTCCGCTATCAAGTTGCCGGCTTCTATTCCAATGAAACAGCTGTCATCAACCTAACCGCAAACTTTTTAATATTTGCCTTATTTTTTCAAATAGCGGATGCCATTCAGGCAACAGCTCAGGCTGCATTAAGAGGCTATAAAGATGTAAATATTGCCTTTATCATGACCTTAATCGCATACTGGCTTATCTGTTTGCCCGTCGGCTACCTTCTTGCCAACTTTACCAGCTTGGGTGCAAGAGGCTACTGGATTGGGCTGACTGTTGGTTTGCTGGCAGCAGGAGTCGCCTTATCCTTACGACTTATCTATATACAGAAGCGAAAGTTTGTCGGAGCTGGTATTAAGGAAGTAATTTAGGCCTTTCCAAATAAAAGACGCCATTCATCATTGAATGGCGTCTTCTTTTTTAAAAAATTTACCCCTGCCTTTGGGACGAATTTCGGGTCTTGGCAGGAGTCTATCCCATTTTTCTTTTGGGACACATACACTATTCTGCAACCTAATTGAGGAGGGATGTAGATGCAACAGCAGCTACTTGGAGTTTATGCAAGTAACTCTAATTTAAGATATTATCCAGGACACGGCTATCATCATGGTCACGGCGGATATTATCCAGGTTATGGTTACCATCATGGCCACGGCGGGTACTACCCAGGCTATGGCTATCACCATGGCCACGGGGGGTATTACCCAGGCCATGGCTATCATCATGGCCACGGCGGATATTATCCAGGCCATGGATACCATCACGGCCACGGCGGGTATCATTCAGGACGATAATTATGATTTAAAAGGAAATGGCTGTCCTTGGGGCAGCCTTTAATTTTTTATATTGATTCTACATATCTGGGACATCGTGCCGTGAACAAAATGAACAAAATGGTTTATAAGTTTTTAATGCTGTTTAAATGCAAAAACTATGAATCTTCTAAATTTTAAGTAAAATTAAGAAAACGGTTACAAGGGGGAATAGAAAAATGTTTTCGATCAAAAAAATCTCAGCAGTAATGTGTGCAGGTGCACTGGCATTAAGCTTAGGCGCATGCAGCAGTAAAGAAACAGCAAGTTCAGGTTCTAGTAAAAAAGAGGCTGGTCCAAGCTATCCTACAAAAGCGATTTCTGTCGTAGCCCCATCTGGAGCTGGCGGCGGGTGGGATTTAACAGCCCGCTCATTTACTAAAGTTTTAAGTGAAACAAAGCTGGTAAGTCAGCCATTAACAGTGGAGAATAAGCCAGGAGGCGGGGGTGCTGTGTTTATGGCTGAATACGCCACACAGCAAGCAGCAAATAACGAAATGCTGTTCGTTAATTCACCGCCGATTATAATCAACAACTTGAAAAAAGAAGGAAACAGCCCTTATGGCTACAAAAATACAACACCTCTTGCTCAATTGACAAAAGATTATGGCGCGATTGTTGTTAAGAAGGATTCCAAATTTACTGACTTAAAATCCCTTTTAGATGAAGTCAAGAAGGATCCAAGCAAACTTACTTTTGCAGGAGGTTCCGCACCAGGTTCTATGGACCATTTAATTTCCATTCTACCAGCCTTTAAATATGGAGTGGATCCTACAAAAATTAAATATGTTTCTTACGATGGAGGCGGAGAGGCCATTACATCCCTTCTTGGCGGTAACGCAGATGTTATTGGAACAGATGCCTCAAGCGTAAAAGAGTTCCTAAAAGCTGGCAAGGTTCGCGTGCTCGCTGTTACGGCCACCGATCGTTTAGGCGGTGATTTTAAGGACGTGCCAACAGCTAAAGAACAAGGTGTAGATGCTGAGTTCACGATTTGGCGCGGAGTGTTTGGTCCAGAAAAAATGTCTAAAGAAGCAAAATCCTACTGGGAAACAACAATCGATAAACTTGTAAAATCTCCTGAATGGAAGACAGAGGTAGAAACACAAGGCTGGGAACTAGAATATAAAAATAGCGCTGATTTCACAAAATTCTTAGGTGAACAGGATAAACAAGTTCAACAATTACTAGAAGCATTAGGTATGCAGAAGTAAAAAAGTAGGGGAAGGAGCAAGATTCTCCTTCCCGATTTTTTTAAAAGGGGGTTTTTGAATGGCTATAAAGTTCGATCGGGTTGCGTCCATTGTATTTCTTGCTGTTGGAGTACTATTTATTGTCGGAAGCAGACATATATCAAGTTCATCTTATGGAAGCGTTGTTGGACCGGACATTTTTCCTTTCGTATTGGGGGGCTTACTAGTCTTATTAAGTATTCGCTTGTTTTTTGAAGCGAACCAATCAAAAGGTGCTGAGGGAAATAAGGAAAAATTAGAGTACAAACCATTTATTATTATCTTTGTGGCTACGTTGCTTTACATTTTAACATTAGAAACCATCGGCTATGTCATTACGACGTTTTTATTTTTACTAGTTTGCTTTCAAACGATGGAGCGTAAAAAGTTGATTATGTCCATCATTATATCCGCTGCCTTTTCTGGACTCGTTTATTTCTTATTTGTAGACGTGTTAAAAGGGACACTGCCAGGCTGGCCAATTTGGTTTTAAGAGAGGAGGCTAATTATGAGTACACTCGATTATTTATTTCAAGGATTCGGAACAGCACTTATTTGGTATAATCTTATTTTTGCATTCGTAGGGGTTTTAATTGGGACAGCTGTTGGGGTGTTGCCAGGGATTGGCCCCATGAGCGGTGTTGCTTTACTTATCCCTGTAACAGCATCCATTACTAGCGGCCTTTCACCCGAGCAAGCAGCAACAAGTGCGATTATTTTGCTGGCAGGGGTTTATTATGGAGCGATGTACGGCGGTTCAACTACCTCGATTTTATTAAATACACCTGGAGAGTCTTCTTCAGTTGTCACAACTCTGGACGGCTATCAAATGGCCAAAAAGGGAAGAGCCGGCAGTGCATTATCGATTGCGGCAATTGGTTCCTTCGTAGCAGGGATTGTTACATTACTTGCCCTGATTTTCCTAGCAAAACCATTGTCAGCGGTGGCACTTAAATTTGGCCCATCCGAATATTTTTCCCTTATGCTTTTGGGTCTCGGAGCAGTCAGCGGTTTAGCTGGAAAGTCGGTTACAAAGGCTTTGATTATGACTGTTTGCGGGTTACTGCTTGGAACCATCGGGATTGACAGTGTGTCAGGTATTGCCCGATTTACCTTCGATGTGCCATGGCTGTACCAGGGAATTGAATTCTTAACGATCGCGGTTGGGTTGTTTGCCCTTGGTGAAGTATTCAAAACCATTTTAGAAAAAGAAGAAGAAGATGGGGAAATGGCGAGGATTAATAACTTAATCCCTTCGAAGGAAGAGATGAAAGAATCCGCAGGACCGATTGCCCGTGGATCCATTTTAGGGTTTTTCGTCGGTATTTTGCCGGGAGCAGGGGCAACACTGGCATCCTTCTTCTCTTATCTATTGGAAAAGAAGATTTCAAAAAACCCTGCGAAATTTGGTACAGGCGCAATTGCCGGGGTTGCGGCACCGGAATCCGCTAATAATGCGGCCTCTGGCGGGGCGATGATCCCTTTATTAACAATGGGAATCCCGGGTTCTGGAACGACTGCTATTTTAATGGGAGCATTAATGATGTACAATGTTCAGCCGGGTCCCTTATTATTTGAAGACCATCCGCAGGTTGCATGGGGTCTGATTGCTAGTATGTTTATCGGAAATATCATGTTGTTGATCCTAAACCTGCCACTTGTAAAGGTGTTCGCAAAAATTATTCAAACACCAAAGCAATTTTTGATTCCGATGATTATCGCGATTTCCATTTTTGGAGTTTACGCCGTGCAGGTTTCGATGTACGATTTATTGCTTTTATTAACTTGCGGCGTGTTAGGTTACTTCTTAAGCAAAAACGACTACCCAATCGCTCCGCTCGTTTTAGGATTGGTATTAGGGCCAATGGTTGAAAATAACCTGCGCAGAGCCTTAACCATTTCAAATGGCGATTACAGTGTATTCTTTACCCGTCCGATTTCAATGGTCTTCCTGCTAATTACAGCCCTTTGGCTGATTGTACCGTTCATGATGAAGAAAAAAGGGAAAGAAGTCGTTATTAATGTTGAAGGATAAAAGTTCTTACCAAGCGAAGCTTATGGCTTCGCTTTTTTATTTTTTAAAAAATACTAGTGCTATTTTTTAGACTCTAGTGGATTTATAGGAAAAAAGGGTACAAACCTAAAGCCTGTCTTATGCGGGATACATATAGATAGAGTACAAGAACACAAGAAGGACAGATGGAAGGGGGGGACAGGAGCGTACTAACCGATATTTGGAGGTAAGTCGTCTCAGGGAAACATCCTGAATTAGCAGCTAGATGAAAGGAGACAAAAATGGTTCATTTAACCGTTTGGATAACCATCATTACTTTTTTGGTTACCCTCGGATTTATCCTATGGAGGCCAAGAGGCATTAATGAAGCAATTCCCGCATCCATTGGTGCGATTATTGTTGTGCTAAGCGGAAGCGTTACACTCACCGATCTTGGTATCATTGCCGACACTATCAGTGGTGCAGCTATTACAATCATGGCGACAATAGTTATGGCAATCGTATTAGAAAGCTTTGGTTTTTTTAACTGGGTGGCAGAAAAATTGGCGGCAAAGGCCAAGGGCTCGGGGATTCGATTATTTTGGTATGTAAACCTTTTGTGCTTTTTGATGACACTTTTTTTCAATAATGATGGAAGCATCTTAATCACAACACCCATACTAGTCATGCTATTAAACAATATGGGCTTAAAAAATCGTCAAAAAATCCCTTATTTACTTTCAGGAGGGTTGATTGCCACCGCTTCTAGTGCACCGATTGGGGTTAGTAATATTGTCAATTTAATCGCTTTAAAAATTGTGCATATGAGTCTGTACTTGCACACTGCCATGATGTTTGTACCGGCAACACTTGGATTGCTCCTGCTCGTTGGGCTTTTGTTCCTTCGTTTTTACAAGGTTTTGCCGAAAAAAATTCCAACGGAAGTAACAGGATTGTCGCTTAAATCCTACCATCCACTTAAGTCCGGAATTCAGCATAATTCGGAAAAGGACCGCTCGAGATTTATGCGCAATGTACTTTTGTTCGTTTTTGCTGTCCGAGTCAGCCTATTCGTCGCTTCGTTTTTAAACATTCCTGTCTCTCTGATGGCTGTTTTTGGCTCATTGGTCCTGTTAGCTTGGCGTTGGGCTTATTTAAAAATACCACCAATCGATATGTTGAAAAAAACCCCGTGGTATATCATTGTTTTCGCCTTTTGTATGTATGTCATTATTTACGGTCTGAATAACATTGGGTTAACAGACTGGCTGATTGGTTTCATGGAGCCGATTGTTGCAGGAAGCCTGCTGCATGCGAGCGTTATGATGGGTGTCCTCCTATCAGTACTCTCCAATATATTTAATAATCACCCGGCTCTTATGGTTGGAACACTTACGTTAACGAATATGGATCTCAGTTTACTTGAATTGAAGGTAGCCTACCTGGCAAACGTAATTGGCAGCGATATGGGATCGTTACTTCTTCCAATGGGGACACTTGCAACCCTGATGTGGATGCACATTATTAGAAAAGGAAAAGTGAGAATTACCTGGTGGGAATACGTTAAAATCACAAGTGTTGTCATACCGCCAGCTGTAATATTCACCTTAGTCGTTTTATATTATTGGGTTTCATGGCTATTTGGCGGAGTATTGCAAAACTAAACCATTCGGGAAAAGGAGATTTAAGATGTTAGCTGATTTTGTTGAGTTAATAGGGAAAAATATTGAGGTTGAAATTTCAGGCGGGAATTTTCACAAAGGTACCTTGCTGGATAGTGGAGCGGACATGATCGTTTTATACGATAACAAAAACCATTCCTTTCTATATATTCCCTTTATCCATGTTCAAAGATTGAAAGAAACCATGTTAAATAGAGATGAAGAGGACTCTTATCAATCCCCTTCAGATAAACCGATTGAAATGGATGTGATTTCGTTTCGAAAGACATTAAATGTTGCTAAAGGATTGTTTGTTCAGGTGTATGTAACAGGAAATAAATCCATTCATGGTTATTTAACCAGCATTATGAATGACTATTTTGTTTTTTACTCCCCTGTATACAAAAAAATGTTTATTTCAATGAATCATGTTAAATGGCTGATTCCGTATCCTCCTAACACAACGCCGTACTCATTAAGCAGTGAAAATCTTCAACAAATATCTAAAACCACACCATTAGCAAGATCACTAGATGAGCAGTTGAAAAAATTTGAAAACCAGCTAGTCATTATTGATGGAGGGGAACATACAGAAAAAATTGGGTTACTTCAAAAAATCCGCAATAACAAAATCATCTTAATAACTGCTGATGGAGAAAAGGTATTCCGGAATTTAGAGCATATTAAAACAATACAATTACCATAAGAAAAGAGTGATCCTTTATGAGAAAGATAACTAACCAAAAAGAATAATCCACCTGCGTTGGCAGACGCTGATGGATTAAACGTAAACTTCTAGAGTTATAGTTTGACCGTATCGTTCGGGATGCGGTCTTTTTTTGGTGTACCACCTATTGTTAAGATATGTGATTTATAAAAGAATTGTTCAAGGAAAAAAGTTCCAATTAAGCCATTTTATTAGTCTCTGCTTTAATGATAGGTTTCACAGAAGGTAAATTCGCGATATAAACCCCTGATAAAACGAGGATTCCACCAATAATTTGGCTTATCAAAATTGGGTTTCCTAAAATAAAGTGGGACGCAATAATTGCGACAAACGGCTGAATATTCATAAACATGGAAGCGGTTCCGGCACCAGCCTTCGCAACCCCTTTATTCCACCAAAAACCGGCTACACCTTGTGCAAGAATCCCTGCAGCTATCAGTAAGATCCACATGAAAATGGAAGGGCTGATGACCAATCCGCTGACAATCCCCTCCACACCTGCAGCGGGAATCATTAAGACACTGCCAAGAACCGTTGCATAAATCGTAATGACAAAGGAATTCATCGTCTTCGATAATCCTCGAATAAATAATAGACTGATACACAGGCAAAGCATCGCGATTAAAATATTGAAATCGCCCCATGAAATCCCAAGTGAACCTTTTCCAACTCCAATAATTGAAAATACGCCAATCAAGCTGATCAACGCACCCGATGCTTTCTTTAAGGTTAGTTTTACTTTAAAAATAATCCGTTCTAATAGAATCGTAGCAATGGGCGAAAGCGCAAGGATTAAGGAAGCATTTGCAGGTGTTGTGTGTTTGAGCCCCGTAAAATAAAAGGTTTGATTAAGAAGCGTTCCAAAGATACCGACACCAAGCAGGTATTTCCACTCCGTATTTGTTGGCCTCTTCATTCCTTTAACGGAGAAGGCGACTACAATTAAAAAAAGTGACGTAAAACAGATCCGGACGGTTGACAAAAACACCGGTGAAAATCCTTGAAGCAAGTAAGCACTGACAGGATAATTGCATCCCCACAGAACCGATACGAAAAACAAGCTTAATAGAGTTTTTTGATTACCACCTGACATAGGCATAGACACGCCTTTCTGATCAAACATTGATGTAAATCCATTTGCTTATTATAGCATCTTGTTTCGTGTGTCGAAAGGTTTTTTTAAAAATCACTTTAAAATAATTCATTCGTATAATTAAATAAAGGTCAATAAACGGAGTGGAACATATGAATAATGAGTTTATCAAACAGGAAGGGCTGGTTTTTCCGGGAAAGACCTATGTGGAAGAACTGTTAAAACCAGTTTTTAATGATCAAAGGGAGTACCTATTTCACGTCATGTTCGACATCCATCGTGCCCATGTGATTATGCTCGAGGACCAGAAAATAATTAAAACCGCCGAAGCGAGAAAAATGCTAGAGGGAATTAATAAGGTTGCAAGAACAGAAACAGTAAAAATCACTTACGATCCTCAATATGAAGATTTATTTTTCATGGTGGAAGCCAAAATTGCGGAGGAAATCGGAGAAGAGCTTGCAGGAAAAATTCATATTGGAAGAAGCCGCAACGATATGGGGGTTGCCATGTACCGTTTGGTGTTAAGGGAACATCTTTTACAGCTGCTTGAAAGTAGTTTTCAATTGGGAGAAGCGCTGCTTATAAGGGCTGAACTTCATACCGAAACCTATATGACTGCCTATACCCATACCCAGCCTGCTCAGCCATCGACCTTAGGGCATTATTTATTAGCCATTTATGATGTATTGATGCGGGACATTAAACGTCTTTGGGCCGCTTTTGAAACAGTAAACCAATCACCGCTCGGGGCGGCAGCCCTATCGACGACCGGATTTCCAATCAGTCGTTCTCGTACCTGCGAATTATTAGGGTTTAATAAAGTAATAGAAAACTCATATGACTCGGTCGCGGGTGCCGATTATCTAATAGAAGCGTCAACCGCTTTAATGACCTGCATGGTAAATACCGGAAGATGGATACAAGATTTCCTCATGCATGTCACAAGGGAATTCAATTCATTTAAAGTAGCGGATCCCTATGTCCAAGTCAGCAGCATTATGCCCCAGAAACGAAATCCCGTGTCGATCGAACATTCACGGGCACTAGCAAGCAGCTCTTATGGCGATGCCCTCGCAGCAATCCAAATGATTCATAATACCCCTTTCGGTGATATTGTCGATACTGAAGATGACCTGCAGCCTCATTTATATCGGGCATTCTCGAAAGCTAATCGTGTAATGAAAATCATGTTTGCCGTTGTGACGACACTAAAGGTAAATGAGGGGCATTTAAAGGTTATGTCTGAAAAATCCTGTATCACCATTACGGAGTTCGCCGACACGTTGACAAGGAATTATGATATTCCCTTTAAAAAAGCACATTCCATCGCGAGTACCCTTTCAAGAAGAACAATTCAAGAGCAAAAAGAATTGGCCGACTGGAAGGTGGATGAAGTTAATTCAATGCTTAAGGATTTGTGCGATGGATCGTTCAACGAGGAAGAATGGAAAAAAATCATATCTTCAGAACACTTTGTCGAAGTGAGAAGGATTCAAGGCGGGCCAAATCCTAATGAGGTTAAGAGAATGATAGAAAATCGAAAGCTCCGTTTACTTGAAGATATAAAAGATTTACAGCTTATAATTGAAGAATTAGCCGCTAAGAGGAAAGAATTGGTAAATTTTCGTTTATAAAGAAAAAAACAGTCTTAAATTGGCTGTTTTATTTTTTTGTCCTCTTTTTAATAATAGATTTTTTTAATATGATAGAGTTAGAGGTGGTTGAATGCGATTACATACAAAGTTAATGCTCGGAATCTCCATTCTCATAATTGTGATGGGAACGATTATTGAATTTACTTTTAAAAATATTATGGAAACCAATCTGAAGCATGAAATCGGCTCGAAGGCCTTATCAGTAGCGCAATCGATTGCCAATATGCCTGAGATACAAGCCGCGTTTCGAGCCGATAATCCATCCGCCATTATTCAGCCCATTGCTGAAAATATTCGACATCAGGTTGGGGCTGAATTTATTGTCATCGGGAACCGCGATGAACTCCGTTATTCGCATCCAAACCCAAACCGTTTAGGTCAAAAAATGGTTGGGGGGGATAATGACAGCGTGTTTAAAGGGAAATCGGTCATTTCTGAATCGACAGGGACTCTCGGGCCATCATTAAGAGGAAAAGCACCGATTATTAGTGGCGGTCAGATCATTGGTGTTGTTTCGGTTGGTTATCTTCAGACTGAAATTCAAAAAGAAGTATCGAAAATACAACAAAAAGTCTTTCTTGCTACGCTGATAATTTTAGCAGGGGGGCTGGTGGCTGCTTTATTAATCTCCTTAAATATTAAAAGGGCCATTTTCGGACTTGAACCAAAGGAAATAGCCTGGATGTATCAGGAAAAGCATGCGATACTTGAGTCCATTCATGAGGCGATCATCGCGATTGATACCAATGGCCGGATCACAGTTGTCAATGAGACTGCTCATAAAATTTTGAATGTTCCGAATGATATTTTATTAAGGGGCAAAAAAATAGATGATGTTCTCGAAAATACGAAGCTTTATGACGTGGTTAAATCAGGACGGGCAGAGTATGACCAGGAAATTATGATTTTTGGAGACATCTTTTTGGCTAACCGCATCCCTATTTTTAACAAGCGCGGAATAGTCGTAGGAGCAGTTGCCAGCTTCCGGAGTAAGTCCGAGCTTGCTTCGCTCCTTCAGGAATTATCACATGTAAAAGCTTATGCGGAAGGACTGCGTGCCCAGACGCACGAATATTCCAACCGGCTATACACTTTACTAGGCTTGATCCAGCTTGGCTCCTACAAAGAAGCGATTGATTTTATTTCTAGAGAAGTGGACGTCGCCCAAGGGTTTATTCAATTTTTGATGCGGGAAATTCCGGATCCGATTATTGCGGGATTCATTTTAGGAAAAGCAAGCTTAGCAAGCGAATTGAAAATTGATCTTTCAATAGATAGAGAGAGCAGCTTTAAGGATCTCCCTTTTGAAATTAGCAGAGATTTATTAGTAACGATTATAGGAAATTTAGTCAATAATGCCTTTGAAGCCGTTAGGGAAAATGGCATGCATGAAAAACGCGTTTCCCTGTTTTTAACGGATCTTGGAAAAGACCTGATAATTGAAGTAGAGGATAACGGGAAAGGGATTGACTCAAAGCATCAGGACCAAATTTTCTCAGCAGGTTTTTCAACTAAGAATACCGGGAGTAATGCCGGAATCGGCTTAAGTTTGGTACAAAAAGCAATAAACGATTTAGGGGGATATGTTACCTTTTCTTCGAGTGCGGGAGAGGGAACAATTTTTACAGTGGCGATACCAAAGCAAAGGGGGAGATTGAATGAAAGTGACGGGATACAAGCCTATCGAAGTGTTAATTGTTGAGGATGACTTGAGGATTGCGGAAATTCAAAAACGGTTTCTGGAACAGCTGGATGGTTTCCAAACGGTTGGGATAGCCGCTAGTTATGTGGAGGCAAAGACCTTAATTGAGATCCTGCAGCCGGATTTGCTTCTGTTGGATGTTTATTTTCCTGATATGAATGGACTTGAGCTATTGAAGGAAACCAAACAGCAAGCAAAACAAATGGACGTCATTATGATAACGGCCACAAAAGAGATACAAATGGTCCAGGAAGCGATTAGCATTGGGGTATTTGATTACATTATTAAGCCGGTCGTTTTTGACCGATTTAAGCAATCTTTAAATAGGTATCAGGAGTATCATAATAAGCTGATTCAATTAAATATGGAAAATACCCATGTTACCCAGCAGCAGGTGGATATGCTTATTCGTAAGGAAAGCGAAGGAGCGGGAGGCATAGGTGGCGAGAGGGGGTATCTGCCAAAGGGGATTGACCCGCTTACTCTCGATAAAGTAATGGAGGTTCTCGAAAAAGTGGACGAGGGTTTAACGGCCGAACGGGTCGCCAAAGAAATCGGCATCAGCCGAACCACCGCCAGACGTTACCTCGAACACCTCGTAACCCAAGAAAAAATAGCCGCCGACCTAGCCTACGGAACCGTGGGGCGACCGGAGAGGGTATATATGTGTTGTATGTAGGGTGTTATTGTAGGGTGTCAGGCACCGCAAAAAGACATTTTATGTCATTTGTCCACTCCACGTGTACATTTGGGGCAAGCATCTGATTGGATGCTTGTCTTTTTTATTTTTTGTAATTGATTAACCTACCAAGATAAGGTAAAATAAAAATAGACTATACAGTCCATTTGAGAAGGAGGTAATTAAATGGGGGTATATATTTTTTGGTTATTAAATAAACTGACTAGTCGTTTTAATTGATTTTCTACGACCAAAGTTCCAGACTTCTTTAAGACCATCAATGCAGAAGAAATCCTTCCCAATATCGATTCGGTAAAAACTAACAACTCTTATAATGTAATCAAAAGATACAAGATAAAGCTCTACAAAAGGAGGAACCAAAAATGACTTTAAATATATTTTTCTTAACTATTACCATCAATAAAAGGAAAATGAGTATAGATGACGCGGTCCATCAAGAAATGGTTGAAAAGTTGTACGAAAAAAGTAAAGATCAGCAAATCTCAATGCGTCATTTTATGTAAAAAGAAAAACCCTTGATTCATGCCGCTGAATCAAGGGTTTTAACTATTATTTAGCTACCTGATAAAAGGCGTAATCCCGTAAATATTCCGGAAGCTGCAGCAAAGATTGCAATTCTGCAAAAGTCCCGTTTGGTTCAATATCTATATCCAATATGTTATAGCTCCAATCAATTTCCGCGGGGATATGGATGGCATTTATTCCAAGCTCAATCGCTGGCTTAATATCTGTTTTAAGAGAATTACCGACCATCCAGGTGGAATACTTCTCCGTCGCAATCTCATCCAGGACCATTTGCAACGCGTATGAATTTTTTTGTTCACAAATAAACACACGGTCTCCAAAGTAATTTTCCAAACCTAATTGGTTAATTTTCCTTCTTTGATTTTCCTCATCGCCGCCAGTAAATAAAACCAAATCATGTCCATCCTCCTGCAGCCTTTCCAAAACTTCATATAAATAAGGAAATGGCTGCACATCAATCTGAAAAACACTCTGACCGATGCTGTGTACATGTTTTATTTCAAAATCTGAAATTCCTCTTCCATATTTCACGCAAAAATATTTATAGGTTAAAACGAGTGATTCCGGATATAAGGAAGAATGTAAGCCGAATTCCTCTACATTTTTTAAATCAATCTCCAATTGTTTTTGGAGGATCTCTTCTTTTGTTGCAGAATGAAACCAATCCAGCATTTGATCAGCAAATTGGTTTTTAGACTTCCTAAAGTACTTGCTGCAGTGGATGAGGGTATCATCTAAATCCATTATTAAAGATTGTTGATTCATAAAATCAATTCCCCCTTTAATAGTGGTGTAGAATAAATATATGGGTAAACACCATCCAAATGCTAAAAATAGAATGTCCTCCTGAAAAATACATCATAGGTAGTAAGGGACAAAATCTGACGAATAATCTAAAAGGGAAATTAACTAGTTACTCAAATTCCCCCTGCATATATTAATAAAAAATAATTTAGGACCCCGTATCTTTTCCCCTGCCTTAAATCGTTTATAGGGTAGAGAGTGCTAAAGGAGTGAAAAAACATGTCACACAAGCCGAGAACATTCCCGTTAGAAGGTCCACATCAAGAAGACGATCCATTTTGGAAAGAACATTATCCAAAATTGCAGCGATATTGCAGTTTCCTTGCTCAAAATAAATGGGATGGTGAAGACATCGCCCAAGAAACGTACCTGAAGGCATTGAGATATCAGCAAAAAATGTCTCCAGCTTTATTAAATAAAATTGCCTACCATCATTGGATTGATCTGCTCAGAAAAAGGAAGCATGAAACGATAGAGTCCGATATTGAAAAGGCAGCACCTACTCATCAATTGGATGAAACTGTCGATATGCTGATTGAGCATTTCACACCAAAACAAGCCATCATCTTTTTGTTAAAAGAGGCATTTCAATATCAAATAAAGGAGATTGCCGACATCTTAGAAACAACAGAAATGGCGGTAAAGTCCAATTTGCATCGAGCTAAAAAGAGATTGGGAAAAGAACATCAATCTGATTCCTTAGAAATTTTCTGGGATGAAGAGGAACGGGAGCTGCTTTCAAAGCTTTTTAAAGAATCGTTGTTAATGGAAGACCCTACCGTCCTTATTCAAACTATCCCAATACTACAAAGTATGTTTAACGTAACAAAGCTCGTAACACGGCCAGCTCCATTAAACTCTCCTTCAAGCACTCTCTGTATGGCGGCATAGCCAATTAATTGCTTTAAGGAGGAGTTAATCATGAGCACCATTCCATATGTAATCGAGAATTCCAATCGCGGGGAGCGTTCCTACGATATTTATTCAAGGTTATTAAAGGACAGAATCATTATCATTGGGGATGAAATCAACGATCATGTGGCTAACAGTGTAGTTGCCCAGTTACTATTCTTAGCTGCGGATGCCCCTGATAAAGAAATTTCCCTTTATATTAATAGCCCTGGTGGATCCACTTCTGCGGGCTTTGCCATTTTTGATACGATGCAATTCATTAAGCCGGACATTAGAACGATCTGTACCGGCATGGCCGCATCTTTCGGAGCGATGCTGCTGCTGGCGGGAACGAAGGGGAAACGATATGCGCTGCCGAATAGCGAAATTATGATTCATCAGCCTTTGGGCGGAGCGAGAGGGCAGGCAACCGAAATTGAAATTTCCGCGCGTCGAATTCTTAAACTAAGGGAACATATCAATCAAATCATTTCCGAGCGGACAGGGCAGCCGCTTGAAAAAGTAGCCCGAGACACAGACCGCGACTTTTTCATGAGTGCCGAGGAAGCTAAAGAATATGGGATCATCGATGAAATTCTATATCCAAAATGAGACTCAAAAAGGGCAGGTTTTTTAACCTTGCCCTTTGTTAGTTTTAGCTAGCTTTTCTTTCCTTCAAATTTCATCTTATATTCAGCGTCACTCATATTCGGGTTCTTTCTTGGTTGTGATTTACTCATCGCTTTCTTCAATTCCACAGTAGCATCATCATTTGTATTATACTTTCCATCCATCCGGTTCACTCCTTTCTATTTGACTCTTGAATAACAACATGTTTTGGAGCTTTTGGATATCCGTTCTTACCCGAATCGTCTGGCCCCGTCAGGTTATTTCGCTGATCCAGCACTTTTCCGGAGTATTCAATCGGATTATTTTTTGGCATAAATTTCACCTCCCTTAATAGGATGGTTGAAAAATTAATTCGAATGCAGGGAAATTGTTTTTTTTGATTTGAGCTTTGAGAAAGGAATGTTACGTGGGATATTTTGATTCGCTGTTAAATGGTGCATATTCGTCGATAAAATCGGAGAGTTCGCGGATAAATCATTTAGGTACGAATTCAGTATATTTATTTGCGAATCGTATTCTACAAAATTATGGAAGTATTCTACAATTTTCAGGACACATCCTACAAATTTGGCAGAGCATTCTACAAAATTTAGGCCTTATTCTACAATTGCGGTTATATTCTTTTAATTCGAAGGTGGATTCAACAAAATTATTGAGGTATTCTACAATTTTCAGGACACATCCTACAAATTTGAGTGGGCATTCTACAAAATTATAGACCTTATTCTACAATTGCAGTTATATTCTTTAAACGAAACGGGGGTCAAAGCTCAGAAAAAAGAAAAAGCTGAACCAAAATGTTTGGTTCAGCCTGCGGGAAGATCTTATTTTCCATTCCCAGCGCCGGTTTTACATTTCGTTTTTAAGAGCGCTGGATGTTAGTCGTGGAGAAGTTTTTCACCATTTTTTGCAAGTTTCGGTGCGCCTCTCTTAATTTAATCGTTTCATCAATGATGTTTTGGAAACCTTCCAAATCTCTATCAGATGCATTCAATAAGGACTTCGGGATTCCTTCGACAATTTGTTGTAGGGATAATTCCATAGCCATGACAATGACCACCTTTCAACTAATTAATAAGACATCTGATTTGTCTTCCTTAATATTTTTCGATTGTGTTCAGTTTTTCCTGCCAGCACCTTAGAAAACTTATCTACAAATAGCCCGAGGTTTTTATCAAGATAGTAAAAATCTTTCATAAAACGACACCATTCAATATGTAGTTCTTATCATTTGTAGAAAAATATTATTCGCTAATTCTATTTTGCTGCTTGATAGTGTTCATAAAACACCTTAAAAAGCCGATCATCTCCGCCGCGATCAGGATGTAATGCTTTTAGTAGTTTTTTAAACTCTTTCTTTACTAAATCTTTGTCCGCATGGGAGTCTAATCCTAATAATGACTGAAAATTGATAGAAGCAGGTTCTGAAATAGCATATTCTGCTTGCAGCATTTTTTTCAAAGATCGTACTTTCGCCTGTTCGATACGTAAACTACTTTTTAACTCCTCAATCTCATCCTTCAATTTCTGGTTTTCTTTGAAGGTCTTTTCCCAATCCTGATAATCAACACCAAATTTTCTGCGATTTTCTTCAATTATTTTTTCTAAAATAAACGCAGCCAAATCATTTGGTTTAATCAGGTAGTCAATGTTTAAATTTGTAGTCCGTTTCGCTTTTAGTTTTCCATCGAGGATCCAACGGATAACCATTTGCTCGCTCGTTGTAATACCCTCGGAACCTAGTAATTTGGTAACTTCTTTTACATTTAGCATGCCCTCAACTCATATCCCAACATAGTAAAATCTAAATTCAATGTAACATAGATAAATTTTTCCTAGATTACCATCATGTATTAATTTGATTAAAATTACTTTTCGGAATTTTTACAGCCTGTCTATTTTAATCCTTTGTCCCTATATTTTGAGTGAAAGGAGAAAAAACAGTCCAAAGGAATCTATTTTAATAGTTTCAGAATTGTTAAACTATTACTATCATCATGGGTTGGCTTCCATAAAATCTGTTAGGGGGAATACGATGGAGCGAAAAGTACGCTTGATTCCGTACCAGGTAATGGCAGAGGTTGAAGAAGTAACCGAGGTGCCAAAAGGGGTTGAAATGATTCAGTCCCCGAAAGTTTGGGAAAAAACAAAAGGCAAGGGCATTACCATTGCAATCTTGGACACAGGTTGTGATCTCACGCATCCGGACTTAAAGGAACGGATTATTGGCGGATGCAATTTTACGAATGATGATAAAGGGAACAAAACGATTTATAAGGATTACAATGGGCACGGGACACATGTTGCCGGAACCATCGCAGCAACTGCCAATCAGCAGGGCGTAGTTGGAGTTGCCCCGGAAGCAAATCTATTAATTATAAAAGTTCTTGATAAAAATGGCTCCGGTCAATATGACTGGATTATCAAGGGAATCAATTATGCCATTGAACAAAAGGCTGATATCATTTCGATGAGCCTCGGCGGGCCAGAGGATGTACCGGAATTACACGAGGTCATTCAAAAAGCGGTGGCCAATAATATTCTAGTCGTCTGTGCTGCAGGAAATGAGGGGGATGGACAAGGTTCTACAGATGAATTCGATTATCCTGGTTCCTATAACGAGGTTATAAGTGTAGGAGCGATCAACCTTGAACGCCATATTTCTGATTTTAGTAATTCCAATAAAGAGGTTGATGTGGTGGCACCCGGTGAAAATATCTTATCCACTTATTTGAAGGGGAAATATGCTAGACTCAGCGGAACCTCAATGGCAACACCACATGTCTCAGGGGCAATGGCTCTCATAAAATCTTTGTCAAATCAAGCATTCGAGAGAAATCTTTCAGAACCAGAACTCTATGCCCAATTAATAAGGAGAACGGTCCCATTAGGATATTCTCCAAAACTTGAAGGTAACGGAATGGTCTATTTAACAGCTGTAGATTATCTAGTTAATGTATTCAATGAAACAACGAATGTTGTTAAAGTTTAAAAGTTTTATTAAAACTTGTCCAGCAAATACCCAATCATTTCTATGAGAAATTCATTTAATAGAAATGAAGGGAGTTGATTTGGATGAGCTCACAAAATTTTCGAGACTTTGCACATAAGCTTGTTGGTGAAGAAGTAGAAGTTGTGACTAATAATGGGACATATACTGGAACATTAGAATATGTAGGCAGCGACAACATTATTTTGCGTACAAGAATCAGAGGCCGTGTTGTAAGATTGGCTATTCGTATCGCGTTAATTATCGCCCTATTCAGTTTGTTAACAGGCCGCAGATTCACTTTTTAAAAAAAATAGAGTCTAAATAAGAGTGGCTGCCAGTATTTAGGGCAGCCACTTTCATTCGGTGTCTAACGGTGAGTCCAAATGATCGTCAAATAAATCAATAAATAAACTGCCATTGGATGAAATGACGGCATATTGAACCGCCTTGATTTGTACACTTCGCGATTTTAATTCCTGTTCCAGCCATTGTTTTGAAAAATTCTGGTTAAAATTCTTTTCTATTATCTTTCCGTCCATTATAAGTTCTTTTGGAAGTATAACATTTTCGTTTAAATTAGCAGGATTAAAATCTTTCATGCTGACATTTTGGTATTGTGTTTTCTTCAATACCGATAATTTGCCGCTCACCTCTAAAAGCGCATACTCCACCTCAAAAATATCAAATATTCCTTGCTCTCGTAACTGCTGATTTAAATCATCCAAGGTATATCTTATTTTTTTCATGTTGGCATCAAGTATTTTCCCATTTTCAATGATGACAGTCGGCTGCCCGGACAGCCACCTGCGAAAGGGACGGCTGTTTGCGGAAATAAAGGATAAGAAAAAATATATCAAAATAAGGGTAAGGAAAGAAGAGATCATCGGAACGAAGTGGAGATTCGTATCAAACCCCATGTTCCCAATGAAAGAGCCTATCGTGATTGATAAAGCAAAATTATAATAATTTGTATGGGAGTTAACCTGTTTTCCAACCCAAAGTGAAACAACCATTAAAACGATATAGGAAATACATGTACGGATAATCGCTTCAGAAACAAGATGCAATCTACTTCATCCTTCACTTTAAATTGTTCCTATTTCAGTATGGGCTAAAAAGGTAATTTAAATGTAAGATATTCTGCCATATATATAGTTCTGTTTGTTGCTGTGAGGTATCATCAAAAGGGAGGTGTTTATGTTGATTATTGAGGAATTGTATTCGATAGAGGAATCTATCTCGGAGCTTTCTGAACTTTTGGTGAATGTAGTCGATGATGGCGCAGCCGTAGGCTTTCTGCCTCCAATGAAACCATCATTAGCCAGGGAGTATTGGGAAACGGTTTTATCACCTGGTGTGATTTTATTCGCGGCCAAAATTAACAATAGAATTGTCGGGAGTGTTCAATTACATTTATGCATGAAACAAAACGGATTACATAGGGCTGATATTGCCAAACTCATTACGGATCCGGATTTTAGGCGGCAGGGTTTAGGCCGTGCTTTAATGCAAAAAGCAGAGGAACGGGCATTACAAGAAGGTCGGTCATTGTTAGTTTTGGATACAAGAGAGGGAGACGCCTCCAATAAACTTTATCAATCATTAGGATTTATCGAAGCAGGACGAATCCCGAACTTTGCCAAGTCAGCAAATGGGGAGTTGCATACAACAGTTTTGTATTACAAAAATCTATAATAAATAAAGCGGTGTTCAAGGTGAACACCGCTTTATATTTGCTTCACTTTCCTCCGTACCCTAATAAACAACTTCAATATCGGCGGAACTGCAAAATAGATAAATAGGAGCCGGAATAATTGGTACCCGGTTACCATTGATAAATCTGCATGCACTTCATGAGCGAGTATACCCATTTGATCCATACCGCCGGGTGCTGTGCTTAAAAAACTTGTAGACGGAGAAATATGGTAATAGAAAACAAGCAGCAAGCTTAAGCCGATGGAGCCTAGTATCATGACCATGCCGCTTATTAGGGCAAGGGTAATCATTTTCCTTTTGTGCGGCAATTTTTCCGGTTTTAATAATAATCCTATATAACCGCCAATCAGGAATTGTGAAAGGTCCAAGATCGTTGGAGATAGGGGAGGCCCATGTAGTCCGGAAATATTGATGACGGCTGTTCCGATAATCGGCGCCAACAAAAATGGAGTAGGAAACCTAAGTTTTTTTCCAAGGAAAGCACAAATCACGCAGACAACCGCAAACAAAAGTATGGTTGGGAAAAACGGTCCAGAAAATGCTGCTGTCTTATGAGTGATGTCTGCAACAGGACCCGAGTTAACTTTTTGAAAAAAAGGTCCTAAAATCAGAAAGGGAACAAAGAAAATGATCATCAATAATCTTGCAACCTGAAGGAAGGTAACTGTTGTGATATCAATTCCTTTTACTTCCTCAGCAAAGGTAATCATTTGAGAAAGCCCGCCTGGAATACTGCCTGTTAGCACCGTTGCATAATCTACACCGGTAAGTTTGGAGACAATGAAAGCAATTCCCGCGCAAAATACCACAAGCGTAACGGTCATAAGGAGCATTGAAGGAAGCTTTTCAAAAATTTGCGATAGAGCATCCTTTGTAAACGAAAGTCCGATGGAATAACCCACAATGATTAGCCCGGTATCCCGAATGTATCTTGGCCAGAATAACGGAAGCTTCACTAACCTTGCGCCAATCAGGACAGCGGTCATCGGACCAAGCAGCCATGGAATAGGGGTATGAATGAATGTGAAAAGAATTCCACCAATTAAGGCAATTACCAGAGTGATCAAAAAACGTATTCTTTTGTCATCCGAGTTGATTGGTAAATACTTCAATAGAAACCCTTCTGTCTTAAAAATTTTATTAAAAAACACAATTTTACAATTTGATTGGGCTTTCATTGCCCGAGCGAGGCAACTTTTACAAGATACGGTAAATGAAATGAACTTACATCTCTCGAGCAAGCCAACTTTTTCATTCAACGGGCAATGAAGCTAAGAACACTAATAACCTAAGCCAACATTTCATTATGCTGCTTGGCTTCCTGGCGCTGTTCTTTAATTAGAATGCCCCCAATTAAGCCAAACATGGAAAACAGGACGGGGATAATAAATCCATAGTGATAGCCAACACTGCTGCTAGCCGCATGAAAATGGTCTAATACTTTTCCGAAAATAATTGGCAGCAGTACCGCACTTAAAAAACCACCAGTATTCGCAAATCCCGAAACCACTCCAACCTCTTTCATCGGGAAAGATTTTCGGACAACAGCGAAGGTCAACGAGCTCGCACCATTTCCATAGCCAATGATAAAGAAAAGAACTACAAGCATACTATGGGATGGCTTCCCATTAAATATAAGGAACGCAATCCAGCATATAAAAACAATAATATGCACAATGATATAAGGTTTTTTAATGGAATCCAGCCTACTTGAGATCCAGCCGGTAAGCGGAGCTCCTATAATTGCCCCGACTAAACCAATCATAATCAGCTGACTTGCATCTGATCGGCTCATCCCGTACACATGCATTCCATAAGGAACAGCCCAAGAACCAATAAATCCAACATACGTACCGACCACGCCAAAATGACATAAGAACGTTGCCCAAGCTTGTCGATCGGAAAGCATCCGTCTTAATAAGACAATCGTATTCTCACGCTTTTTCTCTTTTTTTACTTTTAAAGCTTCTTTCGTAAAAATTTTCTTTGGCTTGTTTACGAGAACAACATATAAAAGAAGCCCACATAAACATAATAGGATTCCTGTGATGAAAAAAGGAGTTCTCCAGCCAGATAAGGTGATCCAAGCGGAAAAGGGAACGGTCGCCATTAAGAACCCAAGGCTTCCACCCACCCCGGCGAATCCTAGTAAGCCGACAAATTCTCTTACTTTAAACCATTGGCTCATAATTATAACCAAATTAACCCAAATCGTCGCATCACCCATACCCGCCATCAATCTGGCAATAAGAAGCATATATTCATTTGTTGCCAGACTATAAAGAACCGTTCCTAGCCCATTGAGTATCGCTCCAACGATTAAAAACACATTGGGACCAAACCGGTCTGAAAGGATACCAATGGGAACCTGCAGCCCAGCATAAGCCAAGAATTGAACACTGGTCAAGAGGCCGATAGTTGCCGCCGTAATGTTAAAATCTTTCATTAATTGATCGGAAATTAATCCAGGTGCTGTCCTTTGACTCACGATTAAAAAATAAGTGAACAAGACGGTGGCGAAAACCACCCAACGATACCTGCTATTTTGTTTATTCAATGAAATCTACCCCTGTTTACTTTTATTCCCTTCCAATTATACTCTTATTTTTTTATAAATGAATTTTGTAAGAAAATTGGTTGCGTTTACAAGGAAAATTTTTTTTTGGTAAAAAAAAATCCCTGTGTAAACAGGGATAATGGTTATTGATGATGGAGCAGGATCGGGTGGTTTGAAGGATAGTTAAAATACTGCCGAACTGCCAGCGAAATTCCTTTTGCAATATTAACAGCCATTGTATAGATAAGGTGAAGGTTTGTGATAAATAAAGAAGATTCCATAGATGGATCATTTTCTAGGACGACTCCCATAACGCTGCAGTCGCCAATTGGAGGAAGCGGGATTCCAAGGCCCTCTCCTGGCAGCAATGCGCCTTCTCGAACGACTATGGAATTCACGATTCCCACTGAACCTAGAACACTATCAATCGCAACAACAAAACTATTTTCTGGAAGACTGAGCCGGGTCAATGCCGGAATGAGGGTTTTCGCATCCATAGGAGACTGAAGATTTCCTAAGACAGTTAAATGGCCAGGAAACAGGTTAGAAAGCAAGGTCCCGACAAACGGACCAAGGCTGTCACCGCTGATTCTATTTGAACCAATTCCAACGACATAAATATGTTTTGTTCCTACTGGAATGAGGGAATGCAAGGTGTTGCGAATAAAGAGCGGAGCCAGCTTATGATTGTAAGGGATAATTCTATTATTCTGTGAGTTTAGCAAATCCATCTATTACACACCACCTATTTTTCTTCCTATTTCGTTTATCGAAATGAATAGATATTTTAATATTCTGTTTTTATGTATAATAATCCTTCCAAGAAAACGGGAATTTCACATTAATTTAATTGTCATAATTTTCTAATGCACATAAATCTACCAATTCATACAAATAATGAAAAGTATGATATGACAGTAGAGGGTGTATATTCGTTGACTATGTTTTCCTGGATTAGACATGAATGGGTACAAATGGTAAAAAATCCAAAGCTGATGGTAGCGTTAATTGTGATTTTATTTGTTCCCATCCTATATAGTGGAACTTATTTGTGGGCGAACTGGGATCCATACGCTCATTTAGAAAGGCTGCCGGTCGCGGTAGTTAATGACGACGAAAAAGTCGATTATAAAGGGACCTCGTACGCGATAGGTAATGATCTGGTTAAAGAATTGAAGAACGATAAGAGTTTCAAATGGAATTTTGTCAGTAAAGGGGTGGCTGATAGAGGACTAAAAAATAATCAATATTATTTTGAAATTTATATTCCTCGTGATTTTTCCAAAATGGCGACAACGTTAACCGAGCAAAAACCGACGCCGCTTAATCTCTATTATAAGGTGAATGTGGGCAGCAATTTCATTGCCTCGCAAATTGGAAGAAATGCCGTCGATAAGATTCGAACAAAATTAGCTCAGCAAATCAGCAAAAATTATGCTGAAGTCGTTTTTGGCAATATTAAATCGGTCGGAGAGGGAATGAATGAAGCAAGTAAAGGTTCAGGCCAAATTACTGCAGGCTTGAACAAATTAACGTCAGGAACCGAGGAAATTATCAGCGGAATGCAAAAGCAAGTCGATCCATTAAGTCAAATGTCAAGCGGAGCACAAAAATTAAGCAGTGCTGCTACACAATTATCCGATGGTGCGGGACAAATACAATCGGGTATGGCTCAGGTGAATAGTGGTTTGGGCACTTTGGATAGTGGACTAAAACAGTTAAATAGCAGTTCTGCTCAACTGGAATCTGGGATGGGGCCGCTTGTGAATGGTTCAAAGCAATTAAGTCAAGCGATGGAAGGGTATGCAACTGGCCACCCTGATTCTGCCAATGACACAGCCTATCAGCAAATGGTCCAAATTAGTAATAGTCTCAGCAGTGGCCTAGTTAAATTCAATTCGAATTTTACCAGATTTAATCAAGGATTAAATAAAGCTGCACAAAGTACAGGACCTCTTAGATCGGGAACAGACACGATTGCTGCTAAATTGAAAGACCTATCAAATGGTGCTAATCAATTAGCTGCTTCACAAGCAAAAATTTCTACTGGGGCAACAAATGTTTACAATGGGTGGAATAGCGTGATTGGCCATTTGCAAACCTTGAAAGACGGGGAAGTGGACCTTGCTGCCGGCAGCAAGGAATTAACGGATAAATTGGCAGATGGAGCAAAACAAATTCAAGCCATTCATTCCGGGCAGCCTATTTATGAAATGATGTCTAATCCTGTCAGGCTTAAAGAGCAATTGGTGCATAGTGTACCAAACTATGGAACAGGTTTAGCTCCCTATTTCCTATCATTAAGTTTGTTCGTTGGGGCTCTTTTGCTTTCCACGATCCTTCCATTTCGGGCCACCAGCACCCGGCCTCCATCGGCGATGGCCTGGTTTTTATCGAAATGGGTTGTACTAGCTTTTATATCTATTTTTCATAGCATCATTACCAATCTTTTTTTAATAAAATTAATTGGATTGGATCCTGTGAACCCTGGTTTTCTTTACCTATTTACCTTTCTGGCAAGCTTGATGTTTATGTCAATTATATTGCTGCTTGTGATTGCTTTGGATAATGCCGGAAGATTTCTGGCGATTGTGCTGCTGGTCTTGCAGTTGACTTCTAGTGCAGGAACGTTTCCAATTGAGCTCACACCAACGTTTTTACAAACGCTTCATTCGTTGCTGCCAATGTCCTATACTGTCCAAGGCTTCCGTGCCATTATTTCAACTGGGGATTATCATATTTTGCGTACGGATGTGACAGCGTTGGTGATTTATTTGGCCGCTGCGGTTATTTTGACGTTGTTGGTGATAAGGGTGCTTGTGAAAAAACAGGCGGATTTAAAGGAAGCTTAGTGAAAAAGGGGCAGTGCTGGTTAATTTTTTTAGAAAGAGGGGTTACGTGACCTAAATCAATAGAAGAAACCCAATACGGTCACGTCGGAGTGGTCTACGTGACCTAAATCCATTCAAAAACACTAAAGGGGTAACGTAGAGTGGTTCTACGTTACCTAAAACGAAGTGGAGAAGAGAATTGGGTAACGTAGAGTGGTTCTACGTTACCTAAAACGAAGTTGAGAAGAGAATTGGGTAATATAGAGTGGTCTACGTTACCTAAAACGAAGTTGAGAAGAGAATTGGGTAACGTAGAGTGGTTCTACGTTACCTAAAACGAAATTGAGAAAAGAATTCGGTCACGTAGAGTGGTTCTACGTTACCTAAAACGAAGTTGAGAAGAGAATTCGGTCACGCAGCCAGCCTTTTCGTGGTGAACCGTTTCGTTCAATAAGAAGTTAAATCCGTACCACTCTGCCATTAAACTTCTCTTTCCAATACCCCGTTGACATGTCGGCAATCGCGACTCCGGTTGAGCTTTGTGATCCAATGAACTTCCCGTTACCTAGGTAAATGCCCACATGGCCATCTTTTTTATAAGTATCAAAAAAAACAAGGTCTCCTGGCCGCATTTTGCTTAACGAAACTTGTGCACCAGAATTTTTTATTGAATCTGTACTCCAGCCTAATTCAATCCCTGCCTGGGAAAATGCCCAATGAACAAAGCCGGAACAATCGAATCTTCCGTTGGCGACATCGTATTCATTTCTTCCTCCGCCAAACACATAGACAGAGTTTCCGATGTATTTATAGCCTGCGGAGATGATTTTCTTAACGTTTCCACCCTCCAAAACCGGAGGCTCTATGTATTCCGTAACTTTAACAGTTTCAATCTGTTTTTTTAAGCCTTCATATTGTCCTTTTTGTTCCGAAAGCATGGACCGCATTCCTTCGAGGTCCGTTTTCGTGCTAAGAAGTCCAGTGAGTTTTTTGTCTAAAGCGGCCTTTTTACTGTCATATTCGTTCTTTTCCGATTCCTGCTGTTCCAAAAGGGTCCGGTCTGCCTCCACAATCGATGCTACTGCTCCAACCCGGTCAATAAAATCACTCAAGCTAGTTGAACCTAACAAAACATCGAGATAACTTAAATGTCTGTTGCTTTGCTGATAGGAAAGGGCACGTTCTTTTAATACATTATTTCGTTTTTCCATGCTGTTTTTTAAAAGACTAATATCCTTCTCAAGCTTTTGTACTTCAGATACGGCCGCTGCTTCCTCTAAATCAGCTTTAACAATTGCCTTTTGATTATCATGAATGGCTTGATTGATTTTCTGCAATTTTTCATTGATCCCATTAGGTGATGCTGCTGGTGACCACGAATTTTGATTCGCTATGTTTGCTTCCGCATAAGCCTTAGGGGTTGTTAGAAAAGTCGATAATCCTAATATGATTAATATGGGCAGTATAAGTTTCATTCATTACACCTCTTTTGGAAATTTCGTAAAATTCAAACCACTAACAAGTCCACATTATAACAAAGCAGTTTTTCAGCTTTGTAATAGGGGCTTTACAATTTAATATCATCTCAAAGTGTATCTGCCTAATTTTAGAAGAAAATAAGCTCCCAATTTTATAAAAATCATAGTATATATAGTGAAAGTAGGTGAAAACATGACATCAGGAATGGGTATGAGTGGCTTCCCAGGTATGGGTATGAGCGGAATGCCAGGTATGGGCATGAGCGGAATGCCAAGTATGGGAGGTATGAGCGGAATGCCAGGTATGGGAGGTATGAGCGGAATGCCAGGTATGGGAGGTATGAGCGGAATGCCAGGTATGGGCATGAGCGGAATGCCAAGTATGGGAGGCATGAGCGGAATGCCAGGCATGGGCATGAGTGGAATGCCGGGCATGGGAATGGGCGGCTTTCCAGGCATGGGTACGAGCGGAATGCCAGGCATGGGAATGGGCGGCTTTCCAGGCACGGGCATGAGCGGAATGCCAGGCATGGGAATGGGCGGCTTTCCGGGCGCGGGCATGAGCGGAATGCCAGGTATGGGAATGGGCAGCTTTCCAGGCATGGGCATGAGCGGAATGCCAGGTATGGGAATGGGCAGCTTTCCAGGTATGGGCATGAGTGGAATGCCAGGTATGGGAATGAGCGGTTCCCCAGGCACTGGAATGAGTGGAATGCCAGGCATGGGAATGTAAAGTCTTGTTGTTGATTGAAGCTTTAACCTGATTTCCAAACAAGTTAAGTAATTTTTTAAAACTAAAACATGCATACAAAAACCTTCCTAAATCCATTTTGGGAAGGTTGTTCCAATTTGCGTATTCATCACCTTAAAAAAAACTTCCAACCAAAAACCCAAAATAAGCCAGTGTTATGCCTGCTCCATAAGTTACGATGGTATAAAGGATAAAGTCCTTTTTATTTTTTTTAAAGAATAACTTTAGCATTTCTAATTTCAGAGTCGAGAAGGTTGTATAAGCGCCCATAAATCCAGTTCCAAATAATAATACAATTATGATATCAGCTTTCGCGCCAGTGATTACACCTAAAAGAAATGCACCCGATAAATTAACCGTCAAGGTTCCCAATGGTAAGGCAGATTCGTGATTTAATCGTTTACTTATGGAATATCGAGCATTCGCCCCGAGAAAACCACCAAATCCAACTATTAACAAATGCATGATTGTCACGATTTATCCACCTCGGTATTGACCTTAAATCCTATTCGGCTCATAAATAATCCTCCAATAATACTGACAAAAACATAAAGAACACCCAGTAACATATTTCCGGATTGAAACATTTTAACGGTTTCCACACTGAGAGTTGAAAAAGTGGTAAAAGAACCGACAAAGCCAGTTCCGATCACAGTGGATATCTGAGGTGAGAAAGAGAACTTCTTGAAAAAATTGGTCGTTAGCCAGGCCAATAAAAAACTTCCAAATAAATTAATCAGTAGAGTTGCGAATGGAAAAGTGCTATTCGTATAAAAGGTCATTCCAATGAGATATCTTAATATTGCACCTAATGAACCAGCTATACCTACAAAAAGATAGATCAAAGCGAATTTTTACCTCCTCTATAAAAGACTGCACCAACTAATTTTAAACTCATTTCGTCTCAATTAACAATACAAACTCCATTTGAATATAAATAAATGAATAAAAGCCAATGGAGGAGGAGTACGCTTGAAAATCAATTACGATCATTCCTTTGAATTACCTAGGTCTATTGTATGGAAATATATTAAGGATGAAAATGTACTTAGAAACTCACTCCCTGGATGCCGTTTTTTTGAAGAAAGATCGACTGGAAATTACCTGGCTGAAATTGAAATTCAATTAGGACCAATTAAGGATATGTTTAAGCTGGAAATCTACACGATAGAAGAGAATTCAGCTTCATCCTACCGACTCCATGTAAAGGGAAAAGGGAACCTTGGTGAGATAAGTGGTAATGGAGTTCTGCATATTACAGAAAATCAGAGAGGTACCAGCCTTTCATTTATGGCTGAAGCAGAGATAACTGGAGCACTTGCCTTAGCAAGCAAGCGTATATTAGACGGAACCGCTGATAAGAGTTTGGAAAACTTTTTTCAAAAAATGGAGAAAGAAATCAAAAAGAGAATTTATCTCTTGAAAAAAAGAAGCAGATGATGGTCTCCGATCAGCTGCTTCTTTATTTTGCTTAAATTAAAAAAACGATTGTATTCTAAAAACAAGGGGATTCTAGACATAGACGAATTCAAACGGCACTTCGAAAGGAGGGGGACTTTGACGAATAGGGCAAGAATATTCATATACATATTATTCATTGCCGCTGCGGCCTTGGCGTTCTGGTCAAATCGTGTTCCACTCCAAAACACATTTTTCATCAAGGCAGTGATCCTGTATTGGTTTTTTAGTACGCTTTATTTTCATTTACGTACCATGAGCCGAAAAGGAAATGTGACACTTGATTATGGAATGAACTACAGTTTGTCCTTTGTCATGTTCTCCGGGCCGTTAGGAATACTTATTTTCGAATCGATCTACCGATTTAGCAATTATTTTTATAAAAAAATCACCAAAACCGCAGATCCGGATGAATTCGAGCACATTTTTTATAACGTCGGATCGTTTGTATTTCAAAATACTATTTCCTATTATGTGTTCCAATCCTTACAACAATATTTTCAAGCGATACCATTTGGCTTTTGGATTTTAATGTTTTTTCTGGCAACAATTAACGCTGTTATATCAGATACCTTCCTCACGATCATCTTCTACTACTTAGGGGAAATAAAATCGCGGGAGGAGGTCTTTCATTTTTTTAAAAGCAGAAGTATTCCCGATTTGGGGAAAATCTCGTTCACAAACGGAATGTTATTTGTCTTCCTTCAGGAAGGAAATTGGGAAATATTGATCAGCTTCTTTATTTTGAATTATTTGGTTAATCACTCTTTTATTGAAAAAGCTCAATACCTGCAAAACAAGCTGGAACGAGACCAATTTGAACAAATGGCTTATACTGATTTTTTAACAGGTATTTCCAATCGTGCCCTTATGGATAAAAAGATGGCAGAGTTAAATCAAGGAAATGAACCAATTGGGATTGTGGTCACTGACTTGGACAAATTCAAAATCATCAATGACACTTATAACCACGCAGTCGGTGACAGGGTAATCCAGCATTTTGCTGCAACCTTAAATAGCTATCTTAATCAGGGTGATTTTTTATTCAGAAGCGGAGGGGAAGAATTTACACTTTTCTTGAGAAATCGAGATTATGATCAAACGGTGGCTTTTGTGGAAAAAATAAGACAAGGTGTTGAAAACAGTCAGGTTCTTGCAGAGTTTAATGGAGAAAACGTATCAATCCCCTATACAGCATCCTTCGGCCTTTACTTTTATGATGTAACCGAAAATATATCCATGGAGAAGGGGTATATTTATGCCGACCAATTATTGCTTCAATCCAAACAGCACGGTCGAAATCAATTATCAGCAAAAAATGAGCTCATACATATATAAAAATCGAAAGTCAAACACTATAATTAAAGAGGGGGTGTAACCATGACAAATGAAACAAAAGAATATGTTGCAGCTTCACTTTCACCACAATTAATAAATGAAATTCAATCACTTGAAGAAAAATTAAGTGAGCAAGCCCATAAAAAAGTAGTCGTAATTGCTTATGAAAATGAGACAACAACGTGAGATAATTTTTGCTAAGATAATAAGCTGGCTAAAACCTTCATATAATTGAAGGTTTTTATCATGCGCTTAAGCATCAGGAGGAGAAACTTTGAAAAAGAAATGGTACCTGCATGGTATTTTAATGTTAACAGTCATATTGTTAATATTTAGCGGGTTAAAAACCTATAAATCAATAGCCAAACAAAATAGCAGGATAACAGTGTATCTCGCCGGCGATTCCACTGTTGCAAATTATACCAGCAATCGGGCACCGAGGGCTGGGTGGGGGCAAATGCTCCCTCAAATGTTTGATGAGCAAATCATCGTGAAAAATGAAGCCGTCCCGGGAAGAAGTACGAAAAGTTTTATTAACGAAGGGCGGTTACGCAGAATTTTAAAACAAATTCATAAGGGAGATTATTTGCTCATTCAATTCGGACATAACGATGAAAAAAGCTATGATCTATCCCGTTATACAGACCCTGCCACTTCCTATCAACGTTTTTTAAAAGAATATATTGACGGCGCACGAAATAAAGGGGCCATCCCAATTCTTGTAACACCGGTCGAAAGAAAGAATTTCTCCATTGACGGAAAGGCTTTGTCCACACACGGACAGTATCCTGATGCCATGAAGGAGGTTGGCAGAATGGAGAATGTCCCTGTCATTGATCTGACGTCAAAAAGTATGGCACTTTATCAACAACTTGGACCAGAAAAAACTAAGGAGCTTTTTTTATTCCTGGATGCTGGAGAACATCCAAATTACCCTGGTGGTGTACAGGATCCGGTTCATTTTCAAGAAAAGGGTGCAAGGGAAATCGCCAAACTGGTTGCAGAGGGAATTGCTGGGCTTAACCTGCCTCTACAAAAAAATATATTAAAAAACGGAGGCTATTAAAAGCCTCCGTAATTTACAGTTTCCCCGATCAATAATACCCTTAATTGCTCCTTTGGTAATTGCTTTTTTTCCCATTCACGATATAACCGCTCTAACGCTTCGGGGCCAGTATCATCGGCCAACCGGTAGGCACCATAATGCATCGGAACAAACAATTTTGCTTTTAATTCTAAAAAAGCTGTAACACTATCTTCGGGCGAGATATGGGATGCCGCCATAAACCACTCTGGCTCATAAGC
This sequence comes from Paenibacillus sp. BSR1-1, assembly GCF_030403775.1. Classification (GTDB taxonomy): domain Bacteria; phylum Bacillota; class Bacilli; order Bacillales; family Cytobacillaceae; genus Neobacillus. The sequence goes on from NZ_JAQMWQ010000002.1 coordinate 202,000, forward strand.
CCCAATTGGCATAAACACCGTATCGATGTGAAAGCGATCTCCTATTTCCTTAAAGCCCGTGAAATAGCCTGTATCTCCAACAAAATAAAACGTCTCTGATTGATTCTGGATAATCCAGCCGCCCCAATGGGACGTATTCATATCTGTTGCCGTTCTTCGTGTCCAATGCTGAGCAGGCACAAAGTGGAAAGTAAGTCCTGCATGCTTAACATTTTCCCACCAATTCAATTCCGTGACACGATGAAAACCTTTTTTGAGAAATAGGGATTTTAATCCGATTGGTACAAAAAATTGAGGATTCCCTTTTAGCTGCTTAATCGTTGGAAAGTCCAAGTGGTCGTAATGGCCATGAGAAATGATCACGACATCTATTTCGGGCATGTCTGTCAACGGGATTCCAGGCGGGGTTAATCTCTTTTGAAACCCCATCCGATTTGCCCATACAGGATCCGTTAAAATATTGATTCCATTTAATTGAATCAGAAAAGTCGAATGACCGATCCAAGTATAAGTGGTTTTATTTCGATTTTCCTGTAGTTCTTTAACCATTTTACTTTCACTTTGCTCAATATTTACCGATAAATCCTTTACCTTGCTTTTTCGTTCTCTTTGCCATCTCATCATGTCTTTAAACGTTTTGTTTGTACTGACATTCTCTAAATTAGCATATTTTTTTCGCATGTAATCACCTATTATATGTTCGCAAAAATGAATTTTGCTTGATTATAACAGGAAATAGGGGGTCCATCAAAAATATTTCATTTATTAAGTCTAAATAACATTTTGTTTAAGAATCGATAAATAGGTGTCAAATCGACAATTTTTTCTAATTTAAGGAATTACAATGGCATTTGTGGGAAGGAGTTGAAACAATATTTTTTAAAAAATGAATATTTTTTAGTTCTTTCGTCGTTCTATTCTAAGCAATTTTCACAGTAAAATCCCAAAAGCAAACTAGGAGGTTTTTCGTTTTGAAAAATAATCTTCGAAATGCTTGCCAGCAAAAAAGGCAACATCTAATCGATGAACTCCTTAAATTAGGGGTTTTTAAGAAAAATAATAAGCATCTTTATGAATGGACACTGCAAGACCTTGAAGAAGAATATGTTCAATTGAAACAGGTAATTTGGATTCAACCAAATTCAAGTGCTGGGAAAGCTTCTCAAACTTTTTAATAAGGCTATGTAAAAGGGCATCGTTGATATTTAACACTGGTGATTGGAGCGGAAGGAGCGAAGACTCCTGCGGGAGTACGGGGTCTCCCCGGCACGCCCGCGGAAAGGGAAGCTCCTTCCTGGAGCGCAAATCAACAACTAAGTTTAACAGATCCTTAAATTAATGCACAAAAGCCGGTATTAGAAAAACCGGCTTTTGTTGCGTTCAGATATAATTTTGGAGATTATGATATTATGTTAATATCATTAAAGAATTTAAAAGGAGTTTAGTATATGCCGATTGAAAAAGTTGTACAAAAACAAATTGAATTTTACAATAATCAGGATTTAGAAGGATTTGCAAGCACTTACTCAGATGACATTACCGTGTTGACCTTCCCGAATAACACAGTAACATTAAGCGGCAAGCAGGCACTAATTGAAAGATATACAGAGACCTTCAAAAAGAAAATGTTCGCCGAAATCAAAAACCGTTCCATAGTTGGAAACAAGGTAATTGACTGGGAGATCGCAACCAACGGACTTACAGGTGAAAGCACAAGCTTAATGGCTATTTATGAAGTGAAGGATGACTTAATTTCTAAGGTTTGGTTTATTAGGGAATAAAATCGAGAGAATACATATTTTAATGGGAGGACATCAAATGTACAGTTTTAAGAACGATTACAGTGAAGGGGCACATCCTAGAATATTGAATGCTTTAATCGAAACCAATTTTGAGCAAGAGGATGGCTACGGAGAAGATCGCTACACTCAAAAAGCAGTAGAACTTTTAAAGGAAAGAATCGGTCGAGAGTATATAGATATCCACCTTATCGCCGGCGGGACACAAACAAATCTTATCGCGATCTCATCCTTTCTAAGACCACACGAGGCTGCTATTGCGGCACACACCGGTCATATTTTTACACATGAGACAGGGGCGATTGAAGCAACTGGGCATAAAATTCTAACAGTAGAAGTCGATGATGGGAAACTAACCCCTTTGCACATAAAGCAAATACTTGATTTTCATACAGACGAACATATGGTGAAACCGAAGCTTGTATACATATCCAATTCCACTGAAATTGGAACCATTTATAAGAAAAGTGAGCTGGAGCAATTAAGTGAATTTTGCCATAAGAACAATCTGATATTGTATATGGATGGCGCCAGAATAGGGTCAGCACTTTGCTCCACTGAAAATGACCTTACATTAAATGAAATTGCCGCACTTGTGGATGCCTTCTATATTGGCGGAACGAAGAACGGAGCCCTCATTGGTGAAGCATTGGTCATTTGCCGTGAATCATTGAAAGAAGATTTTCGGTTCCATTTGAAGCAAAAAGGGGCGTTACTTGCGAAAGGAAGACTTTTAGGGATCCAATTTCTTGAACTATTCCGGGAAAATCTCTTTTTCGATCTAGCCATGAATGCAAACATAATGGCTGACAAGTTAAAACAGGAACTGGTTAATGCAAATTTCAAGTTTCTAACACATTCACCATCAAATCAAATTTTTCCCATCTTGCCTAATTACTTAATTACTGAGCTCCAAAGGAATTATTCTTTCCATATATGGGAAAAGGTCGATTCAGATCACTCTGCAATTCGCTTGGTTACGTCCTGGGCAACAAAAGAGGAAGTTGTTACAGCATTTATTAATGACCTGAGGACAATTCAAAAATAAGAGCAATAAAAAAATGCGTTAATCCAGGAAGGATTAACGCTCTTTTGTGGGATTTTATTAGACCCCCTTCAACTAAATACATACTGGCATAAAGGTAAGTGATACTTTTGCAGACCACACCATATGCTTAATAGAAATAAACGGTTCATGAAGGGAGTAATACAGTCATGCAACGGATAAAATTTATTATTAAACAATTTCTACATGAGCCTTTGTGGTTTAAAATACTAATTTCTACAACTTTGATTATTTCAATTACCTTTAGCAGTTCATTTTTTGCGGACAATGATTATTATCAGAGCTTTGCTAAATTGGCAGCGGCTCTCTTCTTTTGTGCTTACGGTATAAAATTCTGGAGAAATTTTAAAATAGCAATCCTCTTTTTTGCTTTTTCAATTATATGCATTTACCTATCTATCATGTTATTAATTTAGTGTTTCTCGTCTTAAATTCCAGGAGAAATGATCATGTGACCAATTTCTCCTGCGAATCCATCGAATAACCTTGAATTGCGTGAAATCGTGATTATTTTTCCCTGACAATCAAGGCTGAAATCCAGCCTTCGACCCCGTTTGCGCTTTGAACTTTTAGCCACTTAATTCCTTTGGAATCTATTTGTTCTTCATTCAAAAAGTGCAAGATTTCTCCATTTGTAATCGTGTATAGGCGTGGCGCAGTTAGTGTGGGTGCTTCCCGAATATTTCCGCCTTCTTTATACTCCTTATTTAAAATGAATTCTTTGGGGTGAGGGGAAGCCAAGGATGCTTGTCTGGGCACATGTTCTTGGTTTAACCATACCTCTGCTTTCTTCCATTTTTGTGTATACCACTGATTTGGATTGTTCATGATGGCTGCAGTGAGCAAAATTACAAAAGTTGTAGCAGAATAGAAGGTCCATCTTTTAATCCTTGTCTTATTCCTTCTCCGTTTCTTGAAAAGCTGAATCATTTTGTTGAAAAATCTTTCGAAAAAGGCAAACATTTCTTCGATGAAATCAATCCAAACAGATATACCAGTTTTACCTGCTTCTCTCCGGCTTCTTTGCATCGTGCAAAGAAGTGCCATGATGGGGTAAGAAATGAGATAATGCATTTTTTTCAACAAACGGCACAACAAGTTGAAGAAGGGAGGAACAATGTACAACAAAATCAGCCTCACGAGCTGCAGGAGGACAAAGAGGGCCAAAAAAAGGCGCAACCATTCCGGCAGGACGGAAGTAAGTGACCAGATCCAAAACAGCTGATTATAAATAGATTCCACAATCGCTACTCTCCTTTATTGAAATAAGATAGGAGTTCTCTCTTTTGGCCACTAATCTGTTTTTTTTCATTGGTGTTTTCCTGATTGACGGGGAGGTAGGGGAATAATTTTTTTAACTTGGCTAATCTTTGTTCCGCCTCAAACTGGTCTATATTTTGATCATTGATCAAATTAAAAAGTTGTTTGTTTACCTCATTTTTGAAAGCTTGATTTTGGCTAAACTCCGATTCCACTAACCGCTTGGCCATTTCATTTTTTTCCCCAAGCTTCCCTGCAGTGATAAAATCTCCAGCTTGAAGGGCTTCTTTTATCGAGGCCGATATCCGGCGCGCTTCCTCCAAGTCTAGAGCCTCTTGATAGGCAGATAATTCTGCGTTCCGGTCTAAATCGGCGATCGCCTCATCATGGCTTTGGTCCCGAATACTTTGCCTGATTAAAACTCGAATATTTCGAACAACTACTCCGGCCTCTCTTAACACCTTAACTAGTGGCGAGGTTTGAAAAAATTCTTCAATATGCCGGGCAAAACTAAGATCCTCTTCAATAGGATAAAATCTTGCTTCCGACTCCACCCAGAAGGGCAGGTTATTGTTAATAATGTGGCCAAATTCTCCAGCATTTTGTTGAACTAATTTTTCAGGGTGCTCAACGGCAATATCGATAAACAGATTGACAGAAAACCTTCTTCCTCTTGTTGCTGAAGGGACTTCCTCCTTGTAAGTGATGGTATGCTGCTGCATATTGACTGTATAAACTTTTTTATATTTACCTATCCGCAATTCACTACGTGACAATCGCTCTCCATTTTTAACGGCATAGTATTTGTTGTGATTATTAACATAAACAAAGGCATAAGTCATAGATGACGCCGGCGGTTTTTCCAAAAAGCTAAATTTCACTTCTTTAACATCTTCAATAAATTGCATGAAGTCATTCCCTCCAGTTAACTATTTTCATTGGGAGAGCACTTACCCTTGTCCACATTCTATGCGGACAATCGGAAGAAAAGCCCCATATCTTTGCAGAAATTGGGGATTGAGGGAGTTAAATATTAATTCATACTTTACAGATAGGAATTGTAAGTTTATAATTAAAATTAATCAAATTAAGAAATAATTCGGACCAAATTTAAGGTTGTTATATTCAAGGGAAGTTACACTGAAGGAGTGTTTATGATGAGAAATAACGATGAAAAAAAGCGGCAAAAACTTATCAATAAACTAATATTCTTAAACGTTTATAACAAAGAAGATCAACAGCTTCAAACGCTGCCACTTTCAAAATTAGAAAATGAGTATAGGAAATATAAATTACAAAACCATCCGCATGGTGAGTTTGGCTCTATTCAATGGGTATAAAATTTGGATGGTTTAAGGAAAAGAGCAAATGAGGGTTTGGGGCGCAGGCCCTTTTTCTTTTGTTCTTTATATACTTATAAGTTGGTGTAATTTCAAAAAATTGGATATATAATGGAACTACAATTACATAACTTTGAAAACTATTAATAAGAAAGGATGAATGGCAATGAAGAATTCTTTAAGAGAGAAGGCTGTGTCGTTTTTACAAATGGTTGCATCGGGGGATGTGCGCGAAGCATACAGTAAAAATATTGGCCCTGATTTCCGCCATCATAATGCCTTTTTCCGTGGAGATGCTGATTCTCTTATGCTCGCAATGGAAGAAAACGCCACTAAGAATCCAAACAAAACCCTTGAGGTAAAACGCGTCATCGAAGAGGGTGATACAGTTGTGGTTCACTCCCATGTAAAGCAAACGCAAGAGGACCTTGGAGCAGCTGTGGTTCATATCTTTCGATTCCATAACGATCTTATCGTCGAGTTATGGGATGTAGGTCAGCCTATACCGGAAAATTCCCCCAATGAAAATGGTGTGTTCTGATACATATGAAATCGTAACAGCTTAGAAGCTGAAAAAAGGGGATTCCAAAAATAACTTTTGGAATCCCTTTTTGTTTACCAACTACGAAAATTGCATTTTATTTTTTGAATCGAAATGGCACGGTAGAAACAATCACATTTTTTTGATATATGAGGTAAAGTCGTAATAATAAGCTTGATTGGTTATGCAAAATATCGTGCCATCTTTTCTTCGTAATAAATTGAGGAATCAATACGGTAAGTGTGTACTTTTGTTCATTCGCCTTTTCCTCAACAATTTCGATAAAGCGTGCAATCGGTCGTAATAAGCTTCTGTAGGATGTATACAAAGTCACAAGACGAATATCTGGCTGCCATTCCTTCCATTTTTCCTCCATTTGTTTTTCACTTTCACGGTCAAAGGCTACATAAACGGCAATCACGGAGTCACCGATTAACTTCGCATAGTTTAATGAGTTTTCTACAACCTTGGTAATCCCAGCAACGGGGACAATGACAATGTTGCCCTCTAACGGAAGAGCATCATCACCTGTTGCAATTCTAAGTTGCTCACCTACTGCATCATAATGCCTTTTAATCCGATGGCACACTAAGACTATTAGCGGTAAGAAGATGAGAACATACCAGACTTGAGAAAATTTGGTGATAAAGAAAATGATCACAACCGTTAAAGTAATTAGTGCGCCAATTAGATTAATGGTCATTTTCAATAGCCAGCCAGAAGGTTTCTCTCTTATCCATTTCACAATCATACCTGTTTGCGACAGTGTGAATGGGATGAAGACACCTACCGCATAAAGGGGAATAAGCTGTTCTGTTTCTCCTCTAAAGATGACAATCAATATAATGGATGCCACACTTAGAGTAAGGATTCCATTTGAATAGCCAAGCCGATCCCCACGATTTAGGAACATTCTTGGAATATATTTGTCAGTGGCGAAGTTAACCGCTAACAGAGGGAAAGCTGAGAATCCTGTATTCGCCGCTAGTACCAGAATAAGGGCCGTAGTTCCCTGGATAAAATAATAAAGGAAGTTTCTCCCAAAAACCTTAGAAGCCATTTGGGAAACAACCGTTTCCTCTGCTTTAGGAGAGATCCCCAGCCAATAGGCTAAAAACATCGTTCCCGTGAAAAGTATCGCTAGAATGATGCCCATCATCATTAAAGTATGAACTGCATTTTTAGCTTCAGGTTCCTTGAAATTCGGAACAGCATTTGAAACCGCCTCTACTCCTGTAAGAGCCGAGCAGCCTGATGAAAAGGCGCGCAATAGTAAAAATAGACTTATACCAGGTACAGCTGTCCCAATTGGTGAATGTAGATGGGAAGGAATCTGTCCGCTAACAATTTGCCACAGTCCCACTACAATCAGAAGAACTAACGCAACGACAAATATATAGACGGGATAGGCAAGGACAGAAGCTGATTCCGTAATACCTCTGAGATTCAAAATCGTGATCAAAATAACTAAGACTGAAGCGATGGGCACATTATAGGGATGTAATAGAGGAAATGCCGATGTAATCGCATCCGTACCAGCTGATACACTAACGGCCACTGTTAAGATGTAATCGACTAATAACGAACCGCCTGCTACTAATCCTGCATTTTTCCCCAAGTTACTTTTCGAGACAACATAGGCACCCCCGCCATGAGGATAAGCGTAGATAATTTGACGATAGGACAAAATTAGCGCTGCTAAAAGAATGAGGACACCTACACCAATCGGAATCGAATACCAGAGAGCAATAAGACCTAAAGTAGATAACACAATGATAATTTGTTCTGGGCCGTATGCCACAGAAGAAAGGGCATCGGATGACAGAATGGCAAGTGCTTTTAATTTACCTAATCGTTGTTCGCCTAATTCACTTGTTTTCAGCGGCTTCCCAATTAAGGCTCGTTTAAACATGGAATAACGCATAAAGTACCTCCGTAAGATATAAGCAATTGAACTGCTTTTAACCATAGGATTATATTACCCGCTAAAATCTTTTATAAATCATCATACGCAAATGCAAAAAAGAACACTAAGATTTTACTTACTGTTCCTAAAAATACATCAAAGAGCAAATAAAGCTCTTCCTAACATATGTAACATATTTATCAATATAACCTAGAGAGAATCATTTAAAGAAAAATACTTTTGTTGGCTAACGTTGGACTTTAATAAAGCCCCTCTATCAACTTACTCTGAGGGGCTCTTCATTTTTTGAAGGTTGGCTGGTACTTGAAGAAGACTTTTTATTCAAAGCCAACAAAAATATCATGCCAATAATACAAGCTGTACCAACCCATTGGAAAGAACCAAAGGGTTCTTTTAGCCAAAAGACCGTTGTTAAAACAGCTGCTAGTGGCTCTATGCTGCCTAGAAGACTTGATTCTTTAGGCTCCAGACTTTGTAAGCTTTCTATAAAGAACCAAAATGCAATCATAGTACCAAATACGATAATAAAGGTTAAATACCAATAAGCTTTTAAAGGTAAACTTGAAAAGTCCATTTGCCAAGGCTGATGGATAAAGCTTAATGCAAAACCACCGATAATCATAGCCCATCCAACAATGACAAGTGAATCGTATTGTTTCAATAATGGAACGGCATATAGAGTATAGAATGCTAAAGCTAATCCTGATAATACACCCCAAACGATGGCGGGTGTTGGCACAGATAACTGAGAGATGGAGCCATTTGTTAATAAGAAAAAACAACCCACTAAAGCCAGCGAAACAGTCAGCAAATCTCTTCGTGTTATAACTGTTTGCTTCCGGAAAATTAGGTATACGATAATCATAACTGGTGCTAGATACTGTAAAAGTGTTGCTACAGCAGCATTTCCATGTTTAATGGAAGCCATGTAGGTGTATTGAACCGCAAGCATACCTAGTAACCCGAAGATAATCAATTGAATGGCGATCCTCCGATTTTTCCAAACACCAAGTATCTGGGAACGGTCTTTTCCGAAATATTGAACCGTTAAGAGTAAAAAACCAGCTATGAGCAATCGGATTGTAACCAGCCAATCCACATCGATATGATACTGTTGAAAAAGCTTTTTGGCAACTGTGCCACCGACTCCCCAAAACACTGCTCCCGTTATAACAAGAAACATTCCCTTTCGTCTATTCATGGTTGATTCTCCACCTTCAAATATAAAAATAGTGTTATAATATCTTAAATAATAAGTGGAAAACCTCTGAAATAATACTCAAATCGAATGAAAAAATATAATTATATTGAGGCGGTAGTGTGCAAATTAAAGATTTTATGGTGGACCAAAGTTTAAAAGAATTAACTGAACATCGTACTGTTGTGCTGCCGATTGCTTGTTACGAAACAACGATTAACCAAAATGTAAATGGATATATACCACTTCATTGGCATGATGAATTTCAGTTTGTTCTGGTTGTAAAAGGAGAAGCAATTTTTCAAGTAAATGAAGAAAATATTATGGTGCGGGAAGGCGAGGGTCTTTTTATAAATAGTGGATGTCTGCACATGGCAAAAGATAAAAATGATTCGGGATGTACCTATATTTGTTTAAATGTTTCCCCAAGTTTCGTTTTATCACAAGAACTTTATTCAACCTATGTAAACCCTTATATTCAGGCGACTAATATCCCTTTTTTACTCTTAGTGCCAAAGAAATATTGGGCGAATAATATTTTGGACTCTATTATGAAAATCAATCAATTGATAAAAGAAAATCCACCATACTATGAAATCGACATCAGCATTCATCTAACATTAATTTGGAAGAACCTAATTATTAATGGTATTGAATTAGAGTACGAGCAGACGGAAATGGTTAAGAGTCAACGAATGAAGCAGATGTTAGATTGGATCCACCTGCATTTTCCTGAGAAAATCCTTTTAGACGATATAGCACGAGCTGGCCAATTAAGCCGTTCGGAGTGCTGTCGATACTTCAAACGAATTTTAAAGAAAACTCCTCTGAATTACGTTACCGATTTTCGAATTCAAAAAAGTTTAGTTTTATTACAACAACCAGATTCCAGTGTCACAGATGTTGCCTATCAAGTGGGCTTTAACAGCACAAGCTATTTCATTGATAAATTCCGAAAAGCAATGAACATGACACCATTAGCATACAAAAACAGGAATTTTCATAAAGATTTGAGCAGGAGGGATTGAATGAGAATTGCGGTTTTGTCCGATATTCATGAAGGTTTAAATCGTAAAAATACAAAGTCTGATATCATGGCAACGCTAAAAAAATGGATCGCAGTCCATTCACCGGAAGTGTTTGTCATTAGCGGCGATATGACTGCTGGCCCTGAAAAAAGTCTTGCCCTGTTAAATCAACTACAAAGTGAATATCCACAAACAAGGATATTATTTGTGCATGGAAATCACGACATATATCATAAAGATTCTGAATTGGCTTACCAAACACTACTTGAGTTTCAAGGTAACCTTGGAAATGGTCCAGTCGAATTAGATGAAAAATGGGTTATTATTGGCGATGGAGGCTGGTATGATTACACCCTTGGAATAGAAGGATATACCAATGAACAATTCCAAACTGGTACTTTTAATGACTTTACGTGGCCAGATAAAACAAATGCTCATTGGACTGGGAATGATTATGAAGTAACTGAACGTTATATTACAAGAATAGAGAACTGGTTAAGCAAATATCGCGGAAGAAATATCATTATGGTAACACATTTCGTTCCCTGCTCACAGTTTATATTATGTAAAAACGATCCTAGTTGGGACTTTTTCAATGCGATGATGGGAAGTGCACTCTTGGGTGAATTGGCCATGAAATATGGAGTTGAAAAATATATTTTTGGTCATATTCATACCAGATACCATGATAAATATAAAGGAATAGAAATGATATGCAACCCATTAGGCTACTATCCACATGAATGGAACTTCAAATCTGTGGAGGAGGAAATATTCTCGTCCATCAAAGTCATTACAATTTAAAAGGTTCTTTTAAACTAACTATGATCCCAAACAGGAATTTTCTATAATAACCTCAAACACAATACTATAATTCTATATGGAGTGGTTTGGGCGGGGATACTTTTTGTGGATGGCCCATAGATAACAATGAGATCTCGGTTCGCAGGGTTCCCTGTAAAGGATTGCCCATTTTGTAAAACCATTTGAGTGTATGGAGAAATATTTAATCGTAATCGTCCATCACTACTTACCAACTGACTATTAAAATAATCTACTTTAACATTCTGATAAGGACTATCTTTTACCATGACAAGTGCTTGATACTGTGGAGGGTAAATAAGTGGAGCAGGTGCATTTCCGTCATAATATCCAGTCACACGATCTCCTGCTGCCACCATCACATGGTCTACAAAGTAAGTACTCGGTGACACCACGAAATTTACGATTGCTCCCATTTCGTTTACGACAGATATTAATTTATGGCAGCCATCTCCTTCACCATTATGCCCCATAAGATCTGTAATCATGGTGACGGTCCCATGAAAAGAATAAAATTTTGTCATCCTTATACCTCCTATGATTATTCATAAATTTAATGAAAGCTAACTTGATGTACCATACGTGGGTTAATACCTAGTTGACTGTGTGTATGCCCATAATAGATAAGAAAATGTTCTGTAGATTAATAGTATGTGAGTTAAGCTATTACCAGAAAACTTCATTTGAAGTAGTAAATGAGATTTAGTAATCTGTTAAGAGGATTATTAAAATGGGGATGTATTATTTGAAAACAGGAAGAAATAAATATATAAAATGGTCATATAAAATAGTTTTTATCTTAATTGGCTTATTGGGTATAAAGATTGCTGAATTTAACATCTTATATAGAGTTATTCACTGGATATGGAAAATACCTATGGGTGGAATGGAAGCGCTCATTGGCACCATTATTACTGCCATTCTTTTTATACCATTTCTCTTTATTGTTATGAATCAAAGAATCAGATTAGAGAGAGCAGAAGAAAAGTATAAAGCTTTATCCTATTTTGACCCATTGACTGGATTGTCAAATCGGAGATATTTTGAAGAAATATTAACCGATTCACTGATTGATCTAAAAAAGGAAAGGCAAACTGGCGTAGTTATTTTCCTTGATTTTGATGGATTTAAACATGTAAATGACAATTATGGTCATGAAATTGGGGATCTTTTATTAATCGAAATGGGAAATCGACTATTAAACTGTTTACGTAAAGAGGATACAGTTTCACGCTTTGCGGGAGATGAATTCCTGGTTTTTTTACCAAAGATTGATCAACCTTCGGCCCCAAAAATTGTTAATAGAATCATTGAAGAGATTAACAAACCATTTAACATAAAAAATATTCAGATTTACACATCAACAAGTATTGGTTTGGCCTTTTTTCCAGAACATGGAACAGATGCGATATGCTTAATTAGAAATGCAGATAAAGCTATGTATAAAGCTAAATTGCAAGGAAAAAACACTTATGTAATGTTTGAGGGGGAATGAGGCCGAAAACCATTTCCTCCCATCTATAAAAATACACAAACAAAAATCATTTTAATTTTTCGAGGTTTTCAATGAAGGTATATACACTTAAAAGGCAATTCAATGGCTTTAAAAAAGGAACACAATTTTACCTAATTACTGAATCAGAATTTATTGGGGTTAAAGAGTTTGTATTGAGAACAAAAGATTTAACAAATAGTATATCAATCAATGAAAATGAACTTCTTAAGAATTTTATTTTCATAAAGGATATCTACTATATCGAATGAAAGGCATGCTTTCGAGAGGATGAACCGGGGTATCAGATTACTGTATGGCAGGGAAAGCTAAATTTTTTCGAACTATCCCTAATTTAATTATACCACATAAAAAATGGTCAAAATAGACTTTTTATTGTCATTTTCTACTGCTAAAATCAAAAGAACCTTACTGGTTAGGAGAGATGTAGAATGAGTTCTTTGGTTCTCGGTTTTCAGGAAATGGAAAAAACGCAGCTTATGCTCGTTGGCGGAAAAGGGTTAAATTTAGGGGAATTATCAAAAATTGAAGGAATACAAGTACCGGAAGGATTTTGTGTAACAACAGTGGGTTACCAAAAAGCCATCGAACAAAACGAAACGTATCATGCTTTATTAGATCAACTAACACTGCTAAAAGTAGAGGATCGAGATCAAATTGGTAAAATCAGCCGGAAGATTCGACAAATCATTATGGAAGTAGAAATACCTTCCGATGTTGTGAAAGAAGTTTCAGACTATCTCTCCCAGTTCGGTGATGAACATGCTTATGCAGTGCGCTCTAGTGCGACTGCTGAAGATTTACCAAATGCCTCTTTTGCTGGTCAACAAGACACCTATTTAAATATCATCGGCAAAGAAGCCATCTTGCAGCATATCAGAAAATGCTGGGCTTCTCTATTTACGGATCGAGCGGTAATCTACCGTATGCAAAATGGATTTGACCACAGACAAGTTTATTTATCCGTTATCGTACAAAGGATGGTTTTCCCACAGGCGTCTGGGATTTTATTTACCGCTGATCCGATTACTTCTAACCGGAAGCTGCTATCAATCGATGCCAGTTTTGGACTTGGAGAAGCACTGGTCTCTGGCTTGGTCTCTGCGGATTGTTATAAAGTACAGGAAGATAAAATCGTCGATAAGAGGATAGCAGCCAAAAAATTAGCTATCTATGGATTAAAAGAAGGCGGTACAGAGACAGTAAAAATTGATTCTGATCAGCAAAAGACTCAAACACTTACTGAACAACAAATTTTACAACTGGCACGTATCGGAAGACAGATCGAAGCTTATTTTGGTTGTCCGCAAGATATCGAATGGTGTTTGGTTGATGACACCTTTTATATTGTCCAGAGCCGTCCAATCACGACTCTTTTTCCCATCCCTGAAGCGAATGATCAAGAAAATCACGTTTATATATCTGTTGGTCATCAACAAATGATGACCGACCCCATGAAACCATTGGGATTGTCTTTTTACCTGTTAACAACTCCTGCACCTATGCGTAAAGCTGGCGGCAGGTTGTTTGTTGATGTCACACCTCATCTGGCTTCACCAGTTAGCAGAGATAGGTTATTAAATACCATGGAACAACACGATCCGCTCATGAAAGACGCACTTATGAACATCATTGAGCGAGGAGATTTGATAAAATCGTTACCGAATGATGAAAAAGCACCGAGTCCCAGCGGAAACAATACAGATTCTCTCGCAGAAATGGAAAGCGATCCAGCAATAGTTGCTGATTTGATTAAGAGTACTCAAGCATCGATAGAAGAATTAAAACAAAACATCCAAACGAAATCAGGTCTGGATTTATTTGATTTTATTTTAGAAGATATCCAGGAATTAAAGAAGATATTATTTAACCCACAGAGTTCGCGTGTATTTATGGCAGCTATGAATGCTTCATCATGGATCAATGAAAACATAAATAAGTGGTTAGGTGAAAAAAACGCAGCAGACACACTTTCTCAATCTGTACCAAACAATATTACTTCAGAAATGGGTCTAGCGCTATTGGATGTCGCAGATGTGATTCGTCCTTATCCAGAAGTTATTGATTATTTACAACATGTAAACGATGAAAACTTTTTGGATGAACTGGTTAAGTTTGAAGGTGGACAAAAATCCCGTGACGCGATCTTTGCTTATCTCGACAAATACGGAATGCGATGCAGTGGAGAAATCGATCTTACTAAAACTCGTTGGAGTGAAAAACCAATTACACTTGTCCCCATGATTCTGGGTAACATAAAAAACTTTGAGCCTAATGCCAGCAATCGGAAATTTGAGCAAGGACTACATGAAGCTTTGAAAAAAGAGCAAGAGATATTAGATCGATTGAAGCAATTACCGTATGGTGAACAAAAATCCAAAGAAACAAAACACATGATCGACCTAATCCGAAATTTCATCGGTTACCGTGAATATCCAAAATACGGCATGGTTAGTCGCTACTTCGTTTATAAGCTCGCTTTACTGAAAGAAGCTGAACAACTCGTAAAGGCGGGTGTTATTCATGAAAAAGAAGATATATTCTATCTCACTTTTGAAGAACTTCACGAAGTCGTACGCACAAATAAATTGGATTACCAAATCATCAGAAAAAGAAAAGAGGAGTACAAATTATTTGAAAAACTTACTCCTCCACGTGTGATCACGTCTGATGGTGAAATCAGTACAGGTGGGTACAAACGAGAGCATCTCCCTCCCGAAGCTATTGTAGGTCTGCCTGTTTCTTCCGGAGTGATAGAGGGAAGAGCACGTGTCATCTTAAACATGGAAGATGCTGATCTAGAAGATGGAGATATATTGGTCACCGCCTTTACTGACCCTAGCTGGACTCCTTTGTTTGTATCTATAAAAGGCCTAGTTACCGAAGTTGGTGGACTGATGACCCACGGAGCAGTAATCGCACGTGAATATGGCTTACCAGCAATTGTTGGGGTAGAAAATGCTACCAAACTAATAAAAGATGGGCAGCGAATCCGCGTGCATGGAACAGAAGGGTATATAGCGATATTGTAATAGGATTCCGACAAAACTAACCAAAGCGATTGTTCAACGGAACAGTCGCTTTTTTTGTTACGCAAATAGTGCGGTTTGACAATTCTTTTAACTGAAAATTAAATCCATATTCACTGATAGTTTTGTTTTAAAATATGAGTTTGGTGTCATGGATTGAAGATTCCGTTGCAAGTGCTGTTACTTTCTGAAAACTCTTGCAACCCTTATTCAAAAAAGAATATACTTATTCTAATAAAAATGTGAATTCCTATTATGAAATTAAGAGATAAAAGGATGGATGGAAATGTCCTATAGTGTTGATTTTAAAAATGTGTCTACGGTTGGTTTAGAGTCTTCGCCTGTAAGAGAAGCGCTAGCTGGTTTACGAGCTAATGAAGCTCGTTATTTTATGACCAAATACAAGCATGAATTTACGGTTGTACCAGCGAGCGAAAGCCAGGAGACCCTTGATTATGTGAACCGAATTTTGAAAGTAGAACGTGATATTGAGTTTGCGGCCGAACCTTTAGAAACGTCGCGTTTTCAAGTGGAAAATATCAAAATGGCCTACGTCTTTTATGAGGATGGTCTTTCGGTCAATGTCATGTATACGGTTGATGGACCTAAGCCGAAGCGGGCCGTTGGATTTAAGCTTTCTGATGGAATGGAGGTACCAAAGGAGTTAGAAGGGAAGTTTAAGTTTGCCAGGCAGAAGTCTAAACTAGCGGGTACCATTCGGGGCTCGTACTTTGTAATTAAAGGAGAATATTAAAGTAAGCAGAAGCACAAAACTGGTCTAAAGATTGTAAACTTGAAAACGTTTTTAATTAGTGATATTCTTTAATAAATATTTTTGTTCGGTGTTTTTCTTCTTGATGATCACTAAGAGCAAGGATAGTAATATATTGTGTGTTTAACACACTAGGAGGCAAATGAAAAATGGAAAATGGTAAAGTAAAATGGTTTAACAGCGAAAAAGGCTTCGGATTCATCGAGCGTGAAGGTGGAGAAGATGTATTCGTTCACTTCTCAGCTATCCAAGGCGAAGGCTTCAAAACTCTTGAAGAAGGTCAATCCGTTACTTTTGACGTTGAGCAAGGTAACCGTGGACCACAAGCGGCTAACGTTCGTAAAGCTTAATTCAAAAAAACAGACTCCACTTTGGAGTCTGTTTTTTAATGCTAAAAAAAGAACCCCACCTTAGAATGGGTGGGGAAGCAGAAAACAGTAAAACAAATGGTAAACAAAGTGTAACATATTAATATTGAAATACCTAATTCACGCGTTTCGGTTTTATTATTCGACTTACGACTGATTAGTTGAAAGTTGAAGCATTTCCTGTATATCCGCTTGGGCTGTGCCGATTAATTTTAAATTAAATGTGTCTTGAAGAACGTTCATTACACCTTCAGAAATGAATTCAGGTGGTTTTGGTCCGATTCTGACATCTTTAATACCTAGACTGAACAGACCTAAAAGAATGGCAACTGCTTTTTGTTCAAACCATGAAAGAACGATGCTGACAGGAAGTTCATTAATCTCACATTCAAAAGCCTCTGCAAGCCCCTTAGCAATTTTAATGGTTGAAACAGAGTTATTACATTGGCCTAAATCAATATACCGTGGAATATCTGTACCAGGTACAGTTCCATAATCAACATCATTAAAACGGAATTTTCCGCATGATGTTGTAAGGATCACTGTCTCAGGAGGCAGGGATGTTGCAAATTCACGGTAGTATTCTCCTCCTTTACCAGGTGCATCGCAACCAGCAATAACAAAAAATCTTTTAATTTTTCCTTCTTTAACAGCTGCAATGACTTCTGGTGCTAAACCTAAAACGGTTTCATGATGGAATCCGGTTAATAGTGTTTCATCAGAATCTATATTGGCTTCAGGTAGTTCCAATGCTCTTTCGATTAATGCTGAAAAATCATCATTAACAATTTTTTGGACATTTTCTAAACCGGCTACTTCATAACTAAACATGCGATCTGCATAAGTACCTTTAATAGGCATTACACAATTGGTAGTCGCTAAAATAGCTCCAGGGAATTTTTCAAAAAGGCGGCGTTGATCGTACCAAGCCTTCCCGATATTTCCTTTTAAATGCGAATATTTTTTCAATACCGGATAACCATGAGCAGGAAGCATTTCAGAATGGGTATAGATATTGATACCTTTTCCTTCCGTCTGCTTTAGTAATTCTTCTAAAGCAAAAAGATTGTGACCAGTAACAACAATACATTTACCTTCAATTTTATTTTGGCTCACTCGAATCGGTTCCGGAATTCCAAGTCTACTTGTGTGTGCTTCATCTAGTAACTCCATAACACGCACTGCCGATTGACCAACTTTCATCGCCATATCGATATGCTCTTGTAAGTTAAAGTTTGAATTTGTCAGTGTCAAATAAAGGGCTTCGTGTGTAGTTGAATCTACGAAATGATCTGTGAATCCCAGCTGGTTAGCGTGAGTACGATAGGCAGCAATACCCTTTAATCCAAAAATAATTGTATCTTGTAAACTTGCAATCGTTTCATCTTTTCCACAAACACCGATTACATTGCAACCGCCAGTTGGAGTTTGCTCACATTGATAACAAAACATTTTTTTCCCTCTTTCCATTTTTGTCAGTTTTCCAGCTAATAAACTTTCTCTTTTTTGTGTGAATGATTGAATAAGTGTCATATGTAAAAAACATATAATCAACTTGGTTACATGGCTATTATAAATTCGTTGATTTAGAATTTGGAGCTCTTCAAGAAACAGTTCACAAACAAGTCAAAAAGATTTGAACACTTCGTGACAAGAGAGAGCTGAAGAACCCACCGCCATTTTGGAGTAGAAGCATTTTAAAGTAAAAATGAAAATTTTATATATAAAAATTATTTCGTTATTGACTCTTGGGAAATTTTTGAATAAACTATTGTTAAATTATTTAATAAAGGCAATGAAGAGAAAAAGTAAAATGTAACTGTTTTTCACCAGAGAGCTTCGGTAGCTGAAAAGAGGCAAAAACATTCATTTGAACAATGGTCTCTGAGCTTCGGACTGAACGTATTTTAGTATTAGTAGGTTACGACGGGATTTGGCACTCGTTATTAATGTCACAGTATAAGAGTAGCTTTTAATACTCCGTACTTGTTGAGGCAAATGGTGTGAACTATTTGCAAATTAAGGTGGTATCGCGTGGAAATTTAAACCTCGCCCTTAACTATTACAGTTAAGGCGAGGTTTTTTTGTTTTTTAAATGATATTTTTTAAGGAGGTTTTAATCAATGAGTATTTTTATTGGTGGGGCTTGGGCATATGCGAACGGCTCATTACATTTAGGTCATATTTCAAGTTTGTTGCCTGGCGACATTCTAGCGAGATATTACCGTTTAAAGGGTGAAAAAGTTTTGTATGTTTCAGGAAGCGATTGTAATGGAACACCGATTACAGTCAGAGCAAAGCAAGAAGGTGTTTCTCCAAAAGTGATTGCAGACCGTTATCATAAAGAATTTGAAGATTGTTTTTCAAGATTAGGATTCTCATACGATACTTATACAAGAACTGACACTGCACATCACCATAAAATCGTTCAAGAGATATTCTTAAAGTTACTTGATAAGGGTCTGATTTACAAAAAAGAAATCGAACAAACCTATTGTGAACATTGTCAACAGTTTTTACCTGATCGTTATGTTGAAGGAATTTGTCCTGTTTGTAAAGAGCCTTCGCGTGGCGATCAATGTGACAATTGCTCAACGATTTTAGAACCACTTGAATTACTTGAAAGAAAATGCAAAATTTGCGGACACGAACCTACTACAAGATTCACTGAGCATTTTTACTTTTTTTTAAGCTCTTTCCAAAATGTTTTGGAAAACTATACTCAAGAAGCAGAAGACAATACCCTATGGAGGGAAAATGCCATTTCTCTTACGAAACGATACTTAAAAGAAGGTTTGCAAGATAGGGCCGTTTCAAGGGATTTGCCTATTGGGGTTAGTGTTCCAGTTGCTGGATATGAAGATAAGAAGGTCTATGTTTGGATTGAGGCTGTATCAGGATACTACACTGCAAGCAAACTATGGGCAAAGGAAACAGCTAGCGATGATTCAACATTTTGGGATTCCTCCACTCAATCCTATTATGTTCACGGAAAAGACAATATCCCTTTCCATTCAATTATTTGGCCTGGAATTCTTGCTGGTCTTGGAAAAGAACCATTACCAACGCATATCGTTTCAAACGAGTATTTGACATTGGAAAAGAAAAAATTATCTACAAGTAAAAACTGGGCAGTTTGGGTTCCAGATATTTTAGAAAGATACGAACCAGATTCCATACGTTATTTTTTAACCATCAACGCACCAGAGAACCGTGATGCTGATTTTTCTTGGAAAGAGTTTATCTACAGCCATAATAGTGAGTTATTAGGGGCTTATGGAAACTTCGTTAATCGGACATTAAAATTTATTGAAAAGTCATTTGATGGTGCTATTCCTGAAAAGAACATAACTACGAATATTCAAGATAAAGTGAATAGTTTATACAAGGAAGTAGGTAATTGTATTGAAACGGCAGCTTTCAAACTAGGATTGGAAAAAGTATTTGAAACTGTTAGATTTTCGAACAAATACTTTGATGAACAACAACCATGGAAACAAATAAAAGATGATGCCGAGTCTTGCAAACAAACGCTGGCGAACTGTGTTTATCTAATTGCAAATTTAGCTCATATCCTTACACCATATCTTCCTTTTTCAAGCAGAAAAGTCAAGGAAATGATAAACACAACAGAAAAGGAATGGAGAGCGTTTTTGGTTAAGTCACAACATGTGTCAAATGTTGAACCGTTGTTTGAACGAATAGACCCAGGAAAAATTCAAGAAGAAATTGAAAGATTAAACAACCAGCCTGTTTAATACAGATTAAAAGGGGATTTTTCAGGTGTATACAAAAAAATAATTTTCTCGTCTTTCCCTTTGTTAGAAGGGGAAGATTTTTATCTTTTCAACCACATATTTTCTGAAACCCGTTCGAAAATAAATTTGGTAAAAATACCTATGATGGCACAAAAACGGGCTTTTTTGATGAAAAGTTTTATTGACAAATGGTGCTATTCGGTAATACTATATACTAGTAGTCAGTAATACTGAATATCAGCAACACAAAATGCCTGTGATACAGAGGACTGAAAAATATATAAGTGAAATATAAATGGAGGTAAAATATTGGAAAATATTACGGAAATGCTGAAAGGGGTGCTTGAGGGTTGTGTGCTTGAAATCATCAGTCGTGGCGAAACGTACGGCTATGAAATTACGCAACAGCTGCGAGAACTTGGCTTCACTGATGTTGTGGAAGGCACAGTTTATACGATTACCATGAGGCTTGAGAAAAACAATCTGGTGGAAATTGAGAAAAAGCCATCCACTATGGGGCCACCGAGAAAATTTTACACACTCAACACAGCAGGTCAAGAGCAACTTGAAGTTTTTTGGAAAAAATGGGATTTCGTCTCAAGTAAAATTAACGAACTTAAAACTAAAATAAAATTAAAGGGAGAAATAACATGAGTATTTTTGAAAAAATTATCGGAAGTCTGGATGACAAGCGGGAATGGAAGGCGATGGAGGCGCGTGCGAAGGCACTTCCAAGTGAGTACCGCAACGCTTACAAAGCTATCCAAAAATATATGTGGACTGCTGGTGGTGGTCCCATCGACTGGAAGGACAGCAGCCGTATCTTTTACGGCATTCTCGACCTGTTCGAGGAAGGTGCAGCGGACGGCAAGAAAGTTACTGACCTTACAGGCGAGGACGTGGCCGCTTTCTGCGACGAGTTAGTGAAGGACGAGAAAACTTGGAGGGACAAATATCGCAAGAAGTTGAACGATACGATTGGTCGTGGCTAATGGCGAAATCCTAGAAGTCGATTTTCACCTAGCATCGATACTAAAGAGGAATCAGAGTATCATGAAGCGATAGGGAAAAAAGAAAATTCAATAGATCATACCGACTGAATAGCTGGTTACAAATGTAATGTGTTCACCTTCACTATTCAGTTATATTTTTATCCTAGTAGTAAGTAATACAGAATATCAGTCAGACTTAGTAGCGAAGTATAGGCAATCTAACGCTTTTATAAGGAGGAAATAATTATGAGCAGTGCAGCGATTTCTGTAAAAGGGTTAAAAAAATCCTTTAAAGATAAGGAAGTCTTAAAGGGGGTCGATTTTGAGGTGCGGCGTGGCGAAATTTTCGCACTGCTGGGCTCAAATGGAGCGGGCAAGACGACGACGGTCAACATCCTCTCGACGCTGATGAAGCCAGATGGCGGCGAAGTAGGGATTTGCGGCTTTGACGTCAAGCATCAACCAAATCATGTTCGCCAGAGTATCAGTTTGACAGGGCAGTTCGCAGCTTTAGACGGAATGCTCACAGGAAGGGAAAACCTGATGATGATCGCCAAATTGCGGGGTGTTTCCAATCCCGCTCAAGTCGCCGACAATCTGCTTGCAAGATTCAGCCTCACCGATGCGGGCAACCGCCGGGCGGACAAATATTCCGGCGGGATGAAACGCCGGCTTGACCTCGCCATGAGCCTGATCAGTACCCCGGAAGTCATTTTTCTCGACGAACCGACCACCGGGCTTGATCCCGAAGCGCGGATTGAAGTCTGGGAAACTGTTAAGGAGCTTGCAGCCGGCGGCACGACCATCTTGCTGACGACCCAGTACCTAGAGGAAGCCGAACAACTGGCGGACCGTATCGCCATCTTACATGGCGGAAAAATCATCACGACCGGTACCCTTACCGATCTCAAGGAGATGTTCCCGCCAGCGAAAGTGGAGTACATCGAGAAGCAGCCGACATTGGAAGAAATTTTCCTCGCAATCATCGGCAAAAAGGAGGAGATGTAAATGAAAAACAAAACAGGGGTATTATTAGGGCGGTTAATGCGCAACATCATGCGAAGCCCGGATACGATTATCACGGTGGCGATTACGCCGATTATGATGATGCTGCTGTTTGTCTACGTATTTGGCGGTGCTATAGAGACAGGCACGGACAACTACGTCAATTATTTATTGCCGGGAATTTTGCTGATGGCTATCGCATCCGGTGTCGCTTATACTTCCTTGCGGCTGTTTACAGATGTAAAGAGCGGGCTGATGGCGCGTTTCATTACCATGCCCATCAAGCGCTCATCAATATTGTGGGCTCACGTGTTGACTTCGCTTGTATCTAATGTGCTTACAGTCGTGGTGGTTATCCTGGTCGCGCTCTTGATGGGCTTCCGTTCTAGCGCTGGTATCCTGGATTGGCTCGCGGTAGCTGGGATACTCGGGCTGTTTACGCTGGCACTGACATGGCTGGCGGTCATTCCTGGATTGAGAGCAGGGTCTATGGAAGGGGCGACAGCATACTCGTACCCGCTGATTTTCCTGCCGTTTATAAGTTCGGCCTTTGTCCCCACCGAAACCATGCCTAAAATTGTTCGTGCGTTCGCTGACAACCAGCCCGTGACTTCAATCGTAAATGCAATTCGTGCCCTCTTGTATGAAGGGTCTGTTGGCAACGATATCTGGATCGCGCTTTCTTGGTGCGTCGGAATCATGGTCATCGCTTACTTCATAGCCAGTAAAGAATTTAAACGCCAGTTAGGGTAAGTACACCATTATGGGGAAGAACTTTAGGGTTATAAAAAGGGCTGCTTTCACAAGCAACCCTTTTATACTTAACTCGGGGGACAGTATTTTAATTTTATAATAGTGAGATCGCCTGTTGAGTTGACCATACAGCACTGCTGAATGCATGATAATTTGTCACAGCTGCTTGAAAATCCTTCTCACTTATGGTGGCAGTGGCATCATAAACAACAGCTGTTTGGAATCCATTTTCGATTAAGTCTCTCATATGGGATTCTACACAAATGTTTGATAAGACACCTGCCAAGATCACCTTTTCTTTGCTATGCTGACGTAATTGGTAAACGAGGTCATTTGTCTGCGGACTGGCAATCTTATGGGCGGTAGCAATGACAGTTTGGTTAGATAAAATGTATGGCTTTAGTGAAGGAACCCAGTCGGCTCCAAAAGAAGTGTAGTCATTTTGTTTTTGATACATTCGAAGCTTTAGTAACATTTCTTGTTCAGCTCCAGTAAATTGCCAATTATAATCATGGGGATATAAATAATGAGGGGAGACAAAAAGTTGGTATCCTCTACTCATAGCTGTTCTTATTAGAATTTCAAGGTTACCTAGTGTGTTGTAATGTTCAATGTTTTTTTTTGTTAGATGATATCCTTTACCTCCGGGGGACAGAAAGTCATTTTGTGGGTCCGTTATGACAATTGCTGTATTTGAGGGATTAGGTTTGAACATTCATTTTTCCTCCAATTCACATAAATTGGTATTCTTCCTTTTAAAATTCAGTTTTCGCTCTTGATGAATATATATTGATAGGGACTTGGACTCATTCTGATTATTAATGGAGTATGGTATTAATTCGAATTGCCTTTACTCAGGCCTAGCATAAGTTTCGTAAATATATGCAATATTTGTGTTGAATTATTTTTTAGGAGAATATAGAAAGTAGTTGTAAAATAGTCCTTGGAACCAAAATCTATATAGGATAAAGGATGATTTATTTGTTGAAACCTAGAATTGGTATGGTAGGACTGGGTGGTATCGCTCAGAAAGCATATTTGCCTATTCTTTCAAAAGAAATGGATTGGACATTTGCAGGTGCATTTTCTCCCAATAGAGAGAAAAGAAAGGTAATCTGCAATCGGTATCGTATACAAGATTTTGGTAGTTTACCAGCATTGGCTCTAGAGTGTGATGCAGTGTTTGTACATAGCTCTACTGAATCTCATTATGAAGTGGTTTCGGAACTACTTCATAAAGGGATAGATGTATATGTAGATAAACCGTTGGCAGCTTCCATCTCAGATGCAGAAAAATTAGTCGAATTAAGTGAGAAGATGAAAAGAAAACTAATGGTTGGTTTTAATCGCCGTTTTGCCCCAATGTATGTGAAAGTAAAGGAAAAAGCGAATAATATAGCCTGGCTGCGTTTTGAAAAGCACAGAACGGACAGTATAGGACCTTATTCTTATGAGTTCACAATGTTAGATGATTACCTTCACTTAGTTGATACAGCGCGTTGGCTGGGGGAAGGAAGTCTTAATGTACAGTTTGGAAAAATTCATACGAACGAAGAAAATCAGCTTTTATATGCACAGCATATGTATGAATCTTCTCAAAGTAAATCTATTACCACAGCCATGCATAGAAAAGCAGGGACGAATTTAGAACAGCTAGAACTGGTAGCAGATGGAGCAATTATTCGTGTGAAAAACATGAATACAACTGAAATAGAAGAAGAAAATGCGGTTACTACCACATATTCTGCATCATGGGAAACAATTTTAAAACAACGAGGCTTTGAAGATGCTGTACAGCATTTTATGTTTTGTATTCAAAATGATACGCAACCATTTGTTGATGGATTAGAAGGCTTAAAGTCTCAATTAATTGTAGATCAATTACTAAAACAAAAATAGTATCGATAAAACCCCATTTCTCAATTTTAATACTGAGAAATGGGGTTTTATTATATATACTTAAAGTGCAAAATAGCTCCTTAAGATGTTGATTTATTGATCGAGGAGCTAACGTACTTCCATCTGCCTATGCATCGAATAATATTTTTATTGTGAACATTAGATTTATTCAGTATATTTAATGTAATATCAAGGGAGCGAGGAAGGTAAAATGAATCAATCCTATTTTTATTTAAAACTAGAAACACATCAATTACATATGTCTTATAAAAATGAAGTACGTCGCGTGCGTGTTTTATTGCCGAAAAATTATGATAAAGATGAGGCTGAAAATTATCCAGTTGTCTATATGCATGATGGACAAAATGTTTTTTACAGTAGTGAATCTTATAGCGGGTATTCATGGAAAGTTATTCCGGCAATTAAACAAAACCCCGATTTACCGAAGATGATTGTTGTTGGGATAGATAACGCTGGACAAGATCGAATTAATGAATATACGCCTTGGAAAATCACTGAAAGCCCACTTCCTGAAGATATTGAACTAGGCGGAAGAGGCGCAGTGTATGCTGAGTTTGTCATGACGGTCGTGAAGCCGTTTATCGATATGCATTACCGAACTAAATCGGATAAATATCATACAGCGATGATTGGCAGTTCACTAGGAGGAAATATTTCCGCTTTTATGGGTATTGAATATAAAGATCAAATTGGTGGTTTAGGCATTTACTCTTTAGCCAATTGGATTACAAGTAAAGCCTTTGACAGTTATATTGATAGAAAAGAGTTGGATCCTGAACAGCGCGTGTACATTCAAGTTGGGACTCAGGAAGGCGATGATGCCGATCGTCAATTGATGTACGGTAATATGAAACAGGCATATATCGATTGCTCTCTTAAGTATTATAAACAACTGATAAAAGGTTCTGTCCCAATTGATAGCATTCGTTTAAATATTTTTGCGGATGAAGAACATAATGAAAAAGCTTGGGCAAAACACTTGCCAGAATGTTTACGTTTCTTAAGTGAGAAGTGGTCTTGAATGAACTGAATAATTATATTTGAGTGAATTAGATCATGGGAGAAATCTATCACATTTTTAATATTTTTGGAAATTTAGATTGATTTCAAATTGAAATAATTGTACGTTAGTTGTGAAAATAATGAATTTATGATTCTGAGAGAGGAGCTTTTTTATGAATTATATTTTGATATCACCATATTATCCAAGTAATTTTCAGTCATTTGCTCATCGTTTAAAAGACGCAGGTGTCAATGTTTTAGGAATTGGCGAAGAGCCATATGACCAATTAGGCTCCAAATTACAAAACTCTTTAACAGAATATTATCGTGTGACTAATTTAGAAGATGTAGATGAAGTGAAACGTGCTGTTGCATTTTTATTTTATAAACATGGTCCAATTGACCGCATTGAATCCAATAACGAATACTGGTTAGAACTTGATGCGCAGATACGTGAGCAATTTAACGTGTACGGCAATAAAACGAATGATTTGAAAAAAGTTAAGTATAAATCTGAAATGAAGAAGCTGTTTAAAAAAGCAGGAGTGCCTGTTGTAGAAGGAAGAGTCGTTAAAAATAAAAAGGAGTTAGCTAAAGCCATTGATGAATTAGGACTGCCAGTTATCGCTAAACCGGATAATGGAGTTGGATCAGCTGCAACTTTTAAATTAAGTTCAGAAGAGGATGTACGTCATTTTGAAGAAGAATGGGGAGAAGCACAGGTGTACTTCTTAGAACCATATGTCGAAGGAGGCGTGCTTTGTACATTTGATGGTTTAGTGGATCAGAAAGGGAATATTGTTTTCCAAACAAGTTTTACATATAATGTGCCAACTCTGGAACTCGTTAAGGGTCAATTGGACTTAGCTTATGTGATTCAAAAAGAAATTGATCCAAAGCTCGAAACTTATGGAAAGGCGATTGTGAAAGCTTTTGGCATGAAAGAACGCTTTTTCCATATTGAGTTTTTTAAATTAGAAGATGGGGATTATGTTGCACTAGAATATAATAACCGATTGGCTGGCGGCTACACGGTTGATATGTACAATTTCGCGTATTCCATTGATTTATTTGCTCAGTATGCTTCTCTTGTGACAGGAGGAGAATTTAAGGAGCCCGATGCCGAAAATCAGTTTTGTGTTGGTATAACACAGCGTGATGCCTATGAATATAAACATGATACGAATGCTATTACTGAACGATTTGGCGACCGTGTGAAGTTTGAACAGCGCATGCCAGATGCGTTTGCGGAACTCCAAGGAAATCAATTTTATGCGATTAATGCAGATTCACAAGAAGAAGTGGATGAGATTATCCGTTTTGTACATGAACGAAAAAATTGCAGCATTGTAAACGTATAAGGATAGGAGATTTTTTTATGCATATAGAACAGTTAAATCATTGGAGTGGCGAATTAGGACGTGAAATGCTGTTGAACAGATATGGACACAGTGGAATGCCTATCGTAGTTTTTCCTTCATCTGGAGGGACGCATACTGAATACTATGATTTTGGAATGATTGATGCGTGTCATGAATTTATTGAATCCGGAAAAGTTCAGTTTTTTACATTAGCTAGTATAGATAGCGAAAGCTGGCTGCACGACTCAAAACCGGCGCATGACCGTGCATTAGCCCACGCGGCATATGACCGTTATGTGATTTCAGAAGCTATTCCTTTTATTAAGCATAAAACAGGTTGGTTTGATCCAATGATGACAACGGGGTGTAGTATGGGGGCATATCATGCGTTGAATTTTTTCCTGAGACATCCGGATGTCTTCCAAACAACCGTTGCACTTAGCGGTATTTACGATGCGCGTTACTTTTTTGGAGATTACGGAAATGATCCTCTTGTTTACGAAAATTCTCCGAAAGATTACATATGGAATCAAAATGACGGCTGGTTTATTGATCGATATCGTTCAGCAGATATCATTATTTGTACCGGGCTGGGTGATTGGGAACAGGATGGGCTGCCTTCATACTTTACATTAAAAGAAGCCTTTGAAGAAAAACAAATTCCAGCGTTGTTTGATGAGTGGGGCGAAGATGTTTCGCATGATTGGATTTGGTGGCGACGCCAAATGCCGTATTATTTAGGGAAATTACTTTAATAAAATGTCAAAAAACATCAGCACGGTTGAGTCGCTGGTGTTTTTTGATTTCTAGGTAATCAAGTTGCCATTATGGGGCTGTTGTAGAAATGGGAATGGAGCTATCACACCATTCCTATTTTTTTATTCTGTTTTATAGATTTTTGAGTGTATGTAATTGGTAACAGAGACAACCAGCATATTTGTCATTTCCTTGTAACATCCTAAAGAGCTTTTGCGTATAATGCTGACATGTCTTATTTTTATAGGCAAATTGCTTATTTTATCTTATTAACTGATACTAATCCAAGCTAACCTTATCTTAACGAAAATAATACACATTTGGTTAATCCAAAAAGGTGGTGAGTATTATGTTCTATGGTTACGGCTGGGGCGGTAATTGCTACGGAGGCGGCCTTTACGGAGGCAGTTCTTTTGTTTTAATCGTAGTATTGTTCATCCTTTTAATTATTGTCGGAGCATCTATGACTTATTAATAAACCAATACCAATACACGTTCTAGCAAGAAAAATCATTATGCTGGAGGTGTTATAAAATGAGCGTTGGGCATGGGAGTGGTTTCGCGTTAATCGTAGTACTGTTCATTCTTCTTATCATTATTGGTGCATCATTTATGTGCTATTAATTTGGAATAAGAGAAATCAACCAAGAAAAAGGCCCTCTTATAGGGCTGTTGACAAACAAATAAAAAAATTAAAACCTAGCTTTATTGGCTAGGTTTTAGCGTTATCCACCGTTTTCGAGGAGGGAATCATAGCAATTTTAAAAATCTATTCCTCCAGTCCTCTGCAAGAGCATCAACTGTCAATATTTTTTCAATTGATGCTTTATCTTGTTTTTGATGAAAAAGAATTTGTGTAGCAAAAGAAACGGATATTTCTTTTGAGTGTTTTTCCACAAGATTTATTTCCGAATCGAACTTAATGGACCCCTCTTCCAATACCCGAAAAAAGTAGCCCGTTAGAGTCGTTTCAACCACTTTCTTTAAAAGTTGTTTTTCTTCGTTATAATTGGAGATAGTTGCACAAGGTACCCTCCCTTGTGTTATTTGAAGAATAGTACCCCCTATTTTATAAATGTCACCAATACAAACCTGTTCTTCCGTCATCCCAGTTGCCGTAATATTTTCTCCAAAAGCAGGAAGTATAAGCTTTTTTTGAAATACCTCTTCCCAATAAGAGTAATATTCAAATGGATACAAACATACTGCACGGTCTGGTCCCCCGTGAAATTGGTGATTTGCAACATCATCACCAACAATACCAGGTTTTTTCACCTCAAAGGCTTGTACAGCCGATTTTCCTATTCCAGAAAGTTCTATTTTATTGTTCCAATTATATCCCTTTGGTTTTCCAACAGCTAAATTAATAATTTTTCTATCCAATTTGAATTTACCTCACTTCTTCAAAACTCCAAAATCAATAGGCTAATATAAATTGTATTATTCTGGGTGTCACTTGAAAAGGTACAATTTAAAAAAAACATTTGGGACAGGAAAAGGTTTTATAATATGTTCATTAATAATTTTCCTTTGGATGTACCATAATAGAGTTAAATTTTAGACTTGCTGGAAACTATAACTTTAAAGCTTTCTAAGGGAAAGTGGTACCAAAGGTGGTAGAAGGGAAGTAAAGATTGATATGAAGTATAAATTAAGGAACTAGTTTTTGTTAAGGTGAAAAATTGTATGATTTTCTATCCTTGCTAATATTTTTGTTGATACATGAAATTTTGAATTGAGTTAGTTTTTAATTACGAAGAGGAATGGTAAAATAAAATAGGGTGAAGAGGAATGACGAAAAAGACTTTAAGAGAACGAATTATCGAAACATCGCTTCAATTGTTTGAAGCACACGGCTTTCACAGAGTCACGGTTGATATGATTGTAAAAGAGTGCGGTACCTCAAAAGGCGGGTTTTATCATAATTTTAAGTCAAAGGATGAGCTGTTGTATATTATCCATGATAAATTTATTACCTACGTATTGGAAAAGGGGCAGGCTGCTTACGAACAGTGGAATACACCAACAGAGAGGCTTCATAATATCATTAAATCCTTTGTTACGATGATTGATCTGTACAAAAATGAAGTGACTATCTTCTATCAAGAAAGTTCGTATCTGCCTCCGGAATACTTTAATAAAATTGAGATTAAAAGAGATCAGTATAAAAATTTAATGTTTCAAGTTATTCAAGATGGTATCGAGTGTGGGGAGTTTCGTAAAGAACTACCGGTACCAATCATTTCTATGGCAATCTTTGGAATGATCAACTGGATTTATAAGTGGTATCAAAAAAATGGACGTTACACAATAGAGGAAATTGCTACTATGTATTCGGATATTATACTACATTCAATCTTAACAAAAACTGCGAGCGAGAACCCTCAATTTTCTAAATACTTTCTAAACTCTTATCCTGAAAACCTTCGTTTAGATGACAAATTTTTTTAGTGAAAACGTTGGTTTGTCTAAAATATGCAATTATGTGTGTTTTAGGCAGACCAACTAGTCCGTCTTTTTTTTAAAAGAGGTATTGACTTTTTATTCAGAATATTTGAAAATAGAAACCAACTAGTCGGTCCTGGGCTTCTTTTTTTATACTCGACAGACTAACTAGTCCGTCTGTATACTTTGTTCAAGTTTAAAATTCCTATAAGAGAAGCTGTGTTGTAAAGTACAGAGACCAACTAGTCGGTTTGAGAAAAAATGAATGTATTAAACATAAAGACAATTTAATTGATTGACAGAAACAGAGTCTATTAAAACCAATTTCAGGGAATTTGAAGCCAATTTTTAAAGGAGTGTAAATCAATGGTGAAAATGCTTGAGCTAAGAGAAATGATTAAATTAATCGATCGATCCTCCATTCAGGAACTCACCTTAATGAATGGGGGAGTAAGGATTCTGATGAGGAAGCCTCTTCCTAAAGTAACTGAATATCTTCAGGAGGTACAAACGGCACTAAATGAAGCTGCAGTTGCTGTAGAAAATGCAGATCCTCCTCGCATGCCCGCTGAGCCAGCGGTAAAAGAGGAAGAAAAAGATTATTCATTGCACACGATTGTATCGTCTTGTATAGGAGTGTTTTCATTTACCGGAATCGAACCGATTAAGGCTGGAGACAAGATTCAATCTAACAGTGTTGTCGGCAGCTGTAAGGTGGAAGAATTAAAGCTATTCCAAGATATAACGTCAAATATAAATGGCATTGTCGTTGAGGTTCTCGTAAAAGAAGGTCAAGTGGTGGATTACGGGGAGCCGTTACTTATCGTTAAGCCAGAATAAGGGGAGGACAAATTGATGTTTAAAAAAGTACTTATTGCCAATCGAGGGGAAATTGCGGTTCGAGTGATTCGAGCCTGCAAGGAGATGGGAATTCAAACGGTTGCAGTCTATTCGGAGGCAGATAAAGAGGCCCTGCATGTAAAAATGGCGGATGAAGCCTATTGCATCGGGCCGACAACATCGAAAGACAGCTACTTAAATATGACAAATTTGATCAGCGCTGCCATCCTTTCTAAGGCCGACGCGATTCACCCTGGATATGGTTTTTTAGCGGAAAATGCAGATTTTGCAGAGCTTTGTTCGGAGTCCAAGATTACCTTCATTGGTCCTGAGCCTTTTGCAATCAAAAATATGGGAGCCAAATCGGTTGCAAGAGAAACGATGAAGCGTGCGGGCGTGCCTACGGTTCCTGGAACAGAAGGTTTAGTCGAGGACCTGGAAAATGCGGTTAAGGTAGCAGATACGATCGGCTATCCTGTTATCGTGAAAGCCACAGCTGGAGGCGGCGGAAAGGGAATGCGGGTAGCTAACGATGAGTTGGAGCTAAGAAAGGCAATCCGGCAAGCGCAAAAAGAGGCTGAAACGGCTTTTGGTAATCCTGGAGTCTATTTAGAGAAATATTTAGAGGAACCGCGTCATGTAGAAATACAGATTATGGCGGATAAAAAAGGGAATGTGGTTTACCTAGGCGAACGCGATTGCTCCATCCAGCGCCGTCATCAAAAACTGGTAGAAGAAGCGCCATCACCGGCACTTAATCAAGAGCTCCGGGAACGGATGGGCAATGCTGCAGTAGCAGCAGCAAAGTCAGTTCAATATCACGGTGCAGGGACCGTTGAATTCCTATTGGATAAACACGGACAATTCTATTTTATGGAAATGAATACCCGCATTCAAGTCGAGCATCCTGTAACGGAAATGATTACCGGATTCGATCTGATTAAGGAACAGATTTCAGTAGCCGCGGGTTATCCTCTATCATTCAAGCAAAGTGATATAAAGATAAACGGATGGGCAATCGAATGCCGGATTAATGCGGAAAACCCAGCTAAGAATTTTATGCCATCACCGGGCAAGGTTGAAATGTACCTTCCGCCGGGTGGTTATGGGGTAAGAGTGGATAGCGCAGTATATCCCGGTTATCAGATTTCTCCATTTTATGATTCAATGGTGGCAAAAATTATTACGTGGGGGAAAGACCGAAATGAGGCAATTGAACGGATGAAACGCGCGTTATCCGAATTTGTAATTAGCGGAATTAAAACGACAATCCCTTTTCATCTTGAATTATTAGAGCATGAAGCTTTTGTGAAAGGTGAATTCAATACGAAATTTTTAGAATTGTACTCTATCAAAATTGAAGACTAAAAAAGGGGAGAATGGAAATGTGGAAAATGCATGAAATTAGGGAAATGATCAAGCTTTTTGAAGAGTCATCGCTTCAGGAAATGGAATTGGATTTGGAGGATGCAGGCTCAAAGATTTCTTTAAGGAAACAGGAAAACGCACTAGACAGTTATGTGAGGATCGAACCTCCAAAAGCTCCGGTTGTGTCTTTAGCTGTCAAAGAAGCCCCTGTTCCGGTGAAAAAGGAGATCCCAAAACCTGTTGTCCAATCGGAACCAGTCCAAGAAGCGGGCAAAAAATCAATCGATGCAAATGATCCAAGTATTTATAAAATTATTTCACCAATGGTGGGAACATTCTATCAAGCCCCGGGTGAAGATGCAGATCCGTTTGTAAAAATTGGCGATAAAGTTGGGAAATCCACCATTGTTTGTATACTTGAAGCAATGAAATTATTTAATGAAATCGAAGCAGAAGTTAATGGGGAGATTGTTGAAGTCCTTGTTAAGAATGGCCAATTAGTAGAGCATGGCCAGCCTCTCTTCCTGGTAAGAATGGAATAGTCTGGAGTCTTTGAAAAAAGCGGGGGAATAATGAATGTCTAAAATTATTCAAAAGCAAGAGTTAAATGAACAACATCAGCTTTTCAGCGAGTTTCCGGCAACCTCCTATCTAGAGTGGCGGCAAGCGGCAGAGAAGTCATTAAAAGGCGCTTCATTTGAGGAGAAACTTGTCTCGCAAACCTATGAGGGTATTGAACTGCAGCCTATGTATTTTCAAGAGGATATTAGGAATCTTTCCTATCGGTCTTCAAAACCGGGGTCTGCTCCCTATGTACATGTTCTGCCCTATCAGGTGAAGGGATAGCCGAAATTTGGGAGGTCATTGAAGAATTCCAAAGCAGAACATCTCAATCAGGTGTTTTCAAGAAGCGGCGCCTAAAACAGACAATCAATTGGACTTATACAATGGTTGAGGATTACTTAAGGTCCAGTTTTTTTAATCACCCGGAAGTGAACAGACAAATACCTGCCATTGAAAAGGCTTTGGGAAACGATGAAATATCAGCAACAATAGCTGCAAAACAATTAATAAAAACGTTTGAGGAAATCAGTTCAATGGAAAATTACAAGAAAGT
Organism: Paenibacillus sp. BSR1-1; assembly: GCF_030403775.1. Classification (GTDB taxonomy): domain Bacteria; phylum Bacillota; class Bacilli; order Bacillales; family Cytobacillaceae; genus Neobacillus. Next base: position 235,980 of record NZ_JAQMWQ010000002.1, read on the forward strand.
CAGGTGAGAAGCAGGTATGAGTATCATTTATGAAAAGATAGATGAACTAATGGATCGAAAGCGTAAGGTCGAACTTGGAGGCGGGGACGACCGGATTGATGCTCAGCATAATAGTGGCAAACTGACAGCTAGAGAACGGATTGACCTTCTGCTGGATGAGGAGACATTTGTTGAATTAAATCCATTTATCCAACACCGTGCAACGAACTTCGGTATGGATAAAATTGAAGCCCCAGGGGAAGGGGTTGTCACTGGCTATGGCAAAATTAATGGCCGTTTTGTATATGTGTTTTCCCAGGATTTCACCGTATTCGGCGGTGCACTTGGTGAAATGCATGCACTTAAAATCGCTCGAATTATGGACCTGGCAGCCAAAAACGGTGCACCAGTAATTGGTTTGAACGACTCTGGAGGTGCCCGGATACAAGAAGGAGTTGTCTCCCTTGACGGTTACGGAGATATTTTTTATCGCAATTCTATTTATTCCGGGGTGATTCCGCAAATATCAGTCATTCTCGGCCCATGTGCCGGCGGAGCTGTCTATTCCCCGGCGATAACAGATTTTATCTTTATGGTGGAGACGACGAGTAAGATGTTCATTACCGGTCCCAAGGTAATTGAAGCAGTAACCGGTGAAAAAATTTCGGCTGAGAATCTTGGTGGTGCTAAGGTTCATTCTAGTATAAGCGGAGTTGCCCATTTCACAGCAGAGTCTGAACCAGAGGTATTAGATCAGGTTAGGAAATTAATGAGCTATTTGCCGCAAAATAACATGGAAAAACCGCCAGTGATCGAGGCAGCAATAGACGACGGCTGGAACGATGAATTGATCGATCTTGTTCCGATTGAAGGGACCAAGGTTTACGATGTCATCAAGGTGATTGAGCAGGTAGTAGATCATAGTGACTTTTTCCAAGTCCAAGCAAACTTTGCGAAAAATATCGTCGTTGGTTTCGGACGAATTGATGGCCATAGTGTAGGAATTATAGCCAATCAGCCGAAAGTGATGGCAGGCGGCTTGGATATTAACTCTTCTGATAAACTGTCCAGGTTTATCCGCTTTTGCGATTCTTTTAATATTCCGTTAATCACATTTGAAGATGTAACGGGTTTTTTCCCCGGGATCAATCAGGAGCATGGCGGGATTATCCGTCACGGAGCTAAAATTCTTTACGCTTACTCGGAAGCGACCGTTCCGAAGATTACAGTTATTCTAAGAAAGGCTTTTGGCGGTGCTTATGTTGCTTTGAACTCGAAAGCGATTGGAGCGGATATGGTTTACGCATGGCCGAATGCGGAGGTTGCTGTGATGGGACCGGAGGGTGCTGCCAATATTATCTTTGCAAAAGAGATTGAACAAAGTGAAGACCCTGTTGCAACCAGGGCGCAAAAGATTGCTGAATACCGTGAAAAGTTTTCGAATCCATATGTCGCAGCCTCCCGTGGTATGGTTGATGATGTCATTGATCCGCGTGAAACACGCAAGAAACTCAAAGAGTCGCTGGAAATGCTCCGGACAAAGAAAGAAACAAGGCCGGCGAAGAAGCATGGGAATATTCCGTTGTAAGCTACCATAATTATGATAAATTGAATTTAAAGTAATGGGGCGATTGTTCAAAGGAGCAGTCGCTTTTTTGTTTGGAATAGGCTGTATAGTGGTAGATGAGGTAATATTGTATTAAATTTAGTTGTTGTTGGAAAAACGAACGAATGTTCTTGTGTTATTTAATGCTTATACTTGGGGGCTTGTTTGTAATAGGCTCAATATTTGCCTTTTTTGCTATGTACGGTACTAATGACTTTCGTTTATTAAATATAGGGAAAATCTTTGGAACCTTTTTCATTAGTGTTTTACTTTTAGTTGTTACTCTCCCAAGCCTAAAATATGTTGTACTAAAGGAATATGATGTCGTCAGTGGGAAATGTGTGATCGAAATTGATTCATCAGGCCGTTCTTCTGAAGCGGACTTTAAAATGCTTGATACAGATGAAATTTTTAGTTTCAAAGATATTCCTGCACTTGATGCATATGGAAAGTCAATCCCATATTATTGTAAAGTGACAGTTCCAAAAGACCATATGGTTGAAATTAGTTATAAAATATATGATTTCAAAACACGAAAGTTAATAGTACCTAAATAAAGGAATCGTTATAGGTTTTTATTTCGGTTTTAGAAATATTTTATTGACAATTTGAACAATTTGAACTATTATCACATTAGTTAATTAAAAATTGAATGTACTTTTTTCTTCTTATCCAGAGAGGTGGAGGGACTGGCCCTTTGAAGCCTCGGCAGCAGGTTCTTATGAATACTGTGCCAATTCCATCGAGCACATCGCTTGAAAGATGAGAAGAGAGTAAATAAAACTCTCTTCTTACGAGGAGAGTTTTTAATTTATAGATAAATCCTACTTAAATAATAGGAAAACTAGAGAATTAGAATAGCAGAGGAGAGAATGCATATGAAATTTGGTTTTTGGTTACCGATTTTTGGAGGCTGGCTACGAAATGTAGAGAATGAAAATATGCCGCCAACCTTTGAATATGCTAAAAAAGTCATTCAATCGGCTGAAAAGTGGGGATACTCGACTACTTTAATAGCTGAATTATATTTAAATGATATTAAAGGACCGGAGCATGATTCTCTTGAAGCTTGGTCTACAGCAGCAGCACTTGCGGCAGTGACGGAAAAAATTGAAATAATGACTGCGATACGACCAGGTTTTCATAATCCTGCTATAGCAGCAAAAATGGCAGCAAATATTGATCAAATCAGTAACGGCCGTTTTACTCTAAACGTTGTTTCTTCTTGGTGGGCAGAAGAAGCACGTCAATATGGAGGTATTTTTACAGAACATGATGAGCGCTACGCTCGTACTGAAGAGTTTATTGATGTACTAAAAGGTTTATGGACAGAAGAAACCTTCAATTATTCTGGTCAATTTTACGATTTAAAGGATACCAAGCTTGTACCGAAACCTGTACAAAGACCAAATCCGATTCTTTATGCAGGCGGTGAAAGTGAAAAAGGCAAGCAAACCATTGCAGAAAAATGTGATGCTTATGTTATGCACGGTGGGACAGTTGAAGAGATTGATCGAAAAATAGCAGATATGAAGGCACGACGTGAACAAACTGGCAATAAGCCTTTTAGTTCTTTCGGAATGGCTTCTTATGTTATTTGCCGAGATTCAGAAGAAGAAGCTCTAGCTGAGCTTGAAAAAATCACGACTGTGAAAGATACTAGCGGATATGCTGGCTTTAAGGATTTCACCACTAAATCACACTTAGAGCAACAAATCCAATTACAGGATTACTCTGTATCCAATCGTGGTCTGCGACCGAACTTAATAGGGACTCCTGAGCAAATTGCAGATCGAATTTTACAATATGAGGAAGCTGGATTAGACTTATTGATATTGCAATTTTCTCCTCAATTAGAGGAAATGGAACGCTTTGCAAAGCAGGTTATGCCATTAGTTGAACAAAAACGTAGTTTAATAAAGAACTAGTGAGGGGATATAAAGATGAGCAAGGTATATGTGATACATGAAAATAGTGAGTGGACAGTCCATTTAACAAACAGGTTAGCAGAACTTGGTGTTCCTTATGAGGAATGGCATTTGGACGAAGGATCGTTAGATTTATCAAAAGAGCCGCCAGACGGAATCTTCTATAGCCGAATGAGTGCATCTTCTCATACACGTGATCATCGTTTTGCAGCTGAATTTTCTGGACAAGTATTAGCATGGCTTGAAGCCCATGGACGTACTGTGTTAAATGGAACGAGCGCTCTAAAGCTAGAGGTTAGCAAGGTTTTACAATATTTAGAGTTAAACAAGTATGGTGTAAAGACTCCAAAAACGATTGCTGCGGTTGGAAAACAAAACATTATAAAATCAGCCCAAGCATTTGCAGGACAACCCTTTATTACAAAGCATAACCGTGCTGGAAAAGGCTTAGGTGTTCAATTATTCCAAAGTCTAGAAGCTTTAAAAGCGTATGTAGAAGGTCCGAATTTCGAAGAGCCGGTCGATGGCATTACCCTTATTCAAGAATACATTCAATCTCCTGAAAGCTACATAACCCGTTGTGAGTTTGTAGGAGGTAACTTTGTTTATGCCGTTAAGGTTGATACTTCGGAAGGATTTGAACTTTGCCCAGCGGATGCATGCCAAATTGGCGATTTATTCTGCCCGGTTGGAGAAGAAGTAGAAGAGAAGCCTAAGTTCCAAATCATTGAAGGGTTTGAGGACGAAATTTTAGAAAAATATAAACAGGTACTAGCAGGTAATAATATTCAAGTTGCTGGAATCGAGTTCATCAAAAATGCTAAAGGCGAAATTTTTACTTACGATATTAATACAAACACGAACTATAATTCTGATGCAGAAGCAAAAGCTGGAAAATACGGAATGCTCGAAGTCGCTTTATTCTTAAAGAAGACATTAGAAGAAAAATACGTCCTTTTAACAAGTTAACTGAAAACAGTATGTACAAGTTTCTTGAACCTTCGTCCGGTGACGAAGGTTTTTAGTACGTTTTGTAGAATTTTATTTACCAATAGAAGGAGATGAAAAAGAAAATTATGAATACGTAGAAAACAGTTTTACTAATCGTTGATTTACTAAGTCATCATTTTAGCATAGCAAATCAAAAAGAAAGCAAACTAAAATTGTGGATACCAATTAAGGCTATCCTTGGGAAACTCAAAATTAAAGGGGGGTAAAAAATGGCGAAGAATAAAAATAAGAATAAGCAATTAAATAATGCTATGCCAAAAGCGGATGTGGAATTTGCTGGAGAGAGTGGACTTGCAAAGAAAGCATTAAAAGCACTTGATAGTCATAATAAGTAACCAATAACAGGAAGCTTAAGGGGCAGTAATTCTGTCCCTATAATCAATATTCTTTGTGAACATATTTACCAGATGGAAGAGTTACAGATTAATAGGGGGAAAATCATTAATTATGGGGATTGAAATTAGAATAGGAAATGAGGATGAAATTGTTATTGCCCATCAACTGATGAAGGAAGCCTTTGAGGAGTATCGTGATCTTGATGTCCCTTCTAGTGCAGTTAATGAACCAATTGATATTCTTAGAAACTCATTTCTAAATGGTACTGAGAGTTTCATTTTATGTTTTTTAGACGAAGTCCCTGTCGGTTCTTTAAGATTTATGTTACAAGACGATTCTATATATTTTTCAAGGGTATCGGTTCCGCCATTTGCAAGAAGAAAGGGTATTGCGAGGACTATGTTAAAGTGGCTTGAAACCTATGCAAATAAACAAGGAAAAACTAAGACCGTATGTAAAGTAAGGGCGAGTTTATCCGATAATGTACGTTTATATGAATCTATAGGTTATGTTATTACCCAAGAGGGAATAGTAAAAAATCCAAATGGCTTTGAAGTTAAAACAGTTATAATGGAAAAGTCAAATCTTTTTAGTTAGAAGAGAGGGCTGAATTTGAAGAAGCATTTAGTATTTGTATACGGGACGTTAAGAAGGTATGAGCAGAATCATCATCTTCTTAAAAATGCTGAATGCCTGGCAGATAAATGTTGGATAAAAGGTGACCTATTTGATTCTGGGAGCGGATATCCATATTTAGTTCTGACCAGCCAAGACTGGGTATTTGGTGAACTATATCAGGTGAATGACAATGAACTTGAGGCCCTGGACCTGCTCGAAGAATACTATGGTCCTGGGAAAGACAATTATTATGATCGAGTTGTTCAATCAGTACATACCGAAAGTGGAGACTATGAGGCTTTTGTATATGTTCTTCCTGAGGGCCGACAGCAGCCATATTTAGTGCAAATTAAAGAAGGGGATTGGTGTGTATATCGCCTGAAACCGTTGCAGTGAGTAGTGCTTTTCCAGCAATGCGTTTCATTACGGGGGATATCGAAAAAAGAGTATCTATAGTAAATGAAAAGGCGTTTCATTGTCCCAGAAGCCGGAAAAAGAGAGTCCACGGTAAATGAAAAGGTGTTTCATTTCCCCAGTAACCAGAAAAAGAGGTTCAACGGTAAATGAAAAAATACATTTTATTGCCCGCAAAGCTAAAATGAGAAACTGCCGAATAATATTTCGGCAGCTTTATCGAAAAACCCCATTAATCGTATTCGTAAAATCGTTATAAACACCGTCTCTGTTTGTTCCATTGCGTAATTCGTTTGTATAATTTGTCATTTGGCCAAAGAATGCAGTATCGTACGAAATATACACATTGTCAATGGAACGATCTGCAGCACGTACTTGTCTTTCTATTTTTTTATCAAGAGGAGAAGCCGCTTTTTTATAATTGGTATTATCTCCAGATCCAACCGTGCGGCCTCCGAGCTTGGTACGATCTATATTATTTGTTGTGGTATCTCTCGTTCCGGCGGTGCCATCATTAGTGCCAATTATACCAGTTCCTGTAGTACCATTATTATTTTTTAAACTGACAGCAACATAGGCATCATTATTACGTAGGATGACATGGGCCTGGTCGACTTCATTTATGCTTTCTACATTATTACTAGCGCGTGCTGAAACGCGCAAGTTCTGGTTGGAACCATTGTTAATATTGTTTGTTCCCAAATTGTTTCTGCTATTTAATGCCTTATCATTATTACAGCCGGTTAAACCTAAGAGAGCAGCAGCCATTACGACAGAAACCAAACTAATTTTCTTCAAGAAGTTCACTCCTTAAATTATCCTTTACTAAGTAGTGTGAGCTATTCAGGGTGAACAATTCATCTATGGAGAACCATTTTCAAGAAATTAGGAAACCACAAACAAGATACAGCACAACAGCAATCACTCCTCCCAAAGCAGAAACCTTCAGTTTATACCGCGCATAATCGATAAGAGGCATATCGAGAATCGATGCTGTTGTAATCGTCGTATCGCCTAATGGGGATGCTAAAGCGCCAAATGCACCACTGGCAAACACTGCACCGACCGTTAACGGAATGGAAGCATCGGTAGCCGAAGCCAAGGATATTCCTAATGGCATAAACAGCCCCCACGTTCCCCATGATGAACCAATAAAATAACCTGTAAGTGAACCTAGCAAAAAAATGGTTGCTGGAGTTAAAAAAGGTGGTAAAAAGGAACCTAATGTTGAACTGATAAAGGTAGAAAATCCAAGCTCATTGGCCGCAAGTGTCAAGGACCAGATCAATACAAGCATACTGATGGCTTCCATCATTTGATTGCCGCCATCATAAAAATGGTACAAAATTTCATTTAAAGGAAGACGTCTTAAGATATAGAAAGCAAAGGATAACACTAGAGTAATAAATACGGCTAGAAGCATGACGAAGGTGGCATCAGCTTTCGAAAAGGCGTCGAAAACGGTTTTGGCCCCTTTAGCAGTGCCGTCTTTCCATAGCAGAAACAAGGAAAGTCCTAAAAGTAAAAAGACAGGAAAAATCAAATTCCATGGCTGTGATTGGACTAGAGATAATTCTCTTTTAATGCCCATCCGGTGAAATTCATGCTCTTCTTCTAGTAGTTCCTGCTCATTATTTAAGTGTGAATCCTGTGATTTTCTAGAAGGAGACCAAAGGGTTTGAATGAGTCCAATGACAAGCATCGTAATCGCAAAAAAATCAAACAAAATACTCAGCAAAAAAATCTGATACGCTGATTGACCGATGTGAAGTCCTCTAATGCTGCCCTCAACTAATGAGACCATGAATCCCACAAAGGCAGTGGCAACAGGTAAAAGGACGATAACGGATTCTGTAGAAATATCCATTGTCAGTCCGACCTTTTGCTTCGGAATGTTTATTTTTTTCGCAAGAGCTTTGACGACTGGACCAATCATCATGATTCGAAACATTGGCATCATAAAGGTAAAAGGGAGGGTAAGCCAGATGAACCCCAGCAGGCCCCGCTCCGTTCTAATCTTTGTTCCCATCCATTCGGAAAAACCTTTTATCCCGCCGGAAATATTCATCATCCCTACGAGGCCGCCAAATAAATAAAGAAACCCGATAATTTTCATGTTCGTCACATTAGACAAGGTTGTCACGATATAGGTGACGGCCTGATGAGCACCCCCTAAAAAATGGCCAGACACAAGGAAGGAACTAACAAGAAGGCCGACTACCAGACCAGGCAGGATGTTTTTTATCCAAATAGACATGCCAATGACAATCAGAAACGGTATCAAGGAAAACCAAGTATGTTCCAAATCTACTTCCTCCAGCAGTGGATCTTGTTTTACTCCTCTTTTATTATTTTCCGAAATTTAGTATTAAAACCAGAAATTTATGGAACAGAATATAGGTAAAACGTACTAGAATAAATTCTCATATAATAGAAAGGTACTATTGCCCGGAAATATTATGCGTGATAAAATCAGAATATTATAAATTTTTAGAATGAGGAGGTTTACCTTTTTTTATTAGAAGAATACATAATTTAGGGGGATTTATAGGTGAAAAAGAGTCTAGTCCTTTTGGTGTGTGGAATGTTAATGTTACTCACCGCATGTGGAGAGGGAAGTAAGGAAACTAGCGGAGAAGCAAAGGAGAAAAACGAGAAAGTTGTAAAAATAGGGATTTCACAAATTGTCGAGCATCCGTCCCTTGATGCGGCTCGAGAAGGTTTTATTGCGGCACTGAAGGATGCCGGTTATGTAGAAGGAAAGAACTTGAAACTTGATTACCAAAATGCCCAAGGAGACATGAACAATAATATGTCCATTGCCAAAAATTTGGTTGCTGACAAGGATGATCTAATTTTGGCAATTGCAACACCAAGTGCTCAGGCAGTGGTCAACGCTACGAAAGATATTCCCATATTGTTCACTGCCATAACGGATCCTGTCGGAGCCCAGCTTGTGCAAAGCTTGGACAAGCCAGGCGGGAATGTGACCGGCACATCGGATACCCATCCTGAGGCGATAAAGAATACAATTGATGCCATTAAAAAATTTATTCCTAATGCCAAGAAGGTAGGCATCATTTATAACAACGGGGAACCAAACTCCGTTGTCAATGTTAAAAACGCTAAGAGCGCTCTTGAGGCAGCTGGGCTGGAGACGGTTGAAACGACTATCTCAGCCAGTTCCGAAGTAAAACAGGCAGCCGAGTCAATGGTTGGGCGTGCAGACGTATTATACATTCCAAAGGATAATACCGTTGTTGCTGCACTGGAATCGGTGATTAAAGTAGCTAATGACAAAAATATCCCGACCTTTGTCGGTGAAGGTGATTCTGTAAAACGGGGAACCTTCGCATCTTATGGATTCGACTACCATGATCTTGGCTATACAACCGGAAAAATGGCTGTGGAAATTCTAAAAGGTAAAAAACCAAGCGAAATTCCTGTCGGCTTCCCAGAAAACCTTCAGTTGTACATCAATAAAAAAGCTGCTCAAGAAGAAGGAATTACCTTAACTGAAGAGATGCTAAAGAACGCGAAAGTAGTGGGAGAATAATATCAGCAAAAAAACCTGCCTTAAACAAGCAGGTTTTTTGCTGTGTGAGTTTCGTTTGCGCAAATCACTTGCACACGAATTACTTGTATACAAATCATCTTGAACATGATATATTTTTATTAATCAGAAAATTTAAATAAATAAATAGAGGGAGAATTATGGAAAAATTCGATATCTGTGTTCATTTTTTACTAGCAAAAGCTTTACAAAGAGTGAATCAAGTGAGTAAATCCAAGCTAGCCTCTTATGGTGTGACACCTGTACAATTTGCATTGCTTCGACGGCTCTGGGAAAAGGATGGACAATTTGGTTATGCTTTAGCTGAACAACTTCTTATGGACAGTGCAACGATTACAGGAATAATCGACCGGTTGGAGCATAACGGGTTCATAGAAAGGCGAATGGATCCGAATGATCGCCGCAACAAGCTGGTTTTTCTTACAGAAAAAGGGAAATCAATGGAGGTTTCATTATGCGAAAAAATGGATGAAATGAATAAAGAAGTGATGTCCGATTTTGATGTAGAGGAAATTCAGCAATTTAAGAAAGTCCTTTTTAAAATAGGAATTAGCAACACGAATATGGGAGTCTGAGGAAAGGGGGAGTCGCCGTATGTTAAATGTATTCGAAAAAGAGGACGTTACTTGTATTGAGGGGAGTTTTGAAAGTGCTGGACAAAAAGGAAGAACGGTTTATGCATTTTTAGTAGACGGTATGTTAATTGATACCGGGTGCAAACACCTTGAATCTGATCTAATTCCATTTTATGAAAGCCATTCGATTGACCTGGTTACTTTAACTCATAGTCATGAGGATCATACAGGCACAGCTTCATGGTTCCAGGAAAACCGAAATGTGCCCATCTATATTCATGAAAAAGGAATTAGCACTTGTGTGCAGCCCTGCCCGTATCCTAAATATCGCCAGATGGCTTGGGGGATACGAAAAGAGTTTACGGCCATGCCGCTAGGAGAAACGATTCAAACTAAAAGTCAGGATTGGAAAGTGATTTATACTCCAGGTCATGCAAATGACCATATCTCGCTTTATCATGAAGACACAGGCAGGTTATTTACAGGAGACTTATATGTTTCACCAAAAACAAAGGTCATTATGAAAAGTGAATCAATCCGTTTAATTATGAATTCCATTCGAATGCTGTTATCGCATGATTTCGAAACGTTATTTTGTTCCCATTCAGGGTACATTAAAGACGGAAAAGAAATGCTGAAGCAAAAGTTAAATAATCTTGAAAACCTTTGCGGTGAAGTAAAATCTTTACATGAAAAAGGATTTACAATTAATGAAATCGATAAATCGCTTTTCCCGAAAAAGTACCCAATTGTGGCAGTTTCAGGTGGAGAATGGGACTCCTTGCATATTATTACTTCCATTGTTACAAATGCACCTTTAGTTTACTAGAATGATGATAAAATTATAAAAGTAGGGCGGGGAACAAATGTCTTCCATTATAATTGATTCTACTCAATCTGAAATGAAGGTGTCCTTTCAAGAGAATAAACTCATTTTCATTTGGAGCTTTACGACCTTGCTGGTAGTAATGAATACGACTATGTTTAATGTTGCATTACCAGTGGTCCTTCATGAATTTTCCTTAAACTCATCCACCGCATCTTGGCTTGTTTCCGGTTATTCAATCATGTTTGCTATATCAACGTTGACATTTGGCAGGCTATCGGATTTTATTCCTCTCTCAAGACTTCTACTCTTTGGAATTAGCATATTAGGAATAGCTTCGATCATTGGTTTCTTTTCCAATCATTTTATTTTGTTATTAGGAGCTCGAATTCTTCAAGCTGCAGGGGCAGGAGCCGTGATGGGATTAAGCATGATCATGGCGGGGCGCTATATACCAATATCAAGGCGTGGAAAAGCAATGGCGATTATTGCGTCTGCTGCTTCATTGGCATTTGGTTTAGGACCTGTAATTGGAGGAGTTATTACTCAATACTTAGGATGGAATTATCTTTTCGCAATCACTGGATTTTCTATCCTATCTCTTCCTTTCTTCCAAAGGTTATTGCCTAAGGAAATGATTAAAAAAGGACATTTCGATCTATATGGTGCCATTCTAACGGGGCTTAGTGTTACGTGCCTGTTACTTTCTCTCTCCACACTTTCATATGGTTTTTTATTAGGTACGGTTGTACTTTTGGCAGTAAGTTGGAGATATATGAATAAGATTAAAGAGCCGTTTATTCCACCAATACTCCTCAGAAATAAGCAATATACAAAACTTCTATTTATTAGTTGTTCAGCGTTTTTCATAAACTTTTCAAATCTGTTTTTAATGCCCATTATTCTGTCAACTGTATTCAAAAAAGCACCAGCAGAGGTAGGGATAATCATTTTTCCAGGAGCCATTTTGGCGGTGATAGCTGGACAAATTATTGGTAGAAAAATTGACCGCTTTGGCAATGCACCGGTTATTGTTTTTGGGCAATTATTTTTATTAATTGCCACTATCCTATTTGCGTGGTTAACTACCTTAAATCCTTATTTCATCCTTTTCACCTATATGTTCGCAAGTGTGGGCTTTACAGCGATTTCATCAAGCATTTCGAACGAGATCACAAGAATCTTGCCCTTGACTCAAATCGGGTCTGGGATAGGCATCGTCCAATCGATGCAATTTTTCGGAGCGGGGCTGGGAGTGACAGTTTCTGGCTTATTATTAACCCTTCAGGAAGGTTTATCTTCGGAAAGTATTTATCGGAATATTTATATTGGCTATTCATTTGTTATCATGATGTCTGTTTTCATGTACGGATTATATTACCGAAAAGCACGTTCGAGGGAAATGGAAGTACCAAATTGAAATCCAATAACGGATTTTGTATAGTAGGTGCGAAGAATATGATTGGAGTGAATGGGTTGATCCTAACTCTCAATTACAACACTTAGACCTTATAGATTTGTTGAGCGAGCAACATAGTCTGGTCCGAAAGATTTCAGAAAAAGCATGGAATGATAACAGTGAGATTTATATTTCCAATTCTGAATGGTATATCATGGCCAGGATTTATGAGAAGAGACCGACCATTTCCTATGTTACCAAATATGTAGAAATATCCCGCCAAGCCATTCATAAGTTTATTACAAATCTTTCTGAAAAAGGATTAGTGAAGAAAACAACAAGAAAGAGAAGTGTATCCAGCTAACAGCTTTAGGAGAAGATGCTACGAAAAAAACGCAGAACTGAAAGCCCGGCTTGAGGATAAAATTGCAGAAAAAATAGGTTTGGAGCAAGTAAATATGCTTAAAGATCTATTAAAGGTAGAATGGGGAATTGAACAATAAGGATGGTTAAAAATGAAACCACATCTTTGTCAAAATTGTTGACAAAGATGTGGTTTTTTTAAAACTAAATTAGTCAACTAAGTTGACCATTATGTAGTTGCAATAAATGATTGAAGGGGTTTAATACGTGAATACACAAACAGGATCAATAGCAAAAAAACAAAGCAATACAGTGCTGTAACACTATTCATTAGCGGTAAAATCCTAGCCGCCGCAGCACCTGTTTTTGGTGTATTACTTATGGGACGAATCGTTCAGGCGGCGGGATCTTCAATTGTGTTTTTAGGATTAGCGGTGATGAATGTAGTCCTGTCATTTTTTATCAAAAAGCCCAATCATTAGATATTAGGAGGTATTGAGTATTCCTATTTATCCTCCTGAACAGTATAATCAGGGATGGGAGTTGAATGAAATGAATAAAAAAGATATCGCTAATATCCGGAAACAATTTAAATTAGACAATTACAACCTGCAAATTCGAGAAATCTTCAATGTTTATGTGCAGAAAGAATCAGGTGAGATTTACCACCATGTCAGCCAGCCGTTTCAAATGTTAGAACAAGAAGCCCAGGAATTATTTTTGACAAACTTTAAGAAGGTATTAACAGGGCAGCTTGATGCAAAACTGTTCGAGCTGAAATTCATTCGGGACGTGGAAGATAGCACCCAAATGTTCCTTTTCGAAGGATTACAACAAGAGACAACCGATGATTGGAAAGAATACATGCTGGAAATCGTCTTGAAAATGTTTGCGGACATGAAATATGAATTTGATACAGTGGTGACCTTTATCCGGGGAGAATACCGAAAAGGGACCCGGAAACGGAATGCAGAAACCGAAGAAGGCGGGGATGATGAAGTCTATTCGAGCCCATTTATCCTTTGCAGTCTGAATAAAACGGATCAGCCGAAAAGAGCTTTAACGTTTGATTATATTGAAAAAGAATTCAAATCGCATAACTTCTTTGATCCTATTATTAATTTAGATTCTCCATTGTCTGGCTTTTTGTTCCCTGCGTTTAATGACAATGCGGCAGATGTAAACCATCTTCTCTATTGTGCAGGGAAAGCGAATCAACCAGATGCTAGATTTATTGAAGAAGTGCTCAATTGCGAAGAGATTATTACTGCGCAGGAAGATAAGGACTGCTTCGATTTTATCTTAAAAGAAGTGATGGGAGACGAAGTGGAATCCCGGGTCATTTCCAATGTTTATGAAGAAATCGATAAGTTGGTTCAAGAGAGTCAAGAGAATGAAGAAAGTGAAATTCCTACATTGGATTCTCGGGATATCGAACGCATTTTGACCGTAAGCGGCGTGGAAAATGTCGAGACAGCAAAAGTGGAGCATGCCATTAAAAAAATCATAGATGATGAAAAATATGAATTTAAAGCCAGCAGCTTAGTTCCAAAGACCATAAAAATCGAGACCAAATTGGCCAATGTAACTATAAACCCGAAAGACCTGAAATATGTAAAATATATTACTTATGAAGGAAAACGATGCTTATTGCTGGAGGTCGACGAAGAAGTGGTCGTAGAAGGGTTCCGGTTGGAATCGGAGACACTTGGATAAAGCAGCAATTCTGTCTAATTATTAATTAAAAATACCAAAAAGCGGGGGAGCTGACCCCGCTTTTTTATACCGTTACCTCTAACGGAAATTCTAACGTCAAGTGAGAATTCTAGCTAGACCAAATGCAACTCCTGCAGCAAGACCACCAGTAATCATTGTTTGAAAAGCACTCTTCACAGGTGAAGATCCCGTGAACCTTCCTTTTACGTATCCAAAAATTAGTAAGGCAATAAGTGTGACCATTACAGAAACCATTAATGCTGTTGCAGGTTTATGAAAGATAAAATATGGAAACAAAGGGATTAACCCTCCAACAATATATGAAATAGCAATGGTAATCGCACTGTTTCTCGCTCTTGTCGGTTCCGGCTTTTCTAGCCCCAATTCAAATCTCATCATAAAATCCACCCATTTTTCAGGGTTCTTTTTCATAGTTTCAGTAATCGATTTGATATGGTCTTCTTCAAGACCATATTCCCTAAAAATTTCAGATACTTCTTCTACTTCACGCTCTGGAAGTTCGATTACTTCGCGCTGTTCACGGGCAAGTTCAGATTCGTAATGTTCCGCATCTGTTTTTCCTGCCAAATAACCGCCAAGTCCCATTGCAATTGATCCTGCTGCAATTTCAGCAACTCCTGCCGTGAGAATCAATGTTGTTGTATCAACAGCACCGGACAAACCAGCAGCTAATGCAAATGGTACGGTTAATCCGTCTGACATACCAATGACAACATCCCGAATGAAGTCAGACCCAGAAAAATGTTCCTCTACGTGATGCAGGTGTTGATCCATTTTTTTCACCTCCACTTTAACTAATCTAACACCAATATGCGCATATTTTTGTGGGTTTATTGTTTTCATAACTCTTCCTAAAAGGAAAAAGTTTTTTTATAGTATTTACTGTCGCTTGTAAAAAAAATCTACGAATAAAATGGGAACATATTATTCGTCAATTATAATAAAAACTTTAATTTAGTTTTCAATGTCAAAAAAAGCTAGTAGGCTAAGTGTGACTAGCTTTTTTGTCTAATAAATATTAACCTATTTTTTCAATTAATATATAATTAAGAATTCATTAATTTGGAAAATGAATTCATTTATTGTGCTACATTGTATTTAAATAAAATTGCAGGTTATTTTAACTTTAAGTGGTTAGTTTTTTCGGGAAAAATGGGATTTCGGTAACAATGACCAAGTTAAGAATCTAAAAGTTGTTTTTTATTTAAAAATACAGAAGAAGTGCATACACTACTCTAATTTAAAGGAGGAAAACCAATGAATACACGGGAAATCAAAGCCCAAAAACAAGGGTGGATTCCTAAAAAGGAACGAATATGGATAATCTTAGCGATTATTATCGCTGCATTGATAATGCTTTGGGAGCTTAGGGGACTGCTACAACTTTCATTAACCACTCTGCACAGCAGGCAATTCGAGCATACATTTAAAGGTTTTGGCTCCAATGCTAGAATTGCCTTATTTTGTGTACTTGCTTATTATGTGCTTCTTCGTGCAATTAAGCTCCGTCATTTGAAAGGTTATGGTAAAGTGAAAAAATGGTTGTCCACTTTACTGCGCTTTGCCCGAAGATGGCATACACCAGCAGCGATTCTCGCCATCGCTTTTATTATCTTGCATACGGTAGCTGTCTTTATGCACGGCTTCAAATTTGATTTTAATAATATAAGTGGATTGCTTTCCTTGGTAGTCCTGCTTCCAGTTCCTATATCGGGACTATTTCGATATCAGAGGATGGACCGGAAGTGGCATTTGCGCTCTGGTGTTGCTTTTGCCATTCTATTTTTAATTCATTCTTTTTTATAAACAACGGCTGCCATTTTTGGTGGCTTTTCATTTTGAAATAAGTGACAGGTTTGTAAAAGAAGCATTCAAAGAACTTTATTAGAAAAAGCACAAAACGTCGAACAGTTTAACAACAAAGCTAATAATCCAGAAACACCACTAATAAACTTTCTTTCAAACTCAGACATCGAGCAGCATGCCCAAGCTGGAAATGTTTTTGATGAAACTCATATCGTTGTAAGGCACAATTATTTGTGCCTTTTCTTTGAAGAAGACAGTTTTTTCGAGTTACCTTAACAATCCTTTTGTATTCTCAAATAATTGGTAATCATAGCGATAAACTTGCCATTAGTGGGTTTTACTTTAAATGTGTTTACTGTGTTACCAAATATCAACTCTAGTACCTCATTACTTGAACGATTCCATCCAACTTCAATTGAGTGTCGAATTCCTCTTTCAACTCGGCTGGGGGTGGTATGATATTTACTTGCAATGGTGGGATATATTACTTTTGTTATACCTCCCCATCCCATCAATAGCTCAAAGTTACTGAATACCATTTGAATAGCCTCTCTCAAATAAAAGTATCCTTTTAGGTTTGCTGGAATCCCCATCAAACGTAAAACATTTGTTATTCGATTTTCTATATTTTGACCTTTATTATTATGGAGAAACTCTTTTTTCTCTGTGTTTGTTTTTACAATGTACGACCCTTTCTGGTTTGGACAAATATTTCTAATTGTATTGGATAAATGGGATAATTCAACAGGTTTTAACATAAAGTAGCGTGCCCCGAATTCGCTGGCTTTTTTTATGATATCCTCGTTTCCGATAGAAGTCAGTATTAAAACATTTGTAACCATTTTCTCTTTATCAAGATTTTTTAATAAAGAGAGCCCATCGGAATAAGGCATAATTAAATCTAATATAACAAGGTCTGGTTGTTCTCTTTTTAATAACCCCATTCCTTCTATGCCATTGTAGGCAACCCCCATTACTTCCATATCATCTAAACTAGATAAGTATTTTTTAAGTATCTCCGTTAATTGAATGTTATCATCGACAATTGCAATCTTTATCATTTTTAGGATTCTCCCTTTTTTTTATCGAAAAATAAAAAAAGTCAAGATAGGAATCATTATCCCACCTTGACTTATGTCTAGCTCAATATATGTTGTCTAGCTCACTACCATCATTATGATCTTTTTTTATATAGTAAAAAAACATATGTAATTAGATAATTAGATGCAATCCATTTAGATAAAAGCATTTTTTCTTCTATCCATTGACTATTTTATCTTTAAACGATTAACTTTTCAATCTTTTCAGTCTATTTCTAGGAATATTTGGTTACTTTAACCTATTCGATGATATTCACAATAACTAATAAATTCAGTTTTAAACGCATACAATATCGATTTATTGGGACAAATTAAGAAAAGGTCGATGGTAATATGAGAAAATATTTAAAATAAAAATGGGGATAAAAGAAATAATGCTTTTATCTTTTAAAAGGATGAATTTTCTTTGGAAAAAAATCAGGTGAATTTGGAGTTAGCTAGTTACATCGGAAGAACACTTCGAGAATATTTTGGAAAAGGGCCTGAATCGGTTTTTGTTTCTAATTATCAATCAACCATGACTGTTTATTTACGAAACTTTATCACACCCTCTGAAAGTGTCTTATTAACCCAAGGTCAAGAAGCCATGGTATTAAGAACGAGAGATTTGTTGATGAAAACACTTATTCCAGAGTTTAAGGCCTATATTAAAATATTGACTGGAATGGAAATCAGTGAATTTTATTACGATTGGGGAATTCATAATAAAAGTGGTATTTTTGTTTGTTTTGGTTCTTCAAAGGAAAGTAATCATTTAAATGATGAAAATTATGAAGGAAAAGAAAATATTCACTCAGAAATAACAAGAATCAGTATTCAAGCCGAAAAGGAGCCAGGTGAAATCCATTCCATTCGAGTAAACCCAAGAACATTAGTCGTAATTCGAAAAGAAATTTTGGTTCCCATCGAAAGAGAATTAATTCGATTAGGAAATTCCGAAACATTAAAGTTGGCAAAGCGAAATCTTGAGAAAAGATTATTACATAATAGCAATCAATTTGAAACTATTCTTAAAACAAAAGTAAATGATATTTTTGTGGATTGGGATTTTAACTTGGATAAGAGTGCTATCGCGCTAATCCTATCACCAACTTCATAAAGGGGGAAGTGAGCTAGACAATATTTGAGCTAAACACAAGCCAAGATGAGAATTCTTACTCATCTTGGCTTTTTTATTTAAATAATATGGGGAAAGGAACTGATTGTAAGAGATGAACAGTTTGCTGTACTAACCGATGCAGTTTAGTTGAAGGTTATATTATTTGTTTAGATTTAATAGAATGTAACAATTTGGTAAATGGATTGGAGGTTACTTATGAAAAGGAAATCAGTATTTATATTTGGAGTTGCAGGAGTTCTCACACTATGTATTGGATTTATTGAAGACTTGGGAAACACAGAAGAATTGACTCAAGAACAACCACTATATGAAAGTGTTTTTATTGGACAAGCAGATATTGAAAAGGGGAATCAATATAGAATTGTAACAAGAGAGGAACAAGATATACTAGAAAATAGTCCTAATGTAAATAGAAATAAATACACAGTTATTTCAGTTGCAGAACAAAATAGGGTAGAGAACTCTAAGGCTTTATCAGGATTTGTTCCGCAAGAAAATGGACAAGGCTTCTTTTTTAAAAAAGAGAAATAAGCTTAATATAGAATATGGGGACTTGAGTAGGATGGATTGCTTATGTTATACAACTAAACAATCCTCTCTAACAGAATCCCCAATTCTTTTGCAATAACATAAGAAGGAGAAGGCATTCCTTCTTTCAACCACGACTCCAAAACCCCTACATAAGCATTAGCAGCGAATTTCACGATAACCTCTTCATTTAGACCTTGATTTTTCCCTATATCCACTTCATCCTTGAACTTTTCGGTTAGAAATTCTAGAATCTTACTGCGAAAAAGAGGGAGCACCTTTACTTGCTAACATGGTAGAAAAGAATAAATAATTACTCTCGAAGTATTCAAAAAAGATGAGAGTAGCATCTACCCATTCCTTTTCACATGCCCATTCACTTGTTTCTCTAAGCTTGTTTTTATGTTCTTCCACCAGCTTTTCTAGCAGGTCATATTTATCGGAGTAGTGAAGATAGATGGTTCCTCGATTGACATTTGCCCTGTCGGAAATATCCTGAATGGTAATGTCATCGAAACTTTTTTCAGTCATCATTTCGATAAGAGCATTTTTGATGGCTGCTTGGCTTTTGGGTATTCTTCTATCTACTTTAGACATTACTATTCACCAACTTTCCCTAAAGATAATCAACAATTTTGATTGATTATTGCGGCTGTTTCATTTAGTCTCACTAGTAAAGAGGCGAAATACGAGAGCGTTGTTTAATGAGGATGGTACTGTAAGTAGTATAAAGTTACAATGGAAAACAGTCCCGGAATTACAATTAACATAATCCAGGGACTGTTCGTAAATGATGCTTTAAAGCCTTAATTATTAAGGTCAAATAGACCAGGGGCATGTTCATTTGGCATATCAGGCAATTCGGGAACAGGATAGCCGCTTGGCGGTTCGATGACTGAAAGATCTCCGCCATTCCTGCTTGGAGTTTTCCCTTGAAAGATTTCTCCAATGCGGGTGTCATCAAGGCGGAAATTGAATTGTGCATTATGGAATCCCATTTCCACGTATTTACGACACTCTGGATATTTGTTTAAATCATAATTGGGAATGGGAAATAGTTTGCCCCAATTAACACCTAACGTTTCTAACGCTTTTGCAAAAGCATTTTGGTGTGCATTATCACGAACAATTAGAAACGCAATCGTCTCTCTTAATGTTTTATTGTTACTCATCTCGTAAATTCTTGACTTTTGAAGAACGCCAGTGGATTCTAGGACAACATTATTTAGAAGGTTTGCAGCTAGATTCCCATGGTCATATACCCATGATCCATTCCACGGATTGCCTCCTGCATCAACTGGAAGTGAAGACTTGGCCCCCATAATATAATGATGTGGATTGGCACCAGATTGTATAACATCATCCAATGGAGCGCCATCAGAAGCTTGGTTACCTGGCAAGTTTTCACCAGAATCATTTAATAGTTGGTTAATGGTCGATTGAACTAGTTCAACATGGCTAAGCTCCTCAAGAAAAATCCCTCTAATTAAGTCGCGAAAAGGTTTTGCTTTTCCTCTGAAATTTGCACTTTGGAATGAAAACTGCATCATCGTTCTCATTTCACCAAATTGACCACCAAGTGCCTCTTGCAACACTTTTGCGGCATGAGGATCTGGTTTATCAGGGACAATCATATTAATTAAGTCTTCTTTATAAAAGTACATAGTTAATCAACCTCCTTCAATTTTGCAACGTTAACTTATAATGCCAAACTGTATGTTAATTATTCAAAATACGTAATTAAAAACCAATGATTCAATGAGAAAGATATTGAATTTGGGGAGTTTAATAGATAATGAGCTTTTTCGCTTGCTGGCTCATATTTTGCACGGTTGTGTCTTAAGGTAACTAATACATATTGCAGGTAATTTATGGGGAAGGTATTTTTAGTATTTCTTTTTTGGAGGTTAATGATGGAAGAAAAGGGAAACCAGATAAGGCTAACAGCAGGTGAGATTGCTCAAATCTGGATACAATACTTAAATGATAGTTCAAGCATATGTGTACTTTCATATTTTTTAGAAAAAGCTGAAGATGAAGAAATTAAGCCTCTAATAAAATATGCTTTAGATTTATCTCAGTCACATATTCAAAAGATTACAGCTATTTTAACAGAGGAAAAAAATGTAGTTCCATATGGTTTTAGTATAGAAGAGGATGTAGACCTATCTGCTCCTAGACTGTATTCTGACAGTTTTGTACTTAATTTTATAAACCAAATGTCTAAGATTGGTCTCATATCATATGCTGGCAGTGTAGCAGCATCTGTAAGAAATGACATTAAAGAGTATTATATGGAATGCCTTGCCGAAACAATGCAATTATATAAAATTTCAACGGAATTATTATTGTCAAAAGGATTATTTATCAGGTCTCCCAGCTTGCCTAATTTAGAAAAGGTTGAATTTGTGAAAAAGCAATGGTTTATGTTAGATGTGTTTGGAGAGAAAAGACCATTAACAGCTGCTGAAGTAGACAATTTATTTGCTAATCTCCAACGAAACGCTTTGGGAGTTGCGACACTAACTGGATTTAGTCAGGTTGCACAAAATAAGGATGTTACACAATTCTTTTTAAAAGGTTTAGAAATTGGGAATAAACATATTAAATTATTTAGAGGAAAGTTAGAGGAAAGTAAACTCCCTGCACCAATGGGATGGGATTCAGAAATAACTAATAGTACAGCGTATACATTTTCTGATAAACTTATGATGTACTTCACATCTGGTTTGGTTACTTTGAGCGTAGGCTTTTACGGTACAGCTGTCAGTCAAAGTCCTAGAGGTGATATTAGTGCAATGTATAACAGGCTCTCCTTAGAAATTCAATTGTATGCTGAGGATGGAGCTAATATTATGATAAAAAATAGATGGTTGGAACAGCCTCCAATGGCATCGGATCGAGATGAACTAGTTAGGAATAAGGATTGATATTAACCTTTTTAAAGTCCTTTATGTAACTTTTTTTATTTCCACTTTCTCTTATTAATTGTGGATTTTGGATAATCTTCCTTATTAAGTGCAAGATAATAACGATTAATTGGTGGAGGTTATTGCTGTGCTTAACAAAAGGAAGAAGATAACATCATTATTTTGGATTGCTATATCTGGCTTAATTTTAACAACAATATATACAATAATCCTTGGTATTTTAGGATATAGGACCATGAACAGGATTGATTATATTTACAAACATAATAAACAAAGATCAAAAAATAGTTAAAAAGAGGGACAGGGTAGTCGCTCTTTTTTTATTTCTAAGAATTTGTAAATTTCACCTGAACTTCATTTAAAAACATATCAGCAGCAGCAACAGGAAAAACCTTTACCCATCCCGGATCAACCGCATTTATTTTGAAATCACCTTGGACTTCTGCCGCTACTAATCGTGTCAATCCATTTAGGGCAAGTTTAGACAACTTATAAGTGCCGACTCCTTGATATTGCATTTCGCTCATGGCTCCATATTCCGAGGAAACATTAATAATTCTCCCATACCCTTGTTTTTCCATGAGGGGAATAAAGGAACTGATAACATGGAAGGCACCGAAGAAATTCTTTGCCAACGTCCTCTCTAGAATGGAAGGGTCCATAGCCATTAACTTTTGATTCTCATCTAAATACACTCCAGCATTATTATTCAACACGTCTAATCTTCCAAATTGTTCATTTACTGTAAATGCTGCTTGACGGATGCTTTCTTGATTATCCACATCCATAACTACAAACGAAACGTCCAGATTTGAATCCTTTAGCTTCTGTGTAGCTTTATGACCCATCTCTTGATCCCCGGCCCGCTAAAATGACATCAAAACCATCCAAAGCCAATTGATGGACCAACTAATAACCAATCCCTCGATTCCCGCCGGTGACAAGTACAACTTGAATTTCTTTTGACATTTTTACTCCTCCATTTTTTTGCTGTGGGATAGGGCAGATTTTTTCATAGCCTAAAATCTAAGAAGACAGTATGACAGGAGACTATACATATGGTTTCTTCTAAAATGGTTACCAAATTAGTACCACTGGCAGTGTATAATAGAAATAGAGCCACCTGTATTTCATATATTCATTAATGAAATACAGGTGGCTTTCTGTTATTTAGTAACGGAAATTTCTATTTTAGCTTTTTTATGAATATCTTCAGTTCCGGCATCTAATGCAGTCTTGTAATATAAGCATTTATGCTCGATGACTTCCATTGTTTTTTTCAGTTCTTCCATTTGTGCTTCTACAGTAGCTTTTCGTTCCATAAACATGTCATATCTCTGTTGTAATGTAGAATCCCCATCAGAACACCAATCAATAAAATTTTTAATTTCCTTGATAGGCATCCCGGTGGATTTTAGACATTCAATAACTTTTAATGCTGCAATATCGGATTCTTTAAATAATCGTATGCCGCTGGATGTCCGTTCTACAAGAGGCATAAGACCCTCTTTGTCGTAGTAACGCAAGGTATATGGTGTAAGATTCAATTCTTTAGCAACCTCGCTGATAGAATACGTCTTCATTATTTAACTCCTATTCTCATTGATATAGACTTCGAGTTAACTCTATGGGTTGGTGAGATTTTATCACGGTATTTGCTGAATGTCAAAGTCCTCTGATAGAACCAATGAGGACTTCAAAAGAAATATACATTTATCGCTTGACTTAGAGTTAACTATAAGGATTAACATTAATTATGCAAGAGAAAGCAGTAGCCGCATTCTCTTGAAAAATATACATTATCGGAGGTTTTTTTATGATAACTGCAAAAGCACGAGCGGTAGATGGTCCAGACAAATCCTTTCGAGCAGCTGAAATTAAACGGCGCGATCTTGATTTGCATGATGTTCTAATTGAAATTAAGTATGCCGGTATTTGTCATTCTGACATCCATACGGCTCACGGCGAATGGGGGTCCGTGAACTATCCGCTCGTACCTGGACATGAGATTGCAGGAATAGTTACGGAAGTAGGAGCAGAGGTCACAAAATATAAGGTCGGTGACCGAGTAGGGGTCGGTTGTATGGTTGACTCCTGCGGCGATTGTGAGAACTGCCGCCGAGGGGAAGAACAATACTGTCTGAATGGAAATGTCCCTACATACGCTGGTGTTGATAAATATGGAGAGCCTACTCAAGGTGGCTATTCTACTCATATTGTCGTTACGGAAAACTTTGTAGTAAGAATTCCTGATAGCATTGAGCTTGACGCCGCAGCACCATTACTTTGTGCGGGTGTTACGACTTATTCTCCACTTAACCATTGGGGGGCAGGCCCAGGGAAGAAAGTGGCAGTTGTTGGTATGGGCGGTCTTGGTCATATGGCAGTTAAGATTGCACATGCGATGGGGGCCGAGGTCACTGTTCTGTCACAATCATTGAGTAAAAAGGACGACGGCTTGCAATTCGGGGCAGACCATTACTATGCGACAAGTGATCCAGAAACTTTCAAGAAACTTGCCAGAACCTTTGACTTAATTGTTAATACGGTAAGTGCAAAAATTGATATTAATGCTTATTTCTCACTGTTAACTCTGGATGGTACTCTAGTAAACGTGGGTGCGCCCGCAGAGCCATTATCAGTAAATGTGTTTTCTCTTATCGGTCATCGCCGTTCCTTTGCAGGTTCCATGATTGGCGGTATCCGTGAAACTCAGGAAATGTTGGAGTTCTGTGCGGAACACAACATTGTTCCTAAGATTGAAGTAATTTCAGCCGACCAAATTGACGAAGCCTACGAACGTGTATTAGCTTCAGATGTGAAGTATCGTTTCGTAATTGATACAAGCACAATGTAAGTTGAGTAAATGATAAATTTTTAAGGTTATTTCGAGAGTGTCCTAAAAGCTTAGCTTTTGGGACTTTTTTTATATATGCAAACTAAATACATATATTTGTATATTTATAAATAGAAACATTCAATTGATGGCAAAAAAATTAGCGTCCTATTCAAATAAATGAAAACGCTTACGAAAAATTAAGAATAAATATTCAAAAAAGTATGCAAAAAATGATTGTCAAAAGAACTTTTTTTTACTATAATCAACTTATAAATTTGATGTGAGAAAACATAACATGAGATAGAGAGGTAATGTAACATGACTGAAACACTTATTTCAAATGTACCTGTAGATACTGCCATTCTTGAACAAATCAAAGAAACGATTAAAGAAAAAAGTGTTGAATTATTACACTTACAATTTGTCGATATTGAAGGGATTCTTAAGCACGTTACGGTAACAAGTGAACAATTAGAAGATGTAGTCGAAGGTAAAATGATGTTTGATGGTTCTTCGATTAAAGGCTTTTCTCCAATCAATAAATCTGACCTTTATCTTCAGCCAGATCTTAATACATTTGCTGTTCTTCCTTGGACAGTTGAGGCTAATTATTCAGAAGCTCGTTTCTTATGTTCTGTTAAAAATCCTGATGGATCTCTTTTTGAAGGGGATACTAGAAACGTTCTCAAGAAAACGGTAGATCGTGCTGCTAACAATGGCTACACTATTTCAGTTGGACCTGAATTAGAATTTTTCCTTTTTAAAACAGATGAAAATGGCTATGCTACTCAAGAACTCGGCGATAAAGCAGGCTATTTTGAACCATCTCCACATGACCTTGGCGAGCGAGTTCGTTTAGAAATTTACCGTGCATTAAAGGCAATGGGCTTCACGATTGAAGCGTCACACCACGAAGTAGCAGAAGGACAGCACGAGATTAACTTTAAATATGCAGATGTCCTAACCGCTGCAGACCTTGCAACTACATATAAATGGGTCGTGAAGACAGTAGCGAAGAAATTCGGATTACATGCAACATTTATGCCAAAACCAGTTTTCGGAATCAATGGTTCTGGTATGCATGTTAATATGTCCTTCTTTGAAGGAAGCGAAAATACATTCTTTGATCCATCTGATGAATTACAGTTATCGGAAAAAGCATATCAATTTATTGCTGGTGTTCTTCAAAACGTGAAGAGCTTTACTGCAGTAACAAACCCGCTCGTCAATTCTTATAAGCGTCTAGTACCAGGTTATGAAGCGCCTTGCTATATTGCGTGGTCTGCTTCTAACCGTTCAGCTCTAATTCGAATTCCAGCAAAAAAAGGTTTGGCCACACGTGTGGAATTACGTTGTCCAGATCCATCTTCAAACCCATACTTAACCTTTGCAGTGATTGCTTCTGCAGGCTTAGATGGAATTGAAAAGGGTCTTGAAGCACCAGCGCCAATTAATGAAGATATCTTCCACATGAATGAAGAAGAGAGAGCAATCCGTGGAATCGATAACCTGCCTGGCAGCTTGGCAGCAGCCATTAAGGAACTAGAATCAGGAGAAATTGCCGCTAATACACTAGGCGAGCACGTTTACAACGAATATGTTTCCCTAAAGAAAGCTGAATGGGATAGCTACCGTACAGCTGTTCATACATGGGAAATTGATAACTATCATTCCAAATTTTAATAAATACTGTAAAGGAGCCTATTAGGGCTCCTTTTTATTGTTTGGAGACAATTTCAACCTTGAATGAAATCAGCGCTATTGCGAAAAATAGAAACAGAAATGGACATTAAATTTGGAGGTAATAAAATGCCAAAAGTTGAAGTTTCTTGTGCAATCGCAAACTGTACGTATTATGGGGAAGGAAATGTTTGTACTGCTGAAAAAATCATGGTGGAGCTAGATAACCATGCTAGATATGATACGGAAATGTCTTCCGAATTAGGTGAAAAGAATCATCAAGATTCCGCTGTCAACTCAGCCGAAACCTGTTGTAAAACGTTTAAATCAAAACGAAGCTGATTTTTAGGGTAATTCAAAAAAATTCATGCACATATTTTCACCTCTCACATATAGTAGCTTCTGTGAGTATTTTGTTTGAGAGGAAGAAAGAGATATGAATTACAATGATTTCATTTTGAAAAACGAGTTAAAAGATGGAGAGAATGGATATAAGATCATTGAAATTAATGTATCGGATCCATCCGAAAACTTATTTGCCGTCGTGACTCCAATTAAAAAGCAATAAGAAAGAGCAACACCTACTTATGAATGATGAATAATGGAAGACGAGAAAGAAAAAGCTATAGAGGTAGAGTGTTTTTAAAAGTCAGGGGGATTCTACCTTGTTACAGCCTCTAGTAAAATCTGTTCCCAATTTGTTTACAATCGGAAATTTATTATGCGGGGTATTTTCAATTACCTTCAATATGAGCGGTTATTTGAAATTAGCCTGCATTTTTATTTTCTTATCGGCAGTCTTAGACCTCCTGGACGGGCGAATCGCGAGAAAATTAAAGGTGAATAGTGAATTTGGGGTCGAATTGGATTCGTTAGCAGACATTGTTAGCTTTGGCGTTGCTCCAGCCCTTCTTTTCCATTCGCTGGCGGCGCCATCATTTTTTACCTCATTAGCCTTTATTCTTTTTCCAACGATGGGTGCGTTAAGGTTAGCTAGGTTTAGCATCAAACCAACGATAGGGTATTTTAAGGGGCTGCCTATTCCCGCTGCGGGTCTGCCCTTAGCCGGAATGGGATTATTTCTATACAGCAATGCTTGGATAACCATGATTCTGGCCCTTTTAATGGTTAGTCCCATTAAAGTTAAAAAAATATAAACTTTGATAAAAAAGCTAGTCGCCTTTTTGAAAAGGGACTAGCTTTTTTGGGTATTGTCTGAGAAAATTTGGTAAAATTGAATTAGAATGAAGGTGAAAAAAGGAGGCCGAAATTACATGATTGCAACACAATACAAAATTACACTGCCAAGTGATTACGATATGAATATTATTAGAAACAGAGTAAGAGATAATGGTCATAAAACAGACGGATTTGAAGACCTCAAATTTAAACTGTATTTGGTAACGGAAAAGGGGACCAATAATAATATTCAAAATAGTTATTGTCCTTTATATCTCTGGAAAGACAGCAACGGGCTTAACAAGTTTTTGTTTAATGGGTATTACGACAATATTTTAAGGTCTTTCGGCTGGCAGCGTGTAAATGTGGGAATTCCATTAATAGATTCGACTACGTCTAACATCAAAGAAAATAGGTATCTATTTCAAATCACAAGAAAAATCCAGCCGCAAGAAAGTTTAAAAAACTTAATAGAAACGATTGGAGAAAGCGTCCCAACAATTGATCGTGCAGAATATTTAGTTATCTATAATCCGGATAAATGGGAGTATGATGTGTTTTACTTTTTGAGCGATTTAAGCGGGTTAACAAAAATGGAGGGAGTAATATATAACATTCTTCATTTATCCAAAGGTGAACACTTTTATTAGGAATTTACCTCGAATCAAATCTCAAGACGGCACCCTGTAATTTAGGTGCCGTCTTAATTATTGTGAAGCAATACTTTTTTCTTCTATGAATTTAGAAAGAGTTTCTTTATTTTGCTGGAAGTCTACATCTAATACTTCACCAAGTCCATCAATCGTTTTATTTTGAAAACTGCCTTCTTCAGGGATACGCAATGTTTCTATATTTCTGCCTTTCTTCGTGAACAAGTCTTTCCCCATCGACAAGAGAGTGGAGCTATCAATATTTGTATCTATGTATTTATTCAGTAGTCCTATGAGTTCAGGTAGTTTTAGAATACTATGGAGACCGACAACTTGTTCAGTCAATTTTGAGACCACTTCCTGCTGTCTTTGAATCCGTCCGAAATCACTTAAACTGTCATGCCGGAAACGGACATATCCAAGCAATTCTTTACCATGTAGTGTTTGTTTACCTTCTTTTAACGTCATTCCTATACCATCAGACATCTCATGCGGTACGTCTACTTCAATCCCATCGGGAACAAGAAGATCCACAGCTTTTTCGAATCCTTTAAAATCAACCATCGCATAATATTGTATATCTAACCCTAAATTTTCTTTAATGGATTCACTTAATAACTCAGGACCGCCAAAAGCATAAGCCGCATTTAATTTTTGCTGTCCATGTTCAGGAATAGTGACTAACATATCACGCATAAAAGAAATAAGTTTCATTTTATGAGTTTGTGGATCATAATGGGCAACCATAATGGTATCCGTTCGGGCATGATCTTCACCTCGGGAGTCACTTCCTAATAAAAGAACATTTATGGAACTTAAATTCTTTTTCTCTGCTTGAATTGAAGGTTTTACCTCCTTTTTTTGAAGTGGTTGGTTAATCACCTGGATGGTTCCCTCAATGTATTGATATACTTGAAAAAGACCTGCAGCAAGGATCCCTAATAAAAGCAGGGCACCAAACACTCTTCCCCATTTAATTCTTTTTCTTTTCTTTCTCGTCCGTTCCAAACTTTGCACCACCTAGGTTGAATTAAAGATAAAAACCCCCTTGAAATAGTGATTATCCCATATTTAGGTTACATTTCCTTGAAATTCTGATTACAATTTTTTTAATTTAATAACCTCGCCATACTTTGATAGTGGCGAGGATTTTTTTTTAACTCAGCTTCACAATCGATAAGGAAGCCGCATTGATACTTTTGCCAGCAAGCATAGTTAATAGTGTATCTGTTGAGGAACCTATATAAAAGAGTTAATTACTGATGAGAGATCCATTTTCTATTTGATAATAATGTATAATGTAGGATAAAAAGGGAGGAATTTTCATGTTACATATCGGAATTATTGGTTTAGGAGCCATTGGTCAACGCTTAATAAAAAAATTCAAGGAACATCCCGACGTTGAAATCACGGCTGTTTGTGATCGCTTAGAGTCCCTAGCTAGAGAAACAGCTGATGCGCTCGGAGGAGTTCCAGTTTATACTGACTACCAAAGTTTGGTTGCTGATCAAAGAGTGGACCTTATCTACGTTGCGGTTCCACCCAAATTTCATCATCCCATTGTAATGGATGTCCTAAGAGCAAAAAAGCACGTCTTATGTGAGAAGCCTTTAGCCAACTCCCTGGATGAAGCAAAAGAGATGGCTCAGGCTGCAAAAGAAGCAGGAGTCATTCATGCGATGAACTTCCCGCTTAATTATGAACAAGGAGCCACTAAATTTGCGCAAATGATCAGCGAAAATTACGTTGGCAAGCTCCGTCGTTTACACCTCACCATGCATTTTCCAGAATGGCCGCGATTCTGGCAAAAAAATGACTGGGTAGGGGAAAGAGAGCAAGGGGGATTTGTTTTAGAGGTCGGTGTCCATTTTATCCAGCAAACTTTAAAGGTATTTGGCGATATCAAAAATATCCAAACTCGCTTAGAATTGCCTGATGATCCCCAAAAATGTGAGACTGGTGTGATCGCAACGGGTGAGCTTGAAGATGGAACACCCGTATTAATCGAAGGCTTAAGCCAAATCGCTGGTAAAGAACATATCGCTTTTACTGCCTATGGTTCAGAAGGTATTCTTTCACTAGAAAACTGGGGCGAATTAAGAGGCGGAAAAAATGGAGAAGGACTTATTGCAATTTCGTTTGGTGAAACAAAACCCAATCGCTTAATAGACGAATTAGTAAAAGCGGCAAATGGCCAGGAAGCAGAGCTTTATGATTTTGATTTGGGGTACAGAGCTCAGGAGATTCTTGAAGAACTGAGGAAAATGTAAGTTTTCGAAACGTTTCTTACCTGATGTAAGGAGCGTTTTTTATAATGTTCCAAAAATTGACAGGTTGGTTTTAATTCAATATAATTCGTTCATATGGAAGATGATAGGGGCTTTTACATGAAAGTTGTATTTAATGATTTTTTAAGTATTATGATTCATCAAACAGACCTGACCCTAACCAGTTATATCAAAGCCAAGCTAGCACCGTTAAACATTGCGCCGGAACAAAATTTAATTTTGATGCTCCTTTGGGAAAAGGACGGGCTGACACAAAATGAAATTGCTAAGAAGCTCGAAAAAGATAAAACCAATATAGCCCGTATGATATGCAATCTTGAAAAAAAAGGATTTATCAGCAGACAGATCAATGAAATTGACAATCGTTCGTTTAATGTATTTCTCACTGAGAACGGCAAAAAACTTGGTGAAATGATCAAACCGCTGGCGGAAGAATTCAACCGTACGGTGTGTGCTGGAATTTCTAAGGAAGAACAACAAATTGTTAAACAAGTTTTGTTGAAAATGAGACAAAATGTAGAAATGAAATGTATTGAATCAAAATAGTTGCACTAGCAACTATTTTTTTGTTAGAATGAGCAGGTCTTGTAGTTGCTATAGCAACTAATATGATAGATATTTAAATGACGAAGGGATTGGACAGAAATGACAAAAGTATTATACATTACGGCTCATCCGCATGATCACACGCAATCTTACAGTATGGCTGTAGGCAACGAATTTATTGAAACATATAAAGAAGTAAATCCAACTGATGAAATTATTCAAATTGACCTTTATAAAGAAATTATTCCACATATTGATGCTGACGTATTTAGCGGATGGGGGAAACTGCGATCTGGGCAAGGCTTTGAGGAGCTCTCTTCAGAGGAGAAAGCAAAAGTGGGCCGACTCTCTGAATTATCGGAGCAATTTATTGCAGCCGATAAATATGTATTTGTAACTCCGCTTTGGAATTTTTCATTCCCGCCAGTTATGAAAGCGTATCTTGATGCAGTTGCTGTTGCTGGTAAAACATTTAAATACACAGAACAAGGTCCAGTTGGTTTATTGACTGATAAAAAAGCGTTGCATATCCAAGCTCGCGGCGGTTTTTATTCTGAAGGTCCCGCTGCTGAAATGGAAATGGGCCACCGTTATTTAAATGTGATGATGCAATTCTTTGGAGTTCCATCACTTGAAGGACTTTTTGTAGAAGGACATAATGCCAAGCCTGAGCAAGCACAAGAAATTAAAGAAAATGCGATTGCTCGGGCAAAGGATTTAGCGCATACTTTTTAATTTTTCAGAAGGGTCAGCCTAAGGGTTGGCTCTTTTTATTTGATTTCGGGCAAATTGTTGCTTTTAATGTGCTGAGTGCTCTTAAAAAATCATCATTTTAGTTTAAAATTACACTCTTTTTACGGAGTTGTTGGATTTATCGGCGATTTTCACAGGTTTATCAGCGAATTTTCAATTTTATCAGCGAATTCTACGACTTTATCAGCGGATTTTTCAGTTTTATCAGCGAATCATACAAAACAGCAAAAATAACCCTAAGAACGTAAAGGCGGCTTCGCCAAACTAAAAGGCAAAAAGGGCTATCTCCATAGAGAGCCCTTTTGCCGCCGGACCCAATTTCTATCCATGGTGGAAAAGCGTTTTCCGCAAGATATGTAATAATTCATTGATCCATTGAAAAACACTCCCTTTTAATATGTCTTTATATCAATTTCTTCCTAAGTAGTAATTTTCCTTCATAGAACAAGAGCATTCATCCATTTATGAAAATTGTTTCCAAAATAAATGATAAAAGATATCTACTAATTTCTTGAAATGTTAAAATAAGGTATTAATTAAGTTGTAAATATCAGTAACTGGGGGGAAATACATGAAAAAAATCATAATAAGTGTGCTTGGGGTCATTGTTTTGAGTTTTATCCTTGGCAATACATTTACAGAAGCTAAAACCCGTTCAGGCGGTACAAGTAGATCCGGTTCAAGTGTTTCCAAACCGAAAATGTCTGCCCCGGCCTCTTCAACAACAAATCGGAGCCCAAGCAGCAGTACAAAAAATACAACAACAAATCTGCCATCCTATTCTTCACTCACGACAAAATATCCAAAATCTGCAAGGTATTTTTCCGGCAATGCGCTATCCAAAACGCTTCTTTTCGGATCGACTGTATTACTGTTAAACGAAATATACGATGATGAACCTACATATCAAGATGAAGCAGGAAACGTTTATACACTTGCGGATTTAGAAGATATGGACGTGCAGATACCGGAAGAGGAGCCACCTGCAGATTCATATTCAGAAACCGTTACTTTTAATGAAGATGATTCGAATAACGGTGCTACAGATGTAATCGAAACTGCCTCTTCTAATGAGGAGTATACCAGTATTGATGACGACACATATGAAATACAGAATAACCCACCCTTTAATTGGCTCTGGCTGTTCCTCCCTTTTGCAGCACTTGTAATCATATTATCTTACTTACGGAGAACGAAAAAATAAAGGGGGATCTTGTCATGCAAGAAATGAAGAAAATTGGTGAGAGATTTTGGTATATGACACCCGTTTCCGAGACTGATCGCCCGATTTTAGGGATGGTCGTTGGAAAGCATAAAAATTTAATGATCGATGCTGGAAATTCAGAAGCGCATGTGCATTATTTTTTAAAGGAGCTTTCTAAAAATCAGGTTTCGAAACCAAACATGGTTGTTCTGACTCATTGGCATTGGGATCATATTTTTGGTCTTTCGGCTTTAACTGAGGCTGTTTCCATCGCCTCTAGGCAAACGAAAGGGGAGATCGGGAAACTGCTTCCACTTAGCTGGTCGGATGTGGCCCTAGATGAACGAGTAAAAGAGGGTGCTGAAATTGAATTTTGTGCCTCGGCAATTAAGAAGGAGTTTCCTGGGCATCGAAATATCACGATTACCCTGCCAGATGTAGCCTTTGAAGGAACAATGGAAATAGACCTTGGCGATGTGACATGCATTTTGCAGCATGTGGGCGGGGACCATGCTCAAGATTCTGTTGTAGTTTATATAAAAGAAGAGAAAATCTTATTTCTCGGAGATTGCCTTTATCCTGATATTTTTTCACCAAAACGAAACTATACGGTTCAAGGAACACTTGAGCTGTTAGAAAAGTTGGAAGCATTTGAGGCTGAAACATATGTTCTTTCACATTGGAAGCCGATTTCAAAGGAAGAGTTCGATCAAGAAGTCCAAATGCTCAGAACTATTGCCAGTTACACGGAGGATTTTAAAGGAGTTAAACAAAGAATATCGGAAGCATATAGAAATCAGGTGGGACGAGAGCTTACTAAAGACGAGATCGAAACTGTTGAAGATTTTGTAAATGGTTCCCAATTATCGTTTTAGAAGAATTTTATTCAAACAAACGAAGACAATAGTAGAAAAATAAACAAATGAGGTGAACAAAATGAAGGAAAATGAGAAAGAACCCCAATTTCAAAGTGGGGACATGGTCAATAAAGAGTTTAAAGGACTATATGGCCTTGATCCGGAAATGAGTTTACTTTCTGTGAATTTTGCTACTGGAGAGAACTCCTATTTAAACGAGCATTATCAGGAAGACCCAAACGAAAACTAAGAATAAATCAAAAGGGTTCAAATCTATTTGTATAGATTTGAACCCTTTTAAATCATCTGGCATTTTCTAATTGGTTAATCCGTTCCAATATTCTACGCTTTCGGAATAACATCTGACCTGCTTCGGCGACATCTCCAATGGAGGAGCGATTAATAAACGCTCCAAATATCATCCCGGCAATCGGAATCATTTGAAAGAGCTTTTTCCAGCCAAAATTATCGCGATACGTAGTCACGACTTCACGCCATCCCTGTAATTGTGAAATCATTTGATTGTTCCGGTTTTCTTGCTGAAACGAAGAAAGCTCCTCTAAAATAGCCTTTTTCCCGACAATATCAGAAGACGAAAATTGCAGACATTTTACGATAAATATCCTTTCCGTCTTTTCCTTAGGGTCAAATCCGTAACAAATGGCCATTTCTTGCAATACTTTTAGGGACAATCCTAAAAGGACAGGGACATCAATCGCCAATGTAAACAGCCCGCCAATCCCTGTTGTTGCTCCCTGAATGGTAGCAAATTTTGTTCGTGAATGTTTGATTTCATCTGCAACCTCATCCATCTTACCAAGCGGAACTTGATTTAGGTCCTCTATTCGGAATTCATGCCCAGGTAAAGGTTCTTTCGGGGAAAACTTCTTAAGTATGCTTTCTTCCTTTAGTAAATATTGTCCTCCCGTTTGTATGTAATTTCCTAATTCATCAATCGCCAATCGAATTTTTTCTTGGATGAATTTTGGCGTAATTTTATCCAGCAGTTTAAAGGGCAAACGGCCAATTTTCTCCCAAAACCATAAATCCTTTTGCTCGTTCTCCCAATCCTCAATCTTTTTTAATTCAGACATTAATAAATCAGTCGATTCCACTTAACCAACTCCAATTGTTTTTAAAAAGTGATTTTATTAGTATACGTTTAAAATACAAAGGAGTTTCAAATATTTCGAAACTCCCTGAAGCTGGATAATGAAACTTCTATTTGACAATTGTTATGTTTACACGATCATGATCCCCGACAATTAATGTATCAACAACATTTAAAAACAAACCGTGTTCCACAACACCAGTCATATTTTTTAAAAATGAACTTAATTGTTCTACATTTTCGATTTCCTTCAAGTGCAGGTCGACAATATAATTCCCGCTATCCGTTTTGTAGATTTCATTTTGCTTAACTCTTAATTGAGGATTCAGGTTATGATTTTCTAACGTTCTTAGTACATGAACATAGCCAAAGGGAACGATTTCTACAGGCAAAGGAAAATGCCCGATACT
The DNA here is from genome assembly GCF_030403775.1 of Paenibacillus sp. BSR1-1. Classification (GTDB taxonomy): domain Bacteria; phylum Bacillota; class Bacilli; order Bacillales; family Cytobacillaceae; genus Neobacillus. The sequence goes on from NZ_JAQMWQ010000002.1 coordinate 271,347, forward strand.
TTGTGATACCTTACTTGAATCAGAAACCCAAATAACCTTATCGGAAATAGAAGCAACCACTTTTTCAAACAGCAGTGCGCCGCCGCCGCCCTTAATTCCATTAAATTTGTGGTCTACTTCATCTACTCCATCGATGGTTACATCAATTCTATTGACCTCATTAATCGATATCAACGGAATTCCTAACTGTTCACATAATGCTGTTGTCGATTTTGAGGTAGAGACACCCTTGATTTTTAACCCATTCTTTACTAGTTCTCCCAACTTCATCAAACTGTAATAAACAGTGGAACCGGTACCCAATCCTACTGTCATTCCTTCTTTGATGTAGTGAACGGCTTCTTCGCCAGCTAATTGTTTTTCCTTCAAATTCATTCCCTCATTTTCAAAAAAATAGCCTGCAATATATTTTGTACATTTCCAGCATTAAATAAAAAAAGTGACGCAAAGTCACTTTATTAAGATAAAGCATTTGTGTTAAGAACATTCATCGCAGCAATAAACCTTATGACCTTTTAAATCCTTCTCTACATAGATGAAATAAGGTTCACCAAAGTCAATCGGAAGTCCACAGTGTATACAGAAAATGGTGTCTTCATAAGGGAGATTGCATTCGTCGTCCAACCTAACACCTCCAAAAGGGTAAATTTGTAGTAGAAGTTGAAAAAGAGGTTGTCCAAAATTTCAATTAAATAATTTAATAGTTTTTATTTTTTATATTATTTTATGCAAAAAAAATAGAAAGGTATTACGCCTTTCATAATTTTTTTGCTATTTATTTTCGGTCTCTGTTTATTTTCGGTTGTTAATAAAGTTTACGACATCTCCAACCGTTTGAAGTGTCTTTGCAACCTTGTCACTAATTTCAATCGCGAATTCATCTTCAATTTCCATTGTCAGATCCACCATATCTAGCGAATCAGCTACGAAATCATCTTTGAAAGATGATTCCAGTTTGATTTCCCCCATATTGACCCCGAGTTGGTCTGCGATAATGGGCTTTAACTTTTCAAATGTCGTCATTGCGGCATCCTCCTATGTATATCATAGTCATCATTATAACAATCAAATTTGGTACGTAAAACATAAATCTATTTCCAATTTATAAATTTGGGCTTTAAATCCTTAATCATATTTATTATGTGGTAATCTAATAGTAATTTACTGATTAGGGGCCAAAACAAATGGATGAACAGGACTGGATAATCTTAAAGGTGCTATACGAAAAAAAGAATATCACGAAAACGGCTGAGAGTTTATATATTTCCCAACCATCCTTAACGAAAAAAATTCAACAAATAGAGAAGGAATATCAAACAGAAATTGTCAAAAGGGGAACAAAAGGTGTTCACTTTACGCCCCAAGGAGAATATTTAGCTCAATGTGCGGATGAAATGCTGAATCGTCTCCAACAGATTAAAGATACGGTATCTAATATGGGTGAAGAGGTAAGCGGTACCTTACGATTAGGAGTTTCTAATTACATTACAAGACACAAGCTGCCACACCTTTTAAAGCTTTTTCGTGAACAGTTTCCAAAAGTAAATTATAAAGTGACAACGGGATGGAGCAGGGATGTGTTTAATCTTGCCTATAATGGGGATGTTCATATTGGAATGGTCCGTGGTGATTATCAGTGGTCCGATTCAAAATTTCTACTCTTTGAAGAAAATCTCTGTGTTGCATCTTTAGAAAAAATTGAAATTCGTGACCTGCCTTCACTACCGAGAATTGAATATGAAACAGATGCATTACTAAAGACCATGATTGATAATTGGTGGAGCGGGCAATTTTCAAAGGCACCTTTTATAGGCATGGAAGTGGATAAAGCAGATACATGCATGGAAATGGTAGTGAACGGTTTGGGATATGGGATACTTCCCAGTGTACTTGTGCAGGATCATCAAAACCTTCATCTGATCATTCTAAAGGATAAAAAAGGAAATCCTATTGTAAGAAGAACGTGGATGTTCTATCATGAGAAATCCCTTGAGACCAAAATAGTGAAAGAATTTGTAGAATTTATAAAAAAATTGGATTTTAAATCTACTATTTAAGAAAGCGTGGGCAAATGCTCAGGCTTTTTTTCTTGGAATCAAACAGGATATGTTGCTATTCCTTTTTTGAATGGATATCGATAATTTATTAGTATTTCAACTGTTTGGAGATTGTTTTTAAAATGAAATGGAAGTGGGGGAGAGTAATTGGAGGGTAATTCAAAGAAATTGATTACATTCTTATTGGGGCACGAAGGGAAAGATTTCGATGCCATCCTAAAGGATGAAATCGAAGGGACCGCAGGGTTTAGTTTTACGAGCTATATCCATAAGGCAAAAATTCATATCCAGGCTGGGAGAATAACGGTCAGCGAACCGAAAACAGGAAAATACTTTAGTCTGCCGCTTTGCGGCATCAAACAAATTTGCGGAGAAACCTGTGGACAGTATGATATAGCATTAACAATAAAATATAACAATGACTATGGCATCTTTATACAAATATTTGAATCTTAAAATGGAAAGGGTGAATTTATGGGCCTTTTATTTCATATTACATTGAATGTTATTTTACCCATATTTGCTCTTATTGGAACTGGAGCTTTCCTTCATAGAAAATTTAAATTTGACATGAATACCTTATCTAAATTAAATTCCTATTTACTTATGCCTGCTGTGAGTTTTTCCAATGTATATCAGAGTAAAATTAGAGGAGATATACTCCTGGATATTCTTAGTTTTCTTATCATTCAAAGTCTTTGTTTAATGATCGCCAGCACAGGAATATCTAAAATCGCGAAATTAGAGAGCAGCCTTTCAGCTACCTTTAAAAACAGTGTAGTCCTTAGCAATTCGGGAAACTTTGGATTACCTGTCAGTCAAGTTGTTTTTCATCAAAATCCTCTTGGATTATCGATACAAGTTGTGGTCTTGATTTTTCAAAATCTACTAACGTATACATATGGATTATTTAATTCTGTTTCAGTTGATAAGGCAAAATTTCATGCGATAAAGGCATTTTTAAAAAATCCAGTCTTCTACGCTTTTTTGTTCGGAGTTTTACTCAAGACGGTTTCAATAAGAATTCCAGAATACATTTGGACTCCTATTAAGAATACTTCAAACGCATTTTTAGCAATCGCACTCATTACACTTGGGGCACAAAGTGCTTTCCTTAAAATAAAAAATGTTTCGCTTCCGTTGGTTCTAAGCCTTTTTGGGCGGTTAATCCTGTCACCTTGTATTGCGTTCATCATTATTTTAACATTAAAGCTGGAGGGGACTACCGCTCAATCCTTATTGATTGCGAGCTCTTTTCCAACTTCAAGAAATAGCTCACTGTTTGCACTGGAATATGGAAATCATCCTGAATATGCAGCACAAACGGTTTTATTATCTACAGTATTTAGTATGATGACAGTAACAACAGTCATTTTTTCTGCTCATATGTTATTTTCTTAAGTGATTAAAAACAAAAAACGAACTCACCATTTGGTGGGTTCGTTTTTTGCGGTGTCTAGTCTTAATTGTTGTCTTTTACAGCCAGCCCAATGATCATCACTATAAGTGTAAGCAACTGGATCATAACCTCAAGGCTTATCCTAGCTCCCCTCCTAACCTAAGTGAGTTTCATTCCTCTGGCTTCTCCATGTAAAAGTTAAGACTTACGTTTCCTATTAACATAGATATTCTTTAAAACAAGTTTTATGACCAGGCATTAGTTGATTAAAAGTTAAAGATAATTGGCATTATCGATAATCTGCTTGATATTTTTTAGCTGAAAAGCTCCGTATATTCTATCTCGGGATGTAAGTTCATGTATAAAATACTGTTGCAATTGGTCTTGATTCGTAATCCGTTTAACGATGCTGTTATCCGACCAATCGTGAACTTCTTTATCATCGTGATTAAAAAACACCAAAGTGTTGATCCATGTTTTAATATCTTGACTTTGTAAATAATTGGATAGGAGGATGGCTGTTTGTTGAATCTGGCAAATGGGGTTATCTAATGTTTTTACGGTTAATTCTCCAGAATCACCTTTGGTAAAGATAAGTGTTTCCTCTTTTTCACGGTCTACTAAATCGGTTAAGAAAGAAAACTTGTGGCTGCCCATTCTATCTAATCCCATGACAATATGGCCGTTCCAGTGTTTGGTCTCTATTAAATAGATACCTGTTGATAAAAGGACAAGGTGATCAATCTGCCTAGTACTTCCATTTCCTTCAGGGATAAAAATATTCGGCATGATAATCATTTCATCTGGCGGAATAATTCTTTTTCGAATTAAATCATTTTTAAAATTTTCTAGTATTTGATGGGTTTTGATTTCCCCGGGGTTTCGATAATTTTTTCGGATCTCTTCATTTTCAATTATCAGCTTTTCTAGTTCACGTTGATAGGATTCAGACAAAAGGAATACTTTTTCATCATAGGTGGCTGCTGCTGTTTCCATAGAAGCTTTCTGTATTTCCTTCATGGCTTCAAGCTCTTCGAAATGGTTGTTTCTCAATTCTTTTTGTTTAGCCTTTTCTTTTTTTACGGTATAACCTAACCAGGCGGCTGATACAGCAAGTAATAGTGTCAAAATAATTAACCAGATCATTGCTTTTCTCCTTTTTCTCCATGAATCGATAAAGTTCATTGAACTTCTTCCATATGTGCTATATTATAACAATTTTTTTGACAATCGACTAAGAAATTGAAATTTAAAAATAAAATGGTAAATTCATACCATACGATTTTTTTTCACTAAGTTTAATCATTTTATTGGAGGTATCCATTTTGGGTGATTTGGGTAAAAAACTTGTTCCATTACCACAGTCGTTTTTTGAACAGCCTACACTTGAGTTGGCAAAGGCATTGCTCGGAAGCCTCCTTGTGAAAGAAACGGATGAGGGGATAGCCGCAGGATATATTGTAGAATCAGAAGCCTACATAGGTCCCGGTGACAGAGCTGCACACAGCTTTAATAACAGGCGGACGGCAAGAACGGAGGTCATGTTTCATCGCTCCGGCCTTGCTTATACTTATTTAATGCATACACATTGCCTTTTCAATGTAGTCAGCGGAGGGGAAGAAAATCCTGAAGCGGTTTTGATACGGGCCCTGGAACCTGTAGAAGGCATCGGGCTGATGAAAACCAGAAGAGGGTTAGATGATTTGACAAAACTGACGGACGGACCTGGAAAACTGACCAAATCATTGGGAATTACCATGGCGGACTATGGACACCAACTGATTCAACCTCCATTATTTGTTGCAGCAGGATTCCGTCCGGAAAGCATATCCGCGGGGAAACGGATTGGAATTGACAACTCTGGCGAAGCAAGGGACTATCCTTGGCGTTTCTGGGTTACCGATAATAAATGTGTTTCGAGACATCAAAAGGCTGAGTATGTGATTACTCAACAAAAATAGGGGGCATTTCTTAGTTGACACAAGCTGTCAATGCCACATTTTTATGGGAAAAGGGGGTTTTTGAATAAGCTGATAGCAGCCCGTTCGAGGTGATATCTTCTTTTTTAACTTCCTTATAAAGTAATTGCACCTGTATTTCTTTTTCTAAAGGAGACACCGAGAGCGAGACTGTTTCTTGGTCAGACCATTTGACCTGGATTGGCTGATTTTTGGCAAAAGAGAAAGAAGGGGAGATGCCGTTTTTATAAAAAGGATGCTCTCTTTCTTTTATACCTCCTGGTTCGTTTAGGCAAATATATAGTGAGAGGTTATCGCAGAATTTTAAGATGTTTAGATGGTACTGCAACTGTTTTTCCTTACTCATTTTTCCTAATATCCCACACGCTTTTAATAGGTGCAGCTGCCTGGTGATTTCGTCCTCTACAAATTTTGTTCCGATGGGATCCTCTTCATATTGAAGAAAAGAGACATAATGTAAACTGCAAAGAAGACTGGCATATTTGCTCATTTTTTCAACTTGATCAATCCCTTTTTTGTAATAGCCAACCTTTAAATCAAGGGGGAAATCTATAAATGAGTGCGGTTTTTGCTTGTTGTTATTCCATAACGGAGCAGCATCTGGTTCGATCCAACCTCGATCATGTTCATAAATTCCGAGAACCACTTCGTCTTTTCTTTCCACGCCATTAAAATAAGAATCCTTCCAATTCTGCGCAATTACACCTGATATTTTGGCATGGTCATGCTGGGTGATCATGATAAAGCTTTGTTCCCGATCGCGAATAATCATTTATCTCATCCTTTCTAAAAAATGCTATGGTACTCTTTAAATTAATATTAGTATATATTCCTCCTATAAATTCTTAAGAGATTAATAAAATATTGAAAATATGTTAATATCAAACTGATTACGTTTATAAAAAATAGAAAGTTTCATGAGATACATAGATGGGGGTACATGATGAATAACCGATTATTTGATTTCGTTAGACAATTTTCTGAAGAGTTAGCTGATTTAGCAAACCGACTTGAAGATCAGTTGTTTGAACAACCCAATTCATCCTTAATTCAGGCTCGTTTATTTTGTGAAGAATTTGTTAAAAAAATGAGCCAATCAGAGGGGTTAGAAAAGATTTATCCTCTAAAGCCGGTAGAGCGCATCAATAAATTATTCCGTGAAGACCTCATACCAGAGGATATTTATACAAAACTGAATACGATTCGAAGAATGGGTAACAAAGCAGCGCATGATGTAAAAGAAGCAGAGTACAAGGATGTGCTGGATGTACACAAGTTACTATTTGAAATAAGCGTTTGGTATATGGAAGTGTATGGCAGTCATGAATTTACTGCACCGGAATATAAGATTCCACTTAAAACCGAAATAAACCTATTAGATGCAAAAAACGTGGATGAATTGATTAAACCCTACATCGACCAGTCGCTGGGGGAACTTAGAGAAGAGTTACAACGTCATCTGGAAGCAATGAAGACGGAAAAAGGAAATAGTGAAACCGGTAAAACCAAAGGGATGGATAAAATAGGAGCCGTAAAAGAACCGCTAAGTGAAGTTAAGAAGAATGAAATAACCGTCTTTAGTACCAATAATTTCGAGAAGACCTATGAAACTACAAAAGCCATAGAGTTTACGCATAAAACGAGCAAGGAAATCGTTTATCTGAACGATAATAATGTTACAAGCATTTTACTCAACCCATTGATGGTTGAACAAAATGAAGCGCTAAAGAGTAAAGGAAAGATTCGAAATAGTACTGCATTAAGACACTTTCCAAAGCACCAAAATAATGGAGAAAACCTCATCCATTATGGTTATCAGTTTCAATTTACTGCAGAAGCTGAATTGGATTCCTTCTTAAAACGCCTCAATGAGCTTTTGGTAAGAGTTTAATCAAGAAAATCCCTTATGCAATGCATAGGGGATTTATTTTTTGAATAGGAAACAAGTGAAAAAGTCCAGCCCTTTGTAGGAGCCGGACTTGTTATGTTTGCTTTAATTCAATTCTAACCTTCTCGCAACTAGAGACAACGCATAATTTACGATAAAGTACATGAATGCCACCAGAAGGAATACCGGTATTACATAGGATCCCTTTTGGGCGTATATGATTTGTCCGTTGTGCAATAAATCCGGCAAGGCGATGACGACAGCTAACGAGGTATCTTTAAGCAGAGAAATAAATTGGCTGACAATAGGAGGGACCATTCTTCTCAGAGCTTGGGGCATGACGATGTAACGTAAGGTCTGGAAGTAGCTTAGCCCTGAAGCACGTCCCGCTTCAATCTGCCCTTTTTCGATAGAATTCAATCCGCTTCGGATGATTTCTGACAGCATGGCTGATTCAAAAACCGTCAATGCGGCGATCGCTGCAGTCGTGATTTCCATCTCAATCCCGATTTCAGGCAAGGCAAAATAGGTGAAAAAGATAATAAGCAGCAAAGGAAGGTTTCGAATCGTCTCAACCAACACAGCGAGTAAAGGAGAAACAACGGGAATCTTCATATACCTTAGAGTCCCGATAAGACCGCCAATAAGGAAGCTGAGCACAATGGAAATGGCAGCCACCTTTAAGGTGATCCCAAAACCATCAAGCAAAAATTTGATATTATCAAGTGAATAGACCTCTTTGAATGGTGCGAGAAAATCCATTTAGGCACCTCCAACATTACTTCTAGCCAGGCGCTTTTCTAAAAATCGAACCCCTATACTTAAGGGAATTGTTAGAATTAAATAAAATAAGGCTACAAAAATATAAGTATCAAAAGTGACGTAAGTCTTTGCCGATATTAAATCCCCCTGATACATTAAATCGCCGCCTGCGACAACAGCTAACAAGGATGAATTTTTTACCAAATTAATAAATTGGTTGCCAAGGGGAGGAATTACGATTTTTATAGCCTGGGGGAGTATAATCCATCTCATGGACTGTCCGTAACTTAAGCCAGTTGAGCGTGCAGCTTCCATTTGTCCCTTGGGTACTGAAAGAATTCCAGCTCGAATGGCTTCGGCGATGAAAGCGGCAGTGTAGATGGTTAAGCCGATGGTTCCTGCTATCATTCCGCCAAAGTGTCCCGCTAAATAGGTGAAAAACACGATAACCAGTACAGGTATATTACGGATAAATTCAATATAAGCCGTCCCCAGCCAGTTTAGAGGTTTAATGGGGGCAATTCTCATGATGGCCAGAAGGGTTCCTAAAATAAAGCTGCACAATAAAGCTATTAAACTAGAAATAAGCGTAATTTTTAAGCCTTCCAAAAAAGAATCTAGATGATTCGTTAGTATCGTGAAATCCAGCAATCGATCTCCTCCTCATAAATCAAGAAGGGAAGGTCCGTTTTAGACAGACGATTCCCTATCCTGACGAGAAACCGGGTTTAAATCATTGTTTTTGGCTGTTTTCATAAAGAAAATCGTTTTTTAAAGCGGATAATCTCCTAAATTAGCATTTTCTTCTTTAAAATTACACTTTATCGATCCATGTAATTTAATTTATCAGCGAATTTTTGAAGGTTTATCAGCAAATCAAACCACTTTATCAGCGGATTTTGAGGATTTATCAGCGAATTATAAAATAGAACACAAATTTAACTAAAGACTCTTAATTTTTAATCCATTTATTCTTAATTTCATCGTACTTTCCAGAATCTTTCAGGCTTTTTAATGCTTTATTTAACGCATCGACAAGCTCTTGGTTGCCTTTTTTAACGGCGATCCCGTACGGCTCTTCGGTAAATGTTCCTCCAACCAATTGGAAGGAGGGATCTTCTTCGACCATACCATAAAGGATGGAATCATCAGTAGTCAGGGCATCACCTTTACCAGCCTTTAAGGCGGTGAAAGCTTCAGCATAGTTTTCGTATTCGAGGACAGTAGTTTCAGGCGCCTTCTCACGAATATTGATCGCAGAGGTTGAGCCTTTTACCGCCAGCACCGTCGTGCCTTTTTTCAAGTCTTGCAAGCCTTGAATTTTGCTGCCTTTTTTTACCAGTAAGGACTGCCCAGCGTCAAAATAAACATCCGTGAAGTCTACTTCTTTTTTACGTTCATCCGTGATGGTCATCGTTGCGACGACCGCATCGACCTTGCCATTATTCAGAAGGCCAACCCTCGTTTTCGAAGTCACTTCAACGTATTCCGGCTTTACATCCTTGCCAAACATTTCTTCTGCAAGTGCTTTAGAAAGATCGATGTCAAATCCTTCGACTTCACCAGTCTTAGGATTTTTCAATCCAAACAAACGTGTGTCATATTTAACGCCAAACACAATTTTTTTATCTTCCTTTATCTTGGCAAGCACATCCTTGCTGGAACCAGTAGAGGCCTTGTCCTTCCCGCAGCCTGCAAGAAAAAGGGCAGCCACAATGGTTACCAACACCAATTTTACAATATGTTTCGTCTTGAACAATTCATTTCCCTCCCATTAATGATTTAAAATACGGCTGAGAAATAGGCGAGCCCGTTCTTCTCGGGGATTCTTATAAAATTCAGCCGGAATTGCTTCTTCCAATATTCGCCCCTCATCCATAAAGACGATTCGATCGGCAACTTCGCGGGCAAAGCCCATTTCATGGGTGACGACGACCATCGTCATGCCTTCCTTTGCGAGGGTTTTCATCACATCCAGGACTTCACCGATCATTTCAGGGTCCAACGCCGAGGTAGGTTCATCGAAAAGCATGATTTGCGGTTTCATGGCGAGGCCGCGGGCAATGGCTACACGCTGCTGCTGGCCGCCGGAAAGCTGGGAAGGATAGGCTTCAGCCTTATCTAAAATCCCGACCTTATTAAGATAATGATTGGCAGTGTCCCTAGCTTCCTTTTCCGTTTGGCCCAATACTTTTTTGGGAGCTAGAGTAATATTTTCAAGTACTGTTTTGTGGGGATATAAATAAAAATGCTGAAAAACCATGCCGATATTCCGCCTCAGCTGATTGATATCTGTTTTTTTATCTCCTACAGATATCCCATTTACGGTGAGTGTCCCATCCGAGATGGATTCTAAATGATTGATGCAACGCAACAAGGTACTTTTGCCGGAACCGGAAGGACCAATGACGACAACAACTTCACCCTGATGGATGGTGAGATTAATATCTTTTAAGACGTGAAAATCCCCATAAAACTTATTTACCCGTTCAAATACAATCATTTATGACCTCCTGTTCTAAAACCTATAAGTGGTGGAAATTCCACTTTGGAAATTTTTAGAATCAATTAGAGTATATTCAGGCCATGTCCGAATCAAAACGGGACCAAATACTCGTTTTACTAGGAGTTTTTTACTAAAATGAAATTTATGTAAGTGAGGATGTAACTGATGTAGGTCTTGAGTAAAGGTGTGCCAAAAATGGCGCACCTTTTCATGAGGGTATAGACATGCAGGCTAAATGCAGGGGTAATTTCAAAAAGTTTAAGGTTAGTCACAAATTCCTAAAAATACATCGGCAATACATTGAACAGCGCAGAAACATTTTAAATCGACTGTAATACAGTCGTGGCTTGCCATGAATCGATCTACTTGGCAGACTCTTCTAAGATCAATACAGCATCTGTCTCCTTTGGACACAAGCTGGACAGGACAAAAACCTCCGTCTTGGCAATTGCCAGGGATCAATACTCGAAGGGTTGCGCAGCAGTTATCAAATACTTCCTCAACACGGAAGAAGATAGATACACATGCTTCGTTTTGACCACTAAAGAATGCATGAAACGGCGAACCATCCGCATTTGATAAAACGAAAACACGAGTGTCGACAGGTTCCTCTTCAGTTGGTGAAACTAATGAACCAAGCGGCTCATTAAAACAACTGGTACACTCCTCACATTCTATAGGACTAACAGCATTATCCTGTATGTCCTTTATGGTCCGAACTACCTCACACACGCAGTGACCATCAAAATCATGGCCATTTCTTTTCCCCATATTGTTTCCTCCTTCATTTTTTTTGAATTATCTCACATTAATAACATACGCTAACTCCAATGGGACGGTTCTCGAGGTTCAACAAGAGAGGCTTGGCCGTAGCTTTAAACTTGACTGGGATAAAAGTTTTGTTTAATCTTAATTATCCCATGCTTCGAAAATGGAATTGAGAGGTGAGGAGTGAATAGGATGAGTGCTAAGGATCAAGTGTCTGTCCGGGACCATAAAGACTATCAAGCAGAAGTAGAGCGTTTAGAGTTTACGAAGGAATATATTCGAACTGTTTTAGACATTTCGAAGGGGAATAAGGAATTTTTCGTTGAAAATATGAAACAATCATTTGCTGAGCTGAATTCTAAGGATAGCAGTACGAGCTATACTGATCTCCTCGCAAATGCCAGTTTTCTTGAATTAGCGGAAAGTGAACTCAAAAGGTTAGAAAGCGTGATTGGCAAACCTTATTTTTCAAGGATTGATTTTACAAGCGATAGTACGAAAAAGGAAGAATCGTTGTACATAGGCAAGGTATCCTTGTTTGACAGAGTGACACAGCAGCCGATAATCGTCGATTGGAGATCGCCGATTGCTAATGTCTACTACGACGGACGGCTGGGTGAAGTGTTTTATGAAGCTTATGGGGAGACACAAACGGGTTATCTGGCATTAAAAAGGCAGTATGAAATCGTCAATGGATTATTAAAAGACATCAGAGACATCGATTTAACAACCCATGATGAACTTTTACAAAAATCCTTGTCAGGCAAAGCAGACAATCGATTAACCGAAATCGTGGCGACCATTCAAAATGAGCAAAATGAAGTGATCAGGGCTTCATTAAAACACCCAATTATCGTGCAAGGGGCCGCTGGAAGCGGGAAAACAACTATCGCACTCCATAGAATATCCTACTTTCTCTATTCCTTAGGTTATCAATTTCCTCCAGAAAAATTAATGATTCTCGCACCAAACCGACTGTTTATTGATTATATATCGGCTGTCCTGCCGGAACTAGGGGTAAATAAGATTAATCAAACAACCTATATTGATTTTATGAGAAGCTGTTTGGGCCAGAAAATAAAATTATTTTCTCCTAATTCCAAATTGATGAAGCTCCTTGAAGATGCCGGAAAAAATAAGTCAATGAAATGGGTTTCAAGCTTAAAGGGTTCGCTCGAATTTAAGGAATTAATCCAAAATTATGTGAATGAATTGGAATTGAATCTTGCCCCAAGCGAGGATTTCATCGTTGAAAAATCCGTTCTGATGAAGGGCAAAAAGCTTAAAACACTATTTTTAAAAGAATATACGTATTTACCAATCTATAAACGGATTGGAAAAATAAAAACATTATTAGAAAGTGATTTAAAAAAGAAAAAATCCATCATGCTCTCAAACCTTAACAAGAAATATGAAGAAACACTTGAGAAATTTGTTTATAGCCGAAAATTGGAAGCGGAAATAAGACAACAAAAAGTGATTAACTTGATGGATAAGAAAGAACAAAGGATAAAAAGGGTGGAGCAGGAGTCAAAGGTAGCCGTCAAAAAATATATGGAATCGTTTATCATGAAAGATATTTTTACTTTGTATAAGGAACTAATGTCTTCTCCCGAACTGATCAACAAGCATTCGACTACACTTACAGAACAAGAATGCCAGCTGCTCAGTAAATATTGTCAGAGGATCTTTGATCGTGGAGCCTACGAACTTGAAGATTTAGCCCCGATCTTTTATATGAAGGCAAAATTGGAAGGAATTGATGAAAAATATAAGATGCGCAGTATTTTCATTGATGAAGCGCAGGATTACAGCTATTTTCAATTTGCTGCATTAAAAGAGGGCTTTGAAACTGACCTGTTTACCATTGTCGGGGACCTGGCTCAAGGAATCCATTCCTATCGGGGAATGAATAGCTGGACACCTGTTCTGAAAGATATTTTTCCAAATGCGAACTATCAAGCTTTACAAAAAAGCTACCGAACAACTGTTGAAATTATGAATTTGGCCAATGATATCCTTCAATTGATTGACCAAGACTTACCGAAGGTCGAACCTGTCATACGGCATGGCGAAAAACCATTTTATAAAACAATTGATCCAGCGAATCCAGTCCAGATAAGGCTGGAGCTCGAACAAAAAATTGGCTTACTCAAGGAGGAAGAGCTTCACTCCATCGCGATTATCGGACGGACCGATCGGGAGTGCCAAAGAATTCACCTGCTTTTTAAAAATAGTCAGCTTCCGATTCAGTTATTAGAAGAAAAGGAAGAAATGAAGAAGGGACATATTGTGATTTTACCTTCTTATTTATCTAAAGGATTGGAGTTTGATTCCGTATTCATTGTATGTCTAGAAGAACCATACTCACATGTTGACCTAGACATCAAATTGCTATACGTGTCGATGACAAGACCGATGCATCGATTGTATTTGTATGGGAATGAACCTTCGGACTTTTTATTAAATAGGGCGGAAGCTTTACATTACGATGCTTAATGTTTGTTTGAAGAATAGCAGGTAACACTGTGCTGGTAGGAGCTCAGTGTTACTTGCTTTTTTTATGCTGCGCTGTATTTTTTTACTGTAAAGCAAAAAATTACAGTTGACAAATTCAACTGTAACGATTAAATTTACAGTATAGAAACTGTAAGGTTTTTTATTACAATTAATAAAATATTGTAAGGAACAACAGGTTTTATCACTTAATTTCCGGGTATATACTCAATATGTAAATAAAATTTGTCCCGCGTGCTTGCCAAAATATTTTAAGGAGTGGTTAAAATATGGTAACTATATATACGACACCTAGCTGTGGATCTTGCCGAAAAGCAAAAGCTTGGCTTGAAGAGCATCAGATTGAATATATTGAACGTAACATTTTATCTAATTCGCTTACTGTCGATGAGATTAAATCGATTCTCCGTTTAACAGAAGAGGGGACGAGCGAAATTGTTTCGACCAACTCAAAGGCTTTCCAGGAATTAAATGTAAATCTTGAATCTATGCCGCTTAATGAATTTTATCAATTAATCATTGAGAACCCAAAAATGTTGCGCCGGCCTATTATCCTAGATGAAAAACGATTACAAGTAGGGTATAACGAGGACGAAATCCGGAGCTTTCTGCCTCGTAAGCTTCGCACATTTTTGAATACGGAAATACAAAGACTCGCTAATTAATATGTTTTTTAAAAGGAGGAAGTAAGAAATGATTGAAGTATTTGTAACAGTTAATTTTAAAGATCGAAATTATCATACCAATGTAATTGTGGAAAAAGACACAAACTGGAAAAAAATTAAACGCTTGGCAGAAGAACAAGTTAAAAAACAATGGAATGTATGAGCGAGCTAAAAGCTTGACTAGTTAATCTGTAATGTTTAGTATTACAGTGCATTGATTAATATTCTATAAAGATGCAGACAATACATGTAAGTGTTTAAGGAGGAAGCCATGAATAGTGATTATACCCTTGCCATTCACAGTTTAACTTATCTTGCGCTTCAGCCGGACCGAATGTCAACAAGTGATGCTATTTCCGAAAGTGCCGGAGTGCATCCGGTTCGTATACGAAAAGTGTTAAGTTTGTTAAAAAAACATGGATTCATTAAATCGAAAGAGGGAACTGGCGGCGGATTTCTATTTGCGCTAGATCTTAGTGAAGTAAATCTTTGGGATATATATAAAATTACCTCAGAAGGTGCCCTGCAGCCTAAATGTCCTGAATCAAATGAACAATGCATTGTAGGGGCGAACATGCAAAGAGTGCTCTGCAGCATTTTCTTAGGTGCTGAAGAACATATGGGTGAATATTTAATGGGTTATACCATTAAAGAGGTTGTTGATCTGGTTAAAAAGCGGCTATAACCGAATAGTATGGCTGCAAAGTTTTTTATTGGAAATGTAATAAAAAAAATTACAGATAGATGAAGGTGATTAAGTATGTTTTTAAAACCGGGTGACTGGATCAAAGGAGAATCACTGGATGGTGAATTAATCATTGGGTACGTTGATTCACTATTACCAGATATTCCGGACGGGGCAGTAAAGGTGACTGTTGTAACAAGTGACAATAATAATAAGATAGGTAAAACCATTCCATTTTTAAGTAAACAGGTTAAAGCATTACCTGTTTCTAATGTGACTAATAAAACGCAAATTCAATTCCTAATTGACCTGGCATTAGCAACAGGGGATAAGAAATGGTTTATGGAGCTTTCTTCTGAATTAAACTCCATGAAACAGCATGTTATGGAGTAATACTTTTACGAAATTAATGGAGGAGAATTATGTCAGCCAAAAAAGTTTTAACAATACAAAGGCTGGGCTTTCCCTGGCAAACAGAGGATCCGTTCCTCGCAACGATGTATCATAAAGATGCTTATCCACCGGGAAATGAAAAGCAGGGACCAAGTACCTCCTTAGAAGGCAGGAACCTAGGTGAAGATTTTACGTTGCGTGATGGCTTTCGCATGTATCATGGAAAAACAGTACCAGGATTCCCTGCGCATCCACATTGTGGGTTTGAAACGGTAACAGTGGTTTTAGAAGGGTTTGTTGATCATTTTGATTCCATGGGAGCCTCGGGGCGCTATGGGAATGGCGATGTGCAATGGCTGACAACCGGGCGTGGCTGTCAGCATACGGAAATGTTCCCGCTCGTTCACCAGGATAAAGGGAACCCGCTTGAGCTCTTTCAAATTTGGCTGAACCTTCCAGCAAAAAATAAATCGGCAGATCCAGAATATAAGATGCTGTGGTCTGAAGAAATACCTGAAATTCAGTCAATTAGTCCAAATGGAAAGAAAACAACGGTGAAATTGATCGCAGGTAAATTGCAGGCGAAGACTAGTTTAGAGCCAACCAATGCCTCATGGGCCAAGGACTCAAACCACCATGTTGGCATTTATCTTATTCATATGGAACCAAACGCTTCTTTCACTCTGCCATCTGTTTCAGATACATTAAATAGAAATTTGTATTTTTATCAAGGTGATGAAATTCTTATAGATGGGAATGTTATTCCAGCTTCTCACCGTGTTAAACTGGCAGGGGACCAAGAAACCGAGATTACCAATGGAGCCAAAGAAGGGTATTTGCTGGTTCTTGAAGGTGAGCCAATAAAAGAACCGGTCGTGCAATATGGACCCTTTGTCATGACAACCGAACAGGAAATTCGGAATGCATTTAGCGAATTTCGCAGAACAGAGTTCGGGGGCTGGCCATGGGGCCGTCTTGATCCTGTCAATGAGCTTGAATCTGGAAGATTTTCACGCAATAAAGATGGGGAAATTGAAAAGAGATAAACTTCATTAGGATGAGTTGAAAGTTTTTTTAGTTGCGATGTGATGATATAATAATTAGTAAGCAGAAAGAGACCTCGTTGGGATAAGTGTAACTTTTTTCAACGAGGTTTTTATATTTGAATAGAAATTTTAATAGCTAGCCCCTATTCCTTAACCACGAGCCAAGGGGAAATTGCGGATTCGGCATTTGAGGCATTGTGGAGGACTAAAACCATGACATTCGGTTTGATAGGGCCATTTTGTAAAGAAAAGATATTTTCCATTGGATTAGTTAAGTATCCTGAATTGACAACGCTTTCATTTTCGCGTGCTTCTAATCGAAAGTCTAGATATTCACGACTATTAATCAGAACTCCAGATCTCCACGTATAACGTTTGAAACCTTGACCAAGATCCTCAGCAGAAGCATTTTGATAACTCAAATCGACACGTCTTTTAGACATAATTTCTGGAGCTTGTTTCGTACGATTCGTATAATGCAGCCATCCATTAACGGGTGAAAAGTGACTCATATGGATCATCTCCAAGTCTTTTAAAATATAAAGCTAGTCAATCAAGAATATTAATATCATATTACTGATAAACCTTTCATAGCACATTCTATATCGTTAAATATTGGTCAATATTCAAACATATAATGAATTTAAAGCGATATATTTTTTGCTCTGAAGGAGGAATTGGTGTGTTTATTGGTCACTATTCAGTCAGTTATGTTTTGAAAAGGAAGGACTATGGTATCCCTTTATGGCATTTATTTTTAGCTGCCCAATTGATGGACATTGTATGGAGTATATTCATTTTTCTTGGAATTGAAAAAGCTGATACAAAAACAGGTTTACCCGGAAGCCATATTCACCTTGACTATATGCCCTATTCACATAGTTTAATTGGTTCATTAGTTTTGTCTGTATTAATGGTAATCTTTTATCGTTTTTTACCGTCAAATCGAAACAAAGAGTTTTTAACAAGTAAATCCTTACTTATGGGAATCGCTGTCTTCTCACACTGGATTTTGGATTTAATTGTTCACAGCAAGGATCTCCCGATTATTGGCAATTCTTTTAAAGTAGGTTTCGGTTTATATTCTAGTGCACTTTGGAGTTTTACCTTAGAAGCGATTTTACTTGGGGCAGCAATACTAATCTACTATCAAACTACAAAGCAAAAGAAAAAATATCAAACGCTCACATTTTATTTGTTTCTTCTCCTTTTAAATGCAAGTACCGTATGGGGGCCTGTTGCACCAAATGAAAAATTTGCAGCCGGATTCCTTCTCGTTTGTTATTTATTATTTGCATATATTTCATCAAGATTTGAAAAAGCAGCCAAACCTGGAAAGGATGCAAAAAACGATTTGAGAAATTTTGGCCATTAACAGAACATTCTCTTTTCTATGATTCTATTTCGTACCATTCATAAACCTGGCCTACATAGAATAGGCTGACTTTGGGAGGGGACTTTGATTGGAAACTTTTAATTTTTTTAGAGCGCCACAAGCAATTATTTATGGTAGAAACGCGTTTAAAGAGATTGGTAACCAGGCAACACAATTTGGTAAAAAGGCTTTAATCGTCAGCGATGAGATCATCGATCAGCTTGGATTTGTGCGTATTAGCCAGGAAATGCTTTCGGAGAATGATGTTGAGAGTGTAGTTTATCTCGGTGTGAAGTCAGAACCGACGGACAAATTTGTAGAAGAATCATTGGAACTTTTTCGAGTGGAAAATTGTGATTTGGTTATTTCCCTTGGTGGGGGAAGCTGCATTGATACAGCAAAAGCCGTTGCGGTCCTGGCCACTAATTATGGTTATATTGGTGATTATATGAACGGAGGAAAGGCAGCGGACGTTACTCCAGTTCCCCATATTGCCATTCCCACGACAGCAGGGACCGGTTCGGAGGCGACTGATGTAACTGTTATCACAAATACTTCAAATAATGTCAAAATGATGATAAAACAGCCAGCCTTTATGCCGTCGGTTGCAATAGTAGATCCGATTTTAACAATGCCTTCGCCGCAGCATGTAACGGCTGCAACGGGTGTTGATGCACTTAGTCATGCCATCGAGGCCTATATTTCAAGGAAGTCCCATCCAATGACGGATGTATTGGCTTTATCCGCAATGAAATTAATTGTCCATAATCTTGTTGCTGCTTATGAGGATGGAGAAAATATTGATGCAAGGGAAGCCATGTCATTAGGGGCTCTTCAAGCAGGTATAGCTTTTTCTAATGCTTCTGTATGTTTGGTCCATGGTATGTCCAGACCGATTGGTGCGCTTTTTCATGTTCCACATGGCTTTTCAAATGCCATGCTTTTGCCTGCTGTATTAGAATTTTCCAAGGACTCATGTATTGAAAGATTAGCAGATTTGGGCAGGATTTTTGAACCTGATAAGAGCCTGACGGATGAAGTTGCTGCTAAGGTGGCTGTAGCCGCTGTTAAGCATCTTTGCAAGGTATTGAACATTCCTAACCTGAAAGAGTGGGGAATAGATAAACAGAAATTTGATAGTTTCATCAGTAAAATGGCATCCGATGCTATTACCAGCGGCAGTCCTGGGAACAATCCTAAAGTCCCTAGCAGGGAAGAAATAGAGGAACTTTATCAGGTTTGTTTTGATTATGATTTTGGATATGTGTCTGCCAAATGAGCAATATCAGAAGGTCCCCCAAAGGGAATCAGAATAGAAGCCGTGTCTGATTCCCTTTAGAAATCTTCGATATTCAGGCTTTTAATGTTAATTGATTTTTCCGGTATAGTTGCTCGACATAAGCTCTTGTTTTTTCAAATGCTTCCTCCGGGCCGGATGCCACTTCGGCCAAATAGGCTTCATCGGGCAGGTGGTCATCTACACCAGGGATCTTTATCCGATCCCCATAGCTATTAATGGCACCATACTCACGCATATGGTCGATACATTTAAAGAAAGGCTCCCAATACTCAGGATGGACAAAAATAGCCTTGGTTCGGTGTCTTCGAAGGTGATTGGTTTGTATTTTTGATAGAGTTTCATATACTTCCCAGGCAGTCCCAAAACCTCCAGGCCAAAACAGAATGACATGAGAGTAATTGATCAAAACTCCTTCTCTAATCGAAAAATTATTCATCCTTAGACGTTGATTGGAATGGACAGAATAGGTATCCTTTAAATTGAAAAAATTGTCGACACCAAACTGACAGTCAATCCCGATCACATGGGCATGCTGGCTTCGTGCCCCTTGTGCGCCTGCCCGCATGATACCTGGACCTCCCCCAGTACAAAGAGGAACATAACAGCCTCCAAGTGCTTTTTCTTGTTCATTAGCAGAATAATGTCCCCACAATTCTCCGAATTTTAGTGCTGAATCCCAATATTTTGCACTTTTCTCAACGATTCGATGTTGCCGTTCCATTTTAATCTTTGTTCTTTCCAATTTACCCTGAAGCAGTATCATATTGAAGGGGTCTTGGTCCTTTTCAATGGCGGTCTGCAATTTTTCTGCATGGCTGTTCAAGATATGTAACTTCTTCTCTGCAATTTCCTTGGAGGAAATGGATCCTGAACCCATCAGTGAAATGACACCATATTTCGCTTCATAACTAAAAAGAAGCTCAGCAGCGTAGATATCCGCAACGCTTTCGTCCGTTCCAAGAGCTCTGTCATTAGGGACGAAACTGACTTTTGTTCCTATGACTTGAAAAGAAGCGATGCAGGTGTCGTTGGAATAATCCTCCCAGCAAAGAATAAACCCATCCTCATCGACGTTATAGGAATCTACATTTCCATTATCATTGATATTACTGATGGACAAACTGTAATTATTCGTTTTTGACGGTTTTCTAGGATCAAACGTAATCGCTTCCTCAAACGTGATCTTGGCAATATTTTTTTCCGTTTTTTCAATCCACCAACCCGTACCAGATCCCGTCCATTCATTTGTTGCAGGATCATAAAAGACCGTACCATACAATTCAATTTGCATCATCGGCATAACCTACCTTTCGATTCATGGGTCCAGCGAACCGTCCCCATGAACTTCTGGCCTTATTTTTAACAAAAAGTCATTGATTCAACCAATCATACGTTTTTGTGCAAACTAATTAGTGATTTCCATTATTGTTTTTGCTTCAGTTTTGATAAAATTTTCTTAATGATTTTATATATAGAAAGAATTGCTTTAATGGCATAGGTGATACATATGGAAACAGAAATTGATTATAAAAAAATATTTGATGCTTATCCTGTAAAAGTTGAACTTCTTCCTGATAACATGAATCAGAGAAATTGTCCCATTCTCAATAAGGTGATTCAAACAGGTATGGATATGTTCGTGAAAAACAAATTGGAGCATACATGCGAGAGTTGTTCCATTAAAGAATATTTCCAAACCGATACCTTTATGATAAAGGCAATTTTTCAGGAGAGAAAGGTAGTAGGGGTTCTGGTGGCTGCAGCTTTAGAGGGGTATGAATCTTGGCTGATTGAAAACGAAAACCAACTAGACGTCCGGCTGGATTTTTGCAGGGAATGGATTTGTAACACATTAGAGATTAACCAATTGCGGCATACGAACCACTCTATATTGGAAGAAGTAAATGGGATTTTTTCGTTTATCGAAGAACCAGTGTTAATCGTTGGCCTTGATGGAACGATACATAATGTAAGTAATCGTGTCTGTTTAGAATTTAATAAAGTAAGATCGGTCTTAATCGGTGAGAATATTTCAGATATCCTCTCACAAGACGATTGGAAAAAAATGAAAACAAGTAAGAAGCAGCAGGAATGGAAAATTTCGTGCTTGCTGCCAAGCGGTAAGTTAAAAGCATTTACTGCAATGGTGAAACCTTTGCTTGCTGATGGAATCTTTGTTTCTTACCTTATCCGATTAACTCCGGTAAAAGATTTGAAAAAGAAGATTTCAGAACAACGTGTCCTTTATAGCTTTCATGATATCAAAGGTACCAGTGTTCCTATTCAAAATGTCGTCGACATTGCCATTAGGATTGCTCCAAGTGATACAACGGTCATCGTAAGGGGAGAGAGCGGGACAGGAAAAGAAGTGTTTGCCCAGGCTATACACCAAGCAAGCTACAGAAAGGATGGTCCGTTTATCCCTTTAAATTGTGCAGCTATTCCTGAATCCTTACTAGAAAGCGAGCTATTTGGGCATGTCAAAGGAGCTTTTACCGGGGCAACCTCCGATAAAGCAGGAAGATTTGAACTAGCAGATGGTGGTACGATTTTCTTGGACGAAATTGGCGATCTTCCATTTCCCTTACAGGCAAAATTACTTCGTGTGGTCCAAGAACGAAAAATCGAAAGAGTGGGTGATACAAAGAGTACACCTGTGAATGTGCGCATCATTACAGCCACACATCGAAATCTTGAGGACCTTGTGGCAAGGGGGGATTTCCGCGAGGATTTGTATTACCGGTTAAATGTTATTCCCATCATGATTCCGCCTATTAGAGAGCGGAGAGAAGATATTCCCATCCTCATCGATTTTTATTTAAATAAATTTTCTAAAGAGCAATTCCGCTCGCCAAAAAGAATATCTCCCGAAGTGTTCGAACGATTGCTGGCCTACTCCTGGCCAGGCAATGTTCGAGAATTGCAGAACGTGGTTTATCATTTCGTTCAATTGGAAATCGGCGAATTGGTGACAGTTGAAAGCCTGCCTGATTATTTGCGGACGACGGCTAAAATAGGTGCGGTGAATGAAGATGAAAATCCTCTGCCTCGCAGAACGGATCGGAAATTGGACGAGAAAGAAAAGATTATCGAATTATTAGATCAGTATGGCCGAGGAACCGCCGCTAAAAAGAAGGTGGCAATCCATTTGAATATAAGTTTGCCAACGTTATATCGGAAGATTAATAAATACAAAATCAAATAAAGTTCAATAAAAAGTGAGAAAATTTGAGAAAAGATTAAAAAACATGAGAAAAAGAGCTTTTTTGAAGGTAATTTCAAATTATCATTATCAAATTTTTCTCATAATTCTCAAAATTAAATCAGTAACATCCTTTTATCCTCTGGCTTCAGAGGTTTTATTATTTTGGCACGATCCTTGCATTAGTAATAGGAAAGGGGAGCATTCTATGACATGGCAAATTAAAAAGCAGGATATTCCACTATTAGCAATAGGTGCAAAATTAATTGGCTGTGGAGGTGGTGGTAATCTCCTTACCATTCAGAACTTACTTTTATCGATGATGAAAGAGGATGACACGATAACAGTTAAGACCCTAGCAGATCTCGAAGATGAATGGGTGGTAGGAACGGGTATGATGGGATCAACGGTTTTTTACAATGAACGCATCCCTTCCGGAGAAGAGGAGAGTCAGGCTTTACAGCTGTATGAGAATAGTGTCCAGCAAAAGGCGGAAGCCGTCATTTCCGTTGAAATAGGTGGAGTGAATGGATTAGCCCCCATCCTGACAGCCTTTCTAAACCATTTACCGGTAGTCGATGGGGATTACATGGGCAGGGCCTTTCCTGAAATTTCGATGACAACCTTTCATCTCAATCAAAATTCTATTTCACCACTTGTCCTTCTAGCCGAAGAGACAAGAACAATCATTCAAAGGGTTGAAGATATTCAGCTCGTTTCAGAAACGGCAAAGGATTTTATGATGAAAAACGGTGGAAATGTTCATTTTGCAGGTTTTGGGGCAAAAGCGAGTAAAGTAAAAGCTTCCATGATTCCTGGTTCCCTTTATTTGATTTTTCGCCTAGGAAAAGCGTTAACAAAAGAATTAAGGGTAAGTGAAAAAATGGAAGAAATGATGGCTGTTTTCGACAACTCCCTTTATGGAAAACCCATTCCCATTATCTCAGGTGTCGTATCGGAAGTGAGCAGGTGGTTCGAATCTGAGAGCTTGATTGGGAAATTCGCCGTGGATGGCCAATCTTCTTTTTCCAATAAAAAAGTGGAGATCGAATTTAGAAATGAATTCATTTCCATTAAGGAAAAAAATTATATCTGCACCACGCCTGATTTAATTCTTGTCTTAGATGCTGAAAAACTAAGTCCCTATAATGTTTCCGAAATCCAACGTGGTTTGTCCGTCATCATACTGGCTGTTCCTGCCCCCAACATTCTTCGGACTAAGGAAATGCTGGAATATGTAGGGCCCCGAAATTTTAATTTAGCTGTTTCTTATCAACCATTGCAGGGAGAACACCATGATGAAGCTTGGAATTGACGTAGGTGGAACGAATACAGATGTCGTCATCGTCGGCAACGAAGGGAAACTGCTTTCCTGGAAAAAGCAACTTACCTCAAATGATATTATTTCAGGAATAGAAGCAGCAACGAAGGCCGTAATCAAGGACGCACGGATCGTTCCAGAACAAATCGAAGGCATCTTTATCGGGACGACCCATGTACAAAATGCCCTTTATCATCCTGTACAACTATCGAAAACCGCGGTCATTCGCATCATGAAAAGCCCTTCACACGTGAAACCAGCTTTATTTTGGCCCGAACATCTGAAACGGTATATTGGGAAGGTTTATCATCTTAAGCATTTTTATGACGATTCAAAACAAACTCTTGTCCCGCAGGAATTGGATAACCTTTATCGAGATTTAATAAAGGAAAACATTGAAGCAATTTGTATTGCAGCAGTAAATTCGCCATTAAATCCGATAGAAGAGTTTTACTTAAGGGATCAACTAAAAAATGTTTTCCCAGAGATGCCAATAACGATGTCCCACGAATTAGGAAGCTTTGGCTTCATTGAAAGAGAAAATGCTGCCCTTTTAAATGCCATATTATCAAAGGTTATTCGTCAAGCCATGATGGAATTAACCGATTTATTTCGAAAGCTGAACCTTAACTGCCCATGCTGGCTTACACAAAATGATGGTTCATTGATTGAGCTGCATGAAGCCATCGATTACCCAATTTTCACGATTGGTTCCGGGGCAACGAATAGTTTCAGAGGGGCAAGCATTTTAAGTGGTTTACGAGAATGTATTGTCGTAGATTTTGGAGGGAGTACGATTGAAATCGGGAAAATTCGCAATGGGCAACCGGAATCGACTGAGAGCTCATCCTCTTTTTTAAACATTGATGTCAATTTGCGAGTACCCAAGATGTATTCATTGCCTATTGGAGGCGGAAGCTTGATTTCGATAGACAACGGAGTTGTTCAAATAAAAGAAACAATTGCCAATGACCTCGAGCATCAAGGTATTTCTTGGGGAGGAGATTCGTGGACTATAACGGACTCATTCTTAAAAGTGAATCCAGAGATGTTTGCAGACGAAAAGATGACATTAGATAGATTGGAAAAGTTATCATATGAAGATTGTCAAATGGTCATTAAAAAAGTAACCCAGGAAATTAAGGAAAAGATTGCTCGTCTAGAGGTGAACAGCGATGGACTACCCGTTGTTTTAGTTGGCGGAGGAAGCAAATTACTAGTTAACCGTTTATTCGGTAAATACAAAAGAGTATACCATCCTCTTTGCAACCATATTAGTAATGCCATCGGTGCCTGTTATGCCCCTCTGAGTGCCCAGTACGATAAGGTGTTTTGGTTAATGAATCAGACGAAAGAAGAGATTATTGAGCAAGAAAAAGGGAAGCTTTTTCAACAGCTTCTTCGTAAAGGAGCAAAAGAAGAGAGCATAAAGGTGGATTCAATTGAAGAATTTCCTTTTGATTATTTTAAGGGGGAAGTATTGAGAATTCGAATGAAGGCGATTGGAGATTTGCAACTTATACCTGCAGGCGATGGTTCGTCTATAAAAATTTAAATTGGGGTTGATCCAAATGGAAAAGAAAATTAGCTTAGGTGATGACTACTCGTTATCAAGGGTACCACAAACAGCACGTCATTCGTTGTGGAGCATTACGATTGTAAGGGTCGGGGCTCTCGCTACCATTTCCCAGTTTATTTTGGGTGCGGCATTAGGTTATGGAATGACTTTTTGGCAGGCGTTTTGGGCTACGATGTTCGGCAGCGTCATATTACAGGTCATTAGTTTTCTATTAGGGTATGCAGGTGCACGAGAGGGTCTTTCAACGAGTCTATTGTCACGCTGGACCGGATTTGGCCGCTATGGATCAAGTATTATCGGGGCGATTATTGCGATTGCCTGTATCGGCTGGTTTGGTGTACAAAACTCCGTGTTTGCCAATGGATTGGTTCAATCTTCAAATGGGAAATTAACTCTTCCTGTTGCCGCAACACTTACCGGATTAGGTGTAACAATCCTTGTTATTTTTGGATTTAAATTGTTGAGTGCAACGGCAACCATTGCCGTACCTGCCTTTTTATTAGCAGTCGGTGTTGGAATCTATGAAGTTCTTAGTAAACATTCGGTTTTCGATTTAACACATAGCCAGCCTGCAGGGGAGCCTTTATCACTTGGTATGGCAGCGACAATGGTAGCTGGAGGCTTTATCATCGGTGCAGTCATTACGCCTGACTTTAGCCGTTTTGCGAAAAATGGTAAGGATGTATTTTGGATGACGATGATTGGAACCTTTGTCGGTGAACTTGGGATTAACATAATTGCGGTGCTAATGGCACTTGCAGCAAAGACAAATGACGTTGTCAGCATTATGATGCAAACATCCGGCTGGCTTGGAGCTATCGTCGTTGTATTTTCTACCATTAAAATTAATAATTTGAACTTATATTCTTCATCCTTAGGTTTTACGAACATTTTTGATTCCGTCTTTAATCTGAAATTAAATCGCGGGCTGGTCACCCTTGTCATTGGGGTAATCGGAACCATTCTTTCCGTCATGGGAATCCTCGATAAATTCGTTGACTTCTTGATTCTATTAGGGGTATTTATTCCGCCAGTTGCCGGGATTATGGTCATTGATTATTTTGTTTTAAAAACGCACCGCAAAGAATTGGATGAGAGCAGGCTCACTGGAACATTGCCAGAAAAGGTGGAAAAAATGAGCCCAATTACCTTGATTGCCTGGGGTTCAGGTTTTGCCGCTGGTTATTTTGTCAAAGCAGGTATTCCATCGATCAATTCTCTTGTAGTAAGTGCAGTCGTATATTACGTTGGAATGCTAATCGTAAAGTCAGTTTTTAACAAAAATGCTTCAAAAGGGCAAGCTGCATAATAAATTATCTGAATATTGGAGGTTTTTAGAATATGAGAAAAATCGGAAAACAACAAATTGAAGATATAGCGGTGGGAGCTGCACTTCTCGGAACAGGCGGCGGTGGTGACCCGTACATTGGAAAACTGATGGCCCTGCAGGCGATAGAAGAATATGGAGAAGTAACTCTTTTGGATCCAGATGAAGTACCTGAGGACGCATTAGTTGTTCCATCCTCAATGATGGGTGCACCAACCGTTATGCTCGAAAAAGCACCTAGCGGAGAGGAAGCCATCGAGGCCTTTAAAAATCTTGAAGAATATTTAGGGAAAAAGATATATGCAACCTTCCCAATCGAAGCGGGCGGTGTGAACTCCATGCTTCCTTTTGCTACCGCGGCAAGATTAGGTCTTCCTGTTATCGATGCAGATGGAATGGGACGTGCCTTTCCTGAACTGCAAATGGTGACCTTTTATTTGGATGGCATATCTGCCACTCCTGGGATGTTGGCGGATGAAAAAGGAAACACTCTGCTTCTATCAACGATCAATAATGTTTGGACGGAGCGGATTGCCCGTGCTGCAACCATTCAAATGGGCGGTTCTGTTATGTGTGCAATTTATCCGATGACAGCGAAGGAATTGAAACAAAGCGGGATTCATGGAATCCTAAAGCTCGAAGAGGAGATTGGAAAAGCAATCCGCCTTGCTAAAGTCAACAATGTAAATCCTATTGAACAAGTCTTGAAAACAGTCGGTGGCTTTGAACTGTTCAGTGGTAAAGTGAGTGATATTAACCGGAAAACCGAAACAGGGTTTGCCAGAGGCGAGGCGAAAATTGAGGGATTAAATGAGTATAAAGGTGAAACGTGCACCTTAAGCTTCCAAAATGAACATTTAATCGCACAGACAGAACAGCGGTTACTTTGCGTCACGCCTGACCTTATTGCTGTTCTCGATGCAGAAACCGGACTTCCGATTACAACAGAAGGTATTCGTTATGGAGCCAGATGTGTTGTTATAGGTATTCCATGTCACCCGAAATGGAGAACGGCGAAGGGAATTGACACGGTAGGTCCAAAATACTTTGGCTACAATGTGGATTATGTACCAGTAGAAGAGCTTGTGAAAAAAGGAGTGGCTTTATAATGAGTATCTATCGAATTGGAATCGATGTAGGCGGAACCCATACGGACGCCGTACTTTTAGATCAAAATAATCAGGTAGTTTCTGAAACGAAAGCAGCAACGACAGAAGATGTCGCGACTGGTATTTACAATGCCATGAAAAAGATCATTGACGATGCCAATGTTCCGCGTGATCAGATAAAATATGCCATGCTTGGAACGACTCATTGTACCAATGCTATCGTGGAACGGAAACGCTTGAATAACATTGCTTCGATCCGGATTGGGGCACCTGCGACATTAGCCGTTAAGCCGCTGATTGGCGTGCTGGACGATCTCCGCGCAGCACTTGGCAAGCATGTTTATCTGATCCGTGGGGGACACGAATTTGACGGCCGGGAAATCGTGGACTTAGAAGAAGAACGTTTATATGAAATTGCTTATGAAATCAAAGGGAAAGTAGATTCTGTAGCGATTACATCTGTGTTCTCCCCAGTAACGCAATCCCACGAACAACGCGCTGGTGAGATTTTGAAAGAAGTTCTTGGAGAAGATGTGGCGATTTCGTTATCATCTGAAATTGGGTCAGTTGGATTGTTGGAAAGAGAAAATGCGACGATTTTGAATGCGGCGGTTGTCAATGTGGCAAAAACCGCAGCAGATGGCTTCATCAATGCGTTAAAAGCGGAAGGTATTGATGCGAGAGTATTCTTCGGACAAAACGACGGTACATTGATGTCAGTCGAGTACGCGGTTAAATATCCGATTTTCACCGTAGCCTGCGGTCCGACAAACTCCTTGCGCGGCGCCTCTTATTTAAGCGATCTTAGTGATGCGATTGTGGTGGATGTTGGTGGTACGACATCAGATGTTGGTGTGTTAGTCCAATCGTTCCCAAGGGAATCGTCACTAGCGGTTGAAATCGGCGGAGCCCGGACCAATTTCCGGATGCCGGACCTTGTTTCCATCGGCCTAGGCGGCGGTACCATTGTTCGCATCCAAGAAAACGGTGAATTCACCGTTGGACCAGATAGCGTAGGCTACCGTCTGCCTGAGAAGGGGTTAATTTTTGGAGGAGATACGTTAACCACAACGGACGTTGCGGTTGCACTCGGCAAGGTAGAATTGGGAGATCCAGCAAAGGTTGCTCATTTGGATAAATCACTATTAGAGAAAGTCTATCAAAAAATGGTAGAGTTGGTCGAGGAAGCGATTGATAAGATGAAAACAAGTGCGGCTCCAGTACCGGTGATTCTCGTTGGCGGAGGCAGCATATTACTTCCGGAAACTTTAAAGGGTGCATCTGAGGTAATCAGGCCGCAGCATTCCGGGGTTGCCAATGCCATTGGGTCAGCGATTTCCCAAGTAAGCGGCCAAGTCGAAAAGGTCTACACCCTCGATACCATTGGCCGGGAAAAAGCGCTGGAAGATGCCAAGTCCATCGCAAGAAGCGAGGCCATCAATGCAGGAGCTGATCCTGAATCGCTAGTTATAGTAGATATTGAAGATGTTCCGCTTGCCTACATGCCAGGAAATGCCACACGTATCCGTGTGAAAGCAGCAGGTGAATTAGCGCAATTCCAAGCACAGCAATTAGTGTAGGCTGTTATATCACAACTGAACGCGTAATTAAAGGCCAGTGGGAAACTTCCTGCTGGCCGTAAATTAAAATAAAGGAGTGCATTTGGATGAAAATCAAAGTTATTATGCCAATTACTTCAGATATTTTCAATGAGGAAATTAAAAAGGAATTTACATATTATTCTTCTGAATCTACGGAAATCGGCGTTGTCAACCTAGATTATGGCCCTGAATCTGTAGAAAGTGAATATGATGAAGCGCTTTGTATTCCTAATTTCTTAGAAAAAGCAATTGAGGCAGAAAACGAGGGGTACGACGGGGTCATTAGTGATTGTTTTGGAGATCCCGGTGTGAAGCCTGCAAGAGAAGTTTTGAATATTCCAGTTGTTGGCCCATGTGAATCCTCCATGTTATTTGCAAGTGCTTTGGGAAAATCTTTTTCGGTTGTAACCGTATTACCAAACGTTGTCCCGATGATTGAAAACATTAGTAAAACTGTGGGGGTAAATGGAAATCTCGCTTCTGTCAGATACGTAAACATTCCCGTTTTAGAGGTTCATGAAAAGGAAAAGTTGAAAAATGCATTGTATGAAGAAATGATTAAGGCAATTGAACTTGATAACGCTCATGTGCTTGTGTTAGGCTGCACCGGCTTCATGGGGGTAGCAGAGGAGCTTCAAGAGAGCCTTAGGCATAACGGCTATGATGTTCCCGTGATCGATCCTGCATTTGCAGCAACAAGAATGATAGAAAG
The DNA here is from genome assembly GCF_030403775.1 of Paenibacillus sp. BSR1-1. Taxonomy (GTDB): domain Bacteria; phylum Bacillota; class Bacilli; order Bacillales; family Cytobacillaceae; genus Neobacillus. Next base: position 301,538 of record NZ_JAQMWQ010000002.1, read on the forward strand.
CTTAATTACGATGGGAGTAAAACAAAGTCGCTTGACCTATATGACTCCACCTTCAAAAAAGAGAGTAAAAAGTGTTTAATAAGATTTTTTTCACGGGCACTGTGCTAGGTTCACAGTGCCCGTGATGTTTTTGAAAAGAGGGTGATGGGCACTGTGGCGGGTTGAGAGTGCCCGTGATGATGTAAAAAGGAGGATGACGGGCATTGTGGCGGGTTCAGAGTGCCCATGAAGGTTTCAAAAAGAGTGTGCCGGTCACTGTGGTGGGTTGAGAGTGCCCATGAAGGTTTCAAAAAGAGTGTGCCGGTCACTGTGGTGGGTTGAGAGTGCCCGTGAAGATTTCAAAAAGAGTGTGCCGGTCACTGTGGTGGGTTGAGAGTGCCCGTGAAGGTTTCAAAAAGAGTGTGCCGGTCACTGTGGCGGGTTCAGAGCTCCCGTGAAGGGGTCAAGAAGAGGGGGAAGGGCATTGTGGGAAGTTGAGGGATACTATTATCCTTAGAAATATAAGAATACTAAATTCTGAATAATGATGAAATGGCATAAATTCTTTAGTATAGGGAAGGGGTGAAAAGATGTCTGTTCATGTTGTTGGTACCAGAGAAAATCTGTGGTCAATTTCCAAGCAGTATAATGTTTCTATTCATTCAATTGTTAGTGTTAATGGATTAACATCAACATCTCTAGTTCCTGGTCTTGCTCTTTATATTCCAGACAATGCGCTGCCAATCCGTGCTTATCGTATAAAGACGGGTGATTACCCATGGAAATTGGCCCAGGCATTTAACTCTAATCTTACCTTGATGAGTGCTGCTAATCCGGGAATAGATCTCAATCACCTTCGAGTCGGCCAGATCATCAAAATACCCGCAAACATATTTTTGGAAATTACTACTCTAGGGTTTTTGGTACCTTCAGCAGAGCCGGCAACCCTTTCGATATTAGATTCATTATCCAGTCAGTTAACCTATTTAGCGATTGTGAATTATACTTTTACAGATGAGGGTTTTGCTTTTATGGAAACTGACGATTCTGCCATTATTGCTAAATGCAATCAAGTAAGCATTACACCATTATTAATGATTCGAAACTTTACGGCCAAGGGGTTTAGTGCGGAGCTGGCAGGAAAGGTACTTGGAAATTCAACCTATCGACAGAATTTAGTCACAAGCATCGTCAATCTCACAACAACTAGAGGGTTTGGCGGTGTAAGCCTTGACCTGGAATTCATCCCACCGGCAAATCGTAAAGATTTTAATTTGTTTTTAATAGAATTAAAGAAACAACTGGGCGGATTAATTTTACAAGTAAACGTTCATGCCAAAACAGCGGATTTACCGACCAATCGGATTGTCGGAGCTTATGATTATGCAGCCATTGGCAATGCGGTTGATCTTATGGCGGTTATGACGCTCGATTATGGTTATCCTGGCGGCCCGCCCGACCCAATCTCTCCAATTGGATGGGTTGAACAAGTGATAAACTACGCTCTAACTAAAATAAACCCAGGGAAAATGCTAATCGCCATGGCATTATATGGGTATGATAAAGTGGTCACTACAAAGGAAACGAAGGGATTATCAGTGCTTGCTGCACAAAATCAGGCGATACTAAATGGAACATCTATTCAATTTGATGATCCGGCTAAATCACCATGGTATCGTTATTGGAGCGGCACGAACGAACATATAGTTTGGTTTGAAGACATACGCAGCTATATTGAAAAGTATAACCTTATGGATATTTACCATTTAGCTGGCACAACTTACTGGCAAATCAGTCTGCCGGCACCTCAGAATTGGGCCTATGTAAGGAATAATATAAGAGTGGTAAAGAATAGAAATAACCAGTGACTGGAAAACAAAAATCATGCAAAAGAAAATGCGAGGGATCAATTGACTCTCGCATTTTTCTTTTGTACTTGTTTATGGTTTTAACAAGATTGATAATATTCGGCCTTGTAAGGAAGCATTTGTTTTAGAATTTACTAAGTGGTTGACCTGTTGGCAAAAATTAGCAAGTAGTTCTTCGCCAATTTCTTTATGCGTGATTTCCCTTCCGCGAAAACGGACGCTTACCTTTACATAATACCCTTTTGTTAAGAAGGAAATCGCGCTTTTTACCTTTGTTTGAAAGTCATTTTCACCTATTGTGATGGACATCCGAATTTCTTTAGTTTCGATTGTTTGCTGATTCTGTTTGCTCTGCTTTTCTTTTTTCTGTAGCTCAAATTTGTATTTACCGCCATCTAAAATCTTACAAACTGGCGGGTCGGACGCACTGATTTGGATAAGATCCAATCCCAATTCACTCGCCATGTTAAGCGCTTGAACGGTAGGTAAAACTTGTTGACCGCTTTCTGATACGAGTCTCACTTCTTTTGATTGAATCGCATCATTCATAATAATTTTTTTAATAAAACAATCCCTCCATTTAGGAAAAATACGATTATTACATATTATGTTAAATCCACGGGGAAGTGCTAAGGGGACGGTTCTCGTGGTTTAAATTAGACTAATTTAGACCACAAGAACCGTCCCCCTGGCTCTCGACTTTATTCTTTTTTTAATCTTCCTGCTTTTTTGGCTGCCTCTTTTAAGATGACTTCGATTTGGGCGTTTACACTCCTGATTTCATCTTCCGCCCATTTCTCAAGCACTTCATATAATTTTGGGTCAATCCGGAGCGGAAATGATTTTCTTTTACTCATTTAGTACACAACCTTAATAAATGCTTCCTGTATTGATGATGGGCTGCGTTCCTTTCTCGGAAACGATTGCTACCATTAAGTTATTCACCATCTGAGCTTTTTTCTCCTCATCCAACTCCACAATTTCCTGCTCCGCTAGCTGGTCAATTGCAGCCTTTACAAGACCTACGGCACCATCGACAATGACTTTTCGTGCTGATAAAACAGCTTGTGCCTGCTGTCTTTGAAGCATGGCAGAGGCGATTTCCGAAGAATACGCAAGATGCATGATCCGTGCCTCGATCACATCGACACCCGCAACCTCTAGTCTTTTTTGTAAATCCGATACGAGTACATCTGCGACTTCATCACTATTTTGGCGAAGGGTCAGCGTGTTCTCTGTAGTTCCGAACGAATCATAGGCATAGGTGCTGGCAATATGACGTATACCGGTTTCGCTTTGGATTTGAATGAAATTTTTATAGTTTTCCACATCAAAAAGGGCTTTTGCGGCATCTCTCACTTTATAGACCACTACAGCAGCAATTTCAATTGGATTTCCTTCTAAATCATTGACCTTAAGCTTCTCACTGTTAAAATTGGTAACCCGTAAAGAAACACTTCGTTTGAAGGTGAAGGGAATGGTTGCCCATAACCCTTGGTCTCTAATGACACCCAGATAGGTTCCAAAGAACGTTAATACCTTGGCTTCGTTTGGCTGAACAACGGTTAAACTTGTCGCAATAATGAGACCTATAAGAACAACAAATACTCCACCTGCTTTTCCAGGAATATCTGTTCCAGTTACCAGTAAATAAACTCCGAAAATAATACACAATAACGCCAGGATTAGTGCGGCAAAACCATTCATTTTAAAAACGGATTTTTCTCTCATACGTTTCCCTCCCTGAGTAAAGTGATATGAAAGTGATATCACATTTATATCATATTGCATTTGTTAAAAAAAGTAAATTAATATTTATTGAATTGGCTTTGTTAAAGACTATTGTTGATTTTTAACACTGTTGATTGGAGCGGAAGGCGCGAAGACACGGGGCAGGGGAGACCCCGGAGGCGCCAAAGCGCCGAGGAGGCTCCCCGGCACGCCCGCGAACCGCTCGCGCCTGGAGCGCAAATCAACAACCAAGTTTAACAGAGCCATTCAATAATACGAAAATCAATAATGAAGAAGGGCCGCTATCCTAAATTAGGAAAAGCGGCCCTTCATTTTTAGTGGGTTACCGTTTGTTAAATAATGTTTAGAAATTTCAAGATTACATACTGAATAAGTGCGAAAATCGCCAAAAAGGAAAAATTATAAATACTAAATTTGATTAAATATTGCTTAGCCTCACTTGGATTTGACTGAATAAACAGTTTGTAAGAGATGACGCTGGCGAGAGAAGCAATCAGTGTTCCCAGCCCTCCGATATTGACTCCCAGTAACAAAGGTTTCCAGTCCGTTGTGAAGTTCGAAAGCAGGATGGAGGCAGGTACATTACTGATTATTTGGCTGAAAAATATGGAACTGAAATAGACAGAAGCAGGATTCTTTAAGCTTGTTCCAGCAAAGGTTTGTACAGCCTCTGAATGAGATATATTTCCTATAAATATAAAAAAACAAATAAAGGTTACTAACAGCAAATAATCAATTTTAAGTAATACTTTTGCATTTAATAAAAATGAAATCATCAAAGTGATTATGAATGCGATTTGATTAGGGATGATTCCAAAAATAGAGGCAATAATGACGCCAAGAACCAGTCCCCAAACCAATGCTTTTTTCCAATCCGCTATTGTAACGGGAGTAAGGTCTACTTTTAGTTCACTCCCCCGAAGCCTATGAATGAAAAAATAGAGAGAACTGACCCCGAGAATAGCCATGAATAGGACGGTGGAGAAAAAGGGCATAGGCGTAATGCCAAAATAGGAATAGATAAACAAATTTTGCGGGTTTCCCATTGGTGTCAGGCTGCTGCCGATATTGGCAGCGACAGTCTGGAGGATCACCGTCTCCATCATAGGCATATTTGTTTTTCTGCTGATAACAAGGGTCAATGGCACAAAAGTCAATAACGCTACATCATTTGTAACGATCATCGAACTAAAAAAACAAAGCAAAATCAGGATTGCTGAAACGGATTTACTATTCTTGCTTTTATTTAAAAAACTAATCGCCAATTTGTCTAATATCTTTAATTCTTCTAACGCCTTAATCACCAGCATTAAGTTGAAAAGACAAACCAAAACATGGAAATTAATATACTCCAGTTTTGGAGCTTGAATGAAACAGCTTGCAGCTGCAAGTATAATAGAAATAGAAAAGACGAGGTCTTTTTTTAAAAAGCGAAACGATAGAGATAATTTATATTTTTGTTTAATAACAACAGATTCTTTTATGGTAAATCACCGCCGGAAAATTTCACAACGTTTTGATTCTACCATGAACGTAGCGGAATGGATAGAAAAATTTCGGTGCCACAGAAACGGTTCCCATGGCTTAAATCTGATTAGTTAAAACCAAGAGAAACGTCTCCCCAGGCATCATTTTAATTTAATCACACAATCCCCAAGAATTTGGTTATCCCATTTTAATGACAAATGGTCTCTGTCCATAATTTGGCCGACTCCTTCTGGTGTCCCCGTAAAGATGATGTCACCTTCGTTCAAGCCAAAATGATCGGAGGTGAAATCAACGATTGTCTGCAAATCAAAAATCATATTTTTAATATTACCTTGTTGTGCTGTTTCTCCATTTTTAATCATCGTAAAGTCCTTATCCATTAATTCGTTAATTCCAGGAAATTTAATAAATTTACTTACCACACCGGAATTTGGAAACCCTTTGGCAAGCAGCCATGGATAGCCTTTTTTCTTTAATTCAGCTTGAACATCCCGTAAGGTAAAATCGATGCCAATTCCCATTAAGTCGATCACTTCATCTGCCTTCATGCCTTTCTCGTGTTTTCTTCCAATATAGATTACAAGCTCTGTTTCAAAATGGATAGATCCGCGATTTCCTGGCAGATAAATCTCCTGGCCGTTGGCTTCCACAAAGGCATGAGTAGGCTTTGAAAATAGAAATGGGGAAGTCGGAACCGCATTATTTAATTCTTTTGCATGGGCCGCGTAATTTCGGCCAACACAATAAATGTTTCTAATATGCCTCATAATTAATCCCTCTTTCAAATATTGTATGGATAATACTGCATAAACAATGAAAGTGTATCTTTACTTAAAAAAATGCGCAAGTCCATGTGCGCTCTTATTTTTTTAACTATGACAACATTGTAGGCTTTTTTTCATACTATATTTTTGGGGTGATAAAATGCCAAGAGCTAGTTACCGGACTTCGGACGTTGCCTTAATGGCAAGGATGATGAGAGCAGAGGCCGAAGGTGAAGGAAAACAGGGAATGTTATATGTTGGAAATGTCATTGTTAATCGTCTTGTAGCAAATTGTTTAGATTTTAAAGGGTTAAGAACAGTTAACCAAGTTATTTTTCAAGTCCAAGGAGGAAATTTTTCCTTTGAAGCTGTTCAAAAAGGGAATGTATTTTATCAAAGAGCCAGAACTTCTGAAAAAAGATTAGCACAACAGAATTTGGACTACTGGAGAGATCACCCAGCGAAATTTGCATTATGGTATTTCAATCCACATGCTCCATGTCCTGCAACATGGTACGATCAACCAAAATCTGGTCAATTTAAAGAACATTGTTTTTATGAACCAAAACCTGGAACATGTGATAGTGTTTATAGTGGCTAAAGCTGCTCTAATAAATAAAAAAGCAGGAAGGAAAACTCCTTCCTGCTTTTCGCACTGCAATTAATTATGGCTGTCTGAAAAGTCATTGTTGAGTTTAACAATTCTTATATTTTACGGGTGTGCTATTTTTGGTACACCCTATTTGTTTATAATAGGTTATGGTTATTACCCAAGTTTACACAATTTACCTTCAAAATTTTACTCGTGCAAAATGAATGTTTGAAAGCGAGGAATTTTTTATGAAAAGAACGCAAGAATTTTTTAGAGGATGTCTTATCGGCGGAGCGATCGGTGACGCTTTGGGCTGGCCGGTTGAATTTAATAAGCATGACCAAATTGTTCAACAATATGGTCCCAATGGGATTCAAGATTTGCAACTAGTATCGTCTGGGAAAGCCCAAATCACGGATGACACGCAAATGACACTTTTCACTGCTGAAGGAATCTTAAGAGCAGAAACTAGAGGCATTCGGAAAGGAATCTGTCATCCACCATCAGTTGTATTCTTTGCTTATCAAAGGTGGCTGTTGACACAAGGATATCCAAGAATTGATGATTACGAATGGATTTATGATGGCTGGCTGCTTGGTGTTAAAGAACTCCATGCAAGGAGAGCACCAGGTAATTCATGTTTATCCGCTCTATTAAACAGAAAGCATGGGACGATTGAAGAACCCATTAATAATAGTAAAGGCTGTGGAGGAGTCATGCGAGTTGTTCCAATTGGACTTTTTTGTCTGAAAGAAAGAGCTTTCGATATGGCAGCTGATTGTGCCGCCTTAACTCATGGACATCCATCAGGTTATTTATCAGCAGGCGCCCTTGCATCCATAGTCGCTTCCATTATTGAAGGAGCAGATATCCTTACTGCCGTCAAACAAAGCATTATGGAACTGAAAACCAAAGAACACCATGAGGAATGCACAAGGATTTTAGAGAAGGCACTGGACTTAGTAGTAAAAAGTGACCTTTCTGATTATGAGGCTATCTCTCAACTTGGAGAAGGCTGGGTGGGGGAAGAAGCATTAGCGGTTTCTGTATATTGTGCTTTGAAATACAATAGTGATTTTAAGAAAGCAATTGTAGCTGCCGTTAACCACAATGGGGACAGTGATAGTACCGGTGCCATCACAGGGAATATTCTTGGAGCCTATTTGGGACTTAATAAAATCCCAGCAGACTGGGTAGAGAAGGTTGAATTGAATGATATCATCATCCAAGTTGCGGATGATTTACTTACAGGGCATCAAGAAACAGATGAATGGTGGAATCGCTATCCTGGTTATTAAAACCCATGATTAAATCTTGATGAGAAAGTCTTATTCGAACCGTATTTCACATATATTCATATTAACTTAGAGCTCTAAGGAAAAAACAATAGCTGGCCAGCTTAACGTGTCTAACTGCATGAGGAACCGATAAGCCATGTCTTACCCTGCAAAAATGACCCTATTCTTTACAAAATCACGTTTTCACACTTGTGAGGAGGGAAATTTTTATGTTGAAAAAGGGGATTGCTGAATTGATTGGCACATGTGTACTGGTTTTGTTCGGAACTGGAACAGCTGTTTTAGGCGGCGGAGTGGATGGAATCGGCATTTTTGGTATTGGCCTCGCCTTCGGATTGTCCTTAGTTGCAATGGCGTACAGTATTGGTACCATATCTGGCTGCCACTTAAACCCGGCTGTTTCTATCGCTATGTTTGTCAATAAGCGAATAAATGCAAAGGAACTAGCAGGGTATATCGTGGCACAAGTCATTGGTGCATTATTAGGGACTGCACTATTACAAACCTTTTTAAATTTATCGAACAAGACTACTTCGAATCTAGGTCAAAATAGCTTTGCCAATCTTGAATCATCAGGAGCCTTTTTAGTGGAAGCTGTTTTAACTTTTGTCTTCATTTTAGTAATTATGGTCGTAACAGGTAAAAAAGGAAATGCATCTTTCGCGGGGCTTGTCATTGGCTTAACGTTATTATTAGTTCACCTATTAGGCATTCCATTGACCGGATCGTCCGTAAACCCTGCACGAAGCCTTGCACCAGCAGTATTTGCTGGGAGCGATGCCGTTTCTCAATTATGGGTATATATCATCGCCCCAATTGTCGGCGGTGTAATCGCAGCTTGGGTAGGAAAATATATATTTGACACGGAAAAATAATATGGAAATTTCTAAACGTAAGAGTGTACCATTTTAGGTACACTCTTTTTTGTCATTCTATTTTTCATTCCACCACGAAAGATAAAGTTCCGGTTTATAAATTCAATTTAGGGGTGTTTCGTTAAATAAAGATAAGGTATATTTCAATTCCATGTAAGACAATCTATGAAAAAACAATGAGGTGTCTTGTGTGAATTCCAATCATGAAACCAAATTGACTTCTGCAGAGATTGCTGCCCTCTGGACACAATATTTAAACGAAACAGCAGGGCTTTGCTTTCATAAACACATGATTGAACACCTAGAGGACAAGGAAATCATAGATGTTTTTGAATATGCGATTTCACTCGGTACCGAACATTTGAAGATAATAAAAGAATTCTTTTTAAATGAAGGTTTTCCAATTCCAATCGGATTTACGAATCATGACATGATACCAAACACACCACGCCTTTTTTCAGATGTATTGTGTCTGCATTTTTTAAATATCATGTCTATACATAGCTGTCATGGGTACAGCGGAGCGCTCACCACAAGTGCTCGACATGACGTTCGTGAATATTTTACGAGTTGTAATGCTTCTGCCATTGAATTATGTAATCGGACAAAGAATATTTTGATGGAAAAAGGCTTGTACTATCGCCCCCCAGTGGTTTTTCCACCTGAAAAACCCGATTTTGTCAAAGACGATAATTTTATAGCAGGTTGGTTTGGGGAAAAAAGGCCGTTAAGTTGTATTGAGATTACTGATATTTACTTTAATTTGAAGAAGAGCATCATGGCGAAAGCAGTCACAGTTGCCTTTTGCCAAGTCGCTCAATCTAAGAAGGTTCGAGCCTTTTTTTTGGATGCCGTGAAAACAAAAGACAGCCACATCCAAATGTTTCATGACCTATTGAATAAGGAAAATCTGCCCGCACCCCCCACTTTAGAAGCGGAAGTGACAAAATCCACCACTTCTCCGTTTTCAGAAAAGCTAATGATGTATCAGGTCGGATTTTTATTCTCAACCGCCATGGTGTATTACGGAACGGGATGGGCGTCCTCACCCAGAAGGGACTTGACTCCACATTACATGATGGCCATTTCTGGTGATGTGAAAATTGGGAATGATTGGATGGATATGGTGATTGAGAACGGTTGGCTGGAACAACCTCCTTTAGCCGAAGACAGAAGGGAATTAGCGTTGAAGAAAAAATGAGGTGGTTATAAAAAGCAGGTTAGAGAAATTCTCAGGAGGGGATATCATGAGCAAAACAGAGGAATTAAAACAGGAATTGCAGGTTTTGACCGGTCGTCGTGAAAGGATGCAGAAGAACCTATATGAAGTGGAAAAACGCATTAATGAGATTGTTAATGAATTGAAAAAACAATAATTACAAAAAGAAGGATACTGAGTTCAGTACCTTCTTTTTAAATGACTCATAAATATTCTTTTTGAAATGATTTTCTCCTTCGGCTTGGCAGAATAGTGGAAAAAAGTGCTAAAATAAAAAGGGATATTATTTGCTGCAGGGACTGTTCCCAGGCCAAAGAACTGTCCTCTTGGCTTGAAATGAAGGAGGAAAATCTATGTCGAAAACAAATCAAAAAATCGTTCCGCATTTATGGTATGACAAGGAGGCAAAAGAAGCTGCAGAATTCTATGCTTCCATTTTCCCAGACTCCAAAATTACGAATGTAACAACAATCAAAGACACACCTTCTGGCGACTCCGATATAGTCACTTTTGAGCTTTGGGGGCAGAAGTTCATGGCCATCAGTGCAGGACCTTATTTCAAGCTCAATCCGTCTGTGTCTTTCATTGTTAATTTTGACCCTTCGCGAGAAAAAGACGCTAGTGAAAAAATAACTGAGGTTTGGAACAAATTGTCCGAAGGCGGCACAGCGTTAATGCCGTTTGGTGAGTATCCGTTCAGTAAGAAGTTTGGCTGGATTCAGGATAAATATGGTTTGTCTTGGCAGTTAATGCTTACCAACCCGGAAGGGGAAGAGCGGCCTGCGTTTGTGCCTTCACTATTGTTTGTCGGAGATAAATGTGGCAGAGCGGAAGAGGCGATTCAATTTTATTTATCTGTATTTAAGAATGCACAACAAGGGCTAATGGTCCGGTATCCTAAAGGCATGGAACCTGACAAAGAAGGAACAATCATGTTCTCTGATTTCATGCTTGAAAACCAGTGGTTTTCTGCAATGGATAGCGCGCATGAACATAAATTCAGTTTTAACGAGGCACTCTCCTTTATGGTGTATTGCGACACACAAGAAGAGATTGATCACTACTGGGAAAAGCTTTCTGCAGTTCCTGAAGCCGAGCAATGCGGATGGCTGAAAGATAAATATGGAATTTCCTGGCAGATTGTGCCTAGTGCGATGGACGAAATGATGAGCAAGAGCACACCGGAGCAACGTGCGCGTGTAACGAAAGCATTTCTTGGAATGAAGAAATTTGATCTTGAAAAATTACGAGAAGCATACAAGGGATAAAGATAATCAAAATGATCAATGAGCCGAAAATAGGCAAGTGCTTATTCACTGCTTGCTTATTTTCGGCATGCTTTATGTCTATTTCTCCGGAATCTCGCAACCATCATCATCACAAGTGGCACCGCTTTGCCCGCCTAAGTTAGTGAAGGGACCATCCTGCTGCATGACTTGCTTGAGAGCCTGAACAAATGTTTCAAGAGGCTGAGCCCCGGTCAGCGAATACTTTTTGTTAATGAGGAAGAAGGGTACGCTTCGAATCCCGTATTGCTGGGCTTGAACTTCGTCTGCGTAAACAGCATCACTCATTTCCTTACCTGACAGCATTTCTTTCACGGCCGGACCATCCAATCCAATTTCCTCAGCCAGCTGAACAAGTGTGGCGTGGTCACCAATATGTTTACCCTCGGTGAAATACGCACGCAAGAGTCGTTCGGTCATTTCCTTCATCATCCCATACTTTTTTGCATACAACGTTAATTGATGAGCATCAAAAGTATTGGTTAAAATGACCTTATCAAAGTGATACTCCAATCCAGCGTCCCGAGCCATGCGCTCCGTGTTGCGGCAGCTCGCTTTAGCCTGATCGAGGCTCATCCCATATTTTTTGGATAAACTTTCGTATACATTATATGGAACATCTCGTCCTGTTGACGGATCTAATTCAAAGCAGCGATACACAATTTCAACAGGAAAATCGATTTTCTGAATAGCGTCATCCAGACGCTTTTTGCCAATATAGCAAAATGGTCAAGCAAAATCAGTCCACATTTCTATTAACATGACAATTTCCTCCTTAATCGGTGATTCCTTTAGTATATCAATTCAATACATTTTCTAAAGATATAAAGAATTGTTTGGCTCCACTCATTTAATAATTTCTAAACCATTGTCCCTAACAAAATTGGTTGGACATGCATACGAATACAATAAACAAATTAGGAGGGGACATTGATTGGAGTTCATGAAAATAAAAAGAATAGCAGTTGATTCCATCCTTTATTCAGAAGTTGACGATTGTGAAACAAACGATGAATCCGATGATTGGGATGTACAATTCGAAGGAAGTGTAAGTTAATTTAGGCAGCCTGACTTCTGGTGTGAAAATACGTTACCACACCTGAGGTCAGGCTCTTTACATTTAGCTCATATTTTCGTTAAGGATAAATTTCCCCATAAAGAGAATCTTATCATTATAAATTCCATTTTTAATATCAATTAAGTGTTTACTTATGGAGGAAATGATAATGAATATTGCCGACGTTATGATCATCATTGTATTTGTTTTATTGGTTTTGTTTGTATTGGTCTTACTAGTAGTAGGATTGTATTTATTATTTATCGACCGAACGCAAAAACAGCATCCCATTCTTCGTAACTATCCGGTTTTAGGACGTGCAAGGTACTTTTTGGAGACAATTGGACCAGAGCTTCGTCAGTACTTATTTGATAGTAACAAAGAGGGAAAACCTTTTTCTCGAATCGATTTTCAACATATTGTAAAACAAGCAAAGTATAAACGTAATGTGATGGGATATGGTTCACTACGGGATTTTGAAGAAGCTGGTTTTTATATTCGAAATTCCATGTTTCCTAAATTAACAGAGGAATTAAAAATGGACCAAGAGACAAAAGTAACGACGAATCGTTATCTCTTGATAAAAGAACCTTTATTTACACAGAAAAAAGAAGTGTTAGAGGAAAATGAATCATCCGCCTATTTATTAGACGATAAGGATGCGATCGTGATTGGAAAAAATTTAAAACACCCCTTCATTGTAAAAGGGCAAATCGGGATGTCCGCAATGAGTTATGGTTCATTAGGTGAGCATGCCATTACCGCACTCTCAAAAGGTTTAGCTATTGCAAAGGGGGCATGGATGAATACAGGCGAAGGCGGATTATCTGAATATCATTTAAAAGGCGGAGTCGATATTATTATGCAAATTGGCCCCGGATTATTTGGGGTAAGAGATAGAGAGGGAAATTTCAGCTGGGAAGCATTAAAGGAGAAAAGTCAAATCCCTCAAATAAAAGCGTTTGAGATTAAATTAGCTCAAGGGGCAAAGACACGCGGCGGTCATATTGATGGAGAAAAAGTAACAGAGGAAATCGCAAGAATTCGGATGGTAGAACCATTTAAATCCATCGATAGCCCTAATCGTTTTAAAGAATTTAGTGATTTCCCGTCCCTTTTTACTTTTATGGAACGGATTCGTGAGGAAACAGGCAAACCGGTTGGAATGAAATGCGTTATTGGAAGTGTGCATGAAGCGGATGAATTGGCAAAAGCCATCAAAGAAACCGGAAAAGGCCCCGATTTTATCACCGTAGACGGTGGTGAAGGCGGTACAGGTGCTTCTTATCAGGAGCTGGCTGACAGTGTTGGACTGCCGATTAAAGCTGCGCTTCCATTAGTAAACAATGCCCTCATCAAATATGGCGTCCGTGATCGAGTGAAAATCATTGCCTCAGGCAAACTTTTTTCACCTGATCGAATCGCTATTGCTCTTGCGATGGGGGCAGATCTCGTCAATATTGCACGGGCATTAATGATTACAGTAGGTTGTATCCAAGCCTTAAAATGCCAATCAAATGCTTGCCCGGTCGGTGTAGCCACAACCGATCCCCATTTACAAAAGGCTCTTGTCATTGATGAGAAAAAGTATCGTACGGCTAATTATTTAATCAGTATGCGGGAAGGGTTGTTCCGTCTGGCTGCAGCAGCTGGTTTGGATTCCCCCGTGCATTTTAAACCTGAACATATCGTTTACAAAGACGAAAGAGATCATGTTTATTCATTAGAAGAAGTGTATCAATCCATTGTAAAGGGTGTGTAATCGTGAAGGCAGCTGAATTATTAGTGAAGTGTTTAGAGGAAGAGGATGTAGAATATATCTTTGGGATACCAGGCGAGGAAAATATCGATCTGATGGATGCTCTACTGGATTCAACGATTAAATTTATCGTAACCCGACATGAAACGAGTGCTGCTTTTATGGCAGGGACCTACGGGAGGTTAACCGGAAAACCGGGTGTGTGCTTAGCCACCTTAGGGCCAGGAGCAACAAACCTTTTAACTGGTGTTGCGAATTCCAACATGGATTTGAATCCCATTGTTGCGATAACCGGCCAAGCTAGTTTAGACCGGCAGCATAAAATTAGTCATCAATATTATGATTTAATTCATATCTATGAGCCTGTAACAAAATGGAATGCACAAATAAAAAAGGGAGAAATCATACCTGAGGCAGTTCGTAAAGCATTTCAAGTATCGACTCAAGATAAACCAGGGGCAGTCCACATCGATCTTCCCAATGATATTGCTGGAAAGGAGATCGAGGGAACACCCTTAAAGGGAACCGTCCATACTTTAACAGAAGCAGGGGACCAAGTCATCAAAGAGGCTGCCGAGCTTATTGAACAGGCTGAGCATCCCATCATTTTAGCAGGTAATGGAATAACGAGAGGAAATGCTGCTGATCAATTACGGGCTCTAGTGGAAAAGATCAATATACCAGTCGTCCATACTTTTATGGGAAAAGGAGCTCTTCCCTGGACCCATGATTTAAGTTTACTTACAGCGGGCATTGGCGGGAATGATTACATTACTTGTGGATTTAATCATTCTGATTTAATTATCGCGATTGGTTTTGATATTGCAGAGTATGCTCCATCTAAATGGAATCCTAATGGTGCCACCTCCATTTTACACATCGATACAGAAGAAGCAGAGACCGATCAATATTATCCTGTAAAACTAAATGTAGTAGGAGATATCAAACGGAATTTAGAAAAGTTACATAAGGTTCTTTCCCCAGGAGAAAGGAATAATTCATGGGTATTGAACGTTCGGAATAAGGCACTGAATGAGCTGCAGCAATTTAGTGACAATACAAGCTTCCCACTCAAGCCTCAGAAAATTATTTCCGATTTACGTGCTGTTTTAAAAGAAGAGGATATTGTGGTTTCAGATGTGGGGGCCCATAAAGTATGGATGGGGAGAATGTTCCATACCTATCAACCGAATACCTGTCTTATTTCGAATGGGCTTGCATCAATGGGGATCGCGGTTCCTGGAGCGATAGGGGCGAAGCTTGCCCAGCCAGATCGTACCGTTGTCGCTGTTTGCGGGGATGGATCTTTTCAAATGACCGGCGCTGAGTTAGAAACAGCTAAACGGCTGAATCTCCCGATTATTGTTTTATTATGGAGAGATGAAGGGTATGGCTTAATCGAATGGCATCAGATGAAAAAGTTTAACCGTCCTTCCCATATTAAATTTGGAAATCCTGACTTTGTACAGCTTGCCTCGTCTTACGGATTTGAAGCAATGCAAATTAACAGGGCAGAGGAACTTAAGCCTGCACTAGAAAAAGCCATAGCCATGAACAAACCAGTCTTTATTGATTGCCCAGTTGATTATAGTGAAAACATGAAATTAACAGAGAAATTAAGTCATCTTCAATGCTAAGAAAGGGAGGATCAACATGCGGCTCGGTTCGATTATCAATGGTCAAGAGCGAAATGAACCTAATCGGGAAACACTTGAAGTAAAAAATCCTTACAACCAAGAAATAGTAGCGGAATTAGCTTTAGCGACTGAAACGGATCTGAATGATGCAGTAGAAAATGCCTTTGAAACTTTTCATTCTACGATGAAGAAGATGCCTGCACATCAACGGAGCGATATTTTACGAAAAGCCGCCGACCTATTAGAAGAAAAGCCGGAGGACTTTATAGACACCATTATTCAAGAGGCTGGAAAACCAATCAAATATAGCCGAGATGAGATCAATCGTTCTGTTCAGGTCCTCCGGTTTGCTTCTGAACTTGCTAAAAATATTACAGGGGAAGTTCTGGCCATGGATGCAGCCATTGGCGGGGAAAATCGAATGGGGCTGGTGAAACGAATCCCATTGGGTGTAGTGGGAGCCATCACTCCCTTTAACTTTCCGCTGAATCTGTCCTTGCATAAAATTGCACCAGCGATTGCTGCAGGGAATACGATTGTTTTCAAACCTGCCGAGAAAACACCAGTGTCTGGTTATAAATTAGTCAAGTTATTTCAGGAAGCAGGCCTTCCGAATGGGGCATTAAATTTGTTAATGGGAACGGGAGAGGTTGGGGCTCCTCTTGTTACACACGAAAAAGTCCATAAAGTTTCGTTTACAGGAAGCTTAGCAGTCGGAAAGAAAATCCGCGAAACCGCCGGATTTAAAAAAGTAACACTAGAATTAGGCTCCAATTCCCCTAATATTATTTTCGAAGATGGAGACATAGAAACGGCTGTAAAAAGATTAGTGGTTGGAGCATTTTCTTTTTCAGGACAGGTTTGTATCCATGCTCAAAGAATCTTTGTTCAAAAAAATGTTTATCAGCCCTTTTTGGAACAGTTCAAACAAGAAACAAGGGCTTTAAAAATTGGAGATCCAATGGAGGAAGCGACAGACATTGGACCTATGATTACCGAGAAAGAAGCCGAGCGGGCAAAGCTATGGATTGATGACGCGGTTCGAAATGGAGCAAAAATAGAAGTGGGTGGTGAACGAAACGGGACCATACTTTCCCCGACCATCATGACCAATGTTGATCGCAATATGAAAATCATCGCCGAAGAGGTTTTTGCACCGATCGTATCTGTCATTCCGTTTGATACAGAAGAGGAAGTCATCGGATATGCCAATGACTCCATTTACGGTTTGCAGGCGGGAGTGTTCACCCAGGATATTGACCGAGCCATCAGGGTAGCAGACCAATTAGAAATTGGCGGAGTTTGGATTAACGATATTTCTACCTATCGGCAGGACAATCTGCCTTACGGCGGTGTTAAACAAAGTGGGATAGGCAGAGAAGGAATTAAATATGCCATCGAAGAAATGACAGAGCTGAAATTTATTGGCATTAAATTAAAGTAGACCGTGGGGAAGGTTCTCATGACCCATAAATAGTATCCATTTTGAACGATATCAGTCTGAACCTTCCTCCTTCTATAGCAATAAATTGAAAATTCAAATCCATTTGGTGATACAAATGTCTTTCAAGTTTATAGATCGGTTTTTAAATAATCAAAAGTCTGAGAACGAAACAAAGTCAATAAAAACTATTTTTCAACAAGCTGCTAAATCGAGTGATTTCCATCAATTTTCCTTATCTGAAGAACAGGATATTACAATTAGTTACTATAAAAGTATGGTGGATCCCAAAAAAATAAATGATCTCCTTCTACCGTCAATTCAAGAACATATAAAGAAAATTAGTAAAATGAATGATATAAAAAAATATATTCCTTTTGAGGACGTCCATGTAACAAGTAATCCCCTAGATATTGAGAAAAGACTAATCAAAGGCTATGTTATTCTTCAGTTCAAGGCTTCCAGTGAAGATTTTTTGACGATAAATGTTGAAAATGCGAATCTTGGTTATCGAGAAAATAATGATACTGAAAATGAATTTAGTGTAATTGGCCCAAAAGTTGGGTTTGTAGAAAACATTGGTATTAATCTTCATCTGTTAAGAAAGCAAATAGCAGTTCCGGAGTTAGTTTTTGAGGAAATAACAATAGGTACAATGTCCAAAACAGAAGTAGTTATTGCATATTTGGATGGTATTACCAATCCGGAATATATTCAAACCGTTCGACAGCGATTGAAGGATATCGATTTTGATGTTATTTTCGACAATTCCCAAATTGATCAAATTATTTCAGATAACTCAAATACTCCCTTTCCTATTTTTTTGTCTACTGAGCGGATTGACAGAGTTATATATGCGATGGTATCGGGGCAAGTTGCGATCTTATCGAATGGATCCCCTTACATTATTACTGGGCCAACAACGATTTTAGATTTTTTCATTTCTCCCGAAGATTATTATCTTAATTGGGTACTTGGGTCGTTTTTTCGAATCATTCGCATTATTAGTGTTATTTTCTCGTTGTTTGCTACACCAATCTATGTTGCAATATTAACCTTTCATTATGAAGTTGTACCTGATGATTTATTGGAACCGCTTATTAGTTCAAGAGCTCATGTTCCATTTCCTCCGGTATTAGAAGCTATTTTTTTGGAAATAACCATTGAATTGTTGAGAGAGGCGGGGGCACGCCTGCCGACAAAAATTGGACAAACACTGGGTATTGTAGGTGGTATTGTAATTGGTCAGGCATCAGTCCAAGCTGCTCTAACAAGTAATGTTTTACTTATTATTGTTTCATTGTCAGCACTTGCTTCGTTCACAACTCCTATCTTTAAAATGTCAAATGCCATTCGTCTCATCCGGTTTCCTCTTATTTTATTTGCAGCATTTTTGGGCGGCTTTGGAATTATCTTAGGGTTCGTTCTTCTGTTAGGACATTTATTAAAGCTTAAATCCTTGGGGAATCCATATATGGTCCCACTATTTCCTTTTAGAATAAAGAACTTTCGTGACAGTTTTATTCGATCATCATATAAGTTTTCAACGACACGAAGCAGATTTTTAAGACCTCTTTCCCTAAAAAGATATACACCAAATCAAGATAAGGATGATATGAATAATGAATAGTCAAAAGAAAAAAAATATAAGGTGTTTTTATGCTCTTTTGCCTCTCATTTTGATTATTCCTGGCTGCTCGTTTCCACGGCAAAAAATTATCGATGATGTGCAGCTTCCTAAAGTATTAGGTTTTGATAAGGTTGATAACCAGTATGTTGGAACTGTGCTTTATTCTGATTATACGGAAGATGAAAAAAAGGTGGGAGCACTATTTTACAGGGGAAAGGAAGGAAATCCCAGTTAATAAAACAAACTTTAAATGCACAATCTCCTAAACCGATAGAAATTGGAAAGTTGAACCTTTTAATCTTTGGTAAAGAACTAGCTGTAAATGGGGTGTCTTATTTTGTGAAGACTGTTTGCAGGGATCCCTTGATTGGAAGTAATATGTTAATAGCTGTTTCAGAAGAACCCGCAGGAGAATTTTTAATGAAAAATAAAGAT
Organism: Paenibacillus sp. BSR1-1; assembly: GCF_030403775.1. GTDB lineage: Bacteria > Bacillota > Bacilli > Bacillales > Cytobacillaceae > Neobacillus. The sequence continues at coordinate 320,618 of NZ_JAQMWQ010000002.1, forward strand.
AGAAACAGCGACTATCCATATAAATTGATTGAACAAAATTATCGAACTCAAAATGTACCAATTCCAACGTTGCAAAGTTTTTTATTTGATTTCTATGGAGAGGGAAGAGACCCTTCCATACCATATTTAAAGATAAATCAAAAGGGTAACATTGAAGTAGAAGGCCTAGCAGTGTTAAAAAAAGACAGACTGGGACTTATCTTAGATCAAAAAGAAAGCTTTTTATATAAAATATTAAGAGGAAGAGTGATTAGAGGGCAAACAGAATTCAACATACATAAGGGGCAGTCCAGGGATACAGCAATATTAGCTATTTTATATGGAAAAAACAAAAAATCAATTAGAAACAATGGTTCGAAATCAAAGGTGACATTCAATATAACAGTAAACGGTATGGTAAAGGATTTTCCAGACTGGTTAGATTTAAGGAAAAAACAAAATAATCTATTATTAAAAAAACAATTGGAAAAACAAATGAAAAAGGATTTTGAAAAGCTATTCGTAAAGTTTCAAAAACAACAAGTCGATCCTTTAGGTATAGGTGATTTAGCAAGAGCGTATTCAAAAAAATGGAACGAAAAGGAGTTTTATGAAAAGGTGTACCCAACTATTGCAATGGAGATTAATTTAAAAATAGAACTATCTCATGCAGGGATGGGCGAGTAAAAAGAAAAGGTGATTGAGCGTGAGTAAACAATTAAATGCAAGCTTGACAGTATCTCCCTTTTTTTTGTTTTTTCTGATTCACAGTACCCAAACCGGTGTAGGCTTGTTGAATTTTCAAAGTAAAATCATAAAGGGAGCAGAACAGGATGCATGGGTTTCAGTTTTATTAGTCGGAATCAGTATTCATCTCATTATTTGGCTGCTGTATTTCTTATTAAAGAAATCAAATAATGGAGATATTATGTCTTTACATCAACAATTATTTGGGAGATGGCTAGGAAACGTATTAAATATTTTTTTTTATGGATATATGCTTTTAATTGTTTCAACAATTATTAGGTCCTATTTATCAGTATTGGTGACTTGGGTTTTTCCTTTCACCCCCATTTGGTTTTTATCACTTACTATGATTATTGTGATTTCCTATTTAGTTGTCGGAGGCTTTAGGGTTATTACCGGTATTTGTTTTTGGGGGATGATAATCCCTTCGCTCCTTCTGTTTACGCTATATTTCCAAATCAAATATGCTTACTGGACGAATTTATTACCCGTTTTTAATCACAGCTTAAGTGACTATATTGTATCAGCAAAAGAAAGTATTCTTATGTACTCAGGACCGGAATTTTTACTTATTTATTTTCCTTTCATTAAAAATAATCAAATTTCTCAAAAATGGGCCCATATTTCACAAGCGTATACAACCATTTTATATTTATTTATTACAGTCATCTCATTTGTTTATTTTAGTCATGGGCAGCTTGAACATGTTACTTGGCCAACCCTCATGATGTCAAAAATTATCCGCTTTCCATTTATCGAAAGGTTTGAATATATCTATATTTTTTTATGGCTCTTAGTGATTCTTCCCCCTTGTTGTATGGCATTGTGGGGGGCGATTCGAGTTTTGAAAGAATCGTTTAAATTTAAACCTAGAATGTCATTATGGATATCCATTATTATCGTTCATTTCATGGTTACTAATGTCAAAAGTAAAATGGATGTCGAGGAAATAGGAACTTTTATAACAATTGTCTCATCAAGCTTTCTATATATGTATATACCAATATTGTTTATTTTTTTTCTCATCATTCAAGCCTTTAAAAAAGCCAAGAGTGTTGGAATTGATTAGTTTCAATAAACTAATAAATTTAAATGATTATAATTAAAGGGAAAAGGGTATCTGAGTTTAAACTCGATACCCTTTTCTTTTATTGGTAAAATCCTGTTTAATGAAAAATCTCCATAAGCCAAAATAATGGCTGGTTTCAGTTAAACAAATTCTACATATTCTTTATTCTTGTTAGTCCGAGAGCCTGATTATCCCATAAGATTTTTTCAACGGTTTTGTATTCATGTTCTTCACAGCGAATCATTAAAACAATTTCAGATGTAATATTTTTGACTCCGAGTTTATTTTTTTTAATTAACATCATTTTTATAAGAAACCCTAAAAGCAAACCACTAACAGCACCAATTATACCCCATATAATTGGACCCCATTTTAAAATATAACCATATATGGCTCCTAAGAGCATCAAACATGTACCAAGTATGGCTGCTGCATCAAATAGACTTAAGCCATCTGCCCTATGAATGGTATCAAATAGTTTCCTTTGCTCACTTCTTTTATCTAGAGGGGCAGCCAGTATCCTTTCCTTTGAAATATCATTTTGTTCCAGTTCCGAAAGGGCCAGCTCTATAAAAATCGAGTTTTCAAAGGAAGCGATGACTAACAATGTTTATACCCCTTTCAAATGGGAGTTTTAAAATGAATATTTTGGTATTTCTTCCGTAAGAATTTTGACATTTCTTTTTCAAACAATTTGTTGAGCTCGATCGTAGATGAATAGGCATCGTAAATGATAAAAAAATAGATGGATGGAAAATAAAGTGCCCATTGCATATTTATAACCTCTTTAGCTTTTACAAAATCACCTAACATTGATAAGTGAATAGCAGACAAAATATGACCATAATAACAGATTGCTACTGTATAGAGAAATATAAAAAATCCCGAAATAACATTATGAATATAAAGGTGACCAAGACCAGGAAATAAAACGGACCATGCTAAGGCTACCAATGGTTTACGTTTATCCAAGTAGTTCATGTCCCACGATCCCATTTTTTTATTCAAAATAGGAGCGTCTTCTCTATCTGCTAATAAATATTGTTTGTTTAAATCCACCGTGGATCTATAACCGTCCCATATTCCAAACATATATATGGCCACGTAAAGAATTAACCATCGTTGATTCATAACTTCTTTTGCAGAATCAAAATCACCCAATAAGGAATACAAAATCCCAAGGTTCACATGTGCAACTCCATTAATAAAGGTTTCCCATAAAATTAAAAGAAACCCTGCTGCGTATCTATGCTGCAATAAATGTCCAAATCCCGGATATGAAAATGAAAAAAAGGCAACGACCCACGGATTTTTCAAATGAAGTTGTCCAGTTGTAAATTGCGATAAATAGGCTCTTTGCCTTCGATAGGGAGGAATTCGATTCATCATTCGTACCTCTTTTATAGAATAATCCTCATACTTTTTAATAATGTCCATATTGTGGGATATAATTGCTATTATGTATTTAGACTAATAACAGATCTTTGTGTTTGTCTTCTTAGTTTATCCAGTCATTTCCTTCATATGTAACAGGGAAGGAGAAGATTCTGGTGGATAAAAAAGACACAAGTTGTTGGTTTTAATCTAACAGGTGATGAATACTTCTATTAACAGAAGCCGGAGTATGTAAATAACTAAATAGGAAATGGCATATTATACGAAACACGTTGATTTTATTAACGATTAAGTGGAAAAAAGGATGGTGTATGATGGAACAGCAGCTTCCGCCAGGCCAATTTGAAACGGAAAAATGGCCAATCCTGCACGTAGGGGATGTTCCCGAGTTCAATGAAACCACATGGAATTTTAGACTTTTTGGAGAGCTAAAAGAAGAAAAGCTCTTTTCCTATAAAGAAATAATGGAGCTTCCAAAAACAATTTCAAAAGTTAACATGCATTGTGTTACCACCTGGTCTAAATTTGGTACAACGTTTGAAGGAATTGCACTTAGAGAGTTATTGAAATTTGTCGAAATGAATGAAGATGTAAAATATATTAAAATTTACGGGTATTACAATGGAGACAAGTTTGGTTATTCAGCAAATCTGCCGCTCGAGCCTTTATTAGGGGCCGATTCTCTGTTTGTCTATCGTTGGAAAGATAAAAATCATGATTGGCAGGATATTGATCCAAAACATGGTTATCCATTAAGGTTTATTCCACCAGAAGTATTTTATCTATGGAAAGGCTCTAAGTGGGTGTCGGGGATTGAGTTTATGAAAGGAGACGAGGCCGGTTTTTGGGAAGAGCTTGGCTATTCGATGACAGCCAATCCATTTAAAGAAGAACGCTACCGTTAGTACAGTTTTCCCTACGAATAATCCATTTGCAGCCTTCCCGGTTATAAAGAGAGGGCTGCTTTTTTTAAAAGAATTTTTCTATAGGATTTCTAAAAAATCGAAAAAGTTTATGCGCGGCTTAAACTAAAATATCCTTTAAAGGAAGAACCTTGACCGGTGAGTGGCGGCGTCTCGATCTTGTAGGGGATTTGATTTTTAAGGACGAATTCATTATGTCTTGCCGAAAGCTGAACGAGGTCCTTCAATGTGAGAACAATTGTGGACTGACCGATCAAGTCATCACCTGTGCCAAGTAGACTGTTTATCCCTTTTGCCACAGGTGTTACAAGTGCTTTCAAAATAGAGGCTGCAGCTCCTCCGACAAGTGGACCGCCTAACGCTGCTACTCCTGAAGTTGCGGCTGCGGCAGCAGTAGAAACAGTCGAATGGACTATCTTATAATACTTATTTGGATCTCCTTCATCGTGTTCTATTAAAACAAATGTTACGTTTAAACCATATGGTTTTCCACGATAGAGTTCTATATGATCCGAGAAACTTTCACCTTTGTCAACACCTGTGTAAAGTTTAGTCAAGGATGTTGAAACATTTACAGGTTCATTGTCTCTTCCAGTAGGAGCTGCTACGCTAATGGTTGCATAAACCTCGTCAGAACCAGGTCCACTAGTCGTACCAAAGCAATGAATACCTTTATAGGTCAACACCACTTGATCGATTTCAATAGCACCTGTCTCGGGCCACCAATAGATCTCACCATGCTCAAAACGCATTACTTTGCCTTCGTCATATTTTATTGATAATTCATCAGTAACCGGCCAACCAAGCCAGCTCTCGACTCCGCCTAATGCAAGATACTTCTCATTAATGGCACCATAAACCCAATAAGCAGGTCCTTTTGTTTTCTTCGTATAAATAGCACCATTCTGATAGCGGATTCGATATCCTGTCTCTATCTCTTCCACATAAGAAATAGCTGCACCCGGAGCACCATTTAACGATTTCCATTTATTTTCAATGGTTGTTTTTGCAGTAACTTTGGGATCTTCCATATCATGCATTGGAGGGAACCACCTTAACGATTCCCAATGGGGTTGGAATGCTTCAGTATTTTCGTAAGCAATAATTTGCGGTGTGGAGTAGAATCCTCTTTGTAGGTTATTGTTATTACATAGCCACATTTCTTCAAAGGAACGAGGGTAAGATGGTGTATAAGGATAGTAATAGGGGATAATTGATATGGTTCTAAGAAGTGGGTTGAAATGATACATTGGACATGGACTTAATGTTGAAGATAGATGATAATACAATACTGTCCCTCCTTATTCACTTTCGTTTCTTGATACTATATTCGTTTTACGTAGTTATGAGGGTTGTCTATAACTAAATTAGGCTATTGCTAAATAGCAACTCTATTATTTATGTTTGATTTGGTAGGATTTTAGAAAGGTAAAAATCCTCCTTCCGGTGAATGATTAGAAGGAGGAAATCAATAAAATGATGATTAGATCAAAAAGTTAGATGGAGCCCCATACATTTTTTGCTAGTTCAATGATGTGTTTTATTTTATTCCATTGTTCGTCTTCGGTTAAAAGGTTTCCTTCTTCTGTGCTGGCAAATCCGCATTGAGGACTTAATGCCAAGTTTTCTAAAGGAATATATTGACTTGCTTCTTTAATTCTCGCTTTAATAGTTTCTGGGTCTTCCAGTTCCGGGTATTTAGATGTGATTAATCCTAGTACAACAGCTTGATCTGCACGTTTGAAGTTTTTTAATGGTTCGAAATCCCCTGAACGTTGATCATCATATTCCAGGAACAGACCATCCACTTTTAAATCAGCGAAAATCGCGTCAGAAATATGTTCATATCCACCACTTGTAATAAAGGTCGATCTGAAGTTCCCACGGCAGATATGCATTGTAATCAACAGATCCCCAGGCTTATCGGAAATGACCTCATTAATACAATTTACTCTTGTTTTGATGATATCTCGTACGTCCATACCCTGCTTTTCAACGACTGCTTCGATCCGATCTTCCGATATAAAATCAATCCAAGACGTATCATCAAATTGCAAGTAACGGCAGCCAGCATCATAGAAGGCCTGAATGGCCTTTTGGTAAGCAGCTACTGTATCATGATAAAACTGCTCACGGTTTCCTTGATAATAGTCATCGCCTTGAATTCTTGTAAATAGCATATTCGGGCTGGGAATGGAAAATTTCGCAACTTGACTGCCATCTCCAAACTTATCAACAGCTTGCTTTAAGAACTTGAAGTGTTCGATCATATAATGCTGATCAAATTCTATTTTTCCGACTACTTTAATGGCATTATTTCTTGTCTTTGCACCTTGGAAGTGGCTAACATATTCACTTTCAAAGAATTCGACTCCATTTAAACCAGCTAAAAAATCCAAGTGCCACCATGACCGTCTGAATTCGCCATCCGTAATGGATTTTAGGCCTGTTTCGATCTGTTTTTGTACGAGTTTCTCAATTTCTTGGTCCTCTACAGCCTTTAGAGCTTCTTCATCGATCGTCCCATTTGAAAAAGACTTTCTTGCTTCTTTAATCGCCTCTGTTCTAAGAAAACTGCCAACATGGTCCGCTTTGAATGGTGCTTTTATAAGTACTTTAGTCATGAATAATTTCCTTCTTTCTTTTAAAATGCAAAACCCTCTTCTTACAAATAAGAAGAGGGCGTATGTACATAACGGGTTCTCCTCTTATCTTCTAGCATTCGCTACTGGAATTGGCACAGTACAAATAGATGTCTGCTGCCGAGGCTTCAAAGGGCCAGTCCCTCCACCTCTCTAGATAAGAATAGTAGTAATATTTAATTAACAATAAAATTACACTTGTTTAGCAATTCTGTCAATAATTTCATCCTAACTTTTTAATTTCACACAGCAAATAGAATAATAGGGGATAACATCGGTCGTTTTATGGAGGACGAAGGGAAAATTTGACTTGTAGCGAATTAATCTATGTATAAGAAATTCATTTTGGAGGTATTTAATGAACCCTATATCAAATCAAATTGGAACCATTTTTATCCCTGTAAGTAATGTGAAGGAAGCACGTAATTGGTATTGTGACATATTAGGGTTACCAGCAAATGGTGAGATATTATATGGTCATTTATATATTATTCCTATGAATGGAACGGGAATGGTTTTAGATAGCAAAATTTATTCAGAGGAGAATATTTTCAAAACGCCGCCTTTTCATTTAAATACTAACAATATTGAACAAGCATATGAGTTTATGAGGGGTAAAAATGTCGAATTAACAACTGGTGTTGAGCATAACCATTGGTTTAAATTTAAAGATCCTGATGGAAATCATTTAATGGTGTGCAAGTGTTAACCGTGTTTTCGATAAGGAGTGCAACAGTTAAAGAACAGGGATTGCCTCGGCGATCCTTTTTTTGTTCGACGAACGGGGCAGGATAATAAAGGGGAATGGGCTATTGGTCAGGAAGAAATTCATAGTTTTGAAAATCATATAAATTTATTAAATGGTATTACCAGGACAATATCAAATAGATTAAGCGTTAATTGATGACAAAGTAGTTGGAATGATCGCCTAATTATTATCTTTGGTGCAAAGATTTGTGAAGAAATACACTTAATTTTTACGGGCGGTTTAGTCGGAGTAGGAATGAATATCATTAAGAAAAAAATTTACGGATGACTAAATAACTTGTCCCTTTCAATAAGAGAATTTTTTTCATTAACTATAGTGATAGATAAATTCTTTAATGTAATGGCACCTTTACTCTCAGGTCAATTTTTAGTTATAAAAATTAATTACGGAAAGGGGAGATTCTGTGATAGGCTATATAAAGTCACTAGAGTTTTGGATTACCATAGTAGTAATAGCTATCATGCTAAAAGTCATTGGATTAAGCGACCTAGCCAACTATATTCAAGTATTCTCAGTATTCCAATTCAGCTATATTATCCATAAACTGCATAAACACCACAAGTTATTAAAAAATTTAACTAAAGACGAATGAGGTGAATAAACAAATTTTATCAATAAAAAAGAGAGCGGCATGCCACTCACTTAATCACTTTGGCGATTAAAAATATCCCTCTTTTTCGCTCCCCTATTGCTATATACACTCATCTTTCTACCAGTTCTAACTTCTCACCATTGGGCCCTTGGAAAAAGGCAATTTTAACTGTATTATTTAAAATACTTCGAGGTTCTTCATCTACTAATTTGACACCTGCTTTTTTTAAACGCACGAGTTCATCTTCAATGTTTTCAACTGTAAAGGCCAAGTGGTTAACGATTCCTTCGTTTTCAACAGGGCCGCCATAGACAAGTTCAACCTCTACACTCGGGTGCTCTGGAAAAAATAAAAATGCAAGCTCAACAGTGTCAGTTAACCATTCTCTATTTCTTAATTCCAAACCGAGGATCTTTTGATAGAATTCTAAAGACTCGTCCATGTCATTAACCATAATCCCCACATGTTCCATTTTCACAATGCATTCCTCCAAACGGTAAATAGTATGAATCTTACTATTATATAATAGTCTAAATTTGACTGTTCCAATAGCGAAAATTCACTTTATATATGTAAAGGGTGCAAAATCTAAACTTCTTAAAGAAACATTGAATAAATCATAAGGAGGTATTGTAGTGAAACAACACAAATTCATAATAATTCCGTATAATCCTAAGTATGCAAAACAGACAGTGGGAATGTGGCGTGATAGTAAGGAACGGGCTATTGGTCAGAAAGAAATTCATAGCTTTGAAAATTATATAAATTTTTTAAATAATGTATTGCCAGGACAGTACCAAATCGATTTAGCGTTAATGGATGAAAAAGTAGTTGGAATGATCGCCTATAATGAAAGGGAGATAAGCCAACTATATATTCATAATGATTATCAAGGAATCGGTATAGGTCAAACATTACTTGATAAGGTAAAAGAACAATCATGTGGGAGATTAACATTATATACATTTGAAGTAAATGAAAACGCACAACGATTTTATGAAAAGAATGGATTTAAAATCATTGGTAGAGGACACGAAAATGAGGAAAATTTACCTGATATTCAATATGAATGGAAATCCAAAAAAATAAATTGAAACGGCAGCTCTTATTAAGCTAAAGGTGCAGGTTAAGTTATTAATTGTATGGCTGCGGTGCTGGAAAAGAACATTAGGGGGAAAGAAAATTAAATTATTTTTTGTTAATTTACTTATTTTATTAGGCAGTTTTTTTAATTAACAGGTGCTAGAGATGAAGATTAGCTGTCATTATGGCAGCATTCTCTTATTCGATTAACCTAAGTTTTTTTCGCTGTGTATTTTATTAAGTAATACCCTGCAGCCAGCTGAAACAAGACGAAAGGTTTCTTCAAAATCACCTGTATAAAATGGATCGGGGATATCTTTCCTGTATTTGGTCAGGTCGAGCAGCCTAATGATCTTTGGATGATTAGGCTTTTCGGTTATCCTATAAATATTTTTTATGTTGTTTTTGTCCATTCCGATAATATAGTCAAATTTCGAAAAGTCTTCTTTCTTTAGTCGGCGTCCAACAAGCCCAGCAGAAGAGATATTGTATTTCTTCAGAATATTAAGTGTTCCTTCGTGCGGAGGGAAGCCGATTTGCCATGAACTGGTTGCAGCAGAATCAACTGCAATTTTGTTTGTCAATTTTTCTTTTTTGACTAAGTGACGAAACAGAGCTTCAGCCATCGGTGAACGGCAAATATTCCCAAAGCATACAAATAAAACGTTGATCATGTACATATCCCCTTTTAATTTATCTCTTTTTTTTAATTGTCTTTTTTTGAGATGAATTATGTATTTTAAAATAGTGGATGGACTGGTGTTCACAGTGCAACCTTTTAATTCGTAATTACAAAGTATGTACAAAAAAGAAATATGGAACGGCGCGAGTGGTAATTTTTAGACTGGGAGTTAAATAAAATACCATATATGGACAGACTATTTTTTTGAGTCTGTTTTTTTATTTTTTTAGAAAAACAAATAACCCCACTCAAAAAATGAGTAGGGTGACTCGAAAACAGTAATTCATCCCATTGTAGAGATTGGGCTTTTGTATTTCGCTAAAGCCCTGACACCTTTAAGATTTAGTCATATTTTGTATGGAATAGATGTAAAGGAGGTTTTTAAATGGACGGTGTAGGAGCTGGTGGAGGTTTCGCATTAGTCGTTGTATTGTTTATCCTTCTTATTATTATAGGAGCGTCCTTTATGGGCGGAGGATTCGGCGGCTTTTATTAATGAAATAATAATCATTTAAAGGAGTGAAAAATTTATGTTCGGATATGGAGGATTCGGCGGCTGTGGCTGTGGCGGCTTCGGTTACGGTGGCGGCTTTGGTTATGGCGGAGGTTTTGCCTTAATCGTTGTCTTGTTCATTTTATTAATTATCATTGGAGCAACTATCTTTTATTAAAAAGAAGCAACCAACATAATTTTATTCACATTAAAAGCCCTTGGTTCTTTGGGCTTTTTTATCTGGCTTTAGATAGATTTGGAGGATTTAAACAAAATAAAACGAATTATCTAAATAATCATTCAAGGGAGAGTAGGGATTAATATCTTATTCAAAAGTGATGGTTTAAAGGTCCGTAAATTAGAGGAAAAGGATAAATATTTGTTAGCAAAATGGCTTTCAGATCCATCAGTTCTTGAATTTTATGAAGGGAGAAACAATCCTTTTAATATATACCGGGTTAATGCAAAGTTTTATAACCGAAGGGATGGTGTTACTGGCTGTATTGTTGAATACGAGGGAATCGAAATAGGTTACATACAATATTATCAATTAGATGATGAGGTAAAAAAAGAATATGGTTATACTGACGGGAAAATTTTCGGCACGGACCAATTTATTGGTGAAGGAGAGTTCAGGAATAAAGGCATTGGAACATTAATTGTTACATCTATGGTTAAATTCTTAATTAATTATTATAAAGCTGACAGAGTGGTTATGGACCCTCAAACAAGAAATACGAGGGACATAAAATGCTATGAGAAATGTGGTTTTAAAAAAGTTAAAATACTCCCGAATCATGAACTCCACGAAGGGGAATATCAGGATTGTTGGATGATTGAATATCATAAATGAATTATTTATTAATCAACGGTTGAATATGTTAAAGATCGAGCTGCAATTGAAGGCAGCTATTTTTTTGTGCTTCAAAGCAAGATAGCGTAACATATTGTTACACTACAATAAATGATAGATATTTTATTTGGAAGGATACCCACCTATGGAGATTCTTGTTTTTTTGAAAGGTTTAGTTATTGGTTTTTCTATTGCTGCACCTGTAGGACCTATTGGTGTCCTAGTTATTAAAAGAACATTAAGTCAGGGGAGAATATATGGGATTGTGTCAGGGGTTGGGGCAGCAAGTGCCGATGCCGTTTATGGGCTTATTGCAGGGCTTGGCTTAACCTTTATTACAAAATTTTTTATAGGATACCAGTTTTGGTTTCATTTAGCAGGGGGAATATTCCTATGTTATTTAGGAATAAAAATTGCAATATCTAAGGCATCAGAAAACCCTGCACGAGTACAAGGTCAGCATTTATTTGGGGATTATTTTTCAGTTTTTCTCCTTACTTTGACAAACCCTATGACGATATTATCTTTTGTTGGCATCTTTTCAGGATTGGGGCTCACTCAAGCTAACGAAGGATCAGTGGTCACTTTGGTTTTGGGTGTATTTATTGGTTCAGGAATTTGGTGGCTTATACTCTGTTTTATTGTAGGGCTTTTCAAGGAAGCTCTTAAAAAACAAACTTTAATATGGATTAACCGATTATCGGGTATTATCATTTTTTTATTTGGATTATACTCGTTTTGGGGTTTATTACGCTAAGCGGGAGTTGAAGATGAAAAGAACACCATTCCAAATGCAATAAAAATTTCATTTAGGCAACATAGGATTTGCTCAATGTTCAAAGATAAAAGAGGTCCGCAAAGGATATATACTTCTATGCTGATGAAGGAATTAAAATTAAGATTAAAAACGGTTGGTTTGAAGAACCGCCACAAATGGAGGATCGGGTTCAAATCATTAATAATAATTAATAAATTTTATTTTAAAACGAATAATAAGACTAGTGTTATTTTTTTAACACTAAGCTTCAATGTGGGGGGATATATTTTGAAAAAACTTATTCGCTTATTGTCAGATTTAATTACCTTATTTATTAAGGCAGCATTCTTAATGAACAACTTTAACGATAGATTGAATGATTTAATAGACTCTTTGCTTTTAAAAAAGTCTTCAATATTAAGAATGCAACCTGTCGCATAAGCATTAAGTATCCCGAAGTATTATATTTAATTCCACATTGTTACTAAAAAGGCGAGCACATTATGTGTTTGCCTTTTTAGCTCTGTTAAATATAGTGAAGGTTTTCATTTAAATTATCCGGATGTTACTTCAATAAAGAGGGGGCGCTTTTTCTCATTCAAGTAACGAGACGGTTTTGTAGAGAAGACTAGCATAACCTCTGCTCAGAAATAGAGTCAGAATAGTTGCATATAATTTAATAAAACAGATATTTAACTTTATTAAAAAGTGAAAGGTACAGAGAAAGCGTTTTCTTTGATAAATTTTTATAGTGGATTTATAATTACATTTAATTCAGAATATTTTAATTAAATGATGGAGGTTACACTATGGAAAGACTATCAGGAAAAGTTGCAATAATTACAGGTGGAGCAGGCGGCATCGGTAAAGTAACAGCGAAACGTTTCTTGGAAGAAGGAGCAAAAGTAGTTTTAGTTGATTTATTCCAGGAATCTCTGGACAAAACAAAAGAAGAATTAGATCCATATGGCGAAGTAATAGTCGTTCGAGCTGACGTATCAAAAGAAGAAGATGTTCAAAATTATGTACAGAAAACGGTTGACCATTTTGGGAAAATTGATGTGTTCTTTAACAATGCTGGAATTGAAGGAAAAGTAGCCCCGATTACAGAACAAAAAGTAGAAGACTTTGATAAAGTCCTTTCAGTTAATGTTCGTGGAGTATTCTTGGGCTTGAAACATGTTTTAGCTGTAATGAAGAAACAAGGACATGGTAGTGTTATAAACACTTCTTCCGTTGCTGGATTGCATGGTAGTCCAAACGTAACACCTTATATTACTTCTAAACATGCCGTAGTAGGCTTAACAAAAGCATGTGCAGTAGAGGTAGCTCCTTATCAAGTTCGTGTAAATTCCATTCATCCGTCACCTGTAAATACCAGAATGATGCGTTCCTTGGAAGAAGGCTTTGCACCTGGAAATCCTGAAGCAGTAAAAGCAGATTTAGCAAAAGCCATTCCGTTAGGTCGCTATGGAGAATCAGAAGACATTTCAAATCTGGTAGTATTCCTTGCTTCTGACGAAAGTGCCTTTATCACAGGAGTTCAGTATAGAGTTGACGGCGGTATGGGAGCGTTATAAGTTTATACTTAACATAAACTGTGATGGCAGCGAAACTTAAGAGGATTTTTTCTGAATAAAATAATATAAATAAACCCATGAGTCATATTTTAGCTATTACATAAGGGCGCGGTTCTTTAATAAAAGAAGGCGTCTTTTTGTCATGAGTCATTTTCAAAACAAACACATTTATGGGATTGAATTATGTTAGATTGTAAAAGAGATGGTGAAGATATCCACTTAAATTATAGGATCTTTTTAGCTAGAGTTAAATTTAAGGCAAAATCCTTCCAATACATTGCGTAGTTGATTCTATAATGGTGATAATAGATTAATCTTCCCTTTGTTAATACTAGAACTTGAATACAGAATACAGTATATTGCAAAATAACAGGAACATAGGAGGTATGAAATTTGAAGATCCAAAGAATAGATCATGTGGGTGTAATCGTAAATGATCTCTCTGCTGCTAAAGAGTTTTTTTTCGATTTTGGACTTGAAGTGAAAGGCGAATGGGAAATGGAAGGAGAGTTGATGGGGTATGCAGCTGGGCTTAATGACGTTAAAGTAGCGTGTGTAGGATTGGGAACGCCTGACGGTCAGACATGGTTAGAGCTAATCAAATTTTATACTCCGTCAGATGAAAATGGTATTCAGCAAACCTTTGCAAATACACTCGGTATCCGACATATTGCATTTACTGTTGAAGATATTGAAGCTGTTGTTGCCAAATTGAAAAAGAAGGGTACGGAAATCTTTAGTAAGATACAGCAATATGAAGAAAGTTATAAATTATGCTACGTTCGTGGTCCAGAGGGAATTATTTTGGAGTTGGCTGAGGAAATCAAATAAGTAATGTTAATTAAAATGAAAGTACGACTCTTCGTTACTTTCTATTTTTTTAGTTTGTAAACTGAATAAAAGGAAATTAAAGGACTGATTCAATTAATGGATATTAGAAAACCGAATGATTTTGAACTAAAAAAGGTATTATTTCTTTCGCCACAAGCTGTTTTTGATGGCACATTAGGTGAAGTAGAACCTACGAAAGAAAAAATTGACCAACTAGTTAAACCACTTTTGGAAAAGGGAAGCTATTATTTAATAGCAACAGAAAACGATCAATTAATGGGATGGATTCTTATTGGGGCTAGCAAAGACCAATTTACTGATAGGATGAATGGATTTATTTACGAACTATTTGTTTTAGAAGAATTTAGAGGGAATGGGATTTCCAAACTGTTAATGAGAGCAGGAATTGACCAATTAAAACAAGGTGGATATTCAGAAATCCGTCTAAGTGCATTTGCAGGGAATCATGCAATTAAATTATATGAAAAATTGGGATTCAGCATTAGGACAATTACTATGAGTTTGCAGTTATAAGAAACTAACTTAATTCATTAACGGGTGCTCTTCTTAAGGAAAATGACCGCTGCGGCGGTCATTTTTTTATGTTGAACCAACTGAAAAGGTTAACTTATTGGCACTTAAATAAATGTAAAGTAATACCCAGGATAGTTTTATAATTGTAATACTGCTTTTTTTATAACTTCGTAGTTCTTATGATTGATAACGGTTACATTATTTTCATAAAAAATATCCGTAGGATTTATATGTATTTTAATCATTACGGAGTTTTCATATACCTTTTCCACAATCCCGATAATTCCTTTTTTAGATCGGATCTGATCATTTATCTCTGCAAAATTCACGTTGTCTCACCCTTTTTAACTATAATTTACAGAAAATTCCCTTAAATTGCAACCCTTTATTGTAATGAAGAGTAAAAATACGGTGAAAAACAACGTAGGATTGTAAAATCTTGCATTTTTTTATCTTTGCTGAAAATAATAAGTTTGAGGTGATAAAATGGCAACGGCTAAAGTCGGGGACAATATTTTATTTAAGCGTGAAGGGAAAAGCCATGAAGGAATGGTTACTGGTGTTAGAGAAAATTCTGTTATTGTTAAGTACGGATACAATAAAGAAAAGGACGAACCACTTACAACCATAGTCAATCATAAAAATTATAAAATTAATAAGGCAGCTTTGTGAGAAAATATACGTTGAATAGGGCAACAAAAAGGACTGTTTTCGGCAGTCCTTTTTTTTAATAGATTGGGCCAGCGATTTTGAAACGACTGTTGAGGAAGACTTAAGTCCTTTTAAGAATTACCAGAACTATAGACAACCAAGAGTAGAAGGTGTATGGGAAAAGAAAATTATTTTTGCTGGTACAGAGACGAATTCACAATGTAGTGGCCATCTTGAAGGGGCACTTCAGTCAGCTGAACAGACAGTTTTTAAAATCATAAATTTAAATAACCAGCCTTTATGAAACGTTTATGTGGGGCAAAAAGTTGAAGAAAAGCGGCATTCTTGGCTGCTTTTTTTATTGGATTAACGTGAGTTTAATGGAATAAGAATAACAAAAACCATCCTATATTGAATGGTTTTTATCTTTATCTTGATATGATGATGTACTTGAGTGTGTTAATACGCGGTCTAATACTTTTTCAGCAACCGGCATAAAGAAATTCAGTATTAGCCCCCCTAAACAAACGGTTAATAAAGTCCCAACGCCAATGGGTCCATTTAAAATCAATGCCAAGATCATGAATACAAGGTAAATCAATGTTCTTGAAAAAAATAGAGTGGTTCTAGTTAATTCTTGTATGATTAATGTTAAGCGGTCAATTGGAATCGGTGCAAAGTTTGTGTGCAAATAGGTTGCGGTTCCAACCCCTATAACAACTAAGCCGATACCAAAATAAACAACTTTGCTGTACCATAGTTCAGGTGTTATCAAATTGGTCAATAAAAACAGCCACATATCAATACCAATACCCGTTATAAAGGCTGTTAACAACCCCAAAACTTCAGGTTTTTGTCTCTTTAATAATGAATTAAACCCGACCAATATAAAAGCTAAGATGATTTCCCAACTCCCCACCGTAAGCCCCAAATTTTGGGACAGACCTACCAAAAGCGCATCAAAGGGTGAAGTTCCAAGGTCTGATTGTATTGTGAATGAAATACCAAGAGTTAATATGAAAATTCCTACTACATAAATAACATATTTCACTTTATTGGACTCCTTTAACATTATTTTTTGTTGCAAATGCAACAAAGATAGATTAAATTTAACATATACTATTATTATTGCAATTGCAACAATAATCTGTGCTAGGTAGGTAGAAAATTCTAACCGAGAAAGGAAAAAGGTTTATCTTTTGTAAATTGAAAAAATGATTTATATAACTATTTTGAAAGGTGGATTAAGATGTATATTCCTAAATATTATAAGGTCAAAGATGTTGAGGAAATTTGGGATTTTGTTCAAAAAAACTCTTTTGGCACGGTAGTTACAACATTACAAGGGAAACCAATTGCCACTCATTTACCTTTGAGATTAACTCAGAAAGGTGATGATTACTTTCTTACTGGGCATATGGCTTATGGAAATCCTCAGTGGAGAACATTTGAAGCCTGTGAAGATGTGCTGATCATGTTTCAGGGACCACACGCTTACATTTCTTCTTCTTGGTATGGGCATGAAGAGGTTCCAACATGGAATTATCAAGCCGTCCATGTATATGGTCAAGCAATCATTTTAGAAAAAGACGAATTAATCGAAGAATTAACAATTATGCTGGAAAAATATGAAGAAAATCGTGAAAATCCGGTTTTATGGGATAAACTTTCAAAACAGCTCATAGAAAGTGAACTGAAAGGGATAGTTGGATTTAAGATTAAGGTGGGAGAAATTCAGGCTGCCTATAAATTAAGTCAAAACCGAAATGAAACGGATTATAATAACATTATTAATAAATTACGAAATGAAGGAAATCCAAATTCAAAACAAATGGCAGAATTGATGGAAAAGAGATTAAAGATGGAATAATAGAAGAATGGAATCGGCTGTCATCTTGGAATCATCTTTTAAGTATGTAAAGGATGTACTTTTGTTAGCCTTTTAAAAGTCATAAAGGCAATGCATCTGTACTGTTATGATGAAGGAATAAAAACTGGATAAGTGGAATAAACCATAGTAATCTTGTTTTTTTTGTATTCTCAAAATAAATGATTGGAGTATTTCTATTGAGAGTAGTTTTTTTCGTTATATGCCCGACAGTCGAAAATGAAGGTGATTTTATGCCATCACTTTTAACTTTGAAGGATTACACTATACAGTGAGGAGATTGGTTTTATGCAAGTTATAGCCAAAATGTTTTTAGAACAACTCGACATGCATTGCTATGAGAATGAGTGGTTTGCATCCATAAATCAGGCGCTTCATGGAGTCGTCGCAGCTGAGGCAGCATGGACAAGTTCGGGAAACAGCAATTCGATTTGGCAGATTGTCAACCACTTGATATTTTGGAATGAAGACGTAATCCATCGAATTAAGGGCACAGAGAATCCGCATAAGGCAGAAGACAATGAAGAAACCTTTGGAAATCCGGGGAATCCAGAAGACGAAATTGGGTGGGCCCAGACAGTGCAGCGCCTTAATGAAGTCATGAATAAATTAAAAACGGTCATTGCAGACCTTGAAGATGAAAAGTTAAAAGCTCCGTATGCAGCTAACAGGTACTCTATTGAGCGTTTACTCAGTAATATCATGATGCACGATACGTATCATCTCGGCCAAATTGTTCTGTTGCGAAAGTTGCAATCCTCTTGGGGTGGCGTTGATTGGTCCTAAACCACCATAATTCAGTGACATTCCTCGCCAAGCCGTAGAAGCAGTATTGACAGTGTAGCCCTTTTCATTCTCTATGGTGAAGCGGGTGATTTTCGTAGTATTTGCAGAGCGATCTTTCGCATATTTCATTGTTCAACAGTCGGGCGCTTTTCTAAAAAAGAAGGCGTCTTTTTGCATGTACAATACATTTAGGGATTGAGTTTAATGAGGTGTAAAAAAAAGATTGTGAAATCCTGTACTTAAAGTAAATGGTGCGATGCTTCAATAACTAAAGATCGCTTTTTGCTTATTGAAGGAACGCGGCAGTTTAGTGTTGGAAGGAGCAGGAGCTTTTGCTTTTTGTTTAATGCGTATTTTTGTCTCAAATTGCGAAAAAAAAGAACTGTACTATGATGACAGTTCAATTAGTAAGTATTTTATTTTTTAAGAGGGGAAATGACATTGTTATAAAAAAATCTTTCCCATTTAGCCAATAAACCGTTTCCATTTTCACCAAGCTGTATTTTCATTTCGTGGTTCATATGAAATTCTGCTATTCGTTTATTATGTTCTTTATGCATTTGATGGAGAGCAACTTGTTTCATTTTTATTCTCCTCTCGTTAATACCTTAATTATATAGTTCTGGTTAAAAACTACAAAGTAAATTTAGCCACAAAAATTGACATAAAGATGTTAAACAGATGAAGAAAATACGATATTTTAAATTGAACCTGTAAGATGAAGAACAACAATATGGCAAAGGAAGGACTTGCCGTTTAACATTGTGTTAGAATAATAGTATTTACTTGGAAGGTTCACCAAGGGTGGACTTTCCTGTTTTTTTAGTTAATAGCTAAGTATGTTCATGCTTTCCGAAGTTTTAGTCATCAGCGTTCCGAATTTAATTAGTAGTATGCCCTGATTTATTGATAAGTTTAGTGGACCCTATTTTTTTGTCCAGTTAAGTGTAGCTCATACAACGCATATATAATAAAATGTCATCAATTTGCTAGTACACCTTGATATTCTTCCTTACTTTCAAGAACACTTTTTGCGTAAGGACAAACAGGAACAATATATAAGTTTTCATCTCTTGCATATTCAGCTATCTTGTTTACTAATTCTTTGCCTAATCCACGACCATTATGTCCCTCGTATACAACTGTATGGCTTACAATAATTAAATTTCTTCCATTTACATCTTTTCCGCTTGGGATAAATTGAATTTTTGCAATAATTTCATTAGATTCCTCAATATAGAATTCATTCTTGCCCATTTTAATTTCAGTCATTTCCTCATTCTCCTAACTTTTTTACTTCTGTTTATTTTTGCTCATAAGTAAGTGCTCTGCTTGGACATCGATCAATCACTTCCATGATTTTTTCAGCTGTTGCATTCTCTGGTGATATCCAAGGTCTTTTCTGGGTATTGAATACACTTGGCAAACCCTTTACACATTCTGCTGCATGTTCGCAAATATTGGGTTCCCAATATACTTTGATACCTTCTGCTTCATAAGTTTTAATATTTTCGCTCATAATATCCTCCTAACAAACGAGCCACTTGGGGCAACATGATAAATTTTTGAAAAACAATATTAATTTAATAGTACTTTATGTTATGAGGAATCTCCAATTTGAGACTTGGTTTTTAAAAATAAAATAATGTAGATGTAGTGAAGTTATTATAATTTGGATTTTATTCCACAGAAAGATAAACAGTAAAGGGCAGGATTCTTGTAATAGGTGAAAATAAGTTTGAGAGATTCCTTAACATTTTAATATAATGAAGTGTGATTTGTTAAACTTTTATAGTAGTTGTTTTTCCATCTAATTAAAACATCATAAATGATACATAGTGTTCCTCTAAATATTTTGATATCCTATGGTAGAATCACTTTTAAGGGGGGATAAAAATGCTTCAGGTACTGAAAAAATCAATTAATTTGGTTATTGTAATACACGAAATCTATGGCATTAATCAACATATAAAGAATTTTTGTGAGCTATTATCCAAACAGGATTTTGATGTGATCTGTCCGAACTTATTAGACCGAGAACGGCCATTTGAATATTCTGAAGAGGAGAATGCCTATCTCAATTTTATGGAGAATGTAGGGTTCTCTGATGCTGAACATAAATTAAAGAATTTATTATTAGGTGTAAAAAATAAATATCAAAAAATATATATTATTGGATTTAGTGTTGGGGCAACTGTTGCTTGGTTGTGTAGTGAGGAAGAGTGCCTTGATGGGGTTGTGGGATACTATGGTTCAAGAATTAGGAATTTCACGCAAATAGTACCACTATGTCCTACAATTTTATTCTTTCCTCAAGAGGAACACTCCTTTAGTGTGGATGAGTTAATATCAAATTTAGATAAAAAGAATAATATAGAGATATATAAATGTTTTGGAGAACACGGATTTAGTGACCCATACTCTACAAAATTTAATGAAAAATCATCCCAATTCGCTTTCAATAAAATGCTAAACTTCATAAAGAAAAATTGATTAATAAACATGGTTTTTATTCATCTAACGGGGTACTCGAGTTTAATAAAGGTCTGCTAAACATAAAATTTTCAAAAAAATAGTTTGTTAACTTTCGAGATTATATGATATATTTATAAAAAAATTTAATAAATACTTTAAATAAGTGCTCACATATGTGAGGTAATAGGGAAACTAGTGAAAATCTAGTACAGCCCCCGCTACTGTAAGAGCTGATGAAATTGCTATACCACTGAGAAATCGGGAAGGTGCAAGAGTAAACTGAAGCTTAAGTCAGGAAACCTGCTTATTTAAACGACACTTGCTTTTCGGAGGGAGAAGTATAGGCGAGACAATTATACCTATTGTTTTTGTGTTTCAGTATGCTTTTTTATACTGCCATTTCACATGCCTGTATTCCTTTTAAAAGGAGTGCAGGCATTTTTTATTTGGAGGTAAGCCTATGAAAAAGGGAAAAATTTTTGTTGTTGGCTTCGGTCCTGGTGATCGTGAGCATATTACTAATCGAGCTGTAGCTGCCTTGCAGCAAAGTGATTGTATTATTGGCTATAAAACATACGTGGAGCTAATTGAGCATTTCGTATCAGCAAAATCTATTATCAGTACGGGTATGACAGAAGAAGTGACACGTGCACAGGATGCAGTAAAGAAAGCGGAAGCAGGACAGATTGTCTCAGTGATTTCCAGCGGAGATTCAGGCGTATATGGCATGGCTGGATTAGTCTATGAAGTGCTGATTGAAAAGGGCTGGACTGAAAAAGATGGAATTGCGGTTGAAATTGTTCCAGGTATTTCAGCCATTAATTCTTGTGCGAGTTTATTGGGGGCGCCAGTCATGCATGATTCCTGCACGATCAGCTTAAGTGATCATTTGACGCCTTGGACTGTAATAGAAAAGCGCATTGAAGCAGCTGCGATGGCGGATTTCGTTATAGCTTTATATAATCCGAAAAGCGGTCGGCGGACACGCCAAATTGTAGAGGCACAAAATATTCTATTAAAATATCGTTCTCCTGAAACACCAGTGGGGCTTGTGAAAAGTGCTTATCGTGAAAATCAAAATGTAGTGCTGACAACACTGGCTGAAATGCTTGAACATGATATCGGAATGTTGACAACGGTTATTATAGGGAACTCTTCTACTTTCTTTTATGACAATAAAATCATTACCCCTAGAGGGTATCAGCGTAAATATACGTTAGGTGAAGAGAAGCAAAGCTTAAAACCGCATCAGCGTTTGAAAAAGGAAGCCGAGCCATGGGCATTAAATCAAGAAACAGGGAAAGCAAAAGCTGGTTATGAGCAAATTGTAAAAAAAAAACCTGAAGTTAGTTCATTAGATATGGCTTTAAAGGCTTTATTTATGGTGACTAAAACTGAAATAGTAAATCCATTGTTAGTACAGCAGACAGTCGAAGATATATTCGAATTAGCTGTTTCACCTGGTGTAGCCAATAAATTTATTACGCCAAAGCAAATGCGCGTATTGGCAGAAACCATTGGCGAGACAGGCACCATGGAATATACACCAGACCATCGTTTTTTATTAAAGATTCCAACAAATCAGCCTGAAGCGATTGTTGAAAAACTTGAACAAAATGATTTAATTGTCATGCCTGTGGGCGATGTATTAAATTTAAAAGCTTGTGATTTTTGCTACGGTGAAAAAGCAGAATCGATTCCATATGCGGAAGAAATAGCAACAAAATTAGGTGGCTTAAAGCTTCCAAAAGAATTACATATTGGTTTCAACGGCTGCGGTATGGCCTGTTATCGGGCAGTCTTCGATGATATCGGGATCGTTTACCGCAAGAAAAAATTTGATTTATTTATTGGTGCAAAGCCGGTTGGCCGTACGGCCCATGCTGCACAGCCAGTAGCAGAAGGAATTGAACCAGATGAGCTGCTGCCGTTATTAACAAAAATGATAGAAGAGTACAAACTAAATGCCCATCCCAATGAGCGCCTTTTTAAATATTTTAAACGGGTAAAACGAATTCAGGATTTTAACTACCAGGATATGAGCTCCAAAATTAAAGTCGAGCCGGCACCATGTGGAGATTAGGAGGAATACATGATTCTATTTTTAGCAGGCACAAGTGATGCCAGAGCATTAGCCATTCAATTGCAAAATCAAGGTTATCCCTTATTAGCAACAGTAGTCACAGAATCTGCAGCCGAAAGTTTAAATGCCCACCATATTCCTTATCAAGTAGGGCGGTTATCAGTTGATGACATGATGGCGCTTATCCAGAAGCTAAAGATGACCTGTGTCATCGATGCCAGCCATCCATATGCGGAAGAAGCTTCGAAAACCGCAATGGCTGCAGCACAAGCATGCGATATCCCCTATATTCGTTATGAAAGGCCGGAAGAACAGTTTATTTCTCCACTAATTACAGAAGTTGAAAGTTATGAAGAAGCAGCTAAATTAGCTCAATCTCATAAAGGGACGATCATGCTGACAACAGGAAGCAAAACCTTGGAAATATTTACGAAATATTTAATGCGTGATGAAATTCGGCTTATTTGCCGAATGCTTCCGAATATAGGGAACATGGAGAAATGTCATAGTTTAGGCATAAAACAAAAGGACATTATTGCGATCCAAGGACCATTTTCAGAATCATTAAATAAAGCACTATGTGAGCAATATAATGTGACTTTAATGATTACCAAAGAAAGCGGCAAAGTGGGATCTGTAGATGAAAAAATGACAGCTGCTCTGCAATTAGGGATTCCTGTAATTTTAATAAAGCGGCCAGCGATTGAATATGAAAATTTTTGTACATCTTTTGACGAAGTAACTAAAATATTGGGAGGTTTTATTCATGGCAAATATGAACTTTAATACAACATTTATTCCTGTAACGGTCGATCCAGACAAGATTTATGATCACAGTTTCGCCATTATCAAAGAAGAAATGGGTGAACATTCTTTTACTGATGAACAATGGTTAGTTGTTCGGCGGGTGATTCACGCTTCAGCAGATTTTGAATTAGGCCGCAGCATGATTTTTACGCCTGATGCTATTGAGGCAGGGATTCAATCCATTTTAGCGGGCCGTCATGTAGTGGCGGATGTACAAATGATTGAAAGCGGTTCTGGCCGCAAGCGATTCCAAAAACACGGCGGGGACTTGCATTGTTATATTGCAGATGAAGATGTCTCAAAGGAAGCAAAGGCTCAAGGAACAACCCGCGCTATTATTTCCATGCAAAAAGCAACACGTTTACAAGAAGGAGGAATTTATGCCATTGGCAATGCGCCAACCGCGCTGCTGGAGTTAATTCGATTAATTAAGGAAGGTGAGGCAAAACCTGATTTAATTATTGGAATGCCAGTTGGCTTCGTATCAGCAGCAGAGTCGAAGGCGGAGTTAGCCGTGCTGGAAGGAATTCCATTTATTACGAATGCAGGGAGAAAGGGTGGCAGTACAGTGACAGTCGCTGCACTTAATGCCATTTCGATTATGGCGGATGAACGAGCAAAAGAAACGAAATAAAAAAGACCCTTCACAAATGCGCCACGGCTATACGACAGGAGCTTGTGCAACAGCGATGACAAAGGCAGCCTTGCAAGCGCTTGTCGTTGGAAAGGTACCAGATGAAGTCACGATTTATTTACCGGTTGGACAATATGCAACATTTAAAGTCACCGCATTTGAAGTGTCAGATAGAAGGGTAATGTGTGAAACAATCAAAGATGCCGGTGACGATCCTGATGCTACACATCAAGCACGAATTCAGAGTACCGTCCGTTATTCAAAAGAAAAAGGCATTCATTTAGACGGCGGGGTTGGTGTAGGGCGAGTGACAAAAGCGGGACTGCCTGTACCAGTTGGTCAAGCAGCAATAAACCCCGTACCACGAAAAATGATATATGGCGTTGTACAAGAAGCAATTGAAAAGTTTAACTTGGATTGCGGAATTGAAGTAATCATTTCTGTACCAGATGGTGAAGAAATTGCTGAAAAAACACTGAATGGGCGTTTAGGCATTATCGGCGGAATTTCGATATTAGGTACACGGGGAACAGTGGTTCCATTTTCAAGTTCTGCTTATATGGCAAGTATCGTACAAGCGATTAATGTAGCAAAAGAATCAGGATGTGAGCATTTAGTCATTACAACGGGTGGACGCAGTGAAAAATATGCGATGAAGCAATATCCTCATTTACCAGAAGAAGCATTTATCGAAATGGGCGATTTTGTTGGTTTTACGTTAAAAAATATTGCCCGGAAGAAGATTCCGAGAGTCTCGTTAGTAGGGATGATGGGGAAGTTCTCTAAAGTTGCCCAAGGCGTTATGATGGTCCACTCAAAAAGTGCACCGATTAGCTTTGAGTTTTTAGCAGGTATTGCCAATAAAGTAGGTGTTGATGTGGAGACGCAGCAAGAAATTTTACAGGCGAATACGGCTTCACAGGTTGGAGACATGCTTCAGGGAAACGAGGCATTCTTTGCAGCACTATGCAAAAACTGCTGCTACTATGCACTGAATCATATGGATACTGACATGAAAGTATCGACAACCTTGTATGCCATGAATGGACACTGTTTAGGAAAGGCTGAGAATATTGACAAATTGGATGAAGATGATTGGTATAGGGGATAATGGCGCGGAAGGTTTGCTCCCCCAATATGCTGAGTGGATCAATGAATGTGATGTGCTTGTAGGCGGGGAGCGTCATTTGCAATTTTTCCCGGAATTTAAACAAGAGAAAAAAGTAATCAAAGGCGGTCTGTCAGCGTTAACAGCTGAATTACAGCAAGAAACAAGAAATGTCGTTATTTTAGTATCCGGTGATCCACTGTTTTATGGACTTGGCAGTGTGCTTGCGAAAAAGCTCCCATTAGAGATTTATCCTTATACCAGCTCGGTACAGCTCGCTTTTTCTAAAATGCAGGAAAGCTGGCAGGATGCGTATATTGTCAGCTTGCACGGCCGTTCTATTAAAGGGTTTGCACAAAAAATTGATGGGCGTAAAAAGATTGCTATTTTAACAGATGAAACGAATTCTCCACAGGCGATTGCAACGTATTTAAAACGATTCGGTATGACAGAATATGAAGCCTTTGTTGCTGAAAATCTACAAGGTAAAAACGAGCGCTGCCGCTGCTTCACATTGGACGAAATGGAGCAAACCTCCTTTTTTCCATTGAATGTTGTGATTTTAAAACAGCGTGAGGTAGTGGAACGTTCTTCTCTTGGAATTCCGGATGATGCCTTTATTCAGCGAAAGCCAGATAAAGGATTGATTACTAAAAGAGAAATTCGGACGCTTTGTCTGCAAGAGTTAGGGATTAAGGAAAATAGCATTGTTTGGGATATTGGAACCTGCACAGGTTCAGTTGCAATAGAGGCAGCGAAAATGGCTCGGGAAGGTTCCGTGTATGCCATTGAAAAAAATGAGGGTGACCTTGAAAACTGCTTGGAAAATCAATTAAAACATCGTACAGATTTTGTTGCAGTGCTGGGGAAGGCACCAGACCGTCTGGATGAATTTCCAGATCCGCATGCGATTTTTATTGGCGGCAACGGTGGAAATATGGAGCATTTATTGCAAACATGTATTTCACGCTTAAAGCCAAATGGACGACTTGTTATGAATATTGTAACGATTGAAAATCTGGCAGAAGCGCTTCGGCATTTAAAAGCATTAGGCTGTGAAGTATCGATATTACAGGTACAAATTTCTAAAAGTAAGCCAATCTTAAATTTAACACGTTTGGAACCGTTAAATCCAATCTATATAGTGACAGCAAAGAAAGGAAATGAATCATGAGAATTGGAACCTTATTTGGATTAGGTGTTGGGCCGGGAGATCCAGAATTAATCACAGTAAAAGCATTTCGCAGATTGCAGGAAAGCCCGGTCATTGCTTACCCCAAAAAATTAAAGGGCAGTAAATCTTATGCCCATCGTATTGTTGAAGTGTATATTAACCCTGCAGAAAAAGAAATGCTTGGTTTAGTATTTCCCATGACAAAAGATGAAGATACACTGCGAACTGAGTGGACAAAATCTGTGGAAGCTATTTATAGCTATTTAGTTCAAGGAAAAGATGTAGCTTTTGTGACTGAAGGGGATCCGATGCTGTTTAGCACATTTATACATTTAATGAACTTAATGAAATCGATGTACCCTGTTGTTCCGATTGAAACGGTTGCCGGAATTTCATCGTTTAATGGTTCTGTTAATCGCTTAGGGATTGCATTGGCTGACGGTGATGATCATGTCGCCATGATTCCTGCTACGGAGGATATGGAAGAAATGCGTCAAGTGATTGAAAACCACGATGCGATCGTCTTTATCAAAGTAGCAAAAGTTATAGACGGAATGCTCGATCTATTGGAGGAAATGAATTTATTAGAAAAAGCACATGTTGTTACAAAAGTTACATCTGATGAAGAGGTAATTTGGAAAATGAATGAACTACGGGGTGCAGAATTAAATTACTTGTCATGTATGGTGGTGCGCAAATAATGAAAAAAATTTGGATTATCGGAGCAGGTCCGGGCGATCCGGATTTAATCACGGTGAAAGGTTTAAAGTTATTAAAAGAAGCGGATGTTGTGATGTATACTGATTCACTTGTAAGCGAAACATTGGTAGCGGAAGCGAAGGAGTCGGCAGAAATTATCCGCACAGCAGGGATGCATCTTCAGGAAATGGTGGATTGTATTGTCGAACGTGTCAATGCAGGCAAAAAGGTTGTACGTTTACATACAGGCGACCCGGCGATGTACGGGGCAACCATGGAGCAAGTAGCACTGCTGAAGACGCATGATATTAGCTATGAAGTTGTTCCAGGTGTAAGTTCTGTTTTTGCATCAGCAGCAGCCGTTGGTGCCGAGTTGACGATTCCAGATTTAACTCAAACGCTA
Source organism: Paenibacillus sp. BSR1-1 (assembly GCF_030403775.1). GTDB lineage: Bacteria > Bacillota > Bacilli > Bacillales > Cytobacillaceae > Neobacillus. The sequence goes on from NZ_JAQMWQ010000002.1 coordinate 348,255, forward strand.
ATATTAACCCGGGCTGAAGGGCGTACACCTGTGCCAGAGCGTGAAAAATTACAGGCACTTGCAAGCCATCACTGTACGATTGCCATGTTTTTAAGTGCAACATTAACCAAGAAAATTACCAAAGAATTGCAGGCAGCAGGCTGGGCAGACGATACTCCAGTTGCGGTTGTACAGCGTGCTTCGTGGCCTGACCAAAAAATCGTTCGCACAACACTAGCTGAATTAGATGAAGCAATGCGTGTCAATGGCATTCGCAAGCATGCGATGATTCTAGCAGGCTGGGCATTAGACCCGCATATCCATGAAAAAAATTATCGTTCGAAGCTTTATGACAAAACCTTTACTCACGGCTTCCGCAAAGGTGTGAAGGGCGAATGATTAGTTTACGTGAAGGGGAAATTCCTGTAATCGAAAAGCGCAAACCATATGCCCTTGTTGCCATAACGAAACATGGGGTGGCACATGCAAGAAGCTACACGGAAAAATTCCCATATGCGGATCTTTATTATATGAAGAAATTCGAACAGGGGGACGAAGAGGCGCGCCAAATTCAGTTATTTGATGGTACGGTTCGCCTATTATTGCCCGCTTTGTTCCAGCAGTATAAAGGAATCATTTGCATCATTTCCCTCGGTGCTGTTGTTCGCATGATTGCTCCGCTTTTGATTGATAAAAAGAAAGATCCTGCAGTGTTAGTTGTGGATGATAAAGGCCAGTATGTCGTCAGCGTTTTATCAGGTCATATTGGAGGTGCCAATGCCTTAACCCATGAGTTTGCCAATGCGATTGGTGCTTCACCCGTTGTTACCACTGCGTCTGATGTTCAAAAAACGATTCCCGTGGATTTATTTGGCGCCCAATTTGGGTGGATGTGGGAAAGTGAAGAAAAATTAACACCTGTTAGTGCATCGGTTGTCAATGAAGAGCATGTTGCCATCGTGCAGGAAACGGGTGAAAAAAATTGGTGGATGTACGAACGCCCAATGCCTGACAATTTGAAAATATATCCAACAATAGATGAGGCGATCATGGCAAAGCCGCAGGCGGCACTGCTTATTACTGATCGGTTAATTGAGTCACATGAAGAGGTACTGCTTGAGAACGGAGTTATGTATCGTCCAAAATCAATTGTACTTGGTATTGGCTGTAATCGTGGTACGGCATTGGCAGAAATTGAACAAGTCATAGATGAAACATTAGCTGAGCTGTGTTTAAGTAAAAAAAGTGTCAAAGCAGTTGCGACCATCGACTTAAAGAAAAACGAAATAGGACTGCTTGAATTAACGGCTAAACACAATTGGTCGTTTGTAACTTACACACCTGACCAGCTAAATGAAATACCTATGCAAAACCCATCGGAAACAGTCTTTAAATATACCGGTGCATATGGGGTCAGTGAACCTGCTGCATTGCGCTATGCGAATGCGAAAGAGTTACTGCTGGAGAAAAAGAAAAGCGGAAATGTGACTTTATCCATTGCACGTGTCAATTTTGAGGAGGAAGTACGATGAATCGATTTGTTCTAGCCGGCACAGGAAGCGGTGTTGGGAAAACAACATTTACAATCGGCATCATGCGTGCCCTTATGAAGCGTGGATTAACAGTCCAGGGTTTTAAATGCGGTCCAGACTATATTGACCCAACTTATCATACAGCAGTCACAAAACGTCCTTCTCGTAATATTGATAGTTTCATGATGTCCCATGATACAGTCCGTGCAATTGTCGCAAGAGCTAGCCAAGATGCAGATGCAGCTATTATTGAAGGAGTGATGGGCTTTTATGATGGCAAATCCCCATTATCAAATGAAGGATCTGCTGCTCATATTAGTGAGATTACACAAAGTCCCGTCATTTTAATTGTCAATGCAGCTAGTATGGCGAGAAGTGCAGCTGCGATTGTCAAAGGATTTCAAATGTTAGATAAAGGCTCCAATATTGTTGGTGTTATTGCAAATCAATTAGGAAGTAAAAGCCATTTTGAAATTGTCAAAGCAGCGATTGAACAAGAATGTGGAATTCCCGTCATTGGTTATTTGCTAAAAGGAGCAGTACCAATGATGCCAAGCCGTCACCTTGGTTTAGTGCCAGCCATAGAACGTGGTGATTTAGATTCATATTTTGATAGTCTCGCAGAAGCAATCCATGAAACTGTGGATATTGAACAACTGCTGGAAATTACAAAAACACAATCATTAGACATTTCTAAATCTATCTTTGATGCACAGCCGCAAAGACAAGAAGTACATATTGCAGTTGCCAAAGATGCCGCCTTTAACTTTTATTATGAAGAAAATCTAGAATTACTGCGTACATATGGTGCCACATTGCATTACTTCTCTCCTTTACAAAATGAGGAAGTTCCAGAAAATGTACAGGGGCTTTATATCGGCGGAGGTTTCCCGGAAGAGTTTGCTGAAGTATTGGCGAAAAATGAGGAAACGAAGCAATCAATTAGAATCACGCTTGAGCGGGGGGTGCCAACATTAGCGGAATGCGGCGGTTTTATGTATTTAACAGAGGAAATTGTGAATCGTCAAGGACAGGCATTCCCAATGCTCGGGATCATTCCAGGACGTGTGCGGATGCAAGATAAATTAGCGGCACTTGGATACCGGGAAATTACAGGTGTTCCAGGCAACTTTCTAATTAATGAAGAGGAGCAGGCAAAAGGGCATGAGTTCCATTACTCAACGTATGAGGGGGAGCATGCAACACCAGCTTATTTTAGTAAAGGCCGTTTTCGCGCTCAGCAGGAAGGTTACCTACATAAAAATATTGTAGCTGGTTATACACACTTTCATTTTGCTTCGAATCCACAACTTGTGAAAAATTGGCTGGCAGCATGTTTGGAGGATAAACAATGAATTATTTCCCACTATTAATGAATATTGACTATAAAAAGGTTGTTATTGTTGGGGGCGGACATGTAGCTCGTCAAAAAGTAGAAGCACTGCTGCCAACAAAGGCACTAGTGACAGTGATAAGCCCGGCTGTAACCGAAAAATTACAGCACTACATCAATGAAGGGTTTGTGACATGGAAAGAAAAAGAATTTGTACCTGCAGATTTAGATGATGCAGCACTTATTTTCGCCGTTACAAATGTCGAAGAGGTAAATAATGCAGTGGAAGAAGCAGCACAGCATTGGCAATTACTCAGCCGTGCGGATGCAAAAGGACGTGTTGATTTCATCAATCCAGCAGTCGTTCGCCGTGGTGATTTCGTATTGACGGTTTCGACGTCTGGAGCAAGTCCAGGTCTGACACGCCAAGTAAAGACGGATTTAGAAGAGCAATTTGGAGTACATTACGCGCATTATGTTTCATTTTTAAAAGAAGCACGCCAGCGAGTTTTACAAGAGTTTACGGGCGATGCGAAAAAACAGCTATTAGCAGAGCTCCTGGATCCACATTTATTACAATGGATGGAGCAAGGTGAAAACCAAAAATGTGAAGCGTGGCTACAGCAGCGTATAGGAGAAAATCGGTGAGGATGCTGATTTAGTGTCAACGATTGATGCCACAAAACATTATTATGCTGATCAGGATGTCAAAGCGATGAAGGGGCTTGAGTTTTAAGCACCCAGGACGCCATGTTTAAATCACAAACTGGCACCCAATTCACCAGAGAAGGATTGTCCATTTATGTTGTCGAGATTGAGGAGAAAATTAAATGATAAAATGTTCCCCTTTACAATTTGATTTTGAAAAGCTGTGGAAAGAAGGCATGTTAGACTGGCATGGCAAGATGCCAGAAAGAATGATCGATGATGTGCTGGAAGAAGCATATTGGGCTCAGTCCTTGAAGAAAAAAACATACAAGCAAACAGATAACTATGCAAAAAAAATTTACGAAAAAATGAAACTACATATCCCTCAAAATTCAACTTGTATTGAAATTGGGCCGGGATGGGGCAACTATTCCTTCCAACTCCATCAAGATGTCAAAAGTTTAACTTTAGTGGATGGTTCTGAAAGTGTGCTTGCTTATTTAAAACAATACTTTGAAAACGATACAAATGTTCAGTTCGTTCATAGTAAATGGGAAGAAGCGCAAATTGAGCAGCATGATTTTGTTATTGGGGTGAACTGCTTTTATCGTATGTATGAAATGAATGCGGCGTTGAAAAAAATGAACAGTCTTGCCAAAAAGCGCGCCATCATTGGTTTAACAACAGGACCTATTCAACCGCATTACGTTATTTTAGATGAGCAGTTTGGCTATGACATTAAACATCCTCGCCGTGATTATATTACCATCGTCAATATGCTGTATCAGTTAGGGATTTATGCAAATTGTGAAATGCTTAAGCTGGAGCGTGAGTATCGTTATGATACATTGCAGCAATTATATGAAGCACAGAGCAAAAAAATCTTATCACCTCGGTTTGATATGGCACATGTGAAAGCATCACTCGCACGCTTTATAGCAATGGAGGATGGCAAGTATGTATACCGTTACCCATTCTATGCTGCGATCATTAGTTGGGAGCCTGTGAAGTTACATGACTAAGTTTCGTTTTGACATTACTAAAAAGGGCTTTAATCGGGGGCACTGTTGATAATACAAATAGACATAGTGGTTACAAGATGATGGGAGAGGGGAGGTCGCTTTATGACAACATGGAATTTAACGCAAATGCAGCGTCATTTACTCATTTGCAATGGGGCAACTTGTATGGGAGCAGGAGCTGAGGAGGTCACGCAGCAAATTCGAGACGAAATCCGAAAAAACCGATTAGATGAGCATATTCATACATCGCGTACAAGATGTAACGGCCGGTGTAAAGATAAATGCGTCGTAATTGATTACCCAAAAGGGACATGGTATTCGGTTCAACATGAAGAAACTGCACGTGATATTGTTCATGATGAAGTTAAAGAAGATGCGATCATTTATTCAATGGAGCACGGTGTGCGGAAACGCAGTGAAGATCGCATAAAAGGAATTGAAAAATACAAGAAAGGTAATGGACCGATGAAAAAAGCTGTATTATTTGTTGGACATGGCAGCAGGCGAGAGACAGGGAATATAGAAGTTCGTGAATTTGTCGGGCAAATGAAAGAATACATTGATCCAGCCCTTTTAGTAGAAACATGTTTTTTAGAATTTGCATCACCAAATATTGAGGATGGGATCCAGTTGTGTGTTGAAAAAGGTGCAGATGAAATCCATGTAATTCCCATCATTTTATTACATGCAGGACACTCAAAACTGCACATTCCTGCAGAGATTGAACATGCTAAAGAGCATTTCCCAGATGTTCGATTTACTTATGGCCAAACGATAGGTGTTCATGAGGAAGTTTTTGAAATTTTAAAAACAAGACTTGCAGAAGCAGGTTTTGATGTAGATCAAAAACATGAGGAAACGGCTATTTTATTAATTGGACGTGGCGGCAGCGATCCATATGCTAATGGTGATTTTTATAAAATCAGCAGATTATTGTGGGAGAAATTAAATGTACCTATCGTTGAAAGTGCCTTTATGGGGGTAACGACGCCAACTGTGCAGGATGGGATGGAACGCTGTATAAAATTAGGCGCAAAAAAAATTATCATGCTCCCGTATTTTTTATTTACGGGAATTTTAATGGAAAGAATGAATAAAATGGCCGACCAGTTTAAAGAGACTTATCCGCATGTAACAATTGATATAGCTCAGTATTTTGGCTATCATCCAAAGTTAAGAACAGTACTGTTAGAACGTATGAATCAGGCCATAAACGGTACATCCACTGGAATGCAAGATTTAGAAAATTTCCGTAAATATGCGGAAGAACATGGGTATGAACATCATCATCACCATCACCATAATTAGAGAATAGACTGGTCGAAAATTAAATCAAGAAATGTAAGGAGTTCAAAGAAAATGGCTAAAGCTCTTCCACTTATGTTTCAAGGTACCAATTCGGATGTCGGCAAAAGTGTAGTCGTGACCGCCTTTTGCCGGATTTTCGCTCAGGACGGATATAAAACGGTTCCGTTTAAATCCCAAAATATGGCGTTAAATTCCTATATTACAGTAGATGGAAAAGAAATCGGCAGAGCACAGGGAGTTCAGGCCGAAGCCGCAGGGATTCAGGCAACCACCGATATGAACCCGATTCTACTAAAGCCGAACCGGGATAACCAATCCCAAATTGTCGTCCATGGTAAACCATATAAGAATATGGAAGCAGGAAGGTACCGCAGGGAATTCTTTCAAACGGGATTGGAACTGATTCAACAATCACTATCCACCCTATCCCAAAATTATGAACGAATTGTCATTGAAGGGGCTGGCAGTCCGGCCGAGATTAATCTGAATGACCGGGAAATGGTTAATATGCGGGTCGCCAAAATGGCGGATGCCCCAGTGATCTTAATTGGGGATATCGAAAAAGGCGGAGTGTTTGCTAGTTTAGTAGGCACCCTTCAGCTGATGGAACCAGAGGACCGAGACCGAGTGATTGGCGTAATCATCAATAAATTCCGCGGTGATATCCGCCTGCTTGAATCCGGATTAAAGTGGTTTGAGGAGTATACAGGTAAACCCGTTCTCGGGGTGATCCCTTACTTGAAGAATCTAAATATTGATGCAGAGGATTCCGTTGTTTTAAATCAATATACAGCCACTCAAAATACCGAAAAAGAATTGGATATCGCGGTGATCCAGTATCCGAAAATCTCAAATTTCACCGATGTTGACCCGTTTTTTGCTGAGCCGGATTGTCATGTCCGTTTTATTACCAGAGCGGATCAATTACACCAACCAGATTTAGTCATTCTCCCCGGCAGTAAGAATACAATTGAAGATTTGCTATTTTTAAGAAAGAGCCGCATCGCTCAAAAAATAGCAGAATTTCAGAAAAATAAACACTCCGTTCTTTTCGGGATCTGCGGCGGCTATCAAATGCTCGGTGATAAAATTGAGGATCCGTTAGCGATCGAGTCGCTCCATCAAGCAATCGAAGGCCTTCAGTTACTGCCAATTAAAACGACCATTACGAAAGAAAAGACAACGACCCTATCAAATGGGATGTTGCATCTTTTCGGAAAAACCTTTCATGTGACAGGTTACGAGATTCATATGGGGGAAACCGTGGCGACAGAAGAGTCGCAAGGGCTTATTTTTACAAATGAAAAATGGGATGGCTTTCATTCTTTAGACGAAACCATCATTGGTTCTTATTTTCATGGGATATTCCATAATGATGAATTTCGTGAGGAATTGCTTAATCAGCTCCGCCGTAAAAAGGGGTTGGAGCCCATCCACAAGCGCCCATCTTTTAACCAATTGCGGGAAGAAGCGTTTGACCGGCTGGCAGAACATGTAAGGGGACACGTTAAACTGGATGTCATTGAAGACTTAATAAAGGATTACCAAAAAAGGGGGATCACCCAATGAATAGCGTAAAAATAGCAATCCAGCCTCTTGATAAAGAAATAGGACAGCGAGTTCGTGCGTATATCGATACCTTAACCAAGCCTCCGGGCAGCTTGGGGAGATTAGAGGAATTAGCCATTCAACTGGCGGAAATGACATCTGAAAACTTTCCTGTCGTGTCACCGCCTGGAGTGGTCGTGTTTGCCGCTGATCATGGCGTGGTCGAAGAAGGGGTGTCCGCTTTCCCGCAGGAAGTAACCGTGCAAATGGTCATGAACTTTTTAAACAGCGGTGCGGCCATCAATGTCTTTAGCCGGCAAATCGGAGCCATGTTTGAAGTCGTCGATATCGGTGTGGCAGCAGATATTGAAGCAGACGGGTTTGTGAATCGGAAAATTCGCTATGGAACCAACAATTTTTGCCACCAGGATGCAATGACAAGAGAAGAGACCGAAAAAGCCATCGCCGTTGGCTATGAACGAGCGGAACAGATGATTCAACAGGGAATCAAATGCCTAATTGTTGGTGAAATGGGGATCGGCAATACGACGCCAAGCAGTGCAATCGCAGCAATTTTAAGCGGACAGGACATCGGTACTCTAGTCGGCCGAGGAACAGGGATTGCACAAGAAAAAGTTCGTCATAAACAAGAGGTCATCACACGGGCATTAAAGGAAAGAAACCCTGACCAGAAGGATCCCATCGATATTTTAGCTAAAATTGGCGGTTTGGAAATTGCCGGGATGACAGGTGCAATGCTTTCCGCCGCTCGAAACCGGATTCCGATATTGATAGATGGGTTTATTTGCACGATTGCAGCACTTTTGGCAAGGGAAATCTGTGAGACAGCAGCGGAGTATATGATTGTCGGCCATCGTTCTGTCGAGCCTGGACATGAAATTGCGCTGCAGTTATTAGGCAAGAAGCCACTACTTGATTTAGATTTGCGGCTAGGCGAAGGAAGCGGGGCAGCAGTGGCCTTTCCGATCTTACAATCAGCGACCTTAATGCTGAAAGAAATGGCCACCTTTGCATCGGCAGGAATTTCAAATGGGTAATGTAGGAAAGGAGCGAGAAGATGACAAATGGAAAAGTGTACCTTGTTGGTGCGGGGCCGGGAGACCCTAAGCTGATTACCGTTTATGGGATGGAGTGTATCCAGCAGGCGGATGTGATTTTATATGACCGTTTAGTAAATGAGGAACTGCTGAAATATGCAAAGCCGGAGGCAGAGCTGATATTTTGCGGAAAACAGCCAGGAAGACATCAGATCATTCAAGATCAAATTCACCAGCTGTTAGTTGAAAAAGCCAGTCAGGGCAAGACGGTCACCAGATTAAAAGGAGGCGATCCCTGTATTTTCGGCCGTGTCGGTGAAGAAGCAGAAATTCTTGCGGACCATGGGATCCGCTATGAAATAGTGCCGGGGATTACAGCTGGTATTGCAGCACCTGCTTATGCTGGAATTCCCGTTACCCACCGTGATTATGCTTCCTCCTTCGCGTTCGTCACTGGCCACAGCCGAGCGGAAAAGGATGAGGATCAATTAAATTGGCCAGCCCTCGCTCAAGGAATCGATACGATTGCCTTTTATATGGGAATTGGGAATTTACCCTATATTGTCTCGAAATTAGTCGAAAACGGAAAAAGCCCTAATACGAAAGCCGCCATCATCCAATGGGGAACGACGACCAAGCAAAAGACGGTGACCGGAAGTTTAAAGGATATCGAAGTCCGGGCCCTTGAAGCAGGGATTACTCATCCGGCGATTGTTCTGGTGGGCGATGTGGTCGGCCTGCGCGAGAAATTACGCTGGTTTCAAGAAGCAGAAGAAAAGCAAGAAGTAGGAATAGGGGGGAAATAAGATGTCGATTATAGCGGAAATCAAAAATCGAAGAGCGATCCGTGATTATGCGGCTCGAGAGGTCGAAGACGAAAAGATTCACACTTTATTAGAAGCAGCGACTTGGGCACCGAATGATCGGATGAGGGAACCATGGGGCTTTTATGTGATTAAAGGTGAAGCAAAAAAACGTTATGAAGCGTTGGCCTATGAATATCTACAGGAACGCTTTCCAACCAAACCAAATTTAATCGAAAGCTCCTTAAAAGTACTAAAAACCACACCGGTTCATATTGTCGTTACCGCTGACATTGTTCCGGGCGATGAAGAGGCCTCTGCCGATAATGAATATGCCGTATGCTGTGCGATCCATTCGATGTGGCTTGCCGCTAAAGAATTAGGATTAGGTCTGGTCTGGCGGACAAGGGGTGTCGGACTTGTTCGCGACCAACGAATGTATGAGTTTATTGGCTCACCAGAAAACAAGAAAATAATTGGAAATTTGTTTATCGGTTATCCCGATCCAGAAGTAATAAAAAAGGCGAAGGTACCAGCCCGGACATCCTATGAAGAAAAAACAGTCTGGCTGTAACGAGGAGTGAAACGGATGGAAGAGGTAACAGAAAACAAAGCAAAGAGCGGCCTTACATTAGTTTATACCGGTGATGGAAAAGGGAAAACGACTGCAGCCCTTGGACTTGCTGTCCGAGCCGCCGGTCGAGGGAAACGGGTGCTGATGATTCAATTTATCAAATCGCCTGATCGAACGTATGGGGAAAAAATTACGTTCGAAAAATTAGGGATTGAAATCGTGCAGACAGGAGTCGGCTTTACGTGGACGAAAACACCGGAGGAACATCGGGAAGCCCTAAAAACAGCGTGGGCTTTTACAAAAGAAAAGGTAAAGTTTGGCGGCTATGATGTTGTCATTTTAGATGAACTAAATAATGCCCTCGCAATTGATAAATTCCCGATAGACGATGTACTTCCGTTAACAGAAGTACTAGAGTTGATTCAGCAGCGCCCAAAGGGGATGCACTTGGTGATTACCGGACGATCAGCTCAAGAGGAAATCATCGCTTGTGCGGATTTAGTAACCGAAATGAGGCCCGTTAAGCATTATTATAACGAAGGAATTCCTGCCGTGAAGGGAATTGAGTTTTAAATGGTTTATTTTGAAAAAATTGTACATGGCGGCGAATTACTGACGGGCACGGAACCCGGAGCTAACAGATCAGGATTTTCGGATTGCGATTCGAACCGAAGAAGAAAATCAATCCTTAATCCAAGCCTTAATTGATCCGCCACCACTATTGGGAATACGATTTCTGCCTTGTTTATGAGGCCACATGGAAAGCAGTAAGGAATCAGGAGGGCTGAGAATTCGATGTTAGTTCATGCCATTTATATTGTTATTGCTTATCTTATTGATCGAATCATCGGTGACCCCCGTAAGCTGCCACATCCGGTGGTCATCATCGGGAAGTCTATTAGTCTTTTGGAAAAAGCGATTCGTTCTTTCACCATAAAGGAAAGGTATTTGAAACTGGCAGGACTCTTATTTCCTATTCTGATTGCTGGCGGCAGCTATTTATTCGTTACTGTGCTGCTTTACTGCCTCAATCAGCTGAATCACGTTCTTGCTGTCATTGCGGAAATATGGTTAATTTCAACGACCATCGCGACAAAAGGATTGGCTGATGCAGGGTTGGAAGTATTCCGACACTTGAAAAATCAGGATTTAAGAGCTGCACGAAAAAGTCTGGGAATGATTGTCGGAAGAGATACGGAAAACCTTGAGGAAAGTGAAATTTCGCGGGGGTCTGTGGAAACCGTAGCCGAAAACATTGTCGATGCGATTATATCACCGTTATGCTTTGCCCTTATCGGGGGTGCCCCGCTTGCAATGGTGTACCGAGCGGTTAATACGTTAGATTCGATGGTTGGATATAAGAATGAGAAATATCAAAACTTAGGCTGGGCCTCGGCCCGACTAGATGATCTAGTAAACTATTTGCCTGCCCGGTTAACGGTTGGAATGATGCTGCTTGCTTGTTCGATTAAACGTCTCGATGTACAAGGCGCTTGGAAAATGATGAAACGGGATGCCAGACTTCATCCGAGTCCAAATAGCGGTTACCCAGAGGCGACAATCGCAGGAGCGCTTCAGGTACAACTTGGAGGAACGAATTATTATTTCGGTAAAGTCTCTGAAAGGGCAAAGATGGGTGAACCATTACGGAAGATCCAAGCAGATGATATTTTACTTACAGTAACGGTTATGAAAATAACCTCCATTATCTGTGTCGTGTTATTTATGGTCCTTTCGGTAATAATGAGCTGGGCATGAAGTAGGGGGATAGGAGCCTGAACAATGAAACTAGGAAAAGGAAGCTGCAATGGCACATTTGGAGAACTGGTCCAAGGAATCATGGAAGAGCGCCCGTTTTTAATCACTTTGCCTATCCCGAGTTTACGAAGTGAGGCTAGATTTGTTCCAGACACAGCCATATCCCAAATAAGGGTCGTAAATTCCAAAATGAAAGCGAGGAAAGCGGGGGAATTGTTACTCCAACTTTGTGGGATAAGAGGGGGCGGATACCTCGAAATACATTCCAATATCCCTGCCGGCAAGGGGATGGCTAGCAGTTCGGCGGATATTGTTGCTTCATTAAGAGCAATAGCTGACAGCTATAGTATTCCGCTCACAAATGAAATGATCTCGATGATTGCCGCAAAAGTGGAACCTACCGATGGGGTCATGTATGAGGAAGTCGTGGTCTATGACTATATTCACGGTCAGCTGATTGCCAGCTTTGGGGCCTTACCCCCATTCATCCTCGTTGGGATCGACCTTGGGGGTATGATCAATACAATTGAATTTAATGAAGTTCCGAAAGAGTACAGCCAAAACGATCAAGAGCAATTGATTAAAGCTTTTGATCTGGTTACAAAAGGATTTAAGGAAAAAAATATAACTAATATTGCGGAGGCAGCAACCCTCAGTGCACGGGTGAATCAAAAAATATTGCCAAAGCCTGTTTTTCCTCTATTAGATCAGTTGGCCTATCGCTATCAGGGCGGAATTGTTGTCGCCCACAGTGGAACGGTCGCGGGTATTATACTAGATGGAAATCTTCCCAACAATGAATTGGTGGTTTCACACATAATTAGGGAAATGTCACTCGCTTACAAGGGCGTTCCTATAAATTTATATCATTATGAAAGCAAGGAATAGATAATGATTTGAAAGATGCATAAAGTTTGTTTTCAAAAGGGGGTTAACATGTTTAGTCAAGAGGAACGAGAAGTGATTTACGATTGTATTTATAAAAGGAGAGATGTCCGCACTTTTCTCCCGGATCCGGTAAGACCTGAGGTGATTCAACGTGTTCTTCAAGCGGCCCATCATGCGCCATCCGTAGGGTTTATGCAGCCATGGAATTTTATAATCGTTTCTTCAGACGAAATAAAAGAACGGTTGGCCTGGGCGGCAGAAAAGGAACGAAAAGCATTGGCTATCCACTATGAGGATGAACGAAAAACAAAATTTTTAGAACTGAAAGTTGCTGGCATCAAACAGGCACCGTTAACCATTTGTGTCACCTGTGATTCCACACGTGGGGGCTCCCATGTATTAGGAAGAAACTCGATCCCCGAAACGGATATTCTATCGGTAGCCTGTGCAATCCAAAACATGTGGCTTACGACATATGCAGAGGGATTAGCAATGGGCTGGGTAAGTTTTTATAAGAAAAATGATGTCAGGGATATCCTGCAGATTCCGCCTCATATTGATCCAGTCGCCTTAATTTCGATTGGATACACCAATGAATATCCATCCGCCCCCATTCTAGAGCAAGCGAATTGGGAGAAAAGAAGAACTCTTCGTAATCTAATATTTTTTGAGGAATGGGGAAATCAGGAAAAAATCGATTGAATCTAGGGTGTCTGTAATCATCATCCCAAGAGATTGATTTTTTTTGTTGCAACTGTTTATAAAGGGGAGGAATTTTTATATGGAAACTGTATCACTGTTTTTACTTGTTTTTGTTTTGGGGCTTCGGCATGGTTTGGATGCGGATCATCTTGCCTTTATTGATGGACAAACCCGTTATAACTGGAGAATGGGAAGTCCATTTGCACGTTGGGTTGGTACGTTATTTTCATTTGGTCATGGAGGAATCGTAGCAGTGATGGCTGGGATTTTGGGAATGGTGATAAAGAATTTTTCATTCCCAGCATATTTTGATAATTTTGCTTCATGGGTATCGATTATTTCTTTATTCCTAATTGGCACATTAAATACTTACAATCTGTTACGCACTAAAAAGAATAATGAAGAATTTCAACTTAGTGGATTAAAGGGAAAGTTTATTCCAAAAATTGCGAAAGGAACAACAAATCCCTTTCTTATCATTTTGGTAGGGGCTTTGTTTGCCTTAGCTGCCGAGACGGTAAGTCAAACAGCTGTCTGGTCTATGGCAGCAAGTAACTCAGGTAAATACACACCTTTATTTTTAGGATTAATTTTTATGTTTGGCATGATGATTACAGATACAATTGATTCCATGATTGTTTATAAAATGGTGAATCAGTCCAGCAAAATCGGTCAAGCTGCGTCTAGACTTATGGGTTGGGTGATTGTCTTCTTAGCATACGGAGTTTCATTTTATCTAGCATTTACTTTCTTTAACCCTTGGGCAGAACTAGATTTCGAAATCGTGGGAATCATTCTTTTCATTTTCTTAGTCGCTTCTTTTATCTTTGTAAGCGTTCGCTCTAAGAGTCAAAATCATGAAATAAATACTACGAATTAATCAAAAGAGCTCTGACAATTTTATTGTGTAAGAGCTCTTTTTTCTTCTACTAACATGGGAGTTTAATTGAACAAGGAATTTATACTTCGTCTGTTGAAAATGTAATACTAAATAAGATTTTTAATATTCCTAAATTATATTTAAATTGTGTCGAATTCCGTTCACGTCGTTCTTCGATATGAATGAGAGCGATATTATTTTGAAAGGATGAAAAGGAACATGGGAAAACTGGTTGTGAATATGTTCATGACGTTGGATGGTGTTATTCAAGCTCCGGGAAGGCTCGATGAAGATCGAGAGGGAGATTTCGGCTATGGCGGGTGGCAGGCACCGTATGTCGATGCGGAGGCCGGACAATTAATCGCGGCTGATTATGCGAGGCTCGACGCGCTGTTGCTCGGTCGCAAAACATACGAAATCTTCGCGCCGTACTGGCAGCAGGCTCCGGCCAGCAGCCCGTTCACCAAGCTGTTGAACGAGAAACCGAAATATGTTGCATCCCGCACATTAACGAGCGTCGATTGGAACAACTCAAAGCTGCTCGATGCGGATGTGACTACAAGTGTGCCGTTGCTGAAGGAGAGGTATGCAGAGGTGCACGTCGCCGGTAGCAGCGACTTGATCCAGACATTGCTGCGTCACCAGCTGATTGACCGCATGAACATCTGGCAGTTTCCGGTTTTGCTGGGAAAGGGAAAACGGTTCTTCGATTCCGGAACGATACCGACGGCCCTGCAATTGCTTGAATCCAGAACGTTCCCGAGCGGCTCAGTTCTATTGCGCTACGAGGCTTCGGGAAAACCGACTTTCGGCAACATGGAGTAGAATGCCTAAGAAGGGATTGTTGTAGCAATCCTTTTTTTCTTGTTGTACTAGCAGTCGGGTTAATGAAAAAGGATTTATTGTAATTCAAGTAGAATTTAAACGTGTGAATGTTTCTAAGATTTTTACCCTAAAGGTGGAGAGATGATTGAAATTACTTATTGAAAGGGTTGATTCTGATAGAAAAGAAGTATTAAAAAACTTATTAACATTATTTTTACACGATTTATCAGAATTTAATCCTTCCATTGATTTGAATCCTGAAAACGGTTTGTTTGAATTTGATGTTTTAGATTGGTTTTTTGAAAAAGAGGGACTTACACCGTTTTTTCTTTTGTTTGATAAGAAACCAATAGGATTTATTTTGTTGCAAAGTGGACCTTTTACAAATCCAGAGCATGCCGAATATATTATTAATTCCTTCTTTATTATAAATAAATACAGAAGAAAAGGGTATGGAAGGCTGGCTTGTGATAGGTTATTTGAAAAGTATCCGGGAAGATATGCAGTTGGTCAGATAGAAACGAACATAAAAGCAATAAAATTCTGGAAAAATATCTATGAATCAAAAGGAATAGATGTAATCGAAAAAGAAAAAATTGAGGATGGGATAAAGGTGATTTACCAGTATTTCGAAATTCCTTAATTAATTTCTGTAAAGTCACAATGGGCAAACCTGATCCTGATAGGGGTGCATGGGTAGCTAAAGGGAAGAAGCGAATAACGATATAATTGGAGGTTAAGAACATGAAAATTAAAGGTTTCGGTGGGGTTTTTTGGAGAACAAAAGACGTTGTTTCATTAAATAATTGGTATAAAGAGACTCTTGGTTTATCGATGGGAGAGTGGAATGGTACGATCATCAAGCCAGATGTTGACAACGAAACCATCTTTTCTTTATTTAAAGAAGATAGTGATTATTTTCCAAAAGAACAATCTGTGATGCTAAATTTTCAAATAGAAAATATCGAGGCTTGGATGGAACATTTCAATAAAATTGGAGTACCGCTTTTAAAACAACCTGAGAAAAGTGAGTATGGAACATTTATTTGGATTGCTGATCCAGAAGGAAGATGGATTGAACTTTGGGAGAAATCATCGTGAATGAATATCTTATTCGAGTAACAGGTAGTTTTAAACTGCTTAGAGGTAGGTCCTTTTTCTAACATGAGTTCAAGATTCGGGTTGCTTCGGGCAGGTATAAAAAAGAAAGACCTATTGGGAAAAAACTAAATAAATCAGAAACACCGACTTTTTCAACAAAATCGGTGTTTATTTTCGTATTTTACATTCTATAAAATTTTGTTATCTCAACGTTTTTAAAGCACCACTCCATGCAATCACTTGGTCAAGCATCGCATTTACATTATTTAAGTGTAGTTCTTGTGGTTTAAAGGTTGTTCCGTTTTCAAAATCGGTAAATAAAGATAATGTTGGATGTACCCTAACATCTGCAATTAGTAACTCTCCACAAATTCCACGGAGATGTTCAGCAGCACGAGCTCCCCCAGTGGATCCATAACTTACAATACCAGCTGCTTTGTTATTCCATTCATCACGAGCAGAATCTAATGCGTTTTTCAAGGCCCCTGTAATACTGTGGTTATATTCCGCTACAATAAATACAAAACCGTCTAAAATAGCTAGCTTTTCCGACCATGCTTTCAATCCTGGTTCATTGCCCGCAGTTGTAAAAACAAATGGTAAATTAAATTCTGCAATATCTATAATTTCATATTCTGCATCTCCACGTTTATCTGCAATCCCCTTTACCCAATCTCCAACTTGTGGACTAACACGACCTTGACGTGTGCTCCCCAATATAATTCCTATTTTTAGTTTTTCATTTGTCATTACTTCTTCCTCCTTATTGTGCAGCGCCCAAATGATTTGCTTAGTAACCCCATACGCAGCCCTTAGCTTTGAACATTCTATTGATATCGTTTCCCCATTTCCTCCTTTTAAACGACTTATTTTAATTACTTATGTATTTCTTAATTTTCAAATATAACGGTACTTTTGATTTGAGGCATATTCAAATGACCATGTAAATATGAATAGAACAAAAGAAGTTTTTCAGGGAGGATATAGAATGAACGGAGAAGATACATCTTTGCATGCCGATACCGGTGTTACATCTGGAATGTTTGTTGAGCGCTCCTTAAATGAAATACGATTTTGGGCTAGGATTATGAAAGAGCATTCTTTATTTCTTCGATTAGGATTTAGAGCAGAGGATACTCAGCTCATTCAAGAGGCTAATCAATTTTATCGATTATTTGAACACATCGAACAAACTGCCCATTCCTTTAATAATCAAACAGACCCAGAACAAATTAGAAGATTTAATTCAGAGGTTCAACAAGCTGCAACTAATATTTTCGTATTTAAACGGAAGGTATTAGAACTAATTCTTACATGCAAATTACCTGGGGCCAATAATTTTCCGTTATTAGTTGACCATACAAGTAGGGAAGCAAATTATTTTAGAAAACGATTAATTGAATTAAATGAAGGAAAATTAAAAGCGCTGCCAGATGCCATTATTAAAGAAAATGTCTTTTTCTTAAGGATTATGGCAGACCATGCCAAATTTATTGGTCATCTCCTTGATCCCTCAGAAAGGAAACTAGTTGACGTAGCACAGAATTTCAGCAATGATTTTGATCAATTGCTGTATCAAGCAAGGGATTTAGAATCTATGAAGCCACAATCACAAACTGTTCCTCTTTTAGATCAATTCCTTGATCAAAATAGGGTTTCGGTTGCATCTCTTAGGGACTTCAAGAAAACAGCCCGTGATTTAATCGAGCAATGTAAAATAAAGAGCATTATTCATCCTCTATTAGCAGATCATGTTTTCCGGGAAGCTGATAGGTTCCTAGAAATCATTGATATGTTTGATGCTCATCTTACAGGAGGTACCCTATAACCTAAATAACGAAAAAAGTTATAGAATGCATGATGGTCAAATTAAGCATGATAGTTGGGTTGATTATTTTTTTGATGGGGTTGCCTTTGTGCAACTTTTTTTGATGAAAAAGGTTGCCAGGATCAGTGTTATAACTGGGCACATTTGGTCCTTCCTTAATTAAAATGTGGCAATTTCATATGAAAGTTGCCATATTTTCTTATTCAATGATGTTTAAGCATTTGAAAGGAGAAAAATCTTTAAACTCATCATCTAATCCTTGACGTTGCGTTTTGACAAAACCAGATATCATCGGCTTTGTGTTTTCATTAAGGTTTTTAATAAGGTCTAAAGAACGAGAGGTAATATAAGCGCTTTCATTGAACCATTCTTCATAAATAAATACTAAATTAGGATCTTCCTTGGAAACCATAATATTATAAATATCGCACTCTCCAAGTTTCTCGATGGATTTCGATGCCTTAAGAAGCATATTTACTAATTTTTCGCGTTGATCTTTCTTCACAATTAAACTGCTATTTAATCGATATTTCCCCATGTTTTTCCCTCCATATTTAAACATACATTAATTCAACATAGAAGCGATTTTACGTATTTTACCAAATTAAATATATCATGATTTTTTTTTCTAATGAAATAAACACATTAAATTAAAATGATTCTGGGACCAAGACATGCTAGATTCATTATTTTTGATGGTGATAAAATGTAAGTTTGCTTTATTAAAATTATTTAAATAATGTAAACATTAGATCTTATAATCATTATATATATTAATTATTAATTAATGAAAATAAAGGGGGTTTTTTAAATCTTAACCTCGACTTATTAGTAGAGTGGTTTGATAAGTCTATGAATGTATTGAAAATCTTGAAACACTGCTTTAAACAACCAGAGCCTAGTCAATTGGATATGTTTAACCAGTCTTTAGAACAATTATCGACTATTGTTCAGGTAATGGAATTACGAGACATTATTTAATTGTCATAATTCGGGGGAATAATGTATGGCTCATCAAGAAGTACAAACGACTAATCAAATTAAGGGTAAAAAAAAGTGGTGGGCTTTAGCAACGGTTCTTTTAACGATGTTTTTTTCATCAATGGATCAGACTGTCGTTTCCACTGCAATGCCGACCATAATTGGTGATTTACATGGATTACATCTCTATGCTTGGGTATTTACGGCATATATGATGGCGTCTTCTGTCACTATTCCTATTTACGGTAAGCTGTCGGATGTATTTGGGCGGAAACCGTTTTATTTATTTGGCCTTATTATGTTTGGAATCGGATCTGCGGTATCGGGGCAGGCACATACGATGATAGAACTAATTATGGCGCGTGCTTTTCAGGGGATTGGCGCCGGTGCTATGATGAGTATGCCTCGTGCAACAATAGGTGACATATTTACACCTCAAGAACGGGGAAAATGGATGGGCGTGATGATGGCTGTGTTTGGCTTATCCAGTATCATTGGTCCAGCACTCGGCGGATGGATTACGGACACGCTCTCATGGAGATGGGTATTTTACATTAATTTGCCTTTTGCCATACTTGCCATCATCGGGGTGTCTATTACCTTACCTAAAGTACGTGCGGAACACCAGGTGAAGATTGACTGGATTGGATCTGCCATTTTAGTTGTTGGATTAATTCCGATTTTACTTGGCTTTACATGGGCAGGAACAAAATACGACTGGGGTTCACCTACAGAACTAACGCTCTTTATTGGAGGTTTAATCGTTCTTATCCTATTTGTGTTGTGGGAGCGAAAGGCGAAAGATCCACTACTAGCACCATCATTGTTCAAAAATCGTATCTTTAGCACTTCACTGATCTTAGGAATTCTGATTGGGATGACGATGTTTGGAACCCTTATATTCTTACCTGTATATGTTCAAGGAGTAATTGGTCTAAATGCACAAAGCAGTGGGTGGGTGATGTCCCCAATGATGCTTGGTTTTATTGTAGGCTGCATAGTATCTGGTCAAGTCATGTCTAAAACCGGTCGTTATAAGTTCCTGGCAATAATAAGCGGTGCAGTGATCGTGGCAGGCTCTATATTAATGAATCAGATGGATATTCATACAAGTTGGACATCTGTAGCTTTTAACATGGTTGTTATTGGACTTGGAATTGGCTCGTTGATGCCGCTAATGAATATGGTCGTCCAAAATGCATTTCCTTATAAGATGATGGGTACCGTAAATTCTACGCAGCAATTTGTGAATTCACTTGGCGGTGTCATTGCTTCCCCAATTTTCGGCTCTATATTAAACAAAGCATTCACTCAAAAGTTTAACGAGACATTACCTGAATCTTTACAGCAATTTAAAAGTAAGTTAGCGGGTGTGAATCCACAAGCACTTTTGACATCTGAAGCACAGCAAGCAATTGCAGCCCAGTTTAATAAGTTTGGAAACGCGGGCCATCAGATGTATATTCAACTGATGAATGCTGTGAAGTCTTCTTTAACTTATGGTGTTCAACATCTCTTCATGGTTGGATTAGTTTTTGCCATTCTTAGCTTTATAGGAACTTTCTTTTTGCCAGAAGTTAAACTAAAGGGGAAAGAATACTACCAGTCTGAAGTCACTTCAGATACCAATCAAAGCCTCGATAGGAAAAGTGACTGAAGAAGATATCACTGGTATAAGTAATAGTACGCGAATAGTGCAAAGAAACGGCAAAATCAGCCGTTTTAATAAGGATTGTGAAATTATATTCGACCATATAGGTCGTTTTTTTTTTTTTGAGTAGGTCGTAAAGTAATCGATATTGGTCAGAAAACTGTTGCTTTAAAAAAGCAATTTTTTACCAATTCTAAGAAGTGATTCGTCTCGATTTTCTTTCTCAATATTGCACCGAATCCAACCATAGTATATAGTTGGTTTCGATCATATGGTTCGTCAACTTAAACGATTCAACTGATCATTGGAGGTATTTTATTGCATGAATAAGCATGACCAACTAAATATTATCAAAGAGGATTTTATTAATTGTCATAGGGTACTATTGGCGATTGGTGATGAAACACGTCAATCGATCTTAATGGTTTTAATGGGAACGGATTGTCAAACAGGATTACGTGTAGGTGAAATTACTGAACAAACACATCTTTCTCGACCTGCTGTGTCACATCATCTTAAGATATTGAGAGATGCCGGTGTTATTTTAATGCGGAAAGAAGGTACAAAAAACTACTACTATATAAATGTACGTACAAAATTAGGTTTATTAAAAACGCTTGTGTTGGATATTGAAAAGTTAATGGAGAACTTTTATTGAGATGATGAGATTAAAACATAAGTTATTAGGAGGAATACGCAATGAAAGCAATGGTTATAGATCGGTATGGGGAAGTCCCTATGCGTTTAGCAGAAATGCCCACACCTGAATTGGGTGAATATGAGGTACTCGCAGAAATTCATGCAGCTAGTATTAATCCTGTTGATTTTAAAATCCGCGACGGGAAAGTGAAATTGTTAGTTAAATACAGAATGCCTCTTATCCTTGGGAATGACTTTTCTGGAGTCGTGGTAAAGGTTGGCGCAAAAGTAACTCGTTTTAAAGTTGAAGATGAAATATATGCACGTCCACGTAAGAGTAAAATCGGTACGTTTGCGGAATATATCTCCATTCATGAAAATGACATCGCCTTAAAACCTAAAAATTTGAGCTTTGAGGAAGCTGCATCGATCCCACTGGTTGGATTAACTACTTATCAAGCGTTACATGACATCCTGCAATTACAAAAAGGACAGAAGATTTTGATACAAGCTGGGGCTGGTGGTGTCGGTACCTTTGCTATTCAACTGGCAAAATTAATGGGTGCCACTGTTGCAACAACTGCAAGTGAAGCTGGTACGAATTTAGTAAAATCTCTTGGTGCAGATGAAATTATTAATTACAAGTCAGAAAAATTTGAAGATAGACTGAAAAATTATGATGCGGTATTTGATACACTTGGGGGCAAGATACTCGAGAAATCATTTGATGTTTTAAAAGACGGAGGAAAGATTGTTTCCGTTTCTGGTTTACCGAATGCTCGTTTTGCCAAAGAATATGGTTCAGGATTTTTTAAAACACTTTTGTTCTCAGCAGCAAGTAGTAAACTTACAGCACTTGAAAAAAAGCATAATGTTCAATATACGTTTTTGTTTATGAAGCCAAGTGGAGATCAATTACGTATTATTGCAGAGTTTATAGAGTCAGGTAAAATCAAACCTGTAATTGATAGAGTTTTTCCTTTTAAAGATGCTCAAAAGGCGATGGAATATGCACAGTCGGGAAGGGCTAAAGGGAAAATTATTTTAAAAATCAGATAGTTATCAAACGCATCTAAAGTTATGTTATATTTTCCTATTTTTTAATTTTATCCTTACTATTTCACTCCCTTTTTCTATATGATAAATATTCTAAAAATCTCTTGGACGCAAGTGAAAGTGATCTTTGTTCTCTCATAGCAACACCAATATTTCTAAAAGCAGGAACTTCAAGCTCTTTCGTTATAATTTTGTGTGGAATACGCTGTAATATCAATTCTGGTAATATACTGATTCCTAGCCCGTTTTCCACCATAGACATAATGGCATAGTCATCCCATGTTGTAAAATTAACTTGTGGTGTAATATGGTGCCTCTCAAAAATTTCTGAGATTTCTGCTTTTGCCCCCTTTTCCAACAGCATAAACGGACTGTTCTGTAAGCCGTTGATGGGAAACTTTTCGCAATTAGCAAGAGGATGATTTGGGGGAATCACTACCAGCAAACGGTCTTGTTCCAAAAAGATTGTTTCAAGTTCTGCTTTTGTCGGAAGCCGCAAAAATCCAAAGTCAACACGCCCATTTAGGATCCAACTCTCAATTTCTGTATAATCACCAAGCAGAAATTCAAAATCTATCATTGGGTAATCTTTCTTAAAAATTTTAATAATGTTAGGGAGCCAGTGAGATGCTACGCTGGAAAATGTCCCAATACGAATCATCCCAGATTCCATATTATTTAATTCTTCAATCTGCTTCATTAAGATTTCATGCTCATTGCAAATTCGCTTTAATTGGGGCAGTAACTTTAAACCATCCGAGGTTAAATTGATACCGGCAGGTCCTCTTTCAAAAAGGAAAATCCCCCATTCCTTTTCTAAATCGTTAATCATTCGGCTAATCCCAGACTGTGAATAGTCCAAAATTTCGGCAGCTTTTGTAAAACTACCCAATTCTACTGCTTTGACAAATGCCATATATTTTTGGATATTCATATCTCTTTCCTCATCCTATCTGATTTTGTCATACCTATCATGATAAACATTCGTTTTTGTAATGTATGTGATTATGATATATTTTTACTAATAATTATTCAAGTTAGGAAAGGAAAAGGTGCAAAACGATGTTTTTTGTGAGTGATATTAGAATCTGCGAATTAAAACTGTTTCGCAGATTCGTAGGAGTAGATGATGAAATCTAAAATTCAGTTTATCTTATCAATGATTATTTTCGGTACAATTGGTTTAGTTGTTCGAAAAATTGATCTATCTTCGAGCGAAAGAGCTATACTAAGCAGTTTCATAGGATTCTTATTTTTACTGTTAATATTCTTCGTGATTAAGAAAAAATTATCATGGAGTTTAATTAAATCTAATGCTTTATTTTTGATTCTTTCAGGTATTGCATTGGGAGGAAATTGGATTTTTCTTTATCAATCGTATGACCATACGACAATTGCCAATGCAACGCTAGGTTATTACTTTGCACCTGTATTTGTGATGATTCTTTCTCCCTTTATACTTCGGGAACCATTATCCATCAAGAAAATTTTGTGTATTGGTGTAGCGATCATAGGGATGGTAATGATTGTAGGTGAAGGCGTGAGAGCATCCAGCACAGACGATCTTCTTGGACTTTCCTTTGGATTAATCGCAGCTGCATTTTATGCTGCGTTATTGCTACTAAATAAATTTATTAAAAATATGGTAAAGTTAGAGCTGACCATCATTCAGCTTGGAACAACCACTTTACTTCTAATGCCATATGTTTTCTTGACTTCCGGCTTTGGTATCTTTGAAGTATCAAGCTCTTCCATTCCTTTTATTTTAATTTTAGGGATTATCAATACAGGGATCGGTTTTTGGTTATTTTTCTCTGGTATGGAAGGATTAAAGGGACAGAGTATTGCTATGCTAAGTTATGTGGATCCATTTGTAGCTATATTGATATCTGCAATTATCCTGCAAGAACAAATGACTTGTATTCAAATGCTGGGTGGTGTACTCCTGTTGGGGTCTACATTTGTTAGTGAAACCAAATCTATTAGATTATCCAAACATAGCACAAAAATTTTATCGAAATAGTGATAGTTTAAGACAAAAATAAATAACCACTTAACGAACCAAAGATATTGGAATTGAAAGAGTAGAAGAGAGGTATATCATTGGAAAGATATGAATGATTTATTGCTTAACTATAAGGTTTAATTTTGAAAAATTACAAAGCCATGAGAGATGGAGCCACGTGATCGTCTTAGGCAACCTCCAAAAACGTGGTGTTATTTATTATTTAACTTATGTAAAAAAACATCTAATTCATCAGTTGATTGGAATTTATAAGCATACCCATAGCAAATCGGTCCATTACCTGTATGGTCTCTCTTAGTTCTTTATTCTCTTCAACATTTTTTGGATTTAAAACAATAGTAATCTCTTTATTTGGAAAAAAATAAATTACTTTATCCTTCACAATATTTTTAAATTCAACAGCTTTTGATGTTTCTTTCATCGTTTTGAAATTGTTTAATCCAAAAGTATTTTGTATATTTCCAATATTGATATTCACCTCTTACTGTAATTATATACCTAATTCTATTATAAGGTATAAATCCATAAATATCCTAAAAAGATCGCATTCTTTTAATTAGCTCAATAGTTGCATATTATCCTTTATATCCCAATAGTCTTAAATGAAACTACTGTCTAGGAATATGAAGATGGGGGGATTCAATGGAGAGCCGAAATGAAAAATTAAAAAACGTATCACTTGGAACACGAATCGTTGCTTTTTTATGGGACTACGTTATGATCTTGGGTTACCTCTTGCTGCTTTTCGTACTATCTTTTTTTGCGAGACCGCTGCTGATTCCATTGTTCACAGCAAATTCCATGTCAGCGGAAATCACCGGATTCCTATTGATTACACTGCCTGTTTATCTTTATTTTTCCATAAGTGAAGGCAGGAAATCGCATGCGACATGGGGAAAACGAAAAATGGGGATAGTGGTCATGGGTGTAGATGGTCGATCAATCGGTCTGAGACGTTCGCTTGTCCGTTCTGCGATTAAATTTGCCCCTTGGGAGTTGTCGCATTTTACGATTTGGCACATTGTCATACCTTCTAATTTCCCTGATTATTTGATTAATATATTATTGTTAACGGTATACGGACTTGTATTTATCAATTTGGTAAGCCCCTTAATGAACAAAAATAAACAGACTGTTTATGACATTCTCGCTCAAACTGTTGTTAGGTACAATGAATAAAGAATCATAGAGTTTTTATTTTAAAATTAATAGAGAAGATCTTTTTGAAAAGAAGGATTAAAGGGGATTGTTTATGAACAAAAGTCTTTTTATATTACTATTTCTTTTCGGTCTTACCATAATGGGTTGTTCAAAAGAGGGAATGTCAGGAGAAAAGCCTCCAGAAGTCTATATAAAAATTGGTAATGTAAAGTATGAAACAAAACTTGGCACTTATTGTTGGAAAGGTACCTGTGTTGATACGGCGGGACCAGTTGATTTATTAAAGGGGAAAGAACCTATTAAAGTAAATCCTGGTGAGCGAATATCTTTTATAATGGACTATGAACCAAAACCAAATGAATTCCACGTTTCACAGATTAGTGAAAGTATTGAAAATGAAGTTTTGGTTAAAGATAATAGTTTTTCCGTTCCTATACAAAAAGGGGTTTATTATTATTCTTATGGTGTATGGTGGATGGATGAAAAGGAAAAGAACCTTTCTCATGGCGATGCTTTTTATGCATTTGTTTTAGAAGTAAAATAGTTCTTATTAAACTACCGTGTGGGTCTGACAAGAAGTTGTAAGTATTCGGCTTCTTTTTCTTATTGAACAAATGGGGGAAGGATATTGAAAACTTGATTTCGAAATGCTGATGAAAGTGTTATGATAAATTCAACTTTTAACAATTCTGTGGGTTGTTTTGCTTGCATCCAGATTGTTATCAGACTACTATACATAGCAAATCTTAAAGGAGGCAAAAATATATGAAAATCATTGTTACCAGTTTATTTGTACAAGATCAAGACAAAGCATTAAAGTTTTATTCGGAAAACCTTGGCTTTGTAAAAAAGCATGACATTCCCTTAGGCGAATTTAGGTGGATATCGCTTGTTTCTCCGGAGGACCAAGAAGGTACCGAGCTTTTGCTCGAACCGAATAACCATCCAGCCGCCAAAGAATATCAAAACAAAATATTTGCCGACGGCATCCCTGCAACAATGTTTGGCGTTGCAGATATTCGTAAAGAGTACGAACGCCTATTGGAAAAAGGCGTGAAGTTTACAATGGAGCCGACAAAAATGGGCGAAATCACAATAGCGGTTTTCGATGATACATGCGGCAACCTTATTCAGATTATGCAGAAGTA
The DNA here is from genome assembly GCF_030403775.1 of Paenibacillus sp. BSR1-1. Lineage (GTDB taxonomy): Bacteria > Bacillota > Bacilli > Bacillales > Cytobacillaceae > Neobacillus. The sequence continues at coordinate 374,704 of NZ_JAQMWQ010000002.1, forward strand.
ACGTTTTGACGAAAAAGTTATCCCATAAAGTGTTTTTATCAGCATGAAAAAAACAACTTTATGTTAACCCTGTCCTATATTAGGACAGGGTTATACAATTTTAAGGGTAAACGTTAGAGGAAGTGATACTTTGGTCGTTTATTATTTAATACTCATACTTGGATCCTTATTTGTAATAGGTGCAGTAATTGCTTTAATTGTGATGTATGGGACTAAAGACTTTCGATTATTAAATGTAGGTAAATGTCTTGGAATTTTATGTTTTGGTGTTTTACTTTTAGCGATTACTCTCCCAAGCCTAAAATATGTCGTCCTAAAGAAATATGATGTCATCAGTGGGACATGTGTGATCGAAATAGATTCATCAGGCCGTTCTCCTGAAGCGGACTTTAAAATGCTCAATACAGATGAAATATATTCCTTCAGAGATATTCCTGCACTTGATGCATATGGAAAGTCCATCCCTTATTTTTGTGAAGTGACAGTTACAAAAGACCATATGTTTGAAATTAGTTATAAAATATTTGATGTCAAAACACGAAAGTTAATACGAACTAGTAAATAAGATATGACCGAACCCGTTAAATTGCTTTTTTATTTTCCGCCAAATGTTTGTGCTAGATGCTTGCTTTCTTCTCTTCGGAGCTATCTAGTAATGAAACGTTCTTTTCCGGTATTAAACAAATAGAGCTCTTCCTCTGTTTCGGGATATACAGCAGGCACTGGGGTCGGCTGCCCCTTTTCATCTAACGATACAAAGGTTAAAAACGAAGTCGCCGCAACCCGGCTTTCCCTAGTAAAGTAGTTGTCTGCTGTTATCTTTACAAACACTTCCATCGAGGTGTTCCCGGTCCATGTGACAAACGCTTCTAATGTGACTGCATCTTGAAGGGTGATCGGGTGCAAGAAATCGACCGAATCGGTACTTGCGGTCACAACGGGTTTTCCGCAGTGTTTGACAGCGGCAATACCAGCAACGCGGTCAATTCGGCTCATCAGGGCGCCACCGAAGAGAGTCTGGTGTGGGTTTGTGTCGTTTGGCAGGACTCCGTCGGTTTGAATAGTTCTAGATTCATTGCATGATTTTTTCATAAATATAAGGTCCTTTTCTCACTGATTGTGGTTTTTTCCTATTATACCATAGAATGTTAGAGGGCGATTCTCGTGGTTAAATGGACAATGGAATGCTACTCAAAATCCCACATATAAATCTAAGTGTATACTAATTTGATAGGTGGGGATGTAGTTGGGCACCAATGATTTCAATAAAGAACTCCATCATTATTACACAAAAATACGTGAAGCGAATCATCCTTTTTATTGGTATTGTTTGGCAAATACGCAGTTAAGAGCCGGATTATTAAATGAAGCACTGCAAACGATTGATATTGCTTTGTCCTTTCCAAATCCGTATCCTTCAAGACACAAACTTCTAGAAATACGGGCTGGTCTGCAATCTGCTGATCTAAGAAAAATGCGCACCAGCAGTCCCGAAGTCTTAACGGTAAAGAGGGGCGATATCGATGGAGACGGGATAAAGGATAATGTTTTTCTAACTGCGAAAAAAACCCCTGATAGTCCATTTTGGAAAGATATCAAGTTGGTGGTCCAAAATGGCAGAACCCATAAATATGAATACACCACTTTTAAGAATAACTCTGGATACAATCCTACTCTTTTTCTTGGTGATTTTACAGGTAAAAATGGCGATGATATTTTAGTAGTCATTGATACCGGAGGAAGCGGCGGTGCTATTTACGCGTATATTTTTTCCTCTATTAACGGTCAAATAAAGCAGATCTTTGATTCGGATACATTCAATGAATCCTATAAGTATGATGTGACTTATGAAAATCAATACAAAGCAAAGGTGACCAGTTATTATCTCAAACAAAAGTATATTCTTGACCTTACTTACAAGGGGAAGGAATACCTATCGGAAATTTATAATCCACAAGGTATTTTGAAGGCCCCCATTAATGGCTGGGTTAATCCTTTGTCAGGTTTATATCCCGTTGATATAAACCGGGATGGAATTTATGAGCTGGCAGCGCATCAAAGGATAGCTGGCAGGTACAATGCTGATAGTCTGGGAGATGTGCAAACCGTGTTGAAATGGAACGGGCAGGTGTTTGCTCCTGAAAGGCAGACTGTGGCAACGTTTGGCGGGGAGTTATAACCAAAATAGGACATCCAAATGAGATGTCCTATTTTGGTGAATATTTTCTAAATGTATTTCATGGGATTCAAAATTGTTTTCTATATTCCTTTGGGGTTAATCCATATTGTTTTTGAAACATTTTTGTAAAGTATTTGGGGTCATTGTAGCCGACTTGCTGACTTATTTCGTAATATTTAAGGTTTGGTTTTTTAAGCAATTGGCATGCTCTTTCCATTCGTACACGAGTTAAAAATTGAATGAAGGATTCGCTGGTAATGGATTTAAAAATTTGTCCAAAATAATGTTCGGTTAAGTGAACACGCTTAGATACATCTTTTAAGGTTATGGGATTCATATAATTAGCATGGATGTAAGATTTTGCGCTTAACACGAGTCTTTCATGATAGGAAGCAGATTTATCGTAACTCATAGATTTAGCCTTTGGAATGACGGATTCCTTTTGAATTCTATCAATCAATTCAAATAGCTCATTTGTATCGATAGGTTTTAAGATATAACCTTTTGCATTATATTTTAGCGCACTATGGGCATAGGTAAACTCTTCATAACCACTCATTACAATTACATGGGTACCTGGGGAATGTTCATAAATATGTTTGGTTAATTCAATGCCATCCATATTCGGCATACGAATATCAGTAAGGATGAAGTCTATTTTTTCGTTTTCCATCCAATGTAAAGCTTCTTTTCCACTCTCAGCAGTTCCTACCACATCAATATTCCTCTCTTGCCATTCATCCATTGACATCAGACTGCTCGAAATTAGCCAATCATCATCCACAATCAACATTTTTTTCATTGAAATCACACACCTCGATTGGAAATTTAATGGTGACTGTCGTGCCCTTGTTGACTTTACTATCTATACTGATTCCAAAATTTTCTCCGTAATGTGAACGAATCCTTGTTTGCACATTGTATAGTCCTATTTTCTTTTTATACTTCGATAGCTCCTCTGAGTTATTTTTCAGACGCTCACGAATTTGTTCCAGCTGTTCTGGATGTATTCCCTTTCCATTATCAGCAATGGTGAAAATGATCATTTCATCTAAAAACTTCCCCTCAATTTTTATCCTGCCAAAAGTCCGTAAAGGGTCGATTCCATGAATAATGGCATTTTCCACAATTGGCTGGAGGATTAATTTTGTTGTGAGACAATTTTTAATACCATCTTCAAGAGTGATGGTATAGTCAAGAGGATCCCTCATCCTGACTTTTTGTATTTCAAGATAACTTTCTATGTACATAATCTCTTGGTGAATAGGGATTTTTTCCTCAAAAGAACTTATGCTTAATCGTAATAATCGTCCTAATAATACGATTAAGTGGCTGATTTCATGCTCCTTTTTAATCCGCGCCAATGAGTTAATGGATTCAAGCGTATTGTATAGGAAATGAGGATTAATTTGGAGCTGGAGTGCCGTGATTTCCGCTGCTTTTTTTAATTTCTCTTCTTTTGATACAGATTGGATCAGCTTTTTGATCTGGACGATCATTTCATTAAATCCTCTTCCAAGTTCTCCTATTTCATCCTTTGATTTAACATGAAAGGTTTGGTCGAGGTCACCACTTTTTACATTCTTCATCGCTTGCTGCAATCTCCTAATTGGTTGGGATATTCTGTGAGAGATAAACATAGCTGCTAATATACAAATGATGACACTGGTAATAGTGATGATCCAAGCAATGAATTTAACTTCATTGACGGGCTTATAAAATTCACCTACTTCAAAATATTCTGACACATACCATTTAGTGGTAGGGTTGAATTGCTTGAAAATGAGGTAGTTTTTATCATGTGCTTTTTGTAGGACGAACCCGGATTTTTGTTTTTGAATGGAATCAAACGATATATGCGTTGATGCTTTTGGTGATAGTACGAAACCATGACGGTCATAAATAAATGTTCCTGAAGAGATAGCGGTATCCAACTCACTATTTAATATGTTTTGAAGCAATTCTGGTTTAAAATCGATCACAATATAACCAAAGCTTCTAAGTTTTTTATCCCAAACTTTTTGTACATAGGAGTAGACCTTTTGATTCTTATCTAGGTTTGAATACTCTCGAGTATGGAGATTGGTAATAAGCGGGTTTAAGTTATTTTTTTCAATCTCTTTCAACCATGGCAGTGTATTAAAATGATCCTTTGTAAACTTCATATTGAGAGAATACCCATAATTATACACAAACCCATTATTACTAATAATAGTAATTCCGACTGTTTCCGGGCGGATTGTTTGAATGCTTTCCATTAAGTTATCAAGTTTTAGATAGTAATCAGGGTGCATGGTGGGATCATTGTTTGCTAAAAATTGCGAGAAAACATTACTACTTCTCATTCCAGATTGCATTCTTTCTAAATCGAACAAAAATGTGTTAAGAGACTTCATTTTCTGACTTAATATGTAATTTGCATGGTACTCTAATTTTTCATAGAGATTACGCGAATATTTATCATAGGTAATCCATCCCACAAATGATAGGGGTATCACTGAAATAAGTACAAATGATAAAAGGAGTTTGAAGAAGATTGAGTTTGCAAATTGCATTTTTGAAAGAACCCCCTTGTTTTATATCTAGATCATGCTTTTCAAGTTACCCACGAAATGTCTCCTTTTTTCAACGGTTTATCCCGTTGTTATATTATATTTAAAATTTATAATTATCAGTAAGTTGTAAATTTAATATTTTAAGAATAATCGAAGGGAGGATAAAAAGTAAATTATTTTTTAAGATACCTAGTCGTTTCCTACTAAAAATACCATTGTTAAAGAATCAGGGAGGGGCATGAAAATGAGAGATTATCGTCGTTTATTTTCTTTAGCACTAACAATCGTGATGCTTTTAAGTTTGATGGTGGGTTGTCAGTCCCCAACAGCTAGTTCTAATGATAAGGAAACTAGTAAAAATAATGGAAGCAAGAGTGAGAGTGCAACAGGTGATCATGGTAAAACACTGAACCTATATATCCCTAATTATTACAACGATGTAGAAAAACAACAATGGGCCAAGGTAGTGGAGAAATTTAAAGAACTGAATCCTGGCGTAAATGTAAATGTAGCTAATGGAGATGTTCAGGTAGAATCGGGCAAGCTGCCAACCCTCTTACAATCAGGAGTTGAGCCGCCAGATGCGATTCTCATGAATGCCGGCCCTGGAAGAGTTTCAGTATTATCTAATGTGAATTTAATTCAACCATTAAATAAATTGTATGAAAAAAACAATTGGAAGGATCAGTTGCGTCCATTTGCTTATGATCTTATCTCAGGAGAGAAAAATATCTATGAATTGCCTCATATGGTAGATGCAATTGGATTTTTCTATAATAAAGATGTTTTTGAACAGCATGGCATCAAGGTTCCAACTACAAAAGACGAATTTTTGAAAGCGCTTCAAACGTTGAAGGATAAGGGAGTCGCACCAATAACTGTGGGTGCCCGCAATGGATATGCGATTGGTTGGCTATTTGGGGTTATGTTAGAGTCTGCTGCAGGAACTGAAAAAGTAGAAGAACTTCTGTATGGGAATGGTAAATGGAATGATCCAGAGATTGTGAAAGTAGCGGAAATGATGGCTGATTGGGTGAAAAAAGGATATATCACCAAAGAGTCCGTAACGCAAACACAGGCAGATTCAAAGTTTAGATTTTTAAGTAAAAAAGCGGCAATGGAGGCTGAGGGAACCTATTTAATTACTGACCTTGTGGATCAAAAATTACAATCCAGCGTGAATTCGGTCATGATGCCTTCCTTCATAGAAGGCAAAACCGCCAAACCAGTTGGAGGCATCGGGTTAACTTGGGTTATTCCAACCAAAGCAAAAGATGTCGATCTAGCTGAAAAATGGTTTAATTTTATCGTTTCTAAAGACTATAGCCAAATTGTTTTAAACTTACCTGATTACAATTTTGTTCCTGCATCAAAAGCTTCGATTGGCATTGAGCCAGCAGGTGAAGTGTTAAAAACATCTATGAAAAATATTGAGAATGGTTCAGGCTACAATCCTAGTGTCTTTATGGGAGTAGAAGCAAAGGAAGCGTACTATCAAAATTTACAAGGTTTGGTGGGCGGATTAACGAAACCAAAAGAAGCGATGGATAATATTGAAGCGGCTGCTGAGAAAGACCGCGCGGAAGGATTTAAGTTAAATAAGAAATAAGGAATTATAAATTAGAGGCTTAGATTGGGATTGAGACTTGAATAGTTTAAGCCTCTTATAGTAAAGGAGGGGAAACGCATTGAACCTAAACGATTCTACATCCTCTTTAGAAATGGACCTCAAGAAAAATCTCTCATTGGTAAAGGGGAAAAACAAATTAAAGCTTAAAAAGTTGATAACCATTCTATCATTTCTGCTTCCGGCCTTAATCCTATATTCAATTTTTATGCTCATTCCAATGTTCGATGCGGTCCGTTATAGCTTTTTTGATTGGGACGGCGCAGCCCCTTCCATGAATTTTGTAGGGTTTGAAAATTATATCAAGCTCGCCGATGACAAGATATTCTTGAAAGCTCTTAGCCATAATTTGTTATGGGTTGTCTTAAGTTTGATATTAATGGTCATTCCGACTCTAGTACTGGCAGTATTGATTAGCCGAGTAAAAAAAGGAAAAACGTTTTTTCGAGCAGGATTCTACCTTCCAAGTGTTCTCTCATTAGCTGTAGTTGGTGTGTTGTGGTCGAAAATTTATGACCCGATGATGGGGCCAATAAATGTATTTTTAAAATCAATTGGATTAGAGAACCTAGCGAAAAACTGGCTGGGGGAACCATTCTATGTCATCCCAGCACTAGTAATAGCGAGTACCTGGGCCTTTTATGGACTCTACATGATTTTATTCTTAGCCGGTTTGCAAAATATTAATCATGAATTATATGAGGCAGCCGACCTTGATGGAGCGGGCCCGATCCGGAAATTTTGGAGTATTACTGTTCCAAGTTTACGGAATACTCTGAATGTTGTGATTAGTATGGTCATTATTAATTCGCTGAAGGGATTTGCTTTGATTTGGATTATGACGCAAGGTGGTCCATTTTATATGAGTGAGCTCGTTTCCACTTATGTCTATAAGGCTGCCTTTAGCATGAATAAGGTAAGCTACGCTACTGCAGGAAGTGTCGTTTTGGGAATCATCGTCATTGTTTTTACGATTGCTTTTAACTATTACCGTGAAAGGAGTGAAAATTAATGGAATCTCTTGTCAAGAGATGGAAGACTTCACAAATTGCTCTGTGGACGGTCTTGCTGCTGCTTCTTATCTTTATCACGGCACCGATCTTTTACGCGGTAATTGCCAGTTTTAAAACCAATATGGAGATTTTCAATTCACCATTTTCACTGCCGAAGTCATGGAATTTTGATAACTATATCAATGCATGGAATCTAGGAAACTTTAAACAATATTTTTTAAATAGCGCACTTATCACGGTTGGTGGAATGCTGATTGTGGCCCTTGTTGCGTGTCCTGCAGGATATGCGTTTGCACAATTATCCTTTAAGGGAAGCAACCTACTCTTTTACATGTTTTTATTAGGGATGTCATTGCCAATCCAGGCAATTATTATCCCGATCTTCTTTCAATTAAAGACGATGGGACTAGTCAATACTCTTACTGGTGTTACCTTGGTTTCATCAGGATTGGCACTGCCTTTTTCCATTTTCCTTATGAGAAATACATTCCGCGATATACCAAAAGAGCTGAGGGAATCAGCTGCCATGGATGGTGCAGGGGAATGGCGAACCTTTTGGTCTGTCATCCTTCCCCTTGCAAAACCTGGTTTAGTAGCTCTGCTGATCTTCACCTTTATGAATATCTGGAATGACTTCTTACTCCCTTTAGTTTTATTGGTAAACCCAGAAAAATTTACGATTTCACTAGGTTTATATTCTTTTCAGGGTGAACAAACAACAAATTTTGGTTTAATTTTTGGCGGAACTGTCATTAGCATGATTCCAAGCATTATCGTTTATATCCTCTTTCAAAGGTCATTCGTAGAAGGGATGACGGACGGGGCTAATAAGTAAGTCTTTTCTTACTTTAATAGATTTTATGAAATTACGACTATAAGGAGAGGTTAAAATGGCAACGATTACAGATTTGAATTCCGAAAAACATGTACTACCAATGGATTGGGGGGCAATTCAGTGGCTTTGCGGGGAAGAAATCGATCCCGAGTGTGAAATGACATTCGGCATGGTTTACATTAAGGCAGGGGAATCCAATCCCCGGCATGTTCATCCAAATTGCGAAGAGCTGATCTTCGTCTTATCTGGTGAGTGTGACCACACATTGGGTGAAGAAACGTACCATCTTAAACCGGGAATGATGCTGCGTATCCCGCGCAATGTCCCGCACAATGCAACGGTTACCAGCTGGGAACCTTGTAAAATGATTATTGCCTATTCAGCGCCAGACAGGAAAACGATTGGGGAGTAAACGATTTTTTAAAATAGCAGAATGAAAAGGGGAATGAAGATGGAACCAGTGAAATTCAATTATGAGTATACACGAAAAATAAGAGTGGGATTTATTGGATGCGGAGCACATGCATTTAGGAATGTGTATCCGACCTTTGATTATGCTCCGATCGACTTAGTAGCGGTTTGTGATTTAAATCAAGAGCGTGCAGATATTTACAAAAAAAGATTTGGTGCGGAAAAAACCTATACAGATTATAAGGAAATGATTAAAAAAGAAGATTTAGATGCTGTCTTTGTCGTATTAAATTTTGATAAAAACGGCCACCCGCTATACCCGAAAATCGTTCCAGATATCCTGAAGGCTGGGCTGCCTGCCTGGATCGAAAAGCCTGTAGCCTATACAGCAAGAGAAGCAGAAGAGCTGATAGAACTGGAAGAAAAGACGGGTCAATTCGTCCTTGTTTCTAATAAGCGCTATTTTTATCCATCGTTTGAAAGAGCGAAAAAAATTCTTGAAAGTGAAGCGTTTGGGGAACCTGTCTCCGTATCTGGAAGATACCCGCTCACTTTGTCCCCATTCCAGGAGGAGCTTGGGGAACGAACAGGTTTACACTGGTTTTTAGATATTTGTCATCCTATGTCTGGTATTCATTACCTGATGGGTGAGGTAAAGGAAATGTGCTTTATTGAACACCAGCCAAGCGGAAACGTCCAAACCCTGCTCACTTTTAAGTCAGGTGCTGTTGGAAATTTACAATTACCCTCTACTCAAGCAGATACAAGTCCATTAGAAAGATTTGAGGTAATTGGGAATAAACAGAATATTGTAATCGATAACGGGATGAGGCTGTCCTACTATAAGGGATTAAAAGGAAGCGGGGAGTATGGGAAAGCCCCATCTTATATTGGTGATGACCCTGCAGATGGTCCAGTCCATTGGGAACCAGAATTTTCTTTAGGACAAATTTACAATAAAAATCTTTTCCTACAAGGCATGGTCCAAAGCGTAAATCACTTCGCAAATGCGGTATTAAATGGTAGAAAAATTGAACGCGCAACTTTAAGAGATTCGCTTCATTTAACAAAAATCTTTGATGCATATAAAAATAACCGTTCCGGTAAATGGATTACGATTGAATAACTTTGGGGAGGACAAAAAAATGAAACTTAGTATCTTCACTGATATGTTAGGGTGTGAGTCATTCGAGGAAGCACTTCATCATACAAAAGAACTTGGATTTGAAAATATTGATTTAAGAGGGAAATTAAACGGATCTACTATTGATAACATCACATTAGATAAAGCTAGGTATTTAAGCTTGTTAGTGAAAGAGAACAATCTTAAAGTAAGCAGTTTAAGCTCTTGGGCGGTAAATCCTTGTACATTCTCCGGAACTCCATCCTATCGCAATGATGATGAAAACCATCATAAACAAATGAGCACTGTCTTGAATCGACTATTCGATCTGGCAGATATTTTCTCTGCTCAATATATTAGAATCTATTCCTTATACCGACAAGAGGACTTTAATCTATTGCAAGAGGATGAAAAAGAGAAACAGTATAAGTTTAATGCGGAAATGATGCTAAGGCATGCAGAACACGCAAAAGAGAGAGGGAAAATTCTATTGGTTGAAAACGAGCCGCCTACGTTAACGAGCAATTGTGAGGAATTGGGGATCCTTGTTAAATATACAAATCATCCAAATCTCAAAATCAATTGGGATATCGTCAATGGCTGGAGGGCAGGTGAATATCCGACTTTAGAAAAATATGAATGCATTAAAGGTGCGGTTTATCAAACCCATCTTAAAGGAGCTTCCCGGTTATCGAATTCCATCACGAAGGATAATCCGTTTGGATTGTTTGGCAATTTCGCGATTGCTGGAAAGGATGAGTTTGATCACGAACCAATCATGAAGGCGCTCTCTGAACATGACCCACAAGCTATTTTAACAATTGATACTCATTATCCGTCATTTTACCAGCAAGACAAACTAGGTGAAGTGGAGGTTGTTCGTAAGACGAAGGAGTTTTTTGAAAACATTTTGAAAAAGGAGGGCGCTTATGAGTAAAAGGATTGTTCTTGTTGGTTCTTTAGATACAAAGGAAAAAGAGTTTCTGTATGTGAAAGAATTGATCGTAGAATCAGGAATGGAAACACTTCTAATCAATACAGGTATCTATGAATCTTCCACTCCTGGTGACATCGTGAATGAAGAGGTTGCCATAGCAGGTGGATCAACCATTCATGAACTTAGGGAAAAAAATGACCGTGGCTATGCAGTTGCCGTAATGACAAATGGAGCGGCCTCGATTGTAAAGAGATTAGTAGAAGAGGATCAAGTTGCAGCTGTTTTTGGAATGGGAGGAACGGCTGGCACAACCGTCGGTGCAGCCGCAATGAGAAGTGTTCCTGTGGGCGTTCCGAAATTGATCGTTTCCACTGTAGCATCAGGAAATACCCGTCCATATGTTGGCGAGAAAGACATTATGATGATGTATTCGATAGTGGATATTGCAGGAATCAACAGTTTATCTGCCAAAATTCTTCGGAATGCAGCAAATGCCCTTTGCGGAATGGTAAAAGGGAATTCCATTTCTGAAGTAAATGAGGAAAAGCCAATGATTGCGGCCACGATGTTTGGAGTAACCACACCGTGTGTAAATCAAACGAGAGAGATTTTAGAAAAGAACGGGTTTGATGTTCTTGTCTTCCATGCAACTGGTGCTGGAGGTGATGCGATGGAGAACTTAATAAATGACGGCTTTATTCAAGGAGTGGTGGATATCACGACGACAGAACTGGCAGATGGGCTTGTGGGCGGAATTTTTTGCTCGAGTGAAAACCGTTTAGAGGCTGCCGGGGCACAAGGAATTCCCCAAGTGGTTTCAGTGGGTGCGTTAGATATGGTGAATTTCGGTCCTCCTGAGACAGTGCCGGCAAAATTTAAAGATCGGAAATTTTATCAGCATAATCCAACCACAACCTTGATGAGAACAACGGTTGAAGAGAATTTAACATTAGGGGAAACCATTGCTCGTAAGTTGAACAAAAGTACATCCCCGACTGTCCTCGTTTTCCCTAAAGGAGGAGTTTCTCTACTAGATAGACCGGACCAGCCATTTGAAGGTATTGATGAGAGGCAGTCTCTCTATAAGGGGATTAAAGAAAACCTGGAATCACATATAACATTCGTGGAAATGGATGAAGATATCAATCATCCAAGTGTGGCTCAAATAATAGCTGATCAATTATTGGAAGTACTAAATACAAGAATTGGAGTGATTAAGAATGGGGCTTTCTAGAGATGAAGTATTAGCACGTTTAAAAAGACAAATCAAAGATAACAAAGTGATAATAGGCGGCGGGGCTGGAACCGGATTATCGGCAAAAAGCGCAGAAATGGGCGGAATTGATCTAATTATCATTTATAATTCAGGTCGTTACCGTATGGCCGGGCGCGGGTCGTTGGCAGGGTTAATGCCATATGGGGATGCCAATCAGATTGTTGTCGAAATGGGGAACGAAGTGTTGCCGGTCGTGAAGGATACTCCTGTATTAGCAGGTGTTTGCGGTACAGATCCATTTCGGAACATGGATTACTTCTTAAAACAATTAAAGGAATTAGGGTTTTCCGGTGTCCAAAACTTCCCGACGGTAGGGTTATGTGACGGCCAATTCCGTGAAAATTTAGAGGAGACAGGAATGGGATATGATCTAGAAGTGGAAATGATCAAAAAAGCTCATGAGATCGGTTTAGTTACCTCCCCATATGTCTTTAATGAAGAGGATGCCATTAAAATGGCAAAAGCTGGCGCTGATATATTAGTTGCTCATGTAGGTTTAACTACCAAAGGAGCCATTGGCGCGAAAACGGCAATGGATATTGATGAAGCAGTCGACTTAGTACAACGAATCCATGATGCCGGTAAGAGCATCAACCCTGAAATCATCGTGTTATGCCATGGCGGTCCAATTTCTGAACCTGAAGATGCAGAGTATGTCTTAAATAGAACAACGGGTGTTTCCGGATTCTTTGGAGCCTCTAGTATTGAAAGACTTCCGACTGAACTGGCTATATCAGGGCAGGTTAAGAACTTTAAGGATATCAATGTTAATAAAATATATTCATAAATATTACCTAAAAACTGCTAGAAAAAATTCTGGCAGTTTTTTTTGTGCGTTCAGGATTTCCATTATGGGGGAAACTCCATTCGTGATAAGTGTATTTTTAGGTATGAAAATGGTAATCCCAGAAATGTTGAAAATTGGAGGCGGATCTATCATTAATATTTCTTTTGTCTATGGGTTAGTAGGTGGGAGCACATCCGCAGCGTATACTGCATCCAAAGGAGAAATAATAACTCTTACTAAAAATGCAGCGGTTGATTTTGGAAAACATAATATAAGAGTGAATTCCGTTTTACCTGCTCAAATTGAAACACCTATGATGGAAAAGCTTATTACATTTATATATTATTCATTAAGTCAGGTTTTCCATGGAAGTAAACTATAGATTCCGATCCAACAAAATCCCTACCTGTTCTGCCACAACTTGAGTTGGTTCGGATAAACCATTGGTGATCCAGGCTGTTACGATCTCTACTATAGCTGCTCCAAAAAATTTAAGAAGTATATCCTTACTTAATCCTTGATTTTTTCCTTCGGTTACATCAACTTCACCCGCTAACTCCTCGATCACAAATTTTAGGAAGTGACTACGAAATGTAGGGGCTCCTTTACTCGCTAACATGGTTGAAAAGAATGAGGAATTACGTTCAAAGTATTCAAACCACATCAGATTTCCCTCGGTAAAATCCATATCAGCTGCTGATACGCACAGTTTCTTTAGTTCGTTAATATGTTCATCAATGAGCTTATCCAGTAAATCAAATTTATCCATGTAATGATCATAAATGGTTCTTCGACCGACATTTGCCCTGTCGGAAATATCTTGAATCGTAATATGATCAAAACTTTTTTCAGACATTAGTTCAATAAAAGCCTTTTTTATTGACTCTTGAGATTTTTGTACTCGTCTATCCATACTAGACATTGTAGGAATCACCAAGCTTCTAAAAAGTTATCGCACAAATTTACTCAATTTGTGCAGTAACGCACAAATTACAGCATTTTGATTATTGCAGTTATCCTCTATTCCTTTTATATTATACACAGGTGTGCGATAACGCAGTAATATACGATTAACTAAAACATATAGCAAATACTGAAATGATTATTCGTCCGACAGTTCAAGTTGGTTAAAATAAAGAATATTGGAGGAATTAGAATGGCAAAACATGAAGAAGTAAAAAATGGCGTTATTTTCCCTGTGGGAGAGAAAAATGAAGCATATGCACAATTTTTTGTAGGACAAAGTTATCTTAAAGGATTAGTTGCTGATCCTAAAGTGAGTGTGGGTGTTGGGAATGTAACTTTTGAACCTGGATGCAGAAATAACTGGCATATTCATCGCGATGGATTTCAAATTTTATTGGTAACTGGTGGCGAAGGTTGGTACCAAGAAGAAGGAAAGCCTGCTCAATTCCTAAAAGCTGGCGATGTGATAGTCATTCACGATGGTGTGAAACACTGGCATGGTGCCGCAAAAGATAGTTGGTTTGAACACATTGCCATTACTGCTGGTACGCCTGAATGGTTGGAACCAGTATCAGACGAGGAATATAACAAAGTAATATAATAGTTGAGGATAAGAATGGCCCTTTTATAGAGAGCTTTTTTAGTTTTTATCCCTACCAACATAGTTAAAAAGAGCGTAATTAAAAAACACACAAAAAACTGCCAGAATTTTTTCCGGCAGTTTTTTGTGTGTTTAGGATTTCCATCCATTGGAGAAACTCCATTCTTGAATAAGTTACAACTTTTCTCATCAACTTAAGAAATATACCAATTAGAAGAAGGTGTACTATGGCGAAAAATGGTTATCAGACGCTCACCATTATTTCTTTAAGCTTGGCAATTCTACTAATGTCATCCTGTAACCAGATACAAAGAAAAGAAGAAAACAATAAGGAGAAAACTCCTCGTGATGTATTAGGCTTCTATACAGAACAGGAAGGAACGTATCCTGGATCCCAAGCTACAGTTAACTCCCAATTCAAGAGCTTAAGCGTCATTGCTCCCTTTTGGTATAAACTAGATGATAAACGTCCAGGCAGTCTTATTGATTCCGTTACTGCAGAACATAAGAAAAAGGTTATTCAGAGTGCTCATAAAAAACACCTGAAGGTATATATGGTTGTCCATAATCTCTTTTATGAAACCGTGGAGAAGGGGAAACAGGCAGCGAATAAGGTACTCGATACCGATAAAGACCGCAATGTTTTCATTCAGAACTTACGGAATGAAATAAATCAGTTTAAATATGACGGTATTAATATTGATATGGAAAATTTGTATTTGACTGACCGAGATTCCTTTAGCCAGCTGATAAAGGAATTGTCTGATGCACTAAATCGTGATGGAAAAGCAGTTACGGTTTCTGTCCCGGCAAACACAGGGGACTCCCGTGCTAATCCCTGGTCACCATGGTTTGATTACGAAAAGCTTGGCCGATATTCGGACGGGTTAATGATTATGACATATGATGAACACAACACAAGAACAACACCCGGTTCAACAGCATCGGTCGAATGGACAGAAGCCACGATTCGTTATGCTTTGAAACATGGAGTACCACCATCCAAAATTTTACTGGGTATCGCTGGTTATGGATGGGACTGGGATACAACAGCAGGCAAAGCCAAGTATAGCTCTTATAAAGAGTTAATGGGTCTGAAAACAAAATATAAAGCTAAAATTATATGGGACTCCAAATCGCAAACACCTTATTTCAGCTACGTCGATGATAAACAACATAACCACCAGGCTTGGTTTGAGAATAGCCATAGTTTGCGGTTTAAGCTAAACCTTGTAGAAAAATATAACTTACGGGGAATTGGGATTTGGCGGCTTGGCTTAGAAGATCCAAAGTACTGGAAGACTATATCTGAGAAAATAAAAGTTAAAAAGTGATGGAAGGGCTATCAAAAAATAAGGGAATTTCATTAAAAAACTCAGTTCACCCTGAACTGAGTTTTTTATTTATAAAGGTAAACAGGCAGTTTGTTGTTCTTTATTTTGGCAAGTGATTAACTTCATTAGCAACTCTGATTCCCGACTCAATGGCACCTTGCATCCACCCGTGTGTAAGGGTGGTATGCTCACCTGCAAAGTGGACCCGGCCTTCAGGGATAGCGATATAGGGGAAAAGTTCGTGTTCCTGACCAGGTTTAAAAGTCGCTAGTGCTCCAAGAGCATATGGATTATCTACCCAGCTAAAGGACGTTCCTGAAACAAACTCTGAAAACACTTGGTCCCCGAAAATGACGGATAAGTTCTTTAAAGCATAGTGAATTCGGTCTTCGTTGGATAAACCATTCCATGTCAAAGCCTCATCCGCCCACGTATAACTGGCCAAGACCACAGCAGGACCCTTTGTGCCAATCCCCTGACTAGGGTAATACGTGTAACGAATCGGCAGGTCGGTTATCGATTTACCACCAAATTGATGTTCTTTTTCCCAAAACCGGCTTTTAAACTCGATTCCTACTTTCGTCGCAGCCATATAGTTCAGTTCACGAATTGCTCTCCGTTTATAATAGGAAAAAGAATGGAAGGGCTCCACTTCAACAAAACGTAAGACGGTAAAAGGGATGGTTATGATGGCAAGATCACTTGTTATAGAGGATTGTTGTAAGTTGTGAGAATGGTTGGAATGAATGGTTATACTATTTTGTTGCTGTACAATTTTCGTCATCCTTTGGTAGAACGATATATCATCTTTTAATTGAGGCAAAAATGCCCTAGGGAGCAAGTCCATACCACCCGTTATCTCATAGAAACGATCCGTCCTGAAGCTTGCGGATTCGCGTAAAACTTCCAGAAATGACATCCCCATATAGGCCTCATAGTCAAGAAGTAAACCAATCATATCAACCGCACCAGTTGAAAAAGTGGTTCCATATTGATAATGGTAGGAGCTTAAAAATGTACCTAGCGAGTAATCTTTAAATTCTTTTTCGATTAGAGGCCAATTTTTTACAGGATTTTTGTTAATAAAATCGATAATGGGCTGAATCGCTAAATTTAACAGATCCTCAGCACTCTTGCCTCTCTCATTCCGGTCAACAGGGAAGTTTAGAATACCTGGATTTCGTTCAAAAATGTCAAGACGTGTTTTGATTCCATTGAGAAAAAGAATATCGGTTGGAGTCCGATTGATAAACTGATTAACGGGCAAACCGAATTGATGAATATACTCTAAAGTTAAAAGATGAGTATCGGGGATCCGCATAGGGCCAATGTTTAAATAAAGCCCGCTGCTAAAAGGGGAACGTATTGCCGCGGCACGTCCGCCCACTTTATTGGTTGCTTCAATAATCGTGACTTTGTGCCCTGCTTCCTTCAGGAGAGAAGCGGCAACAAGTCCAGCTAATCCTGCACCGACAATGGTAATGGTCTTAGGAAATGGAGATTTTGGCAGTCCATTTCTAATGATACTAATCATTTGTTGAGTCGTTAATTGATGATTTATGGAATTAGGCATCCCATCGCCCCTATTAAAAAAGTTTAATACATTGTATTCACTGTTCAGGATGCCTATGTTTTAAAAGGTTTTTTGTCGGTGGGCGTGCGGAAGGAAAGACTGGCCGGAACAAACATCTATTAGGTGGTGTCCGGCCAATTTTATGTCATCTTTACATAACTAAATGTAAACTTTTTTTTACATGATGCATATAATACTTTACCTGATGTAAAAGTGACCATACAGGAGGTGTATACCTTGACCTATCAAGAAAAAAAGAGCATCGTATCAGTCATCACCGTAATACTCATTTTCATCTCATATTGGTTATACATGTACCCTCAACATCCCGTTGGCGGACTGGAGTCAGCAGAAACCTTTCGCTATTGGGGCTTCTTCGTCATCCAATTGACTTTGGTTTCAATCGTCGTCCACATCATAATCGGCATTATTTTTAATATCGTCTTTAGAATGACGACCAGAGAAAAGGAACCTACATTTGCAGATGAACTGGATAAGTTAATTAGCTTAAAAGCGAGCCGGAATTCTTTTTTTGTGTTTATCCTGGGCTTTCTCCTTGCCATGGGATCGCTGGTCATTATTGAGCCATCACAGATGATGTTCATGATCTTGATTATTTCGGGATTCCTTTCAGATGTGACAGGCTCAGTTACGAAAATTTATCACTATCGGAGAGGAGTCTAACATGGGCAAAAATCTTGTCGGCAATCACATTAGAAAATTACGTTTCAACCATGATGAAATGACACAGCAGCAGCTGGCTGACAAGGTAGGCGTGACAAGACAAACCATCGTCGCACTCGAAAAGGGGAAGTACTCCCCATCCCTAGAACTGGCTTTTCGCATTGCTCGCGCCTTTCACTTACCCTTGGAAGAAGTGTTCTTTTATCAGGATAACACAAAGCCATAAGCTGAATGTGGATGAAATAATGCAGAGAGGGCGATGAAAAATGGATTCAACTAAGAAAGCTGCAAAAATTGTGGGTGTACTGTTTATCCTAGCTGCCGTTACGGCAATATTCGGTCTTATTTTATATGACCCAATCCTTAATGGTCCTGATTACATGGTAAATGGTTCCGAACACGCCAACCAGGTGATACTCGGAGTGCTTATGGAGCTAATACTTGTTGTATCAGCCGTTGGTACGGCAACTACCATGTTTCCGATTTTAAGAAAGTATAATGAAACGATTGCTCTTTGGCATCTTTGTTTCAGGTTTCTTGAAGCCATTATCATTACAGTAGGTGTAATCAGTATGTTGTCCCTATTGACCTTAAGTCAGGAATTTGCAGCTGCAGGAGCCACGGATTCCGCATCCTTTCAAACATCAGGTATCGTATTAAAAGCAATTCATGCATGGACATTTATGCTGGGTCCGCTATTCATGCTGGGGATCAATACGATGATGTACAGTTATATTTTTTATAAATCTAAGCTAGTGCCCAGGTTTATCCCTATTTTGGGCATGACAGGAGCAACTCTTGTATTTATTTATGGATTACTCGTAATGTTCGGTGTGATTGAACAAATTTCTGTTTGGAGTATATTGTCGCTGCCAGTTGCAGCGAATGAATTGATTTTGGCAGTATGGCTGCTGGTGAAAGGATTCGATGAAGCTGCACTTGCTTCTCTTTCTGCAAAAAAGTAAGTGTTTATGAAAAATTATTTTAAAAAAACATTTGACAAGATGTCATTTTTCCTTGTATTTTATTAATATACTTTAATGCTTAAAAGCGTTTTAGCGTTTAAGTGTGTTGGTGGATATAACAGCCTAGCATTCTAGTAGTACCTTTCTTAACAGTCAATAGAGACTGGACGGGTGGTGAAAGTCCAGGTGAGAAGAGGTACGAATTACACATGCAGCATTATGGGCATATTTTTTAGAGTGGACTCGATTGGGTCAAAAAGGGTGGTACCGCGGAGAGCTTCTTCGTCCCTTATTTGGGATGGAGGACTCTCTTTTTTATTTTTTAACAAGGAGTGGCAGAAAATGGAAGCAACTTTAACGAAAATTCCGAAGCATTTACAAAAATATGTAGTGGATCAGCAATATGAAAAATACACAGCGATTGACCAGGCTGTTTGGCGTTATGTAATGAGACAAAATCATCATTTCCTAAAAGAATCTGCCCATCAAGCATACACTGGTGGTTTAACATCTTCTGGTATTTCTATTGAAAAAATTCCGAATGTCCATGATATGAACGAAGCACTTTCACCTTTTGGCTGGAGTGCCGCCAACATTGATGGATTCATTCCTGGAGTGGTATTCTTCGATTTTCAGGCCCATGGCATTTTACCGATTGCGTCAGACATTCGGAAGCTGGAGAACATTCAATATACTCCTGCTCCTGATATCATTCATGAAGCCGCGGGACATGCTCCCATTCTAGTAGACGAGAAATTCTCGGAATATGTAAAACTATTTGGAAGCATTGGTTCAAAGGCACTTGCCACAAGCGAAGAACATGAATTGTTTGAAGCCACTAGAGCATACTCCAATCTTTTAGAAAGCGGGACAGCTAACCAAGAAGAGATTGCTGCAGTTAAAGCACTTTTTGAAGAAAAACAAGCGAATGTCACCGAACTGTCAGAGGCAGAGCAAATTTCCAGACTGTATTGGTGGACAGTCGAATACGGGTTAATCGGCACGATGGAGGAGCCCAAAATTTATGGTGCCGGACTTCTATCTTCCGTGGCGGAAGGAAGAAGTAGTCTATCGGATTCGGTCGAAAAGCGGCCATTTGATTTACAGACTGTAATTGAAACCGGCTTTGATATCACAAAGCCTCAGCCACAATTGTTTGTATGTGAAAGTTTTGAGCAGTTAATAGAGGCGGTTAAGGAATTTGCCAGCAATATGGCCTTCAATAAAGGCGGGACTGAAAGCCTCGAAAAGGCACGCCGCTCTAACCATACGGCGACCATCCAATATGATTCTGGTGTTCAGCTAACTGGAACAGTAAGTACCATTTTAAAAGATTCGAATGGTGAGGCTTGCTACATTCGAACAAAAGGGCCATCGGCTATAGCCTTTAATCATAAAGAACTGCCAGGACACGGCAAGGGTAAACATGGGGATGGATTCGGTGCCCCAGTTGGAAGATTGAAAAAATCCACATGTCCGCTAGGAGAAATGGAGATAGGAAAAGAGTACACTCTTCAATATGAAAGCGGTGTGACCGTGACAGGAATTCCTCAGCAATTCCTTCGTGATCAAAACAGGATTCTCGTTATTTCTTTCGATAACTGTACCGTTTCATTCAACGATGTGATCCTCTATCATCCAGAATGGGGCACCTTTGACTTAGTAGTGGGAGAGACGATTACCTCTGTCTTTGCCGGAGCAGCAGACTCCGAACAGTTTTACTCCGATATGGAAGAAGTGGTACAGAAGCCATTGCAGAAAAAGGAAGAAACCATGCTTGAAAAGCTTTACAGCGATGTAAGGAGATTAAGAGAAACGGTCATGATCCGTGAGGAATTGGAAGAAGAACTGAAGCAAGTATTCGAGAAACTTTCCGCTGATTTTTCAGAGGATTGGCTGCTGCGAGTGGAAATCTTTGAGCTCATGGAACAATTTAAAGTACTTTCTTCTTGGAAAAATGTCCTCCTTCAACAATTGGTCGGAATTCAAACGCTTCATCCGGAATTCCCTGAATTGATCCAGAGAGGACTACGGTTAGCGAAAGAGAAAGGTCTGTGAAACTATGTTTATAAAAGAGTTAGAGTCTCTTTCTAATAAATTTCCTGGAATAATTGGTGATCCTTACTCTAGGGACAATCAAAATAATGTTCAGGTTTTTAAGATCTTGTCAGCCCTTAGAGACCTGATTGAATTATGCGGGGATGATCCTGATCGGGATGGCCTGGAAGAGACGCCGCATCGCGTGCTAAAAGCATTTCTTGAGTATACGGAAGGAAACCGGGAAGACCCGAAAATTCATTTAGAGAAAACGTTTGATGTAAATCATAAGGAACTAATTCTAGTGAAAGACATTGAATTCCATTCACTTTGCGAGCACCATTTTGCGCCATTTTTCGGTGTAGCTCATATAGGTTATATACCCCATGAAAAAATAACAGGTCTGTCCAAATTGGCACGCTTAGTGGAGGGATATGCTAAGAGATTTCAGGTACAGGAACGTCTCACCAACGAAATTGCCGAGGCAATCGAGGAAATTCTTCAGCCAAGAGGGACGATGGTCGTCATTGAAGCCAAACATATGTGTATGTGTGGAAGAGGGATAAAAAAATCGAACGCTTCCACTACTACCACCGCTTCTCATGGTGTATTTGCTGAACAATCAGATGCCAGAGCTGAGTTTTTATCATTTTTACAAAGATAAAGTAAACTCCTTCAGTCATTAACTGAAGGAGTATTCTTTTTTTATGTTTGCAGCTCTTGGAATATTTTTGGACTAGCTGTAAACTTTTAACGACAATTGTAAATATTCCCTTTATAATGAATAGTAGATTAATACTTATTAAAAAGGGGAGTATGTATGTTAGTAGTATCGAAAGAGCAAATCGATGGCTATAAAATTAAAGAAATAAAAGGGGCTTGTTTTGGCCTGGTCGTGAGAAGTCGTGGTTTTGCTGGTCAGCTGACTGCAGCATTTAGGTCACTTGTGGGCGGAGAAATACATGAATATACGGAAATGCTTGAGGATGCCAGAAAACAAGCCATGGACAGATTAACGCAAAACGCTCATGCCATGGGTGCGAATGCCGTTGTGATGTTTCGATTTGATTCAGGAGAAATTGGCCAAAATATGAGCGAAATAGTAGCCTACGGGACAGCGGTCGTAGTTGAAAAGGTAGAGTAAAAATGAAATGGGTTTTGTATTATCTTGTCTTTCAAATTTGTTTAGTACTTTTCTTTTGGATTTATTCCAAACGTAAAGATAGACGCTATAAAGATAATGTTGATGATTTATCACTAGATTTTGAGCCAACACAAGAAGTGTTTATTGATCCTGTTTCAAAGGTAAAAAAACGTGTTTATGTGAATCCCAAAAACGGAGAACGGATATATAAAGAAGAAAAAGGTGAAACATAGATAAGTAAGTGATTGTTTAACAAAAGGATTTTCTCCTTCTATTTATTTGAAAAGTCCTACATTATATACTGTTAAATTTAAAGTGACCCTGAAGCAATAGGGAACATCATCCTAAGTGCAATTCCAAAAATAAGTCATTAATATAGAGGTTAGGTTATATTAATATTGGTAGACTTAACTATCATTAATTAATGGGGCTGATACAATGGAATCATTCTTTTCACCGGAAATACGCCGGAATCCTTATCCAATGTACAAAATGATGCGTGAGACACAACCGGTACTATTCTTTGAACCCTACAACATCTGGTCTGTTTTTCGCTATGAAGATGTTAAAACAGTCCTATCAGATCATACTCGATTTTCATCACAATACGTTGATAAAAACTTGCCACAAGCAACTGTCTCCATGCAAACCAGAATGAACTCCAGTTTGATTACGAGTGATCCGCCACGACACACGAAATTGCGTTCACTTGTCAGTCGCGCTTTTACTCCACGAGCAATTGAAGCACTTGAGCCGCGGATTCATGACATTACGAAGGAGCTTCTTGACCGAATTGCAGATAAAGAAGATTTTGATCTTGTACAAGACCTCTCTTATCCTCTACCTGTTATCGTCATAGCCGAAATGCTCGGTATTCCAAGTGGGGACCGCGAACAATTTAAGTATTGGTCAGATGAAGTCGTTGCCTCCGCAGATCAAGCAATTGGTGGAACGAGTGCAGACTCGACAAAAGCACACCAGGAAATGAATGAATATTTCCGAAAGATTATTACCAAACGAAGAGAAGATCCACAAGGTGATCTTATCAGCGCCTTAATTCAGGCAGAGGAGGATCATCAGCAGCTAAGCGAAGAAGATGTATTATCGTTTTGCTGGCTCTTGCTGGTTGCCGGTAACGAAACAACAACAAATCTAATTAGCAATACGGTCCTTACCTTATTGGAGCAGCCGGATGAGTTGGAACGACTTCGCAACAACTTGGACCTACTACCTTCTGCAATTGAAGAAACGCTGCGTTATCGTTCTCCAGTGCAAGCCATGTTCCGATTTGCGAAACAGGATATTGAAATTAGCGGCACAACTATTCCTGAAGGAAGTCGAATCATCGCGTGGATCGGTTCTGCGAATCGTGATCCCGATAAGTTTGCGAATCCGGAACAATTTGATATGAATCGAAAATTGAATCCGCATATAGCATTTGGTCATGGTATTCATTTTTGCTTGGGCGCCCCATTAGCTCGAATGGAAGCAAAAATTGCCTTATCGTTGCTGCTATCTAGAATTCCTCATTTCGAAAGGATAAATGATGAACCGCTGGAAATGGCTCGTGGATTTATCGTGCATGGTGTGAAGAATCTTCCACTAAAAATCGTTAAAAGATAAAAATGGTTCAATTATGTAGTTCCTATGTCTTTTCTGGACATGGAACTTTTTTATTTCAAGAAACACCTTACTACCTCTTTTTTAAATTCCTTCCCCCAACCAGTCAATTTTTGTTAAGGGAATAATCCTCACTCTGGATTATAGAGGAGGATTATTTAATAGAGCTTATTTTCAGCAGAAACAAACTGCACCAACAATAATTAATAAAATGAACAGTACTACGATGATGATAAATTCGTTGCATCCATGAGCAGGAAAACAACCTCCATATACAGGCGCTGCACAGCCGTAAGATAATGCTGGCTGAGGAATAACATTAGAACCAGCAAAATGTGGTATGGCATTATCCATTTTTTTACACTTCCTTTCTGAAGATGGAAAATAACTTAGACATTACACTATATAATACACACAGAAAGGATATTAGAGCCCGTCTATATCAAATATGGGCAGAAGTATAGAAAATGTGTTATGGCCCAAAAGAAATATTTTGACCAGAAATCAAAATAAGTTAATAGAAAAGGAGAAAAGCTCTCAGTTTCAGAATGGGATCGGGTGTTAAAAACCTCTTTGATCGACCGTTGTCCGATTACTAGATAGGTTTTGTCCTTCATGTACCCTATGAAGGACATTTCTCCCTATTATAAGAAAAGGCATGAATTAATGTTTCATAGATTTAGATTTAATGGTTGATTGTCCTAAAGAATTAGTTCATCAAAAAAGATACCGGCCATAAAATAGAAAATAAGAGTTGAAGAAATGAACGATTACCATTTAGGTCTAGGAAACTGATAGGTAGAAGGTGATATTATGGAAGCAATTATTCTAGCAGCAGGTTATTCCACCCGGGCCAATGCCTTCAAAATGACCTTGCCACTGGGGCAAATGACCATATTGGAGCAAACGATATCTAAATTTGAAGGTGTATGCAGCAGAGTGATCGTCGTAGCTGGGCATCAAGCGGAATTGATTCAAAAGGAGGTGGCAAAACTCCGCAGTAAAAATGCTTTCTCCTTTCAGTTCAAGTTTGTATACAATGATAACTTTAACCAGGGAATGTTTAGCTCCATTCAAAGGGGCTGTAACGAGGTAAATGCCCCTGACTTCTTTATCACACCCGGGGATTGTCCCCTTGTAAAAAAAGAGACGGTTCATCAAATAGCCAAACACAAAGGAGATGTAGTGATTCCGAGCTTTCACTATAAAGGCGGCCACCCTATCAAGTTATCAAGTAATGTGAAACAGAAAATTCTCGAAACCAATCCTGAAAGTAATTTGCGTGTGGTTTTAGGCGGTTACGAAAAAACATACCTGAACGTAGACGATCCAGGTGTATTAATGGACATTGATACGATTGAAGATTACCAAAATGCGATTAAATATGATAAAGCTGAATGTTCTAGATATTTTTTGAATAAAAATGAATCATAGAAACAGGTCCAAAATCCAAAGGGACGGTTCTCATAGCTTAAACCAGATTAGTTAAGACGAAAAGAACTGTCCCTTTGCTCCACAAACAATGTGTCGAAGGATGTGTTGCAATGAGTCTCAAAGACATAAGTACCTCAGTGCCCAAAAAGGATCATAAAGGTAAAGTATCGGGCCAGCTGCCCTATATTAGTGACGTGAAAGTGGAAAATATGGTGTATGGTGTTTTGGTTCGGTCGCCAATTGCTTATGGAAAAATCAAATCCATTCAATTACCAACTCTTCCGGAAGGGTATGAAGCGGTAGGCGCCGAGCATATATCTGGACCAAATTATGTGAAAATTATTCAAGAGGATCAGCCCATTTTTGCCAATGAGTGGGTTAATTATATTGGCGAGCCGATACTCATGCTTGTTGGAAAAGACCTGAATACCCTCTACCGTTTGTTAGATGAAGTGAAGATTGATTTTGAGGAACATCAAGCTGTCTATACATTGGACGAAGCAATCCAACAAAAATCGGCAACCGGGATCACTATGGCAAGCTATGAATTCGGGGAAAGCTTGGAGAACATATCAGCGATTGAGCAGGGAGCCCATCAAATCATCGAAGAAGAATATGATACGGGTTATCAGGAACATGTTTACCTTGAGCCGCAAGGAATGCTAGCCATTTATAGGGAAGATGAAATTGTCGTCCAGGGATCGATGCAATGTCTTTATTATATAAAAAATGCATTGATTAGCGCGTTAGACTGCGGGGCGGATGAAGTCCGGGTGGTACAAAGCCCGACCGGAGGAGGCTTTGGCGGCAAAGAAGAGTTTCCTTCAATGATGGCTTGTCACGTAGCCGTTGCGGCAAAAGCCGTCAAAAAATCGGTGATGCTCGTATTCGACCGATCTGAGGATATGGTGGTGACGACGAAAAGGCATCCGGCCAAACTCAATTATCGAACGGCCCTTGATAAGGAAGGAAATATTTTAAGCATGTGTGTGGACATCTACCTCGATGGCGGAGCGAATGCAGGATTGAGCCAAGTCGTGCTGCAGCGTGCCTTAATAAACAGTGCCGGTGTTTATAAGATTCCACATTTCCATGCTAAAGGCTATGTTTTAAAAACCAATACCGTTCCGAACGGCGCCTTCAGAGGCTTTGGTGCGCCGCAAAGCTTTGCCGGAATTGAAAGCCATATCGGACACCTTAGTAAACTAGGAAACTTCGATCCGTTAGAATATAAACGAAAATACCTCGTCAAACAAGGAGACCCCACCATCACCAAAGGAATATTCCGAGATCCAATTTTAGTCGAAGATATGATAGAGGACCTGCTTACCGCGTCACAATACAAAACGAAAAAAGCGGAGTTTCAGCATAACAATCCACAAAATCTGCGCTATAAAAAAGGCATTGGAACTTCATTGTTCCTCCACGGCTGCGGATTTACAGGCAGCGGCGAAAGAGATCATATTAAAGCAACGGTCAAGCTGCTGAAATCAAAGGACGACCTGGTTTCGCTAAAAATCTCCAATTCTGACATGGGACAAGGAATCTATACGACATTGAGTAAAATTGTTGCCAAAGAACTCGACCTGCCGTACGAAAGAGTTTTGTATCCTGATCCCGATACAAAAGAGGTTCCAGACTCCGGTCCGACTGTTGCCTCGAGGACGACAATGATTGTCGGGAAATTGCTCGAACGGGCCGCCAAAAAACTGAAGACTCAGTGGCAAAGCGGAGTGGAACAGGAAGCCGTGGAGCATTATGTTCACCGAGAAATGATTCCATGGGACGAGAAAACCTTTACGGGAGATGCCTACCCGGCTTATTCCTGGGGTGTGAATATTGTGGAAGTGGAAGTAGATACGTTAACAGGAAATGTAAAGCTAGAAAAAGTATACGGCAATTATGAAGTCGGGAAGGTTATCGATGAACGGATTATGAAAGGCCAAATTGACGGCGGTTTGGCTCAAGGGTTAGCGTACGGCTATTTGGAAAAAATGACGTCAAAGGAAGGCAGAATCCAACAAAAAAGCATATCGGATTATGGCCCGCCAACTGCAATGGATGTGGTGTCCATCGACAGCAAGGTCTTTGACAACCCTTATGCCGATGGTCCATACGGGGCGAAGGGTGCAGGTGAATTGACGTTAATCGGCGGCGCTCCTGCTGTCCAGGCAGCGATCGAGGATGCACTGCAAACTTCTTTTCAGCAAATTCCGATTACACCGGAAGTCATTATTGAAAGCCTTTGGAGGAAAGAAGGTGAAGGTGATTGATTAAATTTACCCTAAATGGAAGAATCGTAGAAACGGACGCACCTCCTACTGCAAGATTACTAGATTTAATTAGAGATGAGTTTGAGTTAATCGGAACAAAGGAAGGCTGCGGGGAAGGGGAATGCGGGGCCTGCAGTGTGTTTGTCAATAACCTCCTGCAAAACAGCTGCCTGATTCCGATTGGCGCGATTGCCGGTGCCGATATTCAAACGATTGAAGGGATCATGGAAACGGAACAATTTAAGCTTTTAGACGAGAGCTACTCCAATGCCGGAGGAGTGCAATGCGGTTATTGCATTCCAGGGATGATTATGGCTAGTGCCGCTTTGTTATCCAACAATCCTCATCCCACAGAGGCAGAAATTCGGGATGGCATTTCTGGAAATCTGTGCCGATGTACCGGCTACAATATGATCGTGGATGCGATTAATCTGGCAGCGAAAAAAGGTGACGGCCTATGGCAGAAAAAATAACCGCCTATCGCTTCGATTGTTTAGAGCAAACCTTGAGCCAATTGAATAAGGAAGACTGTGCGATTATCGCCGGAGGCACAGATGTCATGGTTCTTCACAAAAGCCGGAGGGGCGTACCACCGAAAATTCTTAAATCGGTTGTTTTTATTGATCATCTTTCCGAATTAAAGCAGGTAAATCAAAATCAAAAGGATCTCCACATCGGAGCCTGCTGCACCTATAGTGAATTATTAGAACATGCGTTAATTCCTGTTGCTTTAAAAAACGCCATTAAATCCATTGCGGCCCCGGCTATTCGAAACCGGGGAACCTTAGGAGGCAATATTTGCAACGCCTCCCCAGCTGGTGACACGCTTCCATTATTGTATGTATATAATGCAAAACTTCGGCTCCGCTCCGTCAACGGTGAACGGATCGTGGCGATTAACGATTTTATTCAAGGGCCGCGGCGGGTGCAGCGCGATCCTAATGAAATCGTAACGGAGATTATCCTCCCCTCCGTATTAGAGGAAGATGCGCATGTCGTTTTTGAGAAGGTCGGCAACCGTAACGCAGATGCGATAGCAAAAGTAGGGTTTGCAGGCTATATCCGGATCAATGATGCTCGAATCGAAGATGTTCGCTTCGCCTTCGGGGCGGTCGGACCGACGATGGTTCGTTCCCTAAATATTGAGAAGAAGCTGGTTGGAAAAACCCTCCCATTAGCCGATTCAGACATTGCTGAGATTGTGGCAGACTTTGATAAAATCATACGGCCAATCGACGATCAGCGCTCCACGGCCGTCTACAGAAAAATTGTTGCGTTAAATCTATTACGCTATTTTCTTAGCTTAAAGCAATATCAAACGAAATGATTTTTTCAAAAAAGGGGGAGGGCTATTCATGCTACTAATGGAAAAAGTCGCCATGCTGACTCGTCAAAACGAAACCTTTGCTTTAGCTATGATAATAGAATCCAAGGGCTCGACTCCCAGGCATGTTGGAAAAATGATTGTATACCGTGATGGGTCGATTGAAGGGACTGTCGGTGGGGGCTTGGCTGAACACTATATCATTGGGGAAAGTGTAAAGGCCATCCAAAACGGCCAATCGAAAATCGTTGAATATAAATTGAATCGACATGCAAAAGACGGAATTCAAATGAGTTGCGGCGGAACGTTACGGGTGTTTATTGAAGTCTATACAAGCAGGCCTGAACTCGTTCTATGTGGAGCTGGTCATTTAGGCCATGCCTTGGCAAAACTCGCGGATTTCCTCGAAATTCCTTATTGCATTGTGGATGATCGAATTGGTTATTGTACGAAGGAACGTTTTCCGAATGCGACCAACCTTTTTGTGGACGAAGATATAGAGAAGGCTTTGCTTGCAGCCAATCTTAATGAAAAGTCATATGTGGTGATTGTAACAAAAGATGGTGATGATATTGTCTTAAAAACAGCACTGCAATTCCCGTGTGCCTATGTCGGAATGGTCGCCAGCAAACGCAAGGTCATACACGTTTTTGATAAATTAAAAAACGAAGGGGTCACCGAGGAACAGCTGGAGAGGGTCCATTCCCCAATCGGATTAGAAATGGGGGCGGAAACAACACAAGAAATTGCTATCAGTATTATCGGGGAAATCATCCAGGTGAGCAAGGGGAAAAAGCCTTTGAAAGTGAAACAATTAAATTGATAAATGAATTTAATAGTTGAATTGATCCAGAATTCAAAAATATTCATCCAATCGATCCTAGGAACCAGTGAAAACCATTTAACATTTTTCCGAATTTGCAAAAAACGCCTTCAAAAGTCATTTTTGAAGGTGTTTTTTTCGTTTCGCTCAAAAAAAGTCCTCAAAAATAAAAAAAGAAGCTCATTTTAACCCCTCAATCTCGTTTTCCGATGGATCGGGTAAAAACAAAAGGACAGTTTAAACTTACAAGCTGTCCTTATCAGTAATTTACTTAAGCAGGCAAAGAAGTATCTGCATTATCAGAAAACGACTTGCTCATACCTTTATTTAAAAGAAAAAGAAGAAGGGGTCAAAAAAGAAACACTTAAATGGACAGAAGAATGGACTAAAAAACGGAAAAGCATATCCATCACCCTTATTTGAGTAGGAAGAATCTAATTCCTCAATTTCCAACCCATCTTTTTTAACACTTACGACTTTACCTACGACCCATTCTCCATTTTCATGTCGAAAGCGTATGACCCTGCCTTCTAAGTGCTTTGCACGTTCATAATTTAATTTCACTTCAAACGACCTCCTTTCTATATTAGACTTGCTATATAATATGAAAGGAAGTATTAAGTTGCTAGGGTATTCTACTATTTCTAGTATCTATTAAACCGTTAATTTGAGAATGCTTTAAATTAAAACAAACAATTGAAGAAATAATAGATGTTTTCTTGTTGAACTACTGATGCAAGTGTTGAAGTTGCAGTCGACCATTCTTAGCTGCATTTTTTCTTGTAGGAAACAGATCAGTCGTCGATTTATTCAAAACGTCCTTCTTGGTAAGTCCGAACAAATCGGTAAATCCTTTACTCACCATTGTAATGGCTGGATGTTTATTCACGAGAATAATAGCATCATAGGCAAATTCGAATACAGAGGATGTTAAGGAGCCATGGAAAATTAATTTTAAATTATTAGCAAGGACTCGATAATTTGTCCCTTGCAAATAGTTGTCCTTTTGCATTAACTAAAGTATTGAAAGAATAAACTATTGAAAGGATGATTCAATTATGGCGATTTTTCGTACAGGCCCATTTCTTATTCCCAATTTCACTCTAGGTACGCACCCTATAAATATTATAATCGTGACATTAAGCAATCTAACCAATCGAACACTTAATGTTAGGGCTATGATTAAGCAATCTTCAACTTCTTCAGATCCAGTTGATTCCCCTGTTTCATTTTCCCCGCTCCTTCCGGCAAAGGATATATCACTTCCACCGAACACAGTATCGAGAATGGCTGTTCCTTTGTCTGTTACCAATCCAACAGAATCAAATACTACACAACCAAACAGTCAGCGGATTTTATCTGTTATTGTCAGCGGTGACATCCGAAAATCAGGTGACCTCGTTCAAGTGACGGTTGCAGGGGGCTCTTCATCTGATGGTTATTCACTCGATATTTCCGAACCTACGTTGTTCTTTCGACATAGTGACTTTGTAGAAGTTCATCATTACCATCCATTCCCTTTTTATCATCCTCTAGATCCTAAAAATGTTGAAAACAATTAGTAAAAAGAGTAATTACACAAATTTTCCATCACTCTAAACTTTAATAAGTCATCATCAATAAAGGAGTGATGGAAATGAGCACCTTGTTATATTGATTGGAACTGAAGTTAATACATTTGTTATGGATGGAAATTTTCTTAGTACATAGCATAACGAGTTTATATATAGCAGATAAAGGAGGCGCAATTCTTAAAAAGAATGCGCCTTTTGGGAGGATATAAATTACTCGAATTATTTGACAATAAAAGTAATGAATAGCAATTCCAAAATTTCCTCAGGTGAGTACCCACGTACATCCTTTTGAAAAAAATACGAATCGCTGCTCAATGCCATTAGCACCATATCCGCTTTAAAAGCACTTTGCGAATAGGTGTTTTCGTTTGCTTCCATTTCGTCAAATAGTTCGACCAATATCTGATGTAATTCAGCATATAAAGGGCTTTTGGTTCGCGGCTTAAGGGGATTCGTTGACTTGGCTTCCTCGACTCCAGTAAGCAGCTGTGCTTTTTTTTCCCTAAAACGAATAAAAAAGCTTAGGATTTCTTTCAATTTTTGATGGGGCGGTACTTGACCGTTCTCCTTCAAGTATTCTTCAATATCCTCGAAAAAAAGATCCACACTGTCTTTTATCAAATCTTGGCATAGCTCACCTTTGTTTCGATAACGGCGATAAAGTGTTCCCGGACCTATTTGTGCTTCGGTGGCAATCTGATTCATACTTACCTGTTCAACACCAAATTGCTCAAATAGTCTATGGGCAGTATCCAATATAAGCTGACGATTCTTGGCCGCATCACGACGTTCGGTCCGAATACGGGGTGTATTCTCGTCATTTATCATGCTATCACATCCTAAAAAATTCAATACATATCTTGAACTTGACAAACGGAGAGGTCTCCATTTAGTATTAAGAGGAGAACTCTCCGCTTAATTTTAACCCAATAGGGAGGAACTGACAACATATGCAAAATCAAAATAATAAAAGCGCATTGTTAGTAATGGATCTGCAGAATGGTATTGTAAGCCGATTTGCAGAAAATACAGATGTTCTTCAACCATTTCAGAAAGCTATTGATGCAGCTCGTCAAAACGATATCCCTGTTATTTTTATTCGAGTAGGATTCAGCGAGGGATATCCGGAAGTCAGCCCACAAAATAAAGCATTCTTTGCTATTTCTAAAAATGGAGGCATGACCCTTTCTGATTCAGCCACACAAATTCACGAAGCTGTTCAGCCTAAACCAAATGAACCCGTTATTACGAAGTATCGATTCAGTGCATTTGCAGGCAGCAATCTGGAAGTCATTCTTCGTGCCCAACAAATCAACAGACTTGTTCTTAGCGGCATTTCTACCAGTGGAGTTGTTTTATCTACATTGAGGGAAGCGGGCGATAAAGATTTTGCTATTACAGTGCTTTCGGATGCTTGTCTCGATGCTGATTCTGAAGTTCACCGCGTTCTCATGGAAAAGGTATTTCCACGCCAAGCAGATATTCAGACTGTGGACACTTGGATTAATACATTAAATTGAAGTAATCAATTATTAGAAAGAATCGTGTAAAACCAACAAGCGCCTCTTAACTCTAAGAGGTACTTGTTGGTTTTTTATAACAAAAGGAAAGGACAGCGTCCATTTATGCCAATTTGGAAAAGGAATTTAATTGTCTGTTGGTTTGGAATGTTTATGTCCAGTATAGGGATGAGCCAAATAGCGCCTGTATTACCTCTGTATATTAACCATCTCGGAGTCCATAATCCGGCTTTAATTGCTCAATATTCGGGTTTTGGGTTTGGCGCTACTTTTATCATTTCAGCTGTGTTTTCACCAATTTGGGGAAGTGCGGCAGATAAGTACGGACGAAAGCCCATGCTCATGCGGGCGAGCCTTGGGATGGGAATTGTTATTGGATGTATGGGGTTTGCACACAATGTCTTTGAACTAATTGGATTAAGATTATTGCTAGGTGTGATTTCAGGTTATGGATCTGCCTGTACAGCTTTGATTGCGACTCAAACAGATAAAGAACATGCAGGATTTGCGCTGGGTACACTTTCAACTGCAGGTACAGCAGGTTCATTGATTGGTCCGATGATTGGTGGTTATTTGGAAGAGACCACGGGATTGCAAAATGTATTTTTTATAACAGGCGCTTTGTTGCTTATTTCCTTTATTGCCACTGCTATTTTTGTAAAGGAAACCTTTAATCGCCAAGATAAAAAAGTACTTCCTATTAAAAAAATATGGAGTCAGGTTCCAGAAAAAAGTTTAACGATAACTTTATTTGTTACCTTCTTTATCCTAACTTTTGCCCTTTATTCGATTGAACCGATCATTACAATCTATATTACATTATTAACAAAAAACTCAAACCATGTTGCTTTGTTAGCCGGAATGACATTCTCGGCAGCGGGACTGGCTAGTATCCTGGCAGCTCCAAGACTTGGCAGATTATCGGATAAACTTGGAGCACAATATGTCATCTTTGCTGCACTTATTGTGGCCGGATTGATGTTTATACCGCAAGCATTTGTAAAAAATCCCTGGGAGTTAATGGGGTTACGATTTATGATAGGATTAGCATCAGCAGGACTAATGCCTTCTGTAAATACATTGCTTAAGCAAATTACACCAGATTTCCTTACGGGCAGAGTGTTTGGCATTACCATGTCAGCGGGGTATTTAGGGGTATTTGGAGGAGCAACTTTAGGGGGACAGATGGCATCTTATTTTGGAATCAGATCAGTGTTTCTTATTACGGGTGCCTTGTTACTAATGAATGCAGTGTGGGTATTTTTTAATGTCTTAAATAAAATGAATCATAAAGAAAATCCTTCATACCATTCATAAAAATAAAACGTAGAAATACATTTAAAACCAGCGAACAGTCCAGCACTGTTCGCTTTTCTCTAACTTAAAGTGAAAAATTGGATGCACTAAATTCCGCCAATGGGGATTTACTGTAGAAAAAGTGTTTTTTTAAATAAAAATGTAAAAAAGAGGTGAACAACCAATGAAGGTTGAGTCATTTTTAAGGGCTGCCCCACAAAAAGGTGTAAGTGAAGATTCAGTCTTATTAAATCAAGGCTTAAATGTTTATGGTGTTTTTGATGGGGTTACACCTCTAATACCATTTAAGGATGAAAACGGAAAGAACGGTGCATATTTAGCAGCTAATTTATTTAAAGATTATTTCTTAAGACTCTACCGAAGTAACCTTTCGTTAGTTGAAGGAATCGTAACCGCGAATAGAATGCTGAGAGAACAAATGAAAAAATACAAGGTGGATCAGGCAAAAAATGAAAATCTTTGGTCAACATGTGCGGCAGTGATAAAAATTGAAAAAGACGACAGGATTTCTTATGCCCAGCTGGGTGACTGCATGATCATTGCTGAGTATCAAAACGGTATGATACAAGCCTTAACAAGGGATACCGTAAAGGATATAAGTAAAAGAGCAAAAGTATGGCGAGAGGAACAAAGAAAACAAGGAATGAACTTACCAAGTGAGGAGTATTTTCAGGATATTACTAAACAGCTTGTCTTTAATCGATCATTGGCGAATAAACAACATGGTTACACGGTAGCGAATGGAAAGGAAGAAGTGATAGATTTCATTCAGCATGGTCAAGTAAATATTCCTGAAATCAAAACATTATTAATGATAACAGATGGGCTTTTTCACCCCAATCTTTCAATCGAAGAAACTTTTAAAAAGATTCAAAGGTCTGGTATTGACGTTTATTCCCTAGAATTAGAGCAATTTGAAAAAAAAAATCATCTGCGTCAAGATGATAAAGCGGGGATCATTATTAGATTTGACTAAAAAAACTGTTTAAGAGGACCGTAACGATAGCAAAATGAATTTAATCAAAATAAACGGTTTCTTGTGGATTTTTTAAGTATTGAAAAGCCATTTCAATTTGTGATAATGTATTCCGGGCTGTTGAGAGAGTCGGGAGTTCGTTTTCAGCAAAGAACTTTACTTCACTTGTTTCAACGCCTTTGGACGGCTTTCCTCCTATTATTTTACAAAGGATAAATATTTTATAAATATGAAAAGCTGAAGGAGGGTGCGGATGGCATTTATTATCGGTTACAGCTAATAATTTGATTGCTTTCACATCGAATCCCGATTCTTCTTTTACTTCCTTAACAGCAACTTCGCTTAGGGTAAGTCCAATATCAGCCCAGCCGCCGGGTAATGCCCAGTTTCCATCGGAATTTTCCTTAACCATCAGTATTTTATCATCCTTAAAGACTACTGCTCTAATATCGACCTTAGGTGTTGCATAACCTTTATCGCTAGCAAATAAATCCTTGATTACTTGCCTTTCCATATTTGTGCAATGGGCTAAGATATCCACGCTAATATTTCTTATTAACTCAAATCTCTCCAAGTCATAAACATCTTTTGAATACGTTAATCCCGTCTGAGCAATAGACTGAAGCTGCTTTGCCCAATCGAGCCATTTAGGTTCCAAAATCAACACCTCCTTTTAGTATATTAATACTTTACAATACTATTTATATTAATCTAGCAAAAATCTGGTACAACTCCTGTACTAGATTTGAAAATAAAGTTTAATAAAGAAAGCCATAGGGACGGTTCTCATGGCTCAAAGGAAGTAATTTTTCAGACCGCAAGCACCATCTCTTTTTTTCCTCATATACATGAAAAGATTTACTGATTAAAGAAAGGGGGAGGCTGCATTGTATCCAAATTATCCTTACCAGCCTTTCTATCCATATTACTATGACTACAGACAAGGCCTATTCTCAAAAATTCTTGCTTGTTATCACCAAAAGCGATGGATCAGATTATCTTTCCGTGATGGAACAACAGTTGAAGGTTTTATAAAGACGTATGATCCTTTAAAGGGAGTATTAATTTATTTTCCTCTGCAAAGATATACAATTTCGTGTGACGGTGTAAAGGTGGATTCTTTGCAAAAAGCTCAAAATTGTATTGGTAAAAGATCAACTCTGACACTTCCAAACAATATAAGCCTTTCATTTTCAATTGAAGGTGTTGACCAAAATCAAAATATTGGTGGTTGGGTTAACATAAATGAATTAATGGCGGTATCTGGACAGGTAATGGATGCCAATTGTATTTAGTTGGGATGGCTAAAATGAGTCAAAAAAAAATTTTCGGATTTTGAGAAAAACGCTTTCATTTTTGAAGGCGTTTTTTTGACGTTTCGCTCAATCCATAAAATCCCTAGGGACATTGGAATAACTACATATATTTGTTTGCTATTTCAATCAGGTGAAACACCTAAACAAAAAAGACAACCCTCGAATAACGTATCATAATAAATCAGAAATATATAAGGAGTGAGAACTTAAATGTCTTTTCCTAATACCCCTCCTGAGGGTATAAATCCCATTGAGGGTTTAGATTCTGAACAAGTAGCCCTTTTGCTGCTTGTAAGCATCGCATTTGAAGAACTTGGGTTGGCCCATTTAATAAATACAGAAGCAGAAAAGCTTCAAGGAGCTATTGGTACGCTTGAACCAGTAAATACACAAATTCAAGCTAGAACTTTAGCTGATTTATTAGAAGCTAACAGTGAAGTGGAAAAAATGCTGCAAACAATTATCAAAAAAGAAATGTTACTCCAGTTTAAATTTGAAAATATACTTGAATTTCTTTCAACGTCAACTAGTACATCAACATCGACTTCTAGTACCACAACAACCACAACGACGACAACGACAACAACAACAACAACCACAACGACGACAACAACAACAACAACAACAACAACAACAACAACAACCACAACAACAACAACAACCACAACAACAACCACAACAACAACAACTACTACCACAACAACCACAACCACAACAACCACAACAACCACAACAACCACAACGACGACAACAACGATTACCACAACAACCACAACGACGACAACAACGACTACTACAACAACTACCACAACGACAACCACAACTACAACTACAACTACAACATCTACCACAACATCTACTACGACCACAACTCCATGCCCGCCGATAGTACTCACTTGTGGTAATGGCAATATAGGAACTGGTACACCAGGTGAAAGGCAGGTAAACAATCCAGCACAAGATGTTGGAGTACCGGATAATAATATTACTCAGAGTGAAACCAGCCTGGCAGCTTTCGGTCCCTTTATTTTATTCGGATTTAATGACACGAACCGAGATCAAATTGATGGCAATACATCTGGCTTTGCCTTCTCCAGTGACGCTGGAAGCACTTGGAGTGACTGCGGCGATATGCCTCAAAATCCTGGTTTCTCAAACCAAGGAGATCCCGTTATCGCGGTAGATGCCCAAGGGGTATTCTACTATGCACATTTAGGAGTCACGAGTTTCAATCCTCTCCAAGGAATTATTCAAATCAACACAGCAAATGTTAACCCGCTAACCAGATTAATAGAGGTTCGAAACCCATTTGTAGCTGGAGTAGGTCCGTCCCCTAATAACTTTGAAGACAAACCATGGATTACCGTCGGGCTGGATCCCAGCAGACCTGGCCAACAGTCATTATATGTAACTTGGACAGATTTTGATGTAAATGGTAATTCTAAACTACGTTTCTCCAAATGGACTACTGGATGCAGCCCTCAGCCCTTGATTGACAGTAAGGACGTGCTTATAAATGGAAATCCTGTTATTGGGATGCAGGGTTCCTACCCACTTGTAGACAACGATGGCAACTTGTATATTTTCTATGAAGATTTTACTTTCGGTCAAACGAATTTGGATGCAGCAATTCGTGTGGTCAAATCACAAGACGGTGGGGTAACTTTCTTTAATCCGATCCCAACAGGAGATCCCATTTCCCCTGTCAAAATAATAAACACAATGTGTAATTGTAATAATTGTAATCTGTCTGCAATTGTGATTACCCCAACAAAGCAGATTCGAATGAATGAGTTTCCTCAAGCTGCAGTGGGTCCGGGTCCGAATTCGAATCCGAATAATACCTTATATGTGGTCTGGAACAGCTTTGAGACTACTAGCTATGACGTTAGACTTGCATTTAGCACTGACGGAGGTGCGTCTTGGAATGTGAGAAATATTGCCAATTCAAGTTTCAATGAATTTTTCCCTTCGGTGGCAGTGAATGCCCTTGGTGCCCATGTTCAATACACCCGTTTCGTAGATCCTCTAAGATTTGCCTTATTTAAACGCACCTATGATCCTGTAAACGATACAGTTAGTGCTGAAACCATGTTAAGTACTGCGAACCCGGCCTCCATGGTACCGGATACCGCTCCTACTAACTTTGATTCGGGGGTCGGACCATGTTATATGGGTGACTATAATCAGATCATTGCCGGACCTGGAACAACATTATATCATGCGTGGAGTGATAATCGGAAAAGCGATAACGGAAACAATCCGGATGTGTTCTTTATTCAGTCATAAGAAGAAATAGCTTATTCATATAAAGGGGAAGAATATTTTACCTGAAAACATTAGTAATAAAAGGACCTCCAAAAAGTGGAGGTCCATTTTTTTTTTGAGCAATTAATACCCACTGATAATTTTCTTGATACAGCACTTCGAATAAATTTGTAACACAATTAACATAAGCATGCTTCATTTTTCAGAATATTATGTAACAACCTGATTCGCACACAAGGGTTGGCGATATTTTAAGAGAAAACACGGAAAGGGGGATTTCTAATGGATATTTGCATTTCATGCGGAGAGGAGTTATGCATTCTGGAAAGAAATCGTTCGGAATGCTGGGAATGCAGGGACACAACAGCGGAGACTTATTCTGAATCGGAATGATATATGTAATTAATGAAGGAAAACGTCAGTTATCAACAGGGATTACTGAACAACAATAAAGGAATTTTAGCAAATTGTTCTATTTGTGTAACTAATATGTAAAAAAGCTATGATAAAGTAAACTATACCTCCTACCATATCAAAGCCAGCTTTCCTTTTATTAAGGGTGCTGGCCTTCTTTTTTCATTTAGAAGTTCGTAGGTAGAACTGAAACAGTGGAGTGGATAATAAATGCAATCTTATGAAGTTAAGTGGATGAATAAAGGAACTACAGGAACAATGGTTGTAAAGTGGTGGATAGATAATGGCAGGGTTAAGGTTAAGTTGTATGGAGAAATACCTGACGTCTTCGATTTAGATAATAAGTATTTAAGTAAACGTTCTTTAATAGAATTTTACGAACTTATATATGCATATGAGATTGAGAAAAGGTTCAATGAATTAGGATATGATCCAAACTACTAAAGGTAATGCATCTATAGTTTCTTCTGCCACTGTAATACTAGTAACTTTTTTGTAAAATCAAAAAACTATATTTCTCCTCTTTAACTCCTTATTAATTCATATACATAAGATAAGGAGGTATTTCCGATGAATCCAAAAATAATATTTTCACTAAAATTAATTTATCGCTCGGTTTTAATTGTTCTGGTCATGTTTTTCATGATTTCATTGGTTGTGGTATTAAATATAAATATTTCCTCCCTAAAAATGAGTAATTCTATTGGAATAGTAAATGGAGAAAAACTGTTTGTTCAATTTTTCAAATTAGAGAATCATACCTTTTTCCCTAAATTGAAAAGCCCTGCATTTACCATGTCAAAAATGTCAAATTTAGCTTTCCAGGTTGCAACAGCGATTAAGCCAACTGATTCAAGAACGCTTTTAGGGAACGAAATCCCTGGATTAAGAGTTTATGATACAGAAATAGTAGTAGGAGGAGAAGGGACCAACTTAACTAATCTACCATCCGAATCATCCCCTCCAAATAAGGTTTTACTAAATGAGAGGAAAGCACATGAAGAACTATTAAAAGAGAGTCAATCAACCGATGACAATAAACCTCTTCCAGACCCAAAAAATAAAACAGTATTTATTTACCAAACTCATAGTTGGGAGTCATTTCTTCCCCTTTTAAATGATGCTGAAAAACCCGACGACGCCATAAGCTCTGATGAAAGAGTAAATGTCATTGGATTAGGGAATCGATTAGCCAAAAATTTAATGAGTAAAGGTATTGGTGTTGAGCACGACAAAACAAATATGACTCAAGAGTTACTGAAAAAAGGATGGGAATCAACCAAAGCATATACAGAATCCCGGGAGATTGTAGAAGCAGCAGCCAAAAATAATCAATTAAAATATTTGATTGATATTCACCGTGATTCATTGCGAAAACAAATTACCACTAAAACTATTAATAATAAAAACTATGCAAGGATCAATTTTGTAATTGGTCGAGAAAACAAAAATTATCTGGAAAATCTAGAATTGGCCAAGGTTTTAAACAAAGAGTTAGAAAAAAAGTATCCTGGTATTAGTAGAGGTGTGTTCCTTAAAACTTACAAGGATGGTAACGGTGTTTACAATCAAGATATATCAAATCATGCTATGTTGCTTGAAATTGGTGGTGTTGACAATAATTTGAGTGAACTTCATAATACGATCGATGCATTTTCAGAGATACTTGCAGATTATTATTGGAAATCCAATGAATCAAAAGAGGTAAATGGGCATGGATAATAAGCATCTTCCATCATCTGAAAAAAAGGAAAATAAATTAATGATATCCATTTAGCAGGAGTTTTTAGATAATTGGAGAATTACTAGTTTTATAGTTAATATTCTGAAAATTTTTATAAATTAAACTAGGGGTGTTCACACATGTATAATGTCAACAAAACAGGAATTTATTTAAATTCAGAAAAGAGACGATGGGAATACTGGTATGTTGGTCCAAATGAATTACGAATTCTAGTGTCCTGGTTGAGCTGGACTGCAATTGAAGAATATGGCCAATGGGAAAAAAACTGTTTAGTGGAAAAAGCAGGATGAATTGACTATCGCTATTACATTAACATATTATTTGAAGCAAAAAACGGAGAAGCCACTATTTCTCCGTTTTTTTTTGCATTTTAAGATCATTTTAAATTTACTACAGTATGACAAGTTTTTCTTTTTTTATAGAAATTTAACAATTCAATTAAGTCTTGTTAATTCCAGATAAAACGACAAATTTTTAAAAGATTGCTTGCCTATAATTGAACTGTCAAAGGGAAAGGAGTAAAAAATATTTGCTTTATAGTGGAGGAAATATTAAATGGCGATTGTAATTTGGTTAAGCGCATACATTTTGGTTTCACTTAGTATTGTTTGGCTTATTAATTTGATTTTTAATCAGTTCCATGATAAAAAATTTGACAAATCAAGAAAATAAACAGAAGGCCAATAGGTTGTTAAGGATCAAATACATAGATTAAAAAACTAATAGAAAGTGATATTCTATGAAATTTGTCCAGAAGACAAAAAAGTTAAAAATGAGGTGTTTAAAAAATGGGAAATTTACTTCGAAATGCTGTTTATTTAAAAAAGCAAAATTTAATTAATAAGCTAATTAAAATTGGAATTTATAAAAAAAATAGCAAACAACTATATGAATTAACATTGAGTGAACTTGAAAAAGAATACAAATTATATTTGGACACGAATGGCCTTGCTTAATTGGAAATTAGCCCCACTTCACCTTCCTCACGTACAAAATCCTATAAATGAGTTTTCTATAAAATTATTCAAATAGTGACCATCAACTTTAACATAGTGGGTCACTTTTTGTTTTTGGGCAGATAATAAATGCACTTGTCAATAATTTGGTGGCGATTCTGCAATCCTCTAATTCTAATCAATAAGGGTATGCAAGGATTACATTGGCGATATCCTCAATAAAATGAAAGAAGAATTCATTTATTGGGAGGGGACTGCCATAAATGCCTATGTGCTGGGTTTTCAAGAGATCGACCATACAACACTTATGGCTGTTGGAGGCAAAGGGCTAAACCTTGGGGAACTGTCGAGGATTGAAGGAATTCTGGTGTCATTATGGATTCTCCATGGGCCATAACGGCCATTTCACAAAAACAATTTTGGAACGGGAAGGATCTCCAACAGTATGGGGATGGTCAGGTGAGGGGCATTATTTCGGTTGATATTTCGGAATGGTACAAACCAGGCATCCTGTTAGGAAAAAAGGCAATCGAATGCACCAAAGAAGAAATTAAAGATGAAGTATGGGAACAGCTGAAAAAAGCTTTAAATCACGAAAAAGTGCTGCTTAGGGACGAGGATGTTCACTCTTGGTTTTTGGATCCGGACATCCATTTCGATGATTCTGGCAACATGATCAATAGTGAGCCATTGCTCATAAACGAAGTGTTTGCGTGGATCTTAAGACCCTATGCTTTCACTGGTATTCCCAATCTCTTCCTGGCATCCGATTATGTGCGTACGAATACGGGGATCTAGCGTCGATGGAAGCCGCCAATGAGGCAGCACGAAGAGCGGTGAACGGTATCCTTGATGCAGCTGGTTCAAGAAAAAGGAAGTGCAAAATCTGGGACATGTATAAATTTGACCTATTAACCCCCTGGCGTGTTCACGATTGGGTACGCTATCGGAAAGGGCTCCCCTGGGATGGAGGCGCTTCCTTCTTTTCAAGGGTTGTCAACTTGCTTCTCTATGCAGGCAAATATGCATGGGGAAAAGCCAAAAAGTTCAACTGGTTTCTGAACGTATGGAAATAATAAGGTAATAGATTTGAAAGAAGAAACGGAAAAAATTCGATCCAAATAATCTTTTCAACTACATCCAAAATAGTAAGCGAATAAAGTAAAGAACCTTCCCTCAGCCCATTTATCATAGGGGTTGAGGTTTTTTTATTAGTTATAGATTACAAGCATGGGTCATAACCAATGGACTTCCTGTATAAAATAAAATGAACTATCAAAAAATGTAAATTTACCGTCTGTGTTTGTTTACTTGAAGGGAGTTCAATTAATGAAAGGTAAGTATAAACAGCTGGTTGTGACGTTAATCCTGTTAATTTATCCCTTTGCTTTCTTTACTGTTAAGGCTGAAGCGAAAATGGATCCGCGGATTCCCAAAAATAAGATTGTTGCGCTTGTATATGATGATTCGGGTAGTATGTGGGAACAATCTGGAACAAGTGGAAAACAGCCCATTGATAATTGGAAATATGCGAATTATGCTCTTCAAAGTTTCACGGCTCTATTAGAGAAGCAGGACCAGCTAAAGGTGGTATTTATGAGTTCACCAACTGTCGCGAATCCTATTGAATTAGATGAAAGACTTCGGCAGCACGAGATTGATCAAATTCGCGCATGGCAGGGAAAAAAAAACACTCCATTGGCTTCTTTACATACGGCCATAAATGAATTGAATAAAGCGGCAGAGAATAATAGAAACTCAGATTTTTGGCTAATCGTATTAACGGACGGAATTTTTAATGAATTGAACCATCTTGACCCATCTATTCCGGCCACCCAAATTGATGCGGATAAGAAGGCACTTTTCTCTAGTTTACAAGATTTGAAGGCGAAGGTGGAGAAAAATGGAACCAGTATCCACACCACCCTGATCCCCATTGAAACCTATTTGAACCCTGAAGAATTATCGATTATGGCTGATTTTAAACGGCAATGGAAGGAAAGCTCAGGCGGACTTGTCTTAGAAAGCAAAGGGCAGCTGGATATTATTCAACGGATAAATGAGGTGGCTGCCCTCATGACGAATCGTGATCCAGACGAACAGGAGCAGTTTGATTTGAATCCTGTTTGGAAGGGGAATGAATTAGTCCTAAAATCGCCTTTCCCGTTAAGGAGAATTACGCTCCTTGAACAGTCAGCGGAAGAAAATGCGTCCTTTCAAATGAAGGAATTTTATATGAACAACCAACGAATTGAAAAGGGGATAGAGGGGCCATTTAAAGTGAAAACCCCTGATGACCCTGCAAAATTAAATCCACCAATTCGGGGAACCTTCACACACTTTAACAACGTGAATGGTGATGGCGTGATCGAAAAAGGCACCTACAAAATTGTCTTTGATAAGAACCTAACTGAAGAACAACAGAAGAATATTGAGGTAGTAGCCGAACCTGCAATTGATTTTAAAATCGGTTTCCATAAAATCAACAGCAATGGAAGTCTGACGAAGGATCCTTCCGTGTTCTTTAAAGGCAGTAAAATGAGGGTAGAAACAACATTGTTGAAAAGTGACAGCTCCGATGAAGAAATTGATATCCGCGATATTGATGTGGGAAGTTTGTTTGAAGTGGAAGCGAAAATAGGTCCAAACAGTCTTCCGCTTCAATATGATCGTAAACTTAATAAATTCATAGGGGAGTTTACAATACCCAACAATGAAAAAATTCCTGTAAACGTAAAGGTCAATATAAAGGGATTCTATCAACAAGAAAAAAATACGAGCCTGCAGGTACTTCCTACTCGTAAATTGAGTTTAGTCGCCAATACCGATTCCTGGACTGCATCGTTAGACAAACTGAATCAGGCACACCCCCTTGTGATCACTCCAATGGTTAACGGAGAAGAAATCACCGCCGAAGAGCTTAAGAAGATCATGAATCAACTGAAAATAGAATCACCGGGCCATATAAAGATTGAAAAGAAACAAAAAGGAAATCAAATTTACATTTATCCGAAGAGTTTATCTCCTATTTTTCGAACCTCCGTGGGGGAAGTTCCCCTGCATATGACGCTGCAAGGCCAATACCCTAATGAAGTCGCCGAAGGCACTTTTACACTGAGGATTGAAGATATCTCGTTTTTTAAGAAATATGGCAAGGATCTCGTTTGGATTTTAATCTTGCTGGCCCTAATTGTGTATTTGATTGGAATCATCATTAAACCGAGGTTTGACAAAAACCGTATTTCCATAGAATACAAGCAGAGCCGAAGAAGAGAAAAACTGCGAGAGGCACGGGTGATGACAGAGAACTTCCATAC
Source organism: Paenibacillus sp. BSR1-1 (assembly GCF_030403775.1). Taxonomy (GTDB): domain Bacteria; phylum Bacillota; class Bacilli; order Bacillales; family Cytobacillaceae; genus Neobacillus. The sequence goes on from NZ_JAQMWQ010000002.1 coordinate 419,627, forward strand.
CAGCTGGGTACAAAGATGGCTGGTACCCTATCTAGCTGAAAAAAAGAGGATCAGTGATTTAGTATTTAAAGCGGATCGAAAGAAAGACCGGGTGCTGCTGGTAAAAGAAAGCCAATACGCTGACTTGATTGTGAGACATGAAAAGCTTTTGGATAGAAGTAAAAAGGCAGACATAGCGATTTATCATAACGATGAAATCCAAATTGAGAGAAGTAACAACTATTTGGTATACACATTTAAATCCCATTAAAAATTCCTAAGAGGGGGCAGCCAGCATGAGCTTTAACGTTCCAACAATTTTAATCGGTTTAGGCGGTATAGGCAGTAATATTGCCAATATGGTATATGGTCGTATTCCCCCTGAGCAGCGAGGAAGAGTGGCCATCCATGCGTTTGATACGGATGCCGGCAGCATTGCTCAATTGGATCATTTACGAAACTGTGCGACACAAACAAGCACGAACCATTCTGTTAATGAATATCTGCAAGCGAATAAAGAAGTCATAAAATGGTTTCCGAATAATCCTCAAATCAAACGGAAAACGATGACAGATGGAGCCGGCCAGGTTCGGGCTGTTTCAAGACTCGCCTTTCGCTCAGCGATGTCTGAAGGGAAACTGAATGCTTTGTGGGACGGCATTGAACGAATATTTCCAGTGGATAGCGATTCAAGATCGTATAATGTCCGGGTGATTATTATTAGTTCCTTAGTGGGAGGAACCGGCTCCGGGATCTTCCTGCAAATTGCTCTCTATTTACGGGAAATGCTGGAGCGGAAGTTAGGGTCGGAAAGTGTATTAATCCGCGGCGCTTTTTTACTTCCTGATATTCTAGTAAGAAGTAATACGCTGGACCAAAATGAGTGGGAAGCCGTCCAAGGGAATGGCTACGCCAGTTTAAAAGAACTGAACGCCATTACCTTAAGTGCATCCGGCAATCATAAGCAAAATGTGACGATCGAACTGGAGTATCGCCCCAATCAGATTGATTTAGAGGGCAGGACGGCACATGCGATTACCGATAAGCATCTTCCATATGATTTTTGCTTTCTTTTTGATTACGAAAATACGAAAGGGCAGCATTTGACAAATGTTTCCGAGTATATGGAACAGGTGGCACGTACCGTGTATCTGCAGCTCTTTAGCCCGATATCGGCAAAAAGCTTTTCACAGGAAGATAATCAAATAAGAAGCTTAGTAGAATCAAATGGGCAGGCTAGGTACTGTGGGTCTGGTGTCGCTTCCTTAACCTACCCGTATGAAGATATTTTGGATTATTGTGCATTACAATGGTCTGTGAATGGACTTAATGACACATGGCTTCGATTAGATCAGCTTTTTCATGAAGAAAAAAAGCGCCATGAAGATGACGAAAGAAATGGAATCCATCATGAAAAGCCACTGATCAGAGAGCTTTATGTGAAATACTTTGATCAGATTGTAAATAACCAAGAAAAACCCAATCCCTTTTTCCGCCAGCTTGATATGCAAGTTCACCAAATCGAGGATAAAGGAAAAAAAGGCTCTTCGAAGGCAGATTTATTTTTGCATGAGGTGGAGGAATATGCCAAAAGGGTAATCAAAGAGGATGAAGAGTTAAAAGAGGATTATGAAGAGCATTGTAAGCTTGATGCAGGAAAACTAAAAATAAAAGATCAAGCAAAACAAGAAATAAACCGGATGGAAGCAGCCTTGGAAGACTATGCCAAAGAGATTAACAAGAAAATCAATGAAAATAGTCATTTCATTGCCTACCAGGTAATCGATTCTGATTATCATTCGCCTAATGGCGGGGACGGAAGTAGGTTTCATTTAAACACGTGGCTGCTGAAAGAGGAATCACCCATCCATCCGGTAGGGGTACGCTATATCCTTTATAGCATTCACAATAAACTAATCAAGAAGATTTCCAGTTTAAGAGAAGAGAATCGTCTCTTGAAGGAGCAGATGAATCGATATCAAGACATCTATGATTTAGACCGCAATGATGGTGACGTAGACGATGCAGTCCGCCGCGTTGATAAAGCCTTAAAGCAGGGGTTCCTTTCTAGTATGTTTAGAAATAACTTTAAAGATTTTATCAATGAATATACGGAAAAGGCCACGCATCAGTTTAATACGCTGAACCGTTACAAATATTCGATGCTGCTAGAACAAGTCTTTTCAGCTCTCAATCAATCCATTAAGGAAATGATCGGGGATTGGCAAAGATTCTTTGACAATTTAATGGAGACAAAAGAAACGCTCACAGGTGAGATTTATCAATTGGCCAGGAAGTTCGAGGGCGTCAGTGACCCGACAAAAACCTTCGTTCTGGCAGATAAGGAAATGCTGGAACAAACCTGGGAGCGGATTCGCCAATCGGTGGATAATGGGTTCTTACCGGAGAGCATCTCTCAAAAGATTTATTTAAGTCTATACAACCGCTTCATCGAGCGGAAAAATAATCGCGGCTCAGAGGAATTTTATAAGGAAACAAAGGTAGAAGAGTTTTTTAAAGAAAATGTGGTGGCGTTCTGCCGGAAGGAATTGGCCAATAAGCATCAGGATCAATTGGATTTAACCATAATTCAAGCATTAAAAATAGAAGCAGGCCGATTAGGAAAGGATGTGGACGATTACCTTTATCGCAAGATTAAGGCGATCGAGGAGCTTGCACAGCCTTTTGTTCCCATCACGAGTCATTATCGAAGCTTGAAGTTTTGGGGACTCCATTCTGAAAGCTTTAATCTCCTCAGCGAGATGGAAAAGAACGAGTTATTTAATGATAAGCAAATTGTTGAAAATGCGTTTGAACGGAATGAAATCGTTTGTTATCGTGCCCATTATGGATTATCGGTCAGTGACTTTAGCAAATTTTCTTCTGGAAAAAATGGCAAGCCGCCAGGAGTGTATTATGAGGCCTATCATCGCTTAGTGAACAAGCTTAATGAGGATGAAAATCGTACGATTACGCCTCACCTGGATCGAAATTGGCATCTTCCTGCCTATATGCCCGACTTAAATCCAGAACGGGCTGAGCTTGAAACCAATCGCACGGACCGAGCTTTAATCCTTGGGGTGATCTATGGGTGGCTCCAGCTGGTCAACTCAGATGGGAAAAGAGTCTATCAATATAGTGGAAATCAGGGCACTAAATTATTACTGAAATTCGGAGAAAAGGTGGAAGAAGATACGTTTTTGCTTCATGAAGCCTTACCGCATAATCCTGTCATCTATGATGAAATTTTAGAAAGATTCCAAGAAACGCAGGAAAATCAAATAAAAAATAATCGAAATATAGAAGAACACGATTTTATCCTGGGAGCATTAGAAATCTCAAAAGTAAAAAAAGAAGGAATCAGAAATATTTTAGATTTGGTGTTGGCTTATGATCTGGAATTTATCTCCGATCCTTCCTTAACCGTAAGGGCTGATCGGTTACGACAATGTTTGTTAAATGAAATCGTCGAATACTTTATGAAGGTTATGAAACCGGACTCAGCTAAAAGGGAAGCGGCGAAGTTGATTAAACGGCTCTGGGCTGAATCACTTGTCAGATATAAAACAGCCCAGGATACAGAAGAGTTTAACAAGTGGATGAATGATATTAATCATAAAATGAGTTCATTAAATCAAGAACAAGTAGTTGTATAAGCTTGTGATAAAGGACTGATTCTGATGCACTCCATTGTAATACATTTCGGCAAAAAGTATGAAGATTGGCATCTCGTTGAGCCATTTTTTTATAAGCTGCAGAATCATAACGAAGTAATCTTTTACTGGGAGGAGGAATCCTCCTCTGAACGTCTCTATTCCTCATTAGTGGATAGAATGATTGAGCATTTAGACCGTCTTCGAATAAAGGATTGGCAGTTGATTATTCTCTTGAACCTAAATGATGAACGAAATCGACATTTACGTTTAACGACGCAGCTATCAGAAATAAGGAGACAACTACTTTCCCCTTTAAAGGACAAAGGTTTTCATCCGCTTCAAACCCTATTGCATTTAGTTGACATGATCAAAAGAAATTCTCATTACGCTCCAAACGAGGCAGAGTTAAAAAGGTGCTGGGAGCTGGATCATTTTGGCTGTCTAGAATCAGACCAACTAGCTTTTGGAATGGGCAATGCCTTTACGAAACAGGAAATAAACAAGCTGGATGAAGAATGGGGAGACACCATCCAGCTCCAAGATATTGTTTTAGACCAGCCAGATCATGAATTCATGTTGGCTTTAAAAGAGAAATGTGACCGGGTGAGAAGCTGTCTTAAACAGTTGATCATTCGAAAAAAGGAGCTTTTGGTGAATCTAGGAGAGGTTCAGGCTCATGATTATTGGATGACCTCTCGGCAGCTCGAGATTGTGCTGGAAGATTTTAAGAATAAGCTGAAGCAAATGATGACGCCCCCTTTGACGCAATCGTTAACGAACTTTTCGCCATCAAAAGAGCTTTCAAGCAGTTTGAAATTTCATGTGGGAATCCAAAGTGAAATCGGTGATATTCGTTTAATTCGTCAAGAAATCGACCAAAGCTCTCAACGGGAAAGAATGAAAGGGTATTTGGAACTCGCCTATTTCCTTCTGACCATATGTCACCATCCCTCCCTTATTGAAAGGATGGACAAGGGAAGTGCGAGTGTGATCCAGGTGACGTTAGAAGAGGAGCGTTTAGAGAAATTACTAAAAAATTATTATATTAATCTGGTAAAAGTGAAAAAACAAATAAAGGATCAACTATTACTCCAAAATCAGTTTCATACTAATCGGTTTCGGGATGATGAATTTGCCCCATATACGGCGGCAGCGATTGAAAAGAATAGGGATTTCAATCCACCACTCTCGAAACATCCAAGGATTACGTATCATTTCTTCGACCAATGGCAGGATCAGCTTTATAAAGCAGAAACCATCCTCCTAGATCGCGAAAGGGAACTTCTTCGAAAATCAAGAGAAGCCCTTAAAAAATTGAATGTAGTAAAAAGGAAAAATGAATTTTTGGAAGAGGAAGAATGGATTGAAATCAATGATTATAAACAGGAATTGGTTGAAAAGATGAGTCTTGTGCACCAACAGGTAATCGACATAGTGCCTTCTTCGTCAGAAGCTCTTTCTACCTGGAAAAATCAGGTGCCAGGAGCGAAAAAGAAGATGCATTTTCTCCTAGAATTGATTCCTAGCCAGCGCCAGTACCAGACGATGGGAGCACTCATTTTTTTCATCTTAATCCTTCCTTTCCTGCCTCTGTGGGCAGCCACTGCATCTCAGAGAGGATGGACATTAAATTTTGCGATCGTCTTTGTTGTCATCCTTGCTGTTATCTGCCTGGGGTATATTTTGACAAAACGAACTTCCCATCGACCGATTTGGAAATTTCAAGAACAAACCTATGAGCACATTGAAAAAATATATCAAATGCAAGTGAATTCACAGCATCAATACAATCATTACCTAAAACAGTTATTCAAGCTTTTTTCGTTACGAAAATATCACGAAAAAGTATCCAGCATTGCAGAAGAGAAGAAGGAACAGAATCTGCTCCATCGCTATCACCTTATTAAATTAGAAGAATTTGCACATATGGCAAACCGGCTGCTTCATATTCTGCAAATGAATATCGAACAGGACTCGGTTAATAAAGATCGAAGTGTTCCGGCTATTAAAATGGAAAAGAGTGTAAACGAGAATCCTATATATTCCCCCTTTCAGCAGTCTGGCTTGCAGGAGGCTGGGAGAAATGGGATCGAAGTATACCTTGGCAGTGCGATTGAACAATATCAATCAACCTATTTCAATGAAATTGATCAAATTCGGATCCAAGAGGATAAGGTGTATAAACTATGAACCTACTCGCTTTATTGTTAGGAAGTCTAGTCGTCTTTGTGATCAGTTTCATCCTCCTTTATACGGCGAATTATTCTCAGGAACAGCGATATAAACAACTTTTGCTCCCGGCCGCAGCCCTATTCACTTCCATACCTTTACTTCTATTCGATGATAGTCTCACTCGTTTTTTTGAAAAATTCCTGGATGAAAAGATGTCTAATTTAATACCTTATATTCAGCTGCTACTCAATCTATCGTTTCTGTTTGCATTTCTGTTTGTAAAATGGTGCTGGAGAATGATGGGGAGGCTGTCTGTACAACAACCGGAACAAAAGCCGATGAAGTACCGCTGGCTAAGCTGGATCGATACACTTCCGAAAAAAGCCAAAGCAATCTTCTATCCGGAAGATCTCGTAAATAGAACAAAAACGAAGCTATTTGCGCCGGGAACTGTTTCGCTGGTGTATATCAAAAGCCGGGGACAGATCCTTTTGAAAAAAGAATGGACGTATCTTTCATGGTTTTTCAAATATGCTAGTATTTTTCCCATTGGTTTACTGGTGCTCCTTATGATAGCCAGTGTATATCATTTATCGTTGATTCAGTATTTGCCAAAATATCCAATAATCTCCATTGTTCTGTTAATGGAGATTTCCTGGTTCTTAAATGGGCGAAAGGCGGCTTATAGTGAAGGCTTCATTGATGGGCACGATGCCATCCCAACAAGGCTTGCCTCCTATGAGGAGTTATTTAAACAATACAAGGAATTATGGGGAGACCGCTTATTGGCAGATGGAATTATAAAAGAAAATAAGCTTTTTCCTCACCGAACCAATCATTTTTCTTATGAAAATCTCTCGTCTGATCCTGAGCATCAATTGATTATGAATACCATTTGTGAGGGAATAAAGAAAAGGAACTTGATCATTGATGAGAGCTATACGAGGATGATGTTAGAAATCATCCAAGAACATGATGTGTTGATTGAGGATGTCATCTACGAGGATTTCTCTTCCTATTTTTTTCCGGCAATGTACCATTTGTTGACGCAAAATAAGAAGATCTTACTCATCGCCCATAGCCATAATGCTGCAAAGGAAGCGGTGGAATGGGTAACGAATGGAATTAGCGAAGTAGCCGGGAAAGATCAAGTCTGGAAGGTTAGCACTTTTTTAGATGCCCTCGAGCAAAACCTCAATTCCGATGTCTTAGTTGTTTCACCTGATATTTTGCAGGAGAACCGATTCTTGCAATACTTAAGCCAGTTAGAAAAAACAAAGAGATTGGAAGGCATTATGCTATTACAGGGAGAAAAACTGATTCCGGCCTATTCCACCATTCTGCATTCGTTTAACTTGAATGTAAGGGAGCTAATTGGCAAAAAACCGCAGTATATCATTTTAACGGAGTGGTATGAAGGATTAGAGCAAGTTATCCGTACGGTCTTGCAATGCGAGCCAAGAGATCTCGTCGCCTCCTCGAGCATAAGTCAAAATTTACTCTATATGGTTTGGAAAAAAGAAGGAGAACATATATTTCAGCAAACCATCCTTCCGAAGATGTCGCACCGGCAATTAGAAGCGGAAGTGGTATTATCTTTGCCAGCTATAAAGGCAAATATTGAACCCGTTCACTTCATCCATCAGCGGAAGACCACTGTGAAAGAAAGCATACAGGAAATCATGGATGCGAAGTCGGCGTTATTTGAGCTTGGATTTGATTTAGATACGTTGGATCATTTTTCAAAAAGGATGAGAATCCATGATCGAAATCTTTCCATTCCTAGTGATGATTTCTCCTTTCTACTCATTCGAGACCATCACTATAATTTAGTCGATCGGTTGAATATGTGGAAAGGTGCCGGTAAAATGGCCTCCTTTGTCCATATCGTATCCCCGCCTTATTTAATTCGGGATTATTTAGCAGACCAGTTAGAATTTTATATGAGCACCAATAGGACCATTGCTCCATTGGCTCCACGCTTATCCCAATCAGTTTGGAGCCTTGCCTTTTACCTTTTAGAGCGATTATGTCATTTTTACCTGAACGAAGAAGAAATAAAGAACTACTTAAGTAAGGCGAAAATATATTCCTACCGCTCGGTAGTAGAAGGTGTTCACGAGTTATTCTCGATCGCTTTTGGTCCTAAATTGGCCTACCGATTGAATATCGAATCTAGAGAGTTAGTAAAGTTTGACCGCACGAAAAGGGATTTTATAAGGCAGACTCAATTTCGGATTCCGTATACAGCTAAGGAAAAGATTTTACCAACAGGGTTCCGTTTTATTGAGATCAGGCATAACAACAAGTGCATTTCGGAGATTTTTGAAGGGCATTTCTATCAACAATACCTGCCGGGCCAATTTCATTCGTTTAATGGGGAACTCTACAAAATCCAAAAGGTCGATCTGGAGCAAGGAGTCGTGGAAGTCAGCTTTGAACCGCTTTTTGAGCAGAAATATTACCGGCCTAGAATGGAATATCAAATACGTAAGTTGATAGATGCAGGCTGCCCTGAGAATAAAACCATTTCATTTGACCGGGTGGAGGTCAGCCTTCGAGAGATGCAGGCGGATGTCAGAGTTTACACATGCGGTTATGTGGAATTAAGTCAAATGTTGAATCTAAAATCGATGAAGGTTCATTCCTTCCATCAAGATGAAGAGATAATAAGGCAGTACGAGAACGGCCATCTACTTAGAATGGTGATTCGTTCAAAAGAGGGAACGATTCAAAACCCGGCTCAAATTAAATTTACGCTCACATTATTATTGAATGAGTTGTTTTTGTCTTTATTTCCGGAAACACATCATTTTGTGAAGGTTTGTACCCAATTAGATGGTTCATTTTTTGATGAGACAGACACCATATCTAAAAAGTTACAACTGATTACACCTTCCTTCCGGATGGATGGTGAGACGGAAGACGAAGGGCAGATTATCATATATATGATAGAGGATTCTCCTGTCCACCTTGGAATTTTAGATGCGATTCGCAATAATTGGGAACATATCTTTGATATTCTAAATGACTATTTGTATTGGTTATCAAATGAGAGTAACGGGACTAGTCATTACCTTCATTTTGGTTATGACAGGTATCCAACCGAACTTGCCTTACGTGAAACCTATTTAATGATCGATGAGCTGTTAACAAGGAAAAAACTGCGGGAAGTACGAACAGAATATCTCGGACGGTTACAAGATCGTGACAACCTAAAAATGAGCGGCGGCGTTACTCAATGTGTGTTCTGTGGAAATGTGTTTTCTTCCACTCAAATTCATCAACTCGATGATGGCAGGCAAAGATGTTTTACCTGTAATGAGACAGCCATTGACGATGTTTTACAGGTTGAGCCACTCTATAACCAAGTTCGTCAATTATTCACTGAATTATTTTTAGTACCTTTGCCAGCAGATATAGAGCTGTCAGTGGTAAGTGCAGCCGAGATCCACAAGATAAGCGGCTTACCTTTTATTCCGGAAGCGGGGCAGCCTCGTTTAACCGGGAAAGCAAGCATGGATGTTCATGGAAAGCTTAAAGTATTTGTAGAAAATGGGTCCCCAAAAATCTATACGCTCGCTACTTTAGCCCATGAATTGACACATATTTGGCAGTTTGAAAATTTAGAGGTGGAAAAGCTAACGCATGAAGAGATTGAAGGATTTGCCTCATGGGTCGAAGTACACATGATGACCCATCTGGGAGAAATCCCTTACGCCAACCTGCTGAAACAACAACTCTTAAACCGGGAAGATGAATACGGCAGGGGTTATCGTCTCATCGTTGAAAAATTAGCTAGACAATCAGATACGGCTAATCCATTTGAGTTGTATGCTGCTGAAGAGGTTGGGATGTAAAAGATTCCACAGGGACGGTTCTCATGGCTCAAAATATGTTCGTGCAGACCAGAAGAACCGTCCAAATAAAAAAGACTCCAACTGGAGTCTTTTTCATATTCCAAACGACTTACCCTGCCCCATCTATTAGATGAAGGACGCTCCTACAATGATAAGAAGTATGAACAATACTACGATTAAAACAAAGCTGTTGCCAAAGAAACCTCCGTAGCCATAACCTCCGTAGCCATAACCGCCGCATCCGAATCCAAACATATTTATCACCACCCTTTATTTTTCTAAAGAGAAAACCTTTTCCATATATATATATTTTTTTAGAGATGTAGCGATTGGACAAACATCATAGTGACAAAAAAAATCAGTGTTTTCTTTAAAAGTAAAGAGACGTCTGCAATACGGGCAAACGTCTCTTTGGAGGTAAATATCTATGTCTTTGGCGGTGGCAATAATAATATATGTCAGATTATTAAAATGGAGTGGACAAGTGCTGATTTTTAGTAATTTAAAGTAACAAATCAACCTATCATAAAGGTGCTCGTTCGCTTTAGTCCTCAAAAACGGAATGTTTGGCGTTCAAAATATCTCAACCAATTTGGTTTGGGTCCTTTTTTAATCAGTGATCAGTGCTTACTGTAATGAAGAAACATTTTCCGATAATGAAATAGGCTTTTACATCAGTAACAAGGACCTAAAAAGAATCATAATTTGTTTAAGAGAGTACGAGAAGGAGCCTACATGGGTTCACTAAAAAAATTCAAGTCTCTTTACAGGTGGATAACCTGATTATAAATAGCAAAGGGGAGGAAAAAATGCAGAATTTCCAAAATGATCTTCAATCGTTAGGGATGGATCCTTACCAAGTGGGTCAGTTAGTTCCTATGGATTATACTCAAGATCCTAGCTTATTATTTGCCGACAGGCGTTGTGGTGGCTGTGGTGGCTTTGGTCGTTGCGGCGGCTTTGGTCGTTGCGGTGGCTTTATGTGCGGTGGGTTTGGCCGTTGCGGTGGCTTTGGCCGTTGTGGTGGCTTTGGCAGCTGCTTTGGTTTTAGTTGTTTTGGTATTGGTTTTAGCTGTTTTGGTATTGGTTTTAGCTGTTTCGGTTTCTGGTGGTAGAAAAAAATTATTGAAAAAAATGCCTCTGAAACAGGGGCATTTCTTTTTTAGCGAACCACAAGTCCGACTCTTCAAAATAAGTGCTTGCCAATCGGCAAGTTGGCTTTATTTACTCATATTGGACAAATAAAAGTACATAAACTGATAGTGCATATCTACGAATAGTTTGAACGAAGGAGGAGCTGAATGTCAGAGCTAAACACATATTCACGTCTAAAGGTGAAAAGGGATACCTTTTATTTACCTGATCCACAAGGTGGTGTGTATTTTAGAAATAATCAAAGTTCATTCCGTTTGGAAGGCGGTACCATCTATCAATGGATTGAAAAACTGATGCCAATGTTCAACGGGGAGCAATCATTAGAACACATAACAGAAGGATTAACTCCCCCATATCGTAACAGGGTATATGAGATTGGAGAAACATTGTACAAGAATGGTTTTGTTCGAGATGTAAGCCAAGATCATCCCCACCAATTAAATAGCAGCATTCTCGAAAAATATGGTTCACAAATTGAATTTATCGAGAATTTTGTAGATTCCGGTCCGTACCGTTTTCAACAGTACCGACAGTCTAAAGTTTTGGCTGTTGGCTCTGGATCCTTTTTGGTTTCATTGGCAGATGCCCTGCTTGAATCTGGGCTTCCGAAATTCCATTTCATGATGACGGATTCGGTACCTGCAAATGAGGTACGGATTCATGAACTCGTTCAAAATGCCCGCAACGATGACTCTGAGGTGATGGTGGAACAAATACCATATCACTCTGATGGCGGGAATTTTTGGCAAGAAGCAGTAAAGCCCTATGATTGGATCTTATATATCTCTCAAGATGGAAATGAAAAAGAGCTTAGGGAGCTAAATAGGGTGTGCAAAGAGGAGCGGAAGGTATTTGTACCGGCCATCTGCTTAGATCAAGTGGGGCTTGCTGGTCCAGTGGTTCATCCTGAATCAGAGGGATGCTGGGAATCCGCATGGCGCCGAATCCATCAATCTTTCTTGCAGTTAGACCGACAGCAGCCATCTTCTTCGGGAACAGCCGGAGCGATTCTTGCCCATGTCATGGTATTTGAATTTTTTAAAAAGGCTGTAGACATAGCAGACTCCAATCAGAGTACCCAATTTTACAATCTTAATCTTGAAACACTGGAAGGAGACTGGATTTCATTTATCCCCCATCCATTGGTTGCGAATTATGATGTTTCGCCTCGACTACTGGAAGATCTCGATGTAGGTTTAGAGCAAGAAGAGAGTGAAAAGGATCCAAATCATAACCTCTTGGAATATTTCAATCTATTAACTTCTGTAGAAACAGGTATCTTCCATATCTGGGAAGAACGAGACCTGAAACAGCTTCCTCTATCACAGTGCTATGTTCAAGCCGTTAATCCAGTTTCAGAAGGACCGGCAACTCTCCTGCCGGAGGTGATCTGCTCTGGATTAACCCATGAAGAAGCAAGAAGGGAAGCAGGACTTACAGGTATAGAAATGTATGTCTCACAAATGATAAAGGAACTCACAGATCGGAAAAATAGTGTGAATATTCACAATCGATTCATGGGCGTAGGTGCGGGAGAAACAATCGAAGAGGCAGTTTGTCGAGGTCTTCAGGCCTATATTGATGAAGAATTGAGACAAAGAAAGGCCAATCATAACAGCACGATTTATCAAATTCCACTGGGTTCGATAGAAGATCAACAGTGCCGATTATATTTAAATGCCTTGACTACCTTAAATGGTGCACCGACAATCGGCTTGAAAGAGGATATTCTAGGATTCCCTGTCATCGGGGTACGATCAAATGGCCGTTGGTACACAAGGGCAGGTTTAAATACGGCATTGGCGTTACGGTATTCCTTACAACAGGCGCTGTTGGATGCGCAAAACGAGTTGAATGTTGCCGATAGGGAAATGGAGTCAGCTGTTTTTCTGAAAGAAAAGAAATTTAAGCTCGAGATCCCCTCATGTGCAGAAATAACAAAATTGGAGTTATTGCAATCTTCTTTACAGGTGTTGAACAGAAGGAACAAACAGCTATTTATCTATGATCTTGCGTTCGAACCTTTTTTAAAACAAGGTTTGGCAGGAGTGTATGGTGTACAGGTGCGAGAGGGGGAATCCTGATGGCTGCCCAGATTCTTATTGAGGGACAGGGATTATTAGCGGATTTTGTCTCTGATCAATTGTCCCTCAGCTATCACGTTAAGCGTCAAAGCCAATTAGAAGAAATCCCTGAAGACATAGAATTCGCGATTGTCCTAAACGATGCCTGGAATCCTTTGGATCATAAGAATGCGGAAGAAAGATTCAGGGAAACAGGAATACCGTGGCTTCGAGGATTTATTTCCTTTGGGGAGGGGATCATCGGTCCAATCGTACGTCCCGATAGACCGGGATGTTCGCGTTGTGCTGACATCAGGCGCGTAATAGCTGGACCCGATCGCCGTGAGATGTGGGGATTTCAGATGAGCAGGGTTAGAGGAGAAGGTGGAATAAGGGATGCTTGGGCATCACGAACGGGTCTAGCGCAAATCGCCGCGTTGATATGCAGCGAAGTACAAAAAGTTTTTCAAGGGGAACCCAGCCATTTGGAAGAAAGAGTTTTCATTACGAACCTGAGGACGTTAACGAACTCTCTCCATCCATTCTTGCCAGATCCATTATGCCCCATCTGCAGTCCATTACCGGATGACACACCGGAGTTGGCTCAAATCAAGTTGGAATCCAGTCCTAAAATAAATGGTATGGGTTATCGCACACGTTCGATGGAGGAATTGAAACCGTTCCTCGTCAAGGATTACCTCGATTATCGCAGTGGGGTGATGAATGGTAAAATGCAGGATTTCTCGCTGCCGTTCGCGGATGTATTAATAAACATGCCGCTGTTTGAAGGGGATGAGGGAGTAGCGGGAAGGTCTAATTCTTATGAAATGAGCGAGCTGACTGCTATTTTGGAAGGCTTGGAACGATATTGCGGGATTGAGCCGCGAGGAAAAAGAAAGATCGTTCGTGATAGCTATCACAATTTAGAAAAAATAGCATTAAATCCAGCAACAGTAGGTTTACATGAAAAAGAACATTATAAAAAGCCTCGTTTTCCGTTTAAAGCCTTTCATCCAGATACCCCGATGAATTGGGTCTGGGGCTATTCGTTCTTACAAGAGCGTCCTATTTTGGTACCGGAGTTACTAGCCTATTACAGTTTGGGTTTTGGGGAGTGTTTTGTTTATGAAACCTCTAATGGATGTGCATTAGGGGGAAGTTTAGAGGAAGCGATTTTCCATGGGATCATGGAAGTCGTTGAGCGGGATTCCTTCTTGTTAACCTGGTATGCTAAACTTCCTCTGCCGCGCCTTGACCTTCATTCTGCCGACGATAAGGAATTACGGCTGATGGTCGACCGAGTACATGAAGTGACAGGATATGATCTTCATTTTTACAATTCGACGATGGAGCATGGAATTCCAAGCGTATGGGCAGCAGCAAAAAACAGAACATCCAAGGGGCTAAACCTGATTTGTGCAGCCGGAGCAAACCCTGATCCTGTAAGAGCCGTAAAAAGCACGATTTACGAGCTTGCAGGAATGATGGGTAAACAAGACGAAAAATTGGAAATAAACCGGCAGAAATATGTAGATATGCTGCACGATCCGTTCGCAGTACGTACGATGGAGGATCATGGACTGCTGTACGGTCTTCCTGAAGCGGAAGAACGGCTGGATTTTATATTAGATGATAAGCGTCCATTACGTACGTTTGCTGAGGAATTCAAGCAGCCTCCAGCCAATTCTGATTTGAAGGATGATCTATTGGATATTTTAAACAGATTCCGCCGCTTAAACCTAGAAGTCATAGTGGTTAATCAAACAACACCAGTGATAGAACGGAACGGATTATTCTGTGTAAAGGTTTTAATTCCAGGAATGTTACCAATGACGTTTGGTCATCACCTTACCCGTGTGAAAGGGCTGGAGAGGGTACTCAAAGTACCGATGGAGCTAGGATTTAAGAAGACACCGTTATCATACGAACAACTAAATCCATATCCTCATCCATTTCCATAATTGAAGAGTAGGAGGTTTAAGTTTGGAGCTCGATACATTTCTACACAATTTGCATTTTGACCAGGAAAAAGTCTTTCCGCCTGATTGGCAGGTGGACTGGGAAGATGGACCCCTGCCCTATAAACTGTATCGCGGCTTACCAGTGATTCCTCTCAACACAAAAAAACCTTTATCCCTCAAGCGAGGAGATTCCCAGCAAAAACCAAGTCTGGAGGAGTTTGGCCATTTCTTATGGTATGTATATGGCCTGACACAATATTCACAAACCGCAATAAACGTTGGAACGGTTGAAAATGATGTCATGTTTGCCCAATCAAAAAGGAGATTTGTTCCCTCCGGAGGAGCGTTGTATCCCAGTGAATTATATGTTTATGTAAATCTAGAGGGAGCTCCAAATGGAATTTACCATTACGATGCGGCCCATCACCGCCTTGTTTTGCTGCGAGAAGGAAACTACGACTCCTACTTATCTAGAAGTCTTGGTAACGGTTATGATATTTCAAGCAGTTTTTGCACCGTTTTTGTCTCAACGATGTTTTGGAAAAATTTCTATAAATACAATAACTTTTCTTATAGGCTCCAAGGGTTAGATGCAGGAGTGTTAATAGGGCAAACGTTGGAAGCGGCCGATCAGATGGGGTTTTCCTCTCGCGTCTGCTATCAATTTCTTGATCCGGCCATCAATCATTTACTGGGATTATCTGAAAAGGAAGAAAGTGTATATGCGGTTATTCCATTAGCCCTACAGCAGCCTATCCATTATGTTGACAATGAGAATAATCGAGATATTGTTTCTGCGGCTGAATTATGCAGGGAAATTCCCATGTTGAAACATGTATATTATAACCGATCAAAGCGAGTCCTTGATTATCCGATGCTGAGAAAACTTACTGAGGCATCGAGGATAGAAACGACTGAGTCATTTGTGAAAATCATGAAACATAAAAGTGAAACGCTTTTGTTAAGTACTGAGATGTTATTTTTGCCCTTAACAGAACGCTTATCGTACAATTTCACATCTATTTGCAGGGAGCGCCGTTCACCTGATAGCGATTTTGTTTTGAGAAATGTAAGCCAAATTCAACTTTCGACTTTGTTAAAAGAGACATTTTCCTTCTCGTATCAAAATGACCTTGATGAAACAGAAGGACAGATAGGGACTCGTTTTTCACTGTATGGCAGTTTTTATAACGTCGAAGGCGTTCCAAATGGTACCTACTCCTATGAAAATAGTACTCATGCACTGCGGAGAATTAATCAAGGTGATTACCGGCAGCTTTTACATTTTGGATTAACAATGCCCAATGTGAATCTGTTTCAAGTTCCGTTATGTATGCATGTCGTGGGAAACAAGGATTACAACAAAGATGAGTTGGGGTATAGAGGATATCGTATTCAACAAATGGAGGCGGGCATTCTCGTGCAGCGGCTGCTCTTGATGTCGGGTGCCTTAGGGATGGGGGGCCATCCATTGCTGGGTTTCAATGTGAACCAATGTGATGAACTTTACAGGATCAATTCGAAAGGGAAAACCAGCTTGATTAAAATCCCGGTTGGAACCTATCGTCCTCGCGCCTGGTTACAGGGAAGTTTGCTAAGCTAGTATAAAAAAGTTATTTATCTTTTCTAATAGAAGTGGTAACATTATCCTTATAGGTTAACATGACAAATGAATATTTTAAGCAATTCCGCTAGAGGTGCCTTTTTAAAGGGCTGAGATTGAAGTGTTACTTCGGGACTCTATGAACCTGATCTGGGTAATACCAGCGTAGGGAAGTGGAAACTGGATATTTGATGAACCATCGTTTCTATTCAAATTTTCGACCACTTCCTTACCATTTGGAAGTGGTTTTTTGTTTTTCACTTTATTTCTTAGATAACTGGAATCTTCTTAAAGGGGGGACTTGTATTTTCACTAGTATTAATGGTAAAGAGTTTCATATTATCTCCAATGGAAAAATGCCGATCGAGCAATTATGTGAAATGGTAATGGATATTCACCCATATGTAACCGCGATTCACTTACGAGAGAAACAAAGATCAGCAAGGGACCTTTATCAAGCAGTTGAACTTTTAACAAAGAAAAACATACCCCTATCTAAGATCATGATTAATGATCGGGTCGATGTTGCCTTCGTAACAAGGGTCAGGGGAGTTCAATTAGCCTTTCATAGTTTAGAGGCAAACCTTGTAAAAGAAAATTTTCCTCAACTTGTGATAGGGAGTTCCATCCACTCCTATGAGGAAGGAGAAAAAGCAAAAGAGAACGGTGCTGATTATGTCTTATACGGCCATGTTTTCCCATCCCAATCAAAGCCAGGAATGAGACCTAAAGGACTAGAGGAATTATCTAGGATAACCAAACTGGACATTCCAGTGATTGCCATTGGCGGCATAACACCCGAAAATACGGGGCAAGTACTTCAGGCTGGGGCAAAGGGGATTGCAGTCATGTCAGGAGTTTTAGAAGCGCCCGATCCGTTATCCGCTGTAAAAGCTTACATTCATGCATTAGAGGAGGGATAAAGTGGAAAATTCTTTTGATGTTGCCATCATTGGTGGAGGAATTAACGGGACCTCCATTGCCTATCAACTATCCAAAATGGGAAGAAAAGTAATCATCATTGAGAAAGATCAATTGGCTTGCCAAGCGTCAAGTGCGGCCGCCGGAATGCTGGCAGCACAAGCGGAGATTGAACAAGACGGACCTTTATTCCAGTTGGCTTTAAAAAGTCAGGCGATGTTTCCTGCAATCACAAGTGAGTTATATGAATACTCAGGAATCGATATCGAATATGTGAATAAAGGGATGTTCAAAATTGCTGAGACCGAAGCAATAGCAAACGAAGTAAAAATGCAGGTCGCCTTCCAAAGGAAATGGGATCCAGCGATTAAATGGCTGGATGCAAAGGAATTACAAGAAATGGAACCATCCCTTTCGCCAAATGTAGTCGGAGCGATGTATCTCCCTAACGATGGACATGTGCAGCCAACAAAGTTAACCGAAGCGTTTGCCAAAGCGGCTGTCTATTTTGGTGCGGAAATACGCGAAAACACGGAAGTCCTTTCGTTTATTTTTGAAAATGGACAGGTGAAAGGGGTTAAAACTACCCAAGGCATCATACATAGCGAGCAAGTGGTCATAGCAACTGGGGCTTGGGCGGCGAAATTAATGCGTGAATCTGGGCTGGATATTAGTGTTTACCCTGTTAAAGGGGAATGCTTTTCGATAAAAACGGATAAACCGATCATCAACACGACGATTTTTTCCGATAAACGCTGCTACTTGGTCCCAAAACGAAATGGGGAAATTTATATTGGGGCTACCATGGTTGAACATACCTTTGATAACAAGGTAACGCCAGAAGGAATTGCTACATTAATAGAAAGAGCTTCTCAACTTGTTCCCGAGATCAAGGAGGCAGCATGGGAGCGGGTGTGGTCGGGAATTCGGCCGCAAACTGCCGATGGACTTCCTTACCTTGGTGAGCATCCCCACTGGAAGGGACTGTTTGTTGCCTCAGGGCATTTTCGAAATGGGATTTTATTAAGTCCGATTACAGGGAAACTAGTAGCTGATCTATTGGCAGGCAGATTGCTAGATGAGAGTCTTCTCTCAGCATTTCAACTAGAAAGACATAAAGAAACGATAGGTTTGGGAGGTTAAATATGAAGGTATTATTGAATGGTGAGAGGGTCCAATTGCCAGAGCATGTTTTGTTTGTTTCAGATGTTCTTAACCATTATGAAATCCACGATAAAGTCGTTGTCGTAGAAGTGAACGGTGAGATATTAACCAAGTTAGAGCACCAAAGTACTAGATTAGCAGATAAAGATAAAATTGAAATAGTCCATTTTGTAGGAGGCGGTTGATGATGTTAAAAATCGGTTCATTATCCTTTCAATCTCGTTTGTTACTGGGAACAGGAAAGTATCCAAGCTTTGAAAGCCAGAAGGAAGCCGTGGAAGTTTCCGAAGCAGAAATCCTTACGTTTGCAGTTAGACGTATGAATATTTTTGAATCAAGCCAGCCGAATTTTTTAGAACAGCTAGACACCAATAAATATACGCTTTTGCCCAATACTGCAGGAGCAAAAACCGCAGCGGAGGCTGTCCGGATCGCCAAATTAGCCAAAGCTTCAGGCCTATGCGATATGATTAAAGTGGAAGTGATCGGCTGTGATAAAACATTGCTCCCTGACCCGATTGAAACCTTAAAAGCCACAGAGGAATTAGTGAAGGAAGGATTTATTGTCCTGCCGTATACCTCCGATGATGTGGTTTTAGCCAGGAAGCTTCAAGAAGCCGGTTGTCATGCTGTCATGCCAGGGGCATCGCCAATTGGATCTGGTCAAGGAATTATCAACCCAGTTAACCTGAGCTTTATTATCGAACAAGCGGTCGTTCCTGTGATTGTGGATGCAGGGATTGGCTCACCAGCGGATGCGGCTTTGGCAATGGAATTAGGAGCGGATGGGGTGTTATTAAATACGGCTGTGTCAGCGGCCAAGGATCCAGTAAAAATGGCCAAAGCAATGAAACTAGCGATAGAAGCGGGACGATTAGGCTATGAAGCCGGCCGAATCGAGAAAAAGAGATATGCAACAGCAAGCAGTCCAAAGGAAGGAATGAGTATCGGGTGAATAATCGGTACTCAAGGCAAGAGCTATTTTCACCGATTGGAAAAGCAGGGCAGCAGCGAATTTCCAATAAACACGTACTCATTATCGGAGTGGGAGCACTCGGGTCAGGATGTGCGGAAGCACTCGTTCGAGCTGGAATTGGAAAACTAACCATCGTGGATCGTGATTATGTGGAATGGTCCAATTTACAGCGGCAGCAATTATACTCAGAAGAAGATGCCAAAAACCGGATTCCCAAAGTGATCGCAGCCAAAAATCGCTTAACAGATATTAACTCGTCAGTGGCCATTGAGGCCATCGTCGGGGATGCTACAGTCATAGAGCTGGAAGACTGGGCTCAAAAAGTAGATTTGATTATGGATGCAACAGATAATTTCGAAACCAGAATGATCATCAACGATGTATCGCAAAAAGTGGGTGTCCCATGGATTTACGGTGCTTGTGTTGGAAGCTATGGAATTTCCTACACGATTATTCCTGAAAAGACACCTTGCCTTTCGTGTTTATTAGATACGGTTCCTCTAGGGGGATTAACTTGTGACACAGCAGGGATTATAAGTCCAGCAGTGAATATGGTCGTTTCTTATCAAATAAGTGATGCCTTGAAAATTTTGGTCGGTGATATGGATTCATTAAGAAACAAACTAGTTTCTTTTGATTTATGGAAAAACCAATTTAGTGCCGTCCAAGTGGATAAATTGAAAAAGGCGGACTGTCCTTCTTGCGGGAATGAACGCTCTTACCCTTTTTTATCCTTTGATAATCAAACAAAATCAGCTGTCTTATGCGGGAGAGATTCTGTGCAGATCCGACCTTCCATTCCTACCGTAATGGATTTAGAAGCGTTAGAAATCATATTGGCGAGAAATGGCGGAACAGTACAGCGAAATTCTTTCCTTTTATCTTATACATTAGACTCACACCGATTAGTCGTTTTTAAAGACGGAAGGGTGTTAGTCCACGGAACGAAGGATATTTCCGAAGCAAAGGCGCTATATCATCGATACTTGGGTTAATTTTATTGATGAAAATAAAGATACATTGAAAAAGAAGAACTGCCTATAATAGCAGCTCTTCTTTTTTACTTGATGAACGGCTTTTTATTGCTGGGCGAATAACAAAAAAGGTAATCGGGTATAAAGTTAAAAAGATTATGCTTATTGGCAGTATAATCCTAATCTTTCTTGTAAACCTTCTAAGACTTCTTCTGGCATTTCCCTGACCTTAATATCCCCACCTAGAAAAAGGAGCCAATTTGTTATTTCGGCCAATTCTTCGGGCTTATGAACATTGATAAAAGTCTTTAGAATGGCTGTGGCTTGGTATGGATTCGTATAGGAAATGGAAACATTTAAAGGATGGTATTTTCTGAACTGGGCAATCGCTTTTGGACCAAGTTCAAGGACTAGGTTGATTACTTCTTCCTGCTTACTTAGCTTTTCTAAAATTCTTTTCTTACTTAATCTTTTTTTCGTTGGGTAGGGTATGACATTGGTGAGATCGTCCACAGGAAAAATCTGCTTCTTTTCTTCGTTTAAGTCAAACCCTTCAATCATCCAGAGGCTTTTCTCACGATAAAGGTGCAAGAGATAAATTGGATAAGACTTTATTACATTCTCTTCGTTGATGGTAATCAATAAATAGCGATCCAAAAGAAGGATTTGAATTAGTTCTTCTAACATCGGATGAGGGAGGTCTGACAGATCAAGCAGGTCGGGATTATGGGGATTGGTGCCTTCAAATAGCAAGATTTGATTTAAAAGAACAAGGTCATCCTGCTGGTTTTTTGAGATGAGGCCCAGTAATTTTTCAGCTAAAGACTGACGACTCTTTAGATAGGGGAGTTGTTGATTTCTCGTGGCCATAAAGGCAATAAAAAGAGCCTTGACCTCATTATCGGTAAAGCGAACATCGGGCAGGACAGAGTTGTGCATGACAAAGTAGCCCCCATCCCTCCCAACTTCAGCGACAAGCGGCATCCCCATGGCTTCAATTTCTCTGATATCTCTAATTGCGGTTGAACGAGAGATGTTAAATTCTTGCATGATTTCAGAAATTGTAAAGTGAGCGCGGTTGTTGATATACCGCATAATGATATTAATCCGTTCAACTTTTTTCATCGGGACTCCTAAACAGTATCATTTTTTGACATGATTTAAGGCTATGATAAAGCTATCAAGTGAAGAACGCAAGTCATTTGATAAATTTAAAAAAGGAAGGTTTTGAATATGACAAATTATACATTAGAAGAAAAAGATAGCTTTACCGTTTTAGGTTTTGGAACTGAGCTTAAGAGCAAGTACACAGACTTTGCTGGTTTAAATAAGGAAAAGTCAGACTTCTGGCAGGCCGTCAGCCAAGATGGAAGGCTAGATGCTTTAAAAGCCTTAGCTTCAAATGACTATATCTTTGCCGTGAACGAAGCGGTGAATAACAAGATGATGCATTATGCTGGTGTCATGTCAGAAGCATCGACACCAGAAGTTGACAGAGTGATCCAATTTCCTAAGGGAGAATACCTAGTTGTTAAAGGGGAAGGGACGACGGCTGATGAATTGAATAATAAGCTTGCTGGCATTGCCTTTGGTCAAGTCTTGCCGGAAGCAAAGAATTTTGCTTATGTTGGTGCGCCAAATGCAACGGTTGAGATGGGGCAGCGAAACGGCTTAGTTTTTGGTGAAATGTGGATTCCTGTTGTTAGGAAATAAAGGGATAAAGGAGGGAAGGAAATGTCCAATATCGTTGATTTTAAAAATGTGTCTACGGTTGGTTTAGAGTCTTCACCTGTAGTAGAAGCGCTTGCTGGTTTACGTGCTCATGAAGCCCGTTACTTTATGAACAAATACAAGCATGAATTTACAGTTGTACCAGCAAGCGAGTCCTGCCAGACTCTTGATTATGTGAACCGAATTCTGAAAGAACGTGATATCGAGTTTGCGGCCAAACCTTTAGAAACGTCTCGTTTTCAAGTGGAAAATATCAAAATGGCCTACGTCTTTTATGAGGATGGTCTTTCGGTCAATGTCATGTATACGGTTGATGACCCTAAGAAGCGGGCCGTTGGTTTTAAGCTTTCTGAAGGGATGGAGGTACCGAAGGAGTTAGAAGATAAGTTCAAGTTTGCTAGGCAAAAATCTAAACTAGCTGGAACAATTCGGGGCTCATTTTTTGTCATTAAAGGTGAATATTAAAGTAAGCAAAAGCGCAAACGACAATACCCTCACAAATCAATATTTGTGAGGGTATTTTTGTTTAAGGAAATAGGTACTTTATAAAATTTTTTCGGCTAATTGTTGACGGATACTTTATTAAAATAATTTCATTTACCACCAATTACGCAACTAGTTTATAATTAAAGGATGACCAAATTGGATAGCATGAGTCTATTTCTATGAAACTAAGAAGCTTTAAGTAGGTGAATACCATCGATATCATTGAAACACGGGTGAGAGGTTTTATTGGAGATATTCAACACCCTAAACAAAAAAAGAAAATAAATATAAACGACTTAGAACTTCAGCTGCGCAAGCTTTTGGATGATTATGATGAAATGGACGGTTATACCTTGTTTTATCGTGCCATTGAAACCATGCAAACGGAAGGACAACTTATTCCTATTGAAAATAATCAATACAATGGAAAAAACCCAGCACTTGCCTTATATTACTGGGTAAATATAAAAGTTCAAGAAAACCAATGGGACCGTCTTGAGATGATGAAATTAGGTGACCAGTTTGATTTTTCCTTTTATGAACGGCATCCCGAATGGCAAACGAAAGAGGAATGGGTACGAATCCAGAATGTCTATACATTTCTCCAATCCAGTCAGGAACGGGAAATCGTGTCAGTCGAAGAAAGAAGCCTGGAGCTCTTTGACCATGAAAAATTTTTACTCGACAGTGATAGCTTTCCTGATGGAAAAGGATTTTTAGCTAGAATTGGAATATCAGAAGAGAAGTTAAAAATGGTGAACTACGGGGAGCCTTTTGTATTTTGGATGAAGCAAGGGAAAGAAATAAAAGATATTCAGCGAGTACTAATTGTCGAGAATCTATCTTTCTTTCATACTTCCATTAAGTTATTGGAAGCGGGTCAACTCGATTATGAACCTGAACTGATTATTTATGGTGAAGGGACTAAAATTGAACGGAGCTTTTCCTTTTTCTTTCGAATGTTTCCGCCAAAATCCTATCTTTTCTATTATGCAGGGGATCTTGATGCCGCGGGATACGGGATCATCATTCGGCTTATCGAAAAATACCCGGATTCCTGTATTCAGCCAGCCTTAAAAATTTATCGCAAAATGCTTGAATGTCGAGAACAAAGGAATGACCAAAAACAAGGCCAAACACCAAACATCCAATACCGTGATTTATTTTTTAAATGGTTTATGGAAGAGGAGCAAGAGCTGTTACGGCAATTATGGCAGGAAAATAAGCGGATTCCACAAGAAGTTTTAACAATCGAAACATGGAGGAAATGGATGTGAACGAATCATGGGAAGGATTCGCACAGCGAATGCAACGATTAAATCCACTGTTTGAGCTGGGGAGGGGAATGGAAGTAGGTGAGTTGAAGCCTCATATCCAAACCATACTCATGCAAGTGCTCCTCACCATCTTTTATAGAGAATTAAATGATGATGATCATAGAGGTAAAGCAGATATCAAATATATCGTTGAAGACTCAATTAAGCAAATGAAGCTTTTAGCAGACGATAAGCAAGTGGAACGGATTACTAGCGGGCTTTTATATCAGGGAAAAGAAGAGTATAGTAAACCATTTGAAGCCTTATATTACGATGAAATAAGACAATCCTGGGAGACGCAAACATTTCGGTATGTCACAATGGATGAATTATATACGAATTTAGAGATGGGCGGATCCATTGTTTATAAACTCACAGATGTCGCTCAGGAAATGATTTTTATGAGCAGGGAAATGGCTGAGGAATTCTCCATCACGATTGAACAACTCTATAGTATGCAGCTGATTAAAAACGGTAATTTCAGAAAAGCTACCCGAAACCTCGATCACCTCATTTCACGCGTAAACCGCTTAATGGCAAATGAATTCACCTTTCAAAAGGAAATGATCAACAATCCCAAAATCTTATTGATGGAAGAGGAATGGCAGAGGGCTGACAATCGTGTTGAAATTGAAAAGCAATTTGAAGAGGAAAAAAATCACTTCCGTACGATTACTAGTATGATCGAAAAGACAAAACGAAGAAACGAAGAAGATGATTATATTCAGAAGGAATTGGTTGTCCTGCAAGAAAAAATTGGCCATACAAGGCAATTACATGACCGCTTTGCAAAACTAGTCATTCAAAATATTTCCTATGAGATGAAATTAAAAGCGGAAAACCCTTCATTGTTTTGGGAAAACAGCCTGGTTTCTTTTCGAGAGCATTTTTATGAAAATTGGTTCATGAAGGAAGGCGTTCATCATTTCGAAACGATAGAAACCGTCCTTTCTCCATTATTTTCACCGAAGAATGAATTTATTTTGCCATTGGATTGGATTTGGGGTGAACAAGAATTTGATGAAAAACAACTAACGGATGCTGTACTGGAAGAGGAGGCAGAAGAAAGCATTACTCGTCTGCGAGTAACGAACTGGGATTCTGTTATAAAAGCATGGAGTTATGTTTTTCAATTTTTACAAACAAACGGAGAGTTTTCGTTAGCTGATCTAGCAGAGCTGCCATTAGAAGTCCAGGATTTATGGTTCGAAGAATCTGAAACAATTGATTTGTGGATGATGTTCGATAAAAAGCCACTGAAGGTTCAAGTGCTGCATCGAAAGGAAGAAACCTTAAGCGATGAGCGGGAAATTCTTCTTTATAAACTAATGAAGGAATATCCGCAATTTCAAGTGTTTGAAGGCTTGAAGATCTATACTGAGTTTGATCATCGGGCGGAGCCCTTTCTATGGTATCAAATGAAAATGACCCCTTTTAAAATATGTGTACAGAAGGAGGAGAAACGATGAATGCGGAAAGTATCAAAAGAGCATCAGCTGTCTATTTTACACTATTAAAAGATAAAGTCATCGACGAAAACAGTGAACACTTCCAGACCTATTTTGATCCGGAAGTGAGACAGACGGTCCTATTATTAGCAGACGAATCAGGTACATATATTATTGAATCGCCTAAACGCATCCACCTAGTCGTCCAACCAACCGGCTCGGTTTTTGCAACGAATTTTACCCATTTGAAAGAAAAGCATCGGCAAGTGGAAACGAAAAAGCATTTCCATCTTATCAGTGTTGTCATTATGTCTTTTTTAGCAGCCATAGACCGTAACCAGGCGGCAAAAATCCGGACGAAGCGGGAAGGGATTAGCTATTACGTATTAGAACGGCAAGTCAACGACTTAATGATGAAATGGGAGAGCATTCTTAAAGCGAAACCGGACTTCGGAGAAGAAGAACGAATTGATATGAAGGAAGTTGTGACCACATGGAAATACATGGAGGTTGACACAGACGATTATGGGATTAAAAAAGGCAATAGACGAACCCGAATCGGTTTAATTGCCGGTGCTATGCGCTTACTAGAGACAGAGGGGCTGATCGTCATTCTTGATCGGGACGATATAGCGAAGGTGATTCCAAAACAAGAGCTGTTTGAGCGAATTGAATACCTGTATCACGATTATGATCGGTATGAACAATTAAAAAAATTGATGACGACGGAGGAGGATAGGCATGCCGAAAATCCATCGAATTAGAATTGTCGGCCTGAAGTATGATGGCATGCAAAAGCAATACAAAGATACCACTTTTAATTTCCATAATGAGGAGACATCAACCAATGGCCTCATTGCGATGATGAATGGAGGTGGAAAAGGGGTATTCCTTCAGACCATCTTCCAAATACTCAAACCTGGAACTTCATGGGGAAAACAAAACAATCGTTATTATCAGCAGTTTTTCTTTAGCAATAAAGAGCAATTTATTCCCTATACCTTTCATGTTCTTATTCAGTGGGAATTGGACGGTGCAGACCGGCGGCATCTCGTAACGGGAGGAATGTTCTCAGCTGAGCAGCGTGTCTCATTGAGTGAAGAAAGTGGAAATGAAAATAAAACATTGGAACAGGAAGCCAAAATCCTCCCTAATATTACATTTTATACAAGAGAATTTGAACGGAAAGAAGAGGCAGCGCTTGAGCATATTCCACTCTATGAAAATGATGAGGTGGCTGAAACCGAAAGCTTGAAGGATTATTTAAAATGGAATGGATATGACGTTTACCGAGATACGAAGAAGCACTATCGCATCCTTGATACATATGGAATTAACCGTAAAGACTGGGATATTATGAAGGACATTAACAAGGATGAAGGCGGAGTTGGTAAATATTTCGAGGGGGCTGAGGATGATCATTCCCTTTTTCAAAAACGAATCATCCCTACGGTTAGTCAAGTCTTACATCGGACCGAACATCAAAAGAACGATCTTGTAGAGATTTTTAAGAGCCAGGCAAGTATTGCTAAGGATCTGCCAGTTCTTTTAAAAAGAGAGCAAGCCCATAAAGAGTTTTTAGAAGACATTGTCCCATTTGAAGAATATTTAGCTAATGGAGTAGAACATAAAGAAATTGTTCAAGCGAGTATACAGGCAGGCAGACAGCTGCTTGGTGCCTTAGAGCATTTGAAGCAATCGGAAGAGGAAACGCTGCTTACCCTAAAGAAAGACATTGAGAAATTAATTGTAAGGCAAGCGGATTTACGCTTCCAACATGATAATTTAGAGTTTGCAAAAGCTCATAGAGAGGTCATGGATTGGGATAAGAAATTAGTGGAAGAAAGGGAGAAACATACTTCCTTCCAAGCGATCGTTAAAGAGAAACAGGATCGAAAAGACCAATTGGCCTTTCAGCTATTATTAAAAGAGTGGAGTGAAAATGAACAAACGATTCGCTCTCTATCTCAGCAGATCGCGACATTGGAACAAAATATCGGCTTAGAGCAAGTAAATCAAAGAATGGATGAAATCAAGCAAGAAGCTAAAAAGCATTGGGAGCAATCCTATTTATCGATACAAGAAGTTGTAAAGCAGTATTTGGGGTTTCAAAAGTTCTTAAAGAAAAAAGGAACGGAGCTAGCTCAACAGGATAAACAAAAGACAAAAGAGATTGCTCAACTGAGTACTGAAATTGATTTTCTCTATACTCAAATGCATACTTTTGAGTCTAAGGAAGCGGCCCTCACCCAAGAATTTGGCGACCGCTTAACCTATGACTTAAGGGGATTGATCGACAGTCTTTTTAAACAAATTGAAGACAAAAAGGCTAGATTAATAGAGTTGCAAGCAAAAGATAAAGAATCTAGTGAGAAGCAAAACCAGCTTGCCACTTCACATGGTACACTCGTCCAATCCATTCAGTTTTCAGAGGAAAAATATAAAGATTTAAACCAAGCAAATGAAGAGCAAAAGCAAAAAGAGGCAAAACTAGCAGAAAAGCTTCTTGGTTTAATAGATGATGTTACAGCGCCGTTTACTCACTCGCTGTTATCGAAATATGCCATACAAATAGAAGAAATACTCGGTACTAACCGAGAACAAGCTGAACAGATGAAAAAAGAATTATGGGTCACACAACTCGACCATTCCTTAAATGATGAGCCCTTCTGGATCGCCAATAAAGACGTGAAAGAATTAAAGGAATGGATAGATGAGAAGACGGGAATTGATGTTTTTTATGGAACCCAATTTCTCCAATCATTACGTCCAGAGGAAATGGCGCATACCCTTCATACGTATCCGCTCCTTCCATACGGGCTGGTCGTAAGCGGGCAGCAATGGCAAAAAATTAATCAGCAGGTTCTGACAGGAAGAATGTTTAAAAGTCCTGTTCCGATTTTCTTGCGTGAGGAAATG
Organism: Paenibacillus sp. BSR1-1; assembly: GCF_030403775.1. Classification (GTDB taxonomy): domain Bacteria; phylum Bacillota; class Bacilli; order Bacillales; family Cytobacillaceae; genus Neobacillus. Next base: position 448,011 of record NZ_JAQMWQ010000002.1, read on the forward strand.
AACAGCGAACATCACCAGCCATCGTTTGTGATTCTTAATGGAACAGAGAAAGAGCTTTTAAGTGATAAAAATCAATTTACTAGCTGGAAAATAAAGATTGCGAAACAAATAGAAGAAAAGAAAGAAGCTCTCGATGAAATTGAAAAAACAGAAGCCTCCTTACGTCGTATTATAAAAGAAATCGATCGTTTTTTATCAAGTGATCTTTCCATTGATATCGAAAAAGCTCTTAATCAGGAACAAAACTCTCTTCTGTCTCTGAAAACGAAATTGCAGGAAATCAAAGCACAAGAAGAAAAAGAAAAGGAATTACAGCTGAGATTAAAAGAAGAGTTGGAAAAGACAAAAGGCAGGATAGAAAAGCTTACAAGAAATGTAGAAACCTTGGAGGAGTTTGAACAAGACAAAACTCTTCATCAAGAAAATAAACGGGTAAAACTAGAAAAAGAGAAACAACAGGAAGCTTTGACCATTCAGCAGCAAGAAATCGGAAAAGAGCATCTAAAGACAGTTGAACAGCAAAACCAGTGGAATCAAACGTATGTAGAATGGAAGCTTACCACCGAACAAAATATAAAGGAGATTAAGTTCTTTATTGAAGAAGCGGTTTATCCTGCTGATGAAAAAGCAGACCAATGCGAAGATGTCCCTCGGTTATCACCATATTTTTTACAAGAGGTAAATGGAAGTATCGAAGAGCTAAAACAGCTCCAAAAATCAAAAGAAGAGCAGGCTAGAGAATTACTTGTTCTTCAAGCAAAAAAAGAAACCGAACAAAAGCAGCAAAAGAAATTAGAGAAAAAACTCAATGCTTATAATGATGGTTGGAATAAAGCTCCGGAACCAGATGAACCTATGAGTATATTAGAAAATATGCTGCAAACGGCACAGAAGGAAGTAAAGGCAGCAGAAAAAGAAGAACGGGAACAAGGAACAGCTGTAACAGTGGCGGAAACATCCTTAAAGCATTCGATTGAACAGCGTGATAAGTCAGGAAAGAAAGTCGAAAAGCATGGAAAACAGCCTGAACAATGGGCAGATATTGATTTGGAAGTAAAGGAAGTAGAAATTAAAGACCAAACGAAATTAACCAAAGAGGAAGTAAAGAAAGCGGAGAAACACCAAAAAGAAGCGGAAACCAATATTGCGGGCTTCGAAGGTGATTTGTTAACCCTATCGGTGATCCTAAAAGAGGAAGCGGCAGCATTTACAAATCATGATTTAGAACAAATTAAGAGTCTAGGAAAAGCATGTATCATATCCTGGTGCGAAGAACATCAAGCTATTCAGGAAGAAGGCCAAGAGAAACATGCCAAAATAGATCAATCATTGCGTAATTTAAAGCTTACGATTGAAGGAAAAGATTGGGAGATTCGTTTTAAAAATGAAGTGTTAACAACACTAGACCATATGGATACAAGGCATTATACGCATATCCAGACCATCGTTAAAAATATGAAACGTTTTTCACAAAGTGGGTTGGAACAATTAGAACGTGACAAGGAAAGAGCGGAAAAGGCTCAAAACTTCTGGGCCAGCCGTGCCAGCATGAAAGTAATGAGCCTATCAGAGGCCATTCGTTCCATGATTGCGAAGATGAAGCTGAAAAATGAACGAGGTTCCTTTCCGCTCGTCCAGCTCAAAGAAGACATCTTGCCTAAAAAGGCTGAAGAGATCGAACCAATGCTGAAGCAGCACTTTGTAGCGGCCATTAATAAAATTACCAAACAATTTGACATGATTGATGATCAAAATCGAGCATTAGACGAAGAAATAAAACAACTGATTAGTGATGAGCAAATATTATTTGTATCACTCCGAAATCGATATCCAGAGTTGCTCGTCTATAACATGCGGACAGATAATGCCTTTATGTACGGGAAACCGCAGAGAGATCATTATTCAACCTGGCAGACAATCAATCAAGGTTCTAAGACGAAATCAGATGGCAGTGGGGGACAAAAGCTATCAGCCCGAATGGTTATGATGATGATGTTATTATCGGTTAAAAGCGAAACCGATCAAAGCTGGGTTCCTTTAGTCTGTGATAATCCGTTCGGACAGGCAGCATCGGCACATGTCCTTGACCCGATCTTCGCAGTCGCTGAAAAACTGAAATTCCAATTCATCGTCGTTACACCGCCCGAACTGGTGAAAACAGAAATCAGCCAAAGATTTGACGCCTATTATAAATTGGACTTTATTCGTGAAAAAGGAAAAGAAATTGTTTCAGACACGATTGTTCCAGCATTTCGGATTTACCAGGGAGAGGGAGTAGCACAATAAGATAAGACAATGAAATCGACTTAATATATGACACAAGAATAGACGTATGAATTGGCATACGTCTTTTTCTTTATTTATCAATCCCAATTTAATTCAGCATCCATGATAAATACCCAAGAACTTTTACCCAAAAGCGCATAAACTCTACTGTAAAAAGAAAAGAGGAGGATGGATATGTTTCCTAATTATGATGCATATGAAAGGGTTGGTATAGGTGGACCAGGCTCAGGGTTTGGTTTCTCTCCGGGTCTTGGCTTAGGTGGACCAGGTTCAGGTTTTGGTTATGGACCAGGTCTTGGATTTGGAGCTCCAGGTCTTGGTTTTGGCTATCCACAATACCATCACTACTACCCGTACCACCATCACCATTACTACCCATATCACCACCACCACTATTTCTACCCATATTAAGCTTTGCTGAGAAAAGAGTTCAATGAAACAGGGGGTTCTACATAGTAGAAACACCTGTTTCGTTTTGTGAAATGATGAAGGTTTTTTGTTTGTGAATCTATAAATGGAGGATACTGCATTGACAATTTGATAAGACACTCTTAATCTTTTAGATTTAAAAATCCTCTAATTTCTTCAAAATGCTTATCTTTTATATAGTTTTTGTATAAATTACTGGATAATCGAATAGGATCACCAAAAAAGTATCTTTCATATTGGGTTTGCCTTGTACCAAACGAACTCATCGTAAGATCCCATGCCAAACGGAAAAGTTTCACACGGTCCTCGGCATTCATACCATATGCTTGAAGATATTGGTCGAGTTCTGAACGAATTTCGGAATCAAACGCGCTTTCCGTTGGTATTGATATCATTCCGCTAGCCCCGATTATTTGGATAATTTCGCTGAAACGGGGATAAATTTTAGGAAAGATGTTACTAGCCACTTGTAATGGAATAATACTTGGACACATAGATCCCCATTTATCCAATTCTGCATCATTTTCTGATTTCTCTAAAAGTGCTTTCATGGTTTCAAGACCAATGATGATTTCGGAAAGTTTTTCCTGTATATGTTGATACTCCCCAACATTAATTGTCTCGACAAGAAGTTGAGCAACTCCAAGGAAAAATTCTGTTTTTACAATTTGTCTTGTTATGACTTGATGATAGGCAAAAGGGTAAAAAGAGCTTTCAACAAGAAAATCTGTTGCTGCATCTACATTATCATAATAAAATACGCGGTCCCATGGAACCAAAACATTGTCAAAGACGACGATTGAGTCCATTTCTTCATATTTAGAACTTAACGGATAATTAAACGAAGATTCTCCCCCCACAAAGGATTCCCTGCAATAAAATTTTAATCCTTTCGTATTAGTTGGAATGGAAAAGGCGAACGCCTGGTCAGGATCAAAAAACATTCTTGGTGCAGAAAAGACTAAAATTTCATCCGTTAAACCACCTTGAGTGGCAAGTAAGCGGGCACCTTTGATAATCAATCCTTGATCATTTTGATCGATCACCTTAGCGGAGATTGGCTCATCGGAAAAGCCTAAATAGACTTGTGAACGATTTACCTGGGGAGTAATAAAGGTATGTGAAAACGATAGATCGTGTTCCATTGCCCTTTCATATAAAGATTGAATGTTTTCGGGAAAACAATTTTCCCTATCTCTTAAAACGTTGGCGGAAGAGGCAAAACTCATTACAACCGTATTCATATAGTCAGGGCTTCTTCCCATCAATCCATGAGTGTGTCTTGCCCAATGTTCAATCATGTTTCTTCTTCTTTTTAAATCTTCTTTCGTTTTGGGCTGTAAGAAAGATAGTCCAATAGTATTTTGGTTTTCTGGCAAAAGGAATGTCATCTCTTTTTTTAGATCCTGAGAATTTTGCAAATCATAAAGGGAAGCCTTTGTCTTAAGAATTCCTTTAAAGGCAGGATGCTCCGAAATTTCCCCCTTGATTTTTTCACCATCAAACCAAATTTCATTTTTCATTTTATTTAAACGTTCAATAAAATCCCTACCATTAATGATACTCATTTTCTACCGTCTCCTTATAATGAATGTACCAAAGTGATGTACGAGTTTAGTTAGTATCATTTTATTAGATTACTTAAATGCTTGTTCTTATTGGAAAAGCCTTGTTTTTAATTGGGCAAAATGGATTGCTTCAAGTGGTTTGGTATTCTAAAAGTATTTTAATGTACATTTCCACGGTTACCGTTTTTTATAAGGTTCTAAGTCTTCCTTATAGTACAGTACGCACAGATGATTAGCTCGATTATGTCTGTTTTACTTTGCGTAAACTTGAACTCTTCGCCCGATAAGAGATTAATGGGTTAACAATGATTATTAAATAATTTCTGTCCTCAAAAAACTAAACAACGGGTGTATATTAAAAGGACGTGCCATTAATTGCACGTCCTTATTACAAAAATAAAATTACTTACTTAATTGCCATAAGTACATATTATTCTTGATTCCGATTCTTTTCATATTTAATTTTTCTAAGACTTTAATGGATGTAATGTTATCAATTAAACATTCAGCAACTATTGTTTTTACATTACCTGATGAAAATGCCCACTTTAAAATTTCATTTACTGCTTCGGTTGCATATCCCTTGTTTTGTGCTGCAGGTACAATTCCATATCCTACTTCAACGATATTTTCTGAGTCAGGTTTGCCTTTAAACCCAATATCACCAATGATGGCGTTATTTTCTTTATTTATAACTAGCCATACCCCCCAGCCTAGAAGGGAAGAATCCTCTTTTAGTTTCTCCAAATAATTATTGATATGGCTACCAATTTTATATTCCTCTGTTGCAAATGTTGATAATGATTCATTCGTGCAAGGGATAATTATTAGTCTTTGAGTTTGAAGTTCCATTTTTTCTCCTTGTTTACTTAATTTATATCACTTCTGTAAAAAACGACGTTCGATTCAATCATATTCATTTCTCCTTTATGTCTTCTAATAATTACTATACAGTGCTATAAAGCCTCTGTAAAACAATAATGGTAATGTTTGTAATTTATATTTATTCTTCATTACTCAATGGGTTTTTATTGTGAAATCCTTCACTTAAACTAACGGGGGCAAGAGTTAAAGGCCGGGATGGCGGGGTCTATCCCGTTTTCTTATGTGTTAACAGATACAAATTACATGATTAAGAAGTATAAGATCGTAGTGTGTATCATTTCATACAAAATAGGTAATAAACTAGTCCGCACAAATCTAAGTTCACATAGACTAATGTAATAACAAGATATTTTCACATGGAGGTCATTTAACGATGTTTTGGAAAAAAAGTCCAAAGGTAGTACTAAAAATAAAAGAAACTCCAAAAGCAGTACCTAAAATGGAAGAAACTCCAAAGGAAGTACCAAAAATAAAAGAAACTCCAAAAGCAGTACCAAAAGTGAAAGAAACTCCAAAAGCAGTACCAAAAATAAAAGAAACTCCAAAAGCAGTACCAAAAATGAAAGATACTCCAAAAGCAGTACCAAAAATGAAAGAAACTCCAAAAGAAGTACCAAAAATGAAAGAAACTCCAAAAGCAGTACCAAAAATGAAAGAAACTCCAAAAGAAGTACCAAAAATTAAAGAAACTCCAAATGTAGTACCGAAAATGAAAGAAGTTCCAAATATAGTACATCCAATGAAAGAAACTCCCAATGTAGTACCACACATGAAACAGATGCCAGTCCAATACTTTCCATTTCAAGCATGTCAGCCAATTTACTGCCCGCCTCAAGCGTTCCCTGTCCAATATTATCCACCACTAGTTTCACCTTGCCAACAATATGTAAATACAAATTTGTATAATAATGTGATAACACATGTACACCCTTCGCATACAACTACTTTTAACAAGCATTTGATTCATCATCCATGCTATTTCCCTCACATAGAATCATATGTAAATAAATGCTGTGAAACACATACGATGTGCGGATTCCCATTCAGCCCTTGTTGGCCGCCTAGACCATTTGGATTTTAGCTTCGTTTACCCCAGCCATTTAGGCTGGGGCATTTTTATTAAAGTCGTTTTTGCTTCCCTAGGTGGGTCTATTGTGTAATATTTCTTATTAAAGTAACGTGTGCAAGAGTTAAAGATTGGGATGGCTGCGGCGATCCCTTTTTCCTATTACCTATTACAGGTTAGTTACTTAAGATTATTTAACGTAATATTCCAACTAATTTGGTATCGGGGTAAAATGGAGAAAATAGCCATATTTGAACAGAGGAGTTTTCTAATGGAACAGATGTTAAATGTAATTGCTTTTATCCTGGGACTTGGATCAAATGCCTTAATAATATTTGCATTATTAAGCCTCAAAGGTAAGACAATTGGAATTAAAAAACGGTTATCCATATTAAGTCTTTTTACAATAATTATTTTCGCTTTAATTCAAGCAATTGGTTATCGAGTTGATAATGACTTTGGGTCCTATTACTTTGGTTTTCCTGCTGAAGGTTTAGTTTATCGGGGGGATGGTTGTTTACTTTTACTTTTTTTTCTGGATTTTTAAACTAAAACCAGCCTCAAACATGTTTCTACAAGTAGGGTGCGAACCGTTTAGCTGACGGGATCCAAGTCCCACGGGTGCTTACGTTATACCCCGGCTACCGATATCATAAAACGATATAAAAAAAGTTCAACCAGAAATATCTGGCTGAACTTATAATACGAACGGGTGCTTTACGACAATAAAGAACAAAATTGATAAGACCAAAATATGCAAGTTTTGCATTACTTGCGTATTTTGGTCTTTTTTACAAGTATTAATGATACTTTAAAAGACAGAAGATTACAAAGCACATTTATCCTTCATCCAGGGTTATGAAAATCAGTCGATAAATAAGATAAGTACCTAAATAACCTCCAGTTGATAAGAAAAATGGATTTAGGAATATGGAATGGATATTTGTCATAAATACAGTATGATCTTTAATGATTTCATAAATTGAAACAGAAGTAATATTTCCAAATATAATTGCTGATACGACGGCAACTAGATTAAAAATAATACGGAATATCATTCGGAATTTCTGAAGAAAGAACATAATTACAGGAAGTACAATACTAGATAGAACCAAGAAAATCTTCATAATATCACCTACATAGTCACGGTCTAATTCTTAAACCAGTTCCATAGCATACAATATATTAATTAGATGTGCTCAGGTATCCCTTTGAGGAGGCAAAAGATGCTAGAGACAATTCATGAACTTTATTATATTGCAACAATTATTTGGTTGTTCCCTGTCACTTTTATGTTTCATGGCTGAGAGGAGATTATTACTGTTGAGAGTTTTATAACAAAGTACAAAAATAAGGTTCCGGAAACTTTTCTTGCCAAATTTACGATATCGATTAAAAAAATTAAGGGTGCGAAATCCTTCCAACTTTCTATTAGTATGGCATGGATTTTACTTTTTATATCATTAATCACATTTATGACCGTTTGCCAACTTCCAAATGGGGCAAACTTTCTTCTATTTACTGCAACATTAAATGTATTTTTTATTCAGTCATTTTCGCATATTGGACAAACAATCATTTTTCGCAGTTATACACCTGGTGTCATAACGGCGTTATTCATCGTCATTCCCTATTCTTTTCTATCCTATTACCGCTTGTTTGAATTAGGACTCATAGACGGTCATCTACTATTCAAAAGTATTCCTCTAAGCATTCTAATGGTACCAATATTTCTAATAGGGAATCTTTTAGGACGAAAATTATTAAGATAATCAATTTCTTCCAATAAATAGCACCTTCGCTTGTTATACGAGATCTAAGTCCCAACCAGCCTCAATCATGTTTCTACAAGTAGGGGGCGAACCGTTTAGCTGACGGGTTAAAGCCCCACGGGCGGCAGTTACGTTCTACCCTGGCTACTGATATAAGACCAAAATAAATAAGGTCAACCAGAAATATTTAGCATTCTGGTTAACCTTATAATACGAACGGGGCAGGATTGTTGAAGAAGGAATATGTTTATACGAGAGAGAATATTTACTAAAGAGTTAATTTTAAGTAGTGAGGTTTAAAAGATGGCAGTTGAAAGAGATAGTATGGTTTCATCTTTAAAGAAAATAGTAATACCTTTTCTTAGAGAGAATGGATTTAAAGGTTCAATTCCACATTTCCGTCGTATCAAAGAAAATAAAATTGACCTTGTAACATTTCAATTTGATAGATATGGCGGGGGATTCGTTATCGAAGTGGCGGTTTGTCCTCCAGATGGAGTTACCACACATTGGGGTAAGAAAGTTCCGCCGAATAAAGTTACTGCTCACGACATAAACAACAGACCGAGACTTAATGGCGGAGAATGGTTTAGGTATGATGCACCTGATGCTGATGAAGGTATTTTTGATGCTATAGCAAATGAGGTCTTGGATTGTATCCCTGAAGCAGAAAAATATTGGGATAAAATTAAGATCAACGGCGTGAAATAGTGGTCGCCTCTGACAAACGGAGAGCATAGTTTAAGTTGAAGGTCCGCTGAGGCGGTCTTTTTTTTATTCAACTAAAGAAGCAGTTTAACCGCCACTTTAATAATAACAAATTGAATTTTTTTATTTTGGAATATATTCTAATTTCAGTATAATGAACGCTAACCAAATTGATTAACGTTCTATACATAATGGAAGGGAACACGCAGGTGGTGGATTGATTACTGTATATGCGAAAACCCAGACGCATCTAAAGAAAGACTGAACGATACGATTACGAAAGTGATGAGCAGTGTTTTAATATAGAGTTGGTGTTGGAGGAGAACAATGGAAGTTAACAATATCTCTTAAAGCAACCGAATATTGATTCCATCTTCCGCCGAAAAACCTATAGCCATAAACTCTTTGATGCCCGATAGTCGTCAAAAAGAACCAGAAATTGTCTCCGTTTCTAAGCTACAAATACGTGAAACGAAAGATACAATTTTCAAGCCCCCAGGGACTCTGGGCATAGGTTGGATTTTGTCGTATATATACCATAATTCGAGGTTCACTCCTATTGAAATTAGACATATAACCAGTTTATGCTCAGGGTCAAAGCTTGGATTGGATGTATGCCTAGTAGCCCACCTACATCAAATATGAATGAAGAACTTTATATGAAATTTTTTAGGATTGGGCAACTATTTTTATTAAGAAAGGTATCTCTAATCACAAGTAAATTATTAACAGTTTTAAATAAAACATGGAGTTGTTCATCTTACGGGTGCAAGAGTTTAAGGCGGCTTTGTTTTTCACAAAAGAAAAACAATTTTGTATGACGATAAAAACAATAAAATAGATTATTTTCCGATTGATGATTCTTTGCATAATGCTATTTTTCAAACTGGAAGTAAGACGTTTTTTAATTACCCTAATTTGCGAAGACTCAGGGATTATTATGCCGATACAGTATTTAAGGGAGATGAAGTCTATATTAGCAGAGGAACTTAAACACTATAAAGAACATATTAGAAAAGACAAGCACAAGAATGTTGATAAACTAATAGAGAAACTTCTAAATTTTGATGTGGCAGAAGTAAAGTTTTATGCTGACTAAGTTATCAAGTTTTTCTTCCTAAAATTGGATGTAGTCACGACTTAAAGGTTAACGTAGTAGATTACCAACATAAGTAACGGGAAAAGGTGTTACCTTTAATTGGAACACCTTATTTGAATCGCCTTTTTGAACTACTATTTAAATACCCATGATGGTACATGAAATATGTATAATAAAATGGACAGGAATATTAAGGATATTAACCAAGCTATCAGGGGTTTTTCTAGATGAATTTTTAAAACTGTAAACATTACTAAATTAAAAAGAATAGACCAAAACATATTCCATCCGTTATGGTGTTCAATTAAATTTAAATAGTTCAAGTTGATAAATTCAATAAGGCTATAAATTGCAACCCAGAATAACACCCAACCTATTTGTTTTAATCGTTGAGTAGGGAATTTCCCCAAATAAATAAGTAGGGTTGATGAATATGCCACTGTTATAATTAGAATGTCGATGATTAGATGTCCGAACAGAATCCTGCTTCCCAATATGGTTTCTTTATAAGTCCAAAATGGGTGATCATGCAATAACGCATTTTTAAATAGATCACCACCAATAAAGAAAAGCCAGGTTGGATAATAAGTTCGCCAATTCTTCCAGTCGCCCCATTTAATAGCAGTTACCAAGAACATTAAATTTAAAAGGAAATGCATATAAAAAAAACCCCTTAGTATAATATAAGGGGATTTTTCCCATAAAAACAGAAAAATATAATGGTCATTTTCAAACTATCTCACATGTGAAGAATGAATATAATCATTATTGCAAAAAAAAGTGCTTGTTCAACTAACGAGTGCAAGAGTTGAAGATGAAGTTTGCTAAGGCGATCTATTTTTTGCTTGTTGCACTAACGGATGCAGGTTAGTTGAAAAAAGAGTAGCTATGAAAGTAGAGATTACCACCAAAAATAAAACTTAGGATATTAATATTGAAAAAATGAAAGATGGGGCTCTGGCAGGCGCTTTTCCTGACAGTGTCCCATCTTTCAACTCCACAGTGAATCCCGGAACATGAGGATCTTAATAAAGCTTAATTTTGGTTGATTTTTGAATAATTTCGTAAAAACTTTTCCATTGTAGATAGAGATCTGAAAGATCACTTTCATCATCTTAGCTACAGCCTTGTTGGCAGTAGTTATTTATTATTTTGCTATCGCTATATGTAACAGCAGAAGATTTATATAACTTCCCAGTCCCTCGGAATGCGTCACCTTAACAGGTGGCGTTTTTCATTTGCTAGCCATATTATCTTCCTTGAAAGCACGGTATGCAAAAAAAATCAGGCTTAGAAACAGTAATCCAAGGACGAAGAAGATTGTATAAATGGTATTTATTATATTGTAATATATCCAATCGAGCATTTACTTTCTCCTTAAACAAAGTGATGAAGAATAGTATTCCCTCTTTTTTAGAAAGTTTTCATTTACATATAGAACACCTGTTTGTGTATGATGTTATCGAGGTGATATTATGGCGATAAGAGATCGCGGTGTTAAGAAGTGGCAGTTTGCGTATGGAATGCCGGAGCTAATTAAGGCGCAGCGTGATATGTGGCACGATACTGACTGCATACAGCGGCCTATAATCGACGAGCATGAGGCGGAGGAGTTTGACTTGCGCATTATGTAACTTAACGGAATTTTCATTTCTCTCAAATTAATAACATTCGAAGCCCGAACTTGTGTTTACTTCTAAGTTTTACTTACTCAGAGTGTTCCCCCCTAATTTTAAAATTTTCATAATTATTCTAAAATTGATATTGTAAATTGGTAATATAACACATATAATCAAAAATGAGCACAAAACATCAAATTCATTCAAAAATGAGCTAAAACAGTCAAATGCCGCATTACAAATGAATTGGAGGGAAACGATTCTATGTACGGTATAGAAAGAAAGTCGGCCATACTAGAGTTACTAAACAAGAATGCTAGAGTAGATGTACAAGAATTAAGTCAACACTTTGACTTGTCTGAATCAACAATTCGTAGGGACTTAAAGGAACTTGAGGAAGCACAATTGTTAAAAAGAACGCATGGTGGGGCTGTCTTGTTCAAAAGTGTAACCTTCGAACCGACTTACATTGAGAAAGAAGTGCAGTTTCAAAAAGAGAAAAGGGCTATTGCAAAGGAAGCGGCTAAACTCATTGAGAACGGTGAAAGTATCTTGCTCGATTCGGGTACGACAACTTATTATCTTGCCCAAGAGCTAAGAAACTTTTCTAGCTTACAGGTGGTTACCAATTCAATTTTATGTGCTAATGAATTAAAGGATGTATCTGGAATTGAAGTCTTATTATGTGGTGGTTCTCTGCGTTCAGAAACACTAGCGTTGGTAGGTCCATTGGCTGAAAACAGCTTTAATCAAATTTGTGTAGACAAATCGTTTATTGCTACTAATGGCGTTGATGTAGAAAATGGCTTAACAACTCCAAATTTAATTGAGGCATCAACGAAAAAGAAAATGATTGATTGTGCGGAAAAGGTTATTCTCATTACTGATCATACAAAAATAGGTCAAGTAAGTTTTGCGAAGTTTGCGGATATTCATGAGATAAATTATTTAATAACCGATAGTGCTGCACAAAAGACAGTACTTAACCGCATTGAGGAATCAGGGATTTCTGTTCGCGTAGTCTGACTTTTCTCCCATAGGTAAGGATCTAATATCAGATAAAAGCGAAAAATGAAGGCATTTAAATGAAAGCGTTTAAAAAAATATCTACATCATTTTTAGGAGGTGATGCTTATAGAGGTGTGAAAATAATAGAAGAAGATTTTAATCATTTTAATTAACCTCTTCTTTGAGGGAGAAAAATGAAAGAATTACAAAAAAGGTTACGATTCAGGGCAACCACGACCAAATGGAAAAACGCCCAAAATCATAACCCTGCCTGAGTATACCTAAAATTAGTATTAATTTTAGCACTCATTTTTATAGTACGATATTACAGATTTTTTTACAAGGATTGTGTTTTGCTAGAAGTATCTATTACTTTACAAAACTCTATTTAGGAGGAATTACAAATCATGAAAAACTTTAAAATTTTTAACATAGTATTATTAATTTTAACTTTATGCTTTTTAGGTGCATGCAGCAATAATGAAAGCGCTTCTAAAACCAGTAAAACAAATGACAAGTCTAAAACTGAAAAAAAGCTAAAGATTGGTTTAACAGTTCCAAATTTAAGTAATCCATTCTTTGTAGCGATGTCTAAAGGTGCTAAAGAAGTAGCTTCTAAGTATAATGCTGAAGTAACGACTGTAAGTGCAGATCAAGATCTTGCTAAACAAACTGCACAAATTGAAGACTTTATCACAAAAAAAGTTGATTTAATATTATTAAGCCCATTTGATTCTGCTGGTATTGCCGGTGCAGTTAGTGAAGCAAAAGCAGCAGGTATTCCGGTTGTTGCTCTTGATGGATTTGCAGAAGGCGGCATTGACACAGTGGTTATGTCTGATAATGTACAAGCAGGAAAATTAGCTGCGGAATACCTTGTAAAACAACTTAATGGAAAAGGTAATATTGTTATTATTGATGGACCTCCTGTTTCAGCAGTGACAGACCGAATTAAAGGTTTTAACGAAGTAATTAATAAATATCCAGATATCAAGGTCGTTGCTAAACAAAATGGTGAGGGTAATCGTGAAAAGGCTCTTACCGTAATGGAAGGTACACTAACAGCAAACAAAAAAATCGATGCAGTATTTACAATAAATGATGAAGAGGCTGTTGGAGTACAAATTGCTCAAGAACAAGCTAGTAGACAAAATGAATTCTTTGTCGTAAGTGTCGACGGAGCGCCTTCTGCAGTTGATGCGCTGAAAAAAGGCGGAAGCTTTGCTGGTACTTCAGCACAATTCCCGAATCAAATGGTTATTGATGGTGTTGCCTTAGCATTAAAAATCATTGATGGAAAGAAAGTTGACTCAAAGGTCCTTATTCCAACTAAATTTATCACTAAAGATAATGTTGATTCCTATAGTGGCTGGTAATTAATTATCCCTCTAGTGAAGGTAAAATATGGTGCTCTATCAAGAGCACTATATTTATATCCTAGTAAAATAACTTAAAAAGACTAAGGGAGTGGCACTAATGGCAGTATTTCAGGTTCAAGAACAAATAAATTGCCGTCTACCAGAGAGTCAGTTACCCATCCTTAGGATGAAGGCGGTTACGAAGAAGTTTTCCGGTGTCAAGGTGTTGCAAAACGTTAATATCGAACTCTATAAAGGGGAAGTTCATGCCTTGATGGGGGAGAATGGTGCAGGAAAATCTACTTTAATGAAGATCATGGCTGGAGTGTATCAGCCTGATGGAGGAACGATTGAATATAAAAGTCAAGAAGTACATTGGAATAATCCAATGGAGGCAAGAAATAAAGGGATCAGTGTTATTCACCAAGAAATAAGCCTTTCACCTAATTTGTCCATTGGTGAGAATATTATGATGGGGACAACATTTAAGAAAAATAGGCTGGGCCTAATAAATTGGAATGATATTTATGAAAATGCTGCCCAAGTTTTAAAATCCATAGGATCTTCCTTGGATCCTCGAGCGGATGTTTCCACCTTAAGTGTGGCCCAACAACAAATGGTAGAAATTGCTCGAGCTTTATCACTTAATTCTGAGATTTTAATTATGGATGAACCGACGGCATCTCTGACAGATAAAGAAATAGAAAAGCTTTTTGGCATCATTGAAGAATTAAGAAGAAAAGGCGTAGCTATTGTTTATATCTCTCATCGAATGGATGAGATTTTTAAAATTTCAAATCGCTTTACAGTTCTTAGAGACGGTCATTGGGTTACAAGTGGACCAATTTCGGATACAAATCCCGAGAATCTAGTAAAACTTATGGTAGGAAGAGAGTTAAATGAGCTTTTTGTAAGAGAAAGAATCGAAAGTATTGTTAGGTCTGAACAAAAACCAGTCCTTGAGTTAAAAAATGTCTCTGACAAGAAGTATGTAAAGGGGATATCGCTGAAAATCTACCCTGGAGAAATAGTGGGATTAGCAGGCCTTGTCGGTGCAGGACGGACTGAGCTGGTAAGAACAATCTTTGGACTATCCGAACTGTCAGAGGGTCAAATAATTTTGGATGGCAAGCCCGTTCATATAAAAAGTCCTATTGATGCAATAAAGCTTGGCATTGCTCATGTTCCTGAAAGCAGGAAGGAACAGGGGTTATTACCAAATTTATCTGTAAAAGAAAATTTACTGATGGCACAATTGCCAACCTATCGAAAATTTAAACTATTGCAGTATAAGCAAATGAATCGTGATGCGGATCGATACATTAAAGAACTTGGAGTAAGAACGGCATCGAAGGAACAAAATGTTATGGGCCTTAGCGGAGGCAATCAACAAAAGGTTGTTATTGCTAAATGGTTATCTATTGGTCCTAAAATACTGCTGCTTGACGAACCGACCCGAGGTGTAGACATAGGTGCAAAGACTGAGATTCATAAAATCATAAGTAAATTAGCAGAACAAGGGCTTGCTGTATTAATGATTTCTTCTGAATTACCAGAAATATTAGGAGTTAGTGATCGGATTTTAGTGATTCATGAGGGTAAACTCAGAGCTGAACTATCTCGTGATGAAGCAACACAAGAAAAAATTATGTACTATGCTACAGGAGAGGTTAAACAATGAATACAAACTTACAAATGTCAAGTCCATCCGTAGTTTCATTCAAGGAACGATCTAAACAGATTTTTAATCAGCTGGGCATGGTAATAATTCTTGCCATATTAATCGTAGTTATGATTATTGTTGCACCGAATTTCACGGATTCAAGTAATATCTTAAACGTACTAAAGCAGAGTTCAATCACTGCCATTCTGGCAGCTGGGATGACTGTAGTTATTTTAACAGGAGGAATTGATTTATCGGTAGGCTCAACCCTTGCATTGAGCAGTGTTATATCTGTATTACTATCAAATGCCGGAACTCCTTCAGTTATCGCTATGTTAGCAGGAGCTGCTGTAGGATATGTTGCTGGGGCAATTAACGGATTTTTAACAGCTGTACCTAAGTTGCCTTCCTTTATTGTGACGCTTGGAAGTATGACCTACCTGAGGGGGTTGGCTTATGTTATAACCGGTGGATATCCTGTCGTATTGGCATCAAAGCAGTTCAAGTTCATTGGAGCAGGTGAAATTCTGGGGATTCCTACTCCTATTTATGTGATGGCAATTGTTTATATCATTATGTTAATCGTTTTAAAGTATACGATGTTCGGGCGGCATGTTTATGCTATTGGCGGTAATGAAGAAGCTGCACATCTTACAGGGATTAAAGTTAATCGCACCCTGATTCATGTATATTCTATCAGTGGCTTATTGGCCGGTGTTAGCGGCGTTGTGATGGCAGGACGTTTGTTTTCAGGGCAGCCCATGGTAGGAATAGGATTTGAGCTAGATGCGATAGCAGCTGTCGTGCTAGGTGGTACTAGTTTTGTAGGAGGACGTGGCCGTATACAAGCAACAATCATTGGGGTTTTGATTGTGGCTGTGTTAACGAATGGAATGACTTTGCTTAACGTGGATTATTACTGGCAACAAGTTGTAAAAGGGATAGTTATTGTTATTGCCGTGCTTCTTGATAGATTACGAAGCAGAACTTAAATAAGTTTTTTTCAAATAAAAAGCCAGAAGAGTAGTCTTCTGGCTTAATAAATTCTAGAATTTAGGAGAGGTTCAAATGTATGATGTAACAGCTCTTGGAGAGTTATTAATTGATTTAACTCCTTATAACTCTTCTCAGCCTGGCAAAGTTGTCTTTGAAAGAAATCCTGGTGGTGCCCCGGCCAATGTATTAGCGGGCTTAACCAAATTAGGCAAGAAGACTTGTTTCATTGGTAAGGTAGGAGATGATCAATTTGGACATTATTTAAAGCAAGTTTTATTAGATACAAACATATGCTGCGAAGGATTATCCTTTACCCAAAAAGCAAATACTACGCTTGCATTTGTTCATTTAGATGAAAATGGTGACCGCTCATTCAGCTTTTATCGAAATCCCGGTGCGGATACCATGTTAACAGAGGATGACATTAATGAAAATATCGTAGCTCAAACCAAAATTTTTCATTTTGGATCTCTTTCCCTCACTAATGAACCAGCTGCCACGACCACTCTAAAGACTGTCCAAGTAGCAAAAGAACAAGGGAAAATTGTTTCCTATGATCCTAATTTAAGGGCTTTGCTTTGGAAGAATCTAGAACATGCAAAGAAAATGATTAAAGAGGGATTGAAATATGCTAACATTGTAAAGCTTTCGGAGGAAGAGTTGGAATTCATTACTGGAAAGGCAGATTTAGAAAAAGGAACAAGACAATTGGTTGAACAGTATAACACAGAACTTATATTTGTCACTTTAGGAGCTGAAGGCTGTTTTTATCGAAAAGGGGAGAACATAGGGAAATTTAAATCCTTCAAAGTGAATCCAGTTGATACAACAGGTGCAGGAGATGGCTTCTTTAGTGGCGTTTTATATAAATATTTAGAAAAAAATAAACCTATTGCTGATTTAAATATCGATGATATGAAAGAAATTACTATTTTCGGAAATGCAGTTGGAGCAATTGTCACAACAAGGAAAGGTGCAATATTAAGTATGCCGTACATGGAAGAAGTTATGAAACTAATGAATAATCAAAATTAGTAACGGTTTTACATGCAGCTTTTTATCCAACTTTTTGATTGGTTTTGTCGGTGCAAAAACTATAGATAGGTTAAGAAGACCAATTGTTTCTATTTTTGGGGCATCTTTAGAGTGGTTAATAAGGAGCTATTTTAAAGGAATTAAGGGATTTGTTTTTGGATCTTTGTTTTATGTGCATTTCTATATATGGGACTAATAATTTTCTTCGTTAAACTAATATATTCCCCTTACGGGTGTAAGAGTTAAGAGCGAGCTGCCTTTTGGTGGCTTTTCTTATTGAACTATCGATGCAGGTTACTTCAAAAAGGAGTAACCTTTTTGTTATGTAAAAAGTTGATTTTTAATAATATAAATCGCTATAATTATAACCAGGTACTAATACCAACTTATAATAAAAATATGGGGTGGATTCTATGATAGGTTCGAGAATAACTGCTATTGGTACATATGTGCCCGAAAAAAAGCTAACAAATTTCGATCTTGAACAAATGGTTGAAACAACTAATGATTGGATTATTCAAAGAACAGGAATTCGTGAACGCAGAATTAGTCGCCCTGATGAATTTACCAGTGATTTATGTGTAGCTGCAGTAAAGGATTTAATGCACAGATATAATAAAAAAGTCGAAGACGTAGATATGATCATCGTGGCAACAAGCACTCCAGATTTTCCGTTTCCATCTGTCGCAAGCATCATACAAGAACGATTAAATATCAAACAAACAGGCGCCATTGATTTAAGTGCGGCGTGTGCAGGATTTGTATATGCTCTGCATACAGCAAACACTTATATTGCCTCTGGACTTCACAAGAAGATTCTGGTAATCGGTGCCGATACGATCTCAAAGATAACGGATTATACCGATCGAAGCACATGTGTTTTATTTGGTGATGGAGCTGGGGCTGTTATGGTTGAAAGGGATGAACAATCAAAAGGTTTCATTGGATTCCATTTGGGAAGTGATGGAAGTGGAGCACAGAATGTATATCAAACTGGACTTTCAAACAAGGTTAATGAGATTGAGTTAATCGATACGAAATGCCTTGTACAAAATGGCAGGGAAGTTTTTCGGTGGGCTGTAAGGAGTGTTCCTACTAGTGTTAGACAAATTTTGAATAAAACACAATTGAGTTTAGACAAGGTTGATTGGTTTGTACCTCATAGTGCCAATTTACGGATTATAGAGCCAATCTGTGAAAAATTAGAATTCCCAATGGAAAAAACTCTTTATAGCCTAGTCAACTTTGGAAATACTTCTGCTGCAACTATTCCTTTAGCTCTTGACCTGGGAATCCGTGAGGGAAAAGTTAAAAATGGAGACAGAGTTCTCATGTACGGTTTTGGAGCTGGTTTGGTTCAAGCTGGTCAACTTCTAGAATTAAATTTTGACGAACAAATTTATACTCCTACACCGTTGTAATGAAAAAGATTGTGAAGGATTATACTTAAACAAACTGGTGCAAGAGTTAAAGATTGGGATGGCTGCGGCGATCTTTTTTCTTATTCAGCTACAGTAAGCAGTTTAGTTAAACAACAATATCAGCAAAAAGAGGATTGTTAGCTTTCGTAAAGAAAGAGTAAATAATAATAAATGGTGAGAGGATGAAGTAAATTTGGAAGCAAGTAACCATATCATTCAGATAAAGCCTTGGGAGGATAATGACCTTGATTTACTTTTTTTTATTAACACTCCAGAAATGATGCAGCATCTTGGAGGTCCAGAGAGTAAAGAGCAGATTTTGCACCGACATAAACGATATCTTGAACTGGGTAATAGAGGACGTATGTTCAGCATTAAATTGTTACCAGAATTAGAACCAGTAGGTTCTGTGGGTTATTGGCAAACTACTTGGAATAATGAAAGTGTATATGAAACTGGATGGAGCGTTCTAGCCTCTTATCAAGGAAAAGGAATAGCTACAAAAGCGGTAAAGTTAGCAATTGAAGAAGCATCTAGTGAGAACAAATATAAATACATCCACGCATTCCCATCGATTGATAACCCTGCTTCTAATGCAATTTGTCGGAAGCTTGACTTTCAGTTTATCTCTGAATGCGAATTTGAATATCCTCCAGGAAGCTTTATGCGTTGCAATAATTGGCGTTATAACTTAATTGGACAATAGCTGATTTTTCAGTTATTAATTTTTATAAAGTATGTAAAAAAATGTACTTAAGCTAACGGGTGCTTAAGGAAAATATTGCTTTTTACTGAAATTAATTTTTGTAATGACCTCTCATTATTTTATTGTCAACCTCAAGGTCAGCAGGTCACTAGAATTTAACAAATTTAACTATCGGGTACGAGAATTAAAGAAGGCAATGCTTTTTAATGCATTGCTTTATGAGTTCAATTTAAAAATACTTGCAATAAAGCTCTCGCCTTAAACTCCCACTTAACTGTGCATATATCCTTGTAGTCTCACTTTTCTCATGACCTAGTAAGCTAAGCTCTGATAACTTCTAGAGGTGCCATTATTCAGCATATGAGTGGCATAACTGTGCCTCAGTTGGTGCGGATGAATCGATTTATTGAACCGTGCCCGATTCGAAATTCGTTTGATGACATATCTCATCTGGGCAATGCTCATTCGATGAGGATACCGTTCTAGAACAAAAATGGCTGAATCGCCATCCTGGCGTTAATCAAGGTATTATTTAAGCCAAATTTCGCAGCGGATTTTTAAATACACTTCCCTCTCCTTATCCCTTTCCTTTCACTATAGCGGAACGGTATACCAATTAATTCTATTCTTCTCTAAGGTAACAATTTCTCCTATACGGCACCCACCCCCTCCTGATTCTTTTAGAATTTGCCCCTTTGAATTAGAAAATGATATTATATGCAACAATGTCTCTGAGAAAGAAGGCTTTAAGAAGAATGAACATTTTTATAGAAAGTAATGAAGTGTAATGGATTATGCATGGTTTTATGTTGAGGATGAATTGTTATTGAAAATTTATCGAAAAGCAATTGATCAGCAGCTAGGAATGGACTTTACCGGATTTGTGTATAAAGAAATCTCTAGACGAAAGATTCCTCCGAGAGAATACCTAAAAAGGATTAAATGAAACATTTGGGAGAGAAAATAAATGAAGTGTTTGACTGATGAACAAATTTTGAAGCTTTGGATTGCCCTTATATTAAAAAGGGTAAATACATCAGTTTGATTGTGTAAAAAATAATAGGATAAAAGCTTAACGAGCAGATTATTAGATTAAGCACAAATTTTATTGCCTTTAAATTACGAATGAATTTCTCACTGGGCACTTAACGTGAATTACTGTAATCGAATATAAATTAAAAAAAGGAAAAATACTAAGCTAACTTAAATTCCTGGATGAAGGAGATTTAGTCATGGATACGACGCTTAAACCAATCAATTTAAGTTCAGACAAACTTAATTCCGGAGCGCCATTAACATCTGTAGAAATGGCGAAACTTTGGGCTACATATATGGGGAACAGCATGTCCAAACGGATTTTGACTTATTATCTGAAACATGTTGAGGATCAGGATATTAAAACGTTGCTTGAAAATGGATTGAAATTAGCGAGCGAGTTTATGAAAGAGGCGGAACGGATTTTCAATTCGGAGAATTTCCCTATTCCTGTCGGATTTACAGAAAAAGACGTGAATCTGGAATCACCCCGGTTATATCAAGATGAATTTTATGTCCATTACTTGAAATATGCCGCCAAAGCGGGACTAAGCCTCTATGCAGTTGCTGTTCCATTGGTTATGCGAAAAGATACCAGGGAATTTTTTTATGAGTGTACCTTAGCTACCTCTAAGTTTTTAGAGCAGCTCAATATAACTTTAATCAGCAAAGGTTTTATTTTAAAACCTCCCGTCTTGCCCGTACCTGAAAAAGTGGATTTTATAGAAAAACAAAACTATTTAAAAGGTTTTATGGGGGATATCCGTCCACTACATGCATTGGAAGTCACCCATCTTTATGACAACATTGAGAATAATAGTACAAGCAAAGCGTTGTTATTGGGATTTCATCAAGTCGTAAGAAATAATAAGGTAAAGCAATTATTTAAAAAAGGCTTGGACATTACTGAAAAATCCCTTAAGCAATTCAGTGAGAAACTTACCGTTGATAATCTCCCAGCCCCAACACGCTTAGATCATTTGGTTACAGATTCGCTAATTTCACCTTTTTCAGACAAAATAATGTTATTTCACAAGGTGGATATGTTTTCGATGAAGATTAGAGCATTTGCAAACTCCATTGCCGTCAATGGAAGAAGAGATATTGCGTTAATGTATGGCAGAAATATCGTTAATGTTTTTGCATTTGTCGAAGATGGTGCCCAAATTTTAATCAAACATGGCTGGATGGAGCAGCCTCCAAAAGCAATTGACCGAGTGCACTTGGCGGCTGAATAGAACTGTTTAAATGTTTTTAAAACAGACGGATTGAGTGTTAGACAAAAGGGCTTCCTCCTTAGGATTTTGAGTTAGAGTGGTGTCTCTACTCATATCTTACTGAGGGGCCCTGTTTTTTTCAAAGTTGAAAATTAGTGATCTACAGGAATTCTAACGGGGCAGATTAGTTTAATTATAACTTAGAGATATAAACAGAATGATATAATTTTAATATCTAATAGGGGGAATTGATTTGACTAAATTAAGAGTAGCTTTATTGCACTTGCTACCAATCGCAGGTGATATAAAAAAAAATCAAAGTCTTATTGAAAAAGCAGTTAAAAAAGCAGCAAATAAAAATGTAGACTGGATTATAACTCCAGAATTAGCGGTTAGTGGCTTGCAATTTTCTCAAGAGATTGGAACAGATTGGATAAAACAGCAACCAGATGAATGGATGACGAACTTTTTAACATTGGTTCAGTCTTTAAATACTTATGTATTTCTTGGTTGTCCTGAAAAGTCAGATAGTGGTGAGCTTTATAATTCAGTATTTGTCATAAACCGGGATGGTCAATTAATAGGAAAACAAAGGAAGATCACAAGTATTATAGATGATTGGTCTACTTCTGGTGCTATCACTGAGCCAATAGATATGGGAAATGTTAAAATCGGTGTTTTAATATGTGCAGATGCCTACAATAAAAATATTGCAGACACATTTTTATCTAAGGGAGCAGAGATCCTAATTGCCCCGTCGGCTTGGGGTCCAGGGCTATACGGACCCAATGGTGAGTGGGAACAAAGATCGATAGATACTGGATTATGTTTATTTGTTTGTAATCGTACTGGTGAAGATGAGTCTGTTACCTTTTGGGAAGCTGAAAGTCTTATTATTAAGAATGGCAAACGCCTCCTTTCGCATAAATCAAAACAATCTGCAATTCTAACTTTTGATTGGGATTTAGTAAAAATGGACTTAGTTTCACCCGACTTTGAGGTTGAATATATATTTTAGTTATTTTTAGTTTGTTTTTAAAAGGTTTTAAAAGCTAAATGAAAAATTAGTGTTGTTGAGCTAACGGGTGCAAGAGTTAAAGATTGGGATGGCTGCGGCGATCCTTTTTTCCTATTACAGGTTAGTTACTTAAGATTATTTAACGTAATATTCCAAATAATTTGGAATTAGGGTAAAATGGAGAAATTAGCCATATTCGATCAGAGGTGGTTTCTAATGGAACAGATGTTAAATGTAATTACTTTTATCCTGGGACTTGGATCAAATGCCTTAATAATATTTGCATTATTAAGCCTCAAAGGTAAGATAATTGGAATTAAAAAACGGTTATCCATATTAAGTCTTTTTACAATTATTATTTTCGCTTTAATTCCAGCAATTGGTTATCGAGTTGATAATGACTTTGGGTATTTTTACTTTGGTTTTCCTGCTGAAGGTTTAGTTTATCGGGGGGGATGGTTGTTTACTTTTACCTCATTTGGCTTAGTATTTAACTTTTTTTTCTTTTATTGGATTTTTAAACTATTATTAAAAATATGGACACGTATGATCCCTGTCAAATAGGGATGTTAACGATAGTTGATTTTCTATTCCTAATAAAAAGTTCTTGATTGAACAAGATGTTGCGGCAGCTCTTTTCTTAATGTGACGAAGCCGGTTTGTTAAAGAAGGAATATAAATAAAATTGGTAGAATAGTAAATTGGATATAAATCTTAAGGTCTAAATATTAATAAGAAGAGAATATCTATGGGTAAAAAGTTTAAACTTTAAACTTAAATAAGCGCAGGGGGTTAAAATATATGAAACAATTGGGGACGTTATACTTTTTCTGTGGAAAAATGGGAGCTGGAAAATCAACTAAATCAAATCAATTGGCGATAGATAAACATGCGGTACTGTTGTCTGAGGATGAATGGCTTTCATCTCTTTATCCCAATCAGATTGCATCATTTGAAGACTATCTAAAATTCTCAGCGCAGCTCAAGCCTTTGGTAAAAAAGCATGTCCAAAACATATTAAGTGTCGGTACAGATGTAGTGATGGATTTTCCAGCTAACACTCAAAAACTACGAAAGTGGTTTTTGGATATGGCCACAGAGGTCAGTGCAAGCCATCAACTAATTTTCCTTAATTTAAATAACGAGCAATGCTTACGTCAAATTGCACAAAGGCGTAACGAACAACCCGAAAGAGCAGCTTTTGACACGGAAGCGGTGTTTATTCATGTTACCAAATTTTTTGAAGCTCCAGAGGCATCCGAGGGTTTAAATATTTTAGAGTACTTTAATTAGCTAAAAATACGAAGAAAAATTCAACCTAAATAATAAATTAATTGGGAGATAATCTTGAAAAAAACTAAAATAATAGTAACAATTTTTTGTTTATTTATATTAATTATTGGTATAACCAGTATTTACTTCTTTGCTGAAGGTATTGAAAGACCGAAATTAGTTTTAATGTTAGGGGCAATCCTTATTTTCATCCAACAAGTGATCTTACTATTTATTAAAAAAGGATACAAAAATGTTAATAAAGCTAACGGGGATAAGAGTTCAAGATGAGATCGCTTCGGCGATCTTTTCCTTGTTCAGCTAACGAAGCAGGTTAGCTGAAGAAAGAATAGTCTAGGGAAGTAAAGAATACCACCAATATTAAAACCTAGGATATTATTTTTGAAAAAATGAATGATGGGGAACTGACAGGCTCATTTCCTGACAGTGTCCCATTCATTCAACACCTCTGTGAACCCTGTAACGTGAGGATCTTTAAAAAACTTAATTTTGGTTGGTTTTAGAATAATTTCGTAAGACTCTTCCATTGTGGAATAGCGATCTGATAGTACACTTTCATCATCTACAACAGATCTTTATTGCGAAGTTACCTTTGCGCTAATTTTTGGTCTTATTTTTTTTATTTCGACTGTAATCGTTTGATTTTACAACTTTTTGACGTGACTGTTGTTTTTCTGATTTAGCCATTTTTGATTGGCTAGTTGACTGGCTTTCAGCTTTGTTACTTGATTGGTTATAAGAATTTACTTCTTCAGCCTTTTCAATTTTTACTCCATGACTAATATTTTTAATGTGGAACAAAGAAAGGCGAACGATTTCCTCTTTATTGATCAAAGAAACAAAATCTTTAGTTACATCACTGAGTACCCCCTCTAACTTCTCAGGACCGCCACGATTAATTTTTACCCATTGAAATTTCAATGCTTCAAGCAGTTCTTGGAAATTGGCGGCTTTTTTAAATTCGAAATCTTTAGGAACTTCAATGTTGAATTCCATCTGCCCCTTCATATTTTCTGTTAAACTTTTAATATGATGAGTGTTGTAATAAACGACTCCATCATCTTCCGTGAGAAGGGCGATATGATCGTCACCTGCATACATTAACTTCCCAATTCTGGATTCTGGTCCGCCTCGATCAACCCTGATTACACTACCTATAAAATTTTTAATGATGTCCTTATCCATAAAAAATTCTCCTCCTTAAAATAATTAGATATATTTACACTGCATGAATATGTATCACTGGATGAAGTTGTCCTAAGGAAATAGCCTGTTTATTCATAACTTAAGTGAAAAATAGGCAATTTAAATGATATGATATTGGTGGATTTGTGATGCTGGGTGGCTTGTTGGTTACTTTATCAATGGTCTTTGTGGGTGCGATTTATGCTACAAGTATTACACAATGGTCTGGAAAGTCGAAATTGTGGTTTGCGATTTTTGGGGCAAAGCAATATGGCGAAGAAGCTGTAGATACTTTATTTCTGGGTATTCCATTTATTTTAGGAGTTTTGATTACGTTAATAGGGTTATTAATCTTAGGGTATGAGTATTATAAATCCTTTAAAAAATAGGATGGTGCTAGAGTTGAACAATGGGTTGCTGCGGCAACTCTTTTTTCTTGTTCCACTATCGAAGCAGGTTAGTGGAACAAGAAAAGATGAAAATCCTTCTCTCTTTAATATCGTATTTGAGGGAATATGGTGCAGTTTGAGTAATGCCTCTGACGGGATTCGAACCCGCACTCCTTTCGTAAGCATAGGCTAAGGGCAACACGCTTCCCTACGGAATTTCACCAACAGGAATTTCACCTGCTTCAGCTAATTTGCTTTTCGGTGCTTCTGAAACCTTTGCCTTGCGACCCGGTGGCTACAATTGTTTTCCGGCGCTCTTCCCTTCTAGAGCTACAGAGGCGTTTAAGGAATTATATGCCGAAATATTGCAAAGAATCAACGATTATTTAAGTTCAATTAAATAGTGCTTTGTTAAAAATCCAGCATCTCTTTTGCTGCTTATTTCTTATTGAACGAACGAAGCAGGTTAGAGGAATTAGGATCGTCTTGAAAAACCTCATTTTAAATAAATCCGATTTAGAAGGAATTTTATGGTAAATTTAGGTATCAATTATTTTCTTAGAGACCTTTAACGGGGAGGAGGAAACAAGTGATATATTTCATTGGTAGCGTAGCTATAGGGTTTATTTATCTATTCTTAATTTATAAATTAGTTGAACTTTCAATGGGCCAATTTGAAAGAAAGGGTATTAAAGACCATTGTTTAAAGGTTCTTCCATCTTTAATTGTTATATTTGGCACTAGTTTATTTTTGGGTTTCTTCCTGCCTGAACCGTTGAATAAATTTACTAGAGGAATTCGCCTTTTCACATATTTCAGTGGTACAGGTGCTATATTTTTTTTAATTCTTTTCCTCATAGTTTGACCTTTTAACCCAAGACTGTATAAGAAATTAACTAAATAAAATTAAGATTGGCGATTACAGGTACCACTCTTTATGTTGCTAATGAATTTGATGACAATGTAGAAATTTAGGATATTTCCACACCTACGGCTTTTGCGTCCCGTTGAAAATCGTATTTATATTTTGAAATAGATGCATGTCCGTATCAGAGCTTTTCATTTATTCATATCCTAGTAATACTAGGGAGGAGATGAATAGCTGTGAATAATGATCAATCAATTTGTCAAGAGTTTGCTAGAATTATCGGTGGGCAAGAGGGTTTTGCGGGTGGAAAATGCGTAGCAACCATAAATCGAAATGAAATAAAAGCAATAATTTTAGGAGAACGTTTCAGAGTAACCTCTTCTTTCTCATTTGAATCAAGAAATGATCAGACTGGACGAGCATTATGCTTAGGTAGGGTTGCACTCTTGCAAATAGAAGTCGAGAATTTTGTTGCTTCCATTCTTAAACAAGGAATAATAGTTTCATCCGTACACAATGAGTGGTTTTTTGATCATCCTAATTTGATTTACGTGAATATCGAATCTGTTGAAGATCCATTAGTTTTTGCAAGGAAAGTTAGAAGAGCGTTAAAGAGCCAGCAGTCGTAAGACTTGAAGGTAAATTCAAAAGGGGCTTAAGTTAAAGATGATGATCGTTGCGGCGGTCATTTTTCTTTTTGAGCTAATGAAGCAGGTTAGCTTAAGAAAATGTAGTTAATATTGACTTCGGTGAATTATTATTATGATGTTAGAAAGTGCTTATAAAGGAGAATATAAAATGCCTGTTATTAAGCATCAACAATTTATTAATGATTCTGTTGAATTATGTTTTGACCTTTCGAGGAATGTAGATATTCTTACTCTAACCACAAATTAAAAAAGGCTATCCTATTGGGGTAGCCTAGTAATATTAAGTTGTTGAAAAAGGATGCCATTAAAAATTATTTATCGTTTCTTCCACGCCTAAATGATAATAAGGCTGTTTTTAATGACGCGTAAGAACCTATAGCAGCATATCCATAGAACCACCCCATAAAAATACCTGCTACTAGATGATGTCTGTGACTTATAAAAATTGAAATACATAATCCCAAAATAAGAGCAATAGACGGTACAAACTTTTTTGGGACCTTCAGAATCACTTTTAGTATTTCAGTAAAAATCATTATTAATGGGACTGCAATTACAGCATCCCAAAAATTAGTATGTATCGTGGGGAAATCCATTTGGAACACACCTTTTTACATACATTATGTCCTTAATTATAGAAAAATAATAGTGAACACATTGATGGAGTGGACAGAATGAAGTACTGTTGATCCTTCTACAGCTAACGGGTACATCATGTGGGACTGTTGCTACAACCCCGACTTATTTGTTCTTCGTTTAAATTGAACGTTATTAAGCAAAAAAAATGCATGTTTTGGTAACAAGATTGCGAAGTTATGTACTTAAACTTTAGGGTGCAATAGTTTAAGATCAGCCGCCTTTTGGCGGCTTTCTTCTTGCGCTAACAGGAAAAATTGTAAAAATATGTAATTTGCGTTATGTAAATGGAGATAATAATTAAATATTAATTTTTCATTTATGAGAGGAAGAGACATAAGGTTGCATTTTACAATTGGGGTCACTCTTATACTTATATCTTTAAGGTGGGCAAATTGGAAGGAATGGCAACGCTATTATCCTACCATGATTTATATTGTGGCAATGAGTCTCCTATATAAATTATTTGCTTTAGACAAGTTTCATTTATGGAAATTCAGTTCTCATGACTTTTTCTTCAATAGCCATATTGCAATTCATTTGTGCCACACATTTCTTATAAATCCTTTGTATACAATTATTTATCTGTCAAATTTTCCAGAGGAAAGTTTCCTTAAGAAATGCATTTATATAATAAAATGGGTATTGGCATTAATAATAGTGGAATTATTGCTGCTAAGTTTTGACCATATCAACTATTTTCATGGATGGAAATTAAAATGGACAATATTTTTTGACTTTTCAATGTTTTCCATGCTTAGAATTCATTTTAAAAATCCGTTATGGGGAATTTTTCTATCAATAATATTTACCTTATTTTACTTATATGTTTTTGGATATTTAACATAAATGATGTTACTAACCGTGTGAAGGTTCATTAAAGTAGTTTTGCTTTACGTTATTACTGTAATGGTTGCTAGCGTTAAAGATGGGGATGCTGCGGCGTTCCCCTTTTCTTGTTGTACTAACGGGGCAGGTAGTTGTACAAGTTATAAATTTAATAGTTAAAACTTACAAAGCATTTCTTTGATGGAGAAATGCTTTTTTGCTTTGAAAAACAACAATACAACAAAAATATTATTATAATTAATAATAATTTATTGTAAAACGATAAATTATGTATTAAAATCAAAATCAATAGCAAAAAGGAAAATGAGCGTAACAGAACTTTCTGAGAAGGTTGGAATAACAATGGCGAACCTTTCTATATTAAAAAATGGCAGGGCAAAAGCGATTCGATTATCCACTTTAGAGGCAATTTGTAAGGCTTTAGAATGTCAGCCAGGAGATATTTTAGAATACAAAAGTGATGAAGACAGTTAAATATTGTAGAGGAAACTTTAGATAACGATGATTAAAGGAGGTATAACGATGGAAATTAACAATTTGATTATTGAAAATATGTCTAATCCTCATGAGCTGGAGAGAATGTATAGAAAAGACCCAAAAGCTTTTAAAAAATCATTCTCACACGCATGGGAACAAAATCCTGATTCTCAGGTTCTTGGCGTTTGGTATGAAAGATTGCATTTCAAGGAGAAGGAAAATACAGAAAAATCTTCCTTGTTTCAAAAATGTTTCCTAGTAATGGGCATTTTAGCCATTCTGGCCGGGATAAGCACCAGGCTCATTTTCCATTTTGTCAAACTGGAAGCAATTGCTCCAATTAACCTGACTTTTGGTATAATTCCCTTTATTGCTGCCTATTTTGTTTACAAAAATAAACCAAAAAAAAGTGTTATTTATTCCCTTGCCGCGTTGTTCCTCATTTCTGTGTTTTATCTTAATATGCTGCCATTAAATGATAAAGACAGTACTATCCTTGCTTATTTGCACCTTCCCATATTTTTATGGGTATTGGTAGGGCTTGCATTTACAGGAAATGAATATTCAAAAGGCATTGCAAGATTAGGCTATATTAAATTTAATTTGGAATTTTGTATTCTTTACGCAAGCATGGCCGTTAGCGGAATGGTGCTAGCAGCATTAACCATGCAGTTATTTAGGTTTGTTGGCTTGGATATAGAAGACTTCTATTTTAGTAATGTCATTTTATTTGGTGCTGCAGCTCTTGCTATTGTGGCCGCAAACCTGGTATCAATGAATCTTAAACTTGCTAAGAATATTACACCATATATAGCTAAAATTTTTAGTCCACTCGTCCTGGTCACATTGTTGGCCTATCTTGTAACGGTTATATGGGTTGGAAAAAATCCATTCATGGACCGCGATTTCCTGATCGCTTTCAATGGAATACTCCTTGGTGTATTGGCCGTTACCATATTTTCCATCACCGAAAGCGATTCTGACGACAAAAAGAACATTTCAGATTATATAAATTTAGCCTTAATTGTTCTTGCGCTTATCATTGACAGTGTGGCTTTGTCAGCCATCGTGTTCAGACTTTCTTCTTATGGGATTACGCCAAATAGACTTGCTGTTTTAGGAGTAAACATACTTATCTGGGCAAATCTAATTTGGATTATGTTCTCCTATATGCGTTTTCTTCAAAACAAATCCGGACCTTCAGCAATCCAAGATGCCGTTACTAAGTATTTGCCGGTCTACGGACTTTGGGCAGCTTTCGTTACATTTACCTTTCCAATAATTTTTAATTAGAGAGGCTCGTTAATGTAACGAAAAGCCAATCTTCTTTAACGGATAGGATAAAATCTTTAAAGCCGAAAATGCAGCTTTTATACAGAGTTGCATAATATCGGCTTTTTTTCGTAACTAATTAAAAAAAGGGTAATCAAACTAGAAGACATTATATATTGTTACTTCTGATTTTTTAAAATTGTCCAGTTTCATGTGCCCACCGAAAAAGGATTTCATGAAACGTATTTGATTAGCTATATTTGCAGGTTGATTTAAATTAAATGTGAAAAGATGTACTTACACTAAATGTTCAACCTGAAATATGCAGGTTTGAACACGACGGTACATTAATAGGAAAAATGGGTATTAATTCTCGTTACAAGTCATAAAACTTAGGTAGGAATTAAAAATAGGGCAAAATTGATGCACGTATCAGCCTGTAGCTAAACGTCTGCGTTTGACATGCAAATACTCAAAATATAGTAAACAGTTACAATTAATTTAAGGAGCAGGATAATCTTGATTAATGAATTTAACATATATGATCAAGGGTTTCCTCAATATATACCCCAAAAATACATGAATAAATGGATTGAAGTAGGTTTATCTAACGATTTTTATTTTAAATTTTTCCTGACATATTGGGATAACCATTATTTAGGAGGATACCTTTCTCGAAATGCGTATAATACATTATATTGTGTACCAACATTTACAAATCAATCTTACCTTCAATATGGACCTCAAAATAATCTTCCACAATATACTCCGAATGACTGTATAAATAGTTGGGTACAAATTGGCTTTGAAAATGCACGATATCTTAAATTTTATTTAACCTCTGCTAATGAGAATGACATTGGAGGTTTTTTACTACAGAACTCGATAAAAAATCTTGATTTCTCCATTGTTCAGTTTCAGGAATTTTTCGAAGAATATGAAAACCAATTTCATCCAATGCTAATTAATAACAATATTCAATTATCAAAAGAGGAGAAGACTAGGCGAATACAAGTTATTAATGATGTTTACACTATACTTTTGGCACGTCTTTTGAAACGTGGGTTAGCTTCCAAAGAAGGTGGAAGAATTCCTAAACATACTGAATTGCCTAATGCTGCTATAGATGATATCCAATATCTCTCAAATAAGCTATTACAATTATATAAAGAATTTTTTAATGGTTTTCATGATCAGTCAAATTTCCATCGATTTCATGAATGCTATGAATTATTTTCCAACGGTGAAATTAGAGGAACAAAATATCCTGGACAAGGACAGCCAGACTCCTCAGACGAATTTTTATTTTCAGAGTTCGCAATCCAAGCTATTGAACTAAACATAGATGTGGAAATTTGGTGTGAACTATTAAAAACATTTGTCAAATCTCAAGAAATTTTTATTCAGGTATATAGACCAAAGGGAATCGAAGTACCTACCTTAGAAGATTATACATTTAGCAATTTCCAATACTTTAAACAAGTTTCTCAAAATGAAAAAGAAAGACTTAGAAAAAAGTACGATAAAATGTCGTTTTATGAGTTAATACAAGCATACTCTAGAAACCTATTAAAAGCACAGTCTCCATGACCAAGATAAATAAATTAACGTCCCCTTTGAATGACTCTGTGAAAAATTTTACTTAAGCTAAAGAGGGCAAGAGCAAAACACTGAGTGGCTTCGGCTACTTTTTTTATTATTCAAATAAAGGGGTAGTTAGTTAAATAAGGATTTAATACCAACGATAGATATATTCCAACAAAAGATCAAAATGTGTTATTGTTAAATAAGATTTGTCTAGTGTAAACATGAGAAAGGTGTGCAGAAGTTTGAACAAAAGAATATTTTTGATTTTATTTACTGTGATTTTAATAACTGTATTTGCAGGTTGCGGAAAAATAGCTGAAGATACTTCCCCAACGAGCACGGTTTCTAAGACTGTTGAAGCAAATAAGAGTACTTCTGCCAATGACACAGAAAAACCAGCGAGTGATAGTGAACCCAACAAAAGTGTTCCTGCATCTAGCACTTTAAAGGCAACAGGTACAACGGACGGATTTGATTACAGCAAATATACCCTAATTGAAGTAAACGGCGGGGATATGTCAGGATATAGACAGCCGAATGTCAAAGTAGATGTCGGATTTGGAAATCGGGAATATTGGGCGTATACAAATGAGTACGGCCAGCTAATTCGTGTTGAAGCGAAAAAAATAACACTTCAAAATCCGAAAACTGATCATGTTTTGTCATCAGGTAGATATTACTCCGATGAAGCAAATGTTCCTGGTACAGAGAGTCCAACCTTGGATAAAGGACATGTGATTGCTGACTCGCTTGGGGGAGTATCAAACGCATATAATATTACACCTCAGGACAGTATTCTCAATAGGCACGGTGATCAAGCTTATATGGAAAAAGTGATTCGAGATGCAGGAGGTTGTACGGATTTCGTAGCAGTGATTAAATATCCAAATACTCAGACGCAAATTCCTAACCATTATAAATTCACATACAAAATTCACGGCAGATCCATTACAGATGAATTTGACAATGTAAACCCAGATGAAGTGAACAAAAATTTAGGGAAAACGACGGGTACGAGCAGTACCCCAACGAAAACAGACAATGTACCTGCAAACGATACGGAAAATAGTAATGAAGATGTTAGTAAAGTGGATACCAATCATAACGGAATTGTTACGATCGCTGAAGCCAAAGCTGCTGGCTTTAAAATGCCAATTACGCGCGATTCATGGCTCTATAAATATATGGATGATCGAGATGGTGATGGCTTAGTAGGTGAATAAATGGGGTTATGACTACTCCCATGCGATTATGGACTATTTAAAAGTAGCGGGGCAGGATAATTTGAACTGCACCTCCATTGTTAGACACAAAACTAACAATGGAGGTGCAGTTTTTTATAACCCATTATGGTCCATTAAAAAACTACTTTCTTCTTAAATAAATGATTTTCTGAAAAGCATTCAAATAATTGAGTAACTCTTCACAAGCGGTGGTTACTAAATTAAGTTCTTTGTTGCTTGGTAACTTTTCTCGACGTATTCGTCGATTTCATCCCGTGACATACGTAAGCGATTCACAGATGTACCATATCCGATTTCGTTTTTACCCTCTTCTAATTCTTTGAAAATGCCATCTGCGAATGCATCTAATGGTTCTCCAGGCAGACCTGCACCGTTTAAAAAATCTGTATTCACCGCTGGAGGAGCAACTTCAATGACTTCTATGGATGTGTCAGAAAGTTGGTGTCTGAGACTCACTGTAAAGGAATGGAGCGCTGCTTTCGTTGCTGAATAGATAGGTGCAATTACAAATGGAGTAAAAGCTAACCCAGATGTCACATTAATAATAGTTGCCTCTTTTTTATTTGCAAAAAATGGAGCAAATAACATAGAGAGTTGGAACGGTGCTTCTAGATTTGTTGAGATTTCTTTACTGAAATAACCCCAATCTTTCTTTGAATCCGCCTTTAACACGTTAAAACTTTGTTGGATTCCTGCGTTGTTAATTAAAACATTCACATCCGGATAGTTGGATGTTACCCAGTCAAACAATGCTGCACGTTCAAATTCAATAGTCAAATCACTTATACGAGTAATTAGGTTTGGGAGTTTTTCTTTCGCGTTTTGGAGTACCTTTTCACGTCGTCCACAGACAATGACTGTATTCCCAGCCTTTATAAAACGTTCCGCGAAAGCCAATCCTATTCCAGTGCTTCCACCTGTTATCAATATTGTATTTCCTGAAAGTTTCATTATAGTTCCTCTTTTCCCTTTTTTACTATTTCCTTCAGTACTCATCCTGTTTTCTTTCCTGAATTTGTTTTGTATAGCGTTCAATTTTGAAGTCAATTCCTTTTAGGGATTCTGTCATTAATGAAATTTCATTTAGCACGGTTTGTTTGTGTTGCATCATCATTTCGAGTCTTTTTTCAACGGTAGGGTCACCTTCAATAACCCAGTCCATATATTGCTTAATACTGCTAATCGGCATATTCGTGTTTTTTAAACACAGCACTATTTCAAAGAGCGCCATTTGATAATCTGAAAATAACCGTCTGTCTGCTTCATCACGCTGGATAAATGGTAGTAAGCCTTTTTTTTCATAATAACGTAACGTTGATTGTGGTAAATTGAATTTGGCTGCGGCTTCGCTAATTGAACAGTAATTCATCTGGAGACCTCCAAATTGTTTCTTCATCTTTCGTCGACAGGTCTATCATACGACTTAAACCGAGGTTTAAGTCAATATAAAAAACTGAAAAAATTTATTCAAAAATTCCTAGAATACCTAACAAAGATTGTGATCCAACTAATAAAAATCGTAAAATAATGTTTATATATACATATTTATGCATTTTGTTGAGGGGAGAAGTATATATGAATTTGGTATGTGAGTCGAAAAAACTAGATGACTATTTACTCGAATTAAACGAAGTTAATTTTTCTAATCCAATTATAAAAAAGAAAGCAGATGAACTTTTTAATCCATCTCAAACGGAAATTGAAAAAGCAAGAATAGCTTATAAATTTGTTCGTGATGAAATTTCTCATTCTTGGGATATTCAATCGAAGCGAGTTACTTGTAATGCTTCGGAAGTATTATACTTTAAAGAGGGAATTTGCTATGCCAAATCACACCTCTTAGCGTCTTTATTACGTTCACAGGAAATACCAATTGGTTTTTGTTATCAAAGATTGATGTTATTTGATACCCCAGAAAAAGGGTATTGTATTCACGCTTTAAATGCTATCTTCCTTGAATCACTTAATAAATGGATTAGGGTTGATGCTCGTGGAAATAAAGAGGGAATTGCTGCTCAATTTTCAATTGAAGAAGAAAAATTAGCTTTTTCCATTAATGAAGAACTTGATGAAAAGGATTATCCAGTTATCTTTGCTAAGCCTCATCCCAAAATTGTGGCTGTTTTAGAAGAAAATACAAATGCATTAGAAATGTATAAACATCACTTGCCAGAGAGTTTGTAGTAGCTTCACTACCGGGTGCTTGAGTTAAAGATGAATCGCTGCGGCGGTCTTTTTTCTTGCTGAGCTAACGGGGGCAGAATAGTACAATAAAAAGACAAATTTATTTAAAAAAGGTATGTTAAATCCTGATGTTGACCTTAAAGATAAGAAAACCGCCTTGTTGAAGAGGCGGCTTATTGAGCTATCGTATCTGTCGTAATCTGTTTTAGGAGACAAGGTCATCTAACCGTCTGGTAAACTAGGGCTATGGCTCCAGACTCAAATGTCTTGTTTTCAATAAGTTTAAGATTGACCTTCTCCTGGAGACCTTGGAATAACGGCAACCCGCTGCCGATCAGGACGGGAGAAACCGTAATTTTATACTCATCTATTAAACCAAGCTGCATAAGGTAGTGTGCTAACCTAGGACTGCCGAGGATGACCATATCCTTGCCTTGCTGCTGTTTGAGGTTCTTGATCTCTTTCTCGACATCTTCTTTCACCAGTCTGGAATTGTTCCATTCTACTTTCTCCAGCGTCGTGGAAAAAACGATTTTGGGTGTCTTTTCGATCCACTCGGCATGATTCAGTTCATGGTGCGAGGCTGAGGGGTCCGATGGCACAGCTGTCCAGTAACTGTGCATCATCTGATAAGTCTCACGTCCCCATATGACAGTGTCGGCAGTACTCAGAATTTCTCTCGCGTGTTTCTCCAAGTCAGCATCGTATGAAACCCAGCCAATGTCCATTTCACCGTTCGGACCTTCTACAAAACCGTCAAGAGATGCGTGCAGAAATAGAACAAGTTTTCTCATTTTTAGTTCTCCTTTGTTCATGAGGGATTTTGATTGCTAATCTATTAACAATTATAAGCAGAAAGCCGAAGATTGTCATTCGTGTCGGTCACAGAAAACAGGCATGATTTCACCAACATATTTTTCTTATTCGATGCTGTATTCTCATATTCCTGCTGTCTAAGTAACGAAACCAAGCCAAAAAATGTTGAAACGCCGTTAAAGCGATCCATCTACTTTTTTAAGTGGCTGGGGTAGCTGTTTACGTTTTGGATATCGTACACGCCCTTACACGTTGCTTGCCAATTTGGTGGCATACTTTAAAAAGTAAAGGAGCAGGTTAGCGGAAGAATGAAATGGTAAAATAGTGATTAGAAAAGAGCTATTAAATTTCTAAGGAGAAAACAATGGGGAAATAATTGAGAAAAGGGGATTTAAATTGAAAAAAGTTATAATTGTTATTTTTTCTTTATATTTGTTAGTAGGATTTAGTGACAGTAATGTACGACAGAGTAAAAAATTAGAAGAGTCTATTCATACAGTAGTGGAAAACAAAAGTAAAAGTGAAATAGATATAACATCTTTGGCTAATTTCACCTGGGACAAAGCCTTTATCTTTCCACCTTATACAACTCAAGAAAGTATCGATGAACAATTAGATGTCCATTTTAAAGACCCAAGTGATATTGATAAGAGGGACGATATATATCTATTGGTTTTTCTAAATAAAGGCAAGGTACTTCAATATGCAGAAATAAAACGTCAAAAATCTGTTTTTTCCGTTGGAGAAAAGAAGTTCCTTTCGCCGTCTAGTGCAACTATAAGTATTGTAAGGAAATAAAAGTAACTGAAGTTGCAATAAATGACTCCTTAATTCATCTCGCCTTTATGTCGTAACAAATATTGTTTATCCCTTATCTAATTTAGAATAGCTTTCCATCTTTGTAACCGCATAAGCGACATAGTAAAGAGTTAAAAAAATAATAAAATCATATAAAGTGGACCAATTTTTAGGGTTATAGAAGTCGATCGCGTTAAAGAAATTCATTCCTCCAAAAGCAGCAATTGCTGCAAATATGACTCCTTTTAACAAGGAATTCATTTTTGGCTTTATTTGTAGAGCGAACATAATCCCAACTGGTGCTATAGAGAAGTGATAGGGTAAAAATAGAAAGGGTGCTAGAGGAATGATTACCATTGGGTAAGACCATAACCCTAGTGATAAGGCCGCAAGATCTATCGTAAGTGACAATATGATGGTCAAGAAGCCTGCTAAAAGAAGACGTCCTGTGCTATCTTTTTTCCTAAATATAATCCAAACAATCCATGGGATTACAAATAGGGCCACTCCAAACCACCATTGCCATGTAAAGAAAAAATCTTCTGTCACTGCTTTTGCAAATAAAGAACTTACCTCAGTGAGCTGGTTATAGGCTTTTTCTGATTGAGCGAGTCCTTCCTCAAATGCCATTTTTAACATCTCCTCAAAACATAGTTATTACATTTTTTTCAGTTAATCAGTCTTTTATTCACTGCTGCCTTTTAAAGAATTTTCATAGGGAAAAGGTATATGAAGGACGGTTGTTATGCTTATTTATTTCATATACTTTACAATTTCGTCATATATCTATTTTTTCTTTATATCAGTAAATTAAATGTGACAAGCATTTGAGTAGAGTGTTATATTGAAAATAGTCGGAATAGTAAATAAATTTAAAAATCAAATTATTGAGGAGGAATAAAAGTTGGAACATATGATTATTGAAACAAAGGATGGGGTTCGTACACTGACACTAAACAGACCTGAACGTCTTAATGCCGTCAATGATAAACTTAGCTCCGAGATTATCCAAGCAATTAAGGAGGCTTCTGCTGACGATGATGTCCGTGTCATAGTAATTACTGGAAGTGGACGAGGATTCTGTGCAGGTCTTGATTTGACCGATTATGCGAAGAGAAATCCAGACGCTCAATCCCGTTATCAAAAATTAGATCAATTGGGTTGGGTTGGTCATCAAGCTTTGGGGATTGTTTATTGTGATAAGCCAGTTATTGCGGCGATCAATGGGATTGCGGCTGGTGCAGGACTCGCGCTGGCTCTGGCTTGTGACATCCGCTTCATGTCTTCTGACGCAAGGGTAACTGCTGGGTACATTCGCCGCGGTCTCAGCCCCGATGCGGGAATGAGTTATTTTTTACCGCGGTTGGTCGGGCAGGCAAAGGCTGCCGAATTGATCTTAACCGGTCGGGACATTTACCCTGAAGAAGCAGAACGAATTGGATTGGTGAACGGGATATTCCCTAATGAAGAATTTCAGGAACAAGTGATGGATTTTGCAAGGGAATTAGCGGCAGGACCGC
The DNA here is from genome assembly GCF_030403775.1 of Paenibacillus sp. BSR1-1. Classification (GTDB taxonomy): domain Bacteria; phylum Bacillota; class Bacilli; order Bacillales; family Cytobacillaceae; genus Neobacillus. The sequence continues at coordinate 486,668 of NZ_JAQMWQ010000002.1, forward strand.
CGGTAGCAATGACGCTTTCTAAAAGATTGCTTGCTGCAAGCCCTGACACTGATCTAACAACCATTTTAAAACAAGAGTACGCTTTTATTAAACAATGTTTTGGTACCAAAGATGTTCAGGAAGGGGTTCAAGCCTTTGCTGAGAAGAGAAAGCCCGTGTTCAAAGGAGAATAGGTAAATTCTTGAAATCAAGTTTGTGTAGAAATGTACTTAAACTTTAGGGTGCTTGACTTGAAGAGAGAGAGTTGCGGCGGCAGCTCTTTTTTGTTGTTGATCAACTAACGGGGCAGGTTACTTGAATAAGCACAAAAGAATCCCACTGTGTAATGGCTATTTGGCGAATGAATTATTCGATTCTGTTGGAAAATATAGTGAAGGACGTGAGGTGAAGTGTGGTTCTTAATACTAACGGTTATTGTACTTAATACCGTGTTCTGGTTAATGCCTATGAAGCTGACTAAAACTGAGATATTCGCAACTTGTATGTTTGCATGCGTTTTTGAGCTGATAGTGAACATCTATTTAGACCTAAAACTCGATTGGTACGGCTACTTCCAGAAAGGTCCTCAATGGGGATCTTTAATTGTCATATTCGGCATTTATCCTGCAGCTAACGCTATTTTTCTGAATTACTATCAGTACATGAAGAATGTTGCACAGAAATTTTGGTACATCATAGGGTGCTCGGTTTTCGCCGTAGTTTATGAGTGGTTAGCGGACAAATCTGGATACTTTTATTACAATCAATGGAAAATTTGGTACTCTGCAGTTCTTTATCCGTTCATATTCCTGATACTGTTGGCGGTTTTGAAGTTGGTTCGAAAGCTGATTCACAGTCAGTACGAGCGTATTTCTCAATAAGCGTGTACGAGTTGGCTATAAGATTGTGAAAAATTGTTCTTAAAAAAACCGGTTTGTGAGTGAAAGACCACTTTCTGGCAAATGATCGCTGCGGCGGTCATTTTTGCTTGTTGAACTAAAGGGGCAGGTTAGTTGAAAAAGAAATTAAATGAAAATTTTGGTTTTCGACAAATAAATCGAGCATTTTAAGGGGAAATATGGTATTTCTTATTTGACTGATATTTCTTAAAATTTGTGTAAGTGGATGGGGATTCTACTTTAAAATATTGGTTGAGGGAAGGTAAGTTTGAATAGAAAATACAACTCAAATGAATCTTGACTAAAATGATTATCTATTAAAGGGATTAAAATTGGAGGTAATAGAAAATGGAGGTAAGGACACTTTTGTTACAGCAATGGGCAAGCTGCTTAGATCAAGAAGACTGGTTTCCACCACTTGAAAAAGTGCTAGAGGATATCACTTTTGAACAGGCAATTTGGAAACCAGTTGTGGGGGCACATTCCATTTGGGAATTAGTTTGTCATTTGCTTTTCTTTGAAAAAAGAATTCTGTTACGATTTCTTGGTGAAACAACAAATGAACCACAGGCAGAAAATAATGACGCTACATATCGATTACCAACTGAGACGTCTCAAAATTGGCAGAAAACAAAACAAGAATACTTTTATGTTCATCGTGAACTAGAAAAAATACTAGCAACATCAGAACTAGAAGATTTGTATAGAGAAATCCCTGAAGACAATCCATTAATGATTGAACTAAAGAGTTTAGCAATGCACGACGCCTATCATATTGGGCAAATTGTATTCCTTAGTAAAATGCAAGGAGCTTGGGCAGCGAAACGCAGCTTTTAAAAAATCTTCATTAGCTTTACAGTTATTCCATTATAGGGGGCTTTAATGGGATAAGAACTGGAACGTCCAAATCGGACGTTCCCATATTTTATACCTGAAAAACAACAATACTATTTAACAAAGCCAAAATTTAAAAATTACTTTTTCAAAAATAAGTTTGTGAAACATTGTACTTATGCTAACGGTTGCAAGAGTTAAAGATCGGGATGGCTGCGGCGATCCTTTTTTCTTGTTCCGCTAACGGAGCAGGTTAGTTTAGGAAAATAATACAAAAAATCCCAGTACAGAGGACTGAATAATGTTATTATTTAGTAAAGGGGTGGTTGTATGAAGGATGAGAATAAACCATTTAATGATGCAATAGACCATTTTAACGAGATTGAAGGAAATGCTAGTAACCCTTCTAATGCTAAGATAAACAAGCTACCAAAACAATTAAAATACTTTGGATACTTTATGATAGGTTTCATTTCATTATCCATTTTGTTAATGATTATATTAAATTTATTAAATTAACTAATACCGACTGGTGGCTTTCTTATTCAGCTAAACCAGCTAATAGTTTGTCAATATTTTTCAATAAAAAATAATATTTAGCCATGATATACTAAAAATAAGCATGCCAAATAACCTTCCGCTAACTGATGATTGGAAGGTTTTGTCTTATTTAGCTGGAAATCTTAATTAGGCTATATCTTGGAAAGTAGTTCTGTTTTTTAATATGGCATAGATCCAATGTAAGAGCTTATTTACACAAGCAATAACGGCTACTTTATAAAGTTTGCCTTCCTCACGCTTTTTATCATAAAACGCTCTTAATCTCTTGTTTCTAGGGATAATTTCATCAGTTGTTTTCTGCTTACGACAATCACGGATCCCAGAGCGAACAGCCATATATAAGGCGTGCCGCAACCTACTTGACCCACGTTTTGTAATACGAACCAGAGTAGCTTTAAATTTACCTGATTCAAACACCTCTGGATCCACTCCAGCGAATGCGACAAGTTTTTTTTGGTGATTAAACCGGTCTATCTCCCCAATTTCTGAAATGATCGTTGCAGCGATTTTTTCTCCGATACCAGGGATAGATTGGATAATCTTATATTCTTCAATTTCCTTTGCGAGAGTATCTATCTCAGCCTCCAACTCTGATAGATGCTCTTTGTATTGAAGAAGCATATTAATATACATACTAAGACTCAGTAAATGACTATGATATAGTGTCTTTTGAAACGGATTCTTTGCTGCTGCTTCCTTAAGTTGTTGGGCTTTTTCCTTTGCCCATCTTATTGAACGACTTTTACATAATTCCTTGATTTTATTAGTCAATGTTACTTCGTTAACAGCTAAAATATCTTCAGATG